>JAKFDD010000009.1:0-511279 GCA_036676335.1 Arenimonas sp. | reverse complement strand
AAATCAGAATCTCTCCCAGCACGGAGTGGACAATGCCGGTAATTATTGCGAGGGAACCAGCAACTAAAAACAGAACCTGCATATTAATTTTTCCTGATGTGCTTTGTGCCGCCTAACAACCAAAATAAGGGACCGACGCGCCGGATGATAACTTGAATGTAATGTTCATACGGAGGTCCCCTTGATTGCGTAGTTAGACCTGCAACGCCTCAACCTAAAATCTCTCTTAACTCCGACTCTGAATGAGGACGATCGAGAGTGGATAAGTGACTAAAGTTAATTCCGGCCATTTCACCAACCTCTCTAAATGCTCTCAACTCTACGTTGGTATAACCTCCTTCGTAGACCGGTAGCAAGTGAACAAGACCCCTTGGCTTTAATAATTGCACACGAGGCATGAGTTCTTTAAGTGCAGCAGCTAAGTCAATCTGGATCTTCTCAATGTCGCCCATAAGAGTCCGGGGGTGAATCAAGCCAGCGCATTCCTTACGGACAGTACGATCTGCACCCAATCTTTTGGCAATGAGATATCCCTGGTGAATCTGGACGTAGATTAGTGGGCGCATGAATATGTCTTTGCAGGTCTAACAACCAAAATAAGGTGCCGACGCACCGGATGTGAAACTTGAAACCCGTATTTTCACGGCGGTCACCTTGATTGCGTAGTTAGGCCACCAGAATCTTGAAGCCACCGTACGTCATCCTTTTCATGTCGAAAGGCAAGTCCAGATTCGCCAAGCGCTTGTCCTTGATGACCCGCGCATTCACTTGGTCTCGGTGCTTCCGCGACTTGAACAGTACCCAGCCGAACACGACCGACTCCGTAGGCTTCAGCTTCATCAGCTTCGGGAATGGAAGGCCTGGCTGCCCCTGTAGAGCGTCTCCTTGGCATTCAACGTAGGCAAGAGCGCCATGCTCTCGCCAGACCTTGGCTGCCAACCTCGCGATACGGCGATACTTTGCAAGGTTCTTGGTGGGAACAGGGAGCACGAATCCGTCGACATAGCTCATTTTGAATCCTCTAGAGACTTCTCTGGAGCCTCAAGCCTTGTCCTAATCTTGCTGGATCAAGACTCGTATAACGCCGCCTAACAACCAAAATAAGGGACCGACGCGCCGGATGACGATTCGGATGAATCTAATATTTCCACGGAGGTCCCCTTGATTGCGTAGTTAGACGACATGCTATTTGGACCAATTTAATTGCGCAACCAAAGCGGCGCGATCATCGAAATCTGCATTATTGCGCAACTGAAAGGTAACCATAGCAACCGATGCATCAGAGTCCCCAGTTGGGATGAGGGTAATTATTTGCGAAACACGTTTTGATTGTTTTGTATCGAGGTTTTTGTAGAGCCAAACAAGATTTCGCTTCTGCGAAGTGGTCGTGGTCAGGTAGCGCAGGCCATCAGGCACATTGGGAAAGCTGCCAATGTATATGTCAAAGACGACATTATTCTTGCGAGTGACGGCTTCGCATGACCAGTAATTCAACTTGCGAGCGCCAACGATTTGTATTGGCAAGTCGGCCGGCAAAGAAGGGCAGGAGCGGATGACTTTATGCTGAGCGTTGACGGCACATGGGAAGAGCACGACCGCCAAAAGAAAAATTGAGACTTTGTTTCTCATGTCGTCTAACAACCAAAATAAGGTGCCGACGCACCGGATGTGAAACTTGAAACCAGTATACCCACGGCGGTCACCTTGATTGCGTAGTTAGATTCAATTTTTGAACCGAGGATCGTTCTTTATGGCCTGAATAGCTGAGACGAAGTCGTTGTAACGATAATAGTGATATTCAGTTATAGGAGCATAATGCGACATACTTTTGTAGAGAGTGATGTTTTGCAGGGTGCGCGCATAACCGGGGTACACCACCTGCGTATTGTTATTTCTTAACTCGATAGGCGTAAAAATGGCCCTGCCGCCATTATCTGCGGGACGCATGAGGATATAAGTAGCCCCAACTTTTAATTCATACGCGGATTGAAATTGCAAAAAACTAGGGCACTTGCCAAAAATAGGTTTAATGCAACTGAACGCATATTCTTTGTAGCGTACGTGAGGCTTGCTCTCATTGCAGCCTGGCAACAAGCATTTGCCAGATGTTATTTGAGCCGTAATTATTAGATCGGAGTGCAAAATATTGTTGCCGAGGGATGGCTGTACGATCGTTGTCGAATTCGACGCTACAGAGAAAAGACCGAGCAGTATGGCTGTGTGAATTTGAAATTTCATACTTTGAAAACCCAATAGAGGCCCATTGAATCTAACAACCAAGATAAGGGACCGACGCGCCGGATGACGGTTCGGATGAATCTAACATTTCCACGGAGGTCCCCTTGATTGCGTAGTTAGGCTGAGGAGCCTGAAAGATATGAAACCGCAACGGTTGCAGAAAAGACTAAAGAAACCACGCGGTGCTGAGGCGAAGCGTAACCCAAAAGAGGTTTAGAACGTAACCAGCCTGGCTGAAAACCGGAGGCTGTGCCTGTGCCGCGACCGCTGAAAGACAAGGCGGCCTGCGGGATGCTTGGAAATGAAGAAAACCCAAGGCCGCGGCACAGTAGGCCTAATGTTGAAAAACAGAACTTGTAGCAAGCGAAACTCAAACCGGCACAGGTGGCGAACTGGAGACCAAAAGCAAAACGTAGAATCGCTGAAAAATATTTTCGAAAAGCCAGCACTCTTTTGCTTTTGTTCTACACCCGCCTAACAACCAAAATAAGGGACCGACGCGCCGGGTGATAACTCGCTTGAATCTAATGTTTCCACGGAGGTCCCCTTGATTGCGTAGTTAGGGTCATTGTAGTGCAGATGGTTAAGCACCAAGAAGACGTATGGTTGAACATGTAGTCATTGCGAGCACCGCAATAGAAACAGCCAAAATGCGATACCACCGAACAAACCCCTTCGTTGTTGCAACCAAGCGGCTTTTGGTGTGAATAAGATAGAGGGTCGGCGGGATTAATAAAATGAAAAAAATCAGCGGGATAAATGAATTGGTGAGCCACATCCCCCAAAGCCCAAGCCACGCTAAAACAATTGGAGTGCCGCATAACCATAGGTTAAGCATAGATGGAACATTTAGTGCGCCACAGCCTGGGCAGACGGCAGGACTTATATGCTCGGCTTTCAACTTACTCCAGGAAGAAATAGTGCGCTCCCCACATTTTGAGCATAGATGCTTCATCGACCCTAACAACCAAAATAAGGTGCCGACGCACCGGATGTGAAACTTGAAACTAATATTTTCACGGAGGTCACCTTGATTGCGTAGTTAGGTGTGTTTGGCCGAAGCATATTTAAACGTATTAATTATACGATAGAGCGCCAAGCCATAAACTACTAAACAGATACTGAAGAAGATCGCAAGCATCGATTTTGAAGGGACACCATTCGATCCGAAAAACAGCATAAGACAGTACGAGAAAAACAGAAGTGGAGGAATTAACGAGATAGCAATAATTACACGAAGGCCAACATTTGTTACCTGCGTAATTGATGGAGAAAGGAGAAGACCAAACTGAAGCATGACAGACAGCACAAGCGCTAAAGCAAACATTGGTTTTGAGGAGGAACCAAATTTTGCGACCACCGGAATTGAGTGCATCACTTCATTAGAAAAGTACAGGCTAAATGCGATCACAACAGAGTAGCAAGCTGTACGAAATAGAGTGTCAGTCTTCATTGATAACACCTAACAACCAAAATAAGGGGCCGACGCGCCCGATGTGAAATTTGAAACCAGTAGCTTCACGGAGGTCCCGCTTGATTGCGTAGTTAGGTGGTGACTACGGTAGCTGCACATGCTGTACCCAC
Organism: Arenimonas sp.; assembly: GCA_036676335.1. Taxonomy (GTDB): domain Bacteria; phylum Pseudomonadota; class Gammaproteobacteria; order Xanthomonadales; family Xanthomonadaceae; genus Arenimonas. The sequence continues at coordinate 507,457 of JAKFDD010000009.1, read as the reverse complement.
CAGTCTGCAGAAAACCCCAATACGAGTCCGATTACCACTGCTGCCAAATATCCATTTGCTGAGGCACCAAACAAGGCTGCTATAGCACAAGCCACTGCTATTCCAAGCAAAGTTTGGGCTAGCAGAGAAAGTGATCGCTTCTTGTCTGAAGTGCCAAAAATTACGATCGCGCAATAGAAGCCAAATAGAAAAAACGCAATCATGCCTTTAATTTCTATCGGGTTGACAGCATCAACGCGGAGTAATACGAAGAACGCGAATACACCGCCGAAAAAAAGAGCCCCGATTATAGACCAGCGGTTCATAGCCACCTAACAACCAAAATAAGGTGCCGACGCACCGGATGCAAAACTTGAAACCAGTATTTTCACGGAGGTCCCCTTGATTGCGTAGTTAGGTCGATTTAACTCTCTTGATAACCACGGTGCCTGCCATGAAGTCGTGTATTGCGCGTCGTTTTCTGTTGAAAAGCATGGTCAGAAACTCGCTCCAAATCCAAACATTGCTAAGCATCGAAGTTGCGTTATACCAACGTGGCGCAAGAGCGACCAGTAATTCGGATCTCTTAATAAACCCGAGCTCCGCATATTGAGAATCTGACATTTTCAATGTGGCGAGAACCAGAGCAACGGAGGACAGAATGGATAACACAAGTAAGACAATATGGCGAACAATTGCAGCCTTAAGGGTGACATTGGATCCATCGACCATAGCAATCCGAATGCCCAACAACAGCTTTCCGGGCGTTCCGCCGTAGCGAAATACAAGATAGATGTTGAACCATATGCCGATAAGGACTCCTGGCGCGAGCCAATACAAATTGAAAAGGCGGAATTTGCTTCCGAAATAAAGGGACAAGGCGATTACCGGAAGATAGACCAGCAGGTCTAGCCACATTGCGCCGAATCGAAGCCAGAATCCTGCGTAATGCAGGCGATTTGGGTCTTCATCTCCTTCAGCCTGCGTTGCCATTTTCTGCACGACTTCGGGTTTAGGAAACGCTAGACGATACGCGACTTTGAGTTTTTCGTAATTTTTTGGGTATGTCGCTGGGTTAATGCCCGCAAGCGCTTCCCTAAGTTCGCTAGGCGTATAGCTCGAGTAATCAATGCTGCCATCTTTCATGCTTTTAGACCTAACAACCAAAATAAGGTGCCGACGCACCGGATGTGAAACTTGAATGTTGGATTTTCACGGAGGTCCCCTTGATTGCGTAGTTAGGCGCTAATTCTTCCATTGCATTGGCAGGTCTGCGAGACCCTCGGAATAACAGAAACCTCTGTCTACCGTGTCAACGCAGCCCCAAGTCTCTCTGTAGTTAATCTGATCTGGTGCAATAGGAACAAGTGTATCCTTCCATTTCTCTGACAATGCAGCTGCCACCTCTTCAATTTGGTGGCGACACTTCTGATGATAGGCATCATCTAGCTTCTTTTCTACGAGTTGTTCACAAGAAATGGTAAGCACAGCGCCATTGGTCAGAAGTGTCTCTTTGCTTGCAGAAAGTGCAGCAGCCGGCCAGCAAGTACCGCTTTTCTTATGACAAATTGTAGTTAATGGGTTTGACTTTGATTGGCTGGTTGTTGAGCAAGCAGAAAGCGCTGGCAGAACAACACCAAGAAATACAACGAAAATATTTTTAGTAAATAATGACAATTTATAAGCGCCTAACAACCAAAATTAGGGACCGCCGCAGCGGATGTATGATTTGAATGTCGTATTTTCACGGCGGTCCCCTTGATTGCGTAGTTAGGTTTTTGACGACTCTGACCATGAGTTATTTCTAATTTTTAATTGGATCTGTCTTGTAACAATTTGGCAAATTTCATAGTAAGAATGCTTAATTGATTGGAGGCTGGTATTGCAGTTATTGCATTTGAATTGAGTAAGCGCTGGGCCAAAGTCGCTGATATCTTTAGGAATCAGCTGAAAATCACAATGTGGGCAAAAAACCACAGGCTCAGATATTTCATTGTCAATGTACCTCCAGCGCCAACGAAGACCCATAAAATTATCAGTCGTGTAAGCGAGCCAGCTGTACTGAGTTGCCAGAGATTTAACAAAATGTTTAATAAATAACCGCAGTGCCAGCAATAAAAATAAAGCAGTAAGAATTATTATCCAATTGGGAATCGCACTAGGTGAAGAAAGAAATAAAACGAAACTTTTAATCCATGAGAGAACAGTTGGCCACCATCCAGTTGCGACTACTAAACCAAAGCCCGCCCCAGCAATAATTGCGGATGCAATAACTTTACTCCAAACAGGGTCGTTCCAGATTTTCTTCCACATACGCGATAACTTCCTTAAAACCTAACAACCAAAATAAGGTGCCGACGCACCGGATGTGAAATTTGAATGCTGGATTTTCACGGAGGTCACCTTGATTGCGTAGTTAGGCTTTACAAGCGAGGCCTTCATGCGCACTCCTCATTCAAGAGTTTACTGTAATACTTGATTGCTCTTGTAAAAAGGAAAAAATCACTAAAGCTTATATTCTTTGGGTCGCTTGGGGCGCTCGATGAATCATAAGTGCGGAAGTGAGAGAAATCTGTGGGCGAAATGGACTTATAGGACTTCTCTGCGCTGGATAGAGTTTTATCTTTGACGTGTGAGTTTGCAACACGAACTAGGCGATAGTATTCGAATAGTTTGTACTCAGAGCAAACTTTAAGCCTTCTAGCTGCAGCAGGCGGCAGATTACATAGCAGTTCTTGTAGCGGCGGTAGTTTCTTGCCTTTGGAACTTTCTTTTTTCCAATTTGCGACGAGCGATGGATTAGCGAGTTGATAATCTGAGATTAGTTCGCGCAACATCTTTTCGAACAAAGCGTATGTGCCTGTTAAATAGAATTTAGAGGACAACTCTCTCAACTCGTCGAAGTTGAAGGTGCCTTGAGAAATATTGTTCTCTTGGAAAAGCGGCTTTAAAAAGTCACCTATTGGTAGACCAGATGCGGCAGCTGCTTTGAAGAGATATTGAATAGACAACTCTTGTAACTGGACACGTGCGTCTTGAGCGCCTAGCTCAGAACGCATCTGCTTAATGGACGGCAATAATTTTTTCGTGGTTGTGTATTTTGGCGCAGGGATTTTTTTAGTCGCCACAAAATGCTCCACTAAAGCCTAACAACCAAAATAAGGGACCGACGCGCCGGATGACGGTTCGGATGAATCTAATGTTTCCACGGAGGTCCCCTTGATTGCGTAGTTAGGTACAAGACTCACAATACCCGCAGAAAATTAATGACTTCTTGTGATTATGAGGGCGTCCCAGCCAAGTTTGTCCATGCACTCAAACATTAAAACTTGTTCTATGGTCAGAAAGCCAGTGTCTTTAACCGGAAATTCTTTTGGAAGTTGTCGTGCGCATGCCCACAAATCGTTATAAATCATCTTTTTATCAAATTCGCGTTTGTCATTTTTGTCTTTTCGGGACCAGTTAACCCGTCTGTGCTCGGTGCCTTGAACGGATTTAACTGCCGAAGACTGTTGCAAATAAGTCGCGCAGCCACAAAGCATTAACAGCATTAATGAAATTAAAAAAAAGCGCATGTACCTAACAACCAAAATAAGGTGCCGACGCACCGGATGCAAAACTTGAAACCAGTATTTTCACGGCGGTCACCTTGATTGCGTAGTTAGGTGTCACGCGAGTTGTTTGCTACAGAGCTTAGTATATCTCCATATTTATACTTTCACTGTCTGATGGGAATTTGAAAATAACAGATTCGTACTCGCTCTCACTCGTTTGAATGTCAATAAAATCGCCGCTTTCGAAAGCGATGTTTAACTGATTCGGATTCTTTAAGCTAACGCGCATAGCTTTTTGGCGCCCCAAGCAGCCCCACGGGCCAGAATTTGGAGCATCTTCCCATTCGTATATAGCACCATTTATTGATGCGGAAACATTGTCGTTGCAATGAACACTGAAATCTACGAATTGAATTCCAAAGCCGTACGAGGCCAATAATATGGATTCTACGTATTGATCGCTTTTTGCAATGTAGTCATTCAGAATTTTGACTATATTGTTGTCGAACAGAATCATCGCTTTTTCCTTTGACGCCTAACAACCAAAATAAGGTGCCGACGCGCCGGATGTGAAACTTGAAACCAGTATTTTCACGGCGGTCACCTTGATTGCGTAGTTAGAGGTCAGCACGGAACACAAATTCGTAATGAGTAATTTCGGGTGGATGTGCCCGAACTTGCTCTAGAACTTCGTTAAGTTGTGGCCGTTTACCGGCGGACCAACTAGGACTCCATTCAAGGTGAGGTTGAATTTTATTGTCTGCAAAAAGTGTGAATGAATCGTACCCGAAGAAATCGCAGGATTCTTGATAAATTCTCTCAAGGCAGTCAGCTGCGTCCAGTCGCGACACCAGGGTAACTCCATGATGCTGGGTATAAGGAAATTGCCACTGCTCTAATAAGTCTTGCCGATCACTCATATGACCTCTAACTACTAATTAACCCCAAAAGTGGGGTGTAACAAGGGTATCCCGCTGTTCTACTTGCGAGCAAGCTTTTCCTACAAGGGTTTCAGTGTTTTCCTGACAGACGTTTTTCTGTGAAAACTGAATGATCGGTGTTACACACCACATTGACCCCGGTATGAAATATCAACCCAGATCGACCCCGTATATTCACCCCAATAATTCAGAAGACAATAAACCTGTTTCGGCGGTGAGGACTGTGTACAAATCCGCGTTGCTAGAGTCTGTCAGGAGTCGATGTCGGGTCAAACATTACAGTCTCCGGACTGAAGATGCCTATCTTGGTTGGATAAAACGGTTCATCTTGTTTCATCGGAAACGTCACCCATCCGAAATGGGCGGAGTGGAAGTGGAACAGTTTCTGACGCATCTTGCGGTTCGCGACAAGGTGAGTCCGAGCACGCAAAACCAGGCTTTGTCGGCCTTGCTGTTTTTGTATCGGGAAGTGATCAATGTAAAGTTGCCCTGGATGGAAAACGTCGTTCGGGCGAAACAATCCTTGCGCTTGCCGGTAGTGTTGACGGTCGAGCAAATCAATAATGTGCTGGCGCGACTGGATGGCCGCGAATGGCTGATGGCGAATTTACTTTATGGCACCGGCATGCGCTTGATGGAATGCATTCGCTTGCGGGTCAAGGATGTGGATTTTGCGCGTAACGAGATCACGATCCGCGATGGCAAGGGTGGCAGAGACAGACGAACGATGTTGCCGGCGAGGATGGTCGATCCGTTGCGGGCACAGATAGAAAAAGTCCGCGCTTATCATCGCGATGACATGAACAGCAAATGGCAGGGCGTATATTTGCCGGATGCATTGGCGCAGAAATATCCGAATGCCAACAAGTCGCTGATGTGGCAGTACGTTTTTCCGGCAGCGCGGCTTTCGACAGATCCCAGGGACGACAAGGTTCGCCGATATCATATCGATGAAAAGGTGTTGCAGCGGGCAGTCAAAAAAGCGGCGGAGGTTGCCGGCATCGACAAACCGGTGAGCTGTCATACCCTGCGGCATTGTTTTGCGACACATTTGATCGAAGCCGGATATGACATTCGCACGGTGCAGGAATTATTGGGGCATAAGGACGTGACGACGACGCAAATTTATACGCATGTGTTGAACAAGGGTGGGCGCGGGGTCAGGAGTCCGTTGGACAAGAGTTGATGCTCGGTCGCCAGCTCTACGAGCGGGCTCCTACAGGTGCGATGTCACTTCTCGAGAATTTGTTGCGCGGTTTTGCGTGGCAATTCGTCATTGAATGCAACCCAATCGACATGGGTATCCCAGAACGCATGCACTTGCGGCGCCCGGTCGACCGGGGTCCGGAAGTTGGAAAGCGTGACGTGGATTTCATCCGGCCAACGACTGGATTTGAAAAATAATGTCGAACCGCATTGTTTGCAAAAACCGCGTTGCGCTTCCGGCGATGACTGGAACCATTGCAGTTGATTGTTTGGATCGCGGATGACGCAACGCTGTTCTTCCAAACCGACCCAGGTAACAAACGCCGAGCCGCCGGTTTTCTGGCACATCGTGCAATGGCAGTGAGCTACCCAGCGACTGGGCAGCTCGGCAATGAATTCAATGGCGCCGCAAAGGCAGTTGCCATGAGCCTGAGTCATTGTTGTCTGCTTATTTCTTTTCGTTCGGATCAACTTGAATAAACGGCACGGTGCCGCCGGAAACGTTCGGCAAGCGGCCATCCCATTTTGCGATCGCGGCGAGTTGCGCTTCGACCCGGCGCAGTTCGATCAGCTCGGGCGTAACGGCGTCGCGTTGCGCTTTCAATCCGACGGCTTGCGCTTCGGCCGCGAGCTTGGCCGATTCGGCTTCGGCGCGGGCTTGCGCAATGCGTTGTTCGGCTTCGACCTTGATTCGATCAAGATCGCGTTCGGCTTTCAGTTTTTGCTGTTCGGCGACGGTTTTTTGTTCGATCGCGGTATCGAAGGTTTCGGAGAAATGGAAATTGGTAATCGAGAATTCGTCGATCACCAAGCCGTGGCGTTTCATTCTTTCGTTCAGTGCCAGACGCATGCGATCAGCCACTTCCGGGCGTTTTGTCACCAGTTGTTCGGCGGTGTACAAGGCGGTAATCGCCTTCATCGCTTCCTGCACGGCCGGATCGATAATGCGTGGCTCGACGTTCTCGAACGGGCCAAGGTTTTGATAGACGTTGACCACTTGCTGTGGATCGATGTGGTAATTCAATACGACCGTCGTGGCGACGCGTTGCAAATCTTTCGAGGCGGCTTCGCTTTCGGTTTCGGAGCGCTCGATCATCACCGGCATTTTGTAGATGGTTTGCATCAACGGAATAATGAAATTCAGACCTTCACCGACAGGTACCGGATCGGCCTTGCTGAAGGTCAGCTTCACGCCGCGATGTCCGTTCGGCACGATAGTGAATGGTTTGAAAATAACGAAGGCGACAATCGCGATCAGCAAAATGACGATGTAGCGGAGAAAAGGCATTTCCGGCAGGCGAGGTAGCATGGATGGCCTCTGTGGGTTGGAAAACAGGGAAGGTTTTTTCGGAAAGCCGGAATCTTGTGGCATGGGATTCTCGAAATGCGGTGGTGTGGCGAAGATATTACACGGATGGATGCCAGCCGGGCATCCACTCTCGCACTCGCATGCTATTCGGCGCTGGCTTCGACGCCCGCTAACTTCATCACCCAGCGTGCCGTTCTCGGAGCGCCATGGAAAAAAGTCTCTGGCCGGTTTTCGGCCTTGGCCCAGCGATGAATCCAGCTGGTGCCCCATTCGCCGATGTAGCCGTCGGGACGTAGATAGGCGGGATCGGCGACCGCCTCATCGAGGGTAACGAAACGATACTCGCGCGCACGAATGGCGGCGATAAGATCGGCGAGTGCATCGGCATTGAGTTCGTTCGCGTGAATCATCAGGACTTGCGGCACGCGATAACCGAGTAAGTCGCTCGAACGGCGTTCGTAATAATCGAGCTTGGCCAGCATGTAAACAATATATTCGTTGCGCAAGCTGGCAAGTTTTGCCGGGTCATTACCGTTCTCGAGTGCCTTGCGATAAGCGAGTGCGTAAATCCATTCGGAACTATTGATCGTTACCGGTGCCGTGCGGTAACCGTGACTCGTCAGAAAATTGGTGATCACGGCCTTGTCTTCCGGACTGCGACCGGTGCGAAGGAACGGATGGCGAAACCAGCGCGGCTTCAGTCCGCGTTTGTCCAGCAGTGGCCGCAGATGTCGCTCGCCCATCAAGATATCGTTCTCGTATCCACGTAATCCGATCTCGTGCAGGTCGCTATGCCAGGCGGTGTGATTGCCCAATTCGAGGCCGGCATCCAGCCAGTCATCCAGCATGTCGATGCGTTCAGGGCATAACGTTTCGTCCCGGTATAACTTGCCATCGTTGACGAATCCGATCGCAGGAACATTTGTTTGTTTCAACGATGCAATCAAACGACCGTAATTTTTATCGAGATCGACAGGCGGCTCGTTGCGATTCATCACCCAGGGCAGGTCGTCGAAGGTGAGCGCAATTCGGCGTTCGTTGGAGGGAGTGACGATTGCCATTTTCGACGCAGGCGCAAAGCTCGGTTCGTCGCCGGCAACAGACAGGCTGGATGCAAGAAGAAGCAGACAGAACAAAATGCGATGCAGCGGGCTCATTGCGAACTTATGCCACTGAAGCGAATGACATTGTTAGTAACGCAAAAAGTCGTCGGGTTAGCCAGTTAATACTCGTTACAAGTAGTCACGAAAAATACGCTCAGGCGACCGCGCGAGTCTGTCCGCGATCCAGTTGCCGGTAGCCGATCGCTTCGCTTAAATGCGGGCTCTCGATATTTTCGCTGCCAGCCAGATCAGCGATCGTGCGTGCAACCCGCAGGATGCGATGGGTGGCGCGGGCCGATAATTGCAGGGCTTCCATCGCGCGTTCCAATAAATTCTGGTCTTTGTGCATCAGCCGACAAAAATCTTCGGTTTCCGACTGCGATAGGCGTGCATTGGTTTTTCCGCAGCGTTGCATTTGTATGTCGCGTGCGGTCATTACGCGCGCGCGGACGATGCCTGTCGCTTCGCCGCGCGGTGCGTCGCTACGCATTTCATGCGGCGCCAGACGCGGCACCGACAATTGCAGATCAATACGATCCATCAAGGGTCCGGACAAACGCGAACGATAGCGTTGGATCGCATCGAGCGAACATCGACAACGGCCGGACGGATCGCCGGACCAGCCGCAGGGACAGGGATTCATCGCCGCGACGAGTTGGAAGCGGGCCGGAAATTCGCTTTGTCTTGCGGCCCGCGAAATCGTGACGACGCCGGATTCGAGCGGCTCGCGTAAGACTTCCAAAGCACGCCGGTCCCATTCGGCCAATTCATCGAGGAAGAGCACACCATTATGCGCGAGCGAAATTTCACCTGGACGCGGTTCTGCGCCGCCACCGACCAATGCGACTGCAGAAGCGGTGTGATGCGGCGAGCGAAAATTTCGCAAGCGCCAACGGGCGATATCGACACCGCGACCACTTACCGAAGCAATCGCGGCACTTTCGAGTGCTTCTGCTTCGGACGCCTCCGGCAACAAGCCCGGCAATCGCGATGCCAATAAAGTTTTTCCGCAACCGGGCGGGCCGATTAAAAGTAGATGGTGAGCGCCGGCAGCGGAAATTTCCAAAGCACGGCGTGCTTGAAGTTGCCCGCGCACATCGGCGAGATCGAGATAATGCATTGGCTCGTTGATCGCTGTTTTCGGCATCGCCAACGGCAATGAGCGTACGCCATTGATATGGGCAACCACGTCGAGCAGACTGCGCGCCAAATATGCTTCGACATCGCTGGCGAGCGCGACTTCATCACCATTGCCGGCTGGCACGATCAATGCGCGTCCGGCTTTCGCGGCAGCAAGCGCCGCCGGTAATACGCCATCGACTTCGCGCAATTCACCGGTCAATGCGAGTTCGCCAAGACATTCGTATTTCGACAAGGCTTCGACACTGACTTCACCGCTCGCGGCCAGAATGCCTAATGCGATCGCGAGATCAAAACGGCCACCATCTTTCGGCAAATCGGCCGGTGCCAGATTCGCGGTAATGATGCGATTCGGAAATTCGAAGTTCGAACATTGAATCGCGGCGCGAACGCGATCTCGGCTTTCGCGGACTGCGGCTTCCGGCAGGCCGACGATATTGAAACGCGGCAAACCGCCGGCCAGATAAATTTCGACCCGAACTTCCGGCGCATAAACGCCCGTTCGGGCGCGGCTGTACGCCAGCGCCAGTGTCATCGGAAGCAGTCCTGCTTAGTTTTTGCTATTGCTGGAAGGCGTATTCAAACGCGCTTCCAGAACTTCGATCGCGCGTTCGAGCGCATCGATTTTTTCGCGGGTGCGAAGCAGTACCGAACGCTGTACGTCGAATTCTTCACGCGTGACCAGGTTCAATTTATTCAAACCCGACTGCAAGGTCGCCTTGAAATTCTGTTCGAGGTCGGCGCGGGCATCGTTCAGGCCGGGCGGCACCAAATCGTTCAGGCGGCGGGCGAGGTCATCTATCGCTTTTAGATCAATCATGAGTATTTACTCCAAAGTGGCGATGTCAGTGTGCCGATGAAAATGCGCAGCGAAAATCAGGGAAAACAGACGCGAAAGGTAGGAAAAATCCTACCGCCGGCCAATTTCAGCGGGCCCATAATTAAACACGAAAATCACGAGCATTCAATCCTATCCATGGTGTTTATAAACATCGATAACAAGGGGGTTGACCATGTTCAAGAAATTCATCGCGTTATTTGTTTCATTCATCGCACTCGCGGCACCACCAGTTTGGGCGCAGGCAGCGGCACCCACGCTGAATTCCGGCGATACCGCCTGGCTACTGACTGCCAGCTTGTTGGTATTGATGATGAGCATTCCCGGACTGGCACTTTTTTACGGCGGCCTGGTGCGTTCGAAGAACGTACTCAGCGTGTTGATGCAATGCTTCGCGATCGTCAGTCTGATTACCGTGCTCTGGCTGGTTTACGGCTACAGCCTGGCGTTCAGCACGCAGGGCATGGAAGCGGGCGTGATCAATTTCAATAGTTTTATCGGCGGACTCGACAAGGCGATGCTGCTAGGCGTGACGCGGGACAGTTTGTTTGCGACCGTGCCGGAAACCGTGTTCGTGATGTTCCAACTCACGTTCGCCGCGATTACGCCGGCTTTGATTGTCGGCGCGTTCGCCGAGCGCGTGCGGTTCGGGCCTTTGCTGGTGTTCACTGCGTTGTGGTTTACCTTTTCGTATTTGCCAATCGCCCACATGACGTGGGCCGGTGTTGGCGGCGTGTTCTGGGATTGGGGCGTACTGGATTTTGCCGGCGGCACCGTCGTGCATATCAACGCAGGTGTTGCCGGTTTGGTCGCTTGCATGATGATCGGTAAACGCAAAGGCTATCCAACTACCGCGATGATGCCGCATAACCTGACTTCGACTTTGGTTGGTGCGAGTTTGCTATGGGTCGGCTGGTTTGGTTTCAACGCCGGTAGTGCGGTGGCGGCGAACGGCAGTGCCGGCATGGCGATGCTGGTCACGCAAATTGCCGCAGCGGCAGCAGCACTAAGCTGGATGTTTGCCGAATGGATTTCGCATGGCAAGCCTTCATTACTCGGCGTGGTCTCGGGGGCGGTCGCCGGACTGGTTGCGATCACACCGGCGTCCGGTAGCTGCGGTCCGACCGGTGCCCTGGTGATCGGTTTGAGTGCTGGCGTGTTGTGCTTCTACGCGTCCTCGCGTTTGAAACGCAAACTCGGTTACGACGATAGTCTGGATGTATTCGGCGTGCACGGTGTCGGTGGTATTGTCGGCGCCTTGTTGACCGGTGTGTTTGCCGACGCGGCTTTGGGCGGTATTGGTTTGGCCGAAGGTGTTTCGATCGGCGCACAAGTCGGCAAACAGGCTTTGGCCGTGTTAGTCACCTGTGCATGGACAGGTGCGGTAACCTTCATTGCCTGGGGTCTGGTGAATAAAATATCGCCGATGCGGATCGATAGTGATGGCGAAACCGAAGGTCTGGATTTAGTCTTGCACGATGAGCGCGGCTATAACCTGTAATTCGCCTGGCTTTCAACGAATGCACGAATAATTTTATTGCGAGGAGCAAACCCAATGAAGATGGTTATGGCAATTATCAAGCCATTCAAACTCGACGATGTGCGCGAAGCGCTGTCGGAAGTCGGCGTAACCGGCGTGACGGTGACCGAAGTGAAAGGCTTCGGTCGCCAGAAAGGTCATACCGAACTGTATCGCGGGGCCGAATACGTCGTCGATTTTCTGCCGAAGATCAAACTCGAAGTCGCCGTCAATGGCGATCAACTCGAACGCGTCGTCGAGGCGATCCAGAATGCGGCCAATACCGGAAAAATCGGCGACGGCAAAATCTTTGTCTATGATCTGGAGCGCGTGATGCGAATTCGTACAGGCGAACTCGATGGCGATGCGTTGTAAATCTTCTTGTGGGAGCTGGTTTACCAGCGATCGATGATCAAGTGCAAGTGCTTCGTGATCTATGACATCTAATCGCTGGTAAACCAGCGCCCACAGATTCTTGTGTGCCTTACAGAATCGGGACCAGCCCGGCACCAAACGCAGTAACCATGCGCGTGTAGATACCTTTCAGCGGCAAGTCCACTTCCGGGAAGTCGCCGACTTGCTCGTAGCATTTGTGGAATCTTTGATCGGCGAATGGCACCGGTTGGCAGCCGTTTTTCAATTCGTAACTGGTTGCGTAAGGAAATGGCCAGACATCGAAGATCGGCAATTTCTCGGAGAGTTTTCCAAGGTTGTAATTCAGGCCCGATAAAATAGGCAGCTTGGGTTTCGGTGCAATGGTCCAGGCGTTTTCCGGCAGCATGTCGCGATGGATACTCGCGGCCAATGCCTGCGCGAAATTCTTGTCGGGAATAATCACCAGGCTTTCGGTGTTGAAGTTATCCGAACGGGGATCGAAATTATGGCTGCCGACGACGGCGATGTGGCCATCGACGACCATGGATTTCGAGTGCAGTCCAACGCGGACGCCGGCACGTTTCAATGGTGGCGGCCCGCTGGCGGAGCCGGCTGAACCGGAACCAAAAATCGGCAAGCCTTCTTTGCTGGGCGAGCCGCTCATCATGGCGGCCATATCAAACGGTGCACTGACCGGAAACGGTTTGAATTCGTAAATTTGAAAACCGAGTTCGCGGATATACATGCGCTTGTATTTATGCGACATCGCATAGACCGGAAAAGCGTCGGTCGCCGCCAGGGAATTGGTTGAAATAATTATCTTTGGCGAATTTTCTTTTTTGTGCAGTTCCCTGAAAACTTTCCTGGCTTCGCGCGACATCACCAGATAAGGCGTTTGCATGATGATTTCGGACTGACTACTGCTGACCAGGTCATACAGGGCGAACGAAGCTTCCGCGCGGCCCGAATTGTCGTCATTGTGCTTGCTCGGCAAATCGGCCAGAAAGTCGACTTCGTTCACCCAGAGCAGATATTTTTCCAGCCGCGTCATGACCGTAGCGCTATCATGCACAGTAGCGTCCATTCTTTCGGCGCGCGGCGAAAAAGCTTTGGCAATCGACAGGGTTTTCTTGTCCGGCGGTCCGGAATTTTCAATCAGTCGCTGCGCCACATCTTTCAAGTTGGCGGCCGGGAGACTTTTTGGGTAATCCCAGAAGGCCTGGAAATTGGCTTGCATTTCCTTTGCCGCGGGTCCGGCGATCAATAAATCGCGGTCGCGATAATTGTAGACATCGCTCCAGTCGAAATAACGATCTTCGATATTGCGGCCACCGATGATGCCAACCTTGTCATCGATCAACAGTAATTTGCTGTGCATGCGTTGATTGAGTTTCTTGAACGTGAAAAAAACGCCTGCAACAAATTCGAGTTTCTGGGTGCGGGCTTCGTCAAACAGCGGGTTGTATAAACGCAGCTCGAAGTTTTTGTGATAACTGGTCAGATACGCCTGCAGGTTCGGATCGGCCAGGCCGAATTGCTGATCCAGCAAGACCCTGACTTTCACGCCGCGTTTGGCAGCATCCATCAGTGCCCGCAAGGTTAATTGACCGGAATCATCCTGTTCAAAAATAAACACCTGCAGATCGATGCTTTTTTTCGCACTGTGAATCAGATGCAGGCGGGCTATTAATGCATCCTGGCCACGATCGAGTAGCACTACGGCATGCTTGGGAAGGACTGCGGTGGATTCGCCGTTGGCTTGATCAGCCAGATCGTATAGCGGCGATTTCAATGCACAGGCATCGTCTTGCTGGCAGCTTGATGTTTGGTCGCGGTGCTGTTGTGCGAATGCATCGGCCTGTATCCGCTTTTCCTTGGGTAGATGCGAACAAGCGCTGATGACAAGTAACAAGCAGACGGTAACAAGCGGTTTAAACCATTTCACGATGAGGGTTCTGCCAGTAAACGGATACGGAATTCGAAGTCGACATTATCCTTGATACTGAAGCGATACGCTTGCATACCAAAATCACGTCGCATCACACTGCCGTGTACGACCAGATCGCAATCAAAGCCGGCTCGAACGCAACCGGGTTTTTCGATATGAAAACTGACCGTACGCTGTTGGCCACGTAAAAATAATTGGCCTTGCAGTTTGCCGCCTTGTTCTAACAGGGCTTTGCTGAATGGCATTGATACGAACTGGATGTTCGGATGCGTTTCGGCATCAAGAAAGGCTTCCGAGCGCGCCATTCGCGCCAACCATTGCGGACCCTTGAAACTGAGCTTGCGGGCATCGACCTGTACTTCGACTTTCCATTTTTCCTGCGGCTGCGAGATCAAGGAACCACCAACCGATTCAAATTGCCCCTGCGAGGGAATCGGCAAACGCGGATGGATGCTGAAGCTCGCTTTCGAACGCGAGCTATCGATAACGGCCGCATGTACCTGCGCGGTTGCCATCAATAGCAATAACGCGCCGAGCTTGCTTACGGCCACCAGAAAGCAGCTAACTCGGCAACGCCAGGTTCAAGATCGGCATCGGCTGGCAGTTTTAATACTGCGATGCCGCCAGCGGGCATGCCGCGAAATTCACCGGACTGACCTGAACTAAACAAGGCGGCCAATTGCTCCAGCCCCGGGTTATGACCCACCAACAGTACGCGTGATAATTCCTTGTGCTCATCGGCCACTGCCATTAAATCGCCTGGTGTCGCTTCGTATATCCGCGGTTCCTGTCTTTGTTCGATGTAACCAATCACCGATAACACTTGTTCGAGGGTTTCGCGGGCGCGACGTGCGCTGGAGAAGACGACGCGATCGGGTAGATAACCATTGGACTTCAACCAATGTCCGGCGGCTTCGGCTTCCGCCTGGCCCTGGCGTGAGAGTGGACGATCGATATCATCCTGGCCGGCAGCGGCGGCTTCAGCATGGGCATGGCGGAGCAGAATGAGTTCTCGCATTAAATTACCTTCTTAAGCCACTTGAGGATCGGTGCCCAGTCTTCCTGATGGCTGCGCAACTGTTCGGAGTTGTAATCAAACACACTCTTACCAAGTGCCACCATCAATACATAGGCTTGTGTATCACGCAGTTCGCCGACTACCGAATACGGCCAACTTTTCAATTGTTCGATCGCTTGTTGCGAAGCATTGGTCCAGGGCTTCAGGCGATTGCCGACCAGCCCGACCGGGAGTTTTTTCTTTTTGACGCGGACATTTTTTGCCAGCGAATTCAGAAACGGCACGGTGGCTTCGATATCGATCATCGAAGGCAGTATCGGCACCAAGACCGCATCGGCCATTTCGAGATAGGGATCAAGATCGTCACCCATTGCACCGGCGGGCGCATCGATGATCACGACCTGGGTATTTTCAGGGATCTGTTTTTGCCAATTTCTGACGGTGCCATCGATGGGCAGCACGGCGGTATTCAGATGGGCCCGCTTTTCGCACCAGCGGAAGGAGGAATGCTGCTTGTCGGCATCTACTAAGACTGTACGTTTACCTTCAACGGCAAAATGAGCCGCCAGGCTGGTTGAAATGGTTGATTTACCGGCGCCGCCCTTTGAACTTGCCACCAAAATCGTCCGCATACCCGAACTCCAACACAAGGAACAGGAGCCCCACTGTACAACGGCCAAGGGCTTTGAAGGAAGCGGCCAGCCAGATCGGCGATCGATTATGGAGCAACTGCTCTATGGGTCTGTGTGAGTTTTGACGTATGGCCTTTGCGGGCCTGTCTTTAAACACCAACGAAGGGTCAGGACTATGGCGACGAGCGCTACCGGCCCGGGCCTGTATGCGCCGGGCTTCGAACACGATAGCTGCGGCTTTGGTTTGATCGCCTGTCTCGACGCGCGCCCTAGTCACTGGTTGGTACAAACCGCATTAAGCGCACTCGCACGCCTGAGTCATCGCGGCGCCGTCGGTGCCGATGGCAAAACCGGCGATGGTTGCGGCGTGTTGATTCACCGGCCCGGGAATTTTTTGCGGGCGGTCGCGGCCGAAAGCAATATTTTATTGCCGCATCATCAATTCGCGGTCGGCATGATTTTTCTGCCACAAGACTCCGATGCCGCTGCACAAACGCGGGAATGTCTTCAGCGTGAATTGAAATGCTTGAGAATCAATACGCTCGGCTGGCGAATAGTTCCGACTGAAAATTCGGTATGCGGCGAACAGGCACTCGCGGTGATGCCGCGCATCGAGCAAATCTTTGTTGCTGCAGAAAAACCCATCGCCGAAAACGAATTCGAACGTGCATTGTTTCTCGCGCGCCGCCGCGCCGAAAAAGAGTTTCCGACCGACGCCTATGTCGTCAGTCTTTCCGGCCACACGATCGGTTACAAGGCGATGGTATTGCCGGAAAACATGCCGGCGTTCTATCCGGATCTGGCGCGTGAAGATCTGGCATCGCGGGTCGTGTTGTTTCACCAACGTTTTTCGACCAATACCGCACCGGCCTGGGAACGCGCGCAGCCGTTTCGTTTTCTCGCGCATAACGGCGAGATCAATACGATCGAAGGCAATCGATTATGGTCGGTCGCGCGCGGTGCGGCCTGGCATTCGCCGTTGATTGATTTTTCCGAATTGAAACCGCTGGTCAGTCTGCATGGTTCGGATTCGCAGAGTCTCGACAATATGCTCGAAGCCCTGCTCGCCGGTGGCATGGATTTGTTGCAGGCGATGCGAATTCTGGTGCCACCGGCAACCTCGTCGCTGGAACATCGCGATCCGGATCTGTCGGCGTTTTACGAATACCACAATCTGTCGATCGATCCGTGGGATGGCCCGGCCGGCATTGTCTTGTGCGATAGCGATTACGCGGCCTGTACCTTGGATCGAAATGGTTTGCGACCGGCGCGTTGGTTCCTCACACATGACCGCCATCTGACGATTGCTTCGGAAACCGGTGTCTGGGATTGCCCGGATGAACACATCGTCGCGAAAGGAAAACTTGGCCCGGGCGAGATGATGGCGGTGAATCTGAAAACCGGCCATCTGCTCGATAGCGCGACGATTGACCGGATCAATGCCGCGCGTGCGCCTTACAAACAATGGCTGAAAGCCGGCGTGCAATATCTGGATGCGGAATTATTCGATCCATCGCTGGCCGCGAAACCGTTTGACGCCGAAACGCTGCTGCAATTCCAGAAACTGTTTCATTTGAGCCGGGAAGAAATCGAAAACGTATTGCGTGTGCTGGCCGAGACCGAACAGGAAACCACCGGCTCGATGGGCGACGACACACCGTTCGCGGTGTTGTCGCATCAGCAACGCTCGCTGTACGATTATTTTCGGCAGGCATTTGCACAAGTGACCAATCCACCAATCGATCCGCTGCGCGAACGCGTCGTGATGTCGCTTAGCACGCAAATTGGTCGCGAAGGCAATGTGTTTGAATCGAGCGCCGAGCAGGCAAAATGCCTGGCCTTGAATTCGCCGGTATTGTCGCAACGCAAGCTCAACCAGATCCTGAAACTGCCGCAATTCTGCGAAGCCAGGCATCTGCTGCATCTGTATTGCACGGCAGAAGAAGGTTTTGAAAAAGCGATCCAGCGTCTGTGTGTGGAAGCAGAACAAGCGGTGCGCGACGGCGCGATTATTTTGATTTTGTCGGATCGTTATCCGGATGCCGATCTTGTGCCGATTCATGCCTTGCTGGCTACCGGTGCCATACATAAACATTTGATTCGTGTCGGTTTGCGTTGCGATTGCAATCTGATTATCGAAACCGGCACTGCCCGCGACGCACATCACTTTGCCTGTTTGATCGGTTATGGCGCGACCGCGGTGTATCCGTATCTCGCCTATCAAACGATTCACGCTCTTGGCGAAAGCGGCGTGATCAAATTGCCGAAAGGAAAGGAAAACACCGAGCTCGGACGCAATTATCGGCGCGGCATCAAAAAAGGTCTGCTGAAAATCATTTCGAAGATGGGCATCAGCACGATCGGCAGCTATCGCGGCGCACAATTGTTCGAAATTGTCGGACTTGCCGATGAAGTTGTTAAGTCATGCTTTGAAGGAACGCCATCGCGCATCCAGGGTGCCGGTTTTGCCGAATTGCAGGCCGATGCTTTGCTGTTGAAGCAGCGTGCCTACGACGACAGCATTGCCTTGTCGAACGGTGGTTTGCTGCGTTACGTGCATGACGGCGAATACCATATGTACAACCCGGACGTGATTGCCAGCCTGCAGTTATCGGTGCGCACCGGCGAATATTCCGACTACCGGTTTTATGCACAGCATGTGAATGGCCGCCCGGCATCGACGCTGCGAGATCTGCTGAAACTGTGTGAAAGCGAGGCAATCGACATCAATGAAGTCGAATCGGTAGAAGAAATTCTGAAACGTTTCGACTCGGCCGGCATGTCGCTAGGCGCTTTGTCGCCGGAAGCGCACGAAGCTTTGGCGATCGCGATGAATCGCCTCGGCGCACGTTCCAATTCCGGCGAAGGCGGCGAAGATCCGGCGCGGTATCGCACCGAAAAATCCTCGAAGATCAAACAAATCGCATCGGGTCGGTTTGGCGTGACCGCCGAATACTTGATCAATGCCGAAGTCCTGCAGATAAAAATATCGCAGGGCGCAAAACCCGGCGAAGGCGGGCAATTACCCGGACACAAGGTCAACGAGTTAATCGCGCGATTGCGTTATGCCAAGCCCGGCATCGGTTTGATCTCGCCACCGCCGCATCACGATATATATTCGATCGAAGATTTGGCCGAATTGATTTTCGATTTGAAACAAATCAATCCGGACGCACTCGTCTCGGTGAAACTGGTATCGCATGCCGGGATCGGTACGGTCGCTGCCGGTGTCGTCAAAGCCTATGCCGATCTGATTACGGTGTCGGGTTATGACGGCGGCACCGGCGCATCGCCGATCTCGTCGATCAAATACGCCGGCACGCCCTGGGAATTGGGCTTGTCGGAAGTGCAGCAAACCCTGCGGATGAATCATCTGCGGCACAAGGTGCGGGTGCAGGTCGATGGCGGTTTGAAAACCGGACTCGACGTAATCAAGGCGGCGATTCTCGGTGCGGAGAGTTTTGGTTTCGGTACCGCGCCGATGGTGGCATTGGGTTGCAAGTATCTGCGGATATGCCATCTGAATAATTGTGCGACCGGCGTTGCCACGCAGGATCAACGTCTACGCGAAATGCATTTCACCGGCTTGCCGGAAATGGCGATGAATTTCTTTAAATTTGTCGCGCAGGATGTGCGTGAACATTTGGCTGTGCTTGGCGTTACCAGTTTGCAGGAATTGATTGGTCGAACCGATTTGCTGGAAATCATCGAAGGCCAGACCGATAAACAAAGACAACTGGACTTAAGCCCGATTCTCGCCGCCAGCGGTTTTGTTTCCGACGAAAGCCAGTATTGCACCGACGACCGAAATCCGCCGCGAGATACCGCCGAACTCGCGAATCGCATGTTGGCGGATTTGCAACACAGCATCAGTAACAAGACCGGTGGCATCTTCCATTACGAAGTCTGCAATCGCGATCGCGCGATTGGCGCAAGACTTTCCGGTGAAATTGCGAAACATCACGGCAATCTCGGCATGAGCGAAGCGCCGATCACGCTGAAATTATCCGGCGTGGCCGGACAAAGTTTCGGCGCCTGGAATGTCGGCGGTTTGAATTTATATCTGCAGGGCGATGCCAACGATTATGTCGGCAAAGGCATGTGTGGCGGCAAGATCGTGATCGCACCCGGCAAGAATGCGAGCTTTATCGCTCGCGAAGCCAGCATTCTCGGCAACACCTGTTTATATGGAGCGACCGGCGGCAGATTGTTCGCTGCAGGCCGGGCCGGTGAACGTTTTGCCGTTCGAAATTCCGGTGCGACCGCCGTGATTGAAGGTGCCGGCGATCATTGTGCCGAATATATGACCGGCGGCATGTTGGCAATTTTGGGAAGAACCGGACAAAACTTCGGTGCCGGCATGACCGGTGGTTTCGCCTATGTGCTCGATCTGGATCGTGACTTCGTTGATCACTGCAATCTCGAATTGATCGATATTCTGCGGATGTCGCCGGAAGGCATGGAAAGCCATCTGCAACACCTGCGCTTTTTATTGCAAACCCATCAGCATGAAACCGGCAGTGTCTGGGCCTCGCAACTATTGGAAGAATTCCGCGACGTGATCGGAAAATTCTGGCTGGTAAAGCCGAAAGCCGCCAGCCTCGAATCCCTGATCGACGCATTGAGGCAGGCCGCATGAACCAGAAAAAAGATTTCCAGTTTCTCGAACTGCCCAGAAAAATGCCGAAGGAAATTCCGTCGCATACACGCGTGCAGGGCTGGGACGAAATTTACGGCAGCTTCGATAAAAGCGGTGCCGGGGAACAGGCGGGTCGTTGCCTCGACTGCGGCAATCCGTATTGCGAATGGAAATGCCCGGTTCACAACTACATACCGAACTGGTTGAAACTGGTGCAGGAAAATCGCCTGTTCGAAGCGGCGACGCTGGCGCACGAAACCAATCCGCTGCCGGAAGTCTGCGGCCGCGTGTGTCCGCAGGATCGACTCTGCGAAGGCGCCTGTACGCTGAATACCGGCTTCGAATCGGTCACGATTGGTTCGATTGAAAAATACATCGTCGATGAAGCGTTCAAGCAGGGTTGGCGGCCGGATTTGTCGAAAGTGATTGCAACAGGAAAACGCGTGGCGGTGATTGGTGCCGGACCGGCGGGACTTGCCTGCGCCGACCGTCTGGCGCGCGCCGGTATTCAAGCCGACGTATATGACCGTTACGAAGAAATCGGCGGCTTGCTGACGTTCGGAATACCGCCATTCAAGTTGGAAAAACACGTAATCGCAACACGGCGATCGGTATTGGAAGCAATGGGCGTGAAGTTTTTCCTGCGTATCGACATCGGCAGGGATATTGCGTTCGAAACTTTGCTGGCCGATTACGATGCGGTATTTGTCGGTACCGGTTGCTACACCGCGGTCGACGCGAAATTGCCGGGCCAGAATCTACCCGGCCGATTAGAAGCGCTGCCATTTTTGATTGCGAATGCGAGAAAGATTCTGGGCAGCGATGTGCAAAGTTTTGTGCCGCTGGATTTCAAGGATAAAAATGTCGTCGTACTCGGCGGCGGTGATACCGCAATGGATTGTGTGCGTACATCAATCCGCTTGAATGCCGCCAGCGTGACCTGCGTGTATCGCCGTGATGAAGCCAGCATGCCGGGTTCGCGCCGCGAAGTCGGCAATGCCCGCGACGAAGGCGTGCAATTTCTGTTCAATCACGCGCCGATCGCGATTGAAGGAAAAGACAAGGTCACCGGCGTGCATCTGCAGGAAACCGCATCGAAGGCCAATGGAAAATCGCGCGGTGAATTTGCATCAAAGCCGGGCGAGGAAAAAATTATTGCCGCCGATATCGTGATTACCGCGTTCGGTTTTCGTCCGAGCCCGGCTTCGTGGCTTCAGCAACATGGCGTAATGCTGCAGGAAAACGGCCGCATTGAAGTGAAAGGCGGCCTGCCGTATCAAACCAGTCAGCCGAAAATTTTCGCCGGCGGCGATAATGTTCGCGGTGCCGATTTGGTCGTGACCGCCGTGCATGACGGGCGCGATGCGGGACTGGCGATTGCGAAGTGGTTGAAGACCCTGGTGAATCCGGTCGGGCCCAAGGGCCCTCCTGCGTGATTGTAGGAGGCCGCTTGCGGGCGAACGCCTTGTCGCTTGAATATCAAATATAATGTGGCATGAATGAATTACAAGATCTAACCGCGCTGCTGCGCTCTAACACCCCCCTTATCCTGATTGAAACCGAAGACGAAGCCCGCGTCATCGATCTGTTTCGACATGCGCTGAAAAACGTCTGGCGTGCACTTTACCGCTGGTCGATTACCGAAGGCTTGCGCCGTTTCGATCTGGACCGCGAAGACGATGCCGATGTAGCGCCGGATGCCAGCGCAACCTTGCAGGCGATCCATCGTGAAAGTCAGCGCGGTATTTATCTGCTGCTGGATTTTCACCCGTACCTGGGTTATGCCAGTACGCAAAGGATGCTGCGCGATATTATCCAGCGCCGTCACTGTCTCGAACACACCGTGGTATTGGTGGGGCAAAAAATCGAAATTCCAGCCGAACTGGAAGCCCTCTCGGTGCGATTCAAACTGAAACTGCCGGATGAAGTGGCCTTGTTGAAAATGGTCGATGATGAAGCCGACTTGTTCAAGCGTGAAAACGAAGGTCGCCGCGTCGAAGTTGATGCGGAAGCATTGAAAGCGATTGTCAAGAATTTGCGCGGCCTGGCGATGAACGATGCCCGCCGCATCGCCCGGCATCTAATTTTCAGCGATGGCGCGATCGGGCAGACCGACTTGCCCGAGCTGGCAAAGCTGAAATTCGAATTATTGAATCAAAGCGGGCATCTGCATTACGAATACGACACGACGCAATTTGCCGATGTTGCCGGTTTGTCGCGCTTGAAAAAATGGCTGAGTCATCGCACCGAAGCTTTTGTCAGCGACACGCTGCCGATCGGCCTCGATCCGCCAAAAGGCATTTTGCTGCTGGGCGTCCAGGGTTGCGGAAAGAGTCTGGCTGCCAAAGCAGTTGCAGGAAGTTTCGGAGTGCCCTTGGTAAGGCTGGATTTCGGCGCGCTCTACAATAAATTCCACGGCGAGACTGAAAAAAATCTGCGTGATGCACTTGCATCGGCAGAACAGTTACAGCCTTGCGTGGTCTGGATCGACGAGCTCGAAAAAGGCTTGGCCAGTTCCGGTTCCAGCGAAGACGGCGGCGTATCACGCCGCGTGCTCGGTTATTTTTTGACCTGGATGGCCGAACGCAAGAGCAAGGTATTCCTGGTCGCGACCGCGAATGCCGTCAACGAATTACCACCGGAGCTATTGCGAAAAGGTCGCTTCGATGAAATCTTCTTCGTCGATCTGCCGGATCATGCGGCGCGCGGCGAAATTTTCCGTTTGCATCTCGACAAGCGTCAAATCGACTGGAGCAGTTTCTCGTTGACACATCTGGCGGAAAACAGCAACGGTTTTTCCGGTGCAGAAATCGAACAGGCCATTGTGAGTGCTTTGTACGCTGCGCACGCAGAAAAAATCGTGTTGAGCGAAAACGTATTGACGCAGGAATTGAAAAATACCCGGCCGCTTTCCGTGCTGATGGCGGAAAAAGTCGAAGCACTGAGAGCGTGGGCGCAGGAACGAACCGTTCCCGCCGATTGATTTTTGTGTGTGATTGCATTTGTGGGAGCTGCTTTAGCAGCGATGCAATGTTTCAGATTGTCATACTCTGAAAGTTCAAATCGCTGCTAAAGCAGCTCCCACAATCAGTTTTACAATTTCGGTCTTAGTAACCAACCGGTAATCGCCAGCCGATCTTCGGTCGCATACGGAGCCACCAGGCTGACGGTATGCGATTGCGGCACCTTGAATATCGATAATGAATTCCATTGCGGCGTAAACGTTTGTATGACATCGCCGGCATCATTTTCGAACTGCAATAAACCACCCCAATCCGGGTGCCAGTTTTTAGTCAGGTTGATCACGTAGGCATAGGCTCGATCTTCGTGCTGATCCTTATCCTGATGTCGGGTCAGGAAATGTCCGGCCCGGTAACGCGTGGCTTGGGCGCTGGCATGGGTAATCTTCGGGTCATTGACCAACCAGCGGGCAAACGCGATGAATTCTTCCGAATTCAGGAATTCCAGAATCGCATGCAAAATCAAGGTCGGATCACGGCCTTCTTTTGCCGCTTTCACCATCATGTAACTTTCGTAGACGAATTGAAATTGTGTTTTCGCGCGTTCATAGGCGGTACGCAAATGCTCGGTTCTGGCCTGTTCGTCCATTGCGGCATAGTCGGCAGCCGCAATGGTTTTCGAAGCACCATCGCTGCGTTCGGCCAAGGTCCACGGCACTTCATTCTGCAAACAGCTGCGCAAACGTTCGGCGGCCGAGAGCTGCAGAAAGTCCGGAATTTGCACACGGGTATGTTTTGCGAGGTCTATGCGGTAAGCCTCGAAGTCGAGCTCGTTGTTAATCATGCTTATCTCAATACCCGGCCGCTTGTCCGTCTTTGCGACTTTCGGAGGCGCCAGTATAAACGCCGGTGTCGGGATCACGCATGATCGCCTGATAACCACCATAAGGGCCGTCGGCGAATTCGATCTTGTGGCCTTTGCGCATCAGGGCCTGAATGGTCGGATAGGAAAACTCCGATTCGAGATTCAACACGCCGCCAGCGATCATCGCGGTATTTTGTCCGGCCGGTTCGGTCGAGCCCTCGTGTTGAATACGCGGGGCATCCCCGGCTTCCTGCAGATTCATGCCGAAGTCGATCAGGTTCATCACGATTTGTGCATGGCCTTGCGGCTGCATCGCGCCGCCCATCAGGCCAAAACTAATCCAGGGCTTGCCGTTCTTGGTGATGAAAGCCGGAATGATCGTGTGGAACGGACGCTTGCCCGGTGCAAAACTATTCGGATGTCCGGCTTTCAACACAAATTGCTCGCCGCGGTCCTGCAAAATAAAACCCAGTCCCGGCGGCGCCATGCCGCTGCCCATGCCACGATAATTCGATTGAATCAACGACACCATCATGCCGTCCTTGTCGGCCACGGTCATGTAAATGGTATCGCCCTGATTCAACGCAGCGCCGGGATCGACACTCAGCATCGCGCGATTGGGATTGATCAGTTTTCTGCGTTCCGCGGCGTAGTCTTTCGACAATAATTTTTCGATCGGCGTTTTGCTGAATGCCGGATCGGCATATAAGGCAGCACGATCGGCGAACGCGAGTTTTTTGGCTTCGGTGAACAAGTGCACATGCTCGGCACTGGCAAAAGGGATTTTGGAAAAATCGTAGGCTTCGAGAATATTCAAAATTTGCAGAGCCGCCAGGCCTTGACCGTTCGGCGGTAATTCCCAGACATCGACACCGCGATAATTGGTTGATATCGGTTGTACCCATTCGCCCTGATGACCCGCCAAATCTTCAACGCTGAGAAAGCCGCCCTGGGCCTGGATATAGTCGGCGATGGTTTTGGCCGTTGCACCTTTGTAAAAACCATTTCTGCCTTCGCGCGAAATTTTTTCCAGCGTGTTGGCAAGATTTGGATTTCGCCAAAGCTGGCCTTTTTTCGGTGCCAGTCCGTTGATCGTGAATTGTTCGGTGAAACCGGGGAATGGCGACAACTTCGGTACCGCGACATTCCAGTAGTAGGCAATCGTTTCGGCGACCGGATGGCCATTACGTGCATAGCGGATAGCCGGTGCCAAATTTTGTTGCATCGGCAGTTTGCCGAAGCGAGCATGCAGGGCAAACCAGGCATCGACGGTGCCCGGCACGGTTACCGGTAACGGACCGTACGAAGGGACATCCTTGTAACCTTTGTCGATAAACCATTGCAGGCTGAGATTTTTCGGTGAACGGCCCGAACCGTTATAGCCAACCAGTTTTTTGGTTTTCGGGTCCCAGACAATCGCGAATAAATCGCCACCAACACCATTGCCGGTCGGCTCCATCAGGCCGAGCGCGGCATTGGCTGCAATCGCCGCGTCCATCGCGCTGCCGCCCTGCTTCATCACGTCGAGCGCAATTTGCGTAGTCAGCGGGTGCGAGGTCGCGGCCATCGCTTGCGGCGCAATGACTTCGGAGCGGGTTGCAAAATCGCGGCCGGCGATACGATCACTGGCCGTCGCGGTGCCGGTGAAAAAGACGAGCATGCCGAGCAGGGCGATAGTAATTCTCGGCTGATTGCCCATCTTGAGGTAATCTTTACGCTTCATCGTTCTCTCCCGTGACTGCAGAATATGTTCCAGATTGTTCCACATTTCGCCGTGCCGTTTGTTTTCGAACAACATTCGAACCCGGCCGGATTGAATCAGGCGCTGCGTGAATTATTTTTGAAGCGCGAAGCCGAGGGCGGCAAGTACGCCAATCCTAATCCCTATACCGTGCGCAACAAAGATTTATTTGAAAGCCATTTCGATTTGTTCGATTGGCCCGAGCCGGTCATTGCCGAGTTGCGGGAATTCTGTCTGTCGAATCTTTTGCGCACGGTCGCGCAACTGAACAATTACGACATGGCTTTCATGAAGCGGATCAATATTGCGACCGATGCCTGGTTTCATATCACGCGACGCAACGGTTTCTTCGGAGTACACAATCATCCGATGGCAAGCTGGTCCGGTGTTTATTGCGTTGCGCCGGGCGAGCACGATGCCGATCAGCGCGATAGCGGAAAATTGAGTTTCGTAAATCCCAATATCACCGGCAATATGTATGTCGATGCCGGCTCGGCGCAAATACAAAACCCATTCAATATGGCGAACATGGGCTATTCGCTTTCACCCGGGCAACTGGTTTTATTTCCTTCCTGGATTCCGCATTACGTGATGCCGTTTTATGGCGAAGGCGAGCGCATCACCGTGGCTTTCAATTGCGCATTCCAGGTTCGCTGAGAATTATTTCAATGTAGGAGCGCCTTCAGGCGCGATCTGTCTGGCGGAATTTGTCGCGCCTGAAGGCGCTCCTACAACGGGTAATTCGCATCGACGAATTGTCGCAGGCGTTCGGCACAGGTATGTACGTCGGCGCATAGCGGCAATAATTGCGGCCAGTCTGCCGATTTCGTCGCCAGTTCCAGTTCGGCCGCCGCATGCGCCAATTCGATCGCACCGACCAGTTTTGCCGCACCTTTTATCTTGTGGGCTTCGCGTCCAAGTTGCAGTAAATCCCCTTGTTCGCGGGCGCGTTGCATGGCGGCAGTGTCCTGATCGGTCGCCTTCAGGAAATCGTCGAGCAAGGCGCGATTCTCTTTTGCATCGCCGCCGGTGAGTTCATCCAGCACGCTTTTATCCAGCGGCATCGGCGGCAAATTGGCCTGCGGCAGAATCATCGCGGCCGGTTTCGACGGCAGGCTCAGATCGGATGTTTGTTCCGCCGGTTTGGTATGCGGCAACCATTTCTGCAGGCAGGCGACCAGTTGCGAAATGCTGACCGGCTTCATCAGGTAATCATCCATGCCGGCGGCGATGCAGCGTTCGGATTCGCCTTTCAATGCAGCGGCAGTCAACGCGACAATCGGGGTGCGTTGTTTATGTTCGATTTGTTCCAGCGCCCGCAACTCACGCGTCATTTGATAACCATCCATGACCGGCATATGGACGTCGGACAGAATCAGGGCGTAACGACCGGTTTGCCAGCGCTCGATGCCCTGTACGCCATCTTCCGCGGTCTCGCAGACATAACCGGCCAAGGCCAATTGTCGCGACACCACCAGACGATTAGTCGGGTGATCGTCCACCAGCAAGATCAAACTCTGTTCCTGTATCGCTTGCTCGATGCTCGGTAGCGCACGCGCGGTAAAACTTTGCGGCGCAGCGATCACGGCTTCGTCTTCGATATCGGCTTCGTCGGCAATCGGCAGGCTGACGGTCAAGCGCATCGTGGTACCGGCGCCAGGAGTGCTTTCCATGCCGATCTGTCCGCCCATCATTTCGGCAAGACGGCGACTGATCACCAGTCCCAAACCGGTGCCGCCAAATTTGCGCGTGGTGCTGCCTTCGGCCTGCTGGAAAGCCTGAAACAATTTCGCTTGTTGTTCCGGCGTTACGCCGATACCGGTATCGGTGATGCGGAAAATAACTTTTTGCTGATTGTTTCTGGTTTCGACCAGCTCCAGTGCCGCTTCGACAAAACCATCCTCGGTAAATTTGACTGCGTTGGAAAAAAAGTTCGAAAGTATTTGTCGCAAACGCAAACCATCTGCCAAATGGGCCGGTTTGATATTCGGATCGATCGTCACCGTCAGTACCAGGCCTTTGCTCGATGCCGAGCCGGTGAAATTGGCGGCGGTCGATTGCAGCAAACGCTGCAGGCTGATCGGTGTCGGCGACAGTTCCATGCGACCGGCTTCGACCTTAGAGAAGTCGAGAATGTCGCCGATAATTTGCAATAACGATGCCGCCGATTGCTGGATTACATGCACCGTGCGGCGTTGTTCGGTATCGAGATTCGAATGCGTCAACACTTCCAGCATGCCGGTCACGCCGAT
This sequence comes from Arenimonas sp., assembly GCA_036676335.1. Lineage (GTDB taxonomy): Bacteria > Pseudomonadota > Gammaproteobacteria > Xanthomonadales > Xanthomonadaceae > Arenimonas. Next base: position 479,438 of record JAKFDD010000009.1, on the reverse strand, counting down.
CATCGGCGTGCGGATTTCATGACTCATCGCGGCAAGGAAACTACTCTTCGCGATATTGGCCTCGCGCGCGGCAATTTCGCTGGCGCGCAGTTTTTTCTCGAGCTGTTTGATCTGGCTCAGGTCGGTCGCGATGCCGAGATAGCCGGTGGTTTTGCCTGAACCGTCGCGTACGGTCGAAGCCGCCAGCAACACGGTGACGTGGCTGCCGTCTTTTCTGACCAATGTCCATTCCATCGGCTCGGCGCCGGTTTCAATCAATAGCGGTAGCAGGCTGTTGTCGGCATCCACTTTTTGATCGAGCGCGGCGGTCAATTGGTCGGCGACTTTCTGCACCTCCTCCAACAACATGATTTTGACCAGGCTGCGCTTGCCGATCATTTCTTCGGCTCGATAACCGGTCAGTTTTTCGGCGAACGGATTGAAACTGGTCAATCGACCTTCCAGATCCATCGACATCACGGCAACGCGGGCAGCGGCAAACAAGGAGCGTTGGAACACTTCGCTTTGCTGCAGGATGGTCCGTACTTTTTCGTTGCTGAGTAGCTGTTCGTTGAGTTCGTTTTCAAAACGCTGGACGTCGTCGCGCATCAGCAAAAAAGTATCGAGCACTTCACCGAGCTCGCCTTCGGAACGGAAGCGCGGCACTGCCGTGTAATCATGCCGCCGCATTTGCGTGGCCAGGTCACGCAGGCTTTCCACGCCTTTGTAGATGTTGCGAATAATGGCCTGGGCAATGACCACGATGATCGTCAGAAACAGCAGCACGATCGCGATCCGAAACCAGGCCGAACGTTGCGAACGTTCGGCTTCGGCGCGCACGCGGCGGTCGGCCTGGATCAATTCCAGATCGCTAAGTAATTTCAGACGGGTCGTGACCGGATCAATCGCCGGATATAAAGTGGTATCGGCAAACTGACCGAGTGCGACGATATCTTTTTTCAGCAAAATATTTCTTAGTTGTGTCGTCGCCCGATCGGCAGCAATCTTGGCCTGGCTGATCTGATCCACCAGGACCGCTTGTTCCTCGCTTTGCTTCAATTGCAAAAGCTCGGACCAGTGTTCCTGGATTCGCATATTCGCCGAATCGATAGTCTGTACGCCCTCTTCCCAGCTGATCAGGGAATTGCGAACGCGGAACGTGGTGTCGACGACATCGAGGCCGTAGGCATCCGAGACTGCCTTGATCCGCCGCAGCGAACTGAGTGAATCGTTTTTCAGCTGTTCAAGCGCGGCGGTGTTTTTTTGCCGCTCCCATTCGTCGAGCAAAAGCAGCCCGGTGAATGCAAACACCATCAGGCCCAATACGCCAAGGAGCTGTTTGCGGATGCTGAACTTTTTTTCCAGTTTCAGCATAGATGCGTCTTAGTGATGCGCTTTGCGCCAGTGTTGAATGGCTTCATTGAGTTTGTCGCCCTCGACTGGCGGCGAAATCAAATAGCCCTGCGCAAAATGGCAGCCAAGCTGTGCCAGCAACTGCCATTCTTCCATCGTTTCCACGCCTTCGGCGACGACATGCAAATTCAGTTTGCGGGCCAGATCCAGACTCGCTTCGATCACCGCGCGTTTGCGCGGCTGGTTCGGCGAATCGTTGACGAAGCCGTAATCGATTTTCAATTCGGTGAACGGAATCTGCGACAACTGTGCCAGCGAAGAATAACCGGTACCGAAATCATCCACGCTGAGGCCGAAACCTTTCAAACGCAAACGCGCCAACATCCCGAGACCGCGCGCGGTGTCGCTCATGACCGAGCTTTCGGTAATTTCCAGAATGATGTCTTCCGGCGACACGCCATGTTCGCGCAGAATTTTTTCATAACGATCGGCCACTTCCGGGCCGGTCAGGTTATGGGCCGATACGTTCACTGAAATCCGCAGGTTCAGGCCGTCCTGTTTCCAGCGGCGGTGCCATTCGCAGCTTTGTACCAGCATCAGATTGGTCAGTTCTTCGATCATGCCGCTGTTTTCGATCATCGGAATGAATTGCGCGGCCGGGACCATTTGGCCATCGGGCAGGCGCCAGCGCGCGAGCGCTTCGACGCCGACGACTTTGCCATTGCCGAATTCGACCTGCGGCTGGAATACCGGGGTAATTTCGCCATGGCGAAAGGCATCGCGCAATTGGTCCAAGGTAACCGAGACCAGGGCCACCTCGCCGGCAGGCACAGGTCCGCCTTCAAACAAGGACAAAATATGGGTCAGCTTGCCCGGCGTCAGCGGTTTCTCGACCGCGCCCAGCACCCGCAGGCCAGAGGCTTTTGCCATCACTTGCACGGTATGCAGCAAGGCGGGGTCCATTGCACTGACGACCGCAACCGATTTGGACAGGCGTTCCTGGGCGACAAAACCCATAAATTCGATGCCGTCCATTCCCGGCAGATCCAGGTCGATCAGGATGACGTCGGGCTTTTCGTTCGCGGCCCGTAGAATTTCCAGGGCCTGAAAGCCATCGGCAGCCTCGACCAGATTCGTCAGGCCCAAATCCCCCAGTAGGCGCAGGCCCAGGCGGCGCTGGAAAGCGTGATCTTCGACCAACATCACTCGCAATGCACGCATGCTCATTCGTTCGCTCCCTGTCCCCTGGCGACACTGTAACGCGGCTTCGATGAAACTTGCATCCTTTTCGGGAGCACTTCGTGAAAATATCGGAGCCCGGTCACAGGCCTGTTTATTGGCTGGCTGCTTTACTAATCCGGGCGGGAAATGCCGGCTCGGGTTATAATTCCGAGTCTTTGCTCTATGCCACAACGGGTTTGCCATGTCTGTACCGATGATTGATAAGGAATACACGCTCGAACACAAATACACCCGCAGCGAAGGGCGGATTTATTTATCGGGCGTACAAGCCCTGGTTCGTTTGCCACTGATGCAGCAAATGCGCGATCGCGCGGCCGGCATCAATACCGCCGGTTTTATTTCCGGCTACCGCGGCAGTCCGCTCGGTGGTTTCGATCTGGAATTGTGGAAAGCGAAAAAACATCTGGCCGCTTCCAGCATCGAATTTACGCCCGGCTTGAATGAAGATCTCGGCGCGACGATGGTCTGGGGTTCGCAGCAAACCAATTTGTTCGACGGCGCCAAATACGATGGCGTGTTTTCGATGTGGTACGGCAAGGGTCCCGGCGTTGATCGTTGCGGCGACGTGTTCAAGCACGGCAACGCTGCTGGCACATCCAAGTTCGGTGGTGTGCTGGCACTCGCAGCCGATGATCACGCCTGCCGTTCTTCGACTTTGCCGCATGGTTCGGAACTGGAATTCGTGTCGGCGATGATGCCGGTACTGAATCCGGCCGGCGTGCAGGACATTCTCGATATGGGCCTGCTCGGTTGGGCGATGAGTCGCTTTACCGGTCGCTGGGTCGGTTTCAAGACGATTGCCGAAACCGTCGAGTCTTCCGCGTCGGTCAACGTGAATCCACATCAACTCGATATCGTGTTGCCCGGTGATTTCGAAATGCCGTTTGGCGGCTTGAATATCCGCTGGCCGGATCCACCATTGGATCAGGAAATGCGTTTGCACCAGTACGCGGTCAAAGCCGCGATCGCTTTCGCACGTGCGAACAAAATCGACAAGACCATATTCGATTCGCCGAAAGCCCGCCTCGGTATCGTGACCACCGGCAAGAGCTATCTCGATGTGCTGCAAGCGCTCGAATATCTCGGCATCGGTCATCAGGAAGCCGAAGACATCGGCATTCGCGTTTACAAGGTCGGCATGACCTGGCCGCTGGAACCGATCGGTATCCGCGAATTCGCGCGCGGTCTCGAAGACATCATCGTGGTCGAAGAAAAACGTTCGTTCATCGAATCGCAGATGAAGGAATACATGTACAACTGGGATCATTCGACCCGTCCAAGCATCGTCGGCAAATACGACGAGAGCGACGAATGGATTCTGCCAAGTACCAATGAACTGACGCCTGCGCGTATCGCGCGCGTGATTGCAAAACGGTTATCGCGTTTCTTCACCAGCGAACACATTGTCGATCGCCTGAACTTCCTGGCCGCGAAAGAAAAAGAATTGGCGATGCCGCGTCCGGTGTTCCCGCGTCCGGCGCATTACTGTGCCGGTTGCCCGCATAACAGCTCGACCGTGGTGCCGGAAGGTTCGCGCGCGCTCGGCGGCATCGGTTGCCATTACATGGTGACCTGGATGGATCGCAAAACCGATACCTTCACGCAAATGGGTGGCGAAGGCACGACCTGGTGCGGCCAGGCGCCATTCACCAATGAAAAACACGTCTTCCAGAATCTCGGCGACGGCACTTATTTCCATTCCGGTTCGCTGGCGATTCGCCAGGCGATCGCCGCGAAGGTCAATATCACCTACAAGATTTTGTACAACGACGCGGTCGCAATGACCGGCGGCCAACCGGTCGATGGTACTTTGACCGTGCCGGATATCGCGCACCAGGTTCGCAGCGAAGGCGTGCAAACGATCGTCGTGCTCAGTGACGACATCGAGAAGTGGAGCAACCACAGCATCTTCCCGAATGGCGTCGAATTCCTGCATCGCGACGAACTCGACAACGTGCAAAAACGTTTGCGCGATGTACCCGGCACCACCGTGATTATTTTCGATCAAACCTGTGCGGCCGAAAAACGTCGCCGTCGCAAACGCGGCAAGATGGTCGATCCGGCAAAACGTACCTTCATCAATCCGGCCGTCTGCGAAGGCTGCGGCGATTGCGGCGTGAAATCGAACTGCGTTGCTGTTCTACCGCTAGAGACCGAATTCGGTCGCAAGCGCGAAATCGATCAAAGCAATTGCAATAAAGATTTTTCCTGCGTGAAGGGTTTCTGTCCGAGCTTCGTCACAATTGAAGGCGGCGGTCTGAAAAAGAAAAAAGGCAGTGCGGCCGAAGTGAATTTCGACGCGATGCCGATGCCGACCTTCAAGTCGGATTTGAGCGAGCCCTGGAATATCCTGATCACCGGCGTCGGTGGTACTGGCGTCGTCACGATTGGCGCCCTGCTCGGCATGGCCGCGCATCTGGAAAACAAGGGCGGTAGCGTGCTCGACCAAACCGGTCTCGCCCAGAAAGGCGGCGCGGTAACGACGCATGTGCGGATCGCGAAAACACCGGCCGACATCAACGCCGTGCGTATTGCTGCAGGCGAAGCCGATCTGGTGCTCGGTTGCGACATGGTGGTCGTGAATGATTACTGGGCACTGTCGAAAATCCGTGCCGATCGTTCCGAAGTCGTATTGAACACCTACGAAGCGATGCCTGGTTCGTTCACCCGCAATACCGATATGCAATTCCCGGCCAACGATATTGTCGCCGCGATTAAAACCGCACTCGGCAATCGCGATCCGATGCTGGTCGATGCGAATGAATTGTCGATGGCGCTGATCGGCGATGCGATTGCGACCAATCTGTTCATGCTTGGTTATGCCTGGCAGCAAGGCCTGGTGCCGATTTCACATGAAGCCTTGATGCGTGCGATCGAACTGAACGGCGCGGCCGTCGAGATGAATCGCAAGGCCTTCAACTGGGGCCGCATGGCGGCGCACGATATCGATGTCGTCAAGCAAGCGGCCGGGATTATCGCTGCACCTACCGCTGCGACGTTTGCTTCGGCAAATGAAATCGCTACTTCGGCGGCTTTCGTAGGCGAAGGCGACATCGCCAAAACGCTCGATGAAACGATCGCGTTGCGCGTGAAATTCCTGACCGAATATCAGGATGCAAATTACGCCCAGCAATATCAAACCTTCGTTGAAAAAGTCCGCAGTGCCGAAGCGCGTCATGCGCCGGGTAAGTCTTCATTGAGCGAAGCGACCGCGAAATACCTGTTCAAACTGATGGCCTACAAGGACGAATACGAGGTCGCACGCCTTTACACGACCGGTGATTTCGAAAAACGCATTCGCGAAACCTTCGACGGCGATTTCAAAATCAAATTCAACCTCGCGCCACCGATGTTCAGCAAACGCGACAGCAATGGCCACCTGGTGAAACAGGAATATGGTCCGTGGGTGTTCAAGGCATTCAAGCTGTTGGCGAAAATGAAAGGTCTGCGCGGCGGCACCTTTGATTTCTTCGGCAAAACCGAAGAGCGCCGAATGGAACGCCAGCTGATTGTCGATTACCGCAATACGCTTGAGGAATTGACCGCCGGCTTGAACGCGACGAATTACGAGCTGGCGATCGAAATCGCCAAAGTGCCGGAACATATCCGCGGCTACGGTCACGTCAAGGAAGCGCATTTCGAAAAAGCCAAAGCACGTCGTGACGAGTTGCTGCTGCAATGGCGGCATCCGGAGCCGGATCGCGCCGTCGCTTAAATCGAGATGAAAAAAAACGCCGCAGCAATGCGGCGTTACATCTTGTAAAGCCCGCACCGCAGCCTTTCATCTCGGCGTATGCTGAATTTCAGGGGGTGGTATATGACGGGGACATCCACGCGCGATCGGCTGGCGATTCAGCAACTCGTGTTGCTGAATAGGATTGCCTTGCTCGCCGTTCAGGATCTCGGCGCGCTGCAGCCGATGCTGCAACGCATCGTCGAAGAACTGCAGCTGGAATTCGGCTGGGAGTTTGTTTCCTGCGCCGGCATCGATAAAAGCAGCAATGAATTTGTCTGCCAGGCCGTTTGCAGCAAAGTGCCGACCCAGATCCATGTCGGCTATCGACGCGCGTTGGGTTCCGGCATTGTCGGCGAATGCGCACAATCGGGTCAGACCATCGATATCGACGATACCCGCGGCCATCCGAATTTTGTCGAAACGCTCGACTGCACGCTGTCGGAATTATGCGTGCCGGTGATTCATAACAACGAAGTGTTGGCCGTGTTGAATGCGGAAAGCAAACATGTCGGTGCGTTTCGCGGACAAAGACGTTTGCTGGAAACCATTGCCGCACAAATTGCAGGCGCGATTTATACCGCCAATTTATACAGCCATCTTCAGGACACCCATCAGCAACTGCAAGACGCCTATCGCGCGCTGGAAAATATCTCGCATCAGGATGGCTTGACCGGCATCGCGAATCGCCGTTGCTTCGATACCTGGATCGAGGAATGTTTCAATACCGCTGCTAGCGACAAGACTCCGATATCGATGCTGTTGATCGATATCGATAACTTCAAGGCTTATAACGATGGCTACGGCCATCTGGGCGGCGATATTTGCCTGAAACAGGTCGCTGAATTACTGGCTTACGTGATCGCGGACAGCAACGCACGCTTCGCGCGCTATGGCGGCGAGGAATTCGTGATTATCCTGCCGAACATGAATTTGGCGGATGCCTACGCGTTTGCGGAACGGGCACGGCTTGCCATTGAAACGCGCGCGTTCGAACACGATTACTGCATTCGTAAAATCCTGACGCTGAGTATTGGTGTTGCCAGCTGTCATCCGGGTATCAATGAAGATCCGCAGCATTTGATTTCACACGCCGACCAGGCCTTGTACAACGCCAAACGCAAGGGCCGGAACCGGGTCGAGGTGTATCCGGACTGAGCACAAAAAATACGCACCTAAGCGCGCATTTTTTGCAGGCCGGGCCTTGGCCCGACTTGAATTTCCGATTTTATTTAAGCCATGACCACATCTTCATGCGGCAGGTAATCCGAATAACCTTGCGGTCCAGGTGTATAAAGCGCGTCCGGGTTGAACGCATTCAACGCGATGTTTTTCAGCAGTCGAGCCGGCAAATCCGGGTTACCGATAAACGGTTTGCCGAATGCCACGATATCGGCAACACCGGATTTCAACGCGGTTTCGGCTCGTTCTCGATTGAACTCGCCTGCCAGCATCAATGGGCCCGGAAAGGCTTCGCGGATAGCTTGCACGGTAGTCTCCGGCACGGCACCCGGTGTTGCGATTACATGCAAATAGGCGAGACCACGTTTCGCCAGCTTGGCCACCAATTGCAGATATTCGGTTTCTTCATTTTCATAATTGGCGGCGAGATCGTTGAACGGATTAAACGGTGAAATGCGTAGACCGACACGGCCCGAACCAATGGCGGCAGCGACGGCATCAACGACTTCCAGCAAATAACGACGGCGATTTTCTGCGGAACCGCCATATTCATCGTCGCGAATATTGCTGCGCGGATTCAAAAACTGTCCTAGCAAGTAACCGTTCGCCGCATGCAGCTCGACGCCATCCAGACCGGCGGCAATCGCCAGTTTCGACGCTTGCACATAATCATTTTTAACTCGGAGCAAATCATTTTCATCCATCGCTCTCGGAACCGGATGCGCTTGCATGCCTTGCTGGTCGGTCCACATTTGTCCGGCCGCTGCGATGGCAGAAGGAGCAATCAATGCATTGCCTTCGGGCAGATTCAAAGGATGACCAATGCGTCCGGTATGCATTAATTGCACGACCAATTTTGAACCGCCGGCATGTACTGATTTAGCAATCTTGCTCCAGGCATCGGCTTGTTCCTGCGTGAAAATACCGGGAATGCGGGCATAGCCCAAACCATCGGCCGACGGTGATGTGCCTTCGGTAATCAGCAGTCCGGCCGTATTACGCTGTTGGTAATACTCGCGCATGGTGTCGTTCGGAATATTGTTTATTGCTCGCGAGCGTGTCATCGGGGCCATTACGATGCGGTTTTGCAAAGCGAGCTGGCCAATAATCGCGGGTGAAAAAAGTAGATTGTCGTGTGACATAAGGTTTCTCCGGGTGAGACATCCAAGATGTTGCCGGGCGCGCGTTCAGCCAAGGTCTGTGGCTGGCATGCAGCGTTGCGCTGCTAGAACGGATCTCGCATCAGGCACGATGATGGCAATAAAATTTTCACATGACTTCTTTTATAGTGGCAGCCGAGCCAATCAGTCGAGGTAGGTTATGGACCAGCGGGTGATCGATCTCTATAACAACTACATCCACGGCAGCATGCCGCGCCGCGATTTTCTGAATCGACTTGTCGGCATTGCCGGCAGCGCAGCGGCAGCCAGTTTATTACTGCCCTTGATTGAACCGAACGAGGCCTACGCGCAGCAAATCGATCCGAAAGATCGAACGCTTAAAACCGAATACGTGGAATACGCCGGTACAAAAGGCCGCGTTCGAGCCTATGTTGCGAAACCGGCGAAAGCGAAAAAACCGCTACCTGGGATATTGGTCATTCACGAAAATCGCGGACTGAATGCACATATCGAAGATGTCGCGCGCCGTGCTGCACTCGCAGGCTATATCGCCGTTGCACCGGATGGCTTGAGTGTCGCCGGCGGCGCACCGGCCGATCAGGAAAAGGCCCGTGATTTATTTACCGCGACCGATCGTGCCACGATTGATAACGACATCATTGCCGGTATTCCGTATATCGCCAGTCGCAACGATGGCAATGGCAAAATCGGTGCGGTCGGTTTTTGTTATGGCGGTGGCATGGCCATGCGTTGTGCGGCCGAACGCAGCGAAGTGAATGCCGCTGTCTGTTTTTACGGCAGTGCATTAAACGCTGAACAAATATTGAAAGTGAAAGCGCCGCTGATGATGCATTACGCCGGCAAGGACGAGCGCATCAATGCCGGCATCAACGAATTCCGCGCTGCGCTGGATGCGCAGGGTATTTCATATAGTCTGAATATGTATCCCGGCACGCAACACGGTTTTCATAACGACTCAAGTGCCGCGCGTTACGACGTTGCGGCGGCGAAGCTGGCATGGGCCCGCACGATTGCGTTTTTCGACGGCAACCTTAAGAGTTAAATTTTTACCTGTCGCGGGAAGTTGCCCGACAGATAAAACCAGCGACCATCTTCAAAAACAAAATCGCTGATCTCGTGCAAACGCACGGCCGGCTGACCGCCGATTTTATAGCGGGCGACAAACTCCACTTGCGCGTGCTTGGCATCGATGATCGTGTGACGTTTTATTTCCAGACCCAGCCATTTGGTTTTCGCGGCATCGGAGAAATCCAGACTGCCTGGCCGCGTGCTGCTATGCCATGTCGCCAAAAGATATGCTTCCAGCGCTAGAACATAGGCACTGTAACGCGAACGCATCAACGACTCGGCTGTTTCTGCGACGTGATCGCCGGAATGGAATCGGCCGCAACAAGCTGCATAGGTTTTTTCATTGCCGCAATGACAGAACCCCATTTCCATTTCTTCCCCGTTGACAGTTGCCGCGAATCTGTCACTTTGTCGTTAGAACATTGGGGAATTATATGCGTTTATCCGTTTGGGCTTTCTTTCTTTTATCGGTCGTCAGTATTACTGAAGCTGCACAGGGTGTTGCGCCCGGGATAAAGGAAACACAGCTTGACTATGAAAGTTTGAGAATCGAGTTTGACCAACCCATGCAAACATGGGCCGGGAAAGTGCAGCTCGACAATATCAAAATCACGCCAGCGGTCGATTGTGAGTGGAGCTGGGACGATGACACCGCCATTGAATGCAATACCAGAAGCAGACCCAGGCAATTTCAGAAAGCCAGCCATTATCGAGTCGAGTTCGGCAAGGGCTTTTTATCCCAAGAGGGGTTTGAGCTGTTGCCGACGAGTCTTGTACTGGCAACAGACGGACCGGAAATCGAGGCCAGGATCAAGGAGTGGAAAAATGCAGTTCCGGTAATTCTGCTTGTCGCGGATCAAACCGTCACTGCTGAAGCAATACAGCAAGTGGTAAGTCCGAGCCTGAATTCGAGCCCCCTTGCTTACCGACTGCAAAAAGTCGAGAACGAGGACGATTACCACAAAGATCATGTTTCTTATGAAATGCAATTTGAAACAGCGGGGGTCGTAGATGGCCTGCTGAAAATACAGATCAAACCCGGGCTGCAAAGTACCCACGGCCCGGTCAGAGGGAAACAGGATCGTCAGCTACTGCACGCGATCGTCAATGAAGCATTCAACTTGCGTACGATTGCTTGCCGTAACAAGGGACAATATTTAAGCGCAAAGCCGCCAGCTGACAAGCCAGGTGCAATGCGCTGCGATGCGCAAACAATCTATGTATTAAATTTCTCCCGGGAAATTAGCAAGGCGAGCCTGGAGAAGATCAGAAGTGCCCTGCCCGCAGGTTGGTCGATTGATCCTCCCGAGCCGGACCAGTATCGCTATTACGGCTATTACCACAACTACGACTCCAAGCTACCGAAAGTTGCGCCAAACTACGAGCTTCAGCTGAAAACTGAAAAAGCCGCAACGCAATATCTGCTTGAGTTTCCATTCGACCTCACAAGTACTGACGGTAAAGTGTTGAATCAAACACACCCGGTCCTGTTCGATATTGGTGATTACGCTCCTTCGGTTGAAGCGAAACCGTCGGTGATCGTCCAGTTGCCAGGCGGTAAAGCACTGCCGGTAGTCAGCATAGTGAATCCGCAGATAAGCAGGATGCATTGGAATCAACTCGGTATTGCGGAGCGGCTGACCGAAAAACATTCGCGAGTGAAGTTCAAGATTACGAAGAACAAGGCATTCATTCCGGAAATGCCTAAGCCGGATATGCGGATTCAGGAGAACGGCGGGTTATTTCTGGCGAGTTCCAATGAGTTCTCGCACTTGAATTACGGGCTGGCTTACGCGCCGTTTGGCGTTCTGAGTTACGAGTCGAATGGAGAGATCCTCGTCTGGGCAACGCAATGGCAAAATGGTGCGGCAGTTGCAGATGCCGAGGTCGAAATTCTGCGGCTCGACGCCACACGAAAACTGCACGTGATCGGCACTGGCAAAACCGGCAGCTTTGGAACGGCCAGGCTGCAGATCAACAATAAGGAATTTTTAGCGACAGACTTGATGAGTCTGGTCAGGGTAAAAAGCAATGGCTTGATCGTCGTCAGTCCGGCATTCAACCGGTCGTCGAATCGATTGCCTTTTGAGCGGCAACCGGATCGCTACGACAGCTACCGCGAGTACGACGGAGATGAATCGCGTCTTGTATTCGGCGTGACCGAGTTGCCGCTGTACCGTCCGGGAGAAACCGTCAATTACCGTTTATGGTCGAGACAAAAGAAAGCGAATCATCTACTTGTCGTGGACGAGAACAAAAAAGTCGAATTGCAGTTTTCAGATATCTATGAAGGAAAGACTCTGCAAAGCTGGGATGCGAATCTTGATTCCAATGCCAGTGTTGCAGGACAACTTCAGCTGTCACGCCTTCTGCCGGATGGCTTTTATTGCATAGCCAGGGATGAAATACGAGATCGCTACAGTCGGGTAGAAAATGGAGCCTGCTTCCAGGTAGCTCGTTTTGAGGCACAGCCGCTCTGGGCAAAATTAAAAGCGGATCGCGAGAGTGTGCTGGTCGGGCAAAATCTGAATTTCGAGCTGGACAGCGGTTATTTTTCCGGCGGCCCGGCAGCCAATGTTGAGCTCAGGTATAGCGGTCTGAACACAATTCGCCGAATTGAAGACGCCTATCCGGATTTCGCGAGCTATACGTTTATCGATCCGTTCAAGGATGATGAAGATCCAGATGCAGGATCACCGGTCAGGAATAAAGTCTTGCCGAAAATGACGGATGCAAAGGGCAAGGCGAAGTTCACGCTATCGTTCAAGGAACCTTTGCAGGATGCCGATGAGACGGCCGTCATTCCATTCGGAATAATGGAATTTTCAGCCGAGGTGAGGATCAGTGGTAAAGCATCGGCAGGTAGCAACACGGTGGCTGTCAATTATTCCAGCTTCCCGAGATTTGTCGGCCTGAAAACGAAAGACTGGTGGTTGCAACAGGACAAGGACCCGGGTCTTGAAGCCGTGGTAATCAGCCATGACGGCAAGGCAATTGCCGGTGAAGCAGTAGACATCAGTATTTTCAAGCTGGTGAAAAATAGCGAGGAAACTCGGGTAGGGGAATGTAAATTGCTTGCCGGGCAAATCTCGACTTGCAGTTTCCGTGCGAGCGAAGCCGGGCGTTATTTGTTCAGGGCAACAAGTAAAAATGCTGCGACGACGGAGCTTGTTCGTTATGTCGGAAAATCCTATGGGCAAGATGATGATTCGGAAAAACCCGATGCCCGGTTGCGATTGCTAAAAGCCAGCGATGGTCAAACCGCAGCACGCGTGATGCTGGAACAGCCTTACGAGAAAGCAACAGCATTGCTTACGCTTGAATACGACTACATCCTGCATTATTGGGTGCAAAAGCTGGACAGCAAACAAACCGAAATCGATATTCCGGTGAAAGCCGAATGGACTCCGGGTTTAAGTCTTCGCGTCATTATTCGCCCGTCGGTAAATGACCCGGCAGCTGCGATCAAGATGGAAACTCTGGATGCCTTGCTGGATATCGATATTCCAAAGCCTGAAAAAGCCGCGGTAAAAGTAAAGCTGGCGAAATCACGATATAAACCGGGCGAAGAGATTGAACTGGAAATCAGCAACCCTGGAAAGCAACAACGTTTTGCCACCCTCAGCGTACTTGATGATTCGGTTTACCAACAGGCCAGCTCGATCTGGGAATTTCAGGATCCCGAAGCCAAACATTGGTTAGGCGTGTTGGACTCTTGGGATCTTCAGTCCTGGTATGGACTTGAAGCCTGGAGTGGCGAACGTAATTTCTTTTATACCGGCATTGAGGTAACAGGTAGTCGCATAAGGCGGGTTGACGCGGAAACTGCGCAACCAGTGAGTGTAATCACTCGGGCTGAAGTAAGCGGTGAGGAGGGTAAAGAAATTGAAGCCGTCGAGGTGACGGGCAGCAGAATCAAGGCAATCGATAGCTTCATGCGTGTTCCTGTCGCAAAGCTGATACTGGACCGGACGAAAAACAGTCCCGGCAAACCGATGCCGCGAGTACGCAGCCAATTCGTCGATGCGGCCTACTGGAACCCCGATATCGTATTGGCACCTGGTGAAACGAAGAAAATTAAATTCAAGTTGCCGGATAATTTGACCCAATGGCGAGTACTGCTCTGGGCCAGCGATAACAGCGATGATTTCGCCTTGACCCAAACGACATTTGAGACAGCGTTGCCGATTGAAGTACGTGCCGGCTTACCAAGCCAGCTATTTGTCGGCGATTCCAGCAGCGCGCAGATTTCGGCGCGCAATCAAAGCGATCTTGCGCTGGCAATCACACTCCGTTCGGCATTGGATGGTGCGGGAGTGTCGGTCAATAAAACACAAAAAGCCAGGATCAATCCATACGCGGTACTTGAGCAGGAGCTCGCTTTTGCCCCGACCAAAACCGGTGACCTGAATGTATTGTCGATTGCCGATTCGGTAAAAGAAACCGACGGACTTTCCAGCGGGACTACCGTGCAGTCGCGGTTTGGCGAAGAAAAAATCCCGCAGGCGGGCTGGCTTGATCTGAACCAGTTGAATCTGACGCTTCCCAAATTACCAAGTAGCGCAATCGAATCGAAAGTTGGTCTACAGGTGTCACGTGGATTTGATGCCTGGGCCGACGGCTGGTTAAAAGACTTGCAGGACTATCCGCATCGCTGCTGGGAACAAACCCTCAGCCGTGCGGTGGGCGGAGCCTATGCAGAGGCTTACGATAAAGAGTCAACGTGGAGCGACCGGCAGACAACAGTGAACGACGCACTTCAAGTAGCGTCCAGCTTCAAGGACGAGGAAGGCTATTATCGTTATTTCCAGAATGAAAACTACGACTGGAATCGCGAACCGAACTTCATCCTGTCGGCCTATACTCTGAAAAGCTTCCGCTATTTGCAGAATCTCGGATATCGTGTTTCTGGAGATTTAGTGAAAGAGTTGGAAGAAAAACTTCCGGCGCGATTGGCGAGCGGTACCCAATTGGGAGTAAACGGCGAACCGAATATCCCCTGGGAGACGGCGGCGACCATTGCAGGTGTGATCGAAAAGCCGGAGCAGCTTGATGAAAATTCATTGGCTGGCCTCTGGCAAAATTGGCAAAAATTGAGCTGGTTTGGCCGTAGTGAATTACTGCAGGCGATGTCACGCAAGCCTGAATTTGCCGAACAAACCAAAGAAGGCATACAGCGTTTGCGTGAAGCCGGTGTACAACATGGCTTAAGGCAAGTGATTGGTGATTCACGCGATTTCAGTTACTACATGGGCTCGGATTTGCGTGACCAATGTGCGGTTGTCAGTACCTTATTCAAATTGGATAAAGCCGAAGAGGGTCGCGTTGCACGCGAACGTTTGCTGCGGGGTGTATATGATTTGTATGCGGGCGGTACGGCAAGTCTCGACACACAGTCGAGCGCGCAATGTCTGATGGCGCTGCACGATGTCAGCAGTCAAAACAAGGCCGGCAATGCCGATGCAAAAATCACGGTTGCGCTCGATGCCAAATCACAAACGCTGGATTTGACTGCCGACAAACACGAAGTGAATTGGCAGTCGCCATTGGCGACAACAAGCAAGACACTGTCGCTGGCGACCGATAATAATGCCGGCGGCACAATGAACTACAGTGCTGTGATCAGCTATCAATATGATTTGCAGCAAGCCGAAGTGCGTGCAGTCGGTCTTGGCCTGCAGCGCCACTATGACGTGTTGCGAAATGGAAAATGGGCGCCACTGTCAAGGAACCGTTTGCGTGAAGGCGACTGGGTACGTGTAAGGCTTATCGTGAACGCGCCGAGAGAACGTCATTTTGTCGCAGTAAGCGATTTTGCTCCGGGTGGTCTGGTGACGCGGGATATCACATTGAGCAGTGTCGGTGGTGCCGATGTGAAAAATATCGGCGGCAACGGTTCCTATTATTTCGACTCCCGTCAAACCGGTTCGAATGTTGTACGGATTTACGCCGAATACTTACCGGCCGGGCGGCACGAGATTTATTACTACGCGCAAGCGGTGCATCCCGGGGATTACTTCGCACCGCCGGCGATTGCCGAACTCATGTACGGCCGTGCGAGCCGGGCAAATACCAGAGCCGATCGTCTCGTTGTGGAGGCTGGCAAATAGCAGCCTGCGATGGAAGGCGGAAGTGTAGGTTTTAACAGCAGAATGGCTGGTCAAGTGCAGTGGCAATGTCGATCGGCTTTGTCACAACTGTTTATAGGTGGAGGTAGTTAGTAGTCTCGTGACATACCTTATAATCGGCATTATGAATCCGGTTCAAAAATTGCTCGAAGATTGTTATGCCCTGATCCGCAATGAGCCGGCACTGCTGGCGAAGGCGGATTGGGCGCCACGTTTCGAGCAGGCATTGAAGCTTTTGCAATCGGCAGAGGCTGCGAAGACTCAGCAATTGCAGGATGTCGAAGATGCCGAGCATGCTCGCGATGCTGCCAATCTGGCTCGCATGAAAGTGATGGGTCAGCTCAATACCCTGCATAAAAGCCTGGCGGCTGCGCTGCCAGACATCACCCATCATGATCCGCAAGCCGAGGCATTGCTTCGAATTGAGTGGTTGCTGAAACATGGTACGGGTGATCCGGCCGCAGCGGCGGCGGCCAAGGCGGCCGAAATGGAAGCGCCGATGCCATCGCGTGAAGTGCTTGAGGCAGTCGTCGCAGGCAAGCGGAAATTCAACAAGGAACAACTGGAATTCACGATCGGCGAAGTGATGGTGTTGACCTTCTGGGAAATGACGCCGATCGAGTTGATGGAAAAAGGCGAGCCCTGGCTCGCACAACAAGTGCTGGACAAGCAAAACAGCAAGCACTGATTCATTTGGTGCATCGCAGACACACCCTATACTTGTCTATCGACGTGAATTCATTCCGACAATTTGCAGAAATTCTTCGCGGGTACGCGCGTCTTCGCGGAAACTGCCGAGCATTTTCGATGTCACCATGCTGACATCGGTCTTATGCACGCCACGGGTGGTCATGCATTGATGCCGGGCATCGATGATCACGCCGACTCCGAGTGGATTCAAAACGTCTTCGATGCAGCGGGCAATTTGCGAGGTCATTTTTTCCTGCACCTGGAAACGCCGTGCATAGGTTTCGACCACGCGCGCCAGTTTGCTGATGCCGACCACTTTGCCGCGCGGCAAATAACCGACATGGGCGCGACCGATAATTGGCGCCATATGATGCTCGCAGTGTGATTCGAACGTGATGTCGCGCAGGATAATCATTTCGTCGTAACCGGCGACTTCTTCGAAGGTGCGGGTCAGGAATTCCTGCGGGTCTTCCTTGTAGCCGCTGAACCAGTCGCCATAGGCATCGACGACGCGGCGAGGCGTATCGAGCAAACCTTCGCGCTTCGGATTTTCGCCGGCCCATCGCAACAAAATGCGAACGGCATCTTCGGCTTGTTCACGACTGGGCTTTTCTTGATCGCTCATGGGATTCTCCTTTCGCTTTGCATATTAAGACATAAGTTCGGCCGTGAATTGAAAATCGGGCGATGAAGCCATGCATAATCGTCGGTAAGGGGAGAACCATGGCAATAATCAAAGCGAACGGACTGGACGTGTTTTACACCGAACAGGGCAGCGGTGATGAAACCATCGTGTTCGGACACGGGCTGTTGATGGATACCAGCATGTGGGACGCGGTAGCGCCGGAATTTGCCGGTAAATATCGCGTAATCTGTTTTGATTTTCGCGGCCAGGGACGTACCAGTGATCCCGGTCATGGTTACGACATCGATAACCTGGTGCGAGATACCGCTGCGTTTATTCAAGCGATCAGCACCAAGCCGGTGCATTATGTCGGACTGTCGATGGGTGGCATGGTCGGCTTGCCGTTGGCTGCCCGGCACTCGTATTTGCTTCGTTCATTGGTGTTGCTCGATACCAGCGCGCAGGCCGAACCGTGGTTGAACAAAATCAAATACGCGGTGATGACCCTGATCGTAAATCTGTTCGGTGTGAAGCCGCTGATACCGATCATGATGCCGGTGATTTTCGGCAAATCCAGTTTGAACAATCCCGCCAAGCGCGAAACCATTTCCCACTGGAAACAAAAACTGCTGGCTTTGCCGAAAACCATCGTCGGTCCGGTTTCCGGCGTGACCCAGCGACGCGATGTAAGCAATGAACTGGCAAAAATCATATGTCCGACCTTGATGGTAGTCGGCGATGAAGATAAGACCACGTCGATGTCATGCGCGAAAAACATTGCGGCGCATGTGGCGAATGTCGAGCTGAAAATTATTCCGCAATGCGGACACAGCAGCGCGCTGGAAAAACCGGAAGACGTAGTTGTACTGATGCAGCAGTTTTATTCGCGATTAGCGTGAAGCTCAGCTCTCGCCGCGCGTCGACACCCAGGCAATAACGCCGGCGACGGCGACCAATGCCGCCGATAACCAGAACGTCGCGCCGGCATACCAGGCCGGTGTCGTGCTGACGGCAACGGCGGCAAAAGTGCGGGTAAACATGCTTGGACCGATAATGCCGGCGACACTATTCAAGCTGCCGATTGCGCCTTGCAAACGACCTTGTTCGCTCGGAGAAATATGATGCGTCATGATCGCCTGTGCGGCCGGACCGGCAAGGCCCCAGAACGCGGCAATCGGCATCGCGGCCCAAAGCCAGTAGCCAGTCGGCGCGAGCCCATAAAGGAAAAAGGCCAACGCGCCGCAGATCGAGCCGACGATCAACATTTTTCGCTCGCCGAGTTTGTTTTTTATTTTTCCGATCAGGCCGCCTTGTACGATCGCGGCTAATAGTCCAACAATCGCCAGTGTATAGCCCACCATGCTGGGGCCCCAACCAAAGCGGTAGTCGGCATACAACACGAAGGTCATTGGATAAACCAGATGTGCCAGCGCCATCAAAAAGGTAACGCCGACCAGCGCGAGCACTTCCGGTTGTGTTCGCAGCCACATCAGCGAGGCAACCGGATTGGCACGACGCCAGGAAAACGGCGTGCGATGTTCTTTTGCCAGCGATTCCGGTAATACAAAAAAGCCGTAGCAGAAATTGGTCAGGCACAGGCCTGCGCCCAACCAGAACGGCAGGCGCGGATGGGCTTCACCGAGAATGCCGCCGAGCGCCGGTGCCAATACGAAACCCAGACCGAATGCCATACCGATCATGCCAAAAGCTTTCGCGCGTTTTTCCGGTGGCGTGACGTCGGCAATATACGCATTGGCCGTCGAAAAACTGGCCGAAGTGATACCGGATAAAACACGACCGAGGAATAGCCAAGGCAGTGTCGGTGCCAACGCCATCAAAATAAAATCCAGGCCGAGACCCAGATTCGATAACAGGATGACCGGGCGGCGACCGTATTGATCAGACAATGCGCCCTGGATCGGCGAGCAGACAAATTGCATGACCATGAAAGCCGTTGCAAACACGCCATGCCATTTGGCGGCTTCAGACAAATTGCCGCCGACAAAGCTGGCGATCAGATGTGGAAATACCGGAATGATCAGACCAAACGCCAGAATGTCGAGAAACACCGTAATAAAGATAAAGGCGACGGCGGCGCGGCGCGGGCCAGCAATAACATCCGAAGGGGAATTCATTCGTGTCCTTTATCTTTTATCTTTTAAACGGCAATCAAAACACGCGGCAGAACACGGCTTTCAGATAGCGGCTTTCCTGCACATGCGCCATAAACGGATGATCGCCACCGGCGCCCGACACTTTCAGAATCTGCACGGTGCGACCGGCGAAAAACGCAGCGCGGCGAATCATGTCGACAAATTGTTCTTCGCTGACCAGGCCGGTGCAGGAGCAGCTCAATAAAATACCACCGGGTTTGACTACGCTCATCGCGAGTTTGTTCATGTCGTTGTATTTTTTCAGCGCCGGAATGACTTGATCGCGATCGCGCGTCATTTTCGCCGGATCCAGAATCACGACATCGTATTCGTCGCCGCGTGCGGCCGAATCGCGCAGGAACGGAAACAAATCGGCTTGCGTGAATTTGATTTGCGCCTTGTTCAGGTGTGCATTCTTTTTCGCGACTTCGAGAATTTCTTCGTCGAGATCGATGCCGGTCACTTCGGCCGCTTCGCCGCGGGTCTTCGCGTAAATCGCAAAGCCGCCGGAATTGCAGCAAATATCCAGCACGGTTTTATCTTTGGTGAAACGCGCCAGGTATTCGCGGTTCTCGCGCTGGTCGGCAAAGAAACCGGTCTTGTGGCCGGTGCCCGGACTCGCGCGGAATTTCACGCCGAATTCGGTAATGACGGCCGGTTGCGGCGCGTCCGGCGAACGGAAATCGAAACTTTCCTGTTTCTGCACATGGTCTTCGGCGAACGAGTAAAAACGGCAGCCGGGAAATTCTTCGCGCAATGCAGTGTAAATCCATTCGCGATAACGGAATGCGCCGGCCGAGAAAAATTCGACCACCAGCAAATCGTCGTAACGATCGACGACCAGACCCGACAAGCCATCGCCTTCGGAATGCACGACGCGCCAGGCATTCGAGACTTCATCAATCTTCAGCACATCGCGGCGCAGTTCTACCGCCTGGCGAATCTTGCGGCGGAAAAAATCCTCATCGATCGCTTCGTCCGGATCTTCGGTCAGTACGCGCAGGGCGATACGCGAATGGCCGTTGTAGAAACCGCGAGCACACCAGGTACCGGTCGCATCGACGATATCGACGATCGAGCCGGGTTTCGGTTTTTGTTCAGGTTTCTCGACCATTTTCTGGAAAATCCAGGGATGGGTCGAGCGACGTTCGATTTTCAGGTAAACCGTGGGGATGATGTTGTTATTCATAGTATTCATGGGCGCTATTGTAACCGCCCGGACTGGAGCATTGACGCCAAGTTAACGCCAGTTTGCTATTATCGGCCCTGAAGGGGAGTAGCTCCCGCCTCCGATGTCGTCAATACGGGCTTTTTTTCAGCCCCGGCTCGGTAGACAGGCCAGTCCTGTGAGCAAGACCTTCGCCGCAAGGGCGAAGTCGTATCTGTAAGGCAATAACAGAACCTCACGTCCAGCATTTTTTAAAAACTTGCTAGGAGCAGACATGGAAAGCATTGGCACCCCGATCATGTGGTCGGTATTTATCGCGTTGGTGATCGCCGCGCTCGTAATTGATTTACTGGTATTGAAACAAAGTGGTCCGCACAAGGTCGGCATGCGTGAAGCCGGGCTGTGGTCGATCTGCTGGATTGGTCTGGCCTTGTTGTTCAATGCCGGACTTTGGTGGTATCTGAAAGGTAGTGTCGGTGATGCCGAAGCGGATCGCATTGGTCTGGAATTTCTGACCGGTTATCTGGTCGAGAAAGCGCTGGCCGTCGATAATATTTTCGTATTCCTGATGATCTTTGGTTATTTCGCAGTCCCGGCGCAATATCAGCAACGGGCTTTAATCTGGGGCGTGATCGGCGCGATTGCCTTGCGTGCCGTCTTGATTTTTATCGGTGCTGCATTGATTTCCCGGTTTCATTGGGTTCTGTATTTCTTCGGTGCGTTTCTGGTATTGACCGGCATCAAGATGCTGTGGGCTGCAGGGCAGCAATCGGATTTGAACGACAACCCGATTCTGAAATGGTTGCGCGGCCATTTGCGCGTCACCGAAAAACATCACGACGAAAAATTGTCGGTGGTCGAAAACGGCCAGCGTTTTTTCACGCCGATGTTTCTGGTGTTGGTGATGATCGCCGTGACCGACGTGATTTTTGCGGTCGATTCGATACCGGCAATTTTTGCGATTACAACCGATCCGTTTATCGTACTGACCTCGAATGTGTTTGCCGTGCTGGGTTTGCGCGCCCTGTATTTTCTGTTGGCCGGCATGGCCGATAAATTTCATCTGCTGGCCTATGGCCTGGCATCGGTGCTGGTATTCATCGGCAGCAAAATGTTGATCGTGGATTTCTTCAAGATTCCGATTGGCGTTTCGCTTGGCGTGGTAGCGGCGTTGATTGCTTCGGCGATGTTGTTGAGTCTCTGGATAAAGCCGCGTACGCACGGAAATGAATTGGGCGAGGTCAAGTAGGAAAACGTCGCCCGGATCTGGTCTGGGCGACGGCTTTTGTTTTTCAAGGTCTTGTGTTCGGCAAGACCTTCCCCATTTTCAGTAAATGAATCCTTCCGATCCCACTTACGTTTCTCCGATACCGCAGCGGTTTCGCCGCGCGCTGAACATCAGCCTCGGTTTTATTGCCTTGTTGTTTGGCTGCTTTTATCTACAACAACAGATTTCGTTCCAGGCCTTGAGCCTGCAGCCCGGAGCTGTAGAGGGTTTGCCGGGCGTTTTAACCGCGCCATTGCTCCATGGCTCGTTCGAGCATTTGTTTTCCAATAGCTTCTCGATTCTGGTGCTTGGCACTCTGGTTGGCACGGTCTATCCAAAAGCCGGGATCCGGGCCTTGCCGTTGATCTGGATTTTGTCCGGCATCGGCACCTGGTTCATTGCGATGCGCGGGTTTCATATTGGCGCCAGTGGCATTACCCATGGCCTGATGTTTTTCCTGATGACGATGGGCCTGATACGGCGTGATCGGCCGGCGATCGCGGCGGCATTTATCGGAATCCTGTTGTTTGGCGGCATGTTTCTCGGCGTATTGCCGCAAAAGGAAGAAATTTCCTGGGAATACCATTTAAGCGGAGCGATCGCCGGCGTTTTGTCGGCCCTCGTTTGGCGAAAACTCGATCCGGCACCACCACGCCCGGTCTATAGCTGGGAAGCGGAAGAAGAGGAGTCGGACTCCGATTCTGAACAGGAAAGTCTCGAGCCCCCGAGGCCCGAAGAGGTGCCGATACTTTGGCGTCGGCCGAGCCCATCGGGTCCAGTGGTACTGCAATTCAGGCGCCCTAATCTGAACGAGCCGCCAGAAGGCAAGGAACCCTGACGAACGGCTTAATAGCTTGCTGAACTGAGCTGTTTTTAGGAGTAGCCTAGGCCTGCCCAAACTCTGGGAGTTCGGCTTGAGCTTCGATTTCGATTTCGATATTCGATCGGCGATCATGATTGGCGCGTTCCTGAACGTGCTTATTGCAATCATGTTGCTCATAGTTCGCAACGCCCTGCCGAAGGATTATCAATCCAGCATGCGTTGGTGGTGGCTGGGTCTGATCTTGCAGCCCAGCGGTTTTGTTTTGATTGCGTTGCGAGGCTACGCGCCTCCGATTTTTTCGGTCGTGCTGGCCAATATGATGATTGCGGCCGCCTTGGCCTGTTTCGCGATTGCGATGCGCATGTTTACCGGAGTACGGCAACGACGCTGGTACGCATTTTTCCTGATCATGTGCGCCGGTGCGGTCGCGTTCTGTTTTTCCGTGTTGTACGACGACTTGTTGATCCGCGCGACCTTATTGTCGGTGGTGCATGCGATGTTGCTCGGGTTTGCGGCACGGGCGATTTATCGGCAGGAAATCAGGATAACCCGGGTCTCGCATGTGCTCGCGGGCTTGTTCGTGATCGGCGGCGTCAGCATGCTGGCGCGCGCGCTTTACCACGTGATTACCCGGGACCCGATTGCCGAATTTTTCAGCATGCAGTGGCCGACAGTTTTGACCTACGGCATCGGTGGCTTGTTGCCGATTGTCGGTACGATCGGATTCCTGTTGATGTGCACCGAGCGCAGCCAGAAAGATCTGGCGCGCATGGCCAGCGAAGATCCGTTGACCGGCGTTTACAATCGCCGCGCACTGGCGGAATTCGGTGTCCGCGAAATGGCAAGGGCGCGTCGACACGGATCGCCGCTTTCGGTCATTTTGGTCGATATCGATTTCTTCAAAAAAATCAACGACGAGCTCGGCCATGCCGCCGGCGATTTGGCCTTGATTGAAACCGTGCGACGGCTGCGGAAAAACCTGCGTAGCGAAGATTATCTCGGACGCATGGGTGGCGAGGAGTTTCTGATTTTATTGCCCGATAGCAATATTCAACAGGCACAGGTATTGGCCCAGCGAATTCTCGAAGAGTTTGCCGGCCATCCGATGACACTGATGGATCAAAACCGTTCGATTACCGTATCCGGCGGAATTACCTTGTTATCGGCGAGCGACCATTTTTTCGACGATATGCTGCGTCGTGCCGACGATGCGATGTACACCGCAAAAGTGTTGGGGCGAAATCGGATGCAGACCGACAAATCGATTTCGACGATTTAGTTTTTCTCCAGCCCCAATTGCCGGTCATGCACGCGCGACAAAATTAATTGCGAAAGAATTGCGCCGCATAAGGCGAGAAACATATCCCATTGCGTGTCCCAGACATCACCTTGTGTTGCCAGGAATGCATCGGCGGCACCACCCCAGACGAGTGCGGCCCACCATTCGATCATTTCGAAAAACGCGCTGAATGCCAGGCAGCCGCAAGTGACAAGCACCGCAAGCCAGACGCCACGTTTCAGTGGACTGGTGCGCAACAATAATTCACGCACCAGGATAGCCGGCACAAAACCCTGCATGAAATGGCCGAGACGATCGTAATGATTGCGGCTTAAATCAAACGCTTCTTTCGCCCATAAACCCAACGGTGTTTCGGAATACGTGTAGTGGCCGCCGTAGATCAGCACGAGTGCATGCAATGCGAGCAGGCAACTTAATAACTTGCTGAGTGGAAATTTTTTCCAGCGCCAGATAAGCAGTGGAATACCGATAAACGCCCAAACTGTTTCCAGAAACCAGGTCAGGTTGTCCTTTGCACCAATCGCGGATATAGCCAGGCTCAGACAAACGAAAATCAATAATCCGTATGCCATCGAGCGGCCGGGTGTATCTATTTGCATGCCGTGCTCCGATTGTTGTATCGCGCTGCCAATGCTAATGTCGCGACGAAGGAGAACCCCCATGCGCCTAGCTTATTCCAGTTTAATGTTGTGCGGCTTATTGATCGCCTGCAAACAAGAGGAACCCGTTGCCGAAACCTCGGCCTATGCGCCCAGCGTACAAGCCTTGAATGAAGGTGCCCAGCGCATCCAGGCCGATGTCGCTTATCTGGCGGCAGATGTACGCGAAGGCCGCGCCGCTGGTTCACCTGGTTATAATCAGGCGGCCGATTACGTAGCGACACGCTATAAAAATCTCGGGCTTGAACCGGCCGGCGACAACGGCACGTATTTTCAGCGGGTTCCGTTGATTGAGGCGCTTCGCCAACAAAATGGTGCCAGTCTCAAATTGCATAAAGAAAACTATGTTTTGGAATTCATCTTCGAAAAAGAATTTCTACCCAGTGCAAATTACAATTTGGCGGCGCATGACATTTCGGCACCGATGGTATTTGTCGGTCAGGGCATCTTTGCTCCCGAGCTAAACCACAATGATTTCGCCGGCGTTACCGTGCGCGACAAAATCGCCGTGGTTTTTGGCGGAGCGCCTGAAAGTTTTCCGACTACGCAGCGTGCCTATTACAGCTCGAGTATCGAGAAGCTGAGGCAACTCAGCGAGCGCGGTGCGGTTGGCGTTTTATATCTTAGCGACCCGGACAGCGAATCCAGAAACCCATGGAGCAAAGGCAGTGCCAACTGGATGATGCCCGGTATGCGCTTGCTGGATAAAAATGGCATGCCGATCGATAGTTTTCCGCAATTGCAGGCTGCCGCGAGTATCAATCTGGACGCGACCCGCAAGTTTCTGGACGGTGCAAAATTTTCAGCGGATGTGTTGTTCGATCAATTGAAGAAAGGAAAACTGCAAGCCTTTGACATGGCGGGCGTCCTGAACATGACCGGCAGTACGCAATTGCGGACATTGGAAAGTCGCAATGTCGTGGCCAAATTGCCGGGCAGCGATGCAAAGCTGGCTTCGGAGCATGTCGTCTATTCCGCCCATCTGGATCATCTGGGTATCGGCAAGCCGGTGAATGGCGACGCAATTTACAACGGAGCTATCGACAATGCGCTCGGTATCGGCATCATGCTGGAAGCCGCCCGCAGTGCAAGCTTGTTGAGTAACAAGCCAAAACGTTCGATGTTGTTTATCGCGCTGACCGGTGAAGAAAAAGGCTTGCTCGGGGCCAATTATTTTGCCCAAAATCCGACCGTGCCAAAAAACTCGATTGTGGCCAATATCAATATCGATATGCCGGTATTGCTGACGGAAATGCTTGATGTCGTCACGATTGGCGTCGACCACAGCTCGCTGCAAAATCAGGTGCAGCAAGCCGCGACCGATATCGGGTTTCTATTGTCGCCGGATCCAGCGCCGGAACAGGTCGTGTTTGTTCGTTCCGATCAATTTGCGTTTGTCCGCCAGGGAATTCCGGCGGTTTATCTTGACGGTGGCGTGGTCCCGCAAGATTCTAAAATCGACGGCAAGAAATTGCTGGAGAATTTTTTGAAGACCCACTATCACCAACCGAGTGATGATTTGACGCAGCCGATTCATTATCAAACTGCCGCAAAAATGGCGGCCTTGAATGCGCGCATCGGGCAACTGATCGCCGATGATCCGTATCGGCCGCGCTGGAATCTGGGAGATTTCTTCGGTAAAAAATTTGCCGGACAGCCCTGAGTAAAACCTGGACAAAGCATTTGTTCAGGCCGTGCAAAGCCAGGGACGGCGATGCACACTTTAATGCAGGCTAAATCACGGCCCGCATTTTTGTTTTGGGCCCGCTAAAGCGCTAAACTAGCGGCATGAGCACGCCCAATAAAATCGAACACCAACTCACCGACAAAGGTTATGTTCCGGTCTATACCACAGCGGTTGTTGATCAACCCTGGGATTCGTATACCAAGACCGACCACGAAGTCTGGGCGACTTTGTACAAACGCCAACGTGAATTATTGCCCGGCCGTGCCAGCGCCGAATTTTTGCAAACCCAGGATGCGATGGGCATGGGCGAGCACGGCATTCCGAAATTTTCCGATTTGAATGTTCAGCTCAAGGCAAAAACCGGTTGGGAAATTATCGGTGTCGAAGGTCTGCTGCCCGAGCTGACTTTTTTCGATCATCTGGCCAACCGTCGTTTCCCGGTGACCTGGTGGATTCGCAAACCGGAACAATTGGATTACTTATCCGAGCCGGATTTATTCCATGATTTGTTCGGACACGTGCCATTGTTGATGGATCCGATTTTTGCCGATTACATGCAGGCATACGGAAAAGGCGGCGTCAAAGCACACGCGCTTGGTCCGGAAGCACTTGCGCAACTGACGCGCTTGTATTGGTACACGGTCGAGTTTGGCTTGATCAATACCAGTGAAGGCCTGCGGATTTATGGCGCTGGTATCGTGAGCTCGAAAGGCGAGAGTATTCACTGTCTCGAATCGAAAGCGCCAAACAGGATCGGTTTTGATTTATTGCGCGTGATGAACACGCGCTACCGGATCGATACTTACCAAAAAACCTATTTCGTGATCGAAAGCTACCAGCAACTTTTCGATGCGACCCTGCCGGATTTCATTCCGTATTACAAAGAACTTGCCGGCAAGGAAAGCATTCCGGCAGGACAGGTTCTCGACACCGACAAGGTATTCAATCGCGGCACCGGCGAAGGCTGGCTGCAAGATGGCGATGTTTGACTTGATACTGATCCGTATCAACGCAATCTAATCGATTGCCACCGGCGTCAAATTATCCAATTCAATGTTGGCGTTAGCTGTATTCGACGGCAGGCGCGGACCGAAGCCGACAATCGCAATCGCCCCTTCCTTCAATGTCTGCAAACCCAGGGCTTGTTCGATCGTGTGATCATTGATAGCCGCGGTAACGAATGCTCCAAGCCCTAGATCGGCGGCCGATAAATACATCGTTTGCGATAAATGTCCGACATCCAGATGGGCAACACGCCAGGCTTTGGCATGGCGACGGTATTTCCAGAACAAACGATCGAAGCGTGTTGCCATCACGACCATGACCGGCACATCCTGAAACCAGTCCTGTCCGGCGACACAGCGATACATCAAATCACGCATATCCTCTTGAGTGGATTTTTGCATCGATTCGAGCGCATGCCGCATCGGCAAATAGTGATAAATCCCGGGCTCCAGACCTTCGGCGCGTTGTACCAGCACATAGGCTTCGGTGCCATGCAATCCACCGCCGCCGGGCGAACTTTTTTTCACGGCAACCACGCCCGGCGCAAGCTCCAATGTACCGATCACGCCCCAAACCCTATGCAACATCGTTGCCAGATCTGCAGCCGAAATGGATTTACCTGAATCGAAATTGCGGCAGGTTTTCCGTTTCGACAATAAGTCGTTGAAGCCGGTCTGTTTCGGTTTTGATAACGCAACGATTGCAGAATTCTCCATGCGACGATATTCCGCTTCCGGTGCTGTACCGAAAGCATCGACCATTTCCTGACTCGATAAGGTCATGCCTTCCTTGTTGCTGGCATCGGTATCGACTTCTTTCCAACGGCCGTTCGCCATTGCAATCGCCGCCGGTGGCCACCAAGCGACATCGCGCAATACCTGGTCGCGTTCACGCAGTGCAGTGTGTTGTGCTTCATCACTTAACAGCAGACCTTTGATTAATAGCGCGCGTATACCATCTTCGCCATGTGCTTCGATCAGTTCGGAATACTCCTGCGGCGTGGTCGAACTAATACTTTGCAGTATTTGCATTTCCGCCAAGTTGATTTCAATCGTGCCATCAAGATGCGCGGCATAGGCCATCCAGCGTGGTGTGCTGTCCATGCCATTGCCGCCAGACAACAAGCTGGCGAAAGCAAAGCGGGGTTCGGCATCGAGTTCAATCATCAGTTGGGTGCAGCGCTGTATCAGCATGGTTTTATGGACTCGTGTAGGAGCGGCCTTGGCCGCGTAGCTTTTGTGGGTGCCGCCTAAGCACGAATAATATCCCAGACAAGATCTGATGCTCGATACGTTGAGCAGCTTGTTAAATGTGATGACAAGTATGCTGGCCAACTGACAATGCCCGGAATAATGGCTAGACTGCTATGCGTTCATTGTGAACGTGGCACTAATATCAACAGGGGGATATGACCATGCCGTTTCAAATATCAGACGAACTCGTAGACAAATTATTGGATAAGCTAAGTACCGATAATGATTTTCGCGACGTATTCCAAAAGAACCCGCGCATTGCCATGGCTTATTTGGGGCATGAAGGCGCAACGAATGCGAGCCCTAAAGATCAAGGTCTTTGGTCTTGTGCGCAGTGCAAGGAGCTTGCTAGTCCGGAAGCCATCAAGAGTTCGCGCAATCAACTGAAAACGCAGCTACTTACCTCGCTGACAAAACTGAGCCCGGTAACGCTGGATATCGCAAACAGCAAAAAAGAATAATTTAATTGAGTTCCCGGACACGCCGAGTGACCTGCGGAAGGCGCTCGGCATCCGGCCATGCATCGCTGAAGGCTTTGCGGTGTTTCACAGCAAGCTTTGCGTTGCCGAGCCTGTCGGCATAATGCGCAGCCGCTAACAGAGCAAAATTGCTTTCAGCGACATTAGCGGCTTGCCACATATTCACGCTGTTAAATTCAGCGTAGGCGAGTCCGCGATGGCCGATAAGCCAGTCGGCCTGATGTAGCGCTTTTTCGTAATTCTTGTTGGCGGCATAGGCGCGCATTAAAACCGCATGCAGGAAATACAATTCGTCGCCTTTTCCTGATCGTGGTTCCAGTCTCGCAATCGCGGACTTGGCTTGTCCGGAAGCGATATCCAGTTCTGCCTGCAGTACCAAGACCATATCGGCATTTGCCGGGAAGCCATCATTCTGTGCGATGGTTTTGACGGCAGCCAATGCCTGACGCGCACTTTGTATATCACCGGATCTGGCAGCCAGCCAACCGGCAGACGCAACCTCGAAGACCAGATGGCGGCGGTCCAGCACATTCGCTTTTTTCAATAGTGCTTGCTGGTTGGCAAGATAGCGACGCAAATCCGCTGCATAGGCGGCATCCGGCGCATAGCTACGCAGTGACAGGCGCAGGCCTTCGAAGGTCCATTGATCCAATGCCGTGGTCTTGTGAATGTCTGGCGACCAAGTTTTCAGGGTGGTTAGGGATTCATTCCATTGGCCCTGATCGAGTGGATGGCTGATTTGCGCGAGACGATCTTCGATAAACGTATCGCCGTAGCCGCCAACAGCCTGTCCGGCGAGTACTTTTTGTGCCTGTGCATACCCCCGCTGTGCGGCATAGGCATCGGCAAAATTACGCTTATAGCCTAGCGGTTTCAAAACATCAGCCTGGATGAAAGCCGCGATCGCGGCATCGTATTCATTCAGTGCCAGGTTTGCGTAGCCCAGCATGTAATAAGAAGAGCTTCGTGATGGATTGTGATTGGAAAGCGCAGGCGTGATGAAATCTCTGGATGCACGATATTGCTGCGCATCCTGCAGAGAGAAATATGAGTAGTTGTAAAACGCACGGTATTCATCCGGGTACATCGTCGCCAGCAATTTCCATTTTTGCAACATCTCGGCCGGGCTCTTGAATAGGGCCAGCGAGGCATCGAGCAAAAGCGCTTCACGGGTACTCAAACGCTGACGTTTACTCTCTGCGAGTTGCAGGTAGTGCTGAGTCTGTTCACCGTTATTATCAACGTAATGGATAAACGCAATCCGCAGATATGCCATGGCGAAATCCGGATCCAGCTTGATCGCTTGCTGGTATAGCGCCATCGCCTGACTGATGTCTCCTTTATCGCGCGCTTCGATGCCGAGTGAAAAAGCGCGTAGCGCTTCAATATTCGGCGTCGTTACCTGTTGCAACGGCTTGCTGCTGTTATCCACCAGGCTAACAGGCTCACCAAGACGGGTACGCAGCTTTTCCAGTACGGCATCCAAAGCGGGCAAGACAGCTTCAGCATTTTTGGCATCGACCGATTCGGTATAAACCGTCACGCCTGAATTTGGATCAATCACTTCAGCCGTGATGCGCAGGTGGCCGCCAATTTCGGTTAGCGTCGGCAAGATCAGGGCTTTGGCGCCTTCCCGCAATGCCAGCTCGGCACCTATTTGCCGATCAATGCCCTGGCCTTCACGTTGCATGCGTTTGAGGGCTTCATCTTCCTGCGTGTCGGAAATCACGTTCACGTAGGCCGATTGTTCCAGTCCGACGCGCAAGGCGGTGTCGAGTGAATCGTCGAACATTTTCTCGCGGCTGAGGTTTTGCACATCGCCCATCACCACCCAGTCGCGCTCATAGAAAGCGATCGCGGGCGTACTTTGGAAAGTGCTCCAGATGAAGCCGCCAATCAGGCCGGTCGTTAATATGAATTCGAGCACCAGAACCGGCGGTCGGCGCCAGAGCGGAATCTCTCTCCAGGCTTTTTGCGTCGAGGGCGGTGCACGCAAGGGCGAGAACTCGGCATCGCCGACTTCATGCACCAGCATCGGAGCCGGCACGCCCTTGAAGTTGTAGCGACCATGCAAAATCCAGCGCAGTCTTTGTCCGCGTTCACCCAATTCCAATTGCGCGCGCTGGGCCAAACTTTGCGCCATGCCGGACAACAAAATTTGCCCCGGCATTGCCAGACTCATCAAGCGAGCTGCAACCGGCTTGGCAAAACCTTCGACTTCCAGTGGCTTGGCGCCGGCTGCGATCTGGTCGGGCTGGTTTTCCCAGGTCATTACATCGCCGACATGGATACCGATTCGGGCCTGGATCGCTTGTTGATATTCCGCACCCCAAACCCGCATTTGCTGCTGATACCGCAGCGCAAAATCCAGGGCCTGGATCGGACGTTCGAACAGGGCCAGTATGCCGTCGGCCTTGTCAATCAGGCGGCCATTGGTCAGCAATAAAGTGTCGCGGACGAATTGATCATGCTTTTGCATCAATCCGACCGCCCTGGAATCGCCAAGGGTATCGATTAAATGGGTCGAATCGGCCCAATCGCAAAGCAGTACCGTTCGCAGCACCGATGAGATAGCCGGCTTTTCTTCAGTAGTCTTCGGTGGAAGTTGCGGATTGGTAGCCATTGGCCTGATTCAAAGACGCTTGTCTTTGTAACGTTGAAAATGGCCTTTGACGGCCACTATTCGGCTACGCGCCAGGTACCGCCGCCCCGCTTTTTGGCTTCGTACAAGGCCGTGTCGGCCAGGCTGTACCAATGCGACCAGCCACCCGGGTCATGGCAGAAAGCGCCGCCGACACAAATGCTGAGGCTGTGTTCACGCAAACTGGGCAACCGCAGGCCACGAACGGCTGCCATTAATTCCAGGGCGCGGTTGCTCAGTTCTCCACTATCGGAGACTTGCAAAACAAGCGCAAACTCATCGCCACCGAGGCGGCATGGAAGGTCCATCGGACCGGCCATGCGGCGAACTTCTTCGGCGACTGCGCGCAAGGCAGCGTCGCCTGCCAGATGGCCGCTGCGGTCATTAATTTGTTTGAAGTGATCCAAATCGATCAGCAACAGAGCCAGGCGTTTGCCGGCAATAGGATGGCGACCGATTTCATCCATATAACGATAAAGCCCGCGGCGGTTCGCCAAGCCGGTCAAGTCATCGGTGCGAACCAATTGCTGCGCGACCGAAAGTTCGCTGCGGGTTTGCCGCAAGGTGTCGAGTGTTTGCATCAAGTCTTCATTGCGACGGCGCAGGCTTTGCATCATTTGATGTTCGCCAGCGACGAGGTAAGTGAAGCTGCGTTGCATGAATTTCGCAACGATCGCCGGATGACTGGCGAGCAGGCCCTGAAATGCTTCGGAGCTGATTTCGTACAGCATGCCGGGTGCTTCGGCGATCGCATGCGCGAAGCGTTGGTGCTGACCGATGAAGACCGAGAGTTCGCCAAAGAAATGGCCGGGCCCCAATAATTTGTCGACCAGGCCGTCATCGAAGCTCAGTCGAACTTCGCCGGTGTCGATTACGTACATGCTGTGGGCGTCATCACCGCGACGAAATAATTCTTCGCCCGGCAGCATCGCGCGGCTCACGGCGACAGAGCACAGCGCCTGCATTTCCTCGTCCGACAACATCGAGGGAAGATGCGAAGTGTGTTGTGCAGATTGCTTGCGGGTTTTTGATCGCACTAGTTCAATCACAGCTCAAAACCACTGGAGTAGGCCAGCGAGTGTAACCAAAAATCGGCCGGCAGTGACAGGGATGCTGCGCCCCGATCTGCAAAGACACATTTTGTAACGTTCGAGTTTTTGCTGCACCTGCAATAAAAAGCCAAGGCCTAAGCCCTGGCTTTCAAGTGAGTGCGAGTGAGGAAAACCTTAGTGATGGAACTGTTCTTCTTCGGTCGAGCCTTTCAATGCGGTAGTTGAGCTCTGGCCGCCCTGGATGGTCTGGGTGACCGAGTCGAAATAGCCGGTGCCGACTTCTCGCTGATGTTTGACCGCTGTGAAGCCGCGGTCGGCCGCCGCGAATTCGGCTTCCTGTAATTCGACGAAGGCGCTCATCTGGTTGCGGGCGTAGCCGTAGGCCAGATTGAACATTGAGTAATTCAGGGCATGGAAACCGGCCAGCGTGATGAACTGGAATTTGTAACCCATTGCGGCCAGTTCTTTCTGGAATTTCGCGATCGTGGCGTCGTCGAGATTTTTCTTCCAGTTGAATGAAGGCGAACAGTTATAGGCCAACATCTTGCCCGGATATTTCGCGTGGATCGCATCGGCGAACGCTTTTGCGTAAGCCAGATCCGGCTTGCCGGTTTCGCACCAGACCAGATCGGCATACGGTGCGTAGGCCAGGCCGCGCGAGATGGCCTGGTTCAAACCCGGAATCGTTTTGTAGAAACCTTCGACCGTGCGTTCGCCGGTGCAGAACGCCTTGTCGTTGTCGTCGACATCCGATGTCAGCAGATCGGCCGCTTCGGCATCGGTACGCGCAACAATTAAAGTCGGGACGCCCATCACGTCGGCCGCCAAACGTGCGGCGATCAGTTTTTCGACGGCTTCGCGGGTCGGAACCAACACCTTGCCGCCCATATGGCCGCATTTTTTTACCGAAGCGAGCTGGTCTTCGAAATGCACGCCGGAAGCGCCGGCTTCGATCATCGATTTCATCAATTCGAACGCATTCAACACGCCGCCAAAACCGGCTTCGGCATCGGCCACGATGGGCTGTAACCAGTCGATGCTGTCATTGCCTTCGGCATGATGCAATTGATCGGCACGCAGCAAACAATTATTGATGCGCTTGACCACTTGCGGCACCGAGTTGGCCGGATACAGACTTTGATCCGGATACATTTCGCCGGCCAGATTGGCATCGGCAGCAACCTGCCAGCCGGACAAATAAATCGCGTTCAAGCCGGCTTTCACTTGTTGCATCGCTTGGTTGCCGGTCAAGGCGCCGAGTGCATTGACGAACGGTTTTTCGTTCAGAAATTTCCAGAGTTTTTCGGCGCCGATGCGGGCGATCGAATGGTCGATCGCGACGGTGCCGCGCAAGCGGACCACTTCTTCGGCGGTATAGCCGCGTTTGATACCGATCCAACGAGGCGAAGTCGCCCATTCCTGTTTCAGTTGTTCGGCGCTGGGAAGTGTCTTGCTCATGGTCTGTCCTTCGTGTGTAGCCGCGTTGGCTAGTGGTGGCTTGTTCTACTGTGAGTGGAAAAATACGAGTAATGCATCTAAATACGACGGCTTAATCGATGCGTTGATAAGCCGGTAAAGTTAAAAAATCGGCGAGCGTGTCCGAATGCGTCAGTTCATCGAGCAAGGCAATGGCTTCATTGAGTTTTGCCGCGCCGGGTACCCGCATGCGGTCGGCCAGTTTGCTTGGCAATGAAATCAGGCAGCGTTCGAACAGTGCGAAATCCACTGCCGAGCCATCGTCGAGATGCAGGTTGCCGTGATGCAGCCATTGCCAAAGTTGCGTGCGGGAAATTTCCGCAGTCGCAGCGTCTTCCATCAGCCAGTGAATCGGCACGCAGCCGTTGCCGTCTAACCAGGACGCCAGATAACGCACGCAAACTTCAACGCTGTTTTCAAAACCTTTTTGCGTGATCGTGCCGATGCAGGGCTTGATCAAATCTTCGCGTGACACCGATACGTCTTCACGCAAAACATCGCGCTGGTTGGCATTCGGCATATGCGTATTGAAAATCTGTTCGGCTTCCTTGATCAGTGCCGGATGTGCGACCCAGGTGCCGTCATGGCCGGCTTTTACTTCGCGCAATTTGTCGGCACGCACGCGATTCAAGGCGGCTTCATTCGCTTCCGGGTCGCCGGAAATCGGAATTTGCGCCGCCATGCCGCCCATCGCCAAAGCACCACGGCGGTGGCAGGTTTGAATCAACAATTCCGAATAGGCTTTCAGAAACGGCTGCGTCATCAGCACTTGTCCGCGTTCTGGTAAAACCTTGTCGCGATGATTACGGAAAGTCTTGATATAGGAAAAAATATAATCCCAGCGACCGCAATTCAGACCGACGATGCGCGAACGTAATGCATGCAAAATTTCATGCATTTCAAATGCAGCGGGAAGTGTTTCAATCAGCACGGTCACTTTCATCGTGCCGAGCGGAAGCCCCAGGCGCACTTCGATAAAGCTCAATACGTCTTCCCATAATGCGGCTTCTTCCATGCACTGCATTTTCGGCAAATAGAAATACGGGCCGCTGTTCTTCTCGAATTGGGTTTTCGCGTTGTGGAATGCGAACAGTCCCAGGTCGAACAAGGAGCCCGACATCGGCGCACCGGCGAGCTGCAAATGCTTTTCATCCAGATGCCAGCCGCGCGGGCGCACCATCAGAACGGCGAGGTTTTCCTTGTTCAGCACGTAATGTTTGCTGCCGTCCGGCGCCATCCAGTCCAGATCGCCAGTCACGGCCTTGCGCAGTGCGCGTTGGCCGGTCAGCAGGTTTTCCCAGGTCGGCGAGGTCGAATCCTCGAAGTCGGCCATATAGACCTTGGCGCCCGAGTTCAGCGCGTTAATGACCATTTTCGGTTCGACCGGGCCAGTGATCTCGACTCGACGATCCAGCAAGTTAGCCGGTAATTCGGCGACTTTCCACTCGCTTTCGCGGATTAAACGAGTGTCTTCACGAAAATCCGGGGTTGCGCCAGCGTCGAACCGTGCCTGGCGCTTATCGCGGGCTAATAGACGTTCTTGACGAGCCGGTTCGAAGCGCTGATGCAGCTCGGACAGAAAAGCCAAGGCGGACGGGGTCAATAAATCGCCCTGGCCTGGCTGGGTGGTCGCAATGATTTCAAGTGAGGACATAGAAAGAGGGATCAGGAAGCTGGGTTCAACCTTAAAACGCTTGTTTTAATTTGACAAACTAAATGTTTGAATAGAATCTATTAACAAATCTTATAATTGATTAGAGTTAATGCTTAAAAACCCTACGCAGCGCTTTTATTACAAGGGAGACCGGCTCAAACCGCTGCGTGCTTTCTGTCAGGCAGCGCGTTTGGGCTCGATTTCGCGAGCGGCCGAGGCACTCTTCCTGAGCCAGCCTGCAGTGACCCTGCAATTACAGGCACTGGAGCGTGACCTGCAAGTCCGGTTGTTCGAACGCAGTGGTCGACGCTTGACGCTCACCCGCGAAGGCAGCGCACTGTATGAATTAGCCCGCCCCTTGGTGGAGGGTTTGGATGGTCTGGATGGCGAATTCCGCAATAAGTTGAAAGGGCTCGAAGCCAGCGAATTGCATGTAGCGGCCGGCAGTTCGACGATTTTGTATTTGCTGCCTGCGATCGTGCAGGCCTTCAAGCAGGCGCATCCGACCGTGCAATTGGTTTTGCACAATGTGACCGGCAAAGACGGTCTGGCCTTGTTGCGATCGGATGCGGTTGATTTGGCGGTAGGTTCGATGCTCGATGTGCCGACTGACTTGTCGTATGCGCCGGTGTATTCATTCGATCCGATGCTGATCATGGCGAAAGGGCATCCACTCTCGAAAAAAGAAAATTTGCAGCTGGAGGATTTGAGTCCGCATGGCCTGATCCTGCCGCCTAAGCGTCTGACGACCTGGCGTTTGGTAGACCTGGTCTTCCAGCAACGTCGGGTGCCGTACACGGTTGCGCTGGAGGTCGGTGGCTGGGAAGTGATCAAACAATACGTGGCAATGGGATTGGGGATATCGATCGTGACCGGCATCTGCTTGAACGAGGCGGATCATGAAAAACTCGAGATTCGCAATCTTCGGGATTATTTTCCTCCGCGTAGTTATGGCGTCGTGGTACGCAAAGGGAAGTTCTTATCGCCGCAGGCGCGGGCGTTTTCGGATCTGGTCAAGCCCGGTGCGTTTGAGCGCAATGATTATTTCGAATCCGGGCATTCGGAGCGTTGAAAGGCTGTCTCATCTTGATCATGTGCGGCATCACTCATAAATAGGGCCTAGTCGCTGCACACCGGCTCGCGTAAACTGGCCAAGTTTGACGCACTAGGTGGCAGCGCCTAGTCTTCCGCTTCTCACCATTCACTTTTTGATGGAAACATAGTCATGCCTTTAGCGATTAGTTTTGAACTTTCCGACCGCGATTTAGAACATTTCAATGCAGCCATCAAGGCAGCGCGTGATTCTGCCGGCAACAAGACCGCCGAAGAAGTGACCGCTGCTGCCGGCAAATTACTGGAAGAAGCCAACAAGATCGATTTGCCGGACTTCATCGCATCGCGTCTGGACCAATTGGATGCCTTGATTGCGATGGTGCGCGACGAAGGTTGGTCGCTGGGTGACGAAGATCGTCAACGCGTATTGTCGGCGCTGGTGTATTTTGCCGATCCGACCGACATCATTCCCGACAGCGTTCCAGTGCTGGGTTATTTCGACGACGCAATTGCGATTGAATTATGCGTACGCGAACTGAAGCATGAACTGGAAGCTTATGAAGAATTCTGCGAATACCGCGAAAACGAAGCGCGCCGTCGCGGTGTAAGTCCTTCCGCAGTGGGCACGGCCGAGTGGCTGGAAGACCGTCGTCAGGAATTGCAGGACCGCATGCATCGCCGTCGCAATCGCGAAACCGATGGCGGTTATGGCAACGCATCCGGTTACAAGCGCGAAGGCTATGCGCCTGCCTGGCGTCCCGGCCTGCTGCGCGTTCGTTGAGTCCGAACATGGCGAGCATTTTTCGCCGACCGCGCACTATCGAAGATTTAAACGCACACGGCCTGAATACGGCCGTGTCGCATTTGGGCATTCACATTATTGAAATGGGCGAGGATTTTCTTCGCGGCACGATGCCGGTCGATCAGCGTACCAAGCAGCCTTACGGTTTATTGCATGGCGGTTCGTCCGCGATGCTGGCCGAAACTCTCGCCAGCGTTGCGGCCAATATGTGCGTTGAAAAAGAAGGTCAGCAAGCCGTTGGCCTGGAGCTCAATTGCAATCATGTCCGAGCGGTTACGCAAGGTGTTGTTACCGGCACCGCGCGCCCGGTGCATGTCGGACGCAAAACCCAAGTTTGGGATATTCGCATCGAAGACGAACGCGGCAAACTTTGCTGCGTTTCGCGTTTGACTCTGGCGGTGATTGATAGCGCCTGAGTATTTTCGTGTCCTGCCCGATGTTGATCATGGAGACGCAGCACAATGAAATTTATTAAACCGATTTGCCTGTTATTACTATTGGCTTATGCGTCGTTTCCGGCGTGGTCTGCCGAAGACCCGACCGTATTGGTGTTCAAACAATTATCCGGCCTGGTGGGTGATTGGGCTGGAAAATCACCGAGTGGTCGCGAGAACAAGGTTAATTATCGACTCACCGCCGGCGGTACTGTTCTGGTTGAAACCTGGTCCTTGTCATCCGGGCGTGAATCAATGACGCTGTATCACATCGATGGCGAAACTTTGATGGCTACGCATTATTGCCCGCAGGGAAATCAGCCGCGCCTGGTGTGGATGCCGGATGACGAAAAATTGAGTTTTACATTTCACGACGGCACCAATCTGCATATCCCCGGAAAAGCGCATCAATACAGTTTCTGGCTGAAGATCAATGACAAGGATCACTTTCAGCGAAATGAAATCTATGTCGAAAATAATGTCGTTATCGACAAGGCACCCGAAGAAGATCCGCAGGAAACCTTCAGCTATACGCGGATAACTACATCCTCCGGCAAGCAAAAATAGCGCACGACAGTTGCTGCTGCGGCTATTGGCAATCGTGTTCAGCCGATACTTCTCGCATAGTTGCCTGCATACTCCGGCGTTGGGTGCGTGCTCTAATTCTTTTCAGGCACAATGACGGCATGACGGCTTCTAACACGGCAAGCGGCGCAGGCCGTGACGGGCTACGCCCGCTGCGCTATCTACTGCGAATACCACTCCTGGCATTTCATGCCAGCGTGTTCCTGCCGTTGACTTTAATCATGATCAATCCGATTTGCGCGCGTATCGTGTTTCGCGGCGAGCGCATGGACCATCGCGTCATTCGCTGGTGGTCGCTGGGCATGGTGCGGATTTTCGGTTTCAAGACCAAACGCTACGGCACGCCATTGCCGGGAGCGGTTTTATTCGTCGCCAATCATGTCAGCTGGATCGATATCACTTTGTTGCACAGCCAACGCTGGATGGGTTTCGTCGCGAAAGCCGAAATCGCCAACTGGCCATTGATCGGCTGGATGGCTTCGCGCGGCGGCACGATTTACCATCATCGCGGCAGTAACGATTCGCTGCATGGCGTGATGCATCAAATGGTCGGGCGTTTGCAAGAAGGTCTGGCCTGCGCGGTATTTCCCGAAGGTCGCACGACCGACGGTCGCGAAATCGGTACGTTTCATGCACGCATTTTCCAGCCAGCGGTGTTGGCCGAAGTGCCGGCGCAACCGGTGGCATTGAAATACGGGGAACGCGGCAGTGCACAAACGATTATCGCGTTTGGTCCGAAAGAAAATTTTGTGCAAAACCTGGTGCGTCTATTGGGCGAACCAACGCGCACAGCCGAAGTCCATTTTCTCGAGCCGGTTGCGAGCAGTGAAGAGGGCCGTCGCCGCATGGCCGATACCTGCCGCGAGCGCATTATGGCTGCCATGAATCATGACACGCGTTAGTTCCTACCGGGCACGCGGATGGTTGTTGCGCAATCCGCATATGCAATCGCTTTTCAGCACGATCTCATTCAGAAAAAATGCCGGCGCTCGTGCCTTGACCAAGACCGGAGCGGAAACGACCGAGCATGTGATCGATGCCGGTAAAGGCGTGCGTTTACTGGGTTTTTATAGTGAAAATAAAAACCGGCCGTCACGCGGACTGGTGTTGTTGCTGCATGGCTGGGAAGGCAGTAGCGATTCCAGCTATATGTGTCATACCGCCGCGCGTTTGATTAATGCCGGCTTCAATGTGTTTCGATTGAATTTCCGCGATCACGGCGACTCTCATCATCTGAACGAAGGCCTGTTTCATTCCTGTCGTCTGGAAGAAGTCGTCAATGCGGCACGTGAAATCGAAAGAAAATTTCCAGCACCGGTGTTTATGGCAGCCGGTTATTCGTTGGGTGGAAACTTCGCGTTGCGGCTTGCGTTGGCGGCACCGGCGGCAGGAATTAACCTGAAACACGCGGTTGCGATTTGTCCGGCAGTCGATCCGTCTGGCGTAATGCGACAACTCGAAGTCGGCTTGCCGTTGTACCACTGGTATTTCATGAAGAAATGGCGCAGTTCGCTGCTAAAAAAACGCGAGCTATTTCCGAAGCAGCACGGGTTTGAAGACGGTGTGCTGAAAAAGAACATGCGTTCGCTGACGCAATGGTTGGTGGAGCGCCATACCGAC
This sequence comes from Arenimonas sp., assembly GCA_036676335.1. Taxonomy (GTDB): domain Bacteria; phylum Pseudomonadota; class Gammaproteobacteria; order Xanthomonadales; family Xanthomonadaceae; genus Arenimonas. Next base: position 439,185 of record JAKFDD010000009.1, on the reverse strand, counting down.
AAGGCCGATGAAGAAGATTATTTCGATGGCTATTCGGTTGCCCGCGGCCGCCTGGCCGCGTTGCAGGTGCCGGTCAGCGTGCTGGCCGCAGCCGATGATCCGGTCATCCCGATCGACGCGTTCCGGGATTTGCAGCTGCCGTCACACTCCCTGTTGGAAATTGCCGAGCATGGCGGTCATTGCGGCTTTATCGAAGGCGCGACGATGCGTGGTTATGCCGAACGCTGGGTCGTTCAGCGACTGGCTTTGGCGCTGCAAAACAGTCCGACAGCCAGTTAAACACGGCCTTTGCGCCTGGAAGTGGCTATAATGACGGCTTCCGTTTTTTGAGCTCGTCCATTCATGATTGCCACCATTACCCAAGCGCTGCGACGCGGCGACACTGCTGCGGCACTTAGCGCTGCCCAGTCATTTGCCATTAGCGACGCACAGAACCCGCAAGCCCATCATTGGCTTGGTATTTGCCTGCAACGTACGGGTGATATCGCTGGCGCGAGAGTCGCTATCGATCAAGCCATCAATCTGGCTCCGGATCGTGCCGATTTCCAGATTAGCCGGGCAGCCTTGGCGCTTGGAGAAAAAGATTACGCTGCCGCCGAGCAGGGCATGAAAGATGCGGTCAATCTGGATCCGAATCAGTTGCATGCGTATGTGACTTTGGCGCATATGGCATTGGCGCGAGGCGAAAACGACGTTGCGACCAAGCAGCTCAAATTGGCGCAAAGAATTGAGACAGATCATCCGCAGGTATTGTTGCTGGAAGGTCATATTGCGCAGTACGGCGGACAAGCCGATCACGCATTGAAATGTTTTACGGCTGCGGCCGAACTGGATCCGAAAAATTCTCTGGCCCAGGTTTCGCTTGGTTTGGCTTACGGTGCCCGGGGTTTATGGCCGTTCGCCGAGCAGGCGCTAAAAAATGCGATGGCACTTGAACCTGCCAACCCTGGCGTGATGCGAGGTTTGGTGCGAAGCCAGATGCAGCAGGAAAAATGGTCTGAAGCCATCGATGTGCTGGGCCAGTGGCTGATTAAAAAGCCGAATGACCATTCGGTGCGCATGATGCGTGCTCAAGTGCGTGCGCGAATCGGCCAGGCTGAAGAAGCACTGGAAGATTTATTGATGGTCAATACGGGCACACCGGCCAACCCGGCGGTATTGTCGCCATTGGTCAATGCGCTATTGGCATTGGGTCGTCCCGCAGATGCCGTGGAGCATCTCGATGCGGCACTGGCCATTAATCCGCAGAATAATTTCTTGTGGACGTTGAGAACGACATTGACCGGTAATCAACTGCCAGCGACGCTGACGGTGTTGGAGCGCTGGTTGACCGCTTTGCCTGAAAGTCCGCAGGCGCATGAGGCGCTTGCGCAGGTACGTGAATCGATGGGTCAGTTCGAGTCGGCCGAAGCCAGCGCCGACAAGGCATTGTCGATCGAGCAAAATTTGCCTTTTGCACAGTTTATTAAAGTGCGTGCGGAAATTCGCAATGCGCCGCAACAAGCATTGGCTCGACTCGAAAAGTTGGAGCGTGCAGCTACCAATCCTGAATCGAAGCGAATGGTATTTGCCTGGCAGGGTTTGGCTTACGACAGGCTGCAGCAGTACGACAAGGCAGCCGAAAGCTTCCGTGAAATGGCAAAGCGTCCGTTGGACCAGCATAAATTGCCATCCATAATGCCGGCTCACGATAATCAGGGCCCCGACCTGGCCGGTACCTTGTTGTGGGCGCCGACCGGCGTGCGGATCGAAATGGTGTTGCAGGCATTGTCCCAACCGCTGGGTGCCCGCTTGCTTGCTGATCGCAATCTGCAGAATCCACGAAATGACGGCTTCGGCCATTTGCGTGGCCTGCCCGGTACGCATCAGGCCGGTACTGCCGAGAGCTGGCAAGATTGCATTCGCCAAACAGGGTTGGAGCCGGCGACAGCGGTCGACTGGATTCCGCAATTCGATGGTTATACGGCTTCCGAATTGAAGGGTCTTCGCACGGTCGCGATCATCAACGATCCACGCGATGCCTTGATCAACTGGATGGTGTTCGGCAGCTCGCAAGCGTATATGTTTTTGCCGGATGAAACAGTCTCTGCAGAATGGCTTGCGCAAACCTGCGAAGCATTCGCCACGCATCTTGAAAACAATCCGTCGCAGGTTAGCGTCATCAAAACGGACGGATTGCCGGCACAAGCCGCTTCGGTTGCGGCGGCTTTGCAGACGGCGCTGGATCTCGAACAGACTCCGGATGAAAAAATCCTTGCACTCAGGGTGCAGGCGCGCGGTGGTTTCGATAATCAATTTGCCAGCGGTCATTGGCGAAACTATCGCGATAGCTTCAAAGTCGCGTTTGACCGCCTGACGCCAGTCGCAATGCGACTCGGCTATCCGCAGGACTAAAACCGATGCGGGCGCGTGTTGCTATCGTCTTGTGCTTGATCGCCGTTATGCCGGTGAAATTATTGCAGGCCCAGGAAAAACCGAAATCGGAGGCGCCTGTTGCCGGCGCCAGCGTACTGGCGGCAAAGCCGATCAATAAATTGCCGCATCACCTGATTCATCCGGGCGATCTGTTTTACCCGGATCTGCTGGCTAAAAAAGGCGTGCAAGGGGTCGTAACACTGCAAGTGAAACTTTCGAATACCGGCAAGGCAACCGCGGCAAAAGTCATCATCAGCAGCAAATCGGTCGAGCTGGATAGAAATGCACTTGCCTTCGTAAAAAACGGTTACTGGAAGTTGCCGGAGAATGGCTTGAAATATCACGAGGGTGCGTATTCGTTGCCGGTTATTTTCCTCAAGGATACGGTGTTGACGATCAACAAGAAAACCTGCGCGGATTTCAATACCGATCTGGGTTACTTCCGTTCCGTCAGGCCGGCGGACAACACCAAAAATTTGGGTGCTTTCGAACTGGTCGCGAATGTGATGACGATGCAGCTGATGAAAAACCATGCTGCCGATGAAGCCTTGAACTTCGTGAAGTCGATCGATGCGATCAACAGCAATACTGCGAAAGCCTGCGCCAATAAGCCGTCCGAATTGTTCGTGAAGACTTACGTAAAAGTGTCGGCGCAGCACAATATCAAGTTTTGATTTTTACTCGCCGTTGGCAAGAAACAACAAAAGCCCGGCACCGAGAATAATCCGGTAGTAGGCAAATGCGGTAAAGCGATGGGTCTGGATGTACGTCAGCAACCATTTCACCGCGATGAAAGCAGTCACGGTCGCCGCAATAAACGCGACCGTAATTTCCGACCAGGATTCATGCGGCATGCCGCTCATCGTCAGCTTCAATAATTTGTAACCGCTGGCGGCGAACATGGTCGGGATGCCGACCAGAAAAGCGAATTCGGTTGCGGCCGCACGATTCGAAGTGCCGGCCAGCAGGGCAACGAAAATGGTCGCGGCAGAACGCGAAGTGCCTGGGAATACCGCAGCGACAACCTGTGCCAGGCCAACCAGAATCGCGACTTTCCAGGTAATCACCGATTGGTCCGGTTTGTTGGCGGCAAAATGTTCGGCGACCATCATCCAGATGCCGCCAATAATCAAAGCCCAGGCGACCGGAGTCACGGTGTCGGGTAATTGGAAGCCATTCTTGACGAGCAGGTAGCCAAGCACCGAAGTAATCAAAAAGGCGGTTAGCAGCTTCAATGCGTAATCGCGATTGTCGGCTTCAAGAAAACCGGTACTTAATTTCCAGAGGCGTTCGCGATAAATCGCGACGACCGCAAAAATCGCGCCGGCCTGGATGAAGACATTGAAAAAATCGGTTTTCGAGCCGAGCCAGTGTTCCGCAATCAATAAATGACCGGTGCTGGAAATCGGGAGAAATTCGGTAATGCCTTCAATAATGCCCAGGATCAGGGCGGCAACAAGATCATTCACTCCGGAGTATCCAGATCGGCAGAAAGTAGGCGCGTATTGTGACGGATTGAAAGATGAAGCGTCAGGGGGTGATATTGGCCTTGGAAATTATATAAGTGACTATTTCGGTGCAAAATATTAAAGTAAGCACCAATAAGGTGCATTTATGAAATAGCTAGCGCGTATGGATCATTATAATCAATAAGTTACGGATAAACACTGTTGGCACAAGCCTTGCTATTGAAGCTGGTCCCTCACCCTGCCGGAGTGTTTCATGTCGCTTGAAAACATCAACAAATTAGTCAAAGACCACAGCATCGAATTCGTCGATCTGCGTTTCGCCGATATGCGTGGCGTCCAGCATCACGTGACTTTCCCGGTCAACATCATCGAACCTGCCCTGTTTGAAGACGGCAAGATGTTCGACGGTTCCTCGATTTCCGGTTGGAAAGGTATCAACGAATCCGACATGATCTTGCTGCCCGACGCCAGCACCGCGTATCTGGATCCGTTCTATGCCGATCCGACCCTCGTGCTGATTTGCGACGTGCTCGATCCGGCCACGATGCAAGGTTATTCGCGCTGCCCGCGTGGCATCGCCAAACGCGCCGAAGCGTTTTTGAAAGCCAGCGGCATCGCCGACCAAGCCTTCTTTGGTCCAGAGCCGGAATTCTTCATCTTTGACGGCGTTCGTTTCGCGAACGACATGGGCAAAGTGATGTACGAAATTTTCTCGGACGAAGCGTCCTGGGAAACCGGCAAGAAACAAGACGGCAATAACCACGGCCATCGTCCAACCGTCAAAGGCGGCTACTTTCCTTTGCCACCGGTTGATTCCCTGCACGACATCCGCGCGGAGATGTGCAAAGTATTGGCAGCGGTTGGTCAGGAAGTCGAAGTGCATCACCACGAAGTGGCGAATGCCGGCCAATGCGAAATCGGCACCAAGTTCAATTCACTGGTGAAAAAAGCCGACGAACTGGCGACGATGAAATACGTAATCCGCAATGTCGCGCATCAAAATGGCAAGACCGCGACCTTCATGCCGAAGCCAATCGTCGGCGACAACGGCAGCGGCATGCACGTGCACCAATCGCTGGCCAAAGGCGGCCAAAACCTGTTTACCGGTGACGGCTACGGCGGCTTGAGCCAAATGGCGCTGTGGTACATCGGCGGCATCTTCAAGCATGCGAAAGCGATCAATGCGTTCGCGAACTCGACCACCAACAGCTACAAGCGCCTGGTTCCTGGTTTCGAAGCGCCGGTCATGCTGGCTTATTCGGCACGCAACCGTTCGGCTTCCTGCCGCATTCCGTTCGTCGCGAATCCAAAAGCGCGCCGCATCGAAATCCGTTTCCCGGATCCGATGAACTCCGGTTACCTGACTTTCACCGCGTTGATGATGGCCGGTCTCGACGGCATCAAGAACCAGATCGATCCAGGCGCACCAAGCGACAAGGACTTGTACGACCTGCCGCCGGAAGAAGAAAAGAACATTCCGAAAGTCTGCCACTCGCTCGACATGGCGCTGGACGCTTTGGAAAAAGATCGCGACTTCCTGAAAGCCGGCGGCGTGATGAGCGACGATTTCATCGACAGCTATATCGAACTGAAAATGGGCGAAGTCACCAAGTTCCGCGCGGCTACCCATCCGCTCGAATATCAAATGTATTACGGCATCTGATTCGACATCAATCGAATGGCAAGTGAATAAAAAAGGCCCGATTATTCGGGTCTTTTTTTCTTCGATTAAAATCAAATGAAATTGCTGTATCAGAACAGTAATAATCACTCGCTATGCTTTAGCGCTTTGCCGAGGAATATCGATGCGCTCCCTGTTCTTGCTTTCTCTGATTTCCGCATTTGCCGTGCAAGCGCCTTTTGCGAATGCAAAAGGCAGTGCGATCTTCATTCATCCCGATGGCATGGGTGCGAATACCTGGTCGGCAGTGCGTTTATTGCAGGTGGGTCCGGATGGTCGTTTGAATTGGGATAAATTGCCCCGGGTTGCGATTTACGTCGGACCGCTATCCGACAATATTACGCAAAGTTCGAATGGCGGCGCGACCGCACATGCCTATGGCTTGCGCGCACAAGACAAGAGTTATGGCACCTTGAACGACCAGCCGATCGAAAAATCCCTGTCGGGTTATTCCGGCAGTTTGATGCGCGAAGCGCAAGCCGCAGGCAAGGCCGTTGGTATTGTTAACTCATCCACGATCGCCGAACCTGGAAGCGGTGCGTTTCTGGCACGGGTCAACGACCGAAAAAACGAAGCTGAAATCATTTCGCAAATTCTCGCGGCCAAGCCCGAAGTGATCATGGGCGGCGGCGAGCAATTTTATTTACCGCTTGGCACCAAGGGCAGGCATGGTCCTGGCGCGCGAAAAGACGGGCGCAATTTGATCAAGGAAGCGAAAGCGGCCGGTTACACGATTGTTTACACGGCCAATGAGCTTGCGAAATTGCCGGAAAACAAAACACGTGTGCTCGGCATCTTTGCCTCCGATCAAACTTTCAACGAAGGGACCGAAACGGCATTGACCCAGGCCGGACTGACGACGTTTCAGCCGCAAGCGCCGCGTTATGACGAAATGATGCGTGCGGCTTTGCGCATTTTGAAAAAATCGCCGGAAGGTTATTTGCTGGTCGGTAACGAAGAAGCGACCGACAATATGTCGGGCGACAATAATGCGACCGCCACATTGGATGCCGCGGCCGGTGCGGATCGTGCGATTGGCATCGCGATGGCGGAAGCGGAAAAAAATTCCGAACTCACGGTCATCGTCGCATCGGATTCCGATAATGGCGGCATGAATGCCAGCGGCGACGATGATCTATTCAACGGGCAAACACTTTTGGCCACCAGCGAGAATGGATCGCCGGTAGACGGTGCCGACGGCAAACCTTTTGTTGCAGCTGCCGATGCCCGTGGCGCTCGTCTGCCGTTCGTCGTGACCTGGGCTTCGACCAGTGACAGCAGCGGCGGCACGGTCGCGCGTGGTGTCGGTCCCGGTGCGGAACTTATTCACGGCACGATTGATTCGACCGATATTTATCGCGCGCTGTATTTGGGTTTGTTCGGCAAAAAGCCGGATTAAAAACTGCAGAAACAAGAATCAATAATCGGCACCCAATCGGTGCCGATTTTATTTTTCACGAATAAAAAATAATGCATGATTCCGCGTCATGTCATTTATTTGGCATTTCGTGGTCACAAATTCAAAACACTCGCTCTCTACACTTCTCGGTTTAATAATCCGCGAGTGTAATAATGAGAAAAAATATCCTTGCCTTGAGTTTGGCGCGTGCATTGAGTGGCATGGCCTTGGTCTGCGTCAGCAGTGCCGCGTTCGCGCAATCCAGCGCAGCGGAACAAATATCGCCGGACACTGGAACGCGGGAAGCAACCGAGCTCGATGCCGTCAATGTGCAAGGTCAGATTATTTACCGTACCCGAACCGATGATGCCGCGCCGACGCTGTCGTACGATCTGGAATATTTCCAGCAGTTCGAACCATTGACGGTCGGCGATATGCTGAAGCGCGTGCCGAGTGTCGCGTTCGTATCCGACGTGCTGGAATACGACGGCGCCCGTCTGCGCGGACTCGATCCGGGCTATACGCAAATATTGATCAACGGAAAAAAAGTGCCGGGTGCCGGCATTGACCGTTCGTTCTTCGTTGATCGCATTCCGGCCGAATTGGTCGAACGAGTGGAAATTATCCGCAGTGCGAGCGCCAACCGCTCCGGCGATGCGGTTGCCGGCGCATTGAATATCGTTCTGCGCGACGCTTATCGTTTCGATGGAAAATACATTCGTGTTGGCGCCATGCATTTCGATGACGGCGAACTGAAAGGCACGCTCGGCGGCGTTGCCAGTACCGATGTCGGCGATGGTCGGCTGTTGGCAGGTTTCAATATCCAGGGGCGCTATAACCCGAAGGTGAAACGCTCGGATCGCTTTGAAGAACCTAACGGTGATTTTGTCGATGCCGAAAACCAGACCGATGTTCGCGATGGTACCGATTACTCTTTCAACGCTTCCTACACGCATCCAATCGGTACCGGCGACTTGTCGATCAATGCACTCTATGTGCGTACGGATCGCACCGAAACCGAAAACTCGCTCGAATACAACGATCCATTCAGTACCAGTCGCAATAATCTATTGTCGGTGAATGAACAGGTGGTCGACATCGAGCAGAACAATTACTCCTTGTCGGCCAATTACAAATTCGACATGGCCGGTGGCCGCACCGATCTGGATGTCGGTTATTCACGTTTTGACGATTCGCGTTTCGATACCGAAGAAGAGGATGGTTATGAGGACGATGACTTCCCGCCTTCATTCGACGAGCGCGAAGGTACCCGTGTACTGACCGACCAGATCGACAGCGAACGCAGCTTCTCGATCACGCATGAACGTGAATTCAATTCGACGGCGAAATTCGAATTCGGTCTGGACTATGTCGGCAAGGATCGCGATACCGTATTGCGAACCAGTGAAGTCGATACCGATGTGGAAGGCGCACCATTGCCGCCATACGAAGACTTCGATGTGAACACCAGCAAGATTGAAGAACGCCGCATTGATCCCTATTTGATGTTTTCCGGCGAAGGCAAAGGCTTTACCTGGGAAGCAGGTCTTCGCTATGAAACAACCGATGTCGACATCAGTGCCGACGGTGATTCGGCATCCAATGAATATTCGGCCCTGCTGCCGTCGGCGCATTTCCGATGGGACCTGAGCGAAAACGATCGCGTGAGCTTTTCGGTCGCGCGTACCGTGCGTCGCCCGAATTTCAATTTCATATTGCCGCTGACCATCGAAGAAGAGTTTGGCGACAACGATTTCGCCGGCAATCCCGATTTGAAACCGGAGCTGGCCTGGGGCTTCGATCTCGGCTTTGAACGCCGCCTCGGCAGTCAGGGCATTTTCGGCGTTAATGTTTTCTATCGCGCTGTCAGTGATCTGATCGAAATCACCAATACCGGCGAGCCAAGCGCCACTGCAATTGATGATTACGAGGACGAAGTTGAAGAATTCCTCGATGACAATCCAGGCGCGACGCCGGCGACTCCGGGGTATCCGCAGTTTGATCCGGAAAGTTTCGTCTATACCGCTGCCAATGTCGGCGATGGTTATGTCTACGGCATCGAATTCGATCTTTCCACACCGCTGACGATTTTTCACATGCCGAATACCGGCGTATTCTTCAATTATTCCTGGCTCGATAGCTCGGTTGACGATGAATTCGGTGAACGCACGTTCAACGACCAGGCAAAATACGTATTCAATGTCGGTTTTGTGCAGGACTTGCCGTCGGTGGATATGGCTTTTGGTGCCAGCTATCGTCGCCAGGGCAATGCGTTCTCGCGACTGCTAAGCGAAGAAGTGAAAACGCGCTACGGTGCCGATCTTGAAGTGTTCGTCGAAAAACGTTTCAGCGAGAAATTCTCGATGCGTTTGACTGGCTCGAACTTGCTGAATGCTTCGAAGGACGAATATTTCAGCAAGTTCGATAACCGTTTTGATCAAATCGATCGTGATTTCGATGAATACGAAACCGAAACCGAAAAAGCCGGCCCGGTCGTGCAGCTGATAGCACGGTATTCGTTCTGACGGCGACTTGTTTGCAAATATGCGATTGAAAAGGCCCGGGAAACCGGGCCTTTTTATCGAGTGGAAAAGAGCTGATATGCTTTATTAAAGGCATGGGGGCAAGATGCGCAAGGCAATCAAAAAATTCTTTATCGTAACAGCCGTGATTTCGGCGCTCTATTTACTGGTTCTGTGGACAGAGTGGCTGCCGCTATCAAGCCCGGCCGGTAAAAAAGCGGTAGCGATACTGAGTGCGCCTTTGCCGCCGATCGCGGAGAATGAAAATGCGTTTAGCGAGACCTGGCTTTTTCCGTACGACATTCCGGAAGCCGATAAAGCCAAGGTAATGGCGGCCGACATCGGGAAATTTTCGAAAAATGACGGCAGCAGTGGCTACGCTTCTTCTGCCGAAGGAAAGTATCCGAAATTCGAGGACACCGAAAATCTGCTGTGCAAGCCAAAAACCGAAAATTGCCTTGATAAGGCACGTGCGAATCTGGACAAATATCACAAGCTCTTCTCGGAACATGAAAAATTATCCGCAAAGGCAATCGCGCTAACCGAGTTCGGGATATCGCGTACGCAATTCGCTCCGGACCTGTCCACGCCACTGGCCAATTACGGGCCGGTGGGAAGCTGGCAATTGTCGACGGCTGCCTATTGGCATGTGCAGGGCAGGAAAATCGAAGCAATCGATCTGACTTGTCGGGCGGCGGGCTCGTGGCGAAGTCTTGCCGTGAATTCCGATGGCCTTATCGAGCAAATGGTGGGGCTCGCATTTTATGCCAATGCCTCGCGCTTGTTTGCCGAACTATTGAACGAGAACCCCGGCGACCTTGAATTGCCATCGAGCTGCGCAAAAGCCTATTTGCCGGTCGAGCTGGAAAAATTTCCGATTTGCCACAGCATGCAAATGGAATATCGATTGATGCAGCGTGTTTCAGCGAGCATAAAAACAGGCGAGGTTGCCGGCGATGGACTGACGGCCGCGAAATGGAGCGATAAAATCGCAGGCCTTTGGTTCAACAAGCGAGCGTCGGACGAGAAATTTGCCTTGCCCCTTGCGGCCGAATGCAGTGATGACAAGGAAATTCTGGAAGCGCTAAACGAACCCGTAGAAGGCGTTTGGAACGGTCTTTCTTTGAGCGAACTGGCATTCAATCCTGTTGGCGGAATTCTGGCCGCTATTTCTTCGCCTAACTACGGCGATTATCGCAAGCGAATGCGAAACCTGTCTTTGACACAAGAAGCCATGCAGGCAGTCCTGACGCGACGCAGCACAATGGCTGCGCAGGCGGGCGTCGACGAGATTTCATCCGGCAATAAAAATGTGCGTTTCAACAAGGAAGCAAACGCATTTGAAGTGGATTTGTACCGAAGCCCGAGTGAAACCCAATTATTGAGTCTGCCGCTATCGAGCTCGAAACCGGCAAGTAAACCAGCCGAGTGAAACAAGGCCCGGGAAACCGGGCTTTTTTTGCAACACACATTCGCCACACATCGCACGCATACCGAGCACATTTCGAATTGCTAGCTTACCGATGGAGTACTCGGTTTGAGGGTTCGAAGAAATGCACTATCCTTACAGCATGCTGCATCATCGTTTGAAATACGGGTTTTGTTGCCTGCTGGTGTTATCGGCATGCACGTCGTCGTCGGTAAAAAATCCATTGGCGCAATGGTCGCCGTCGCCGAACTTCGACACCCGCAAACCGCGTTTGATCGTGATTCACCATACCCAAATGGAAACGGCCGAGGAGGCTTTGAAAGTACTGCACACGCAAAACGCACAAGGTCGCGTCAGCGCACATTATTTGATCGCCAATAACGGCAAGTTGTATCAATTGGTCGCCGACAATCAGCGTGCATGGCATGCGGGCGCCGGCAGCTGGCAGGGCGTGACCGACATCAATTCGGTTTCGATTGGCATCGAGCTCGACAATAACGGCAGCGAGCCGTTTGAAGAACGGCAAATACTTTCTCTGATTCGTTTGCTGGATGATCTTTGTACGCGTTTGAATATTCCGCGCGATGCGATCATCGGCCATGCCGATCTCGCGCCGACCCGCAAAAACGATCCGAGTCGGCATTTTCCCTGGCGACGATTGGCACAGGCCGGTTTCGGCCAGTGGTACGACGAAACTCTGGTCGAAGCGCCTGGAAACTACGATCCGATTCTCGCGCTGCAAGTATTGGGTTACGACACCAGTAACTTGCCTGCGGCCACCAAGGCCTTTCATCGGCATTATCGCGGAATTGAAACCGAGACCTTGGATGACGAGGACAGCAAAATCCTTTTTAATCTTCTTCAACAGCAGAAGTGAGAAGCAGGCGATCATTGCATCGTGCTTGCGTTAGGGCTTATAAGGCAGAAGAGTGAATCCGGTGCCTTAAAGGGAACGCATGACCAATTCGGGGCAGCAAAAAAAATCATCGCGCTTCCTGTTCGGCGGCGTCTTGCTTTGTTTGCTGATTGGCCTGTTGATGCAACATTCCAATGTCGGCGCATGGCTGGATGCTAAACATTTCGATCTGCAAACAAGATTCTTGCGACATTATTTTCCGACCACGGTTGCCCGCGATGTCGTCGTTGTCGGTGTAGATGAAGCGACCGTAAAAGCATTCCCGGAACCGCGTACGCTTTGGCATAAACACTGGGGCGATTTTCTGCGGGCGATGCACGAAGCAGATGCATCGGCCATCGGACTGGATATCGTGATGCCGGAACGATCGTTCAATGATTTGGTGCCCGGCTACGACGAGTCGCTGATGATGGGAATGCTGGCGGCCAGAAAAGACCGACCCCTGGTATTCGCAATCACCTTGAACAGCCGGGGCGAGCCTCGCACCTTGTATCGGAAGTTCGAATTATTGGCAGGCGAGGATGGCTTGGGACTGGCCTTGTTTCCGCGCGACATCGATCAGCGGGTTCGGCGTTTTGACGAACGCTTGTCGGACGACGGTGGCGAAGTGTCGACATTGGTCGGTCAAATGGCGCGTGGTTTGAAATTATCGCCGCAGTCGGGCTACATCGATCTATCGCAAGGTCCGACCTTCAAATACGTGCCTTTGCATAGCGTGACCAGCCGTTATGAAAACGGCGAGATCGAAAGCCTGCGCAGTCAGTTCGGCGGCAAGGCCGTGTTGCTGGGCACGGTGTTGCCGGATGAAGATCGATTGTCGCTGTCGGTTAATTTGGCCGATTGGGAAGACAATGCAAACCAGGTACACGGCGTACTTTTGCATGCCCAGACTTTGCGGGCTTTTTTGAATCGGGGCATGGTGCAACCCGCGGCTAATATCTTTGTCTGGTGTGGCATTTTGCTGAGTGCACTATGGTGGCTATGGACTTCCAGGCTGCGCAGCAAATGGTGGTTGCTGGTGTTATGGAGTTTTTCTCTGCTGGTGCTTGGCATGTATCTGTTTCGCCAGGGCATTTATTTGCCGATCAGTGCAATGACAGTCACGGCAATCCTTGCCTTGCTTGGTCGCGGTGGTGTCGATGCTTTGGAACATTTGAAAGAGCGTCGCATGTTGAAGCATGCATTCGGCAATAGCGTCAGTCCCAATGTAATGCAGGAAATTCTGTCCGGAAAAATTACGCCGGAACTTGGCGGCACGCGGAAATTTGTCTGCATCCTGTTTTCCGATATTCGCGGCTTCACGACGCGCAGCGAATCGATGACGCCGGAAGCCGGCATAGATTTGCTGAATCGTTATTTCGAATGCGTGGTCGAACAGATTCACGCCAATGGCGGCGCCGTGATCAACTTCATGGGTGACGGCATCATGGCGATCTTCGGCGAACCCAAGCCGCTCGACAATCCTTGTTCAGCCGGATTTTCAGCCGCGAAAGCCATGCAAACAGCATTGGCCGAGTTCAACGAGCAATTGCAGCGGGAAGGCATAACGCCGATCGAGATTGGTGTTGGCGTGCATGCCGGCGAGGTCGTGATCGGCCATATGGGTTCGAGCAACCGCAATGACTACACCGCGATCGGCGATGCGGCGAATGTGGCATCACGGGTTGAAGGCCTGACCAAGGATGTGGGCTATAGTATTGTCTGCTCGAAAGTGATTGTTGATGCGCTGCCCGACACCAATGGCCTGGTGGCGCTCGGACCACAACCGATCAAGGGCCATACGCCGGTCGAAGTGTATGGTTGGGGCAAGCTCTAGCCGTGCAACGGAGTTGAACATGCAGAAGCATCGCAAAACGGTTTTGGTTCTTGTCGGGCTTTTGCTCTTGAGCCTTTGCATCGGTTTTGTCTGGGCGAAATCTGCCGCGATGGTCGGCATGGTCATTGAAACGCAGGGTCATGCCTACTGGCAAAACGACGGCAAGAAAGTGCGTGTGCAAGAGCTTGCCGAACTTTCGGAAAATTCGAAGCTGGTGTTGACCAAGGGCAGCAAACTGACCGTGGTCTATCTGGCGTCGGGTCAGCAATATGAATTAAACGGGCCAAGTCTGGTGCAGTTTAAAAACAGCCAGCCTATCGCCTTGAGTGGCATGCTGCCGAAGACGGTGGGTGCCAAACCGGTGCTGACCGAGAAGACAAAAATAGATCCAAAAAAAGTGCAGACGGCCGGTCAGACTTTGGTTTCTACTGAACAGAAAGAAGATCCGAATTTACCGGTCGACGTTGCTGCCGCGCCACCACCGCCGCCGCCTCCACCTCCGCCTCCGCCTGCCGCAGCACCCATGCCGATGCCGAGCCCAGTGGCACCTCCCGTTGCCGCTTCGAGCGATGCCGAAAGAGAAGCGGCGTATTCTGCTTCTACCAGCGCCGAGCCAATGGCGGCCGATACCGCGCCAGTCGAACCGCCGGCTTGCCCGCCACCGACCAGCGATTCGAGCTCGGAAGTTGCTGCTTGCGGTGAAATTAAAGACTGATCGGCCTGTGATCGCGTAACAAAAATTCACGACGCGCCACTTGCCGTTTCACTCGTTTGCACTATTATGGTGCAATGTCTGATCCCGCCCATATCAGTGTAGAGAGCTTGGCAACCCCGGTCGCCTGGCTTTCCACGTCGGGGGCGGTGCAAAACTGCAATCAGGCCTTCGCCAGCTGGCTCGGTGTCAGCGTGCGGCGCTTGCAGGGCATGCCGCTGAGCGAATTGGATGTCGAAATCGGTCGCTTGTCGGAGGTATTCCAGCGGCTTCCCGAGAGTGGCCATACCTTGCGGGTGCATCGTGCAAGACTGGCGTTTCCGGGTGCCAGTGAATATTTTGCCGAGCTCTGGCTAACGCGTTTGGAGTCGGGCGAGGTACGGGTTGAAGCGCATCCAACCGAAGAATTTCTCGGTGAAGATCCGGCCAAGGTTTTACCGGCCGCATTGTCGGCCGCGTTGAAAGGTCTGGCACACGAAATTCGCAATCCGCTTGCAGGCATGAAAGGCGCCGCGCAATTATTGGCACGACGCGTCGACGACAAGGACAAAGACTCGAAAGAACTGATCGAGCTGATCAGTGTTGAAGTTGAAAGACTTGCCGCCTTGGTCGAACGCTTGTTGAACCCGGCACCGCCGCGCGAATTCGGAAACACCAATATTCATGCCGTGCTTGAACGAGTATTGCAATTGGCCGATACCGATGCCGGCTGGGCCGTGAAACTGGTGCGCGATTACGATCCGAGTTTGCCGGAGTTATACGGCGATGCCGATCGCTTGACGCAGGCGATCTGGAATCTGGTCCGCAACGCATTGCAATCGGGTGCATCGCAAGTCGGTTTGCGTACGCGCGCCGAACATCATGTCTTGATCGGCGATACCGCGCATCGTTTGAGTTTGCGCGTCGAAATTTCCGACAATGGTCGCGGTGTGCCGGAAGATCTGGCCGAACAAATTTTTCTTCCCCTCGTCAGCGGTCGTGCCGAAGGCACCGGCCTCGGACTGGCGATGGCGCAACAAGTTGCACGCGAGCATGGCGGCTCACTCGGCTATCGCTCGCGTCCGGGACATACCGTGTTCACTTTGCTGCTGCCGGTCAATGACAATGATCTAGAAAGCGACGATGAGTAATTCGCTGCTCTGGGTGGTAGACGACGACAGGAGCGTGCGCATTGTGTTGAGCCAGGCGCTGCGCGATGCCGGCTATCAGGTGCATAGTTTCGAATCGGCCGATACCGCCTTGTCGGCCTTGCATACCGAAACGCTGCCGCATCTGGTGATTACCGATGTACGCATGCCCGGTACCGATGGTTTCAGTTTTCTCGAAGCGCTGAAAAAACGCCACGAGAATATGCCGGTGATCGTGATGTCGGCCTACACCGATATCAGTTCGACCGCGAGCGCGTTCCGGGGCGGCGCGCATGAATTTTTATCGAAACCGTTCGATCTCGACGAAGCCGTCAATCTGGTCGCGCGCGCGTTGCCGGAAAAAGCACCGGAACAAGATCAGAAACAAAACGAAGAGGGCCACGAGCTGCTCGGCAGCACGCCGGCCATGCGCGAACTGTTTCGCGCGATTGGTCGGCTTGCACAGGCGCCGCTATCGGTTTTGATCACCGGTGAAACCGGCACCGGCAAGGAATTGGTGGCTCGTGCGCTGCATCGCGAATCACCACGTGCCAACAATCCGTTCATCGCACTGAACACGGCCGCGATTCCGGCCGAATTGCTCGAATCGGAATTGTTCGGCCACGAAGCCGGTGCATTTACCGGCGCACAGAAAAAACAGATTGGCCGTTTCGAACAAGCCGATGGCGGCACCTTGTTTCTCGACGAAATCGGCGATATGCCGGCCGGTTTGCAAACGCGGTTATTGCGCGTGCTGGCCGAAGGCGAATTTTTCCGGGTCGGCGGCCGTGAACTGATCAAGGTCGATGTGCGCGTGATCGCAGCGACACATCAGCATCTCGAAACGCTGGTCAAGGAAGGAAAATTCCGCGCCGACTTGTTGCATCGACTCGATGTCGTGCGATTGCAGTTGCCGCCGTTGCGGGATCGCAAAACCGATGTGCCGGCGCTGGCGCAACGTTTTCTCGAGCAGGCCGCAAAACAATTGAAGGCGCCGGCCAAGCGTTTCAAGCCGGAAGCGCTGGCGCGAATGGAACAGCATGACTGGCCCGGCAATGTGCGCGAACTGGAAAATCTCTGCTGGCGTTTGGCCGCACTGGCGCCCGGTGAAACCATCAGCCTGAAAGATTTGAAATCCTGTCTTCGCAGCAACGAACTCAGGATCGAACCGCAGAATGTCTGGCAGCAAGCGCTTGCCCGCAGCACCCAGCAATTGCTGAGTCGCAACGAACAGAATATCCACGCGCAACTGCGCGAGCAGTTCGACAAGATATTGCTGGAAACCGCGCTGGATTATACCGACGGCCATCGGCAGCAGGCGGCCGAAAAACTCGGGCTGGGTAGAAACACCCTGACGCGAAAACTGGGTGCTGGACGCAAAAGCAAGGTAGATAAAGCATGAAACCTACAGGTGCAATTCTGGCAACGAAAATAACAACAAGGGAATGACGTGAAATCCAAACTTTTTTCATTAGCGGCACTGGTTATTACCTGCAGTTTTTTTCTCGCTTGCGATAAAACATCGGCAGGCGGTCCAAGCGGCAACGAAGCGGCTGTAGCGCCCGCTAAACTGCAGGCTGCGGCCACCAGGCCGATAATCACGCTTCCGCAATGCCAGGCGTATTCGCCGGAAGATCCCAATGTGCTGGCAGAAATCGAGTTGCGAAACTACATCAGCAACTGCACGGGTTTCTTGTGGGCCGCGAGAGACTATAAATCGCTCGACGCAATGATCGCGAACTTGCGCGGCAACAAGACCAGATCATCGAGCGGACTGTGGCTGCAAGGTTCTTACTACGCCGGTTTCGAGAAGCTGGCGGATAAGGCGCGCAGCGAGGAACAGTTTGACCAATATGAGGCCGAACTTTCCAGCTGGATTGCCGCTGACAAAAGCTCCGATGCAGCGCGTCTGGCATTGTCCACCTTTATGATCAAGCGGGCCTGGTTCTATCGTGGCCACGGTTATGGCAGCACGGTATCGGAAGGTGCCTTCGCAAAGTTCTATGCGCAAGTATCGAAAACAAAAAAGTTTTTGCTGGAAAATGAAAACATTTCAACACGGGATCCGGAATGGTTTACGCAGCTCTTCATGGTGATGATGGTGGAAAAAGACATCAATGAGGAAAAATTCAGGATCTATTTCGACAAGGCGGTAAAACTGTATCCGGACTACTTCCCGATCTATTTCACGGCGGCGAGTTTTTACCTGCCTAAATGGCATGGCTCCAATGCGGAGTTCGACCAATTCGTCAAATATGCAATCAAAAGTGCAAGCCCCGGACAGGCAAGTGCGACATATGCCCGAATTTATTGGGCGAACGTCTGCACCATATGCGGCAGCAACGATGTCACCGATTGGCGCGACCATTGGAATGAGCTGATGGTAGGTTTCGACAAGGTTATCGAGGACTATCCGGACCAATGGAATATCAATAATTACGCACGGATTGCCTGCACCGCTTACGATCAGGATAAAACCCTGGAGGTAATGAAAAAAATAAAAGGAGATCCGATTCCTGGTGCATGGGACAAGGAACAATTTACCTATGAATACTGCGCTGACTGGTCCGGCTTATCCGATTAGGGCAATGACAATGACAATGAATAAATTCGAGATACGTCTGGCGGATGCGAAAGATGCCCAATTGCTCGCTTCCTGGGCACAGGCGATGGCAATGGAAACCGAACACAAGCAACTCGATGGCGACACCGTGTTGAAGGGCGTCCAAGCCGGCATCGCCGATCCAAAACGTGCGCGTTATTTCATTGCGATGGCCGCCGATACGCCGGCTGGCACCTTGATGCTGACGACCGAATGGAGTGACTGGCGCAATGGCGATTGGTGGTGGATCCAGAGCGTTTACGTGCATCCGGATTTTCGTCGCCAAGGCGTTTTTCAAAGCTTGTATCAATATGTGAAAGCCATGGCAGAACAGGCTGACGATGTTTGCGGATTACGCTTGTATGTCGAACACGAAAACAAGAATGCCCAACGCACCTATGAAAAACTCGGCATGGAAGATGCCGGCTACCGGATGATGGAAGCGCTGCTTTAGCAAATCAACTCGAAGGCCGGAAGCGATAACGCAAAGCGCGTCCGGCCAAAGCGGCAACCGCCACGATCATCGCTACCGCGATGACTTCGCCCAACAACAGATGCGAGTTCAGCGTGCTGCCGAATATTTTGCTTGCCGCGAATGTGGCCAAGGCGCCGGCAATGGCGCCGACGACCAAAGGATGGCGACGCGTGAACCAACCCAGCAATAACCCGGGCGCCAATATGGAAAATGCCTCGATGGGCGCCAACAGCGAGGAAGCTGTTGGCGAATTCGCGCCGGAGTCGACGATCCAATCGATAAAGGTTGTAGAAAATTTCTGGGCCAGCACGAGCACGAATGTCGCGATGACGATCAAAACGGCGGAATGGATCCAGGTGTTCTTCAAAGGGTAGCCTCGTGAAATTTTATTGCCGAAAACGATTGCAGATGTTGGTCGACCAGATCGGGTTTTCATCCGGGCTTTTCATGGAAGTCGTGCTACTTGTAACGAGACCTGCTTTGAGCCATTACCCAGCCATTGGGTGCCGACTTCGCGGAAGCCGAACTTGTCATGGAAAATCCGTGATGGTTCGTTCGGCGGAACGATATTGTACTCGCAGGCAATCGCCGCGATCTGGTTGGCTCTGGCGTAATTGAATATGTCATCGTAAAGCCGAGTGCCCAGCCTCAAGCCTTGATGGCGACCGCCGACGACAATCCGGTCCACATACAGAAATCCGCTAAAGCGTGTAGCGAACCATTCGAAGTTTTCGTTGGCGTAACCGCAGCCGTCTTGCATCGCGAGCAGAAAGGCTGCGACCTCTCCGTCGACGGTGACTACCTTGTGATAGCTGGCGATCGCATCGAGATGACGCAGTCGTGCTTCATCCATCGGACTCGTATGCTTTACCTCGGCACTATTGAGGGCAAGCACGGCGCCAAAATCCGCAGCAACGACATCCCGAATGACAATGTCAGTCGAGTGCAAAGTTTTCACGGCGCTCACCGGTACTGCGCTGGATTGTGTTCATTGGTAATTGCTTGCGGATGCAAACGACAGAAATGTGCTACCTGTGACACCAGCCTGTCGTAGAGATCATCTTCGACATAGGGGAGATTCATGGAGTCTGCATCTTCTTCCTCGTCGTCATCGAGTTCATCGACCGGAGTAAAGTCGGCCAGTCGCTTCAAATCCATTTCGATCGACGTCTTGGCGGCCTTCGAAAAAAGCGGTTCTGCAAGCAGGTGATTCGCGAGGAAAGCGATGAACATCTCGAACCGGTCATCCCAGTTGATGTTCCCGTTTGTCTGGGCTTCCCAGCGAAGTTTTTCAATCGCGCGGAGCATCTCGCCTTGCACCGACGACGATTGTCCCGAGCCCGGAATATGGTTGTCCCAGAGCCAATGCGCAATTTGTTCGTCACTTCCATTGATATCGATTTCAGTTTTCATGATCAGAGCGCGTTTTAGGCGTTAACACGCCACGAAAAGTAGGAGAGTACTGCAAAAGTGATGGCGTAGGCACTGATAAGCGACGCGAAAAAGCTGCAGATGGTGAGCAATATCGCAGAAGTGAAGCGCTTGTTAAGCACGAGAAAAAACAACAGATAGACGACGCTGAAAGCAAGCCACGGAATGATTAGAATGACCGCCTTGTCCGAGCCCATGCTGTCGATCCCAAACAGGACAAGCGGTGTAAGGATCAGCGGAATGGCTGCTTGAACGCCTCGGGATATTTTCATTGGTTACCTTGATGGTGTTTCACGCGGATATCTTTACTGCTTGGTCAAAAATTGTTTTTGACACGGACGCTTGAGCGTTGCGATCAAACCGGACAATCGTGTACATCCTTTGTCCAAGGCGGTCCCCAAATAATGCCAAATACCCGCCACTCGCCCTTATGCGGAACCAGAATGATATTAGACATCTGTCTAGTCTTGTTCGTGCAGCCAACCGCATGAAACTGCAGGTTTTTCGTATTCTTGACAGGCTTCAATGCCGTTATCTTTAAAAACTTTAGGCACAACTCTGTGCAGTTGATCAAATGTCGTCCTGGCCATCTTCGGCGTAAATTCGGGAACCGGTTCGCTGATTCGCAAGTAGGCGGCATAGTCATTCTTCACTACGGCTTGGTGCCAGGCATTAAACGCGACGAGTGGTGGAGTGGTCGGTTTAAATGGGTGAAATTCGTCCTTGGCGAGGGCATTGCCGGTGGCGAGAAGCAGGGATAGCAGCGCAATTTTTAATTTCATGATTTATTTCTTTATAAAAAAGCCGTCACCGTGACGGCATTAAATTACACGCGACTTCGGGGCCATCTGGATAGCGGTAACAGGTGCGCGACGTGACGATGCCAAGGCAGATCGTACGGCGTGGTCCGTCAGCGGCCGTTGTATCGTAGTCGACTCGCTCGATGCCTTCGCATGTACACGCCTTGTACCAGCCTGCCATTCCGCCGCCATAGGCACATTCACGAGACAGCATGAAAGCGGAAGCGCCCAGCAAAAGACAGAACACTAGAAAGGCGGCGATGTGTTTTTGACTTCTTTTCACGATCTGATCAGCGGGTCCGTAAGTGTCGATGCACCGGATATGAAATTTGAATGCAATATTTCGATCAAAGCCAACACAATTATGTCGTCAGGCTGCAGCAACTAAAAGCAGCATCACACCGAGGCGCTATTTCCGTAGACATGACGTTCGCATACATCAGTCAAACTTGCAGGTCTGGCAAATAAATAACCCTGGCCGAGCGTCAACCCGAGCATGCGAAGCTGTTGGCGTTGGTCTTCGGTTTCTATGCCTTCGGCAATGACGTCCAGGCCCAGCGAGTCTGCCATCAGGCGAATGGCGCGAACAATCGCGGTGCTGCCGCCAGCTTCGCCTTCGCGCAAGGCGCTGACGAAGGAGCGATCAATTTTAAGACCCATCAACGGGAAGCGATGCAGATACGAAAGCGAGGAATAACCGGTACCGAAATCATCGAGTACCGTGTTGATGCCCAATTGCTTGAGGATCAACAAGCAGCTGGCCACTTGTTCCGGGTCTTCCAGCAAGGCGCCTTCGGTGACTTCGAGACGAATATTCTGTGGTTTGACGTGATGGCGATCCATCAAGGCGAGAAAACGTTCGGCAAAAGTTTTATCGCGCAAATGCACCGGCGATACATTCAAGGTGACATAGGCGCCGCCAACAACCAGTGCGCCAAGATCGATGCAAACCTGTTCGTAAATTTGCCAATCCATCGCTTCCAGGTTGCCGGTTTCTTCGGCGACCTCGAGAAATTCGCCCGGTGCCAGCAAGCCGCGTTCGGGATGATTCCAGCGCATCAAGGCTTCGAAGCCGATGATTTTTCCGTCGATCAATTGTGCGATCGGCTGATAGAACGGCTGAAATTCATGGCGCTGCAGGGCGCGCCGCAAATCGTTTTCGAGATCCAGTGTTTTCAAGGCAATTTCATGCAGGCCTTCATCGAACAAGGCGTGCCGTTTGCGGCCACTGGCCTTGGCGCGATACATCGCGACATCGGCATCACGCAATAATTCTTCCGGATTGCGGTAACGGGCATCGACAATCGCGATACCTATACTTGCGGTCGTGAATAATTCCTTGCCGGCAATTCGCATCGGCGTGCTTAGCGTGCGGATAATCCGATCGGCGACCATGATCACGTCTTCCTGGCCCGCGATGTTTTCCAGTACCACGGCAAATTCATCGCCGCCGAGACGGGCGACCAAATCCGGTTCGCGAACGCAAGTCCCGATGCGTTTGGCGGCTTCTTTCAAAAGCTCGTCGCCGACCAGATGGCCGACCGAATCGTTGACGATCTTGAAGCGATCAAGATCGAGGAATAACACGGCAAACAAGCGGCTGGCATCGCTGTGATAATGTGCCAATGCGCGACCCAGGCGGCCGAGCAAATGGCTGCGGTTCGGCAAGCCGGTCAGCGCGTCGTGCAGGGTTTCGTGTTTCAGTTTTAGCTCGACACGCTCGCGCACCAGGATTTGATCACGCAACTCCGTATTGGCATTGGCCAATTCATAGGTGCGTTCGGAAACGCGATGCTCGAGTTCCGCATAAGCGACCCGCAAATTCTCGTTGGTCAGCCGACGTTCGAGCGAGTTGGCGATATGCACGCCGACGAAGCTGACCAGCTCCTTGTCGAGCTCGGCGTAATGATAATCCTCGGTATAACTTTGCAGCGCGATCACACCTTTGACGGTGCCATTCAAGAACAAGGGAACGCCCATCCAGCTAACCGACTTGGTGCCGGTGACCGTGACTTCACCTAGTTTTTCGAGTTCGTCGATATCGCGACGATTCAATAATGCCGGTTTACCGGTGCGCATCACGTATTCGGTCAGGCCTTTGCCGACCGGACGGGTATGGCGCATGACATCGCGTTCATCGGCGGTGTACGGGAATTCGAGGTTCTTGCCGTCGTCGGAAATAAAAGCGATATAAAAATTCTTCGCATGCAGCAGTTCGCCGACAATCTTGTGCACCGAAGAATAGAATAAATCCATGCTCGCGCTGCTTTGGCTGACTTCGGCAATGCGGAACAGGGCCTGTTGCAAACGTTCGCCGCGTTGCCGTACGGCGACTTCCTGCTGCAATTCCGAAGTGCGTTCGCTGACGCGTTTTTCCAATTCTTCCTGGGCTTCGCGTCTTTGCAAAACGGTCAGAATATGTTGTGCGACATAGGCCAGCAATGCCTGGTCTTCATTGGTATAGCAATGTTCGGCATCGTAACTCTGTACCACGACGCCGCCGACCACTTCGCCGTGATCGAGCATGGGTACGCCCAGCCAGTCCAGGCTTTCCGGTCCGAGGTTTTCATCGCGCGATACATCCAGCGATTGGATAATTTCATTCGACGGGCCGTGAATCGGTTTACCGTGACGCAACATGGCCATGGTCACGCTGTTTGGAGCGTCCTGGAGGCGAATTTTTTCATTGGGGTCGGGAATGATCGAATCCTGGCTATCGACGAAATAAATGAAACGCATGGTTTCTTCATGCGCGTCGTAGCGGACGATGAAAAAATTTTCGGCGTACATCAGACGACCGACAATTTGATGCAGGTCGTGCAGCACTTCGTCGGTTTCCTTGTCGGATGTGGCCAGGTCACTGATCGCGAACAGGGAGCGTTGCAAACGTTCGGCACGGGCCAGACGATCGACATCGACCCGCAGGCGTTCGGTTTGCAATACCGATTGACTACGCAAGGCCAGTTTCTCGACCGATACCTGCCATTCGGTCTGCGCCCTGATATCTGCCACATTCGGGTCGAGTTCAACGCAAAGACAGGCCCAGAGATGTTGCTGTCCGGTCAACAAAATTACGATATGCAAAACATCGTCTTTTAGTTGTTCGGCATAACTGCCGTGTTGCCGTGCTTGCCGAATCAATAAAATTTCTTCGTCGGTCAGTTCGACATCCGGTGCCGATTTCCAATTATTGGGTTCTGACAATGCAGTGTGCCAGACCAATTTCGCGTTACTGGCGCCAAGACTTTCAAAATGCCTGAGGGTCGCATTAGCCAACGACGCCATGTCTTGCGCCCAAAGCAATGTTTGGTCGAAAGAATCAGGTTTATTCAGTAGCAGGTTTCTAAAAGCCATTACTGTCACGTTGCCACAGAGCGAAGTATTCGTCTAGCAATCACGCACTTAAACAACGCTATGACCGTGGTCGGGCGGCCAAAAGCGCGCGTGTTACAGGATGTTGCGGGTTCTGCCATATCTTGTCTGCGCTGCCTTGTTCCAAAATATGGCCACCATCCATTATCAACACCTGATCGGCCAGAGCCTTTGCACAGGCTAAATCATGGGTGATGAATACCAGTGCCAGACCGCGAGTCTGAATAATCTCGCTTAACAGGCCGATGATCCCGGAACGATGGTGGGCGTCAAGTGCCGATACCGCTTCATCGCAAATCAGGATATCGGGTGACATTGCCAATGCGCGTGCGATCGCGATCCGTTGCTGCTGGCCGCCGGAAAATTGATGCCGATAACGCTCGAGTGCGCTGTCATCCATGCCGACCTGCTGCAAAAGTTCGCTGGCTCTGACGCGACGCTGTTCGGCATTCATGTCGGTTTGAACGCGCAATGGTTCACCGATGATGTCGAGAATTTTCATGCGGGGATTCAGCGATGCGGCCGGGTCCTGAAACACCACGCCCATGCGTCTCCGTAATGCACGCAAGCGTGGCCGGGATGCCTGCAATAGATCTTCGCCATCGAGTTGCACGCTGCCGCTGACACCGTGCTTGATCAAGCGCAGGCAGGCGCGACCCAGGCTGCTTTTGCCACTGCCGCTTTCGCCCAGAATGACCAGGCATTCGCCGCGTTTCAAATCGAATTGCGCCTGCTCGACTGCATTGGTTTTTGTGCGCGGATAACGAATATCCAGTTTGTCCACTTGCAGGATGGAAGCGCCAATCGAGTGTGCAGCCAAGGTCGGCAAATGTTCGGCCGCCAGTAATTCTTTCGTGTATGTGTGCTGTGCGTCATGAAAGATTTGTTTGACGCTGCCGGTTTCAACCACCTTGCCGCGTTGCAAAACCAGCACGCGCTGGGCATAGGCACCAAGCAATGGCAAATCATGACTGATCAATAAAATTGCCAACTGCAATTTTCGTCTCAATGCATCGAGCAGTTCGAGCGCTTCACGCGCCAGTCGCGGATCCAGTGCCGAGGTCGGTTCATCGGCAATCAAGATTTTCGGTTTGCCGGCAAGTGCTATCGCCAGTAAAACGCGTTGTCGTTGTCCGCCGGATAATTGATGCGGATAGCGATGTTGCAGATTTTCGGGGTCGGGCAATTCAAGTTGCGAGAATAAATCCAGCGCCGCTTTTTTGGCAGCGTCGGAATCCAGTTTCTGCAAGACGCGGATCGATTCGCAAAGCTGATCGCCGACCGTGCGCAACGGATGCAAAGCGGCGGAAGCGTCTTGCGGCATCCAGGCAATGGCACGGCCAAGCAAGGCGCGATGTTGCGGCGAATCGAAAATAATATCTTCGCCGAATAATTGCAGGCGACCGCTGGCACGCAGGCCGGCCGGCAATAATCCGAGCAAGGAAAGTGCGGTCAGACTTTTGCCGCTGCCCGATTCGCCGACCAGTCCGAGACATTCCGATTCGGCGCACTGCAAGGACAGGGGCCCAAGCAAAGGTTCGGCGCGGTTAGCCAAATGTACCTGCAGATGCTCGACGCTGAAAACCGGCGTCATCGTGCATCTTCCCTGCGGACATCGAGCCAGTCACGCAAGCCATCGCCGAGAAATTGAAAGCTGGCCAGGGTCGCCACTAAAAATGTCGCCGGGAAAATCAGCGACCACGGCGCGCTGTCCATTTCCTGCGCGCCTTCATACAGCAAACTACCCCAGCTGGCCGAAGGTTCGTCAACGCTCAAACCCAAAAAACCCAGAAAGCTTTCGACCAGGATCGCTTGCGGCAGTATCAAGCCCAGATAGACCCAGGCAATCGGCATCAGATTCGGCAATAAATGCCAGCGCAAGACCTGATCAAAACGCGCACCGGCGGCGATCGATGCCAACACGAACGGCGCTTCCCGCAAACGCGCGGCTTCGCTGCGCATCACGCGCGCCAGATCGATCCAGACATAGGCGCCGATCGCACCCAATAACAAAAACAGCGAACGGCCGAACAGACTCAATAATAAAATCACGATCAATAAAAATGGCAATGCCGACAATACATCGAGCAAGCGCACGATCACGCGTTCGGTCCAGCCGCCGGCATAACCGGCAATCGCACCGATGCTGACGCCGAGCACCAGCGCCAAAATACTCGAGAGCACACCAATGCTGAGAGACAAGCGGCCGCCTGCCAGTGTTCGCGCCAGAATATCGCGGCCAATCGCATCGGTGCCAAACCAGTGGCCGCTGAGCAACGAAGGCGCGGCCGATAAAAAATCCCAGTCTGGCTTGTGCGGATCGAAGTGAATCAACCAAGGTCCGATCACGCAAGCGAGCGATAAAATCGCAAGAAACATCAGGCAGACGCGCACGCTGGTCGGGAATGATCGAAAATATTGCATCTGCCTATCGTATCCGGCGTTATCATGTTCGCAAAGGAGCAATCTATGACTTTTCCGATGAAGCGGCCACGCCGCATGCGCCGCGACGATTTTTCCCGTCGTTTGATGCGCGAAAACAGTTTGAGTGCGAATGATTTTATCCTGCCGGTGTTCGTGCACGAATTGAGCGGCCGCGCAGCGGTCAGTTCGATGCCCGGCGTCGAACGGCTGTCGATCGATGAATGCCTGAAAGTCGCCGAACAGGCAGTCGCCTTGAAAATTCCGGCGATGGTGTTGTTTCCGGTCACCGCACCGGAAGCGAAATCGCTCGACGGTGCCGCCGCCTGGGATGAAAACGGATTGGCACAGCGCACGATTCGCGCATTGAAAAAAGAATTTCCGGATTTGGGCGTGATCACCGATGTCGCGCTGGATCCCTACACCACGCACGGCCAGGACGGCTTGATCGATGACAGCGGCTATGTCGTCAACGATGAAACCGTTGCCGCGCTGGTTGCGCAGGCACTGTCGCACGCCTATGCCGGTGCCGACGTCGTCGCGCCGAGCGACATGATGGACGGTCGCATTGGCGCGATCCGCGAAGCGCTCGAAGAAGAAGGCTTTATCAATACCCGAATTCTGGCGTATTCGGCGAAATATGCTTCCAGTTTTTACGGGCCGTTTCGCGATGCGGTCGGTAGTGCTGGCGCCCTGGGCAAGGGCAATAAATACACCTATCAGATGGACCCGGCCAATAGCGATGAAGCCTTGCGCGAAGTCGCACTCGATCTGGAAGAAGGTGCCGACATGGTGATGATCAAACCCGGCATGCCGTATCTGGATATTGTGCGCCGCGTGAAAGACCATTTCGGTGTGCCGACCTTCGTCTATCAAGTCAGCGGTGAATACGCGATGCTGAAAGCGGCCGCACAAAACGGATGGCTTGACGAAAAAGCCTGCGTGTTGGAATCTTTAATAGCGATGAAGCGTGCCGGTGCCGATGGTGTGTTGACGTATTTCGCCTTGGACGCCGCGCGTTATTTGAAAGAGTTGTAGCACTGTTTCTTCTCCCTCTCCCAGTGGGAGAGGGCCGGGGTGAGGGTACGAATACGCCAGATGTTGTTATAGGAGAAATTCAAATGACACAGCACTTCGCAGTTTTTGGTTATCCGATTGCCCACAGCCTGTCACCGCGCATTCATACCGCGTTTGCCAGACAACAAGGTATTTCGATCGATTACACAGCGATCGAAGCGACGCCGGAGAATTTTGCCTACGCACTGGATAATTTCCACGCGCTCGGTGGCCGCGGTGCCAATATCACGCTGCCGCACAAACAGGCAGCGTTTGCGCAATGCGAGAAAACCAGCGAGCGTGCACAACTGGCGGGCGCCGTAAACACGCTGATTCGTACCGATACCGGCTGGGATGGCGATAACACCGACGGTGCCGGATTGATCAACGATTTGACCGAGCGGCATCGGATCGATTTGCGTAGCCGGCGAACATTGCTGATCGGTGCCGGCGGCGCTGCACGCGGCATTGCACCGGCTTTACTATCCTCGGGTATCGGCGATTTGTTCGTGGTCAATCGAAGCCCGGGCAAAGCCGACGCGCTTGCCGATGCGGTCGGCCAACCCGGACGCGTACATCCCCGTTATTGGGAAGATTTGAAAGAACTCGGCAGTTTCGATTTCATCATTAATTCGACTTCGGCCGGCATTGGCGGCAGTGGCATGAGTTTGCCGTTTTCGCTGGTGACTTCTCGCACCTTGGCGGTTGATTTGAGTTATAGCGAAGCAGCCAGAGCGTTTACCTCATGGGCAAAAGCCGCCAACGCCGGAACCGTGTTAGACGGTTTGGGCATGTTGGTCGAACAAGCCGCAATCAGTTTTTCGATTTGGCATGGCGTCCGTCCGGAAACAGATTCGATTTACGAACTGCTACGCAAGCAAGCGGCCGGTTTGCATAACAGCGATTGAGTCATAGGGGCGCTTGCTTGCTGCGCCCAAGCATCACGACAGACCATGGGCGCAGCAAGCAAGCGCCCGTGCGTTATCGCACTGCAGTCAAATCAAATTGCGGGTTTTCGATAATGCCAAGTCGGTTGCCGAACGGGTCTTGCACGGCCGCGACTTTGATACCGCCACCAACATCGTTGACCGGCTCCAGTTCCGTCGCGCCAAGCGAGATAAGTCGTTTGAATTCGGCGGCTGCATCCTGCACGCCCCAATAAGCCTGGGCACCGGCAACACCGGGTTGTGCATCCGGAATCAAACCGAATTCAAAACCGCCGACCGAAAAACCGACATAGAACGGTTCGTCGAAATACGGCGGAGCTCCGAGGACTTCCGAATACCAAGCCTTGGCTTTTGCCAAATCCGGAGCCGGATAAATAACAGTGCGTAAACCAATAAACATATTGTTCTCCTTACAACAAGCCGTCCCGTTTGACGGCGAGATAACGTTCGACCAGTGCGGCCGGCAATTCGGCGCAGGTTACATCGAGTACGAATACGCCCTGGCTTCGCAATGCCGCATGCGCGCGCGCGCGTTCGGCCAGATAGCGTGCCATCGCCGAGGCGAGAATCGCGTCGTTCAAATTCTCGACTGGTTTTTGCAGCGTGGTATCGAGCGCCTGTTCACGCAGACTGGCGACACAGACCAGATGTCGTTTCTGCAGCAGACGCACGGCGATCATCAGGTCTTCGATATCTTCATCGCGGACGTTGGTGATCAACATGATCAGCGAGCGACGCGGTTGCCGCAAACTTAATTGCGTTGCCGCGGCCAGGTAATCGGTTGCGACCGGTTGTGCCTGCAAGTCATAGACGCAATCGAGCAAAGTATCGACCGTGCCGAGTCCGCGCTGCGGCGGCAGCCAACGACTGGCGCCGCCGCTGGCCATCAAGCCGACAGCATCGCCCTGACGCAGTGCCAAATAAGAAACGACGAGACTGGCATTCAGCACATGGTCGAAATGCGACAAGGCATCGTCCTTCGCCAGCATGCGGCGACCGGTATCGATCAATAATAAAACCTGCTGGTTTTTTTCGTCCTGATAATCGCGGGAAATCAGTTTGCGTGCGCGCTGCGTTGCCTTCCAGTCAATCTGCCGCATCGTGTCGCCAAGACGATATTCGCGTAATTGATGGAAATTGGTGCCTTCGCCGCGACGGCGTTTCAGATGCGCGCCGACGACACGCGAGGCTTGTTCGGAACTGAACAAGGCGAATTTCGCGAGCGGTGCAAAATTCGGAAATGCGCGAATGCTTTGTTGCACCGGCAACGTACGCACTTGCCGCCATAAACCAAGCGGCGAATAAATCCGCAACTGGCAACCGGGAAATTCAAAGCTACCGCGTTCGGCCGGCGTGATGCGGTAATGCATTGCCAATTCGCGGTGCGGAGTCAGCTTCACCTGTCTGGGCAGGCCGAAAGTCAGCCAATGGCCGGGATGCAAATCGTGCACATCGCAGCGCAATTTCCTGCGAGTGAATGTTTGCAAGCGCAGGCCGACTTCGCGTTCAACACCGACTGGCAGCACGGCCGGAATATCGCGCACCAGTTCTGGCGATGCCGTACCGCGCAACGCGAAAGCGTCCAGTCCAAACAACAACAGACAAAACAATCCCGATGCCAGCCAGGCAGCCATCGGCAATACATGAAAGGTGACCAGGCCACCGATCAATGCCCAAAGCAATAACACCCACAGCAGCGGCTTGGCTGGCCTCATCGGCGCGGCGCCTCGACTTTTACCAGCAAGGCATTCAAGACGTCGTCCACGCGCTGACCTTCGATCTGCAATTCAGGTGCCAGTGCAATGCGGTGACGCAATGCCGGCTTCGCGATGCTGCGAATATCGTCCGGCGTAACGAAATCTCGCTCTTCCAATATCGCCTGTGCGCGCGCAATGCGCACCAGTGCCAAGCTGCCGCGCGGACCGGCACCGAGACTGATGCCCGGCCATTCGCGGGTAGCACGCACGATGCGAACGGCATAATCCATCACGACTTCGTCGACTTCGACCATCGCAGTGCCCATCTGCATCGCGACGATTTCTTCCGGCGCAATGATTTTTTGCAGACTCGACATATCAAAATCACTGACGCTACGGCCTTTGCTGACCGAGGCCACCATCTGCAATTCATCGGCATGCGCCGGGTAGTCGAGCAGGATCTTCATCAGGAAGCGATCCAATTGGGCTTCCGGCAACGGATAGGTGCCTTCCTGTTCGACCGGATTTTGCGTCGCGATCGCCATGAACGGTGGCGACAGCGAAAAACTGCGGCCTTCGATCGTTACCTGTTGTTCCTGCATCACTTCGAGCAAAGCCGATTGGGTTTTCGCCGGAGCACGATTGATTTCATCGGCCAATAGCAGATTGGTGAATACCGGGCCGCGGCGAATCTTGAAGCTTTCGGTTTTCGGGTCGTAAAAAGCATGGCCGCTGACATCGCTCGGCATCAGGTCGGGCGTAAATTGCACGCGGGCGAATTGACAATCCATTACGGTAGCCAATGCCCGCACCAGCAAGGTTTTACCAAGCCCGGGAACACCTTCAATCAAGACGTGGCCACCGGCAAGCAAGGCGAGCAGCAGTTGGTCCAGCACTTCCTGCTGACCAAGAAAAGCTTTCGACACTTCGTTGCGAATGGTGGCGACACGCTGTGTTAATGCCGTGCCGGTGATGGCGGGAAGTGCGCTTGCAGTATCGGGAGTCATAGCTGGTTTCTCAACTGAATAAGGGTGGCGACGCTGTGGAAGAAATTTTCTTTTTGACGAAGTGAGCCGGGCTTTAGTGCCTGACGAATTTTTTGCGGATCGATTTTTGTCCGTTCGGCCAAAGCCTGGATTTGCGCTTCACCAGTGAGTGCAGCGGTCATCGGATCGCGACGGCGAAGCCGGCTGTTGAATAATGCCAGCACAGCCAAATGCAATTCATGCGACAGATGCCGATGAAACATGTATTCGCCGGTCGCGCTGATGTGTTCGAGCAATGCACGCCGGTCGGGATTTGGCGAAGCCTGCAATGGACCGAAACGCTGGCTGCGATAAATTAGCCAGGCGGCAAGCAATACCAGCAGCGGTATCAACAAGCTCCAGCCATGTTTCAGCAGCAACAACCAGAATGGCGACATATCGGTCGCGTACACCAGATGAAAGCGACCCTTGCCCATCGTGTTTGCGAGCAGCTGGTAAGTCAGCTCGCGCGCGCCGGAAAACTTCAGCTGCTCGTTGCCCATGAAATCCAGGTTACTGACAACAGTGACAGTGCCATCACCCCAGTACATGCGGCCGAGACTGTAGCCTTGTTTTTGATCGCCATGCAGCCATTCAAACCATTCGGTGTCTTCGGTGAAAAAACGATTTCCGCAAAGGTATTCGGCTTTTTTTACTTTCGTCGGCATAAAGGAAAAGCATTCGTCTTCCACTTCGCCAGGATAGATACCAAGTTTGTTGTATAGCGTGATGTCGTCGCTCAGGAAATCCGGCGCCGGCGTGCTGACAATCAAATGGCCGCCTGCTTCAACCCACTTGAGCAAACCGTCAATCTGCGCTTCCGAAAATCCGTTCGGCGGCGAGTAGAACAACAAGGTGTCGCCCGGTTTTAATGTCGCGGTGTCGATATCGAGTCGGGCATGGGTTTCAACCGATTGTCCCAGTTCGCGCAAACTCAATTTCAGGGCATACAGCGGGTTGTAGCGAGCCTCGCCCTGCATTGGCAAATCGCGTTCGCGGGTGACGCGCTTGAAGTTTTCCAGAAAAAACCAGGTGCAGAGTGCCGCCAGCACCAATACCAGAGCGGAAATAATCAGGGCCGGTTTTTTCATGCGCGTTTCTCCCAGCGCATGCTCCATTCACTCAGCAGCGATTCGAATTCATCGGAGTTCGGCAAGCGATGGGCATAGGCTGCCGCTTGCCAGGCGCGTACGACTTTCTGGAAGATCGCTTCCGATTCCGGATGTGCCAAGCGTCGTGAGCGACGAACGCATTCGGCTTCGGTAGCGCCCGGCGGCAACGGTGCGCCGAGTCGGTCTGCGAGTTTTTCCACGCTGCCGCGATACAACAAGGCCAGTGCTGCACGCGGCTGCTGCGCCCAGAGCTGTCGCACGGCGCTGCTTAAATCGCTAGGCAGAGTATCGAGATCGATCACTTCTTTTTCGGTGATGTCATCGAGTTCGCGTTTGGCCGGCATTTTGTCTCTTAACCACGGCATCCAATCGGTCGATTTCCAAATCAGCCAGCTTAAAATGACCGCCAGCAGAATCCACAAGCCGTACTCGGCCAGAAAACCGACGACGGCACCGATCGCCTGGATGAAACTTTCAAACGGCGACAATTTCGGACTATCCGGTTTTTTCAGCTTCGGCGGATCGATCAATTCCCAATCGGTATATTTTTCTTTCGGCGATAAATTTTTATCCCGGTAGGCTTTTTTTACCGCATCGGAAACCGCCTTCGGTTCGGCGCGATAATCGTCGCCAAACAATTGCTGGACCGTTTGCGGTTTGTCCTTCGATGCGACATCGGCGTACGCGTTTTGGGACAGGCCTGCGCAACCAAACACCAGGGCAAGCACTAAAATCATCGCACTCGATTGCCGCAAGCGGGTAGCGATGCGCTTGAACGCGATTTCGATATCCCAGGCTTCCAGTTGCGTGCGGCGATTCAAATAAGCCGAAAAACCGGCGCCGACATAGAACGGACTGATCGCGACCACGGCCAGGAAATAGGCGGCATTAAACGCGAAGTCGAACCACAGCGGCGGATTCTGGTTGTAATACGAAGTATAAAAACTTTCGAAGGCATGGCTCAGATAATCGACCGGAATAAACATATAGACCAGAACGAACGACGAAACCACGAACACCCATTCAAACAGCATGCAGATAAAACTCAGGCCGATCATCTGCGATGAAACCGCACCGATCAGCACCGAGCGCCGCATCGACAAACGGTCCTTGCGCAGACCTTCGAGAATATCGATCGGCATCGACATGCTGCGCCAGAAGCTGAGTCGCCGGTAAGTCAGCCACGAGATCAACAAGCCGGGCCGCCATTTAAACGGCGCGCGCAACGTGTCGCGGAAACTCGGATGATTGCCGAAGGTGGCATGCGATAAAACATGCAGCGGGATCCGGTCAAAAACCGGTTTCAGCCACCAGATCAGAAACCAGCCTAGCCAGAATTGATCGAGTGCGTAGGCAAGCAAATTGCAAATAACGAAAACGCTGCCGGCGAACAGGAAATACGGACCCCAGATCGCGCGTGCGTTGGCACGAACCATTCGCAAACCCAGGTCCATCGCTTGCCAGGGCGAACGCACACGCAAGGCAACGGTCATCTGGTCAAGTCGCATATACGCTCCCGCGACCGCCACGCCACAGCCAGATAATGATCAGCAGCCAGATCAGTGCGCCGACACTGTATTTCACGACATCCGGAACCCAGACGATCGATGACCAATAGGCTTCGATGAAGGCGGCGAATACCAGCATCGCGAAAATGCCCATGGCCAATTTGACGCCATCGGTGCCGGCTTCAATCAGAGCGTCCACGCGTTTTTTCCGACCCGGTGCGACAATCGCCATGCCAATTCGCAAACCGGCCGTACCGGCGATCACGATCGCAGTCAGTTCCGGCCCCGAGTGGCCAACGACAAAGCGCCAGAAGCTTTCACCGGAGCCAATCACGGTCAGATGGCCGGCTACTGCGCCAATGGTTATGCCATTGAATAGCAGATAGAAAATCGAACCGACGCCGACAAAAAAACCGCTGGCAAATGTCTGGAAACCGATGCTGACGTTATTCCAGATATAAAAGCCGAACATTTGCAGATCACCGCCGCTGGTACGGCCGAGACTGTCGAACTTGCTGGCCGGATCGTACATTTTTTCCATCTCGCCAATCTGCTTCGGATCAAGCACCGAGTGAACGAGTTCGGGATAGTAGTGCAGCAAGATAATCATTCCGAAAAACGGGACATAGAATAAGAATGCCGAGGTCCAGAAATAGCGATAATGTTTCCGCAGCAAGCAGGGAAACTCCATCAGGAAAAAATCGACGAGCCGCCGCCAGCGTGGCGCCGCCGGACGATACAGCACGTGATGGCCACGCTGCATCAGGGTTTCGAGTTTGTCGGTAATCAGCGGGCTGTAGCCGCGTTGCTGGGCGATTGAAAGATGTTGGCACAGGCGGCGATAACGAACCGGAAAATCGTAATCGCTGATGTCATTGCTGGCCAAAGGCTTGCGCTTGTTCGCATGGATATCGCTGCGGGTGTTGAGCCAGCGCTCGAACAATATCCATTCCGCGCTGTATTGCGCGACGAAATCTTCCTGTTTCATTTGCGCCCCAGCAGACCGTTGGCGACGCCGAGTAATTTTCTGACATTGTCGTCGCCACGCAAATGCGTCACCGAACTGAGGATGTCGGCCAGTTCTCGTTGACGTTCCTGCGTCATGTGCAACGCACGCTCGGAAAAATTCACGATCGCGCCTTGTTCTTCGCGTTTCAACAGCACGGCGAGATTTTCGGCGGGTACCGGCGGCGAAGGCAGCCGTGCAGTCACCCGATCGACATGCACGACCAGACTGCCTGCAACCAAATCACCCAGTCGGCGCGAATGCGGGTCGATCAGGCAGCTCGCCAAACCGAAGCCGTAAAAAAAAGGGAACATATCGGCCACACGCAACAGATTTCTGGCAATCGAGGCGACCCAGGTGATCGGGGTGCCGTTCTGGTTGACGACTTTCAAACCCATGCTTCTTTTGCCGATCGTCTGGCCGTCACGCAATACTTCAAACAAGATCGGGTAGGCCCAATACACCAGGAACATGAGAATCATCAATATGCCGGAGCCGGCATCGCCGAGCAGGCCGAGCGGTATCGCCAGAATGAAAATGCAAAAAAAACGCACGATGAAATCGAGTAGCCAGGCCAGGGCGCGCGGTACGGGTCCGGCCGGATGCAAGGTAAGTGCCAGACCTTCCGGTGTTTGAATATCACGCGTGGTATCTAGCATTCGGTTTTGATCACAATAATTCTTGCAGGAATGGTAGCGGAAAACCCCGCTATTGCCCAATAAAATAAGCGTTTGGGCATACAATGCCGGCAAGTATTTTTGCTTGGTTGAACGTGGCCTTCACAATGCCTGATTGTCGTTCGGGTTGCGGCGCCTGCTGTATCGCACCTTCCATTTCTTCACCGATCCCCGGCATGCCGAACGGCAAGCCGGCCGGAGTTCGTTGCATACAGCTTGCAGAAGATAATTCATGCCGTATCTTCGGGATGCCGGAACGCCCGCGAGTGTGTGTCGGACTGCGTCCGGTACAAAGCATGTGCGGTGATAATCGCGAACAGGCGTTAGAATTCCT
The DNA here is from genome assembly GCA_036676335.1 of Arenimonas sp. Classification (GTDB taxonomy): domain Bacteria; phylum Pseudomonadota; class Gammaproteobacteria; order Xanthomonadales; family Xanthomonadaceae; genus Arenimonas. The sequence continues at coordinate 403,236 of JAKFDD010000009.1, read as the reverse complement.
GACTGCCTTGGAGTTTGCCACCAGGCCTGGATGAATCTGCCGGCTTGAAATGTGAAGGGGAGCAAAAATGTTCAGCGACAGTTTTTTCATCACGATCTTTGGTTATACGCTCAGGACCTTGCCGACACTTCTGGTATGCGGCATCGGCATCTTCATCCTGAAAACCCGGATATTGCCGGGGAAAGCCCAGACTTATGGCGTTTCAGGCTTGGCATTGCTGATACTGGTCGCGCTCGGTGGCGTCATATTCAGCATGTATGTGAGTTATGGCGGAGTTGATTATGCAAGCCCCGCTTTTCATATGGTTCAAATGGCTTATGGCGCGGTTTCGCAAGTGATCCACGCGGTCGCATTGATCCTGATGGTCATGGCAATCTGCGGCAAGGAATCCATTGCAAAAAGCGGCGAAACAAAAAATCCGTACGAGCAATAATTATTCCGCCAAATATTTATTTTTCAGACGTACGTAATGTTGCGCCGAATAATAAAGCTGCTCGATTTCCCGCTCGCTCAGCAGGCGGACGCATTTGGCCGGATTGCCCAGCCACAATTCGCCTGATTCCACTACCTTGCCGGGCGGGATGACTGCACCGGCACCGACAAAACCATTTTTCCGGATCACGGCACCGTCCAGCACGGTGGCGCCCATGCCGATCAGGCTGGCATCTTCGATCACGCAGGCGTGAATCACTGCCGCATGGCCGATCGTGACGTCTTCGCCAATGACCGTCGCAAACCCGCCAGGTTTCCCATACGGACCGTCGTGGGTCACGTGAATAATCGTGCCGTCCTGCACATTGGTGCGGGCGCCGATCCGGATGTAATTGACGTCGCCACGCACCACGGTGCCGGGCCAGATCGAAACATCGTCGCCCAAGATCACATCGCCGATTACGGTAGCGGCTTCATCGACATAGGTGCCCTCACCGAGAACCGGTATCACGCCTTGAAAAGCACGAATATTTCGCATTTATCGCTTCCTGTGGATTTTTCACAGTTTACCTGTTCGGGATAGCGCTAAACTAGGTCATGGATACCAAAGACCCCCAGAACACAGCGACCGTCATGAACGACTTACGAGCCAGCTTTGATCGCTTGCGTGCCGCGCAACTGAAGCATATTCCCGACCAGCGCGAACGCCTGTATTCGCTGAAGCGTTTGGCAGAGGCCGTGCAGCACCATAAAGAAGCCGTGGTGACTGCGATCAATGAAGATTTTGGTCGCCGTTCGCGCGTTGAAACCATGGTCGCCGACATCATGGTGACGCTGGAAGAAATCAAACACGCTGAAAAAAATCTGCGGCGCTGGATGAAACCGCAATCACGTCCGATCAGCCTGACTTTCAAGCCGGCCAGTGGTGAGCTGCGTTTTCTGCCGCTTGGCGTGGTTGGCATCGTGGCTCCCTGGAATTATCCATTCCAGCTCGCGGTGATTCCGTTGATCAATGCGATTGCCGCCGGCAACCGCGTGATGATCAAGCCTTCGGAATTCACGCCGCGTCTGTCGGCATTGCTGGCAAAAATGCTGAGTGAAGTATTTTCCGCCGATGAAGTCGTCGTCGTGCAAGGCGATGCCGATGTGGGCGCAGCGTTTACTTCATTGCCGTTCGATCATTTACTGTTTACCGGCTCGACCGCGGTCGGTCGTCACGTGATGGCAGCCGCAGCACCGAATTTGACACCGGTCACGTTGGAACTCGGCGGTAAATCACCGGCTTTGATTGCACCGGACTATCCGCTCGAACATGCGGCCGATCGCATCGCGACCGGAAAATGTTTCAACGCCGGACAAACCTGCGTCGCGCCGGATTATGTTCTGGTCCCGCGCGAAAAACGCGACGAGTTTGCGAAACTGTATTTGGCAGCGGTCAAAAAACGCTATCCGAGTATCGCCAACAATCCGGATGCCACCGCGGTCGTGAATAACCGGCAGGCAACGCGATTGCGTTCATGGCTGGAAGACGCTCGGCAGCGCGGCGTGGTGATTCAGCAATATATTCCCGAGGGTGAAACCAATCCGGAAGGCATGGAAATCGTGCCATCCACCGTGCTGCTGGATCCGCCGGATGATGCACTGGTCATGCAGCAGGAAATATTCGGACCGCTACTGCCATTGAAGAGTTATGACACGCACGATCAAGCACTCGACTATATTTTGCAGCGCGACAGGCCCTTGGCGTTCTATCCGTTCGATCGTGACAGCGCGCGTCTGGATAAAACCCTCGACAGGATTGTCGCCGGCAGCGTTTGCGTCAACGACACCATTATTCAATTCGGTCAAAGCGATTTGCCGATCGGCGGCGTCGGCCCCAGCGGCATGGGTCAATATCACGGTCATGCCGGATTCCTGACATTCAGCAAAGCGATGCCGGTGATGTATCAATCGCGCTTCAGTGGCGTGTCTTTATTTGATCCGCCGTACGGAAAACTCGCAAACTGGTTGGTGAAGTTTTTAACGCGTTGAACGTACCCCGGGTCATGGCTTCACCTGACCCGGGGTAAACCTCGCGAATACTTAAAAAACCATCTTCCCCGTGCAGGCGGGAAGAGCTTTAGCATTCGGGGATGACGAAATTATTATCTTCTCAAAAAACATTGCCCCTGCAGTGCATCATTATGAATAAAATAATCATCGACAAGCCAAAATCCTATTGCGAAGTCGTACGTGACCGTGAAAAAACCGATCTGCATCGCGTCTATCACGATAATCACTACGGTTACACGATAGAGGACGACAACGAATTATTCGGACGATTAATCCTGGAAATCAACCAGGCCGGTTTGAGCTGGAACACGATTTTAATGAAGCAGGAAAATTTCCGGAACGCCTATCATCAGTTCAATATCAAAAAAGTCGCTTCGTACGAGGAAGCCGACCGCGAAAGATTGTTGAATGATGCCGGCATCATCCGCAACCGCCTGAAAGTCGATGCCGCGATTCACAACGCGAATATTATTTTGCAGCTTCAGAAAGAAGCCGGCTCATTCAAAAGCTGGCTGGACGGCCATCATCCAAAAACAAAACCAGAATGGATGAAATTGTTCAAGCAGACCTTCAAATTCACCGGTGGCGAGATCGTCAACGAATTCCTGATGAGTACCGGTTATTTGGCGGGCGCGCATATTGAATCTTGCGCGATCTACAAGAAAGCGGCGAAATCAAAACCGGCGTGGCTCAACATGAAATAAGCTGTCGCCCATATCAGGCCAGCACCACGCAATTTCTTCCCTGGCCCTTGGCGCAGTAAAGCGCTGCATCTGCGCGTTGCAACACCTGGTCGAAGGAAGTTTCATCCGGGTTTAGACAGGCAATGCCGACCGATGCCGTGACCGGAATATGTTCGGCTTTGAGTTTTATCAGTGTCGATGAAATGGCCAAGCGCATCCTGTCGGCCGCCATGCGCGCTTTTTCGTGGTCGGCGCCTTCGATCAATACCGCAAATTCTTCGCCGCCCAAGCGCCCGACCAAATCCGAACCGCGACATACGGAACGCAGGGAATCGGCAATCGATTTCAGCACCAAATCTCCGGCGGCATGACCATGCTCGTCATTGATTCGCTTGAAGTAATCGATGTCGACGATCGCTACCGCATACTTTTGCCTGTTTTGAATCGCGTTCTCGATGCCGCGTGCACCCGCTTCGGTAATCGAACGTCGACTCAAGGTGCCAGTCAGAAAATCCGTCGAGACTGCACGTTCAAGTTGCCGTCGTATTCGCTCGGTACACAACAACAGAAATCCCGTTGTCGCCACTCCTTGCAATACCAGTAATACAAGGCTGGTAGCGGTTCGCAGTCCGCTCGGCACGAGTGCGGAATCCTCTTCGGAAATTCCGAACGGCGCATACAGGCAACGCCAGATCATGAATATTGCGGTCGTACCAAATACGCCGACCAAAAGCCTTCCGCTACGGGGCGGAGGAATGCGTCGATACTTGCCAATATCCCAGGCGCTAGCGGCGGTGATAATCGCCATAGTCAGCGATCCAATCGCGACACGCAGTGTCCGCGATGGAAATACGATGGAAAACCAGAAAATAAAAGCGGTCCCGATCAGCATCGGCAACAACATGCGCCAATGATCGCGTTGATGATTGAACTGGCGTAGTGCACGCCAGTAACAGGTCAGGCCGACGAATAACAAGCTATTGGCAAGAGGCATCGCAACCACAATCGAAAAAAATTCCTGCGATGCAAAAAAGAAATAGGCAAGAGCTTGCAAAAACGTGCCTTGTTGCCAGCTGCGAATGGCGGGCCGCAGGTCTTGCGGTAAATCCGTGCGCATGTAGGCAAGTACCAAGCCGTTAAGCAATACCAGCAACGCAGCGATGAGTAATGCAGTCTTCGGGTCGAGCAACATGTTGCCCCCTGTTTGACCTGCCAACCCGGGGTTTGGACACCCGGGTTCCGGATCGACTAAGCCCATTGTTCACCGCATGACAATGGGGGGGTGCTAGCGGTGCGCTTTTACTCTGACGAGTGTCAGGCTTCTAATCGGCTTTGTCCAGCAGCTGGTATTTGGCGATGGTCTGGACCGCGAAATCATACTGTTGGCCTTGCTCTTATGCCGGGACCAATTCGCCTGGCGCAGCAATATTTTGATTCCAGAATCAAAAAAACGGGCCGAAGCCCGCTGTGAAAAAACACACTAAGGGGTAACTTCAAATTCGCCGACAAACACGGTTTCCTTGGAATCTGCGAGCCGTAAAGTCACGCTCTGTTCTTTGGCTTTTGTTGTGCCAAAAGCGGTCGTCAAATACACCTGCAAGGTGGTTGCTCCGGCAACGACTTGTTGTTGATTACCGTAGAAGTTGACTTCGATTTTATATTTGCCGGGTTTGGCTTTGCGTAGCGAAAACTCTTCAGGGCCATAACCGCCGGTGAAGTCGTCCGACATCCGGCCACCTTGGTAGCTTAGATCGTTGCTGTAATCGCATTTCTCGCCGTTCGGATCGGTTACCCACAAATCCATGTCGCTGTCATCGGCATCCCAGGTCAGGATCACCCGCAAGTCCAGCGGCATGTTTTTCAGCAAGCGAGTATCCATATTGCCGGCATCCAGTTTTTGCGTACTGGTCGCAATGATGCTGTTGAGTTCGGCCAGGGTAATCAGTTCGATTTCGGCAAAGCGGTCATCCCATGTGCGCAATACCACTTCATACAGTTGTTCAATGGCTTTCTGGTCCTGGTGTGCAGCGGCATAAGCCAAACCAAGATCGCGGAAGGATTGCGGTTCTTCTTCGGCGAGTCGTTGCACTTTTTCCAAAACCGGAATCGCAAGCTCGGGCGCACCGGCCTGGATCAGACGGTAACCGAGAATGCGAAGGATCTGGCGGTTTTCCAAATCCATCTCGGCCAGGTTCGAAAGCACGCGCAATGCCAGATCGCGCTGGTTTTTTTCCAGCAGCATATCGGCTGCATCCAGGAAGAACGCGCTGCTATTGAGATAACCCGGTTTCTCGTCCAGATAAATTGCATAGATAGTGCTGCTGTTCGCGTCTTTCATGCGTTTGATGTAGTGCGCGTCGGAGGTCCAGGCCTTCAGGGTAATGGTACTGCCCGAATTTATTTCATCGCTTTCACTATCAACTCTTTTTATTCGTGAGCCTACTACCTCAACGGCTTCGATATCCCTTGAATCATCTTTAGCACGCGAAAGAGTCGCGGCTGCGTCGGCTGACGTCTCCATGAACGTATCAGAAGATTGATCTGAGACAATCATGGGTGCTGGCGCTGCGGCAGCCGGCATCGCGATTTCTTTTTTGGGCTCGGGCATTCGGTTCTTGGGGAAGACCTGTTTCCACCAGGCATATTTTTCTTCGAAAGCATCGACTACTTCTTCGAGATGCTCGTTGCGGTCTTGTTGGCGTTCATGATTTCTTGCGTCGATCAGAGCGGTATATTCTTTGCGCAATTCTTCTGGTGGCGCGATTTCATAACGAACATAATCTTCGGCAGCTTCAAGCACGATCAATGAAGTCTCGCGGGTTGGCAGGCCGAAGTTTTCACCAATTCGACGAATCGCGGCACGGTTTAATTCGTGATTTGCGTCCAGCGAATGCAGGCGATAGCTGGCCCATAAATTAGCAGCCAAAGGATGTTCGGCCGATTCCATGCCAATGGATACATCAAGTGCGGTTTTTTTGCCGCCCTGCGATAACACAAGGGCAAGCTTTGCTTCGTGATTCAGCAAACGTCCGGCAACTCGCAATAAGCCATCTTGTGGATCCCGCGAAGAAAATTCCAGATCGGCGGTGCCGACGCCATCAAAACTTTCCAAATGCACGCCAGTGCTTAATAAAGCCTGCGAGGCTTGTTCAAACGAAGTTGCCTGCAATGGAATATAGCGGCCACCGGTTAGCTCCGACAAGGCGGCAAGCCGGGTCGGATCGGCGCTGACGGCAGAGTTGATCGCATACAATCGTTGCGTTTGCGTCAAACTTGGAAACGGTGCATTGCCGTAATTGCTCAGGCCGTCGCTGAACAATAAATACTCGCCGACATCTTTTTGAACAGTCCATTCCGAAAGCGCACTAGCGCCGTCATATACTGTGGTTTTCAGCGAACTTTTCAATGCACTCCAATCGCCGTTTTGAATACGAAAGGTTTCGGTCGCTTCGGGGCGATCTTGTAAACGCGTTAGCCGAACCTCGATGTTGCCGGCTTTTTTGAAATAGAGATCCAGTAAACTGAATTCCAGATCCTGGTTGCGGGCCGCGCCGGAGCCCGAGCTATCCCAGAGCAAGCCTAGAACGTTTGCAAGTGCCCGGTCTTGATTTGTAGCGTCGACTGGAATTTCGGCGATGAAGTAGGTTTGACCATCAAACATTTGCGTATAGGTTTGTGGTTTGTCACTGGCCGGTATTTGCAGTGTCAAAATGCCCGTGGGCGAGAAATTGTTTTTGGTGACAAGGGCTTCGAAGCGCTTCGCATTGCGCTTGAATTCGAACTCGCCAAAACTGCCAATCACTTTGGGCGCTTTACGGAGTCCATTGGCTTTCACACTGAGCTCGAAATTTTTCAGGTTGCTGCCGAACCCCATCGGCAGCGTATACAGCCAGTTATCGTCCTGATGCTTCAATGATTCGGAATAGCGCAATTCCACCGTGCGGACCCCTTTGGCGGCAATCGGATAAATGCGCAGTTTAAAATTATTGCCTTGTGTATTTTCCAGTAAACCGGGATCAACACCGCGACGTTCGATCTCTTCAAAGACCTGACGACCCTTGGCTTTCTCAACCGGTACCGCTTGCCGCATTTTGCCATTGATGTCCAATGCGAATGCGGTGATTTGCTGGCCTTCGAGCAGGGGGAATTGCAGATTGCCTTCGAGTGGACGATTGTTCGGATTGAAAAAAGTCATCCTGACCGTGGTTTCAGCGAGGCCGCCGGCGATATTGCTTTCGATTCTCAGGCTTTGCAGTTCAATTGCTCGCTCACCCTTGATGGTTTCGATCAATGGTCGTCGAGTGTTCACTTGCGTCTGCGCATTGGGCATTGCCATGGCGAATAAAGAAACAAACAGCAATAATTGTCGAAACATCATGATCCCCAGAACTTTGGCGTGGCCGGTGTCATATACAACGGCTGAAACGCAGTATGGGGTTAAAGCGCCAAGATTGGCCAGCTACGCCGGCCTCAAAAACTCCGGAAGGCCTCGATAATTCTCGCCAAACCCTCGTCATCGATATCCAGATGCATGACCAGCCGGATTCTCGGATTGCTTGCGGAAATCTTGATGCCGTGTTTTTGCATATGTGCCGAAAGCGCTGCCAATCTAGCTTTGGCTACCGTTATAAACACCATGCTGGTGTAAGCGCCGTTGACTTCGATGCCGGCGACGTCATTCAAGGCATTCGCCAATTCACTGGCACGGCGATGGTCATCTTTTAAGCGTGCAACATTGTTATCGAGTGCGTAATTCGCCATTGCTGCCAACAGCCCGGCTTGCCGCCAACCTCCGCCCAATACTTTCCGCCAGCGCCTCGCTTTCGAAATCAATTCTTCCGAGCCGAGTAGCATCGAGCCGATCGGTGCACCAAGGCCTTTCGAAAAACATATCGACACGCTGTCGAAATGCTTTGTGATCTCTCGAGCCGAAATATTTTGAGCGACGGCCGCGTTATACAAACGCGCACCGTCCAGATGAAATGCGAGTTGATGTTGTTCCGCGAGCGCGGCAGCTTCGGCAATATAAGTTTGCGGCAGCACGCGACCCCACCAGGTATTTTCCAGGGCGAAACAGCGCGTGCGTGCGAAATGCGGATCGCCAAGCGGTTTTATCGCGGCCGCAACAGCGGTCAAATCCAATGTGCCATCGGCTTGTTGCGGAATCGGTTGCGGCTGAATCGAGCCCAGTACCGCAGCACCGCCGCCTTCGAATTTATAGGTGTGCGCCTCGCTGCCGACGATATATTCATCGCCGCGCTCGCAATGCCCCATCAGGGCGAGCAAGTTTGATTGCGTACCGCTAGGCACGAATAGGCCGGCTGCAAAACCGAGTTCGTCGGCGCAACGTTCTTGCAAAGCATTCACGCTGCCATCTTCACCATAGACATCATCGCCCAACGGCGTGTCTAGGCTACATGCGAGCATCGCAGCACCGGGCAGCGTGACGGTATCACTTCGCAGGTCGAGCCATTTCATCGTTTCCGCTCCGGCATGTGTTTATTTTGAATGTTAGCGAGGATAATACAGGTGCCACATGCCCGGTAACACACCGCGCCGCGCGAAAAGTTCAGGTTGTGCATTTTCCTTCTTGTGTGACACTGAAAATGTTCATTCGTCATAACAATGATTTTTAAGAAAATACCATCATGAAAAAATATCTTGAATTAAAGATGCTGGCTACGTCGCTGCTTTTGATCGCCTTTGTTTTCAACTCCAACACAGTCGCTGCCGAAATGTTGTCGATTGAAACGTATACCAAGCCCGATGCAGTCGAAGCCGGTTCATTCCAGTTTTCGCCGACAGGAGCCTATTTCGCAATCATAGTGCCGAGAGATGATCGTTCCAGCCTGATCGTATTCGACCGACAGGCCAACAAGCCGGTCGCGAATATCACACTGGAAAAAGGTCAGTACATAGGTCAATACCATTGGGTCAATGAAAAACGCATTGTCTTGTCGATAAATGAAAGAGATGGCGGCCTATCCACGCCTACGCCAACCGGAGAACTGTTTGGGGTTGATGCCGATGGCGGGAATAAGCATTACCTGTTCGGTTACCGCGGTGCAATGGATGTTGGCACGAACATCAAGCGTGCTGTAGCGACGCGTGCTTCGGCATACGTGCTTGAGCCATTGGCCGATGCAAACAATACCGTCCTGGTTGCGATACACAGCTGGGAAACCACAGGCGAGACCACCTACGCTGATATGGCTCGACTGAATGTCTATTCCGGCGCGTTGATAAAAAATGGAGGCCGGATTCCTCTCAGATACTTCAATAACGTACTGGTCGATCAGACCAAAAAAGTTCGCCTCGTTTCCGGCGTAACGACAGACCGATACAGTCAATTGCTGTATCGAAATCCCGAGACATCCGAATGGGTCAACATCAATGACGAGCACAAAACCAATCGTGCTATCGAGCCCCTGGCATATACAAAAAACGGGTTGGAATTTTATGCGCGGGTTGCCGAGCCGGGCAAACTCGATTATCTGATCCAGTTTAATCCGGTTACGCTGGCAGAGAAGAAAATCTATTCTCCGGTCAGCGCCAGCATTGGCGGCTTGTTCCGTACCGCTGACAGAAAAACGGCTTACGCGATCGAAAGCTACGACGGTCGCGGCGGATATGTTTTTCTGGACAAGGCTTTGCCAGAAGCCATGTTGATAAAAACATTGATGTCCCAGTTTCCGGGCGATTTGGTCATCGCAAACAGCTTTTCGATGGACGGCCGTTTTGCCAGTGTGTTCGTCACCAGTGATGTGAATCCCGGCGAATACTACATCTACGACCGCGACGCGAATAAGTTGTCGCTGTCGATTGGCGTGCGGTCTGCGATCAAGCCGGATAATGCGGCATTAGTTGAGCCGATCGAATTCAAGGCGCGCGATGGCCTGACTATTCACGGTTGGCTAACAAGACCAAACGGAGTGACTTCGAAAATGCCGCTGGTAGTGTTGCCGCATGGTGGTCCCTACGGAGAAGTGGACCGCTGGACGTTCAATCCCGAAACACAGCTGCTGGCCAGTCGCGGTTATGCGGTATTACAAATAAATTATCGTGGATCTGGCGGCTATGGTGCTGATTTCATGAATGCAGGTATGCGCGAGTGGGGCGGCAAGATGCAGAGCGATCTGACCGACGGCACTCGCTGGTTAATAAGCCAAAATCAGGTCGATCCCGATAGAGTGTGCATCTATGGCATCAGCTATGGTGGCTATGCAGCCTTAATGGGAGTTGCTACCGAGCCCGATCTGTTCAAGTGCGCCATTGGCTATGCCGGTGTTTACGAACTTGCGGCAATGAGCGGTCAGGGCAGCATCGACAATACCGCGTATGGCAAGCAGTATCTGGAAGACATCTTTGAAAACAACGACGCCTGGTTACAGGCTCGTTCGCCGACACGGCTTGCCAGCCGGATCAAAGCGCCGGTATTGCTGATTCATGGCGGAGAAGACAAGCGGGTTCCCGCAGCGCATGCGAAAGCAATGCAGAAAGCATTGACGGCGGCCGGGAATCCGCCCAAGTGGGTTTTTGAAAGTACCGAAGGCCATGGTTTCTTCGATCCGAAAAAACGCTTGAATGCCTATCAAAACATTATCGATTTTCTCGACAAGAATATCGGACCACGGAAGCAACAATGAAAATTGCCAGCTGGAATGTGAATTCACTCAATGTGCGGCTGCCGCATCTCGAAGAATGGCTGAAACTGCGTCAGCCCGATGTCGTGGTCTTGCAGGAAACCAAAATGGAAGACGACAAATTTCCGGATGACGTGCTGGCTGGCCTGGGTTATCGCTCGGTGTTTGTCGGGCAGAAAACCTATAACGGCGTGGCGATTTTAAGCAAGGTCTCCAGCACCGACATGCATATCGGCATACCCGATTTTGTCGACGAACAGAAACGCGTGATTGCCGCGACCGTCAATGGCATTCGCATCGTGAATTTGTATGTCGTGAATGGCCAGGATGTCGGTACCGAAAAATACGACTACAAATTGCGCTGGCTCGAAGCCATACGTGGCTGGTTGGCCGAAGAAATCAAGCGATACCCGAATCTGGTCGTGTTGGGAGATTTCAATATCGCGCCCGAAGACCGCGATGTGCATGATCCGAAAATCTGGAACGACAATACGATTCTCACTTCGACTTCAGAACGCGCAGCCTATAAAAAATTATTGGACCTTGGGCTGCACGATAGTTTCCGTTTGCATAACGATGAAGCCGGACACTTCAGCTGGTGGGATTATCGCTCCGCCGGGTTTCGCAGAAATCTCGGCTTGCGCATCGATCTGATTTTGATCAGCGATGCCTTGAAATCGAAATGCAAAAGTGCCGAAATCGATCGCGAGCCGCGCACCTGGGATAGGCCGAGTGATCATGCGCCGGTGATGATTGATCTCGAAATTCCGTAGGAGGGCCTTCGAGGCCCGATAGAACCCGCCAGATTTTTCGGGCCCCGAAGGCCCTCCTACGAGTGCAAAAAATCCAGAATGGTTTTGCCGACGACATCGGCCTGCTCCATATGCAGATGATGGCCACCGGAAATCACTGCGACTTGCCCATGCTTTAATTCGGCCAGTCGTCCGTCGCGCTGTTCGGACGTGAAATAAACCGGTGCCGGATCGGCCGCGATCACAAGGGTTTGTGCTTCGATCGCGCGAATCCAGCTGCGGATAAAACTTTCATCGGTACGCACATGCGTCGGCAACATCATGCGCGGGTCGCTGCGCCAGACATAGCCGCCTTCGACTTTCTGCAGATTTCTTTGCACGATTAATTCGGCCGCATCGCGGGTCATCTTGCTTGCCGCCAGACGTGCATTAACGGCGGTTTCAAGGTCCGGAATAATGCGGGCAGTTTTGTCGTTAGCCAATTTGCGCCTGGCGGCGACGGCTTGTCGCAACCGCATGCCGGCTTCGTCGGCGATACCGGCGATCGGGCCGAGCGCTTCGATCAGCAATAATTTATTGACGCGTTCCGGTGCCGATGCAGCGACGATTGTCGCAATCGCACCACCCATCGAGTGGCCAAGTAAATGGGCTTGCTGCCAGCCGAGTGAATCCAGTGCATCGAGGACATCGTGAATCCAATCGACAAAGACATAGTCGTAACCGGCCATGCGGTGCTGCGAACCGCCATGGCCCGGCATGTCCAGTGCAACGACATGATAATTTTCCAGCAATGGCATCAACGGAATAAAACTGGCCGCATTGTCGAGCCAGCCATGCAGGCAAAGAATCTTTTCTCCATCCGGATTTCCGCCCTGCAACGCAGTGATTACGCCGCGTGCGGTGTTCAGCGATATTTCCTGCATCAATGACTCCAGCCCTGGCAATGTTTTTTTATCAAATGGGCCAAGGCACAGGCGTGGCCGGGCGACTCGTTCAGGGCTGCGATATAACGCAGTTTTTCGCCGCCGGCCTGCTGGAACATTTCCTGGTTCTGGATTTTTATTTCTTCCAATGTTTCGAGGCAATCGACCGCGAAACCGGGACAAATAATATCGACGGTCTTGATGCCTTGTTTGGCAAAGGCTTCCAGCGTCTTGTCGGTCGCCGGCTCCAGCCAGGGTTCGCGACCAAAGCGTGATTGATACGTCAGTTGCCATTGATCATTGTTCAAGCCAAGCCGCTCGGCAATTTTTCTGGCACTGGCTTCGCATTGCGCGGCATACGGATCGCCGTCGCGGATGAAGCGTTGCGGCAAACCATGAAACGAAAATAATATTTTTTCGGCACGGGCATGCAAATCCCAATGATTTTCGACACTGGCCTCGATCGCATCCAGCCATTCGCTGTTATCGTGATAATCATTGATCAAACGCAGTTCCGGCATCACGCGCCAGCTTTGCAATTCCCTCATCACGGCATCATGGCTGGAGGCGGTCGTGCTGGCAGAATATTGCGGATACAAAGGCAACACGACCAGACGGCGCATGCCGTTTGCCTGTGCATCTCGCAGCACCGAGGCCACCGAAGGGTTGCCGTAACGCATCGCCAGGCGCACGTCGCTGTCGAGGCATTGTGCCTGCACGGCATCGCGTAATTTTTTACTGTGCGCCAACAAGGGCGAACCGTCCTCGCGCCAAACACTGGCATATTTTTTTGCGACGATGCCGGAGCGAATCGGCAGAATCACGAAATGCAAAATCGCGCACCATAACCAACGCGATAAATCGACCACGCGATAATCATGCAGAAACTCAGCCAGATAACGCCGTACTGCCGAGGCCGTCGGCGCATCCGGTGTGCCCAGATTAATCAGCAGCACCGTGGTGCGCTGTTTGTCGGTAGCTGCAGGGTTAAAAAAACGTGGGGCCATGGAACTATCCTTGCTCGATTGCATACAAAATAACATTCTGCGGATGAAGATGAACTCATCTCTTATTCATTCGTTTGCGCCATAATTGGATAAATTCCGAGGAGAAGCCCATGCGCCGCCATTTCACCGTGTTGCTGTCACTGTTTTTATTATTGCCGCTGACTGCGTTTGCGGGCCAGAAAGAAGACGACCGCGCCAATGACGCCAGCCGTGTTTTAAGTGAAATTCTGAAAATTCCCGAAGATTCCATACCAAGCAAATTATTGAATGAGGCGCAGGCGATTGCGGTTATCCCCGATGTGGTGAAGGCCGGTTTTGTGATCGGCGGTCGTCGCGGCAAAGGTCTGATTGCGGTGCGTGGCAGCGACGGCACCTGGTCAAATCCGAGCTTTATTATTCTGACCGGCGGCAGCATCGGCTTTCAGGCCGGCGTGCAATCGGCCGACGTGATTCTGGTTTTCCGCAATGCCCGCGGTGTGGACTCGATCGTCAACGGCAAATTCACCCTCGGCGGCGATGCCAGCGTGGCGGCCGGCCCGGTTGGCCGCAGTGCGCAAGCATCGACCGACGAGCAATTGAAAGCCGAAATCTACAGCTATTCCCGTGCCCGCGGCCTGTTTGCCGGCATCTCGCTGGATGGCGCCGTCATGCAGATCGACAAGAAGGCCAACGCCGCCATTTATGGCCGTGACGCGACCTCGCGCATGATCCTGGAAGGCCGTGCCGACAAGCCGTCCGACGCCGTTGTCGGTTTCCGCGACAAGCTGGAAGAAAGCACCGCAAAAGCCGCCGAGACCTCCAAATAAGTTATCCTTAGCGATCGCACAGGAGAACAGCCATGGGTTTAGGGTGGAAAGAATTACTGATCATTTTGGTGATCGTTATTTTGATTTTCGGAACCAAGAAGCTTGCCAATATGGGCAAGGATCTGGGTGGCGCCGTAGGCAGCTTCAAAAAAGGCCTGAAAGATGGCAGCGAAGACGCCGAGAAACTTAATAAAGATAAAGACCAGGATCAGGCCCCCAAGGCCTGATTTCCTGTTGATCTGGCCAACTAGCCATGTTTGATATTGGCCTGAGTGAAATCATGATTATCGCCATCGTGGCCCTGGTTGTTCTGGGCCCCGAGCGCTTGCCCAAAGCCGCGCGACTCGCCGGATTTTGGGTACGCAAGGCCCGCGCGCAGTGGTACACCGTGAAAGCGGAGCTCGAAAGTGAAATGGCCGACGAAGAACTGAAAAACAGTTTGAAAGAGTCGATGACCGATTTACAGCAAACTCTCCATTCGCATCAGGACAGTTTGCAACATGAAATGCGGGCACTGGATGCCGATCTGCAAAGCGATCTGAATTTAAAAGTCGAGCCGGATCCCAACGCAAAAACCGACACGGATAATTCGCCACAGTCATGACTGACGCCAAGCCTGCCGAAGAAAGTTTGATGAGTCATTTGCTCGAGCTGCGCTCGCGGCTGGTCAAGGCTTTGCTGACCCTGGCCGTCGTATTCATCGCGCTGCTGCCTTTTGCCAACGATATGTATTCCCTGCTGGCCAAACCACTACTGGATGATCTGCATGGCGGCCAGTTGATTGCAACCGCGCCTCTGGGTGCGTTCACGGTGCCGTTGAAATGCGCATTTTTCGCGGCGCTGATGATTTCGATGCCGATGATGTTGTATCAGGTTTGGGCCTTCGTTGCGCCGGGTCTGTATAAAAATGAAAAACGTCTGGCGCGTCCTTTGCTAATCGCCGCCACGCTTCTGTTTTATGCCGGCTGCGCATTTACCTACTTCGGTTTGTTGCCGGTGATGTTTGGATATTTGTTCAGCATTACACCGGAGGGTGTCACGATGATGCCCGACATCGGCGAGTATCTCGATTTCGTGCTCGTGATGTTTTTGGCCGGTGGCGTCAGTTTTGAAGTGCCGATCGGGGTGATCATCGCGGTTTTGCTGGGCTGGGTAAAACCGGCGCAGTTAAGCGAATGGCGCGGCTATGTGATCGTCGGTATTTTTATTATCGCCGCGATACTGACACCGCCCGATGGCTTGTCGCAGTTGATGCTGGCAATCCCGATGTGTCTGCTTTACGAGCTCGGCATCATCACGGCACGCTTGCTGGTCCGAAATCGCAAAGTGGATACAGTCGCAAGTCGATAGCATTGGCTTGAGTCCGCGCTGGGCTTTGGGGTTTAATACAAAAACACCCACCAGAGGAATCTTGCATGTTGAAATATTTTGCCGCTTTGCTTTTAGCCGTATCGTTGCTGACCGGTTGCAGTCCGAGAGGCGACTGGGCCGGGGACCCGCAGAAAGTGCATCAGGTAACGGCCGGCATGAGTGAAAGCGAAGTTCGCGATATTCTCGGCGAGCCGACCAAGAACGAGAAAATTGATATGGGCGGTCTCAATATGACCGTCTGGGAATATCACGGCCCGAATGACAATATCAATATTGTTTTCGATGTCGACGGCGTCATGGCAACCGGATTGAACGGTGCCGAAATTGTCATCCCGCAATAAAGAATGAAATGAACGGCTACGTAGCGTCCCCTGCCGGCTTCTGGAAACGCTACGTCGCCTACTTCATCGATATTGTGCTCTTGTATATCGTCGTCGAAATATTATCGACGATATATTTTTCCTTTCAGGCGTACTCGCAATCAGAGTTGTTGATGGATACCTTGAACTCGCTAAGAGCAGCAAGCGAGCGAGGTGAGGTGCCGGATCCTTTCGTGTTGATGCAAACCATGCAGACGGTCTTGCTGCCTTCGTTGATTTTCTCCAGCACCGCCTATTTTGTTTTGGCCGGCATCTATTTTTGCAAAGCCGAAAGCTCGAAGCATCAGGCCAGCATTGGCAAACGCATGCTGGGAATCAAGGTCACCAACATCAACGGCGAGCCGATCAAGTTGCCGCAAGCGATTGCCCGCTATCTGGCGGCCTCATTGTCCTGGCTTACCTTGAATCTGGGGCACGCATTGGCCGCCTGGACGCCGCAGCGACGTGCCCTGCACGACTATGTCGCGCAAACACGAGTCGAACACGCTGATCCCAAAAATACCCGGATGCCGATCTGGGCCTGGCTGATTATTGCCGTGCATGGCCTGGTGTTTGTCGGCATCGCTTTATTGATGGTGCTGATGATCTGGCTGCTGGTTCAGATGCAGATGTCGATGGGCTGAACGCTGCGCCAGTAAAGCAAATGATCAAACTTCGATCTGCGTATCCGGAAGATTTTTATCTTCGATAATCGGTGCCGATGTTTCCTGCATGAAAATATCGCGCCAGGCGATATACATCGCATTCAAGTACAGAGCCCAGCCCACTGTGCTGAGAAAAACCAATACAAAGGTTTGCAAGGCACCGGCCAATGCGCCGGCGTTGCCGATCAGGGCGAGCGGAATGGCCAGCAGAAAGCTGCAGACAACAACCGCGATCAGGATGCTGATACTGAATAACAATAGCGCACCGAGATTGGTGAAGATGGCGCGAATCGCGTCCCACAATGCCAGCAAGCCGAGACGCTTGTCGAGTATCACCCGCGGTACCGCCAGAAAAACAATCCAGCCAATCACGATGCCGATCGGCAATAACTTCAACATGGCGTCGATCAGTGCCGGCGCTACCGTTTCGATTAATTCCTTGCTGGGCGGCTGACCGGTTTGCGCGAGGCTTTGCATGACATCGGGGCCGAGCGTGCCGAGCAAAACCGAGCTGGAAAAAATCGCGAACAAGATCGACGGAAATCCGGTCATGAAAAGACCGAGAAAGCGTGACAGCGATTTAAAGCCATTAAAAAAATCGCCGAGCCCGACGTTTTCGCCGCGCGCTTTTTTATGCAGGGTCGAAATTACGCCGCCATAAAAAACGGTCAGCAATACCACGACCAATAAGTTGAGGGCGGGCAGTAAAACGCCGAGACTCAACCACAAAGCCATCGATAACACCGGCTGGGGTGAAGCCCGCAAATTACGCCAGGCTTCTATGCACCAGAAAAAGCCTCGGGCCGCAGAAATCTTCCGGTGCTGCATCAGGCGTGGCGTGATTTGGTATGTTCGACAAAATTTCTGAGGATGCGTCTTGCATCGGGTGCGGCGCTGACGGCTTTACGCATCGCTTTCGGCTCGCTGCCTTCCTGGATCAGGGCCATGCGGCGGACATGGATATATTCGCGCATATGCTCGGTCGAAAATTCCGGATGAAATTGCACGCCCCAGACGTTGTCTTTCCAGCGAAATGCCTGGCAATCGTCTTTGTCGGAATAGGCCAGTACAGTCGCATCGTCCGGCGCAGTCAGCACGGTTTGCATATGGGTTGCGTGCACGCTGATCGAATCGGGTAAATCGGCAAAGAGCGCATCGTCTTTCGCATGCGCATGTAGCGACACCGAAACCGTGCCCATTTCACGACCTTTCGGGTTGTAATCGACCTTGCCGCCGAAGGTTTGCGCCAGCAGCTGGTGGCCATAGCAAATACCGAAGATCGATTGGCCCTTGTGAGCGGCGTCATGCAGCCATTCGGCGCTGCGTTCGCTCCAATCATGGCGTTCGGTCACCATCGCGCCGGAGCCAGTCACCAGCACGCCGGAAAAGCCCTTGCTGTCCGGCAATTTCTCGCCTGCCTCGACATTGCAGACTTTCACGTCTCTTACGTGCAGACCGGAAGCCACCCGAATCCAGTCGGGAAAACCACCGTGTCGCTTCAAAGTAGGGACCGGTTTGCCGGTTTCGATAATCAAAAAAGGTTTCATTGGCTCAAGCTCTAAACACTGTATCAGCCTATAATACCGGCTTTCCGCCTGTGATTCGCCTTATGGCCGCCCCAACATTTCAAGAACTGATCCTGAAACTCAATTATTTTTGGGCTGAACAAGGCTGCGTGCTCATTCAGCCACTCGATATGGAAGTGGGTGCCGGCACCTTTCAT
This sequence comes from Arenimonas sp., assembly GCA_036676335.1. Taxonomy (GTDB): domain Bacteria; phylum Pseudomonadota; class Gammaproteobacteria; order Xanthomonadales; family Xanthomonadaceae; genus Arenimonas. Next base: position 384,820 of record JAKFDD010000009.1, on the reverse strand, counting down.
CCAGCGACATTTTTGCGCGCGCTCGGTCCGGAGCCATGGAATGCCGCGTACGTACAGCCTTGTCGCCGTCCGACCGATGGTCGTTATGGCGAAAATCCGAATCGCCTGCAGCGTTATTACCAATATCAGGTCGTGATGAAACCGAATCCCGACAATATTCTGGATTTGTATCTGGAATCGCTGAAAGCGCTCGGTGTTGATCCCTTGGTGCACGATTTGCGCTTTGTCGAAGACAATTGGGAATCGCCAACGCTCGGCGCCTGGGGCCTGGGCTGGGAAGTCTGGTTGAACGGTATGGAAATTACCCAGTTCACTTATTTTCAGCAGGCCGGTGGTTTGGAATGCAAACCGGTCACCGGGGAAATAACCTACGGACTGGAACGTTTATGCATGTATCTGCAAAACGTCGATAACGTATTCGATCTGGTCTGGACGGTCGGTCCGCAAGGTCCGGTGCTGTATCGCGATGTCTATCACCAGAACGAAGTCGAACAAAGCGCGTACAACTTTGAACACGCAGATGTCGAAGAATTATTCCACCGCTTCGATGCCTGCGAAAAAGAAGCGATGAGATGCGTCGAGCTCGGCTTGCCGTTGCCCGGTTACGAACAGGTTGCGAAAGCTTCGCATTGTTTCAATTTGCTCGATGCCCGCCGCGCGATTTCGGTGACCGAACGCCAACGTTATATTTTGCGCGTGCGTACTTTATCGCGAGCAGTCGCCGAAGCGTATTTCGCCCAGCGCGAGAAATTGGGTTTTCCCAATTTGAAACATGACTTGAAGCAAGATATGAAAAAAGGTAATGCGGCATGAGTAACTTCAGTCCACTTTTGATCGAACTCGGCACTGAAGAATTGCCACCGAAAGCCTTGCCTGAATTGGCGCAGGCTTTTTTCGATGGCATCGCTTCGGGTTTCGAAAAACGCGGCATCGAGTTCAACAAGAACAATGCGAAGGCTTTGTATTCGCCGCGCCGTCTTGCCGTGTTGTTCGCCGAAGTCAGCGTCGAACAAGCTTCGCAAAAGTCCGAAGTGCTCGGCCCGTATTTGAATATCGGTTTGAATGCCGAGGGTCAACCAACGCCGGCCTTGCTCGGCTTCGCCGGCAAGAATGGTCTGAGTGTCGATCAGCTCGAAAAAACCACCGACAATAAAGGCGAGCGTTTTGTTGCCCGCAGCGAAAAACCTGGTGTAGCTACCAGTGTGCTGATGGCGGAAATCGTCAGCGAATCCCTGGCCGCCTTGCCGATTCCAAAGCCGATGCGCTGGGGCAGTCGCGAAACCAAATTCATCCGACCGGTGCATTGGCTGGTGATGTTGATCGGCGACGACGTGATTGACGGCGAAGTGCTTGGTCTGAAATCCGATCGCATGAGTCGCGGCCATCGTTTTCATCACAACAAACCGGTCTGGATCAGCACGCCACATGCATACATCGATGCTTTGCGTGACGCTTTCGTTTTGGTCAACGCCGATGAACGTCGCGAACGTATTCGCGAACAAATCGAAACCGTCGCCAGACAAACCGGCGGTAGTGCACGCATCGACGAGAACCTGTTGAACGAAGTGAACTGCCTGGTTGAATGGCCTTCGCCGGTGCTGTGTTCGTTCGAAAAGGAATTCCTGGCGGTACCACAGGAAGCCCTGATCACGACGATGGAAAGCAACCAGAAATTCTTTCCGGTGCTGGATGAAGACGGAAAACTGTCCGAGCAATTTATCGGCATCGCGAATATCGAAAGCAGTGATGTGGCCGAAGTTCGCAAAGGCTACGAGCGCGTGATCCGTCCGCGTTTTGCCGATGCGAAATTTTTCTACGACGAAGATTTGAAACAGGGCTTGTCGTCGATGGCCGAAGGTTTGACGACCGTTACCTATCAACAAAAGCTTGGCACTTACGCCGACAAGACCGCGCGTATTGCGGCGCTGGCTGAGACGATTGCAAAAGAAATCGATGTCGATGCCCAACAAGCGCGTCGTGCAGCAGAATTATGCAAAGCCGATCTGCAAAGCCGCATGGTCGGTGAATTCCCGGAACTGCAAGGCATTGCCGGTCGTTATTACGCGAAAGCCTCCGGTGAGCCGGAAGCAGTCGCCAACGCGATTGATGAAGCCTACCAGCCGCGTTTTGCCGGCGATGCGATTGCGCCATCGAAACTTGGACAGGTGCTTGCGATTGCCGAGCGTCTAGACACCTTGGCGGGTGGTTTTGCCGCCGGATTGAAACCGACCGGTAATAAAGATGCGTTTGCGTTGCGTCGTAATGCTTTGGGATTGGCAAGGACGATTATCGAAAGCGGATTGGAAATTGAATTAGTACAGAAAGATTGGAGTTGGGAAGCCGAAGATAGTAACGTTACGAACACTCCAAATGGATTGCTGCAAATTGCATTTAGACAAGCTCAGCGTGCGCTTGGGGATGCGGCATTGAATGAAAAATCTTCAGTTGCTGCAAAGGCATCCGCTGCTGGCGTAGCACTTGAAGCAACGCAATCTATCCAACATACATACTCAGTTGATGGCTACAAAGAAATCTATGATTTCGTCATCGACCGCATGCGTAATTATTACGCCGACCAAGGCTTCACTTCTGCCCAATTCGACGCAGTCGCCGAATTAAAACCGTCATCACTGCTCGACTTCGACAAGCGCCTGAAAGCTGTGCGCGAATTCGCTCAATTACCGGAAGCACCGGCACTGGCAGCAGCGAACAAACGCATCCGCAATATTCTGCGTAAAGTCGAAGGCGAAATCCCAGGTAGCGTAGATCAGCAAGAACTGAAAGAGGATGGCGAGAAAGACCTTTATGTCAGCATGATGGGTCTTATCGTTGATACAGATAAGTCTCTGGCCAAGCAAGACTACATTGCAGTGCTTTCACGCTTGGCAACACTGCGGCCACAGGTCGATGCCTTCTTCGACAGCATCATGGTGAATGTTGAGGATGAGAAAGTTCGCAATAACCGTCTGGCTCTGTTGAAGCAGTTGGCCGATCGTTTCGCCAGCGTTGCCGAAATTGCCGCCTTGGTAGCATAAGCAGAACAGGAAGCACAGCATGCCGCTCTGGCCCAAGAAAAGTACGCGTCACGGCATGGATGACAACGGCCGCACGCCGCTTTGGCATCTTGCCGCGCATGGCGACTATGCCGGCGTACTGACTGCGCTGGCAGCAGGCGCAGATCCTAATCTGACCGATGACGCCGGCTACACGCCGCTGCATGCTGCCGTTCACGACGGCCATATCGAAGTCATCAAGCTTTTGCTTTCGGTTTCCGATTGCGTCAACACGGCTGACAAGCATGGCAATGGCCCGCTCTGGACCGCCGTCTCGACGACACCGAAGGACAAAAAAATTCCGGTGATCAAATTGCTTGTTGATGCCGGTTCGGATCCCGACCATAAAAATATCTATGGTAGAAGCCCACGCGAAGTGGCTGCGGAAACCCACCCCGAGCTCGTAGAATTTTTAACTCGCCCCTGACGCTACACAAATTCAACTAGGGAAAATCATGTTCGGACTAGGCAAGTTTTTCAACAAGGCGACCGGCATAGAAAGGGAATTTGGCCCGGTGACCATTCATGGCTACTCGCTGTATTGCCAGGTCTGCAGGTGTGGCGAGTTTTGGCAGCATCAGGTGCAGATGCACACGCCGATGGCGACTTTCTTCAATCTGGATTTTGCCAACAGGATTGCCGATTGCGCCGTCTGCGCGAATTGCGGTTACGTGCACTGGTTCTTGCCGACACACTTGGCACCACAGCAATCGGAAGAACCTGATTCACCGCTTTCACAAGAGTGAGCATAATTTCTCTTTTTCGATCACGAGCCATAGACTTGAATACAAGACAATCGCAATGGAAATCCAAGTAGATAATCTGAACGGCCCCGAGATTGCAGCGTTATTGCAAGAGCATCTGCAGAACATGACGCTGCATTCGCCGCCCGAGAGTGTGCATGCCCTCGACCTGGAAAAACTGCGAAGCCCGGAGATTACTTTCTGGAGTGCGTGGCAGAATGACGAGTTGCTTGGATGTTGCGCGATAAAGCAGCTGGATTCGAAACACGGTGAAATCAAATCGATGCGTACCGCGAGCGCGCACCTGCGAAAAGGTGTGGCCGCGAGACTGATGCGGCATCTGCTGCAGGAAGCGGCGAGTCGCCGATACGAACGGCTCAGCCTGGAAACCGGGTCGACGGCAGCTTTCGCGCCAGCACAAAAGCTGTACGCCAGTTTTGGATTCGAATTTTGCGACCCGTTCGCCGATTACGTCGAAGATCCTTACAGCGTGTTTATGACGCGCAAGCTGTGAATAAAACTACTTGATCAAGCGCTGCAGTTCCGATTTCAACGACAAGCCGTCGCTATGCAAATATCGGCGTTCGTCGCGCCAATCCGGAAAATGTTTCTCGACTTCGCGCCAGAAACTGCGCGAGTGATTGCGATGTACCAGATGACACAGTTCGTGCACCAACACATATTCGAATGCAGAGGCCTTGCCGAGCACCAGCGATAAATCCAGCAACAAACCATCGCCCGGACTTAGCGAACCCCAAAGCGAAGACAGGGCACGCACCTTGATAGCCAGCGGTGCGGTCGGAAATGCCGGCAGATATTTCGGCATCCATGCGCCGATATCCTTGCGCGCTTCCTGCAAATAAAATTCTTTCAATGCCCGCTTGGCTTGCGGCAAGCCGGCTTTCGCAGGCAATGCGATATCGATTTTCTCGTCTTGCAAACTGACCTGGGCGAATTTCGCTTCATGCCATTGCACCGAATGACGTTCGCCGCGCAACAGAATCTCGGTGTCTTCGAACAACCGCAGTTCGGCATCGCGAAAACTTTGCGGACGTTTATGCCATTGTGATTCCAGCCAATCGCGATGCTCGGCGAGAAACTGTTTTGCCAACTTGTCCGAGCAGCGTTTCGGAACCGTCAGCCTTACGCCTTTCTCGGTAACGATCAGTCGCAGGCGACGGGCACGTGCATCGTGCACGCAGCGGACTTCAATCATTTCGCCGGTCGTCAACAGCACCGGCCAGAGCTCAATGCTGCTGGCGGGTTTGTCGGGCTTCAGAAATGAAAACATGACTTAGTGTAGCGGGAAATGCTTCGCCAAGAGTTAGCAAAAATTAAAAAACAATGCAGCGTCTTCCCGGCTTTCGCCGGGAAGACGACAGAAGAGTTGCGCAATTTTTATGCCTCGGCTTTGCTCAGTTTCAGATGCTTTTCCATCACTTCGAACAAGCGCTTGATCTCGGCCGACATCAGCGCGAAACGGGCATCGAGTTCGGCCGCCTGATCTTCCTGCTCGGTGCTTTCCAGTGTTTCGACGGCACCATCGAGGAATTTCAGTTTGCGTATGACCAGGTCTTCGCCGAGTACGAAACTGACATGGGCATCGAGTACCAGACCAAGTCGACTAACTTGCTTGCCCGATTCCAGATGTTTCTTGATTTCATCGGTTTCCAGTTCCTGCCGCTGGCATTTCACGATCGCACCGCGTTCATCGCCGTCTTTCAATTCGCATTCTTCGCCGAGCTCCAGACCTTTCGGCAATTTTTCGCCACTGATCCAGCCGGTCATCACGGTACGCGGACTGGTTTCGGCGTTCAACGGAATGGCAGGAAACGAACCGAGCGCATGCCGCAATTCCGAGACCAGATTTTCGGCCGATTTGCGCGACGAGGAATCGATCGCGACGAAACCGTGTTCCATATCGATATAGGCATTCAAGCGTGTGCTGCGAACGAAGGCACGCGGCAGCAATTCATGCACGGTGTCTTCCTTCAGCGCACGACGGGCTTTGCCGCCGAGCTTGCGGCCCTGTTTTTCCTCGACGGCGGCAATTTTTTTATTGACCAGATCATTGACGACCGAAGACGGCAGGATTTTATCTTCGCCGCCGAGCGTAAATAACACGCAATCACCGACTTGATGCGACAGTACTGCTTCATCACGACCAAACGGCGATACGAAACCGCGCGACATCATGTCGAGTGGACCAACCGGTTTGAGTATGACTTCGGCCAGGCGTTCTTCGAGGGCTTTAAGGGATTTGTTTACGGTGACAGGAAAGCGGAACAGCGTCAGATTGCGAAAGAACATAGTTTACTCAAGAAAGAAAAAACACTCTGCACGCGAACGCGGCAGAAACGGGACAAGAAAAATAAATCAGTGTGACTCTTGCGAATCGTGCGGCTCACCGGCCAGCCAGGCATGGCTATCGGGCAATGCGGCGTCGCCGCGTTTGCCAAGCGACAGGAAATCAAACAGATTCGGATCGGCCATTTGCGAGGCACGAATATCGCCGAGTGCCTTCGCGATCGTATCGATGCGGCCGGGCGTTTGCGTTTCCCATTCGGCCATCATGCGTTTGACGATTTTGCGTTGCAGGTTTTCCTGCGAGCCGCACAGCGAGCAGGGAATAATCGGATACTGTTTCCAGTCGGCGTAGTCGGCGATGTCTTTCTCGCTGCACATCGCCAGCGGACGAATCACCACGTGCTTGCCGTCATCGCTTAAAAGTTTTGGCGGCATCGACGAAATCTTTGCGTGGAAAAACAGATTCAGGAAGAAGGTCGAGACCAGATCGTCGCGGTGATGGCCGAGTGCGATTTTGGTGAAGCCTTCCTGTTCGGCATAACTGTACAAGGCACCGCGACGCAGTCGCGAACACAGCGAGCACATCGTCTTGCCTTCCGGAATAACGCGCTTGACCACCGAATAGGTGTCCTGCTCGAGAATCTTGTACTGCACGCCGATGCTGGCCAGGTATTCCGGCAAAATATGTTCAGGAAAGCCCGGCTGCTTCTGGTCCAGATTGACCGCGACCAGCTCGAAGCTGACCGGGGCTTTTTTCTGGAGCTGCAGCAGAATATCCAGCATGGTGTAGCTATCCTTGCCGCCGGACAGGCAGACCATGACTTTGTCGCCGTCTTCGATCATGCCGAAGTCGGCGATCGCCTGACCGACTTGATGGCGTAGGCGTTTGGCGAGTTTCTGCCGGTTCACCGAATTCGGGCGGACCGGAGGGTCGAGTAAGGTCAAATTCATGGAGTGTATTTTACACGGCGGCGGGGGCGTGTAAGCTGCGCTGAGGTCTTTCTTGACGAGGCAATATGTCACAGCCCCCGCCCGACACCGCCCAATTGACCGCGCAATTGATTGAATTGCGGACGGAACACCGCGACCTGGACGAAGCCATCAATAAATTGGCCCAAAGCATCGAGGCCGACGAGCTGGCGATCAAGCGCCTGAAGAAACGCAAATTGCGCATCAAGGACATGATGGCTTATCTGGAAAACAAACTGATTCCGGATTTGGATGCTTGATTACCTGGATGTATTTGTGGGAGCTGCTTTAGCAGCGATTGGAAGTCTTGTACTTCGATATTGTTATTTTCGTTACGGAAATAACCGCACAAACATGGCTAGTTTTCACAACAATACGGCCTGCAAGATTTAATCGCTGCTAAAGCCGCTCCCACAAAAGCCGCTCCTATAAAGCAAGATCATTTACGTGGCGGCATGCCAGTGACCTTGCTGACGATTTCCGGCGACAGCTTGCTGATCGTGTGACGTAACTCGCGGCCGAGCACCACTTTCGCGTCTTTTTCCCAGGTGTTCAGGCGTTCGTCGAAATCGAGCTTCGCATCTGGACACAGCCAGATCAGTTTCAGTTCGCGCATTTTCTGGATGAAGCTCCGGAACAGCGATTTATCGAAAAATTCCGGTGCCGCCGGTGCATACAAAAGCGACAGCCGTTGTGCGGTCAACTGGCACAGCGTTTCCAGTTCGGCAGTGGAAATCGTACGCGGGCCGTTTTTAACCAAAGTAGTAATCGCGATGAAATAACGTTCGAACGCCTGTTGCAAGCTGTGGGCAATCGCACGCAGGCGATACACTTCATCGGTCTGGCCGGGGCCGCGCGAGACATAGCCGTGTTCGTCGTCTGGAACCGAAGACAACAAGCCTTCGCTGATAAATAAATCAACGGTGGCATTGATGCGCTCGGCGAACTCGTCTTCGGACCAGGGCAGGAATAATTCTTCCTGCATGAACGGATAAATCGTTTTACCCAGACGCATCAAGCCGGCGCGACTCATGCGGCGATTGTTCTGGAAGCACAGCGCAATCCAGGCCGGTGCCGCGAACAAATGCAGAATATTGTTGCGGAAATAACTCTGCAATACGGCCGTTTCATCGCCCATGCTCAGCACGTCGCCGAGCGGATGTTTCGTGCGCGTGAGTACATTGATTTTTTCGCCGTAGGCCATGATCGCTTCCGGACTTAAATCGGTCACGGTGATGCGATCGGAGTAAGGCAGCGCGGCCAGAATTTTTTTCGACAAGGCCAGCTGCGCCAACAGATCGCTTTCGGCCATGGCATGCTTCGGTGTCGAAAGCAGCGCCAACGCCAGCAAGTTAACCGGGTTCACATCGGCGGCACGATTGATGTTGACCTGGATGGTTTGTGCAGTCTCTTCGACGACATCGCCGAGCCAGGCCGGTTTTTCGTCGGCAGCCGGAAGATTACTGCGCCAATCCGGATTGTGCTTGTCGAGAATCTGATCGAGAAAAATCGGCTCGCCGAAACTGACCGCGACTTTGCCGTAATGCTGTTTCATGATTTCAAAGCCGGCACGAATCAGGGCCCAGATGGTTTCCTTTTCCTTCGGTTGTCCGGTCAGCTCATCGAGATAGCTTTTGCCTTCGATCAGCTTTTCATAACCGATATACACCGGCTGGAACACCACCGGTTTGCGTGGTCTGCGCAAGTAGGCACGTAAAGTCATCACGATCATGCCGGCCTTCGGCGCCATCAAACGTCCGGTACGCGAGCGTCCGCCTTCGATGAAATATTCCAGCGAAAAACCTTCGCCAACCAATTGCGAAACGTATTCGGTAAAAACCGACGAGTACAAGGCATTCGCCTTGAAACTGCGGCGCATAAAGAATGCACCGCCACGACGAAGCACCGAACCGATTACCGGTAAATTCAGATTCACGCCGGCGGCGATATGCGGTGGCACTACGCCATGCGAATACAGCAGATAACTGAGCAACAAATAATCCATGTGGCTGCGATGGCAGGGCACGTAGACAATTTCATGGCCGGGTGCGACTTCTTTCAGAGTGTCGAGATGGTGTACATGCACGCCATCGTAAATGCGGTTCCAGAATCCGGTCAGCACGAACGACAGTGACCGCACGACAGGGTGCGAATAGTCGGCCGCGATTTCCCAGGCAAAGCCATGCGCTTTTTTCCAGGCCTCAAGATATTCGGTTTTGTCGCGACGTGCCTGTTCGGCAATCGCTTTGCGAACCGGTTCGGCATCGAGCACGCGATCGACCAGCAAGCGGCGGGTCGACAAATCCGGCCCGATAACGGCTGCACGGATGCGACGGAAGTGGGCGCGTAATACCCGCGAAGTTTTGCGAACACTGCGTTCGTGCGGCAAGTCTTCGCCGAGAATTTCCCAGACCCGAACCGATGGCGAAAATTGCACGACAGTACCGCGGCCATTCAATAAAATCGCGAGCAAACGACGGAAACGGCCGACCAACGCCCAGTTTTCCGAGAACAAGACCGAGAACCAGCCCGATTGCCGGTCGGGTGCACGACCGACAAAAATCGAAACCGGCACCAATTGCACGTCCTGATCCGGATACAAGCGATGTGCCATCAACAGGCGCGACAAACCATCGGAATGGTTTCTGTTTTTCGGCTGCGAAAAAATACTGCCGCCGCGTCGTGACAAGGCAATGTACGAACGCTTGCGTCCCAGTGGATCGCCTGGCAATGCGGTCAGTGGCGAAGGCAATCCGGCTTCGCGACAGGCACGATCCAGAATCAGCATATTCGACAAACCGTAATTTTCAATCACGTAGCAAATAGGCCGATCGGCAGTGAACGGCGGCACGGCCGGATCGCGTTTGATTTCAATCCAGGGATCCAGCAACTTTTCCATCAGTCGCGCCCATAGCGGCGCAATCGTATTGGCAAAGGTTTTCTTCGGTTCGGCCGGTGATGGCGGCGGTAAGTCCGGCTCCGGTAACGGCAGCGAGCGTTGTTCAGTAGTCATAATATTTTAAGGAGCAGAGGCGGCTGCTACGGGCAGCGCTTGTTTTAATGTTTGTCGTGCATCTTGAATGCGGTCGGCGGGATACCAACGCTCATCGATGCGGGTCATTTCAATCTCGAAACTAATGTCCTGATCGAGCAGGACGTAATGGATTTCGACGGTGGCGTCATTGCCGGATGAATCGACGAGTTTCGCTTCCATATTATCGAGCGATTCGTCGATATCGGCACCGTAAATGCGGCCAAAGTCTTTCAGGCCTTTTAGCGCGATGCCGCCTTTTTCAAGACTGCCGATCATCGAAAGCCGGTGCATTTGTTCGGCTTGCGGCAAATTGACGGCACGGGCAGTTTGGCAGATTACCGCAATCGCCTCGCGGGCTTTTTCCTTGTCGCCAAACATGCTTGGCTTCAGCCATTTCAGGATTGCCTGGCCAATGGCTTTCATGTGATCCCGCTCGGCTGGAGTCAGGTCCTCATTGGCCTGGATGGCCGTGCTGACGAAAATCTGGATCGTGCCTCGCATCATTGGCCATTGCGAATTGATTTCGCCCTGGAATTTTTTCAGCTTGTTTTCGTAGCTGCGAAACAATTTGGCTTCGGCGCCCGGTTCGATCATCTGTTGCATGTAATGAGCGTGATTTTTGCGCTTCACTTCGGTCAACTTCGGGGCCTGGGCAAGCTCGGCAGCCCAGCGCTGTTCCATCTGGGTATGTAAATTGGGCGGCAGGCTAAGTTTGGAATAACGGACCAGGTCGTTGTCGCGTATCGCCTCGGCCAGTTCTTCGACCGCTGCGACCGGATCACCGGGTGCCACGGGTTCACGGCTGCAGCCTGACAACAGGCCCAGCATGAACAATGAAAGCCCAAGATTGCGAACGGTAGCCAACAACATGCGGTGCGGTATTCCTTTTGCCCGGACCGAATTTACCAGATTGCGGGCCACTAGCCCTAGGCCATCGGTCCTATCTCAGTAAAAACAATTACTTAGCTGCAAAAATTTGGCGGTCGGCGGCAAAAAAAGAGGAGACCGCGTGGGTCTCCTGAAGAATCCGGTAAACCGGAGGACAGATCGTGGTTGTAGATACATGCTCCGAAGAGCGGCTTTCCGGGCGACGCGTGCAGATTAGCGCCGAATACAAGTTAAAGCAATGCTTTATGAAATATTATATAAGTCATTGATTAATATAGATTTGAAATTAGAATTTCAAAGCTTCCAGCTTGCTGGCACGACGTTGTTCTTCCGATTTGGAGCGGTCATTATTATAAAAGGCCGGCTCCCAGCTGCCGTAACTTGGGTTCGGCAGGATAAACCAGCGCTCGCCGACCCAGCCCAAATAAGGTTTGACCGTTTGTTCGCGGCCTTCGCGGCTATTGTCGGTAATCGAAACCATATCGCCGATTTGATCGCCAAACTGCATCAATACGCGATATTCGCGGCTAACCAGCAGCCGGCGGCAACCTTTTTCCGAACCCTGCTGCTCGCAGTTTTCGACCGGATGGCCCTTGCCGAGAAATTGTTTGTCGTCCTTGATCGGGAAGCCGAGTTTGCGAAGGTTGTTCAAAGTCGGCACCTGTAAATCAGCGGCCCGATTGCTGACATAAAAAACGGTGACGCCACGGGCAGTCGCGGCACGGACAAATTCCAAAGCGCCCGGAATCGCGGTGGCTTTTTCTTCTTTCACCCAATCGACCCAGGTCGCGTCATTGAAACTGGTGTTGTCGCGAATCAGGCGGGCCTGATAGTTCGAGTTGTCGAGCACGGTTTCGTCGATATCGACGATGACGGCCATCGGCAATCCTTTCGCCGGTTTTTCACGTTCGGCCGGAATCAACGCATCCCAGTTCGGATTCTTGATCGCGCGGTCCAATTGCACCAAGCCAGAACGCCAGGTTTGGCCGGCCAGCAATTTGTATTCAAGCGAGCTTTGCATCCACAAAGTGGCATTCAAATTATCGTTTGCAGCCACTTTATTTTCGACGACGATCGGCGCCGGTGTTTCGGCAACGGCTTGCGGTTTTTTGGTTTGTACCAATTCGCAGGCGCTTAGGGCGAGCATCAGGGAGCAAGCGATAAATAGACGGGTGAATTTCATAAGGTAGCCTTGGTTGGATGTCATAACTATAAAGCGTATTGGTGACGGTTAACCGCTCAGAAAAGCCGCAATATCATTCATATGCGCCATGCCGCGTTGTTTTTTCTCGGCGGTCTCGCGTTCCGGGTCGGTACCATCGCGCAGGCAATCGGCCGCCGGCATTTCGTCAAGGAAGCGACTTGGCAACAAATGCTCGACTGCGCCCCAGCGTTTCACTTCGGCGCTGTGCGAACAATACAGGCGTTCCTTTGCACGCGTAATGCCGACGTACATCAGGCGGCGTTCTTCTTCGAGACCGCCTTCTTCGATACTTCTTTCATGCGGCAGATTGCCGTCTTCGAGGCCGACCAGAAACACCACACGGAATTCCAGACCTTTCGCCGCATGCAGGCTCATCAAGCGAACCTGATTGCCGGGTTCGCCGCGATCGGCATTGCTGATCAATGCCAGTTGCGCCGCTAATTCACCCGGACCGCCACCGCGCGCATCTTCGAACCATTGCGCCAGTTCTTCCAGATTTTCCTTGCGACGCAGATAGCTGGCCTCGTCCTTGCACTGCGCGCGAATCATCGCGAGCAGGCCGGATTTTTCAATCACCTTGCGGGTGAGTTCGGCTGGCGTCAGTGTTTCCGATAGATCACGCAATTGATGCACGATGCTGGTGAATTCATGCAGACCGGAAGCCGCACGCGGCGACAATTGCTTGATCATGCCGATATTGTCGGCAGCGTTGGCCAGCGACAGCTCGGCATTTTTTGCCATCTCCGCCAGCTTCTCGATCGAGGTGCCACCGACTTCGCGTTTCGGCGCGGCAATCGCGCGCAGGAATGCCGCGTCATCATCGGGATTGGCCAAAACACGCAACCACGACAAGGTGTCTTTCACTTCGCCGCGATCCAGAAATGCCGTACCGCCAGTCAGGTGGTACGGAATGCGTAAAAGCTGCAAGGCTTTTTCCAGCACGCGCGATTGGTGATTGCCGCGAAACAGGATGGCGAATTCGCCCCAGGGAATTTCCTTCGCCTGTTTCAGGTAATGGATTTCGGCGGCAACGCGTTCGGCTTCGTGTTCGTTGTTGGTGCAGCCCCAGATCCGAATCGGTTCGCCGTCACCATGCTGGCTCCACAGGTTTTTCAGATGCACATGCGGATTTATTGCAATCAGCTGATTCGCGCTGCGCAGAATCCGTCCGGTGCAACGATAATTCTGTTCAAGCTTGATGACTTTCAGATTCGGATAATCCTTGGCCATCAACTCCAGGTTTTCCGGTTGTGCGCCACGCCAGGCATAAATACTTTGGTCGTCATCACCGACGCAGGTCATGCGTCCTTTGGGGCCGGCCAGATGCTTCAGCAAGCGGTATTGCGCGCCATTGGTGTCCTGGCATTCGTCGACCAGCAAATATCGCAGGCGTTCCTGCCAGGCCGGAGCAAGATCCGGGTCCTGGTCGAGCAGCATCAATGGAATGCGGATCAGGTCATCGAAGTCGACCGCATTGAAAGTTTGCAGTCGCGCCTGGTAACGATCATACAAATTCGCCGCTTCGCGTTCGCGCGCCGATTTGGCCAATTCAAACGCCTCGTCCGGCGACAGGCCGTTATTTTTCGCCTGCGATATCAAGCCATGCAAAGCCTGCAGTGCATCGTTTTTTAAACCGGGCGCTGACAAGTCCTTGATGATGCCGAGTTGATCGTCGGTATCGAAAATCGAAAACCCGCGTCGCAGTTTTGCCCGATGCGCTTCAATCTGCAGAAATCGCAGGCCGAGCGAATGGAAAGTCGAAACGGTCAGGCCTTCGGTCTTGTCGCTCTTGATCCGTTTGCTGACGCGCTCGCGCATTTCGCGCGCGGATTTATTGGTGAAGGTAATCGCGGCGATGTGCTTGGCTTCGCATTTTTTGTGCGAAATCAGATGTGCGATTTTTTCGGTGATCACGCGGGTTTTTCCGCTGCCCGCGCCGGCTAAAACCAGCAGGGGGCCATCGGTATATTCGACTGCCGCTTTTTGCGGCGCATTCATGGAATTGGAAGACATAAGCCGGCTATTTTAGCCTATGCCGACAGCTCGCGTAGGAGGGCCCTTGGGCCCGAATGCATCAGTCGCCCGCAAGCGGCCTCCTACGAAAATAGAATAAACTGCGTTCATGCTCATCATCAGCCCCAGTATCATTATCGACGACTCCGAACTGCAGGAACGCTTTGTCCGTTCCAGCGGGCCGGGTGGACAGAACGTCAATAAAGTATCGACGGCGGTGGAATTGCGATTCGACATCAAACAATCGGCCTGTTTGCCGGAACCTTTGCGTGAACGTTTATTGGCTCGTCGTGATCGACGACTGACGGCCGAGGGCGTATTCGTGATCAATGCACAACGTTTTCGCACGCAGGAACGAGATCGCGACGATGCCCGCGAACGTTTGGCCGGCGTGATTCAAGCCGCGATGCACGTGCCGAAAAAACGATTGGCGACCAAGCCGAGCAAGGGCGCAAAAGAGCGTCGTTTGACCGGTAAGCGCGAGCGCTCCGATATCAAGCGTACGCGTTCGAAACAGACCTGGGATTGAGCATGCAGAGTTCGTTGTATTTGCCACCGAATGCGCCGCATAGCAAATCCAAAAAATGGGTGCAGCACATTGGCCGCTGGGTGTTGAAACTGGGCGGTTGGAAAATCGCCGGTGAATGGCCGAATTTGCCGAAGATGGTGATGATCGCCGCGCCGCATTCTTCCGGTTGGGATGCGGTCTGGGGCATGGCGGTCAAAGCGGCGATCGGTGTCGATATCGTGTTTATCGGCAAGGCCGAATTATTCCGCGGCCCGCTCGGCTGGATCTTGCGTAAATTCGGTGGCCGCCCGGTGGATCGAAGTGCGCCGGGCGACATCATTGATCAGATCGCTGCCCAGATTCGCGAGTCGGAAAAAATGTGGTTTGTGCTGGCGCCCGAGGGCACCCGAAAAAGAGTGACCAATTGGAAGCCCGGCTTCTGGAAAATAGCCCGCAAAGCCGGCGTACCGGTTTGCTGTGCCTGGTTTCACTACCCGGAGAAAACCGTCGGGGTAGGACCGGTGGTTGAGCTTACCGATGATTTCGAAAGTGATATGCGGCGTTTCCGGGAAATCTACCGGCCTTATAAAGGTAAAAACCGAGGTACCGAGTAAAAAAGTGACGCGGAGCGTCAACTTAAAACCGGTCTGATTGTTTTTTAGCCACGAAAGCCCCCGAACTCGTTAAATCTTGTGAACTGCGGCTCATTCCCTGTTCTTTCTACGTAAGCTAATGCACAGAAAGTTTTTGGAAGGGGTTTGCCGTGCATATCTTGATTACTGGTGGCGCTGGCTTTATCGGTTCGCATCTCGTCGAATTGCATCTTGCACGCGGTGACAAGGTTCACGTCGTAGATGATCTATCGACCGGCTCGATGGATAACATCGCTCGCTTCATGGATTCGCCTAATTTTCGTTTCGATCATGCCGACATGTTGGTCTGGCCGTTACTGGAACGTGCCGCTGGCTGGGCCGACCGTGTCTATCATCTCGCTGCTGTCGTCGGTGTTTATCGCGTACTGGCAGAGCCGACCAAAGTCCTGGCAGTCAACATCGCCGCTTGCGAACGTTTGTTGCGTGCCGTCAATGATTCCGGCTGGAAGCCCCAGGTTGTGCTGGCATCAAGTTCCGAAGTTTATGGCCACAATGACGAAGACATTCTGCGCGAGACCCAGGACTTGGTGGTCAGCACGCGTGTCGGTACGCGCTGGAATTATTCGGTCAGCAAGATTGCCGATGAAGCGCTCGGACTTTCATTCGCAAGAAAATTCAATATTCCAACTGTTGTTGCACGCTTTTTTAATACTGTCGGCCCGCGTCAATCGTCGCGCTACGGCATGGTGATCCCGCGCTTTATCGAGCAGGCCGTTCAAGGCCAGGAAATCACCGTGTTTGGCAACGGCGAGCAGACGCGTTCGTTCTGTGATGTTCGAGATACCGTGACCGCCCTGGACAGCTTGGCGAATTTCGCAAATACCGAAGGCCTTGTGGCCAATGTCGGCAATGACCGGGAAATCTCGATGAATGACCTCGCAAGTCTGATCATGGAAAGGGCCGGCAGCGGCGCGGGTATCAAACATATCCCCTATCTGCAGGCCTATGGTGAAGATTTCGAAGATATTCGCCGCCGTCGCCCGGACTTGGCCAAGCTGCGCAGCTTGACCGGATTCAAACATCGCTTTACCTTAGAAAATACAATCGATGATTTGATCGCGGCGCAACGTGCCAAGAATATGGAGATAGATCATGGCAACAGCACCGTGGTTCGTCATAAGTCCAAACACACTGCTTAGCATTATCGGATTGATCCGCGGCCCGGATAAAACCGTACCGACACCGAATAAAGATTGGCACAATGCAGTAGTCGATGTTGTTATTCCGGCCTACAAGGAGGAAGACAACATCATTTTGGCGCTCACCTCGATTGCCAGACAAACCTTCAAGCCGCGTAACGTGATCGTTGTCGACGATGGCGGCAAGGATCGCACGATTGAACGTGCGCGTGCTTTTTCCGAAATTTGCGGCATGAATGTCACCGTAATCGAACGGGCCAGTTCGATCGGCAAAACACCCACGATCAAGCGACAGGCGCGCGAATTCGACAACGATGTCGAATTCATTCTCGATGGCGATACTTTTCTCGAAAGCGATGATTACATCGAACGCTGTGTGCAGGAGTTGTACCAGGGCGTCGGCATAGCGAGTGCATGCGGCACTATCTTGCCGATGCGACTGAAAGATCGTGCCGCAATGGCCGAAACGCCGGAATTCAAGAAATACATGGGCGGCGAAACATACGACGACCCGTTCAAGCATATGGGGCGCTTGCATCTGACTTGGTGGTGGATCACCAATATGTATCGCGAATGCCTTTACACCTTTTTGCAACGCTTCGTCTATCACGGGCAAATGGTTTTTTTCGGCGGCATTACCAATCCGGTCGGTTGCGCGGTGGCGTATCGCCGCGAATACATCAAGGATTTATTCGATCGCTACGAGCCGATATTCGGCGACGACCTGACCAATTCCGAAGATATTTTCATCGGCTTTGCCTTGAACAACGAAGGCTATCGCAATATCCAGTTGATGGACGTGATGGCGCGTTCGGAAGAACCGGAAGTGCAAAAACTTCCACGCCAGGTATATCTCTGGTCGTCCTCGTTCCTGCAAAGCTGCTATTACTTCGATCAGCTTTTGCGCAGTCCGTTCAAATCACCGAAACGTGCCTGGCATCGTTTCAAGGCCTGGCAAAGCGGCGAAGCGAAGCGCATCGAGGAAATGCGCAAGGTCAAGGAAGCATACCGCCAGCCGTTCGGCGAGAAATTCACGACGGAGACAGGCCGGCCGATTGGCTGGGTCATGTTCATGTCGGCGTTCGAAAAAATCGGTTTTCCAACCGCGCTGATCATCCTGATCATCCTTCGCATGTGGGAGCCGCTGGCCGTGACCATGCTGGCTGAAGTCCTGTTGTCCACCGGTGTGTTGATGGCGGTATCGAAAGGCGCTCGCATCAAGGCGTTTTTCAAGGCGATATTAGTCACGCCGCTTCGGTATGCCTTGATGGTGCAGGAAACATATACCATCGGGCGCTTCGCGATCGATCTTTGGATTACGGGGAATCGCAAATGGCGCAAATAAAACCACTGATTTTTTGCATTGCGATCGCTCTTGGTACTTCGCAAGTACAGGCGCAATCGCTTGATACTCAAGCGCGCACACGGATGAGCGAAGGCGATAGTCGCGGCGCCCTGAGCTTGATGCAGCAGCACGTAAATGCGGCGCCAAACGATGACGCAGCACGTCTGGACCTGGTTCGCTATCTCACCTGGGCCGGCAAATATGCGCGTGCCGAGAAAGTTTTGATGGCCAGTCCTGCACTGGCCGCAACGCAAGAAGGCCAGGTACTGCATGCCAATCTACTGGCCTGGGGCGGCCGCTGGCAATCAGCCAAAGTCATCAATGCCGCATTGCTGAGTGCCGACGCGGAAGATTTCATGGCCAATTACAACCAGGCCATTATTCAACGTCAGACGGCACAACCCGCAACGGCGATGCCTTATGTCGACAAGGTCAATGCACTGCGACCGGATACAAAAGATGCCCGCGATCTTGCCCGCGGCACCAAGGTACTCACGGATTCCTTTGTCGCATTTGATTGGCAACAATTCGATGATTCGATCGATATCGAATCCACGCAACCACGTTTACTGGGAAGTTTCGTGCTCAATGACGAATGGCGATTGACGGCTGAAGTGGGTCGCAATGAGATCAGTGCACCTTTATTTAGCCCGTACGCTCCGATTTTCGGTGGTCGTTCGGTGGATGAAAATCGTGTGCTTGTCGGCGCCCGATTTGCTCCGACCGAACAGCTCGTGCTGAATTTCGCAATCGGTCAAACCCATATTCCGAATGACAGTGACGAGCTATGGCGTGCCGGTCTGGACTATCGTGCCAGCGATAGCTGGTCATGGACTTTCAATGCCGATCATGACCGGGTGATGATTTCACCGCGTTCGGCCAGTCTCGAATTGACTCGCGATGCTTTTGAAGTTCGCACTCGTTTTACGCCGAACATGAACTGGACCGCCAACGCGAGTGTTCGCTTCGATAATTACAGCGACAATAATGATCGCGAC
The DNA here is from genome assembly GCA_036676335.1 of Arenimonas sp. Lineage (GTDB taxonomy): Bacteria > Pseudomonadota > Gammaproteobacteria > Xanthomonadales > Xanthomonadaceae > Arenimonas. The sequence goes on along the minus strand of JAKFDD010000009.1, from coordinate 365,966 downwards.
GAATGGAATCTGTCGGTCAGTCGTGCGGTCGTGCGACAACAAGGCTTCATGCTGGATCTTGGCGCCGCCGTACAGCACCTGCATTACGATGCCGACCCGGGTAACGGTTATTACGCGCCGGACAATTATCGCCGTTACTCGATTACCGTCGGCAGCTATATTGGCTTTGGTGAAAATGCCGGATTACTGCTGCAAGGTGGTCTGGGTCGGCAACGCGACGAGAACTTTACCTCCTGGCGCAGTGCCAACGACATCAGTGCGGAACTGGTCGTCGGTATTTTCTCGCCCTGGGAGCTGCGCGTTCGTGCCGCCTATAGTGAGCGCGTACAGAACGTAGGTTCCTATGACGGCAATAGCTGGGGTTTCACGCTGACTCGTCGTTTTTAATTTCTTCTGTAGGAGCGCCTTCAGGCGCGACCAGATCTTGCGTAAACCGGTCGCGCCTGAAGGCGCTCCTACAAAAGCAAAATTGTTTATTTCAGGCAACGATTGAAAAAATCTTCGGTCAGGCGATAACGATGCAGCGCATCGTTGCCACGCAAGCTATGTTTGGCGCCTGGGTAGGTCATTAATTCGAATGGTGTCCCGCGCTTCTGCAATTCCGACATCAGCTTGGTGGAGTTGGTGAACAAGACATTGTCGTCAGCCATGCCATGTATCAATAACAGCTTCGATTTCAAACCATCCAGATGCGCGAACACGGTGCTGTCCGGATAACCAGCGGGATTGTTCTTCGGCAAATCCATGTAGCGTTCGGTGTAATGCGTGTCGTACAGGCCCCAGTCGGTGACCGGAGCGCCGGCAACGCCGCAGGCGTAAGTATTCGATGCCTTCGATAGCAGCATCAACGTCATATAGCCGCCATTCGACCAGCCATAGACGCCAATCTTGCCGGCATCTACATAAGGCAGTGTTTTCAGATGTTCGATGCCGCGTAATTGATCGGCCACTTCGACATTGCCCTGGTGACGGAACAAGGCGCTGCCGAATTTCACGCCGCGACGCGGAGTGCCGCGGTTGTCGATCGAGAAAACGATATAGCCGTTCTGCGAAAGATACTGGTTGAAGAAAGCATCCGAACGCGCCGGCCAGGAATTGATCACGGTTTGTGCGGCCGGGCCGCCATAGACAAAAACAACGACCGGGTATTTTTTATTGGGGTCAAAGTCCAGCGGTTTGATCACGCTGTAATGTAGGGTTTCGCCATCGGTGGCTTTCAATTCGCCGAACTCGGTTTTTCCGTGCGTCGCCAAATATTTTTGATACGGATGCTTCGCATCAACCGTATTGTCGACCAAGCTCGCCAGCTTGCTGCCGTCGGCGCGGTAAAGCTCGGCCTGGGGCGGTGTTTGCGTGTTCGACCAGACATCGACATACACGCTGGCGTCATCCGAAAAAGTCGCCAGGTGCATGCCGTCGTTCTTGGTAAGTTGCCCGGGTTCGCTGCCGTTGAAGTCGGTCCAATAGACATGACGCTCGCGCGGCGTGGTTTTAGTGCCGCTGAAATAAAGGCGCTGCGCCTTTTCATCGACGGCCAGTAACTCATCGACCTGCCAAGCGCCTTCGGTCAGTGTTTTCAGTTTCTTGCCATCGCGAGCATGCAGGGATAAATGCATGAAGCCGCTTTGCTCGGACGACCAGATAAAGCGGCCATCCTCGAGGAATTTCAGATTGTTATGTAGATTGATCCAGCTCTTGCTGGTTTCCTGCAGCAATGTGCTTTGTTTGTTATTCGACAAATCGACTTCGATCAAATCGAGCACGCGTTGCTCGCGATTCTGGCGCTGGAATGTGAGGTGTTCTGCATCACGCCATTGCACACGCGCCAGATAAATATCTTTTTCGGCACCTAAATCAATATTCTTGATTACAGGCACTATCGAGGACAGCGTAACCACCTTCAATTCGATCAACACATTGGCATCACCCGAGGCCGGATAACGCTGTTCGACGATATCGGTGCGGTCCGGATAAATCTCGAAACGTTTCTGGACCGGTACCGGGCTTTCATCAATGCGGGTAAAGGCAATCGCGGAATCATTCGGTGCCCACCAGTAACCGGTATGGCGATCCATTTCCTCGTCGGCGACAAATTCGGCAATGCCATTGGCGATCACATCGGAAGCGTCTTTGGTGATCTGGATTTCTTTTGCATTTTCAAGATCGATCACCCACAGGTTGCGTTCGCGAATAAAACTGACGAAGCCGCCTTTGGGCGAGATTTTCGGATCGGTCGCAAAACCTTTCCCCGTTGTTATTTTTTTTGCAACTGCCTTGGCTAAATCATACAAATACAATTCGCCGCCGAGCGGGAACAGCAAGGTATTGCCATCGCTGCCCCATTGGTAATCGACGATGCCGGAAAAACCGGCAATGCGCTGGCGTTCGCGACGCGCTTTCTCTTCATCCGATAAAACTTCTTCGCCGGCGATCAGTTTTTTCGAATCCACCAATAGCTGGGTTTTTCCGCTGGCGATATGGTATTCCCACAAATCCAATTGATTCGCAGCTTCGGCCTTGCCGCGCAAAAAGGTCACGCGTTTGCCGTCCGGTGAAATTTTTGCATTATTCAAGCTTGGTCCGGACAGAGAAGCGCTACCGGTGATCGCTTCAAGCGTCAGTTTTTCTGCGTATACGGGAGTTGCCATAAGAATTGTCAGGCTCAATAAAAATATTTTCATGGTGGTTTGTGTCGTAAGTGCCAAAGGGGTTCTCCGGATTTACTACGACAAATAACCGCCATCAACGGTCAGACAGGTGCCGGTGACATAACTTGCCGCTGGCGAGGACAGGAATAAAACTGCCGGCGCGATTTCATCCGGCTGTGCGCTGCGATTCAACGGAATCAATTGCAGCATCAAGCCCATGATTTTCGGGTTCGAGGTAATGGCCGATGCGAATTTGGTTTCGGTCAAGCCAGGCAAAACGGCATTCACGCGAATTTTGTGGGCGGCCAATTCCTTTGCGAAACCTTCGGTCATATTGACGATGCCGGCCTTGGTCATCGAATAAATACCCTGGCCCGGCGCGGCACGTTTGGCATTGACCGATGCAATATTGACGATACTGCCACCCTTGCTTTTCATGCGTTTCGCCGCTTGCACGCTAGTCCAGAAATAGCCGCGCAAATTCACTTCGACGGTTTTTTCATAACTGCCCAGATCCATGTCCAACATCGGGCCGAAGTAGGGATTGGCGGCGGCATTGTTGACCAGAATATCCGGTGCGATACCGGCGGCATCGAGATCATTGAACAGGCCTTCGATCGCGGCGACATCGCCGACGTGCAAGGCACGCGCTTCAGCGCTACCACCGGCCACCTTGATCGCGTCGGCGACCGATTGGCAGGATTCGACTTTACGGGATGTGCAAATGACGTGGGCGCCATGTGCGGCCAATAGATGAGCGATGGCTTCACCGATACCGCGCGAGGCACCGCTGACCAATGCGGTTTTTCCGGATAAATCAAACAAGGGGTCGATTTTGTGCATGAAATCACCAAATAATCGGGAAGGAATGACGGTGGCTTGCTATGCTGGCGAGACTATCACAGCCACTGTTTACAGGAATAAATAATGAGTCAACGTCGCGTCTTGATTACCGGTGCCGGCAGCGGTTTGGGTTTGGCGCTGGCTTTGCGTTATGCCCGTAGTGGTGCTCGCGTGGCCTGTGTCGATTTGATCGCTGATCGCGTTGAAGCAGCACGCGCCAGTTTGCCTGGGCAAGGCCATATCGCATTGATTGCCGACGTCGGCGACGATGATTCGATGCAAGCCTTGTTTGATCAGATCCAAAAAGAATGGGGTGGCGTTGATGTGCTAATCAATAACGCCGGTATTGCTTCCGGTGGCCCGATGACCGAAACGACGATGGAAGAATGGCGAAAATTAATCGAAGTGGATTTGTTCAGTGTCGTGCGTGGTTGCCGTCTATTTTTACCCGGCATGTTGGCGGCCGGTAAGGGCCAGATTTTAAGTACCGCAAGTTTTGCCGGTCTGGCCAGTGCGCCCGGTATCATGAGCTACGGCGTCGCCAAGGCGGCAGTCGTCGCATTGTCTGAACAATTGCGGGCCGAGGTTTTCGATAAGGGCATTCTGGTCGGCGTGATTTGCCCGAGTTTCTTCCGTACCAATTTGATCGATACTGCTGTCGGCAGTGACAAAGTCAGAAAGATGGCATTGAAGCTGATGGATACCTCGCCCGATACCGTCGACAGTGTTGCCGATAATGTGTTTGCCTCTGCCGAGCGTGGCAAGTTCCTGATTATTCCGACCAAGCGCGAGCCGATGCGTTGGCGTTTGAAACGCTGGTTTCCTAATATCTATTTCAAGATGTTGACCGGCATGGTCAAGAAAGAAATGAAATAAGCATTGCATCGAGAAAGAGAAAAACTATGACCTGGATGATTTACGGCGCGAATGGTTACACCGGAAAAATGGCGGTAGAACGTGCAATAGCTTACGGCCAGCGGCCAGTGCTTGCAGGTCGCAGCTTGGCTTCGATCGAGCCACTCGCCAAGCAATACGGATTACCTGTGCGTGCGTTTGCGCTGGACGATCCGAGTGTCGTGAAAAAAAATCTGGAAGGCATGAAAGTGGTCTTGCATTGTGCCGGTCCGTTTTCCGCAACCAGCAAACCGATGTTGGACGCTTGTCTGGAAACCGGCACGCATTATCTGGATATCACCGGCGAGATCAGCGTATTCGCGCATTGCCATGCACAACACGAGCGCGCGAAAAAAGCCGGCATCGTCGTATTGCCGGGTTCCGGTTTCGACGTGGTGCCGACCGATTGCATGGCCGCGATGTTGAAACGCGATTTGCCGACGGCAACGCATTTGGTGCTGGCGTTTGAAGCCGGCGGCGGGCCAAGTCCCGGTACCGCGAAAACCAGTGTTGAAGGTTTGGCCAGTGGTGGTCGCGCCCGCATCGATGGCGTCGTGACGAAAGTGCCGTTGGCCTGGAAAGTACGTACCTTCGATCGCGACGGCGAACCAAGGCTCGCGATGACGATTCCCTGGGGCGATGTTTACACCGCGTTTGTGTCGACCGGTATTCCGAATATCGAAACTTATATGGGCGTGCCGCCATCGAGCATCAAGAATGTGAAACGCATTCGCATGTTTGGTCCATTATTGGGTTTGGGTTTTGTGCAGAATTTCCTGAAGAAACAGGTCGGCAAAAAAGTACGCGGCCCATCGGAAGAAAAACGCAGGCAATCGATCACCACGGTATGGGGCGAAGCCCGCGATGCGGCAGGGCAAGAAATAAAGAAATGCATGAATACGCCGAACGGTTACGAACTAACCGTCACGGCTTCGCTCGGCATCGTGAAGCATTTGCTGGAAGTCGATAATCAGCCGGGCGGTTACTACACGCCTTCGATGCTGATGGGGCCGGAATATGTATTGAGTTTGCCGGATGTGAAGATGATTTCATGATCCCGACTCGGTAGCCATGGCCGCGATTGCACAAATGGCGGCAAGCATCAGCGTAGTGAAGATCTCGCCAATGCCGGGGACTTCGACAGCGAAATCCTGCGCCGGTAGCAGCGCGTAACCCGAGAAGACTGCGATGAGGGAAAGCAGGGCGCCCGCAATAAAAACGGTTTTGCGTTTGCGTTGATGCTTCTCGACCCTTGATGCCACCAGAGCGGTAAAGAGGTCGCCGGACGGAATATCGTTCTCATCGCGCATGGTTTTTCTCTCCGTCGGTTTCATGAACTTGCTGCAGTTTGATGCGGGCGCGTCTTATCAGTGATTTGACGGTGCCCAGCGGAATGTCGAGGGCGTCGGCGATTTCCTGATGAGTGAGTTCGTGCCGATAATGCAATAGCAATACATTGCGTTCTTCTTCGGTCAGCATGGCGAGCAGCTGCTGTACGGTGGATGCATTGATTATCTGCTCACTGGTGTCTTCGGTCGCCTCGAGTTCCAGAACGAAATTCTCGACATGTTGTTCTAGGTGTTTCCGTTGCTGGGTGATGAAAATCTGGTAGCCGATTCTGAAAAGCCAGGAAATGAATTTCCCCCGGCCCTGATAACCGGCGATATGGCGATAAGCTTTCCAGAATGCTTCCTGCGCAATGTCGTCGGCCTGACTCCAGTCGTTGCGTGTCAAACGTCTGAGGAATTGACGCAAGGCCGATTGATGCAGGTTGACGAGGCTCGCAAAAGCAGCCGCGTCATCATGGATGACGACTCGACTGATCCATTCCGACTCCCGCGCGTTGCGATTAGCGTCGGGTTCCATCAAATTTCCAGAGCAACAGGTAGATCAGTCCGATTATTAATGGGACGAAGCCTAGAATCCATGCCTTGCCGCCAATGAAGAAGGTGACGAGTGACCAACTGGTGCCGATGGCGATGAAAGCCAGTCCGCGGCGAAAATCTTTTTCGGCGCTGCTGTATATCCCGACGGATTTCGCCAGCATGTCATTCAACGGGCCATGATCAAGCAGCTTCTGCAAAGTTTTCTGCTGTTCGATCTTCAGCTTGCCAAAGACGTGAACGAAAACGGAAAGTATCAATGAAATACCAAGAATGACGGCGACAAGAATGAGGTTCTGTTGCATATGTAGCTCCGGAAGAGTTCTTATTTTTTGGAGATCGGTTGAAATTCTACTGCGGGCATCTCGACCGAGGCTGGAAATTTAGCGGGCTCGCCGGCAAGAAAACCGCGCAGCAACTTGCGAAAGGGTGGCCAGTGTTCGTAGAGGTTGTATAGGGCGCTGTGCGTACCTTCTGAAACTACCACCAGCTGGGCGTTGGGTAGTGCCGAAGCGACCTCGCGGGCATTTTCGATCGGCGTCGATGTATCCCAGGTGCCATGAAGAATCAGTGTCGGCATATTGCCGGTGGCATTGCTGCGAAAGGAATCACCAAGCTTCGCGACCGGCCATTCGCCACATAAATATTCGTATTCCTGATTGATATCTCCGAGCAACGCTCTTGCAGGGTCCTTTCGAAAGCGTTCTTTCCGCGATTCGGAAATGCCAGATGAACAATCCATCATGTAATGCATGGGGTCCGATAAGCTGAGCATCCTGCGCTTGAGTGCAACACTTGCAGCATAGCTAAAATCACCGCGATCCATCGCCAGAATCAGCTCCGGCCAGGCATTCGGTTTGCTGCGACGCCCCGCGTTTTTACGGATGATTTGACGAACCAGATTTGCATCGACAATGACTTCGGTGCTGACACCGGCATCATTGACGCTTATCTTTTGCGGGTTTGCTTCGAGCTGATCAAGTACACGCTGTAATGTCGCCAACAAACCGTCTGCGGCGATGTGCGGTCGTAGTTGTTTCGATTGCTCGGCAACCGCGGCGATACGCTGCAAAGCCGCAAGTATTCCGGCCGGATCATCCCAGGTATGGTCAGGCCCTTCGACGCCATGCAGGACTACGCGAGCAACGGCTTCCGGATAGCGCTTCATGTATTGCAATGCCAGGTGTGAGCCATAGCTGCCACCGATCAGCGAAATGGACCGGTAGCCAAGTGCGCGGCGCAGGTCGTCTACGTCCGCCGCATTTTCTACGGTGTTGTACGCCGATAGATCGACGCCTTTCGCTAGCCATTCATCACGACATTCTCTGGCAATCTTGCGGAATGCATTTTTTGTGTAATCTGGCGAACGTAATTGTTCAAGGCTGAGTTGTTGCGACTGACTGCAGTGCATTTCGGGCAACGAGTGACCACCGCCACGTTGATCAAACAATATGACATCGCCGATGGATTTATAAAACAGCACTTCGCTGAAGTTTTCCTTCTGCGCTACCTGGTCAATCCATGATGATCCCGGGCCGCCTGCCAGCAGGAAGATCGGCGCAGCCGGCTTTGCAGCGGTAGATTTCAGGCGGTAGAACGGGAGTGATAACCGACGGCCGCTGCGGGTTTTCCTGCTTTCTGGCACATCGAGATAGCCCGCTTCCACGATCGCCACTTCACCATTCCCATCAGTGATCGTTTTATCGCCGATGATTTGCACACTGGCATCTGCCAGGGAATCGCAGGGGGCCAGAGCCGCAGCGAATAACACGGACCACAATAAAATATTATTCACATTAACTGCTCCATCCCGATGAAAAACACGACGACTTCCAATCAGAACGAACAGAAAGGCCATCTGGATTCATTCAGGCGTCAATAAACTTGATCGAGTCATGGTTTGGAGGTGGCTAAACCTTTAGAATAGGCCCATACCAAATCATTTTTATCATTATGACTACCGCCAAACCTACCAAACTTCATCCGCTTTCCTGGTTGATTTTCAGCTCGCGCTGGATGCAGCTGCCCTTGTATCTTGGCCTGATCGTCGCGCAAGGCGTGTACGTCATCCTGTTTGTGAAAGAACTGATCCATCTGATTCAAGGGGCAACCAGTTTCAGTGAACAGTTGATCATGTTGGCCGTGCTTGGCCTGATCGACGTAGTGATGATTTCGAACTTGCTGGTCATGGTCATCGTCGGTGGTTATGAAACCTTCGTGTCGCGTTTGAATCTCGAAGGGCATCCGGATCAACCGGAATGGTTAAGCCATGTCAATGCTTCGGTATTGAAAGTGAAATTGGCGATGGCGATCATCGGCATCAGTTCGATTCACTTGCTGAAAACCTTTATCGCGATCGGCGCACTGGGTACCGATAATCCTGTTGCGGGCTCGGGCGCCAGTTACACCGAGGCCGGCGTGATGTGGCAAACGATCATCCACTGCGTGTTCATCCTGTCGGCGATTGGCATCGCCTACACCGACAATCTGATGGCGTCGGCTGCGAAGGGTCATAAAGCCGGGCATTGATCCGTTCTGAAAACCCATGGATGTTTCACACCTACTCGATGATCTGAACGCGGCACAACGCGAAGCCGTGTCGGCGCCGCCTGGCCATTACTTGGTGTTGGCCGGTGCAGGCTCCGGCAAAACTCGGGTGCTGACGCAACGCATTGCCTGGTTGCATGAAGTGGTCGGCGTCCCGGCGCACGGAATATTTTCTGTCACGTTCACCAATAAAGCCGCGACCGAAATGCGGCATCGGGTCGAGAAAATCCTGACCCATGGTTCGCGTGGCATGTGGGTTGGTACCTTCCACGGCTTGGCACATCGTCTATTGCGTTTGCATCATCAGGAAGCCGGCTTGCCGGAAGGATTCCAGGTATTGGATTCCGATGACCAATTACGTTTGGTCAAGCGGATCGCCAATGAAATGGAATTGGATGAAGGCCGTTTCCCGCGCAAGCAAATCGTCTGGTGGATCAACGCGCAGAAAGACGAAGGTCGCCGGCCGAAACACATCCAGGTGCCGGGCGGTGATTTTTATACCAAGACCATCTTGCAGGTATATGAGGCTTACGAGGCGCGCTGCCAGCGCTCCGGCCTGGTCGATTTCGCCGAAATATTACTGCGGGCGCATGAATTGCTGTTGCAACATGATGCCCTGTTGCTGCATTACCAGAATCGTTTCAAACATTTATTGATCGACGAATTCCAGGATACCAACAGCATTCAATACGCGTTCGTGCGTGTGCTGGCTGGCGAGACTGGCCAAGTGTTTATCGTCGGCGATGATGATCAGGCGATCTACGGTTGGCGCGGCGCAAAGGTGGAAAACGTGCAGCGTTTCCTGCGTGATTATCCGGGTGCGCAAACCATTCGACTCGAACAAAACTATCGTTCGACCGGCAATATTCTTTCCGCTGCCAATGCCGTTATTGCACATAACCCGGAACGACTCGGGAAAAATCTCTGGACCGCATCGGGCGAAGGCGAAAGTATCGATTTGTATGCGGCCTACAACGAAGTCGATGAAGCGCGCTATATCGTCGAGCGGATCCAGGCGCATATCCGTCAAGGCGGCAGCGCGCGCGAATGCGCGATGCTGTATCGCTCGAATGCACAATCACGCGCATTGGAAGAACAATTGATTCAGGCCGGTATGCCGTATCGCGTATATGGCGGTCTGCGATTCTTCGAACGCGCCGAAATCAAAGACGCACTCGCGTATCTGCGTTTGCTGGCCAATCGCGATGATGACCCGGCATTCGAACGCGCAGTGAACACGCCGGCACGCGGCATCGGCGACAAGACGCTGGATGAAGTCAGGAAGCTGGCAAGAAGCAAATCGATTTCGCTTTGGACCGCCACGCAGGAAATGATGCAAAGCACGACGCTGACTGCGCGAGCAAAAAATGCGTTGAATGTTTTCCTGGAATTGATTGCGTCTTTGCAGGAACAAACCAAAGAACTGGAATTGCACGAGCAGTTTGATCATGTGCTGGAACGCAGCGGTCTGCGCGCTTTCTATTCGCAGGAATCGAAAGGCCAGGTCGATTCGAAACTGGAAAATCTGGACGAATTGGTATCGGTCGCGAGTCGTTTCGAACGCCGCGAAGACGAAGCCAGTCAAGGCATGACCGAATTGGTCGAATTTTTAAGTTACGCCTCGCTCGAAGCCGGCGAAGGCCAGGCACAGGATGGCGAAGACGGCGTGCAATTGATGACGCTGCACAGTGCAAAAGGCCTGGAATTTCCGCTGGTATTTTTAACCGGCCTGGAAGAAGGTTTATTCCCGAGCAATCGCTCGATGGAAGAAAACGGACGTCTCGAAGAAGAGCGTCGCCTTGCCTACGTCGGCCTGACCCGCGCCCGCGAAAAATTGATCCTGACCTACGCCGAAACCCGGCGTTTGCACGGCATGGAAATGTACGGCACACCTTCGCGTTTCCTGCGCGAGATACCGGCCGCCCTGCTGCATGAAGTTCGACCGAAAGTGAACGTCATAAAATCGAATTTCAATTCGGCCTACAACAGCACGCGCATGTCGGAAGCGCCTTCCGGCGGTTTGAAATTGGGCCAGCGAGTCTCGCACGCCAGCTTCGGTGTCGGCATCGTGATGGATTGCGAAGGCAATGGCGCGCATGCTCGCGTGCAGGTGAATTTCGAAAATGCCGGCAGCAAGTGGCTGGTGTTGGCGTATGCGAATTTGTCGCCGGTGTGAATGAATTTAATTTGTAAGGAGAATCTCGATGGTTCGCTGCTTATCGATATTATTTGCACTAACTCTTTTTTTAACGCCATATAAAGTCAGCGCCAGCGAAGCCAAGCCGCTGTCGATCGGAGAAACATTCACGATCGAATCGAAAATCCTCGGCGAAACCCGCCGCATCAATGTTTACGCAACCCATCCATATGGCGAAGCGGAAGATACGCCCTTGCCGGTGTTGTATATGCCCGATGGCGGTATCGCCGAAGATTTCCTGCATGTCGCTGGCCTGATCCAGGTGTCGGTCGGCAATGGCACGATGCGGCCATTTCTTTTGGTCGGCATCGAGAACACGCAACGCCGCCGCGACATGACCGGCCCGACCGAGAATGCCGAAGATAAAAAGATTGCGCCGAAAGTGGGCGGTTCTGCGGCATTCCGCGAATTCATCCGTACCGAATTGATGCCGGAAATCAGGCAGCGTTATCGCACTACTATGGAAAGCGCCGTGGTTGGCGAATCATTGGCGGGTCTGTTCGTGCTGGAAACATTTTTGACCACGCCGGATCTGTTCGACACCTATATCGCGATTGATCCGAGTCTTTGGTGGAATAATCAGGCATTGGTGAAAAGCGCTGCCGAGCGTTTGAAAACACCGGGCTGGTACAAGACGCTTTATCTTGCCAATAGCAGTGAGGAAAAAGTCGAAGGAGTTGCCGAGCAGTTTTCCGTCATCCTGAAGAAAAATGCATCAAGCAATTTGCGCTGGCATTTCCAGCCGATGCCGGAAGAAAAACATGGCACGATTTATCATCCGGCTGCGATCAAGGCATTTCGCGAAGTGTTTAAACCCTTGCCGGCAAACTGATCCAGCCTCGGCATTCGCATTGCATTAAAAAGCCGGCTTGCGCCGGCTTTTTTTATTCTCGAACGAAATTTATTTCGAGCCGATATTTTCCACGACACGATTCATGTGTTCTTCGAGCGCCTGCTGTACTTTGTCTTCGGCATTCAGCGGGGTGTAATCGATTTTTTCCCGGAAACCAGTGCCCAGTGGACGGCCGGCGCGACCAAACGGCTTCACCGTCAGATAGGCCGTTGTAAGCGTGGCGTTTTGCCCGTAGAAGCTGATGTCCTGATTACCAATGACATCGGCGCGGACACGAATAATGACATTGGCACGCTTGCTGTTGACCGATTGGTAGCCAGCTTCGCTGAGTTTGTCTTCGATCATTTGTTGTGCCGGAATCATCAACGCAGGATCGCCATTGGTGACCACGGCAAACGTGTGTGCGCCGCCGCCCGCTGCAGGTGCGTCATCTTCTTGCACGCGTTCCTTGATTCGATCGGCGATGCGAGGGCGATCTGGCGTACTCGAATTGGCAATATCGTCGTCGCCAGCATTGGAGTTGTCAGGCGTTGCCGGAGTCTTCGGTGGGCTGCTAATGGTATTGCTTGCTGTATTGCTCGAGTCGGAATTATCGACCACAGAGGTACTGGTATCTGAAGTAGTATCGGGCGTGGCCGGTGTAGCAGTTGCCGAGGTGTTGATAGCGGCATCGGTGCTGGTCGATGCGCCGGTACCGTCAGCAGGCACCACAGTATTCGCTGCGATGGTTTCTTCAACCGGCGCTGCAGGTTTGAAGACGCTGTACAGGCCCCAGGCTCCGCCGACCAGGAATAGGCAGAGAACGGCAGCCAAAGCGACCCATTTAAGCGCACTGGAAGAAACCGGCGGCGTAGGCGCAGGCGACACTACCTGGGTCACGCCAGGACGGGTGCTGCCTTGTGCCGTGGTCACGGCAGACGCAGGTATCGCAGCGGTCGGCGCAGAACCCACATTCGGTGGCGGTGTGGGTGCACGCATCACCCCCGGCGTGACCGGCGTTGCCATGCCGATCAAGGTAGCGGCCGGACCCGAAGGCGGCAGCGTTTTCAATTTCAGCGGGCCACCTTGGCGAATCAGCGGATGCTTTTCCAGATCATCGATCAGCGCATCGGTGCTTTGATAGCGATCACTCGGTTCTTTTTCCAGCATGCGCGACAAAATTGCGGCGACTTCACTATCGACATCGGCATTCAATTCACGCACATCGGGAATCTGCGATTGCACGACATCGAGCATCAACTTCAGCGGACTTTCATCGGAGAACGGCGTGCGACCGGTCAGCATTTCAAACAATACGATGCCGAGCGCGAAAATATCCGAACGTTGATCAACGGCCTTGCCCAGACAAACTTCAGGCGAGAGGTAGCCCGGTGTGCCGACAAATTCGCCGGTGCCGGTCAGTTTGCTGTTGAAATCATGATTGGCCAGCGCGATACCGAAATCGGCGATCTTGATTTGTCCGCGCTGGCTCAGCATCAGATTGCCGGGCTTGATATCGCGATGAATCACGCCACGGTCATGGGCAACCGACAAACCCTTTGCCGATTGATGCAATATTTTCAACGCATCGCCGACTTGCAAGCGGCCTTCGCGTTTGATGATCGCCGAAAGCGATTCACCATCGACAAATTCCATCACGAAAAATGGCTGATTGTTTTCCTGGCCAATCAGGAAGATTTGAATGATGTGCGGATCATTCAAAGAAGCCATCGAACGAGCTTCGCGCAGGAAGCGCTCGACCAGGGTCTGGTCGTGGGCCAGTGCCGGCGAGAGTTCCTTGATTGCTACGTAGCGTGTCAGTGCAGGTTCGTAGCCTTTATAGACCACCCCCATTCCACCGCGACCCAACTCAGAGACAATTTCGTAATGACCGATATGTGTGCGCATGATTACTCCTATAACGGCATGTTAGACCCACAGAGGCCAGTTCGGAAGCTGGACGACTCCAAAAACACTAATTCAGTGTCGATAATGCGAGTTTCATGTCCTGTTTTAACGGAAAAGGCCGTAATTGAGAAAACTGCCCACGATTCAGCTTATGGGCATTTATTTGCAGAGCGGTATCGGAGTAATAAATGAAAAAATTATTGAAATTTCTGGGATGTGCCATCGGATTGCTGCTGATCATTGCAGCCGGCCTCTACGGGTTTGCCCATTACAAAACCGAACAGGGTTTGGCCAAGCGCTACCAAATCAGCGACCCGCCTTTGGCTGTGGCAGAGGATGCCGCGACTCTGGCTTATGGCGCACGTTTGTTCATCGCGAAAGGCTGCGCCGATTGCCACGGTGAACGCGCCGAAGGAAAAATGGTTTTCGAAGCCGGTCCGGTCATCAAGGTGGTCGGTTCCAACCTGACAACAGGCGGAGTCGGCATGAGTTTGACTGTCGACGATATGGCCAGAGCGATTCGCCATGCCGTCGGTACCGGCGGACGTCCAATGCTGTTCATGCCGTCAGGCGATTATCAGAATTTAAGCGACGCCGATACTGCCGCCATTATTGCGTATATCAAATCACTGCCTGCGTCGAACAATAATCCCGGCGCATCGGAAATCCGTCCAGTTGGCCGCATTCTTTATTCGCTGGATAACTTCCCTTTGTTGCCGGCGGAGACGATCGATCATTCGCCGCGACAACGCACGGCACCGGTCGCTGCGGCGACGGCGGAATACGGGAAATATCTGGCACAAACCTGCGTGGGCTGCCATGGCCATAACTTCGCCGGACAACATGTGCCTGGCACACCGCCGGAATTCAAGCCGGCCGCGAACTTGACGCAGGCTGCCTTGAAAAACTGGTCGCTCCACGATTTCCAGACAGCTTTGCGTACCGGCAAGCGTCCGGATGGCAGCGAACTGGATAAATTCATGCCGTGGCCGGCGATGTCGAAGATGACCGACGATGAAATTGCCGCGCTTTGGATATATCTATCTGAGTTGCCGCCGGTCGAAAACGTGCCGAAATAATCGTAGGAGGGCCCTCTGGGCCCGATGATTATTGGTCGGGTCCAGAGGGCCCGCCTACGACAATAAAACCTGCTTCGGATTTTTACCTTTCGCGCAATGTTCGAACGTGACATCCAGGCCATGCGCCTGGAACAGGGCAGCCATTTGCCGTTGCCGCATTTCGAATTGCTCGAAAAGAAACTCGCATCGCTCCGGATCGATTTCTTCGCCGCAATAACCCAGATTCTGCCAATCGTCGGCATCAAACAAGGTCATGTGGATTTCACGATCACGATACAGTGCGAGTGGCTCGGGCATCGCATCGCACCAGCAGATCTCGTTCGGTGCCAGCAAGGCAGTTTCAATCAGTGGCCAGGCATGTTGCAGACCGGCGTGCTCGTATTGCATCGCCATCATCGCGGCTAAATCGTGTACGGTCAGGTAACGCGCGTGCTCGATCTGTGCTTTGAAATTTTCCTGCGCAAATAATGCGGTATTTGCCGGTGCCATGCCGATATCGAGCAAGCCGGCTTCCAGTTGTTCACCGACTAGTTTGATCAATTCGGCATCGCCGCGTAATAAAAACGGCACAAGCCGAAACGGCCCTTCGGCGAATTCTTCAGCCGGCGCTAAAGTTTCAGGCAATGTGTTGTCGTTGGCGCCGAGCGCAATAATGCGCGCCTGACCTTGGCCGGGAGCTTGTGCTGTCAACCGCTCCAATTCGGCATGCAGTGGAAAGCCAGGGCGCAAAATTTCGACCGGATCGAACAAGGCGGCCAAGAGTGTGAAATCGCAATCGCGCACTTCCGGAACCCATTTGGCCAGATCGCGCGCCAGCAAGGCTGCCAGCTCGCCGGCTTGTGCCTGTTGCAGGCATGTCGTCCCGGCTCGCGTCTGCGGACTTAGCTCCAGCGCGAAAGCGCCCAGGAAACTCACAATTTCAGTCATCGTTTTTAAAGCCTGCAAAGTTTGGAAATCTTGCTCTAGACCACTAAGCTATCCTCAGGACACCCCATTATGCCAGCGCCAGCCGCTGACCTTGAATAAGGATTTTCGTTATGAGCAATCCCCGCCGCGTGGCCATTATCGGTGGCGTCCGTATTCCGTTCTGCCGTAACAACAGCGTCTATTTCGATATCGGCAATATGGGCATGTCTGTGAAGACGCTCGGCGCCCTGGTCGAAAAATTCAATTTGCAGGACAAACAACTCGGCGAAGTCGCGATGGGCGCCGTGTTGAAACATTCGAGTGATTTCAATCTCGCGCGCGAAGCGACTTTGTCATCCGGCCTGTCGCCAGCGACGCCTGGCCTGACGATGCAGCGTGCCTGCGGTACCGGTCTGGATACGATTATTGCGGTCGGCAATAAAATTGCATTGGGTCAAATTGAATCCGGTATCGGTGGCGGCTCGGACACGACGTCCGACGTGCCGATTGCGGTCGGTAAAAAAATGCGACGTCGTTTGTTGAATGCGAATATGGCGAAATCCTTCGGACAACGCATTGGTGCCTTGCTGAAAGGTTTTTCGTTTAGCGAATTCAAACCCGAGTTTCCCGGCGTCGCCGAACCACGCACCGGCAAAAGCATGGGCGAGAGCTGCGAACAAATGGCGAAGGAATGGAAAATTACCCGCGCCGATCAGGATCAACTGGCATTTGAATCGCACAAGAAAGCCGCCGCCGCGTACGAACGCGGTTTCTACAAGGATTTAGTCGTGCCGTTCCGCGGCATCGACAAAGACAATATTCTGCGTGCCGATACAACGATCGAAAAACTCGCAACCCTGAAACCGGCATTCGACAAAACCAGCGGTCAGGGCACACTGACTGCGGGCAATTCTACGAACCTGTCCGATGGTGCTTCGGCAGCCCTGCTTGCATCCGAAGAATGGGCTGCGGCGAATGGTCTGGAAGTGCAGGCATATTTGCGTGACTCGCAAGTGGCTGCGGTCGATTTCGTGCATGGCGAAGGCTTGTTGATGGCGCCGGCCTGGGCGGTTTCGCAATTGCTGGCACGCAATAATCTGAGTCTGCAGGATTTCGATTTCTACGAAATCCACGAAGCTTTCGCGGCACAGGTTTTATGCACCTTGAAAGCCTGGGAATCGGAAGAGTTCTGCAAAACAAAATTGGGTCGCGACAAGCCATTGGGCTCGATTGACCGCAGCAAACTCAACGTCGTCGGGTCCTCGTTGGCAATGGGTCACCCCTTCGCCGCGACTGGTGCCCGTATCGTCGCAACGGCCGCCAAATTACTGAAAGAAAAAGGCAGCGGTCGGGTCTTGATTTCGGTGTGCACGGCTGGCGGAATGGGCGTCGCGGCGATCGTCGAAAGATAAGGTTTCACTTCAAACTGAAGTGTTTTCTGCAGCCGGAAAGTTGAACGCTTCCCGGCTGTTTTTATCGGAGAATTGCATGCGCGATGACAGAAAAAATTCTAGTCATTCGTCAGCATGTCGCAGATGCCACCCATGCAGGTGCCCGAATTCATGTCCAGCATCGGACTGTGTTCCGAATCACCGTTAGGGTACGGCACTCTTTTTTCCAGAATAAAAACGACGGCATGCGCGCCAGCCAGGTTTCGCGGAAAGGTAAAATCCTGGGTGATGACATAAACCGGCATATGCTTGATTCGTTCGTCGAAATGCTTGCCGAGATCTTTATTGTTGGCGGTGCGATACCGGGATTTGAAGCTATTGATATCGGAGAGGGTGCCGGGCCGAATGACATTGGCGCGAAGCGCTTCGGTGATCGTCATCATTTTGGCAGGTGCGACCGTTTGCGGCGGCGGAGGCGGTGGTATCTCCATTGTTGTGTAGCGACTTGAGACGCGGTTTCTTTCAATGGGCATGACCGGTGCTTGCTCTGGTATCGCTATCATTTCCTGAATGCTCACCCTGCCTTTATGGACTTCGGCAATTTCGAGATACGGTTTGCCAAACAATTTTTTGGTGAAGACGTACAGCGGATGCACCTGATATTCCGGCGCCCAGTAGAAACCGCATTTGTCATCCCGGCTTCGGTAATGTTGATGGATTACCGTCGGCGCGGTGATACCGGTTACTTGCTGGGGTAATTCCGCCGTGACATATACGCCCCAGATTTGCGTGCCAGCGCTTGACTTGATTTGCCATCGCGCCGGTTCTTTGGCCGTCAACAACAAGGCGACAGGTCGAGAATTGTCTACATTGACCTGGATCAGCGTGGCATCGGAATCGTCGGAGTCCAATGGTTTGTTCTTTTCAATCCAGTCTTGGCCGTCGATGGCATAGACCTCGATATTTTCTGGCGGGCTGAGTGCCGGGAAATAGCACGCGTCCGTTTCAATGATCGTTTTTGTCGGGTTGTCGGCGATGTCGCTGGAGCCGGCGTCGGATTTGTCGGTGCCGGGCAATAAATCTTTGCAGCCGACAAGATTGGCAACAATCAGCAAAGCGATTGCAAAACGAATCGAACAACCAGGCAAATTCATTCCGGCACCGAACGGGTAAATAACTCGCATGGTAGCTCGCATCGTCGGCAGATTATTTGGGTAACACCGGGAACCCGTGCTCGTTGCGAATTTCGGCAACTGCGTGGCTGGCGATTTGTTCGCGCAGAGTCTGGCCGCTGAGCAGTAAAGGCATTTGTTCGCGCTGCAGACGCAAGGCGTTGGCAAAAGCGGTGCTGGCCTGTTCGTTTTTCTGCTGGGCTGCATAGACATTGCCCAGCGCTTCCCATGCTTCACTACTCGGGTTCAGCGATACGGCACGATTCAGTAGAGTTTCGGCTTTCGAATAATTTTTTTGCTGGCCATGCAGTTTGCCCAACGCTCCATGCAGCGCGGCGTCATCGGGATGTTGCGGTAACCAGGCTTCGCACAAGCCAATTCGCTGATCATCGCCATGCGTGGAAATTGCCGCCATGCTATCGAGTAATTCGGGTGTCCAGTACAGACTTAAATGATCACTCAGCACTTGCACGGCTTTGGTTTCAAGCGCCAGTGCATCGGCACGGGCAGCGAAGGCCTTCAAAACGGCCGTGCTTTGCTTTAAACGATCCGGCAGGTTTTGCCATTGCTGCAAAAAGACATCGGCGTCGCTGGCCTGTTCAATGGCACTGGCATGCAATTGAACATCAAAGTCCGCCAATACTTGCGGTGCCAAAGCCTGCTCTCTTCGAAGCGTATTCAGCAAACCAAGCGCCTCGTTTGCACGATAATTTTTTTCCAGTGCCTGCAAATACAGGAAAAGTCCTTGCGGCGACAGTTTTCTTGCTGCCTGCATCGGTGCAAGCAAACCTAAAGCCTGTTCTGCACTACCGTTTTGCAATGCACGCGCTGCAGCGAGTTCATTAGCTGCGTCAGGGTTGTGTTGCAGCAAGGTGGCCTGGTGTTGCATCGCACGTTGTGGCTCGTCGAGCCGCAACGCGGCTTCATAGGCTGCCATCAAGGCTATCGTCCTGATGTCATTCTCGTTGGCTGCTTTCAGTAATAAATTCTCGGCGCGCGCATAACGACCTTCGTGCAAAGCTTGCATGCCGTTGATCAAGCGAAGCCGCGCCTGTTTTTTTGCCAGCGCTTGCCAGGCGTTGAATGGCAAGCGCAGCAGAAACCATAAGGACCAGAGGGCAACTGAAATAAGCAACCAGAAAATCAGGCCATAGGCGACCGTGGTTTCGACTATTTTTCCATGCCAGCGAATCAGCACAAAACCCATGTCGGTCGATAATGCTTCCCAAGCGACGGCACCTGCGGCCGCAAGCAATAAACACCAGATCAGGCCGCGAAAAACATTCATGGAGCTTGCTCGCGTTGTACCGACATCGAGCGCAGCAATTGCAATGAACTGCCGGCGGTCGGAACATTCAAACGGATATCCTGCTTTGCCAGCATCGCCAATTTTTCACGTCGTTCGCGTAGCACCGGACTATCGGCATACAGGCGTTTCAGCCAGCTGTCGATGCGACGCAGGCTGGCCTGAAAACCGATATTGTCCCGCTTGTTCAGGGCGCTTCGAGCGAGTGCAATCTCGAGTGATAAGGCTGCTTCGGCGGCGCTGCGATCGTTGGCGCCAAGCAGTGATTGTTCATCCTCGGAACGGACTTGCACCATTGCATCGAGCAGGCGCTGAAAGCCATTTCGATTGGCTTTCGAGGTGACATCGGTTTGTCCCGGGAGCTTGGCCGACAATTGCGGCAACGTGGCTTCAAGCGCATCCAGCTCGCCGGCAGCAATCGGTTTCCCGTCGGTCGAACTGCTTAATGCCTGCATTTCCTGCAACAAGCTTTGACGCATATTGATCATCTGCGGGTCGCGCATGTCGGAAGCGACTTCATTGGCCAAACGCATCGCTCGCAATGCGCCTTGCAAGTCGCCATCAACGCGGATGCGCGCATCGGCAAGAATCAACAATAACTCGAGTGCCTCCAGTTGCACCGATTGTTTCGAATCATTCTGCTCTTTTGCCATCTCGCGGACATTTTCTTCGAGGATGGCGGCGCGCTGGTTAACTCCCAATACTTCATCGCGCAACAAGCCGGTACGAGATTGGGCATCGGCAAGTTTTTTCTCGAGACTTTGCTGCAGGCGTTGGGCACGTTGCAATTGCTGTTCGGTATTGAGCAAGCGCGCATCCAGAGCCTCGGGACTTAAATCCACCGTATCGGTCGGCGTTGCTTGTTTAGCCCAGGGCTGCCACAAGGCCAGCGCGACAACGGCGGCAATCAACAACAGGACAAATACCCACAAGCCCGGGCTTCGAACGATGGGGTTTGCTGCTTCCGGATTGGTTTCGTTATCGTCACTCACGGCAAGGGCTCGACTTGAATTGGTAACATGCTAACGCACCTGCTGCGTTTGCACATGTTCCAGATGCGCCAACATGGCGTCAGGCTGGGGCGAGGGGCTGATCGTCGTATTCGAAATGCCTGATTGCTGCAGGATGGTTTGCAGGCGATTGCTGCTGACAACCCATAAGCCGTGCTTCATCGTTTCCTGCAAGGCCGAATCGAGCTGTCGCCAAAAAGATTTAAATACTTCATGGCTGCTGCACAACACCGCAAACGGACTGCCGATCTGATTCAGCGCTTCCAGCTCGTCGGGTGCAATGGGGATGGCTTTACGTTGGTATGTGTGGGCGACATGAAGTATCGCCCCGCGTTTAAGCAAGGTCGCTTCGATCAACCCCCGGCCTCCAGGTGCGGCAATCAAACCGATATGCAATCCATGCACATTCTGCAGTTGCTTCATTGCCAACAAATTTTCGGACTGGCTGCCATTGTCCGGAACGAAAACTTTGTCGACCCCAATTTTTTTCAATGCCGAAGCGCTGCCTTCGCCCAGCGCAAACCACTGTGATTCCGGCGAGTATGTGAATGCCGGTGCCTGGCTCGCGAATCGAACAGCTGCGGGGCTGGTGACGATGATGTGATCGCATGCAAGTGCATTAATCAACTCGGCAAGATTGTTAAGCGCTTCGAGTTTGATACTCGAGCAGGCCAGAAATTTCGCGCCGCGCAGTTCACTCGTACTATGCGCTACCGCATGTTGTCCGAGAGGGCGCAACGACAACACAGTCCATTCACGCAGTGGCAAGTTAGGATTGATGTCAGGCATGCTAATAGCTTGGCATAAATAGGGTTTGAACATGAGTGCGGCGTTGAAAGAATCAGGCGATCCACGGGAACTGGATGCATTAAATACAGCATTTACTGCGATGCCACCGGTAAATGCCATGGCCATAAAAGCGGTCGAATTCGATGGCAGCGTTTTGTCGGTGTTCGCTCCGCTCGATAAAAACGTGAATGACAAGGCCTGTGCATTTGGCGGCAGTCTGGTCAGCGTGATGACGATGGCGGCCTGGGGTTTGGTAACCGAGAAATGCCGGCGCGAAAAAATCAATGCCGAGGTATTTATCGCCGACAGCCAGGTACGATTCCTGGCGCCGGTGTTTGGTGATTTGCAGGCGAGTGCGAGCTTGCATGCCGATACGCAATGGAGCGTATTTTTTCAGACGATTCGCAGCAAGGGACGTGCCCGTGCGACTGCCCAGGCAAGCATCAAAAATGAACAGGGACAAACTTTGTGTGAAATGACGGCGCGTTTTGCCGCAATACGCAGCAAAATTGAGTAAGCTTGGCCATCTTTAAAGAGAGATGAGTCCATGAGTCTTTTTATGAAAAACAGCTTCGTGACGGTTTTTGCGATCCTAATGTTGCTGGTAGCGATTCCGGCCGATGCACTCAGCAAGCGTTCGAAAACCAAGCAATTCGTGGTTGTACAGACGAAATACGCTTCGGCAATCCGCTGGAATGAATTTGAAATGGCCTGGGGGCATGTCGATCCGGAATTTCGCAAGGAAAATCCTTTAAGCGACTTGGAAAAAGAGCGTTTCAAACAGATTCAAGTCAGCGGTTACGAGGAAAAATCCCAGGACGTGCTGGAAGACGGAGCGATCGAAGTCATGGTGGAGATTCGTCTGATTAATCGGAACACCCAGGCCGAACGAGTCATCATGGATACCCAAATCTGGCGCTGGAACGAGAAAAGCAAGCGATGGTGGTTAACGACCGGCTTGCCGGATTTCACGGCGAAGTCGTTCTAGAGTCTTCCGTAACGGCAATTTACGGACAAATTATGCTGGCGAGACTGCGCCAGGTGCCAAATTAGCAATAAAACTTGGCGTAGGCTCCATACCCGCGGATAATGCGCGTCCCGGACATTTCTACTGATTTTCATGAATTTTGAATCGCTGCAAACGTTTGCAAGCCAAAGCCCAATGCTGTCACTGGCTTTCGTCGGCCTTACCATCGCCATCATCTATACCGAAATCGCACGTTTTTTTACCGGTTACAAAACTGTCAATTCGGCGGGACTGACCGCGTTGATCAATCGTGACGACGCGCAAGTATTTGACGTTAGTGCGATCGCGGATTTCGATAAAGGCCATATTGCAGGTTCGAAAAACATTGTTCTGAGCCAGATTGGCCCGGACAACAAGTTGCTCGCCAAAGCCAAGGATCAGCCGGTTGTTCTGGTTTGCCGCACCGGCATCCAGTCTGCCGATGCGGCGAAGAAACTGGTGAAAGCCGGGTTTGCCCAAGTGTTCTGGCTCGATGGCGGAGTCGCCGCCTGGCAGCAGGCTGACCTGCCCTTGGTGAAAGGCAAAAACTGACAAGATTCTGCGTAACAGGTTCGCTTGCCCTTGTTTGGGCAAGCCACGACCCCATGTGATAATGCGGTATTCATATTTTTTATTTGGAGTAACACCATGACCGATTCCAGCGCGGCGACCGATCAAGCTAGCCAAGCCCAATTTACTGTCCAGAAAATTTACGTCAAAGACGTATCGTTCGAGGCGCCCAATACACCCGGCATTTTCAACGATCCTGGTCAGCCAGCCTTGAATATGAACCTGAATCAAAAAGTCGCTCGTCTCGAAGAAGGTGTGTTCGAAGTGGTTCTCGGCATTACCTTGACTTGCGCAATTGGCGAAAAGAATGTTTACCTGGCGGAAATCGAACAAGCTGGCGTATTTGGCCTGGCGGGTTTTGACGAACGCAATCTGGATATGATGCTCGGTACTTATTGCCCGAATGTGCTGTTCCCGTATGCACGTCAAGCTGTCAGCGATCTGATTTCGGCCGGTGGTTTCCCGCCGTTCTATCTGCAGCCCATCAATTTTGAAGCACTGTATGCCGAAGGCCTGCGCCGTCGTGCTGAAAACTTCGCCCAACAATCATCCGGCGCCATCATGGCTGAAGGCGGCAACGCTTAAGCCAGCGCCCGCCAATGAGCGACGCTATTAAAATTGCGGTATTAGGCGCGGGCTCCTGGGGCACCGCGCTTGCTTCGCTGACGGCACGTCACGGTTATCCAACCCTGATTTGGGGCCGCAATGCCGAGCAGATCAAAACCATCAATCTGCAGCATGAAAATACCCGGTACTTGCCGGGTATTGCGTTGCCCGAGAGCTTGCACGCCAGCACTGACCTGGCGCAGGTAGTGAGCTGGGCAGATCTGATCATCGTGGTTACGCCCAGCCACGCATTCACTGAAACGCTTCACGCACTCGCAAGGCATCGCCAACCGCATGCCGGCGTTGCGTGGGCAACAAAGGGGTTCGAACCAGGTTCCGGTCGATTCCTTCATGAAGTCGCCGAAGAAGTTCTAGGTCCGAAGGTCCCCATTGCCGTGATTACCGGGCCTTCATTCGCCAAGGAAGTCACACAGGGCTTGCCGACGGCGGTCACCGTGCACTCCGATGACGATGGCTTTGCACAAATCGTGGCCGAGGCGCTCCATGGGCCCGCTTTCCGTGCCTATACCGGCAGCGATATGTTGGGTGCCGAACTTGGCGGCGCGATGAAGAATGTCTTGGCGGTAGCCACCGGGATTGCCGACGGCATGAACTTGGGCTTGAACGCCCGCGCAGGACTCATCACCCGTGGCCTGAATGAAATGCTGCGCTTGAACGTGGCTTTAGGCGGCCGCGCTGAAACCCTGATGGGCTTGGCCGGCCTGGGCGACTTGGTGCTGACCAGTACGGGTGATTTATCGCGTAATCGTCGGCTCGGGCTCGCGCTGGGTCGCGGACAGTCGATCCAGGAAGCGGTCGCAGCAATCGGGCAGGTCGTTGAATCGGTGCAGACGGTGGACGAGGTGATGCGATTGGCAAATCGTCACGATATCGAGCTGCCGATTTCCATGCTGGTACAACGTGTATTGCACGAGGAAATTACGCCGGCCGAGGGTCTGAAGATCATTCTCTCGCGCGAGCAAAAACCGGAATATCCGGAAGGCCTGTTTGAAAAACATTAGAAAACTCGGATAGCCCTGTATAAAAAAACCCGGCCTAAGCCGGGTTTTTTTTCACGCTATTGCTTGATTAGAAGCTGGCGCGAACGCCCAGACCCCAGGTATCAAAATCGAAACTGCCACGATCGGAATAATCGTAGGAGGCATAGGCGCCCCAGGTATCGTTGAAGTGGTAAATGCCGGCAACGCTAGCACCAAAGCCATCGCCAAAATCACCTACATCGGTGTAGTTCACTTTCACATTACCTTCGAAATTATCGCCCAGGAAGCCACGGACGCCGCCGGCAACGGAATAGCCGTCGTCTTCATCGCTGCTGCCGCCACCGAAATCAAGCTCGTTTCTGACCCAGCTTGCTTCGGCAAACCATTGCGCATTACCCGAACTGTGCCAGCCAAAGCCAAGGTGGGTTTGGTTGAGATCAATGCTGCTTTCATCGCCGGTTTTGTGGCCAGCGAAGCCATAGAAATTATCGCCAAATGCAACGGAACCATCGAGGTTCCAACCGTTGAAATCGCCGCCAATGACGTTGGTGGAAGCGTAACCGGCTTCAATGAAGTTGTAATTTACTTCACCAGCTTGTGCCGACATCGGAAGTGCTGCGGCAAGTGCAAGTGCAAATAGAGTGCGTTTCATTTATGGGTTCTCCAAATTTATAAGTTGTTTGAATATTTATTGCGAAAAACAAGTTCGGCACCAATGCAAGCCGGTGCTTCGGAGCTTATGACGACATAGTCGGCAAAAAGTTTCACCGAAATTGTTAATTCATACAAAAAAACCCGGCCGAAACCGGGTTTTCTGAATCAGCAACGCAGCGATTAGAAGCTGGCGCGAACACCAATGGTGTAGTCGGTGTCATCTTCAAAAGCTTCAATTTCACCGACGATGCCCCACATTTCGTTGATGCGCCATTGCAGGCCGACAGTTGCCGAGAAAGAGCTGTCATATTGCGGATAGAGGCCCTCTTCGCCGCCATCGTTGTAGCTCAGTTTGGCGATACCTTCAAAACGGTCGCTGATGCTGCCGCGGATACCGGCAGAGACGTCGTAAACGTTGTCGTCAAGCGATGGGCTGAAAGAATTGATCTTGGTATAGCTAGCTTCTACGAACCAGTCAGCCTGGTCATACATGGCACGGTGATAACCAAAGCCCACGCCCCAGGTATCTTCATCCAGCGTGCTGGAGATATCGAATTCGCTGTTCGAATAGTGGCCGGTGACGTAGAAGTTCTCTGCGAAACCGAACGAGCCGCGAATACCATAGCCATCGGTGCCGTACAAGCTTGCACCGACCAGTTGGGATTCACTGCTCAGGTAATCGAGTTCAACGAAAGAATAGCTGAGTTCGGAAGCTTGGGCAGACATAGGCAGAGCAGCGGCAAGCGCCAGAGCAAATAAAGCACGTTTCATGTTTTTTCCTTTCTTGGGTAATTGATAAATAACGTGACCAGCAACACACAAAATTTTAACAAATCGTAAGATATCTCAAGATTTGCCTTGTTTCAAGGCTTAGACGAGTGTTGCTAGAGATCGGTCAGGTCTCGCAGTAATACGCCAAAAACCACAAAAACCGGCCGAGGCCGGTTTTTTATGTAACAAAATCAGTTAATTAGAAGCTGGCACGAACGCCAATCGTGTAATCGGTGGCGTCTTCAAAAGCTTCAATTTCACCGACGATGCCCCACATAGCGTTGATGCGCCATTGCAGGCCGACGCTTGCCGAGAAGGCGCTGTCGTATTGCGGATAGAAATCACCGTTGAAATCGGCGCCATCGTTATAGCTGAGTTTGGCGATACCTTCGAAACGGTCGCTGATGCTGCCGCGGATACCGGCGGAGACGTCATAAAAGCTGTCGTCCAGCACGGACTCGTCTGAGCTGACTTTGGTATAGCTGGCTTCTACAAACCAATCTGCTTGGTCGTACATTTCACGGTGATAACCGAAGCCTACATTCCATTTGTCGAGATCGACATCGAAATTATCAAACTCGCCTTCGGAGTAGCTACCTGTAACGTAGAAGTTTTCAGCGAAGCCGAACGAGCCGCGAACGCCGTAGCCATTGGTGTCATAGGTTTGGCCACTGAAGCCGTCTGTCACGCCATCGCTGCTGCTCAGATAGTCGAGTTCGACAAATGAATAGTTGAGCTCGGTAGCTTGAGCGGACATCGGTAAAGCAGCGGCAAGCGCCAAAGCAAAAAGAGTACGTTTCATTATTGTATTTCCTAAAAAGGCCCACTTATCGGGCGGTCTGTGAAAACGATCACATAAAAGCATTTTTCATCTTAATGCGAAATTAACAAATCAATCAAGTAGTTATTATCATTTTTGCGTAGAGCCGGCGTATCCCAGTTGTCGCCAGGCTTCATAAACCGCTACAGCCACAGCATTCGAGAGGTTCAGGCTGCGCTGGTTGGCTACCATCGGAAGCCTTAATTTATGGCTTTCCGGCAGCAAATTCATCACTTCTACGGGGAGGCCTTTGGTTTCACGGCCAAATAAAAAGGCGTCGCCATCTTGGTAAGCCACTTCCTGAAATGCACTGTCGGCATGGCGGCTAAAGGCAAAAACCCGTTCTCTATTAATCTGCGAAAAGCAGGCTTCCATCGTCGAATGGACGCGAACATCGGCGAATTCATGATAATCCAGTCCGGCGCGACGCAACTTTGCATCGTCCAACTCAAAGCCCAGGGGTTCGATTAAGTGCAATTTCGCCCCGGTGTTGGCACATAACCGGATGATATTGCCGGTGTTGGGCGGAATCTCGGGCTGATACAAAATGACATTAAGCATCCCGATATTATGCCTTACGACCGGCACCGCCTGGTTTTGTGATGCGGCAGCGACGGCATATCAAACGGGGTGGAAACAAACTTCCAATGAGCCTGATGCTTCATCTTGCAGGTATGCGCGACTAGCGTTTTCTCGGAGAAGAGAGATTGTCCGGCCGAGGGTTCCGGTGTCGCGAATATGCCAAGACCAAGTATGAATAAGCCGATCAATGCAAGATAACCACGTTTTAGTTGAGTGCTAAGCAGCATTAGGAGTTCTCCTTTTATTGTGTCGCCTCGATACATTCCGTGATCAAGGTCGAGAACTGTTCTGCAAGTGTTGTGCCAATAAAAACATCAATAAAAACAAATGATTGAAGTATTTTCCGGATGTCCGCCATCGTCCGATTTGCTTGATGGCCGGACACTTACTTTCTCAGACGGCATGTCGATAATGGCAGCGTCATATGCTTTTGCCATTCCGACTCCGCGACGTCGCGCGCAGGCTGGGCAAAATCGATTTGCGCCATTAAATCAAACTCGCCGGCGTCATTTCTGAGATTGCTTAGACCCTCGAAACGCAAAAGCCGTCGGTTGGTTTTGTCGTAGGTGACTTCGATCGGGTCGGTCAATAATGAAAGCAAGCCCGACAACTTCAGTTGGTAAGTGACAGCCGGCACACCGGCAAACAGGCCCTCGCCGGTTTGTCTCAAGTTGAATTTATAGGCTTGCAAGCGGGTCGGGACAGCGAAACGCAAGGGTAATGCCTTGCCTGTCCGGAGTTGTAGCCAATTGATTTTAATGAACTCGTTGAAGCCTGCATCGACGACCAGGTTCTGTACCGCCAGAAAAGTTTTCTTTTCTGCGAGCAGCCCCGGCGGGCGATACCAAAGCGCCGCTTTGTCTTGCTTATATCTCAGGCCTTCCGCGAAGCCTTTTCGGACATCGACAAACTCGAATGCCGGCGCTTGTGCCGAATGCAGGTAATTCACGCGCTTGCGGGCGAACGCCGTGCCATCCATGCAACGATAAAGTACCAGACGCTCTGCCGGCGCCAGGTCCTTGAAACGGATCCAGTGCTGCTCGGTATATAACAATTGTCTGTTTTCAGGGTCACGAGCGATGCCTTCTTCAAAACGAAGTTGTGCTTGTGCCGTGCTCGCCAGTAATGCACTGAAAATTAACGGCCATATTCTGGATAGCGCTAAATTCTTCAATGGAATCCCTTCGCAAGAGTATGGTGAAAAGCACTGGGTACGCTCTGCCACTATGCCCTTTGACCTAGTGTAAGCAGCGTCAACACCGGTTAGGATGTCAGGCGATTTTTTTAAACGTGTCTACCATCACATCCCACAAGGTATCCAAATGATCACACAGTTCCGTCCACGTGCCAGCGCGCTGGCGCTCGCCATTGCTTTCGCCACCGGAAGCGCATTCATCGTTTCACCTGCCTTGCAAGCCAAGCCGGCGGTCGTGAAAAACGTGGACATCCCGTATCAGGAGTTCACCCTGAAAAACGGCTTGCGTGTCATTGTGCATACGGATCGCAAGGCGCCAGTGGTTGCAGTGAATATTTGGTATCACGTCGGTTCAAAAGACGAGCCGAAAGGCCGCAGTGGTTTCGCCCACTTGTTTGAACATTTGATGTTCCAGGGCAGTGAAAACCATACCGGTGAATTTTTCGAGCCATTCGAATTGGTCGGTGCCACCGATCAAAATGGTACGACCAATTCGGATCGCACCAATTATTTCCAGAACGTCCCTACCACAGCGCTCGATATGGCGCTGTTTATGGAATCGGATCGCATGGGCCATTTGCTCGGTGCGATCGATCAAGCCACGCTGGACGAACAGCGCGGCGTTGTGCAAAACGAAAAACGCCAGGGTGAAAACCAGCCATATGGCCGTGTCTTCGATCGTATTCTTGAAGCAAGTTATCCGGCATCGCATCCGTATCATCATTCGACCATTGGTTCGATGAATGATTTGAATGCGGCATCGCTTGACGACGTCAAAAACTGGTTCCGCAGCTGGTACGGCCCGAACAATGCCGTGCTGGTATTGGCGGGCGATATCGATCTGAAAACCGCGAAAGAAAAAGCCACGCAGTTTTTTGGCGATATCCCGGCGTCTGCATCGGTTTCAAAACTGCCGGCGATGGTGGCCAAGCGTGATAAATCGACGCGCGAAACTCTGACCGATGTCGTGCCGCAAACCCGCATCTATCGCACCTGGAATATCCCGGAATCCGGTTCCAAGGAAGCTGATCAGCTGCAATTGTTCTCGCAAGTACTGGGCGGCAGCCGCTCATCGCGTCTGGACAAGCGCCTGGTCTTCCAGGACAAGCTGGTCGATAACGTTTCGGCATCGGCATTCGCCTCTGAATTGGGCGGTATTTTCTTTATACAGGCCGACGTCAAACAAGGCGTCGATGCTGCAAAAGTCGAAGCCGCGATCGACGAAGAATTGAAAAAATTATTGAACGATGGTCCGACCGAAACCGAGGTAGCGCAGGCGCGTACCGTGTTCAAGGCCGGCTTTACTCGCGGTGTTGAACGCATTGGTGGCTTCGGCGGCAAGGCCGATGTGCTGGCCGAATGTGCCGTCTTCACCGGGAATGCTGCTTGCTTCCGTGACAGCTTGGCAACATTGGAAGCGACCCGCGCAGCCGACTTGTTGGCCGTGTCTAAAAAATGGTTAAGCAGTGGTGATTACACCCTGCAAGTGGTTCCTGGTACACGCGTTCCGGTGGTTGAAGCTCCGGCGGCCAAGGTTGAAAACAGCGCCGTGCCGAGTGCCGATCCGAAATATACGACGGTCAAAACCAATGTCGATCGCTCGAAAGGCGCACCGGTCACTACCAGCTTCCCGGATTTGAAATTCCCGGCGCTGCAGCGTACGACGCTCAAGAATGGCCTGAAGGTGGTGCTCGCAGAACGTCCGGGCTTGCCGGTTGTGCAGTTCAGCATGGAATTCCAGGGCGCAGGTTTTGCGTCTGACCACGGTAACAAAGCCGGTATCGCCAGCTTCACGATGGGCATGCTCGATGAAGGCGCCGGTCAGTACGATGCACTCGCTCTTGGCGATCGTTCGGAATCCCTGGGTGCAAACCTGGGCACTGGCGCCAGTCTGGATGGCAGCAGTGTTTATCTTTCTTCCCTGAAGGAAAATCTGGATGATTCGCTGGCGCTCTATGCTGACGTGATTACCAAGCCGCGTTTTGACGACAAGGAAATCGATCGCGTTCGTGCCCAATGGTTGGCCGGCATCAAGCAGGAAAAAGCCCGTCCCAACAGCTTGGCTCGCCGTCTCGCTGCACCACTGATGTACGGTGAAGGTCATCCTTATGCGATTCCACCAAGCGGTACCGGCAACGAAGCGGGCATTTCTTCGCTGACCAAGGCCGATATGCAGGCCTGGCATAAAGCCT
This sequence comes from Arenimonas sp., assembly GCA_036676335.1. GTDB lineage: Bacteria > Pseudomonadota > Gammaproteobacteria > Xanthomonadales > Xanthomonadaceae > Arenimonas. Next base: position 335,164 of record JAKFDD010000009.1, on the reverse strand, counting down.
GGATTCGTCCGGAAAATGCGACCTTGGTCGTGGTGGGCGATACCAATCTGAAAGAAATCACGCCGGTGCTGGAAACTACTTTCGCCAACTGGAGCGCCGACAAATCGGCAATGAACAAAGCGACGGCATTGCCAATCGTCAGTCTGCCTGCCAAGCCGCGCGTATTCCTGGTGAATCAACCGGGTGCCGTACAAGCCAATATTCTGGTCGGCCAGTTGGTGCCATCCAGCAAAGACGAAAAAGCGCTGGAATTTGAAATTGCCAACTCGGTATTGGGTGGCGAATTCAGCTCGCGTCTGAACATGAATCTGCGTGAAAACAAGCATTGGGCTTATGGTTCGTATTCCGGCGTAGGCGGAGCATTGGGTCAACGTCCATGGATCGCCTCGGCTGCGGTGCAAATCGACAAGACCGCCGAATCCGCGAAGGAGCTATTGCGCGAGATTACCGAATACGCTGAAGGCAAAGCCCCTGCGAAGACGGAAGAAGTGGCAAAAATCCAGGCAACCGAAGTACGCGGTTTGCCAGGCTCATTCGAAACTGCCAATGCGGTATTGGGCGCGATCGGCGGCATTATTCGTTACGATCGTCCCGACGATTATCAGGCACAACGCGCCGCAAAAATTTCGGCACTGACGCCAGCTCAAGTGAATGCACAAACGGCAACCATCAAGCCAAATGCATTGACCTGGGTCATCGTGGGCGATCTGTCGAAAATCGAAACCGGTATCCGCGCTTTGAATCTCGGTGAAGTCACGGTATTGGATGCCGACGGCAAACCCGTGAAATAAACGATTCAGCACGACAATGGTATAAAGACGGGCGAGAAAGTATCTCGCCCGTTTTTTTGTCACTACCATGGAGTTTTATGCGTTCGATTATTTTGCTAGTTTCAGTGACTCTCTTGTCTGCCTGCAGCTTCGTCAAAATGGCGCCGGGCGGAGATGCGGTAAAAGTCGTGGCCATCGGCAAAGACCTGAGCGCCTGCGAAAAGCGCGGCGAAATTACAGTGTCGGTAAAAGATCGGCTCGGCCCTTACGAGCGTGACACCTTACGCGTCAAGGACGAGCTGGAAGTGTTGGCACGCAACGAAGCCCCCGGATTGAAAGCCGATACCGTGCAGGCGATTGCCGAGGTCAATGACGGTTCGCAAAAATGGCGCGCTTATCGCTGTGTTGGTTCGCAAGCGGTTCGCAGTAATGATGAAAGCCCCGATAAAGCGGTTACACAGCCCATCAAGGATTAACTCGTGCGGCGGCATTTTTTGAAATGAAAATCTGGAGCGCTGATTAAATGAATGCGGCGATAAAATTATTGTTGACGGGCGCTGTTTTTTTAGGGTTTGCGGCAACCGCACGCGCAGAAAAAACTGCTGCAGTTGAAGGCAGTTTCATGGTGGGCTACCGATTGGTACTGGCGGCGGATGGAAGCATTGAAACGCTAATGCTTCAAGACGATATCGTCAGTGCCGAACTGGCGGGAAATCTTGAAAAACAGATACGAAGCTGGACGTACAGCCCCGGCAACATCAATGGAAAACCGGCACGAACTGAAACCAACCTGTTACTCACAGTCGAGGCTACTCCGAACGTCGACGGCAACTACAGCCTCCGGATCGTCAATGCGGACACCGGGGCCTCTGCTGCCAAGGGCGGCATGACGCCCCCGAAATATCCGGCACAGCAAATGCGTCTGGGTCACGAGGCGGTGTTGCTGCTTCTGGTGTCTTACGACGCGTCTGGCAACGTGACTAAAGTCGAGCGGCCGGGCGAGAAAATACGCGGCTTCGCTCCTTTTGAGAAAGCCAGTTTCGAGGCGGCAAAAAAATGGCGGTTCGAGCCCGAAAAAATCGATGGAATCGGTGTGCCTGGTCAAGCCATTGTCCCGGTCAAATACTGCATCCATCCCTATGATTGCGCTAGCTTGCTAAAGGGCAGCAAAGAGAAAGAAAAACTTGCCCGGGAAGTGGTGAAACAAACAGTGCCGGTCGGTAGTCTGGTCGCGATACACCGCGAGTTGTCGACAAAGTAAAACTACGTGAGCCGTCGGCGGCCGGAATAAGAGGCTGCGTCGGGCTGTGAAAACAGTGACTTAGTGCCAATTTTGCTGTCAAAACAGCGATTTAAATTGAGCCCGGACGCCAAACAAGGTAACGTAGACGGGTTTCCCCAACAGGTTTACCACTATGTTGTTCCAACATGTTGCCATTGCCGGCCTTGCCCATATCGACCCGCCGCTGACGCTTAGCTCGGAAGAGATCAATAACCGACTGAGAAAAACTACCGATCGCCTCGGTATTACTACCGATGTGCTGCAGGATATTGCCGGCATTTATTCGCGCCGTTTGTGGGATGGCGAAATGGCAATTTCCGATGCCGCCGTTTTGGCCGCAGAAAAAGCGATTGCCGACGCCGGCATTCCGCGTGAAAAAATCGGCCTGTTGGTCAACACCTCGGTTAGCCGCGATTTTCTTGAGCCGTCGGTTGCCAGCATGGTGTCGGGTACTTTGGGTTTGAGCGATCATTGCCAAAACTTCGACGTTGCCAACGCCTGTCTCGCTTTCTTGAATGGCATGGACATTGCCGGTCGCATGATCGAACGCGGCGAAATTGATTACGCGCTGATCGTCGACGGCGAAAACACCAATATGGTGTATGAAAAAACCATCGAGCGTTTGAACCGCGAAGGCATTACCGCAGAAGAATTCCGCAGCGAATTTGCATCCTTGACGCTGGGCTCCGGCGCCGCCGCGATGGTGTTGACCCGTCGCGAACTGGCTCCGGATGCACCTTTGTACAAAGGCGGCGTCACGCGCGCAGCCACCGAATGGAATGCCCTGTGCCGCGGCAATCTCGACCGCATGGTCACCGATACCCGCATGTTGCTGATCGAGGGCATCAAGCTGGCGCAAAAAACCTTTGAAGCGGCGAAGATTGCCCTTGGTTGGGCGGTGGAAGAACTCGACCAATTCGTGATCCACCAAATTTCGCGTGCCCACACGGAAGCATTTACAAAAGCTTTCGGTATCGACAAGACCAAAGTGCTGACGATTTTTGCCGAGCACGGCAATATCGGCCCGGCTTCGGTGCCAATTGTATTGAGTAAATTGCGCGATCTGGGCAGATTGAAAAAAGGTACCCGCGTTGCATTGCTCGGTATCGGTTCGGGCTTGAATTGTTCGATGGCCGAAGTGGTCTGGAACGAACCGGCAAAAAAACCCGTTGTGTAATTAATTGAGACAGAGCCAGGTTCCTTTTCTCATAAAGGAGCCTGGCTTTTTTTATGGCCAAATAGAAAAACGACATTAAAAAATAATATGACCGACAACACTCTCAGCGCCGAACAAACGCGCATAATTGCCAAAGGCCCGTTTCCGGATTATCCGTTTACTCCGAAAACCTTTATCCAGCCCAACGGTCTGGCGCAAAGTTATCTCGATGAAGGCAACGGCGATGTGGTCGTCATGCTGCATGGCAATCCGTCCTGGTCCTATTACTGGCGCCATCTGGTGCTGGGCCTGAAAGACAGCTATCGCTGCATCGTGCCGGACCATATCGGCATGGGCTTGTCCGACAAGCCAAGTGATGAAAATTATCGTTACACCCTGCAATCACGCGTCGATGATCTGGATCGTCTGCTGGATTCGCTGAATCTCGGCGATAACATTACGCTGGCCGTGCATGACTGGGGCGGCATGATCGGTTTTGCCTGGGCGCTGAAACATTCCAAACGCATCAAGCGCCTGGTGATTTTGAACACGGCGGCATTTCCATTGCCGGAAACCAAAACCATTCCCTGGCAATTGAAACTCGGCCGCGACACGATGCTCGGCACCTTGCTGATTCGCGGCATTAATGCGTTCGCCGGTGGTGCGGTACGCGACGGTGTCGTCAATAAAATGCCGAAAGACGTTGCCCATGCCTATGTCGCGCCATTTGATTCCTGGGCCAATCGCATTTCAACTTCACGCTTCGTGCAGGATATTCCTTTGAGTTCGAAAGACGCGGCCTGGTCATTGGTCGAAGCTTCGGAAAAATGCCTCGATCAGTATGCCGAGCTGCCGATTTTTATCGGTTGGGGCTTGAAGGATTTCGTGTTCGACAAACATTTTCTGAAAGTATTTCAGGATAATTTTCCGAAAGCCGATCAGCATATTTTCGAAGATGCCGGACATTACGTGCTGGAAGATAAATATAAAGTATTGGTGCCGGCAATCCGAAAATTTCTGGATGCGAATCCCGCCACTTGAATTAATTCCGTGTTGCACAAGGAAGCATGAGCGAAATCTGCAACATCACTGCCGTTTTATCGAAGATTGCCGCTGAACGGCCCGGGCAAATCGCGATGCGTTGTCCGGGTTCGCGCGCTAGCGATGGTTTTGCGAATTACGATCTGACTCTGACCTACGCCGAACTGGAAAATCGTTCCAATGCGATCGCCGCAGGTTTGAAAAAATACGGTATCACCCGTGGCGTGCGCGCCGTGCTGATGGTGCGACCATCGCCGGAATTTTTCTTGCTGATGTTTGCGCTGTTCAAGATCGGTGCGGTACCGGTATTGGTTGATCCAGGCATTGCAAAATCGGCGTTGAAAAAATGCCTGCAGGAAGCCAAGCCCGAAGCCTTTATCGGGATCTCGATTGCGCATATCGCAAGAATTATTTTGGGTTGGGCCAATAAAACCAATCGGCTAAATGTTACGGTCGGCAAACGCTGGTTCTGGGGCGGAAAAACCCTGCAGGAAATCGAAACGGATGGTAGCGGTGTCGGTAATCAAATGGCGGAAACTCAGCCCGATGATGTTGCAGCGATTTTATTTACTTCCGGTTCGACCGGCATACCAAAAGGCGTGGTCTATCGACACCGGCATTTTGTCGCACAGATTGAATTGTTGCGCGAAGCCTTCGATACCAAGCCTGGCGGCATCAATTTACCAACCTTCCCGCCATTTGCCCTGTTCGATCCGGCGCTTGGATTAACGTCGATTATTCCGGATATGGATCCGACCAAACCGGCATCGGCTGACCCGAAGAAATTGCATCACGCGATTAATAAATTCGGCATCGATCAGTTGTTCGGTTCGCCGGCGCTGGTTGCCGTATTGGCGAAATACAATCAAAAACTGCCGGGCATTTTACGAGTCACTTCGGCCGGCGCACCGGTGCCGGCCGATGTCGTGTCGAAGATGCGCGAGTTGCTGCCGGAGAACGGCCGATTATGGACGCCATATGGTGCGACCGAATGTTTGCCGGTTGCGGTAATCGAAAGTCGCGAATTGCAAACGACGCGCGAGCAAACCGAACAGGGCGCCGGCACCTGCGTCGGCCGCCCGATGTCGGCCAATACCGTTCGCATTATCGAAATCACCGATAAAGCGATCGAACATTGGCGTGATGGTTTGCAAGTCGAACCCGGAAGCGTCGGCGAAATTACCGTGGCCGGCCCGACTGCGACCGATGAATATTTTGCGCGACCGGAAGCGACTGCACTCGCGAAAATTCGCGAACACCTGCGTGACGGCAGCGAACGCATCATTCATCGCATGGGCGATCTGGGCTGGATCGATCAGCAAGGCCGTTTGTGGTTTTGCGGTCGCAAATCGCATCGGGTCGAAACCGCACGCGGGCCATTGTTTACCGAGCAAGTCGAACCGGTTTTCAATACGCATCCGAAAGTGAAACGCACTGCATTAGTCGGTATCGGCAAGTTCGGTCAGCAAATGCCGGTGCTATGCGTCGAATTGCATCAGCATGCTTCGGCGCAGGAACAGGAAAGCATCCGCAATGAACTGGAAAAAATCGGCAATGGTTTTGTCCATACCGGCGTGATCGAAAAATTCCTGTTTCATCCCGGCTTTCCGGTCGATATTCGCCACAACGCGAAAATCGGGCGCGAGAAATTGGCGGTATGGGCGACAACAAAAATTAAACCGTGATGTAAAAACATCGGTAAGGACACTAATCAATCATGAAAATTCTCGTTACCGGCGGCGGCGGTTTTCTGGGGCAGGCTCTTTGTGCTGCATTGAAAAAACGCGGCTATGAAGTCAGCAGTTTCCAACGTACGTTCTATCCGGCGCTGGAAAAAATGGGCGTACAGCAGATTCTCGGCGATCTGGCCGATCGGAAAGCAGTGGTCAATGCCTGTGCGGGTCACGATGCGATTTTTCACAATGCCGCGAAAGCCGGTGCCTGGGGCAGTTACAAAAGTTATTACGATGCCAATGTGGTTGGTACCGATAATGTATTGGAGGCTTGTCGCGAACACGGTATTCGCAAACTGGTTTATACCTCGACGCCAAGCGTGACCCATGCCGGTCGCACGCCGGTTGAAGGTGGCAATGAAATCAATACGGCTTACGGTGAAAATTTCAAGGCGCCGTATCCCGCAACAAAAACCATCGCCGAGAAAAATGTGATTGCGGCCAATTCTTCGGCGCTAGCCACAGTGTCTTTGCGGCCGCGTCTGATTTGGGGGCCGGGTGATACCCAGTTGTTGCCGCGCCTGGTTGATCGTGCAAAAGCCGGACGCTTGAAATTCATCGCCGGTGGTTTCAATAAAATGGATACGACCTATATCGACAATGTCGTGCATGCGCATCTGCAGGCTTTCGATCATCTCGATATTGGTTCTGCCTGCGCCGGCAAGGCCTATTTTATTTCGAACGGCGAACCGAAGCCGGTACGCGAAACCGTCAATGACTTGTTGAAAGCGGCGAATGCGCCACTGGTGACCGGCAGCATTCCGTATGTTGTTGCGTATGTGGCGGGCGCAATTCTCGAGGCTGCCTGGCATACGTTGCCATTGAAAGGCGAGCCGCCGATGACGCGGTTTCTGGCCGAACAATTATCGACTCCGCATTGGTATGACATCTCGGCCGCAAGACGCGATTTCGATTACGTGCCGCAGGTGAGCACCGAAGAAGGCCTGAAGCGACTGCAAGCCTGGTGGCAGGCGCGAGCCCGATAAGCGGGAATAATCCCGTTAAGCCCGATACAATAGGCTCATGAATACTTCCGTCTCGTTTTTCGAATCCCTGAAGCCGCTTGCCGGTCGCGCGCTTGAGCAGGCATTGAATCGCGTTCTGGCGCTGGACCCGGATACGCAGGCGGCGATTTCTAAACTGGATCAACGCCGGATTCAACTCGCGCTCGAAGCTCCTGCGATCGCGCTGGAAATTTCCGTTGACGGCAATCAACTCAGAGTCGGACCGGTGCTGGACAGCGAAGCCGATTTGGGAATCCGCAGCACGCTCTCGGGCGCTTTGTCGCAACTGCCGTTTTTTCGTTCCAGCAATGCGGCACCGGTCGGCAAGGTGCGCATCAACGGCGATGCCGAATTGGCGCGACAACTTCAAAAGCTTGCGAAAAATTTCGATCCCGATTGGGACAAGCCGTTCGCCGAAGTGTTTGGCGTCGTGATCGGTCCGCAAATTGCGAAGGCCATGCGTGAAGCCTTCAAGCAAGGCGTCGTGATCGCAAAAAAATTCAGCCAGGACAGTGTCGATTTCCTGACCGAAGAGTCGCGCGATGTTGTCAGCGGCGCCGAACAGGCCGCGTTCAACGAAGACGTCGACGATTTGCGTGATCGCGCCGAACGCATTCTGGCGCGTTTCGAAAAATTGAAACAATCGCAGGAGCCGAACGCATGAGTTCGACTTTGCGTGCCGTGCGAATCGCCCGCGTTTTGTTGCGCCATCGTCTGGAGTCGTTGCTGGAAGATACCGCTTTCGGTCGTTGGTTGTGGTTGCTGAAACCGTTCACGCCGACCCGCAGCGAGGAAGCCAATCTGCCGCGCGGCGAGCGTTTGCGTCTGGCTTTGCAGGAACTCGGTCCGATCTTCGTCAAATTCGGCCAGATTCTTTCGACGCGTCGTGATTTATTGCCGCCGGATATCGCCGACGAATTGGCGAAATTACGTGACCAGGTGGCACCGTTTTCAGGGCAAGTAGCAAAACAAATTATCGAAGAACAATTGGGCAAACCGATTGCCGAATTGTTTGCCACTTTCGATGAAACGCCACTCGCCTCGGCATCGATTGCCCAGGTGCATCCGGCGACCTTGCATGATGGCCGCGAAGTTGTCGTCAAAGTCCTGCGGCCCGATATCACGCAACAGATCAAGGCCGATATCGGCTTGTTGCGGCATCTGGCGAAGTTCGCCGACAGTTATCATCCGAATGCCGAGAAAATCCGGCCGCAGGAAGTCGTCGACGAAATCGAGAACACCTTGCACGCGGAATTGGATTTGCAACGCGAAGGTTCCAATGCCAGCTATATGCGACGGCTTTGGAAAGACTCGGATGATTTATACATCCCCGAAGTTTTCTGGAGCCACAGCCACGAGCAGGTGCTGACGCTTGAACGCGTATCGGGTATCGGTTCGGATGATGTCGCCGCTTTGAAAGAAGCCGGCATCGATATTCCGAAACTGGCCGCGAAAGGCGTGCGCCTGTTTTACACGCAGGTATTCCGCGATAATTTTTTCCATGCCGATGCCCACTCCGGCAATATCTGGGTCGATGCGACGCGCAAGGACAATCCACGCTACATCGCGCTGGATTTCGGCATCGTCGGTCAACTGGACCAGCGCGACCAGTATTACCTCGCCGAAAATTTCATGGCGATGTTCAAGAACGATTACCGCCGGATTGCAGAACTGCACGTGCAGGCCGGCTGGATGCCGGACAATGTTCGCATTGACGAATTGGAAGCGGCGATTCGTGCCGTTTGCGAGCCGTATTTCACCCGGCCGCTATCGGAAATTTCGCTGGCCGAAGTGCTGGTGAAAATTTTCCGGACCGCGCAACGTTACCAGCTCACGCTGCAACCGCAATTGATTCTGCTGCAAAAAACCCTGTTGAATATCGAAGGTGTCGCGCGTCAATTGGACCCGGAACTGGATTTGTTTGTGGTCGCGAAACCGGTGCTGGAAACCATCCTGCGCGATCGCTACAGCCCGGCGACCTTGATGACGGAATTGCAGAAACGGATGCCGGAAATCATTTCGCAGGCACCGGATATGCCGAGATTGGTTCGCAACTGGTTGGCGCAGCAGGTCAATGGCGAACATAGTTTGAAAATGCGTTCGGACGAATTGGTGAGGCTCAACGAGAGTCTGGCCGGCTTTCAACGCAAGATACTGAGCGTCGTCGGTTCGCTTGGCTTCTTCATCGCCGGCATTCTGCTGATGCTTTTTGACAAACCTGCGCACTTGTTATTCGATGTGCCGCTGGCGATGTATGTGTTTGGTGGCTCTTTGCTTTGCGCATTGGCCGGGGTCTTCAGCCGCAGCAATAAATAGTGCAAATAAAAAAGCGGCCCGAAGGCCGCTTTTTTTTTGTAGCGTACTGAAACTCTTATTTTCCGGAAGTCTTTTTCGCGGCAGCATCGAAGTCGCCCGCGATCACGAAGCTCAAGTTATCAAGCTGGATATGCTTGCGCAAAGCTTCGTTCACTTTTGCCACCGTGATCACTTTTAGCTCGTCTTCATAATTCTGCGCGTCTTTCAGCGTGCGACCGTAAAACAAGTCGCCCTGCAAACGATCCGCCAAACCTGGATCGCTGGCGCGGGCGGTAGAACGCGATTTCAGGATGCCGGCGACGGCGTCTTTCAATTCCTCTTCCGTGATGCCTTTTTCCAAAAGCAGTGCAATTTCCTCGAGCATGCAGGCTTTGACCTTGCGCGAATTTTCCGGCGCGGCAATGGCATAGGCATTGATCGTGCCGGCCTGATCAAAATATTCCGCGCTGAAATTCGAGCCGACCCCGTAACTCAGGCCTTCCTTCTGGCGGATACGATCGGCCAGACGAGACTTTAATTGGCCACCGCCGAGGATGTAGTTACCGACAGCAAGCGCGGCGTAGTCCGGGTGTTTCTGGCCGACTTGAATCGGGCTGCGCATGATCAAGGTCGCATTGGCTTTGTCCGGCGTTTTAATTTCGGAATCCAGCGTTGCCGGTTTGTGGAACGGATCTTCTATGCGAACGAAAGGTTTGCTGCTATTCCAGCTGCCAAACAAAGTTTCGAGTTCCGTCTTGATCGCGGCTGGGTCGAAGTCGCCCACAATCGCGATTTCGGCATTATTGGTTCCGTAGAAGTCACGGTGAAACGCCGCCGCATCCGCCAACTTGCGTTGTTTTATCAAGGCAATGTTTTCCTCGATGCTGCGAGCCTTGTATGGGTGGCCCGCTGGCCAATGATCAAAATGCTTGCCAATGGCTTCACCGGCCAAACTACCCGGCTCACTTTTACTTGCTTCAATCGAGATCAGCATCTGGTTTTGGACTTGCTCGAATTCCGAAGTCGGCAGACCCGGATTTCTAAGCATGTCGGCGACCAGTCGCAGCGTCTCCGCCAAATGCGTCTTGGTGGTCTTGCCTTTCGCGCCGGCCGTAGTTGCACCGCCCGATACCGAGATATCGGCTTTCAGTGCCGTCATGCGCTCATCAATTTGCGCTCTGGTCATCGATTTTGTGCCACGCATCAGCATGCTGCCGAGCATTGCACCGGCATCGCCGCGATTATTGAGCGACTCGGCACTTCCCAGGCCCATGCCCATTTCGAAATGGACTTCTTCGCCTCGGGTTTTCTTCGGCAGGAACGCGACTTTCATGCCGTTGCTCAACGTGAACCGGGTAGTGCGTGCTTCGATATTCATCGGCGAGGTGTCAAAACTTTCACCCGCGGCGACGGCGGCCTTGCCCTTGTAATCCTTGACCAGTTCGGCAATGTTCGGTACTGCGGGAATTTCGACGCGATCAGGCTTTGCGTCCGGAATAAAAAAGCCCAGTGTCCGGTTGCTTGGTTTGAAATAGGCTTGGGCAACACGATTCACGTCGGCGGTGGTGACTGCCTCGATGCGATCACGTGTGAGGAACGATAGGCGCCAGTCGCCCGATGCGATCGATTCCGACAAGGAAACCGCGGTTGCCTGCGGATTGTTCATGGCTTCTTCGAAGCTGACATTGAACTTCGCCTTGGCGCGATTTACTTCTGCATCCGTTACCGGATTATTTTTGATTTGTTCGATTTGTGCGATCAGTTCTTTCGAAAAAGCTTCATGGTCGGCGCCTGATGGCAGCATGGCCAGGCCCATTGAAAGACCGGACTCGGCGAATGTCTGGCTGAACTGCGCAGCGAAAGCGGTTTTCTTTGTTTCGACGAAGGCTTTGTGCAGGCGACCGGAAGGCGTGTCGCTCATGACCAATGACAAGACATTCAGTGCGGCGGTATCGGCATGCGAAGTTGCAGGTATGTGATAAGCAAGGCCTACTGCCGTCGTGTTGCCAACGCGGCGAACGACCACTTCGCGTTCGCCATCCTGAGTCGGCTCGAGCGTATAAACCGGCGGCAAACTGCGAGTCGGTTTTTTGATGCTGCCATAGGCTTTTTCAATGACGGCCAGGGTTTTGGCGGGATCAAATTTTCCCGCGACAACCAGAACGGCATTGTCGGGCTGGTAATAAGTTTTATAGAAAGCCTGCAAACGTTCGATATTGACGTTTTCAACATCCGAGCGCGCGCCGATCGTCGAATTGCCATAGTTATGCCATAGAAACGCGGTTGAATTCAGGCGTTGCATCAGCACCGAAAAAGGCTGGGTTTCGCCGGATTCCATTTCATTCCGGACAACGGTCATTTCACTGTCGAGATCTTTCCTGGCGATGAATGAATTCACCATCCGATCGGCTTCGAGATTCAACAGCCATTCGAGCTGGGCGTCATCCGCGGTAAAAGTGCCGAAATAATTGGTGCGGTCCAAATAGGTCGTGCCATTGAAGCTGATGCCGCGACGCTTGAACTCCGCGGTAATGTCTTTATGGGTAGGCGTCCCCTTGAACACCAAATGTTCAAGCAAATGCGCCATGCCGGACTCGCCGTAATTTTCACGCATCGATCCGACCAGATAGGTAATGTTGACCGTGGTCGTGGGTTTGGATGCATCGGGGAAAAGCAACACGCGCATGCCGTTGCCGAGGCGATATTCGGTAATGCCTTCAACCGAGGAAAGTTTCTCCGTTTTCGATGCTGCTTGCGTTTTTGCGGCCTGGGATACGCTGTACGCCGGGGCCGTGAAACCCAATGAAAGCGCGATCGCCAAAGTTAAGGCATGTGTAGTACGAATATTCATGAATCTCCCGTGCGTTATTGCTATCAAGTAAGCGCACGAGTTTGCTATCCTCGCGCATCTATTGCAATAGGTTGGTTTGTGCAAGTACAGGCTTCGAACGAGCGTGAAATTGAAGTGATTTATCGCGATGAATATATTGCGGTAGTCAACAAGCCGGCAGGGTTAATGGCGCATTCGAGCGCTCTGGCTCGGGGCGAGGATGATTTCCTGCATGACCGTTTACGCGAGCAGTTCGGCTGCAAGATTTATCTTATCCATCGACTGGATCGGGCGACCAGCGGCTGTCTGTTGATTGCGTTCGACAATCCGAGCGCTTCGATACTGGGCAAGCAATTCATGACGCGCGACGTCGAAAAAAATTATCTTGCGATATGCCGTGGTTGGCCGGATGAAGCGTTTACGGTCGATTACGATCTCGATGGCGGCCCCGGCAAGCCCGAGAAAAAACCGGCCATTACCGAATTCAAGCGATTGGCCTGCGCCGAAATTGCGGTAGCTTCAGCGCATCATGAAAGTTCGCGATATGCCCTGATGCAATGCACGCCGTATACCGGTCGGTTTCGGCAAATCAGAAGACATCTCAAACATGTTTTTCATCATTTGATAGGCGATACCAGTCATGGCGATGGCAGGCATAACCGCACTTTCAGGATGATGGGAGTGCATCGCATGCTGTTGCATGCTTTCAGACTGCAATTTGATCATCCGAAGACTGGCGAAAGACTGGAAATTACTGCTGGTTTGGATAATGAATTCAAGAAGGCCTTGCTACTGCTGAAAATGGAAGTGGCAGGCCAATGTTAACTGCCGGGAATCAATAGATGAAAAAAGTAGTGAGTCGATTATTAATCGCGGTCAGCGTGGCTTGTTGCGCGCTGCCTGCCGACAGTTCCGCCAAAGCCAATATGCTGGATAAAACCATTACCGCATCGGAAAGTTTTATCAGTGCGCATCCGGACATCATGCATAGGACGCGCGGTCTGAAAGCATACAAGAAGCTGGATTACGCCGAAGCTCTGATCCATTTCAAAAGAGGCGCGAGGTTTGCCGATAAGCCTTCGCAGGGAATGGTGGCAGAAATGCTATGGCGCGGCGAAGGCGTGGAAATCAATCGCCCGCTTGCTTATGCCTGGATGGATTTGGCAGCCGAACGCCTGTACCCCACGATGCTGGTTCATCGCGAGAAATACTGGGCAGCGCTCAACGAGCAGGAGCGTCAACAGGCGATAGAGTTGGGTCGCGGCATCTATCAGGAATATGGTGATGCAGTGGCAAAGAAAAGGCTGGAAATTGCCTTGCGTCGTGCAAAAAACAGCACGACCGGAAGCAGGACTGGGATGGTCGGCAGTTTGAGCATTACGATTTTCACGCCTTCCGGTTCCGAGACTATCGACGGTGCGCATTACTACCAGGAAAAATTCTGGAAACCGGAAAAATACTGGCAATGGCAGGACGCCGGCTGGAAGAACCCGCCAAAGGGAACCGTGGACATCGGACCTTTGCAAATTGGCGCTGATTCGAAGCCCGACAAAGACAAGAAAAAGGCCGAGAAAAACGAGTGAGTTATAATGCTGCGTGACTTTCGCGTCATCGGACTGCCATGTTGAAACGCCATGGCGGTGCCATTTTCTTGTTTGCTTGATCGTGTTGGTGATGCGGACGATATTTCCGGGATAAAAGGTGGCTTGTGGCTAAATTATTTTTCTATTACTCGGCGATGAATGCCGGCAAGACCACCACTTTGCTGCAAAGTGCCTACAACTATCATGAGCGCGGCATGCGCACGCTGATTTTCACGCCAAAACTTGATCACCGAGCCGGCGAAAGCATGGTGGCGTCACGTATTGGTTTGAAAGCGAAAGCACTCGCTTTCGAGCGCGATGACGATCTGGAAATATTGCTCAATCGCGCCCTGGCAAAACACCAGAAAATCGATTGCGTGTTAGTCGATGAAGCGCAGTTTCTGAGCAAGAATCAAGTCTGGCAGCTGACTGAAATTGTCGATAAGCACAATATTCCGGTATTGGCGTATGGCTTGCGCACCGATTTCCGTGGCGAGTTGTTTGAAGGCAGTCAGTATCTGCTCGCCTGGGCCGATTCCTTGATCGAGATTAAAACCATTTGCCACACCGGCAAGAAAGCGACGATGGTCGTGCGCGTCGATGAAAATGGCCGTGCAGTGAAAGAGGGGCCGCAGGTCGAAATCGGCGGCAACGATCGTTATGTTTCGGTGTCGCGCAGCGAATTCAAGAAAATCATGGCCGGCGAAGGTCGGATCGATTTGCAGCAAACGGTATTGCCGCTGGATGTCGGCAGCGATCAGGATTAACGCTACGCGTTAGGCATCGCTAACTGCAGGCGTTGCTCAGAAATTGCAATCGCCGAATTTCGAAACGACGTTCCGGACTGGTTTGGTTGAGTTCCGACAAGGCCTGCAATCTCAGCTGCTGGCCTTGCGACATGTCGGCATTGCGACAGTAATAATTGGCGCGCAATGCCTTGACCGCACGAAGCAGGTCCTGCTGCACCGGAATCTGCTGCTTCAAAGTGTTTTGCACCTTGTCAAACACCGTGTCGTCGAGCGCAAAACTTTTTTGTGCTTCCTGCAAACGTAGCCATGCGAGTACCAATCCGGCCGAACTGGTTTTGCTGACATTGCCGGCCATTTTCAGGAGCCGGTCGGCATAGACGGTATCGTTACGATCCATGGCCAGATTTGCCATCGCGACAAAGTGAGCTTGCGAGGCAGGCGCGTTTTGTTTTGTTGCCAGCTGCACGCATTCCTCGGCCGTTTTGGCAGCTAGCGGATTGTTCAGGTCCTGCGCAGTTTGTGCCTGTGCAAGTAAACACGTTGCTTCGATATAACGCGGAATTTGTTTGCTGATGCTGAAAATATTCTGCGCTTCGCTGGCGAAGGCAATGCCGTCCTGCGGATTGTCACGTTGCAATGCCACTTTTGCCTGCTGCATGGCGATATCGGCTAATTTTGGATTTTCTTCGCCCCATTGCTGTTGAAAATGTACTTTGCTGGCCGTGAGCAAACGTGCTGCTTCGTCCAGCTCGTTTTTTTCAATCAGGATTTCCGCCAATGCCGACTGGCTAGGTCCGTTCAGAGGATGATTGATACCGAATCGATTCTGGCTGATATCAAGGGCCTGACGAAAACCGGCTTCGGCTTCGCGGCGATTGCCGGCGCCGCGGTAATAGCGGCCGAGGTCATACCAGATCCTCACGCCGAGCGCATTGCGTTCGCCGCTGGCCTGACGCAGCATGGTTAGTGCGGCCTGCGCTTGTGCAATGGCTTGCGGATATTTTCTTTCATCGCCCAATAATTGCGCCAAATCCGCCAGGCTTTCCGCCTGCAAGGCATTTTCACTGCTGATTTGTTTGCGTAGTTGCGATGCTTTTCCGAATAAATCACGCGCGACACTGATGCCGCCCTGCGCCGCGTGACAGCGGCCCAATTCCGAAAAATAGGCCGAGCTGGCTTCCGCCGCCTTGTCGGCAATATCTTCCGCCACTTGCAGGTAGGGCGCCAGATCACGCACGCAGTCGTCATATTGTCCTAGCTGACGCAAGCTATAGCCGCGAATGGCCATCGATTCCAAACGCAACTCCGGCGGTGTGTTGATGTCGAGTTGCATGAAAGCCATCGACTGCTTATCGAGCAGACGCAATGCTTCGCGATCATCGCCCAGACCGGAGCGCAGGCGTGCGATCAGGCCAAGTAATTCGGCGCGTGCTTGTGGATGATTCGCCAGTTCGGTATCGGCTCGCCTGACGCCGGCGTCCAGCAGTTCGCGAACATTGATATCTTCGGGATTGGTCTTGTCGCCGGTGTTTTCAAACAACGCGACCACAAAACCCTGCATGGCTTCGGCGCGATTGGCTTCTTTCACCGCCTGGCTGGCTTGCCAACTGGTAATGGCGAGTGCAACCGCCAGCAACGAACTGGTGCCGACGCCGACGCCGACGGCAATGGCATGGCGTTGAACGTACTTTCTTGCGCGATAGCCAAGACTATCGGCGCGCGCATGCACCGGTTGGCCATCGAGGAAACGCAAAATATCCTGCTTGAAAGATTCGACCGAGGCGTAACGCGCTTCCGGGTCTTTGCTCAGCGCTTTCAGCACCACATTGTCCAGATCATTTGCCAATTGTTTGGCAACGCGTCTGTTCTGACTTTGCGCAATGGACTCTTTGTCCTTGAGCAAAGCCTGCGATGGTTTGATCGGCTCATCTTTCAGGATCGCTTCTTCCCAGCCGGCATCGGTTTTTCGTTCGGGAGAATACGGTTTGCAGCCAGCGAGAATTTCGTACAAGACGACACCGAGTGCGTAAACATCGGTCATCGTGCTGATGATTTCGCCACGCAGTTGTTCGGGTGACGCGTAATGCAGGGTAAAAGTGCGGCTGCCGGTCTGGGTGATTTCGGTTTGCTCGCTGTTGGAATGATCCAGCAGTTTCGCAATACCGAAATCCAGCAACATTACGTCGCCACTCGGCGTGACCAGAATATTGGAGGGCTTCAGATCGCGATGCACGACCAGATTGGCATGTGCATGGCTGACGGCATCGCACACCTGCCTGAAAAGTAACAAGCGGCTGCGTAAATCGAGATTGAGGCGTTTTACATAATCGGTAATCGGCTCGCCGTTGACGTAATCGAGTGCCAGATACGGCTGCCCATCCGGCGTAATGCCGGCATCGAGCAAACGGGCGATGTGCGCATGTGCGAGCCGCGCCAGAATTTGTCGCTCGCGGGTAAAGCGTTGCCGAAGTCCGGCATCGCCGAGTCCTGGCCGCAATAATTTCAACGCGACACGGCGCTCGTACAAACCATCGGAACGTACGGCCAGCCAGACATGACCCATGCCGCCTTCGCCGAGCAAACTGACCAGGCGATACGGACCGATTTCATCGCCGATGCGCGGACTCAGATTGTTCAAGTTTGCCAGTGGCTCGGCCATGAAGTCCGGATGGCATTTCTCCAGTTCCATCATCTTGAACAGTTCTTGCGCGAGCTCAGGATGCTGTTCCTGCATCTGGTACAAACGCATTTGCCGCGATTCGCCACTGAGTTCGAGCAACTCATCCAACAAGGGCGACAATGTTGCCCAGCGCTCGGTGTGCATCTTTTAGTCCTGCAATGAGGCCAATAAATATAAACGTGCTTTCTGCCAGTCGCGCCGCACGCTGCGTTCGGAGCGTTTCAATAATTCCGCGATTTCGGTTTCCGACAGGCCTGCGAAATAACGCAGTTCAACGACCTGGGCCAATTTTTTGTCGACGTCGGCCAGGCGGTTCAAGGCCGTGTCCAATCCGAGTAAATCTTCATTCAGCCGCAAGCCACCACCGGCATCTTCGGGAAGTTCGGTCACGCGATGCAAATCACCGCCGCGTTTTACAGCCAGACGTTGGCGTGCGTAATCGACAACGACGCTACGCATGGCCGATGCTGCATAGGCAAAGAAATGGGCGCGATCTTCAAACTCTGCAGTGCCACGACCGATCAATTTGATATAGGCCTCATGCACCAAGCCGGTGGCATCCAGCGTATGGCCCTGGTTACCGCCCAGGTGCCGGCGTGCCATCGTGTGCAGCTCGGCATACAAGGTGGACAGCACGCGGTCCAACGCACTCTTATCGCCGCTGCGTGCAGCGTTGAGCCATAAAGTAATGTCAGCCGAATCCGCCATGTGTTCCCCGGTCCCGTCTATGCGGGTTGAATGGCTAGTGTAAGCCTATTGGCCTTAATGTTACGAATTGTTACCGAAAAAGCCTAGGCAAAGCCTACTTCTGGCATTTTTTACACCAGGCACTGGCCCGGTTGCCCATTCTCAGATCCTGAATGGGTTTGCCACACACCTTGCAAGGCTCGCCCTCACGGCCGTAGACGAAAAGCTCCTGCTCGAAATAGCCCGGTGCGCCATCGGCATTCAGGAAGTCACGCAGTGTGGTGCCGCCACGGGCGATTGCATATGCCAGAATGGTTTTTATTGCGGCAGCCAGTGTTTGATAGCGTGCGCGCGAGACTTTGCCTGCTTCGCACTGTGGTGCTATGCCGGCCTGGAATAAACTTTCGGCGGCATAAATATTGCCAACGCCAACGACCACAGCCTGATCCATCAGGAAATGTTTGACCGGTGTGCGGCGACCACGACTGAGTGCGAATAAAAAATCGCCATCGAACTCGTCGGACAAGGGTTCCGGGCCGAGGTGCTGCAATAGCGCGTGGGTTTCGCCGGCTGGTTGCCAAAGCAGACAGCCAAAACGACGCGGATCGGTGAAGCGTATGACGGTTTCGTTATCAAGCACGATATCGACATGATCGTGTTTTTCGGCTCGGCATGTTTTCGGCAAAACGCGTAAACAACCCGACATCCCCAAATGCAATACGGCGCTGCCCGGTTCGGTGTCGAGCAATAAATATTTGGCACGTCGGCGAACCTGCAAAATGGTCTGGGCCGGCAGGATTTTTTTTATTTCCTTTGGAATCGGCCAGCGTAAATCCGGGCGGCGCAAAGTGACGCTGCGAATAATGCGGCCTTCGCAATGGGGTGCCAGGCCGGCGCGGGTGGTTTCGACTTCGGGTAGTTCGGGCATTACAAATGCTTCAATTGTTCGCGCAGGCCCGGAACGCAGCGACGGCTGACTTCGAGCGCCTGTTTTCCATGGCGCAATATTGCATGCACGCTGCCATCGTTGTCACGTCGCAATTCCTGAAATTCGCTTTGTGCGACCAGGCAATTGCGATGAATGCGCAGGAAAAAATTGGCGAATTCCAGTTCGATCGATTTCAACGATTCCTCGATTAAATCTTCGCCGCGCGAGTGGTACACAACAACATATTTTTCATCGGCCTGGAGATAATAAATATCTTCGATTGCAATCAAGCGCAAACTGCCGCGAAGACGTGCACTCAAGTGGGTGCGGCGTTTGTGCGAAAGCAATTGCGTCTGTGAAGCAGTGATGCCGGCGCGCTGCGTACGTGCACGCTCCAGTGCTTGTTGCAGGCGTTCCTTGCGCACCGGTTTGACCAGATAGTCGACCGCGGCTGCTTCGAAGGCAGCGAGTGCATGTTCATCATAGGCAGTACAGAAAATAACCGCCGGCGGTATCGGGAGTTCGCGTAAATGTCTGGCAGCTTCCAGTCCGTCCATCACCGGCATCGCAATATCCATCAACACGACTTCGGCTTGTAGTTCGACCGCTTTTTCAACCGCCTCGCGTCCATGTGTTGCCACCCCGACACATTCGCAGCCGGGTAGTTCGCCGAGAAAATCGGACAAACGTTCACGTGCAAGCGGCTCGTCATCGACGATCAAAATTTTCATGGCGAACTCATGTTAACGGACACTCGCCCTGGCAGATATATCGTCCATCTCGATATTCTGTTCGAAGCTGTGCCTTCGGGCCAAACTGG
This sequence comes from Arenimonas sp., assembly GCA_036676335.1. GTDB lineage: Bacteria > Pseudomonadota > Gammaproteobacteria > Xanthomonadales > Xanthomonadaceae > Arenimonas. Next base: position 315,606 of record JAKFDD010000009.1, on the reverse strand, counting down.
TAACGCAGACGCTGTGCAATCGAATCCTGGGCATGTCCGTTATTGTTATCGCTCTCGCGCGGCGGTGGCGACGGGTTTTGTATTTCAAAAAAAAGTTTTTTCGGGAATTGCTGGATAAGTATGCGGATTTCGCCGCCCTCGGGCAGCCGGCTGATGCCGTGAATTACCGCGTTTTCCAGCAAGGGCTGGAGTATCAGCCTCGGCATTTTCATGTCGCGATCCACTTCGGGTGCGATTTCCCAAACTACCTGCATACGCTCACCCAGGCGCAAAGCCTCAATGCCGAGATAACGCTCCGCCAGAATGATTTCTTCGCCAAGATTGGTCTCCGAACTTCCTGCTCCGAGCGCGGCCCGGAACAGATCGGCCAGATCTTCCACCGCACGCTCGGCGGTAACCGGGTCGCGCCGGATCAAGCTGGCAATCGAATTCATCGAATTGAAAAGAAAATGCGGTCGGATTCTTGCCTGTAACGCATCGACCTGGGCTTTTGAATGCGCATGTATTTGTGCCTGCCATTGTTCACGTACATAGAAATACCGCAGCGCAATCGCGGTAATCAGTCCGGTCATCAGCGCGATCGAACTGATGAAATGCAAGGTATTTACTTCGGGCATCAGCAGTCCGTAGCCCAATCCCAAATCAATCTGCTTGACGCACCAGGCGCCAAAGGCCGACAAGGCCATCGGCAGACTGATGCTGCACAAAATGCCAAGCGGTAACGGCAAGCGATGAATCAATCCGCGGCTCTTGCACAGCAACATCGCAACGACCAGAGCGAGCCAAAGCGCGAATCCACTGGTACCGATAAATTCCTTCAGACTCCACATGCCCTCCGGACGCGGAGTTATCGCCATCAGCACGACCACCATCTCTGCCACTGCCAGTGCGGCTGCAATGCGCGGCAAACGGCATAGATCGGGTAACCAGTGGTTATTGGCGGCGTCGGGCATTGGCAAAGTATGCACACAGCGCTGCACGATGGCGATAGTGCCTTCGCCCGGTACTACAGATCAGATACTGGCGATGCGTTGATCAAGCCAGTTAGCCAGATCCGATATTTCTTCGGCACAGACCGCATGTTGCATCGGGTAATCCTGCCACTGGCTTTTTACGCCAAATTGCACGAGCGCGTTATGACTGGCTTTGCCAATCGCGATCGGGATCACGGGGTCGCCACTGCCGTGAGCAAAAAAGATCGGCGTATTTTTTCCAGCAACGGTCATTTCTTTTGCCGTGCTATCTGCCATCGGCAAATACGTGGATAAAGCGACGATGCCAGCCAAGCCGGCTTCACGCCGCAAACCGTTGGCAAGTGCAATCGCGCCACCTTGCGAAAACCCGATCAGGAAAATTCGCGAACTCGGAACACCACGCTCGTTTTCGCGTGCGATCAAGGCTTCGACCTGTACCATGCTTTCGCGGACGCCGGTTTCATCGGCGCGCTGGTTGAAATCAAAACTCTTGATGTCATACCAGGCCCGCATGCGGAAGCCATTGTTGATCGTCACCGCGCGCACCGGCGCATGCGGGAACACAAATCGAATCGCAGGCCAATTTTTACGAATCAATTCCGGCACGATCGGTGCGAAATCGAAACCGTCGGCACCCAGGCCATGCAACCAGATAACACTGATGGCAGGATTCGCGCCGGTTTCTATTTCGTGGGTTTCAAGCAACGTGTTCAAGCAATGGTTTGCCTTTGTGATTCCGAACAGAATGGTGGGCCCACCAGGACTTGAACCTGGAACCAACGAATTATGAGTTCGCTGCTCTAACCAATTGAGCTATAGGCCCGATGATGTGTGTCCGCGCAATTCAAGCAGTGCGGCAGCGATCGAGGCGCTTATTATCGCTGCTGCGGGGCGATTGGGAAACAGCTAATTTGAGGCGTAAAAAAAGCCCCGCATTGCGGGGCTTTTGATGTTTTCGATTTATTCCAAATCGAGGAAGCTGCGGAGTTGTTCCGAGCGGCTCGGATGACGCAGTTTGCGCAGTGCCTTGGCTTCGATCTGACGGATGCGCTCACGGGTGACGTCGAATTGCTTGCCGACTTCTTCCAATGTGTGATCGGTGTTCATGTCGATGCCGAAACGCATGCGCAATACCTTCGCTTCGCGTGGGGTCAGGCCGGCCAGTACATCGCCAACGGTTTCGCGCAGACCGATATTGGTTGCGGTTTCCATCGGGGATTCGACATTGGTGTCTTCGATGAAGTCGCCCAAATGGGAATCTTCGTCGTCGCCAATCGGGGTTTCCATCGAGATTGGCTCTTTGGCGATTTTCAGGACTTTGCGGATCTTGTCTTCCGGCATTTCCATCTTCTTCGCTAATTCTTCCGGCGTCGCTTCTCGGCCCATTTCCTGCAGCATCTGGCGCGAAATACGGTTGAGCTTGTTGATCGTTTCGATCATGTGCACCGGGATACGGATGGTGCGGGCCTGATCGGCGATCGAACGCGTGATGGCCTGACGAATCCACCAGGTAGCGTAGGTCGAGAATTTGTAACCGCGGCGGTATTCGAATTTATCGACCGCTTTCATCAAGCCGATATTGCCTTCCTGGATCAGGTCGAGGAATTGCAAACCGCGGTTGGTGTATTTTTTCGCAATCGAAATCACCAGACGCAAGTTGGCTTCGACCATTTCTTTCTTGGCTTTGCGTGCTTTGGCTTCACCGCGGATCAGCGCGAGACTGATTTCCTTGATGTCGGCCAAAGACAAATGCAGCGAAGATTCGATGCCGGCCAGTTTTTCCTGTTCGGCAACGATGTCGTCTTTGTGTTCGCGCACGCCGGACGACCATTTTTGTTTGCGGCGAATGACGTCATCGGCCCACAAAGTATTCAGCTCGTTGCCAGGCCAGGCGCGCAGGAAATCCTTGCGCGGCATTTTTGCCAGGCGGGTGCAAATGTCCATGATGCGGCGTTCGTGATCTTTGATTGAATTGACCACTTCGCGCAGCTTGCGGACGAAGTTGTCCATTTGCACATTCGGAAGTTTCAGGCGCAGGAATTCAGCGGCCATTTCTTCGCGGATTTGCAGGGTTTTCTTGTCGGCTGAGCCACCCTTGGCGTGTTGCTTCAGGAATTTGGCGTGCAGCACTTTCAGAATGTCCATGCGACGCGCGACTTCGACCGGATCCGGTCCGGTTTCGACCGCTGCGGTTTCGCCGTCTTCGCCGTCGCCTTCGACGACGTCTTCAACGACGATCTCGGCATTTTCATCCAGTGCTTCGACCGGAATATCTTCGACCGGTGGCTCAAGATCCAAAAAGCCACTGACCACTTCGGCCAAACGCTTTTTGCCTTCGAGGTGAAGGTCGTAATCTTCGAGCAAAAGCTGGATCGACCACGGGAAGCTGGCGAGCGAGGCGTGCACCTGGCCCAGACCTTCCTCGATGCGTTTGGCGATCGCGATTTCACCTTCGCGGGTCAGCAATTCAACCGTCCCCATTTCACGCATATACATGCGGACCGGGTCGGTCGTGCGACCACCTTCGGTATCGAGCGCGGTCAGGGCTGCGGCAGCTTCTTCGGCGGCGACAGTATCGTCGGCACTTTGTACGGGAGTGGAATCTGACAACAGCAGGGTTTCGGCATCGGGTGCAACTTCATGCACTTCGATACCCATGCCATTGATCATGCCGATAATGTCTTCGATCTGTTCTGGATCGACGATGTCATCGGGCAAATGGTCATTGACCTCGGCGTAGGTTAGGTAACCCTGCTCGAGACCTTTGCTGATGAGTAGTTTAATATCGGACTGTTGCGTCGGACGATCGATGCTCATTGAAAAAAAGCCGCAGACGTTAAGGAACCCGGCATTATATAGGAATCAAGACTTGAGTGGCAAGTAACTGATTTTATTCAGGTTATTTTGGGGCTCAAGTTTCCAGCCAAAACGTGACGGGACCGTCATTGACCAGCTTAACCTTCATATGGGCGCCAAACTGCCCGGTTTCAACCTTGGAATGCTGCTGGCGACACAGGTTTAGCAGGCGTTCAAAGCCTCTTAAGCCGTCCTCCGGGCTGGCCGCACTACTGAAGCTCGGCCGCTTGCCGCTGTTGGTATCGGCGGCCAGGGTGAACTGGCTGATCAGCAGCAAACCACCGCCGATATCCTGCAAGGAGCGATTCATCTTGCCTTGCTCGTCGCCAAATACGCGATAACCCAGCAGGCGCTCGCACATGCGTTGGATACGGGTTTCGTCATCGCCCGGCTGCACGGCAACCAAAGCAAGCAAGCCGGCGTCAATCGCGCCGATAATTTTGTTATCGACTTCGACGCTGGCTTCGGAAACGCGTTGGATGAGCGCAATCATGTCTGCATGCTGACAGAGAAGATAAATATTGGTCAACGCAGCGCACTCCCGTTTAGACTTCACCTCATGAAGACTTCGGCCTGGTTCGGGCATTTTTTATTTTTCCTGGCCGCCGTCGTGGGACGCTTGCCGCTGTCGTGGCAACGATTGATCGGCGAAAGTCTGGGGGCAATCTCGTATCACCTGAACACTCGCGAAGCCAAAGTGGCACGCCGGAATTTCCAATACAACGAACTGGTCGATGCCGATGCGACAGAAACGCTCGTCAAGGCAGTGATGCGTTCGACTGGCCGCAATTTGATCGAGACATTGCGAGTATGGACCCGGTCACGCAAAGATAATTTGCATTTAATCCAGAACATGCACGGCATCGAACATCTTGAAGCAGCTCAAGCACAGGGGAAAGGCTTGATCATTGCAGCGCCGCATTATGGCAATTGGGAATTGCTGATCGAGTTTATGGCTTCGCGAGGCATCTTCGCCTTGGTGTATCGGGTGCCAGAAGAAAAATGGGGCGATGTTTTTTTGCGGCGTGCACGCGGCGGTGAGAATGTCGTTTTGGTGCCGGCCGAAACCAACGCGATGCGACCCTTGTGGAAGACACTGCAAACGGGTGGTACGGTAGGCATCACACCGGACCAGCAACCGAAATTTGGCGGCGGCGAATTCGCACCGTTTTTCGGGAAACAAGCCTTGACGCTGAGCTTGATTCCGAAATTGGCAGAACGCAGTCAGGCGCCGGTAATTTTTGCTTATGCCGAAGCCACCAAAAATGGCTTCGATCTTTTCTTCGAAACGGCTGATCCGCATATTCATGGCAAGGATTTGCTGCGCGCCACCGAAGTAATGAACGCACATGTCGAAGCCATCGCAAAACGTGACCTTCGGCAGTATCAATGGACCTATAAACGCTACACGCTAAGACCGCCGAACAGCGGTGAAAAAAACCCCTATCGACAACTGAATCACTGAATCAGAATGAATACCGAAATCACAAAAGAAATTCCGGCGACGATGGCCGTCGATGAATGGCATCCGTTGGCACCTTCCGCCCGTAATGTGTTTATTTATGTCACAGCGATAACGGTGCTCCTGATTTCATCGGTGCCTGCCGGTGTTTTCATGTTCGCTGCCGATGATGCGTCGTGGCGGGAGTATTCCGGTGTCATTGCCCTGATCTTGTTGGTCACCTGCTTTGCCACTCTGATCTCTTACAAGTATTGGCGAAATACCTACTGGAAACTGGACGACGAAGCCTTGTATGTGCGCCGGGGTAAAACCTGGTTCAAACAAATTTGCGTACCACGTTCGCGCGTGCAACATCTGGACTTTGAGCGAGGTCCGCTGGAGCGTCGATACGGGCTTGCGACCCTGGTCGTGCATACGGCAGGCAGCCAGGAGCGAGCGCTGCGGCAATCGGGATTGCTGCTTGCCGATGCGGAATACCTGCGCGACGTATTGGTGCCGAAGGATCGCCGCAATGGCGAATAATCAGGAAGACATCGTCTTGGCTGCACCTGTGCCCGCGCTTGAAAAGCAGCGGCGACTGCATCCATTGTCGTGGTTATTCGTCCTGATTTTGCAGCTCAAGCAATTTGCCTTTCCGCTGATCATTTTGTTGTTTACCGGGCGCGGCGACCGTCATGAGTTATGGCCGTTGATCGGCGTTGCGGCATTGGCGGTCTACTCGATATTCCAGTATTTCACCTACCGATATCGCGTGTTGGATGACGAGCTGGTGGTTCGAAGCGGCGTCTTTCAAAAATCGGTGCGGCACATTCCTTTTAGCCGCATTCAAAATGTGTCGATCACGCAAAACGTCCTGCATCGACTTTTCAATGTTGCCGAAGTCAAACTCGAAGCGGCCGGCGGTGCGAAGCCGGAAGCGGAAATGCGGGTGCTGAGTCTCGGCGATGCCCATGAACTGGAAGAGTTGATCCGTGCGCATGTACTGATCGCCAATGTTATGGAAACAACCGCGGCGACAAGCACCCATACCGAGACGCTGCATCGGCTGTCGGTCATCGACGTGATAAAGCTCGGGCTGATCAACAACCGTGGCATGATCGTGATTGGCGCAGCGATCGGTGTGTTGTTTCAGACCGCCGGAGAGGCGATGGGTAAAGTGATGCGGTCGGCCATCAAGTTTTTATTCGGCTGGTCCGACAGTTTGCATCTGGGCACCTCCGCGACGGTATTGGGTATCGTGCTGATGATTGTTTTTTTTCTCGTGCTGGTCAGGCTGTTTTCGGTCGTGATTGCACTGTTGCAATATCACGGCTTCAATCTTTCGCAGTCGGGACGTCGCCTGACCGTGCAACGTGGCCTGTTGTCACGCTTGCGCACCAGTCTGCCGCTGCGGCGTATCCAGGCTTATGGCTTGTCGGAAGGCTGGCTGCATCGTCGTTTCAAAAAACGCAGTTTGAAAGTCGATAGCGCCGCTGGCGGTGCGATGGGCCAGGAGGACAAATCACCGCTACGCGATTTGGTGCCTTTGGCCGAACCTGCCGAAATGGATCAATTGATTTCACGCTTTCTGGCCAGCGATCAGTGGCCGATTCAAAACTGGCAGAGTCTGCATCGCGATAGCTGGAAACGTGAATTTCTATTGCCTGCCTTATTCGTCCTGGTCGCGGCAGTTGCAGGTGCCGTTGTCTATCAAGCTTATGTTGCACTCGGACTGTTATTCATTCCGGTGTTGTTTCTACGCGCAAAAGTCTGGTCTGCACATGCGGGGTTTGCCCATACCGAGCATTTGATTGCCGTGCGCGAAGGTTGGCTTTCACGAGAATGGCGGTTCGCGGAAATCAGCAAACTGCAGGGTTTGGTTTTACGTGAAGGAGTTTTGGATCGGCGTTATGGAATGGCAAGTCTTTATCTGGATACGGCCGGAGCACAAGCCATGTCTTCGGCTTTCCGAATTCCGTATTTGCCGCGCGAACAGGCGCAAATCTTGATGGCGCAGCTGTCGACAAAAATCAGCCGGGGACCGCTGCCGTTCTAGATTTCACACGCGATTTTATTCGCGCCAAAATTGCGGTGTTAAAAGAACCAATACAGTAAAAATTTCCAGTCGTCCCAGGATCATCGCAAAACTGCAGACCCAGATCGACAAATCATCCAGAGCCTGGAAATTCGAAGTCACCATGCCGAGACCGCGGCCCATATTATTAATACAGGCGGCTATAGCGGAAAATGCAGTGACAATATCGACGCCGTTGGCTGCCAAAATCAGCATCATTACCAGATAGCTGCAGATATACAGCGTGCAAAATCCTGCGACCGAAATGACGACGCTTTCCGATACGCGCTTGCCACCCAGCGTGACCAGGAATTGGCCTTTTGGATGAACCAGTTGCTTGATTTCGCGCAAGCCCTGGCGCACTACCATTTGTACCCGGGCGACTTTGATGCCGCCTGCGGTAGAACCTGCGCAACCCCCGATGAAGCCGATCATGATCAGCAGCAAAGGCGCCAATCCCGGCCAGTCGAAATAAGCGGTCGAAATAAAACCGGATGTGGTGATGTTCGATACCGCTTGAAATACACCGTGGCGCAGAGCGTCGAAAATATTCTCGAAGCGGCCGCCGATATAGAGGCTTGCCGAAACCAAGAGTGCAACTACGAGCGTGATCAAGATGAAAGTGCGCAGCTCCGAATCGCTTTGGTAATGTCCAACGGTTGCGCGTCGCCATGCATACCAATGCATGCCGAAATTCAGGGCACCCAGCAGCATGAAAATAATGGCAATCGATTCAATCAGGGGGTTGTTCCAGAAGCCAAAACTGGCATCGTGCGTACTAAAGCCGCCCGTAGCTACCGTCGACATTGCATGGCCGACGGCATCGAAAAAATTCATGCCGCCGATCCAGTAACTCACTGCGCATAACACATTCAGGCCAAGATAGACCATCCACAAGGCGCGTGCAGTTTCGGCGATTCGAGGCGTCAATTTATTGTCTTTTTGCAAGCCGTTGGTTTCGGCACGGAACAGCTGCATACCGCCGATTTTCAGCATCGGCAGAATGGCGATTGCCAAAATCACGATACCCATCCCACCGTAAAAATTCAGCGACTGCCGGAAAAACAGCATGCTGCGCGGCAGGGCATCAAGGCCGGTGATGGTAGTAGCGCCGGTGGTGGTAAGTCCGGAAGTGGCCTCAAAAACCGCATCGGTGTAGGAAAGATGCGGCGCCGCCAGCGTAAACGGCATCGCGGTAATCAGACTGGCGATAATCCAGATGGCGGTCGTAATAAAAAAACCATCCCGCAAACGCAGTTCATATTGCACATGTCGCACTGGCCACCAAAGTAACAAACCGATGATGCCGGGCGTTGCCATGCTTTCCAGAAATGCGGCGATGGTGTTTTCACCGAGTGCAATCGCGATAATTAAAGGCGGCAGCGAAATTAACGAAGATGCGGCAATAATTGCGCCGAAAATCCGCAGCATGGCCTGCATGCGTAAACTCACAGGATCGCTCCCCCGACCTGGAACAGCATATTGACCCTGGAAAGCTGTCGCTTGTCCATCACGAACAAGATGACATGGTCGCCCGGTTCGATCACCAGATCGTGATGCGCGATCAATAAAGTTTCACCGCGCACGATGCCGCCGATCGTCGTGTTTTCCGGCAATTCCAGTTCTTCCAGCGAGCGGCCGATGACGCGCGAGGTTCTGCGATCGCCTCGGACAATAACTTCGATCGCTTCGGCAGCACCGCGGCGTAAAGGATAGACGTAAGCCGGCGCGCCTTCGCGAATATGCGACAGCAAGGCGCCGAGCGTTACCTGCTGCGGGCTAACGGCGATGTCGATACTGCCGCCTTCGACCAATTCGGCATACGAGGGGCGATTAATCAGCGCGACCACCCGTGGGCAGCCCAGGCGTTTCGCCAGCATGGCCGACAGGATGTTCGCTTCGTCATCATTGGTCAGCGCGCAATAGATGTCGGTTTGATCGATGTTTTCTTCGCGCAGCAAATCTTCGTCGGCGCAATCGCCGACCAGGACGATCGAGTTCAGTAAATCTTCGGCAATATTTCTTGCCCGGTCACGCGAACGCTCCAGCACTTTTACCGAATATTTCTTTTCGATCATGCGGGCAAGATTGCGGCCGATATTGCCGCCACCGGCAATAAAAATGCGTTTGGTGGGACGGGTGTCGAGTTTGCGAAGTTCGCTCATGACCAACGAAATGTTTTTCTGGTCGGCCAGGAAAAAAACTTCATCGTCGGCTTCGATAATCGTATGGCCTTGCGGCCTGATTGGTTTGCCATTGCGGAATATCGCGGCGACACGTGCGTCGACATTGCTGGGCAAGTGCTGCCGAAGTTCGCGAATTTCATGGCCGACCAAGGCGCCGCCGGAGACTGCGCGAACTGCGACCAATTGTGCCCGGCCATCGGCAAAATCGAGTACCTGCAAGGCGCCGGGATATTCGATCAAGCGCTTGATATGTTTGCAAACCAGCTGCTCAGGACTGATGGCTGCATTGACCACTGCGTTCGCGCCACCTTCGGTCGCGAGCGAGAGGTATTCGGCTTCACGCAATCGTGCGACGCGCGTGCGGGTCTTGAATTGTTTCGCGGCCACCTGGCAGGCAACCAAATTGACTTCGTCGCTGGAGGTGACTGCGACCAGCAGTTCGGCTTCGTCGGCACCAGCTTGCGACAACACGCTAGGTAGTGAGGCATGGCCGGCGATAGTGCGAATATCGAGTTTTTCCGAGAGCTCGCGCAAGCGATGAATATCGGTATCGACGACGGTGATATCGTTGTTTTCGGAAGCAAGAGCCGCTGCTACCGAAGTCCCGACTTGTCCCGCGCCTAGAATAAGAATTTTCATACGACTCCCATGTCACTCGATGACAGCATACTGCCTAAGCAAAAAAATGATAACGATTTTATCCGGTTCTCAGTGACACGCGGTTGTCGCAGCATTGCCAATCAACCACCAACTTCGGCGGTTGGCATTGCCAAGTGAAATGGCTTCCGCGTTTCTGAAATCAACGCATTCGGTGTATTTACTCGCTTGCACCAACAAGCGTCGTTCGCCGGGCGATGTCTTCAGCCAGGCCACGCCTTTTTGCAATTGCGTTGCCGGCGATTCCAGAAATCCGAAATCCGTGCTCGGTCCCGTCGCCTGCAGCAAATTTTGTTCTTTCCAGTCAACCAGCCCAATCGTGACATTTGCACCTGCCGAGTTGCGTGCACTTGTCATGATGCCTTTTGACGAACTCGCATCATCGAGCAGCGGATAGGCGACAAAGCTGTAGCCCAACCAGAGTGAAAGGAAAAAAATCAGGCAGGTATGCAACGGTTTTCTATGTCGGAAGCCCAGACTTGCAAGCAGACTAATGCCACCCACCGCGACGAACATCCACCACGCTGGCTCCAGCGAAGCCACGCCGCGTTCGAGCAGTAGCTTCTTTTCGAATCCGGGTTCGCTGTTCATCAGCACCAAACCTGCCGCCAGCAATATCGTGCTGATAATTCCAAGCAGTGCCGACAGCACATAGCGAAAACTTGCGCGTTCGGTCAGTGCCTGCAAGAAGGGTGCTGCGGCCAGCGCAAAGGCCGGTAGCGCAGGCAGGATATACATATCGCGTTTGCCGCTGCTCAAGCTGAAAAACAGAACGACCAAGATCGCCCAGGCAAGCGGCAAAATGACTTTGGCATCTTTTGCGCGCAGCGATAACAACCATGGTTTCCAGAGCCAGAAAAACGCCAACGAAAACGGCAGCCAAAACAGCAAGATGACTTTGCCGAAATACCAGAAGGGTTCGCGATGTCCCCAGGGGTTGGCATAACGTTCGGCAGTTTGCCGGAACAAAATGTCATTGAGATATTGATGCTGTTCGGCTGAATGGCCCTGACTCACCGTCCAAAGCAAAGGCAACAGCCAAATCGCGATGGCGGCCAGGAAAAATATCAGACCAGCTGACCAGCGGAATACGGAAGTATTCGTATGCACTGCCAGGCCATCCGCTTTTGCAAATCGTAAAGCGATATAAGGGATAAAAATGAGCAGCGGTAAAAAACCGACACCTTTGGTAATTATCCCGAGACCGGAAAAAAAACAGCCGAGGTAAAACCAGCGCCAATGCGGGCCAAGCAACAAGTGGCGAATAAAGCCATAGAGCGCAATCGTGGTAAACAATACCAGCACCGGATCGATCTGCGCGCGTTTGAATTGATAGACGAACTGGAAGCTAAACAGAACCGCGCTCGCAGCCCAAAGGCCGACGCTCGGATTCCACAGGCGGCGGGCCGAGTCATAAGTCAAATAAAGCACGGCTATTCCGGATAGCAATGACGGCAACAAAAAACTCCAGCGCCAACTACCAATGACTTGGTAGCAAGCCGCCAGCAGCCAGAAAAAAAGTGGTGGTTTGTCCGGATATAATTCGATGCCGCGATGTGGAAACAGATAGTTGCCGCTTTCCACCATTTGTTTCGCGACAAGTACGAAACGCGGTTCGTCAGAGGGCCAGGGCTCACGTAAACCATAACCGGCCGCCAATAGCAGAAATGCAAGCACGAAAAACCAGAAAAGTTGCTTCCGCTCATCTCTGTTTAATGCTGGCAGTGCCGTCACGAAACAGCCTCACTTTTTTTTTGCATCAGTGCGTAGAAGAAGCCATCCATATTTTCTTCGCCAGGAAAACGCTGGCGCCCCAATCCACTCGCATGTCCGAATTTTTCATCGAGCGGTACTACCGAAGCATCCTTGTGATCGGAGAGAAAACCGTTGATCTGGAATTCGTTTTCCGCTTTCAGCACCGAGCAGGTGCAATACAGCAGGCGGCCACCGGGTTTCAGCAAAGGCCATAATGATCGCAATATCCGTGCTTGCAGTTCGGCGAGCTTGCCGATGTCTTCGGCTTTGCGATGCCATTTGATGTCCGGTTGCCTGCGAATAATGCCGGTGGCGGAGCACGGAGCGTCAAGCAAAATGGCATCGAATTGTTCGCCGTCCCACCAACTGAAGGGATCGGCGGCATCTGCCATTTTTAGTTGAATTTTTTCCGATGTAAGTCCAAGGCGTTCCAGAGTTTCACTAATCGAAGTGAGTCTTGCGGCAGCAATGTCCAATGCAAGAATTCGACCGTCACCAGCCAGCTCGGCCAGGTGCGCGGTTTTACCGCCTGGTGCGGCGCAGGCATCGAGAATATATTCGCCGGGTTTCACCGACAAGGCTTCGACGGCCAGCTGGGCCGCGCCGTCCTGCACCAGAAACTTTCCGGAACTCCATCCCGGCAATACATTCAGTGCCTGATGCTCTTGCACGCGAATGGATTTCGCCGGGCTGGCAGGAGCATCGCATTCGATTTGCGCTTCGCGAAACGCAGTCAGTAATTCGGTGCGTGAACTGCGCAATGAATTGACGCGCAGCCAAAGCGGCGCGGCTTCGTTATTGGCCCACAAAATGTCGTTAAAATTATTCGGCCATTCGTGCTGCAGTTGCTTGATCAGCCAATCCGGGTGGCTGCTTTGAATCGCCTGATTGCTTGAGGTCGGCAAAGGATCGCGGGTGGCGCGACGCAGTATGGCGTTCACCAGACCGATCTGTGTGGCTTGGCCAACTTCGCGTGCCGCTTCGACGGTCGCCGAGACCACCGCATGTGCCGGCATTTTCATGCCGTGCAATTGCGCCAAACCGGTCAGCAATAAACATTGGATCGGATAGTCTTTGCGAGGCAAAGGCTTGCTGAGCCATTGCGACAAGACAAATTCGTAATAGCGATGATGGCGCAACGTCGTGAAGCAAATCGCTTCCAGCAAAGCGCGGTCTCTTGGATCTTTAAGTTCGCTGATGTTTTGCTGGATGACGGCTTTGAGCGAGCGTTTTCCGGCAAGCACTTGTGCCACCATTTTCCCTGCCATCACGCGAACTTCGGTGCCCGGGATCATTGCATGGCTCGCAAAGCGGGATGTGCATTCAAATAGTCGGCAATTGAAATCATGCGACCGCCTTCGCGTTGTACTTGCAGCAGACGCAATGCACCATCGGCACAGGCAATATCCATTCCGTTTTGGTTCGCCATCAGAATGGTGCCGGGTACCTGGTGGTGAGCAAGCGGAATCGAAATAGCGCGGTGTATGCGTAGTCGCTCGCCATTCACTTGCGCTTCGCACACAGGCCAGGGATTGAACGCGCGAATCTTGTTGGCCAGAATTTCGGATGAAACCGACCAGTCCAGTTTCGCTTCCTGTTTGTCCAGTTTGTGGGCATAGGTGACGCCGGATTCGGATTGTATTTGTGCGACGGGCTTGAGGCCGGCGCGCAACAATTTCAGACCGTCGCCGAGTACTTCGGCACCGAGTGCCGACAAGCGATCATGCAAGCTGCCGCCAGTGTCTTCTTTTGAAATGGCAGTCGCCAGCGATAATAAAACCGGGCCGGTATCCAGGCCTTTTTCCATCTGCATCAAACAAACGCCGCTTTGCGCATCGCCCGCTTCAATCGCACGTTGAATCGGCGCCGCACCGCGCCAACGCGGCAGCAACGAGGCGTGTACATTCCAACAACCATGCTTTGGAATATCCAGCACCGATTGCGGCAGCAATAAACCATACGCCACGACCACCATCAGGTCGGCATTGAGTTCGCGCAAAACTTTTTTGCTTTCGACGGATTTGAAATTTTCCGGCTGTTCGATTCGCCAGCCGCGTGCCAGCGCCTCGACTTTGACCGGCGAAGGCGTGAGCTGCCGGCCACGTCCAGCCGGGCGATCGGGTTGGGTATAAACCGCAACTATCTCGCCGAGATTTGCAGCTGCACGCAGACATGGCACCGCAAATTCAGGCGTGCCGGCAAACACGATGCGCAATGTCATTAGCCTACGTCTTCGTCGGCTAGTTTGCGTTGTTTCGCCAGTTTCTTCCTTACCAGCTCACGTTTAAGCGGCGACAAATAATCGACAAAAACCTTGCCGGCCAGATGATCCATTTCGTGCTGGATGCAAACCGCCAATAAACCATCGGCATCGATTTCGAACGGTTTGCCGTCGCGATCGAGCGCCTTCACCTTTACGTGGTCGGCGCGTTTGACGTCGGCAAAAATGCCGGGAACCGAAAGACAGCCTTCCTGATAGGTTTGGCTCCCTTCGGAGAGCAGGATTTCAGGATTGATGAACACCATTGGCCGTGTTTTGTCCTCGCTTACGTCCAAGACTAGTAAGCGTTGGTGTACATTGACTTGTGTTGCAGCCAGGCCGATGCCAGGGGCTTCGTACATGGTTTCAAACATGTCATCGATCAGCTGGCGCATGGCATCATCGACCTGCGCAACAGGCTTGGCGATGGTGCGCAATCGGGGGTCGGGGAATTCAATAATAGGTAATAGAGCCATGAGTTTTAGGGCCAAAATGAAGATTATGAGGGCGATCTGGGCATTATAAGCTGCTTGGGCTTGCTTTCCTTACCTAGTTTTGGGCTATAGTCTCAACCGTATACCTTGGGGAATCAGGTGGATAGCCGTCATGCTTAAACGCTTACTTGCAGTTTTTACTGCCACATTTATCGCACTTGCCGGTATCGCCTTTGCGGCGGAACTGCGCCAAGACCATCCCTCGACTTATGTTGTCCGCAAGGGAGATACCTTGTGGGACATCTCAGCCAAGTTCCTGAAAAAGCCTTGGCTGTGGCCAGAAATCTGGCAAGCCAACCCTCAGGTCAAGAATCCGCATCGGATTTATCCGGGTGATGTGCTTAGCCTGGTTTATGTTGGCGGTCGCCCTTATGTGTCATCGGGTCCGCAAATCCGACAAGGTGATGCGATTGCTTCCATTCCATTGGCCCAAATCGAGCCGTTCCTCAAGGAACTGACCGTCGTCAATGATGTTAAATCTCTTCCGTATGTGGTTGGGCTCGAGGAAGATCGTTTACTGTCAGCGGCGGGACAAGTTGCGTATGTACGCGGACTAAGTGGCGCACAACCCGGTCAAGTCGTGCAAATAGCGCGTCCGGTTCGCGATTATGTGCGTGGCAAGAAATCCAGCTATGCCACTGATCTGAATTACCGCGGTGATCGTTTCCACCAAAACTGGGAACAGCATTGGGCGGCAGGCGGCGCCAGTCGCGATGCACCTAAAGGCAAGGCTGGTTTGCTGGGTATAGAAATGGCGAAACACGCGATCGGCGAAGTGACGCAAATTCAAGGCGAAGTCGCTATTGTCGTATTGCGTCAGGAAGGCCGTGAAGTGCGAGTGGGTGATCGTGTGTTACCTGCGGAAACTGCGCCATACGATGCTTATTTCATACCGCATGCTGCCAATAATATTCGTTCCGATGCACGTGTGTTGTCTGTTGCGGATGGCTTGAAATGGGCAGGCCCGCGTTTCGTGATTGCGTTGTCGGCCGGTTCTAGCGATGGCATCAAAAACGGCACGACATTCTCGCTTTGGCACGATGGTGCAATGCGTCCGGATATCGTAAGAAATAAATATCCTCTTGCCGCCAAGAGAGACAGCGTGGCAATGCCGGATGATTTTCTTGGCCACGCCATGGTTTTCCGCACGTTTGACAAGGTCAGCTATGCCTTGGTTATGGATGGTATCCGTCCCGTACAAGTCGGAGATTTACTAAAGAGTCCTGACGCAACACAGTAATAAATTCCTACATTGCGGCGCCTTCGGGCGCCGCAAACTTATGCGGCCATGAAAAATCATTTCGATGAAGCCGCCGCTTTACTTATTTTAATTCGCTATGCCGATAACGCCTCGGCGTTGCGACACCTGTTCGAAAAATACGACTGCGCCAATCTGATCTTGCAAGCCGGCAAAACAAAGTGGCGTGCTGCCGGTATTTCGGAAAAAGCCTGTGCACAAATCGCTTCACCTGATCTTGTCCGGATTGAACGGGACCTTGAATGGTGTGATCACGCGCATCATCACGTTATCGCCTGGCATAGCCCGGATTACCCGACCTTGTTACGTCAGGCGGAAAACCCGCCTGCGGCGTTATTTGTATCCGGCAACGTCAATCTGCTTTGGCATCCGCAAATTGCAGTTGTTGGGTCAAGGCAACCGACGGCAGGCGGGAAAGAAAACGCGGGGCAATTTGCTCGCGTTTTTGCGAGCGCTGGCTGGTGTGTGACTAGCGGACTCGCAGAAGGTGTCGATACCTGTGCACATCGTGCTGCGCTGGAGGTCGTCGAGCCCGAGCAAGGCGCAACGATTGCCGCGGTCGCAACCGGTCTGGATATTGTGTATCCCGCGCAAAATCGCGAGCTGATGGAAAGCATTACCCGTAATGGTGCCGTGGTCAGCGAGCACCCGCCTGGCACTCCGCCACTGCGGGAACATTTTCCGAGCCGCAATCGACTCATTGCCGGATTAAGTCTGGGCTGTCTGGTGGTCGAGGCCGCCGAGCGGTCAGGCGCGCTGATTACAGCGCGTCTGGCGGGTGAAATTGGTCGTGAAGTTTTTGCCATTCCCGGCTCGATTCAAAATCCGATGGCCAAGGGTTGCCATAAATTAATCCGCCAGGGGGCGAGCTTGGTCGAGAAACCAAGCGAGATTGTAGAAGCATTGGGGGCAACCGCATCCGAGCTTGCGCAGGCCCTGCGCGGCCGCCTGAACGATTTCGCTCCCATTGTCAGCTCACGCAGGCCACGGGGCGTTAAAAAGCCCTATAAGCCGATTTGGGAGGCCCTGGGGCATGATTTGGTGAATCTTGATCAACTGGTCGAACGGACAGGATTGACGACTCCAGAACTGTCGTCCATGCTTCTCATTATGGAGTTAGAAGGAAATATAACTGTCTCAGATGGCAGATATGCCCGAAACACTTAATTCATCCGTTGTGCCGCGGTTCGGCACTGGCGAAGGTAATGAAAGAAGAAACCATACTCGACGTACTGCTCTACTTGTTTGAAAACTATATTTACGACGACCCGGATGTCGTTCGGGACCGCGACTCCCTCCAGAAAAATTTGTTACAAGCCGGCTTCAGTCCCACCGAAATCAATAAAGCGTTTGAATGGCTCGATGAGCTTTCGCGCGATCGTCCGCTTAATCCGGCCAAGCGCCTTGATGCGCCGCTGCGTTTATTTGCGGATATCGAATTACAACGTCTGGATACCGAGAGCCGTGGCTTTTTGATGTTCCTCGAACAACAGGGCGTACTCAATGCCGACCAGCGCGAATTGGTGCTTGATCGTGCAATGGCGTTGGATCAGGAAGAAATCGATTTGGACGATTTGAAGTGGGTGGTCTTGATGGTGTTGTTCAACCAGCCGGGTTCGGAAGCGGCATTTGCATGGATGGAAAACCAGATGTTCGGTGACGATCCGGAACCCATACACTAAGAGTTGCAGAATTCAACGATAGCCGCCGCATTGCGGCGGCTTTTTTACGCGAGTCAAAATCAGGGGAATGAAAATGGCGCAATGGTATTACGTTGATAAAAATCAGCAACGCATCGGACCGATGGACGCCAATGTTTTGGTTGATGCGCTTCGGCATGGCCAGGTCACCAGCAATAGCATGGTATGGCAGGAAGGCATGCCGGCATGGCAACCGCTATCGATGCATTTCGATGCTTTGGCAGTGCCTGAATCTCTGCGCGCGCGCAAAATAGCAAAAAGCGGCAATGCGGGAATTTGGGTTGTCGTGCTTTTGGTCGTGGGCTTCGTCGGCATTGCCGTTCTGGGAATTCTTGCTGCGATCGCTATTCCTGCTTATAGCGACTACACCGTGCGCGCAAAAGTAATGGAAGGTTTGAATATGGCGGCTGCGGCAAAACTGGCAACGACAGAAACCCGCTTATCGACAGAGCAATGGCCGAACAATGATGCCGAAGCCGGACTCTCAACCCCTCTTTCGAACACATATGCCAGTGTCACCATTCCGGCGGCACAGGATATCCGGATTACTTATTCATCCGCCGTGCCGGAAATTTCCGGACACACCCTGATGCTGCGTGCCGATATCGGCCCTGACGGGATGGTTGTCTGGGAATGCAATGCAGCCGGTTCCAACAAACTCGGCGGTGTTTCCGGAACCTTGCCTGCAAAATATGCGCCGGCTTCATGCCGCCCATAAATTTGCCGGAAAATATGCGATACACGGTTAGTTGTAACAAGTTGAGTAAAGGAAACAAACGTGACCGATAAACTTTGGCATTACGTCGATGCCCAACAACAAAAAAAAGGGCCCGTAGCGGCTAGCGTGATTAAAGAGGCCTATGAACGTGGCGAATTGGGTCCGGGCAGTCTGGTTTGGCATGCCGAATTGCCGCAATGGCAAATCTTGTCAGCACATGCCGAGACGTTGGGAATCAATTTGTCCAAAGTCGCCGGTCCGATGTTGAATGGACGCGAAATCAAATACGCCAATTTTTTCCATCGATGGGCAGCATTGATGATCGATCAATGGGTGCTCAGCATGACGGCGCTAACGGTCGTGACAAGTATCGCGATCGCCGTTTATTTTTCGGCCGGCATTTCATTCGAGAAAGATCCGGATACGATTGCCATCTTCATGGTGTCGTCCATGTTTGCCTATATGCTTTTGTATATAAGCTTGAGTGGCTCGTACCACGTTTATTTTGAAACCTCCTCGCGACGAGGCTCCTGGGGCAAACAATATCTTGGCCTGATAGTCAGTACCGACCAAGGCGAGCCATTGGATAAATCCACTGCGGCGCTGCGCTGGTTTTCCGCTGCACTCAGCCATCTTTCGCAAAACATCGGCTTCCTGATTGCGGCATTTACCGAGAAACGGCAAGCCTTGCATGACTTTCTGGCGCACACCTTGGTGCTTGAACGGGATGCGGCATCCATGCCGGCGCCAATCGATCGAAATAAGCGGGCAATCATCGTATTGGTGATTGGTGTTCTGATCATGCCGCTTGTGTTGACCGCAGGCATGATGATTCCGATGTTCCATTTCATCAAGCAACAGGAACAGGCGGAATTGGCGCGCCATCAAAAGATGGCGGCACTGGTCGTGCCGGTCCAGCAGGCGATCAGCAAACGCGTGGCAATCGATCAAAACTGCCTAACGCATGAAGATGCCGAAATCAAACCGTTGCTGCAGCCTTTGGAACCAATGACCTCGGAAATCTATGTCGGTTTGAGTGATGATGAAGAGGCTTGTGAAATTTACCTGGTTTGGGACACGTACAAGAGCCTCAGCTATCGTTACACCGGCAAAGGCGATTGGACTTGTGAGGCATCTCACAATCCAAGCCACTTCGGTCTAAATTGCCAACTATCTGATTATTAAGCGTTTTTAATGGTCTAGCATATAAATATTACAGCAATAGCTTGACAGCTCGACCCAAAGCAGTCACTTAATAAAAAAGGCTGGGCCCGCTTGAATGCGGGCTTTGCCGTCTGGAAATCCAGGAAAGCCCGGCTTTTTTGGGTCCGGAAATATGTCGTTCGTTGTCGGAGAAACACCAGTCATGGCAAAAAATCTGCTTATCGTTGAATCGCCCGCCAAGGCGAAAACGATTAACAAATATCTGGGCAAGGACTTTATTGTCTTGGCGTCCTATGGCCATGTGCGAGACCTGGTGCCGAAAGAGGGCGCCGTCGACCCCGACAAGAATTTTGCGATGCGTTACGAGTTGATCGAGAAAAACGAAAAACACGTTGAAGCCATTGCCAAGGCCGCCAAGAACGCCGACACCATCATGCTGGCGACCGATCCGGATCGCGAAGGCGAGGCAATCAGCTGGCATATCTCGGAAATTCTGAAAGAACGCGGCCTGCTGAAAGACAAGGAAATCAATCGTGTCGTCTTCACCGAAATTACCCCGAAAGCGGTAGCGGCTGCGGTCGCAAACCCTCGCAAAGTTTTGTCGGATTTGGTTGATGCACAACAGGCGCGCCGCGCCCTGGATTATCTGGTCGGCTTTAATCTGTCGCCGGTGCTCTGGAAAAAAGTGCAGCGCGGGTTATCGGCCGGTCGTGTGCAATCGCCGGCACTGCGTTTGATTGTCGATCGCGAAGAAGAGATTGAAGCGTTCAAGGCGCAGGAATACTGGAGTGTCGAGGCCGAATGCGCACATCCGCAACAAGCTTTCACCGCGCGCCTGGTAAAACTGGACGGCAAGAAATTCGAACAATTCACGCTGACCAATTCGAAAGATGCCCAGTCTGCGCGCGAACGCTTGATCAAGGCCGCTGGCGATGTCCTGCATGTGACCGATGTATCGAGCAAGGAGCGTAAACGCCGGCCTTCGCCGCCGTTTATTACCTCGACCTTGCAACAGGAGGCCGCCCGAAAATTAGGCTTTACGACATCACGCACGATGCGCGTTGCGCAAAAGTTGTACGAAGGTTTTGCCGTCGGTGAAGAAGGTACCGTCGGTTTGATTTCTTATATGCGTACTGACTCGACCAATCTATCCGAAGACGCCGTGAAGGAAATTCGCGATGTGATTGCACGCGATTTCGGTACCCAGGCCTTGCCGGACAAGCCGAATGTTTATAAGGCCAAATCAAAAAATGCCCAGGAAGCGCATGAAGCAATTCGTCCAACTTCGGCATTGCGTTTGCCGTCGAGCATTGCGAAATATCTGGGTGATGACGAACGTCGTTTATATGAATTGATCTGGAAGCGTACGCTGGCCTCGCAAATGGTGCCTGCGACGATGAACACCGTGACGGTCGAATTGGCTGCCGGTACGGCGCACGGGTTTCGTGCCAGCGGCACGACCGTGGTGGATCCAGGCTTTCTGGCCGTTTACGAAGAAGGCAAAGACACGAAGACCAGCGAAGACGAAGATGAAGGCCGCAAGCTGCCATTGATGGCGCTGGGACAAAATATTCCGCTGTCCTCGATTCATACCGACCAGCATTTCACCGAGCCACCGCCGCGTTATTCGGAAGCGAGCCTGGTGAAAACCCTGGAAGAATACGGCATCGGCCGTCCTTCTACTTACGCCAGCATTATCCAGACCCTGCTGTATCGCGAATACGTGATGCTCGATAACAAACGTTTCCGTCCGAGCGATGTCGGCCGGGCGGTCAGTAAATTCTTGTCGAGCCACTTCCTGCAATACGTGGATTACGAGTTCACCGCAAAGCTTGAAGACGAGCTCGATGCGGTATCGCGTGGCGAAGAAGAATGGATTCCGTTGATGGAACGCTTCTGGAAACCGTTCAAGAAAATGATTGCGGAAAAAAGCGAAAGCGTTGATCGCGCCGAAGCTTCCGGCGCGCGCGAGCTTGGCCCGGATCCGGAAACCGGCAAACCGGTGTCGGCACGTCTGGGTCGTTACGGACCGTATGTGCAAATCGGTACCGCCGAAGACGAAGAAAAACCGAAGTTTGCATCGCTGCGTCCCGGTCAAAGCATGCACACGATCGAGCTGGAAGAAGCGCTGAAGTTATTCGGTCTGCCGCGCAAATTGGGTTTGGTCGATCACAAGGAAGTCAGTGTTGGCGTCGGCCGTTTCGGCCCGTTCGCAAAACACGGCGATACTTATGCATCGCTCGGCAAGGAACAAGATCCGTATACGATTAGCTTCGAAGATGCCTACGGCTTGATCGAAGCGCGTCGCGAATTGATCGCCAATCGCACGATCAAGGTATTTGAAGGCACCGATATTCAAATTCTGAATGGTCGCTTCGGTCCTTATATTACCGATGGCGAGAAAAACGGGAAAATTCCGAAAGACCGCGAACCGGCTTCGTTGACGCAGGAAGAATGCGTCGCCTTGCTGGCCGAGGGCAAGCCTGTTCGCAAAATGGGTGGGCGCTTCGGAAAGAAAGCAGCCAAGAAAGTTGCGAAGAAAGCGGCCAAGAAAGTGGTCGACAAGGAAGCCAAGCCAGTCGCCAAGGAAGCCACGAAAAAAGCGGCTAAAAAAGCTACCAAAAAGGTTGCGAAAAAAGCGACCAAGAAAGTAGCCGGCAAGGACGAGAAGGCCCCTGCAAAAAAAGCGACTAAAAAGGTGGCGAAAAAAGCGACGAAAAAAGTCACCAAGAAAGCGGTGAAAGCAGTCGCGTAATATTAAGAGACAGCCGGACTATTTCGATCAGTCTGGCGTTTCAAAGTGCGTGGGTAAACAGGATCACGGCCACCGAAAGCAGGAAGCCTGCGAAAATCTGTTTCAAACGCTTTGCCGGCAATCGGTGCGCCCATCGGGCACCGATCGGTGCCGACATAATCGAAGCCAGTGCAATCAATAATGCGACCGGCAGATTCACGAAGCCCACGCTTCCCTGCGGCATGCCGGCAGATGGCGAGAGGCTGGCATAGGTAATCGCGCTAGATAATGCAATCACGATGCCGCAGGCACTCGAAGTGGCCACTGCGCGCACTGGCGTAACGCCATGTGTGACCAGCAATGGTACGGTCAAACTACCGCCGCCGATCCCGACGATCGATGAAACAAAACCAATCATGGTACCGGCAGCACTATAAAACGGACCACGTGCAATCTTGTCGTCGCTGCTGATTTTTGGTTTAGGCCATGAAGACAGCATTTGCATCGCGACCAGCACGCAAAAAACCGCAACGCTTATTTTCAGGGTGCGTGCCTGCAGTTGTACCGCCCAAATGCCACCCAATGCCGCACCAAGCAACAAACCCGGTGCCAGCCATGCCGTCGTAGGCCATAACACAGCGCCGCGTTTGTGATGCGCGTAGGCCGACGAGATGCCGGTCAGAAAAATACTGGCCAACGATGTCGCCAACGCCATTGGCATCACATCAGCTTCGGTCACTCCTTGTTGCGGTAACAAAAACACCAGTATCGGTACCAACACCAAGCCACCGCCGACACCCAGGAGTCCGGCCATCAAGCCTGCGCAAATGCCTGCAAGGGGATACAAAGCCCATTCAAGCCCCATGAATATCGGCCTGTTCACGCGGTATTTTAGATGGCATCGGCTAAACTACGGTTATGACAAAATTTATCTTAACTATTTTTTCTGCTTGTTTGTTTTTTTTGTTTACCGGCTCGGTGCGGGCAAACGAGTGGAAATCACAACGCGGCAATATCCAGGCAGCATTGCAGGCGAGCGAGCGCGACGAGCTGGATCCGATCGCAAAAGTCAATTTGTCCGAGCATCCATTATTCAGTTGGATTGAAGTTCTGGGGTTCAAAAAACGCCTGAATGCCAAAACTGTCATCAGTAGCGACCGGCAGGCGATCGAAGTTCTGTTGCAACGCTATAACGGGCTGGCTGCCGGCGACTGGTTGCGTACTGCCTACTTGAATTATCTCGGCGATCAAAAAGACTGGATCAATTTTGCCCGGTTTTATCGCGGCAGTGACGATGCCGAATTGCAATGCGCAGACTTGAATGCACGTATTGCGTTAAACAAAGTCGATGACGTCTGGATTCGCGACGCGCAAAAAATCTGGTTGAATGGAAAATCTCTGCCGAATGTCTGCGATGATGTATTTGCTCGTTTAACCCAACTCAATAAACTGGATAGCGGTTTGCGTTGGCAGCGAATCGAGTTGGCCGCCATGCAAAACCAGACGAGTTTGATGCGGGCATTGGCGATGGCATTGCCTGCCGATGAAACGGCATTGGCGCGCAGCTACGCCGATTTCATCGACAGTCCGCACGCGAAGTACGGTAACTGGCCGCGGACAACACGCAGTAGGCAAATGGCCGTACAAGGCCTGGTTCGTCTGGCCAAACGCAATCCCGATGCCGCCGAGCTACAACTGGCTTCGGTCACGACAACTCTCGCGCTGCAGGAAAGCGAACGCGGTCGTGTGCTGAACGAAATCGCGCTCTGGACCGTGGCTTCTTACGGCGCCAATTCGGCGCAACGCCTGAACGCGGTGCCCGATGTTGCCTACGACGAGAAACTGCACGAATGGCGCGTGCGCGAAGCGATGAGCCGCGGCGATAATGTTGCCGCATTGGCGGCGATCGAAAAAATGGGCGCGACCCAACGCAACGATTCGCGGTATCAATATTTCGAAGCGCGCCTGCGCGAACGCTTGAATCAAAAGGAATCGGCGAAGGTGTTGTTCGTCAAGGCGGCGCAAAGCCCCAATTTCCATGGTTGGCTCGCTGCCGATCGCTTGAACCAGCCGTATATCCTGTGTCCGCTGGAGCCAAGCATTAATCGCGACCTGCGGCAGAAAGTGGCAGGCGATGGCCGCATTGTCCGCGCCTTCGAATTATTCGCGATCGACCGGGTGAATTTTGCGCTGAAGGAATTCAATGCCGCGCTCGATAGCTACACCGGCGAAGAAAGGAAGGTCGCGATCCTGCTCGCACAGGAAGAAAACTGGTACGACCGCGCGGTATTTTCGATTGGCAACACGGCCGACGATTTGCGCTATTACTCGCTGCGTTTCCCGCTGCATCACGAACGTCATTTGCGCGAACAGGCGAAAATCAATTCGCTGGATCCTTCCTGGGTTGCCGGACAAACTCGCGCCGAAAGTATTTTCATGCCGCGCGCACGCTCGGCTGCCGATGCTCGCGGCATGATGCAGATTTTGCCGGGCACCGGTGCGCAGGTGTCGGCACGACTAGGCATTCCATGGCGCGGTGGTGAAAGTTTGTACGAGCCTGAAACCAATATCACGCTCGGTACTGCGTATTTGCGGCAAATGCTCGATCGTTACGATGGGTTTCCGTATTTTGCGATTGCGGCGTATAACGCCGGTCCGGCACCGATCTCGCGCTGGAAGGATGCGCGCCCGGGACTGGAGCCGGATTTCTGGATTGAAACCATTCCGTATAAAGAAACCCGTGATTACGTTTCGCGTGTCTTGGCCTTTAGCGTGGTATACGATTGGCGACTGGATCGAAGCGCGACTTCGTTGACCGACCGCATGCTGGGTCGTTTTAACCAGAATCAGCGCCGTGCCTTTATCTGCCCACCACCCACAACCGCGAAACCACTCTAATGCCACAACAAATTGTCATCCTAGGCGCCACCGGATTTGTTGGTCGGGCATTAGTCAGACGCTTGCAGCAAGACGGCCATGAAGTCACCGTATTGAGTCGAAATCTCAACGCGCATTTATTGCGTTTGTTGCCGCCGACGGTCAAACAAATCAATGCCGATATTTACGATCTGGAAAAACTGCAACAGGCGATTCAAGGTGCCGATGCGGTGATCAATCTGGTCGGTATCTTGAATGAAAAAGGCGACAATGGCCGCGGTTTCCATCGTGCTCATGTCGAACTGACGCAAACCCTGATTCAGGCCTGCAAAAACACCGGGGTGAATCGCCTGCTGCAAATGAGCTCGCTAAATGCCGGTCGCGGCGAAAGCTATTATCTGAAATCGCGCGGTGAAGCCGAACAGGCGGTCAAGCAATCGGGTCTGGCCTGGACGATTTTCGAGCCATCGGTGATCTTCGGAATTGGTGACGGCTTGTTTACCCGTTTTGGCAAATTACTGAGCCTGACCCCGGTGCTGCCGTTGGCGCGCGCCGATGCAAAATTCGCCCCGGTGTATCTCGGCGATGTGGTGCAGGCTTTCAGACAAGCACTTGGCGACAAAAAAACCATTGGCGAAGTGTATGAACTGTACGGCGACGAAGTTTTCACGTTGAAAGAAATCGTGCAAATGTCGGCGCGGCAACTGGGCCTGAAAACCGTGATCATTCCGCTGCCGGATTTTATCGGTCGGATACAGGCGATGATTTTCGACTTCGTGCCGGGCAAACCGTTTTCTTCCGATAATTTCCGTTCGCTGTTGACCGATTCGGTCGGTGGTGTCGATGGCCTTTATCGTCTGAACATCAAACCGACGCGCGTGCAGGAAATCCTGCCCGATATTTTGGGCCATGGCGATGACCGTCAAGCGCGTTATGACCGCAATCGAGCTGATCGTTAGGAGCAAATAATTATGGGACTGTTAGACCAATTACTGGGTAACGCCAGCGAACGCAATCTCGAAAAACTGCAGAAAGAGTTTGGCCCCTTGCTGGCACCAGGCGAAGAATTGGTCAAAGCCTATGCCGTGATTCGCGATTTGTTCGTATTCACCGATCGCCGTTTGATTCTGTCGAACAAGCAGGGCATCACCGGCAGCAAAGTCGAATATTTGAATATTCCGTATCGCAGTATCGTGATGTTTACGTTTGAAAATGCCGGGCATTTCGATATGGAATCCGAGCTGGCATTGCATATCTCGAGCCAGCTCGAACCGATTCGCCGCACTTTTGGCCGCGGTGATTCGACCAAGGAAATTCTCGCATTGCTGGCGCAATATACCTGCAAATGAAAACCTATCTGGTCGGTGGTGCGGTACGTGACGCTTTACTCGGACGTGCCGCCGCCGATCATGATCACGTGGTGGTTGGCGCCACACCCGAAGAAATGTTGGCGCTTGGTTATCTGCCGGTTGGAAAAGACTTTCCGGTTTTCCTGCATCCGCAGACGAAAGAAGAATATGCGCTCGCGCGGAGCGAAAGAAAAACCGCGGCTGGCTATCACGGGTTCGTATTTCATACCGATGCCAATGTCACGCTGGAACAGGATTTAATCCGGCGCGACTTCACGATCAATGCGATTGCGCAGGACGAAGACGGCAGATTGATCGATCCATTCAATGGCCAGCAGGATATCGAAAACAAAATCCTGCGCCATGTGTCGCCTGCATTTGGCGAAGACCCGGTTCGAATTCTGCGAGCAGCGCGTTTTATGGCGCGTTTTGCGTCGCTGGGTTTCACCATCGCAGCCGAGACGCTCGCGTTGATGCAAGAGATGGTCACGAACGGCGAAGTGGATGCTCTCGTGTCGGAACGGGTCTGGCAGGAATTGAAGCGGGCATTGGAAGAACCGAGGCCTTCGGCTTTTATCCAAACGCTTAGGGATTGCGGCGCACTGAAAATATTATTGCCGGAAATCGATGCCTTGTTCGGCGTTCCGCAACGAGTCGAATTTCATCCTGAAGTCGATGCCGGACTGCACACGCAAATGGTTTGCGATATGGCAGCGAAACTCGCGCCGGGCGATGCTCTGATCGGATTTGCGGCACTGACGCATGATCTTGGCAAGGCCTTGTCGCCGAAAGACGAATTGCCGAAACACATCGGCCATGAAAAATCCGGACTCGCGCCTTTGGACGATGTTTGCCGGCGTTTCAAGGTGCCGGTCGAGTATCGCGAGCTCGCAGAAATTTGTTGTCGTGAGCATCTGAATGTTCATCGTCTTGATGAGATGAGACCCGGCAGCCTGCATGATTTGCTCGCACGCTGCGACGGCTTTCGTAAGCCCGAACGGATCGCGCAACTGGGGCTGGTCTGCGAAGCCGACAAGCGTGGGCGGCTTGGACTTGAAGAGTCCGCTTATCCATCGCGCGCCTTGCTCGAAACCATCCATCAAGCGGCATTGTCGATTACGTTCAAGGATATCGACAGCGCCGGTTTGCAAGGTCCGCAAATCAGCGAGGCGATGCGGCGCGCTAGGATAAAAGCGATTGCGAGCGCGATCGGTTCGCAGGATTAAAGCGAGGCAGGTATGCAAAACGATGCCATCAATCTAACTGAAAAGCTGGTGAAATTTTCCGAGCATTGGTCGCCGCGCGTGATTGCCGAGATGAACGACTACCAGTTCAAGCTGGTGAAGATGAAAGGCGAATTCGTCTGGCACCGGCACGACGATACCGATGAAGTGTTTCTGGTCGTGCAAGGCGAAATGGAAATCGGTTTTTGCGATCGCGACGTACTCTTGCGAGCCGGCGAAATGTTCGTGGTGCCGAAAGGGGTCGAACACATCACCCGGGCGAAAAACGAATGTCACGCGATGATTATCGAACCGCGCGGCGTGATCAATACCGGTGAAGCAAAAAGCGAACTCACCGCCCAGAACGATATCTGGGTTTAATCAAATCAAATTTCGAATTCGCCGATCGTGCCCGGTTTGGCGATATCGCGCCAATGCAGCGGATTCACTTTCAGGGTTTCGCCTTCGCTGATCGCGCGTTGCAATTCGAGCACATGCAATTGCGGAAGCAGGCGTGTGATCAGGGCTTGCGTGTAATCGCGCAGCACGCGATCGCGCCGCAACAGCAACCACGCGGTGCAGCGAGGCAATAAATTATCGGCCGGTATTGCGACCAGATCGGCATCTTCCGGCGTGATCGCCATCTCGGCCAGAATGCCGACACCGAAACCGGCGCGGACATAAGTCTTGATCAAATCGGCATCGCGCGCAGTCACCGCGATACTCATTTCCAGGCCGGCTTTTGAAAACGCCTGGCGCAACGAAGATTCCGGTTCGCGCGTGGACTCATAACTGACCAGCGGAAATTTCGCGATATCGGCCAAGGTCAGCGGTCGGTCCAGTTGTGCCAGTTCGTGTTGTTTCGAGACCAGCACCACGCGATCCCAGCGATACAGAGGAATGGCCAGATCGGCTGCAGCCGGCGCACTACCGGCCGTGCTGATAATCGCGATCTCGGCATCGCCACGCGTGAGGCTGGCGAGTGATTCGCCGTCGCCGCCCGGTGTCAGATGCACGGCGACATTCGGAAATTGGCGGTTCAGGGCTGCCAGGGCAGAAGGCAGTGCATAACGCGCTTGCGTATGCGTGGTCGCGATATGCAATTCACCCTGGCTGTCGCGCCGCAAATTGGCGGCGATTGCACGAATATTATTGGCCTCGGCCAACAAGATGCGGGCGTGTTCAATCACTTTTTCGCCGGCCGGGGTAATGCTCTCCAGACTGCGGGCGCCACGGGTAAACAACACAAAGCCGAGCTCGTCTTCGAGTTGCTTGAGTTGCTTCGAAAGCCCGGGCTGGGTCGCATGCACTTTCTCGGCAGCAAGCGTGATGTTCAAGCCCGAGTCGGCAATGGCGAGTAAATAACGGAGTTGTGTCAGTGTCATTGATGGTGCTCGATAGAAGTCGTGAACGCGAAACGGGGTTTCAACGCGGCGTACGACAGCACATGAGAAACATGACAGCTCTCCGTAAATAGGTGGGTAAATGGATAAAACGATGCTAGCCCATGCCCCCGGGAGCGTCCAGTGCAAGCGGCGTTATTACTGCCTTTAGGCACATAACTTCTGAGCATGGGCACAGTAGCCGAAATCATTTCACCGAACTCCTCGCTCCGTTTAGCGTGACATTAGTCCCAAACCCTAGTGCTTTCACGCAAATCATGAGTAAGCGTTTATTCCCCTTGTTTGCCGACCTTCGCGATCGTCCGGTATTGGTCGTCGGCGGCGGTCTGGTGGCGATCAGAAAGATTGCATCGCTGCGTTCAGCCGGCGCAATCGTGCGCGTGGGGTCTATCGAGTTGCATGCCGAGTTACAGGCATTGGTGGCAAATCACGAAGTCGAATATTTGCCTGGCAAGTTTCAGCAACCATGGCTGGACGATGTCTGGCTGGTGGTCGCTGCGACCGACGATGTCGAAGTGAACCGGCAAATTGCCGCCGCTGCCGAAGCACGGCGTCTGTTCGTCAATGTTGTCGACGATGCCGAGCTGTCGAGCTATCAGGTGCCATCGGTAATCGAACGCGGGCCACTGCAAATCGCGATTTCCAGTGCCGGCGCGGCACCGATGCTGGCACGCCATATCCGCGAAAAACTGGAAGCGCAATTCGATGAGTCGTATGGCGATTTGACGGCTTTGCTGGCACGGCATCGCGATCGCATTCGCCAACATCTGCCGGTATTGCCGCAACGTCGGCGCTGGTTCGAAAAATTATTGCAGGGTCGTGTGTTGTCCTTGCTGAGACAAAGACAAACGATCAAGGCAGAACATGCCTTGTTGTCGGCTTTGTCACAGCAGGATGTACAGGCGAAACTAGGTTCGGTTGCCCTGGTCGGTGCCGGGCCCGGTGATGCCGGGCTACTGACTTTGCGGGCTTTGCGTTTGTTGAACGAGGCCGACGTGATTTTGCATGATCGCTTGGTCAGCAAGGAAGTATTGGCACTCGCACGTCGCGATGCCGAATTTATCGAGGTGGCAAAAGAATCCGGTCATCACTACACCACGCAGGATGGCATTCATGCCTTGTTGCTCGAGCATGCGAATGCCGGCAAACGAGTTGTGCGATTGAAAGGCGGTGATCCGTTTATTTTTGGTCGCGGCGGCGAAGAATGCGAAGTGTTGCGAGCGAACGATATACCGTTCGAAGTCGTGCCAGGCGTTACTGCTGCGCTTGCTTGCGCCGCCTATGCCGGCGTGCCGTTGACGCATCGAGATTACGCCCAATCATTGCGTCTGGTGACCGCGCATTGCCAGAAGTCCGAAGACACGCTCGATTGGCAGCAGCTTGCCGCCGAAAAACAGACGCTGGCGATTTATATGGGCGTGGCAAGTCTCGAAAGACTGCAAAACAAATTGATCGAACATGGACGCAATCCGAATACGCCGTTTGCAATTATCGAAAATGGATCGCGGCCCGAACAAAGAGTGGTCACAGGAACACTGGCGCAGCTTTCATTGCGAGCTTTACAACATCAAGTGAAATCGCCGGCCTTGTTGATCATTGGCGAAGTGTCTGCATTTGCCAACAGTCTGCATTGGTTTGGTGCTGCGCCACTGGGTGAAATGCAGGTCGAGAAAAAACACGGTTTACTGGCAGCGGCATAAATAATTTTAAATCTATATTGATATCGGGAGTTTTCGATGATCTACAACAGCATTCTCGACACGGTCGGTTCTACACCGATTGTAAAACTGCATCGCATCGCGCCATCGCATGTGGATTTGTATGTGAAAGTGGAATCTTTCAATCCGGGTGGTTCGGTCAAGGATCGTCTGGCGCTCGCGATTATTCTGGATGCCGAACAGAAAGGTCTATTGAAACCCGGACAAACCGTAGTCGAAGCGACATCAGGCAATACCGGCATTGCGCTTGCGATGGTGTGCGCCGCACGCGGTTATCCGTTCGTTGCGGTGATGACCGAAACTTTTTCGATCGAACGCCGTAAATTGATTCGTGCCTACGGTGCAAAAGTCATTCTGACGCCGGCCGCGGAGCGTGGTAGCGGCATGGTGCGTAAAGCCGAAGAACTGGCACGCAAGCATGGCTGGTTTCTGGCGCGGCAGTTTGAAAATGAAGCGAATCCGGCTTATCACCGCAATACGACAGCGCCGGAAATCCTGCAGGATTTTGCCGGGAAGCGACTGGATTATTTCGTCAGCGGTTGGGGTACTGGCGGAACCCTGACCGGTGTTGGTGAGATTTTGAAATTGGCGCGGCCAAAAACAAAAATCATCACGACCGAGCCAGCAGGAGCATCGTTGCTATCGGGAAAAGATTGGGCGCCACATAAAATCCAGGGCTGGACCCCGGACTTTATTCCGGCCGTGCTGAATCAAAATGTCGCCAATGAAATCATTCCGATCGACGATCTGCTTGCACGCGATACTTCGCGTCGATTGGCGGCCGAAGAAGGCGTGTTCGTTGGCATTTCGGCCGGGGCTACCTTGGCAGCTGCATTGCGAGTCGCGGAGAAAGCCGAAAAGGGTTCGGTGATTCTGGCGATGCTGCCCGATACCGGCGAACGTTATCTCAGCACCTTTTTATTCGAAGGCGTTAGTGAAGGTTCGGATGATGAATGGTTGGCGGAATTTGAAGCAAAGACGCTGGCGGCATAGACGTAGGGTGGGCATGGCCCACCATAACGTGGAGAAAAACAGCGGTGGGCCATGCCCACCCTACAAATTCGGCACTGACCAATCAATCGCTTTTTTTTGCCCGCCGACCAGCCAGCGATTGGCGGCAGAGAAATGGCCGCAACCCATAAAGCCGCGATATGCCGATAGCGGTGATGGATGCGGTGCACGCAACACGCAATGTTTGCGTGCATCGATCACGCGACCTTTCGCCTGTGCGTAGCTGCCCCAAAGCATAAAGACCAGGCCTTCACAATCGGCATTTAAATGCTCGACGATGTGATCGGTAAAGCCTTCCCAACCTTTGCCCTGATGCGAACCGGGTTTGCCGTCTTCGACGGTCAACACGGCATTAAGCAACAACACGCCTTGCTCGGCCCAATGCGTCAGGCAACCGTGATTCGGTTTGGCGATGCCGCAATCACGCTCGATCTCGGTGTAAATATTTCTGAGTGAGGGTGGTATATCAATGCCTGGCAACACCGAAAAACACAAGCCATGCGCCTGGCCCGGACCGTGATACGGATCCTGTCCGAGAATTACTACTTTGACTTGATCAAAAGGAGTTGTATTTAGTGCGGTAAAAATGTCGGCGCCGCGCGGATAGATTTTTTTGCCCTTGGCTTTTTCGCTGCGCAGAAATTCCGATAGTGTTCGCATATCGGGGCGTTGCAGATAATCGCCGACACGGGATTTCCATGAAGCTTCGAGTTGAATGGTGTTTTCTGGCATGAAGATATGATTGGCCGATGCGAATGTGGGAGCTGCTTTAGCAGCGATTAGCTGATTCGGTTTATCGCGATCGGAAAGTACACATCGCTGCTAAAGCAGCTCCCACAAAGTAGCTCACCAATTATTTATTTTGCAGCTTGGCGCGCATCTGGCGGCCAACGCGCAACTGGAATAATAATTTCGTGACCAGCAAACGTTCTTCGATCGGTTTTTGTACCAGATCATTCGCACCGGCGCGCAGCAAGTCGGTTTGATTGGCGAGATTGGCATCGCCGGTCATCACCAGCGCGGGCAACAAACCTTTCGGATAGCCGAATTGATTACGGATACTTTGCAATAAATCCTTGCCGGTCAGATCGCCTTTCAGATACACATCGGTCAGCACGATATCGGGACCGGGAATACGACCTTGCGCCATCATCGTTTCCAGATGCGCGAGTGCATCTTCGACACAGGTCGCATGTACGACTTTCAATCCGTGTTTTTCCAGCATGCGTCGCGTTGCCATCGCGACGACGCGACTGTCTTCGACATAAAGCACTTCACAGCCTGCTTCCGATTCCGGTGCAACATAGCCTTTGATGAATGCGGCCAGTGCGCTGAAGCCGAGCGATTTGTCGAAATAATCGGTGACGTCATCGGTGATCGAACGCGTTTCCAGACGTTCCTGCACATCGCCGGACACCACAATAATCGGGATATAGGCCTGCGGTGTATGCTCGCGAATGTATTTCGCCAAATCCAGACCGTCCATGTCGGGTAGGCGCAAGGCCATCGTGACCAGATTCACGCTGCCTGATTGCAATGCCGCTTTCGCTTCTTCGGCGCTTTCGCAACCGATAAATTCCATATCCGGGAGTTGTTGCCGCAATACACCTTCAATCATTTTCCGCACAACCTTTGACCCATCCACCACCATGATGCGGGGTGTAGCGGTATCAAACATTTTGAAAGCAGGTGTATTCATATGCTCTTGTTTACAAATCCGTTGGACGAGTTTGCCTGAGATGATGGCCGCTGGCGAGCCATGCCCCTAACCAGCCCAGTATGGCGCTACTCGCCAACAAGGCCAAGACCATCGTTAAATCAGGGCCTTGTAGCTCGAAACGACTATCGTAACTGGCCAATAAGGGCCGTAAACGTTCATCGAGCGCTAAGCCTGCAGCCAACGACAGGCCCAGTGCCAGTGCTCCTGCGGCCAGCCCATACCAAAAGCCAAGATATAAAAACGGCCGGCGAATGAAACCATCGGTGGCGCCGAGTTGTTGCATAACGGCGATTTCTTCGCGACGGGTGCCGATATCCAGCCGCACGGTATTGCCCACCACCAGCAGCACGCCAACACCGAACAGGATGCTCAGGATCTTCAACATGCGCTCGCCGAGGCTCAGCCAGGCATTCAAACGCTGCCGCCATTGGCCATCGTGTTGCACGACATCGGCTTCCGGCCATTGCTGCAAAGCTTCGGCCAAGGCCAGGCCATCATCTTTCGGGCGAATTTTCAAAACACTCGGTAACGGATTGCTGCCCAGCAAGTCAACGCTTTGCGCCAGATCGCTCAATTTGCGGAATTCGGCCAGGCCTTCGTCGGGGCTGACCACGGTCACTTTCTCCACGTCACTGCGCTCGGCGCATTTCTTTGCGAGTGCTTGTGCCTGCTCGAAAGAAATCTCGGGTTTCAGGAATACGCTCATCTCGCGTGCCGCCTGCACGGTGCCGGATACGCGTTGAATGTTGAGCAAGACCATGCCGAGCGCCAAAGGCAGCGCCATCGCGATCGCCATCACGCCAACGATCAGGCAGGTCGAAAACGGTTTCGAGACGATGCGGCCCAGGCTCGATAGCAGCGAATACACATGCTGGTCGCGCCAGGCGCTAAAGCGCGCACCGAAACCGGTGTTATTGGTCCGGGTAGTACTCATGGTGCGAGCTCCTCTGGCGGGATGTCGTCCATCAGCTTGCCCTGGCTCAGTACCAGCACCCGTTTGCGCATGCGCTTGACCAGGGCCAGATCATGGCTGGCGATAATCACGCTGCTGCCCTGCGCCGACAGGCTGGCCAGCAGGCCCATGATTTCGGCGGCCAGCGATGGATCCAAGTTGCCGGTCGGTTCGTCGGCCAGCAGCAATAGCGGTTGTGCAATCAAGGCACGCGCAATGCCGACCCGTTGTTGCTCACCGGAAGACAATTCGCTGGGACGGGTTCTTTCTTTCGAACCGAGACTGACTTTTTCCAGCGTCATCCGCACGCGCTTGCCGATTTCCTTCGACGGCACGCCTTCGATCAACAAGGGCAGTGCGACATTGTCGAATACGCTGCGATCCATCAGCAGATGATGGTCTTGATGCACAACGCCGACTTGCCGACGATGAAAAGCCACCTGACGTCCACGCACTTTTGCCAGATTCCGGTCATTGACCAACACCGTGCCGCGGGTTGCGCGTTCGCTCAGATGGATCAATTTCAATAATGTGCTTTTGCCGGCCCCGGAGTGCCCGGTCACGAACAACATCTCGCCGGCATCGACGGAGAAATTGATGTCGCTCAACGCATTGTGCGGCCCGGTATAGGTTTTGCTGACTGCATCAAAACGCAGGACTGGCATAGGGCTCTCATGACGAATCAGTAGCGTTCTAGTTTACGGGTTTTGCCGGCCATAGCGAAATGGGGTTCGCATCAGGCAAGCCCGGAATCAAGCGAAAACGATGTGTCTCGCAGCGACAATCCAGAGAGTGATCAATGCAAAATTACTGAGCGCGAATGCGCTCAGTCGATGCATGACATTGTTGTAGCTCAGATGAATCAGGCTATGAATGATCCGCAATGCCACATAAGCCCAGGCAAGCTGGATCGCATACGGCGATGAACTGGATGTCACAAATAGCAGCAGGCAGACTACGTAAAACAGGATCGGCAACTCGAGCAGATTCATGTAATTCCGGTTTGGAATGCTGACGTATCCCGGAACCGACGCAGATTCGCCGTATTTGAAATCTTCCGTTCTGATTTCGCGCCTTCGACCAGCACGAACCCGGTAAAACGGAATCAGCAGCAGGACCAGAAAGGTCCAGGCTGCGAGCGCGAATACCGGATACAGGATTTCAGTGTTTTGCATGGATGTCCCCGTGTTTGGGTATGGCTACTTTTCCGGAATGCGTGCCCAGATGAAAAGCATCAGGAGCACGATAACGAAGCAAATTATGGCCTTGTACCAAAGATCGGGTTTGTGGTCGCGATAGGCCACTTGGCTTCGAGGGTCGTAAATGACATCGACGACCATTCCGGGCTGATAAGAAGCCAGGCTGACAGGGTGGTTCCGCCCCGACGTTTGGCCGGCACTGACAATGAGCTGTCGGGGAGTATTGTTGTGTTGGTAATCAATCGTGGCGTAATAACGCGTGCATGGTTTCGGAGTTTTTGGAGTTTTTCCGGATTTGTGGCATTGCTCTTCACTGGCCGTCACCGAACTGACTTTACCGGCAAGGTGCTCGGCTCTACCAAGGAACGACAGATTGTCGATGCTAAGCATGCAGCCGGTCAGTCCGGCGATGGCGGCGATAAACAAGACAATCAGTTTTTGCATGGTTAATTCCTGTTGAATACGCATGCCATGGCATGACGGCCGCCGTCGAAACGGCATTCCGCTTCAGGACTTGTCTGCAAAGGCGGCGCCGATGCAGACGAGTTCTTCCGGCTCACGCGAAAAATGCTGTTTGTGAGATCAATCCGCCAGCGTCAGCAAACTGGCATTGCCGCCGGCTGCCGTGGTGTTCACGGTCAAGGTGCGTTCGCTGGCGAACTTCAGCAGGTAGTGAGGGCCGCCGGCTTTTGGACCAGTGCCGCTGAGACCTTCGCCGCCAAACGGTTGCACGCCGACCACGGCGCCGATTTGATTGCGATTGACGTAGCAGTTACCGACGCGAACGGACTTGGCGATATGGGTGATCGTTGAATCAATGCGCGAATGGATGCCAAGCGTCAAGCCGTAACCACTGGCATTGATTTGATTCAGCACGTCGTCGAGTTGCGAGGCTTCGTAACGAATCACGTGCAAGACCGGCCCGAAAATTTCGCGATGCAATTGCGACAGCGAATTCAATTCGTAGGCGCGCGGTGCGAAGAAACTGCCATCGGCGCAAGCTGCAGGCAATTGAACGGCCTTGATCAATTTCGCTTCCTTGTCCATGCGCTCGGCATGCGCGACCAAAATCGCTTTGGCATCTTCATCAATCACCGGACCGACATCGGTCGACAACAAACCCGGATCGCCGACGACCAATTCATCCATCGCGCCGCTAAGCATATGAATGACCTTGTCGGCGATATCGCTTTGCACGAACAAAATACGCGCGGCCGAACAACGCTGGCCGGCAGAATCAAACGCGGCGGTGATGGCATCCTTGACCAATTGTTCCGGCAATGCCGATGAATCGGCGATCAATGCGTTTTGTCCGCCGGTCTCGGCAATCAAGGTCGCGATTTGTGCATTGCGTGCCGCGAGAGAACGATTGATCGCCCAGGCGGTTTCGGTCGAACCGGTAAAGCAAACACCGGCCACGCGCGGATCTTTGGTCAGTGCCGCGCCCACGGTGGCACCGTCGCCAGGCAGGAATTGCAGCACTTTTTCCGGCACGCCGGCTTCGTGCATCAACTTCACCGCGAAGAATGCCATCAAGCTGGTTTGTTCGGCCGGTTTCGCGATTACGGTATTGCCGGCTGCCAATGCAGCGGCGACTTGCCCGATGAAAATCGCGAGCGGGAAATTCCACGGACTGATGCAGACGAACACGCCGCGGCCATGCAATTGCAATTCATTCGATTCGCCGGTTGGACCAGGCAGTTTTTCCGGATGACCGAACAGCTTGCGCGATTGCACCGCGTAGTAACGGCAGAAATCAACGGCTTCGCGCACTTCGGCGACCGAGGCCGACATCGATTTGCCGGCTTCTTTCACGCAGAGCGCTATCAATTCCGGCATGCGCTGTTCCATCAAATCCGCCGCGTATTCGAGAATTTTCGCGCGCGAGGCGGCAGGCGTGTGATCCCATTCGGCAAACGCGGCATGTGCATTATCCAGCGCTGCTGTTACCTGCGAGCCATCGGTCGATTGCCATTGGCCGACAGTTTCCTTGCGATTGGCAGGATTGGTGACGGTATTCATCGCGCCGGTATTTTTGCTGCCTGGAACCAGTGGCGTGGCCTGCCAGTTTTTAATCGCGGCATTTACGCTTTTCGCGAGCTCGGCTAAAGCGGAATCGTTGGCTAAGTTGATGCCCATAGAATTTTTTCTCTCGTCGCCAAACAAATGGCCAGGGGTAGGAATGCGGGGATGTGCTTTGCTGGCAAAACCGTTGACGGCGGCGATAGGATCGGCGACCAGGTCTTCCGGCTTTACGTTTTCATCGGTAATGCGATTCACGAAGCTGGAGTTCGCGCCGTTTTCCAGCAAGCGACGCACCAGATACGGCAACAAATCTTCATGCGAACCGACCGGCGCATAGACGCGGCACGGAATCGCCAAATCGTTCTTGCCGATCACTTCGGCGTACAAATCGTGGCCCATGCCATGCAGGCGCTGATATTCGTAATCGGGCAGACCAACGTTTTTCGCGATCTGGTAAATCGCGGCGATCGTATGCGCGTTGTGGGTCGCGAACATCGGATAAATCACGTCGCTGGATTGCAGCATTTTTTTCGCGCAGGCGATGTAACTAACGTCGGTATTTGGTTTGCGGGTAAACACCGGATAGCCGGTATAACCTTCCATCTGCGCTTTCTTGATTTCCGAATCCCAGTACGCGCCTTTGACCAGGCGAATCGGCATGCGGCGACCGGTGGCTTTGGCCAGATCAATCAGGAAGTCGAGCACGAACGGCGCGCGTTTCTGATAGGCCTGGACCGCGAGTCCGTAGCCTTCCCAGCCATTCAGGGATGGATCGGTAAAAACTTTCGCAATCAATTCCAACGACAATTCCAGCCGTTCGGATTCTTCGGCATCAATCGTAAAACCGATACCGACGGCTTTCGCCTGTTGTGCCAGCGACAAGATGCGCGGCGCCAATTCGTTCATCACGCGTTCGCGTTTGCCGACTTCCAGACGCGGATGCAGCGCCGACAATTTGATCGAGATCGAAGGCGCGGCAAAAATATTCGTGTACGGACCGCCGGCACCAATCGCATCGATCGCATTTTTGTAAGCTTGAAAATAACGCTCGGCATCGGCGGCGGTGAATGCGGCTTCGCCGAGCATGTCGAACGAATAACGATAATTGGCACCGTCGCCTTTTTGCGAACGTTCGAGCGCTTCGGAAATCGTGCGGCCCAGAACAAATTGATGACCCATGATGCGCATCGCCTGGCGCACGGCGAGACGAATAGCCGGTTCGCCGGCGCGCGATACCAAACGTTTGAATGCACCACTGAAATCACGCTGGGTTTCATCGGCCAGGCTGACGATTTTTCCGGTCAGCATCAAACCCCAGGTCGAGGCATTGACCAGCAGGGAAGTGGATTGGCCGACATGCGAATTCCAATCGGCATCGCCGAGTTTGTCGCGAATCAGTTTGTCGGCGGTGCCCTGGTCCGGAATGCGCAACAAGGCCTCTGCGACGCACATCAGCAACACGCCCTCTTCGCTGGATAAATCGTATTCGCGCATGAAGGCTTCGACCAAACCGGGATCTGCCGCACGGATTCGCACTTTTTTTACCAGGCCGGCCGCCATCGCTTGTACATTGGCCTGGTCGGTTTCGGCGAGACGTGCCTGCTCCAGAAGTTCGTTCAGATGTTCAGCCTCATCCCGCGCATAAGCGGCGGTGATGCGTGTCATCAAGGGTGAAAACTGCTTGGGTAATTCAGACGAAAGAATGGGGTTCACAGACGACCTGGCTGGTGGGTGATGAAAGCGAGAGGTGAATTCTACGGCTTTGTGAGTCCTCTGGGCAGGGCAGTGCCCTTCACCTTGCTGTCCGTACCACGGGGTATTCTAGTTGCCGGTAAGGCGGTCTAGCGAGTAAAATTAGCGGGATTTCCTGCGGTTAAGCCTAAGGATTTTCGATGATCGAGCAGTTTTTGTCGGAAAACAGTCGGTGCGCCCTGGTGTTGCGGCCGCGCCGAGCGATGACAAAAACGCAATTCATTGGCTTGTTTGCTGTGCTTGCGCTGGCTACCTGGGCGGTGGCGTTGCTGAGCTACGGCATGGGGAATGTGTTTGCACCGGCGTTTGCACTGCTTGATTGTGTGTTCGTTGCCGCTTCACTTCGCTGGGTTTGGCTGAAGAGTAATCGCGTTGAAACGATCGAGCTTGATGCGGAACATTGCACGGTATCGCGTTCGGGGCGGGAAGAATTGGCGTTTGACGCGCACCCTTACTGGGTTCGCATGCTGCTTGAAAAAGCGCAGGAAGCACCGCCGGAAATATTCCGTGTAGTGCTGGCGTCAAAAGGCAAGAGCTGTGAAGTCGGATCGTTTCTGGCGCCGGATGAGCGTCTCGATCTGGCGGTAAAGTTGAAAACATTATTGGCGCAGGCGGCACATCGCGCTTAACGGATTTTAGTATTGATGTACGGGGATTGAGGCGGACATGATGAAAACAAATCGCATCACGGCAATGTTGACCGGCCTGATGGCCAGTGTTGCTTCTTTGGCGGCATTTGCCGACGACAGCAAAGAACCACAACTATGGCAATTGAACATGACTGACGGCGTTACCGTCAGTTCGCAAAATGCCTATGACTCGCATATGTTGATGTTCTGGGTGTGCGTTGTAATCGGCATCATCGTCTTTGGTGCGATGGGCGTTGCGATGTTCAAGTTCCGCAAATCCAAAGGTGCCGTCGCCGACACCAATTTCACCCACAGTACTTTCCTGGAAGTCTTGTGGACCGGCATTCCGATCCTGATCCTGATTGCCTCGGCGATTCCGGCGACCGCCAAGGTCATGGAGCTCTACAATGCGAACCATTCGCCCAAGCCTTATGAAATGACGATCAAGGTGACCGGCCAGCAATGGCTGTGGACCTACGAATACAAAGGCGAAGACCTTGAATTCACTTCGCGTCTGGATCGTGAATCCGACCGTTTGCGCCAGGACAGAAATGCCAGTGCCGAAGCCATCAAGGCTCACAAGCATTATTTGCGCGATGTCGATAATCCATTGGTGATTCCGGCCGATACCCGCGTCCGTTTCGTGATTACCGCCGATGACGTGATCCACGCCTGGTGGGTTCCTGCCCTGGGTTGGAAACAAGATGCGATTCCCGGCGTGATCAATGAAGCCTGGACCGAAGTGCCGGCTGCAAAAATCGGTACCTACCGCGGTGTTTGCGCCGAACTTTGCGGCAAAGATCATGGCTTTA
Source organism: Arenimonas sp. (assembly GCA_036676335.1). Taxonomy (GTDB): domain Bacteria; phylum Pseudomonadota; class Gammaproteobacteria; order Xanthomonadales; family Xanthomonadaceae; genus Arenimonas. Next base: position 274,665 of record JAKFDD010000009.1, on the reverse strand, counting down.
TGCCGATCGTGGTGAAAGTGGTTTCGAAAGCCGACTACAAAATCTGGCTGGCAGCGCAAAAAGCAGCGAAAAATCCCGCGCCGGTTGCTGCTCCTGCCGCTGTAACGATTGATGCCGATGCTGTACCTGCAGAAGACGCTGCAGCGGATGAAGCCGCTGCACCTGCTGTCAGCACCCAACCCTAATTTTATTTAAGAGGCACGCGCCATGGCATACGACACCGCTGCTCACGACAGTCATCACGACGATCACAAGCAAGGTTTTTTCCAACGTTGGTTTAATTCCACCAACCATAAAGATATCGGTACTTTGTACCTGCTGTTTTCATTGCTGATGTTCTTTATCGGTGGTGCGATGGCGATGGTGATCCGCGCCGAGTTATTCCAGCCGGGCCTGCAACTAGTCGCTCCCGAATTCTTCAATCAGATGACCACGACGCATGCACTGGTCATGATCTTCGGTGCGGTGATGCCAGCGTTTGTTGGCTTGGCCAACTGGATGGTTCCGTTGATGATAGGCGCGCCGGATATGGCGCTACCACGCATGAACAACTGGTCGTTCTGGATTTTGCCATTTGCCTTCACCTTGCTGCTGCTGCCTTTGATTCTGCAGGGCTTCGGTATCGGTGGCGGCGGCCCGGCCGGTGGTTGGACCCTGTATCCGCCACTGTCGCTGCAAGGCGGTACCAGCACGGCGTTCACGATTTTCGCGATTCACATGATGGGTGTCAGCTCGATCATGGGTGCGATCAACATCATCGCGACCGTGTTGAATATGCGCGCACCTGGCGTTGATTTGCTGAAAATGCCGGTGTTCGTCTGGACCTGGCTGATTACCGCATTCTTGCTGATTGCCGTGATGCCGGTTCTGGCCGGTGCAGTCACCATGCTGCTGACCGACAAATTCTTCGGCACCAGCTTCTTCAATGCGGCCGGTGGCGGTGATCCGGTGATGTACCAGCATATCTTCTGGTTCTTCGGTCATCCCGAGGTGTACATCATGATTCTGCCTGCGTTCGGCGTGGTGTCTGAAATCATTCCAACCTTCGCCCGCAAGCCTTTGTTCGGTTACCAGGCGATGGTGTACGCGACCGCTTCGATCGCATTCCTGAGCTTCATCGTCTGGGCCCACCACATGTTCACGGTCGGCATGCCGCTCGGCGGCGAGCTGTACTTCATGTACGCGACGATGCTGATTGCGATTCCGACCGGTGTGAAAGTATTCAACTGGGCGACCACCTTGTGGCGCGGTTCGATTACGTTCGAAACCCCGATGTTGTTCGCTCTCGGCTTCGTGATCATGTTCACGATCGGCGGTTTCTCGGGCCTGATGCTCGCGATCGTGTCGGCCGATTACCAATATCACGATACCTATTTCGTGGTTGCCCACTTCCATTACGTGCTCGTGACCGGTGCGATCTTCGGCATCATGGCCGGCGTGTATTACTGGCTGCCGAAATGGACCGGCCACATGTACAACGAAACCCTCGGCAAATGGCATTTCTGGCTCAGCACGATTTTCGTGAACCTGTTGTTCTTCCCGCAGCACTTCCTGGGTCTGGCCGGCATGCAGCGCCGCGTACCGGATTACAACCCGGCGTTCGCCGATTTCAATATGTGGTCATCGATCGGCGGCTTCGGTTTTGGCCTCAGTCAATTGCTGTTTGCCTACATCGTCTGGGCCACGATTCGTGGTGGCGTAAAAGCCGAAGCCCGTTCGTGGGAAGCTGCGAAAGGCCTGGAATGGACCTTGTCCTCGCCACCGCCGCACCACAGCTTCAGCACGCCGCCAGTGATCAAAGACGGCGATCTGGCCCACGGCGACATCACGCACTAAGATGACGAACCTTGATCAAAATGCCGTAGCTGCAGGCCGCGCGAAAGCGCGGCGTACGGCATTGATTGCCGGCCTGATTGCGTTCGCCGTGTACGCCGGATTTTTGTTGAGCGTGGCAATCAAGTAATGCAGCCCGATGCCATGAAGCCTGAAGAAAAGAAGCCAGCAGTACGCAAAACGCTGAAAAACATCGCTCTGATTTCAGTGTGTTCGTTCGTGTTCGCGTTTTCGATGGTGCCGCTTTACAACATAGCTTGCGAAAAAATCTTCGGCATCAAGATGGAAAAAGGTCCGACCGGCGAAGAGACGCTTGCCGGTGCGAAGATCAACAAGGAACGCAAGATTACGGTTGAATTTGACGGCACCGTGAATTCGAAATTGCCCTGGGACTTCAAGCCATCGCAGCTGACGATGGAAGTCGTACCGGGCAAGATGTACGACACCCATTACGTCGCGAAAAACAATGCGGCGTATGCCGTGGTCGGCAATGCGGCACCTTCGGTGGCACCGATCGCGGCATCGAGTTTTTTCAACAAGACCGAATGTTTCTGTTTCACCGAGCAGTTGTTGAAAGCCGGCGAACAACGCGACATGCCGGTGCGTTTTGTGATCAATCCGAATATTCCGGATGATGTGCATACCATCACGCTGTCGTATACTTTTTTCATCAATGACAAAGCGACCGCGCTTGCGAAAGCGCCAAGCTCATCACCGACCGCCAGGTCGGCGCCATAACTTAGAGACTGGGGAAGAATTACCATGGCACACGCCCAACCCGATGCAAACGTATATTACGTTCCGCACCACAGCCGCTGGCCTTTCATAGGTTCGATCGTCATGTTCACCATGATGTTTGGCGTTGCCAATTGGTTTAATGGCAGCGACTGGGGTTTCAATGTCTTCATGGTCGGCATGCTTGGCATGCTGCTGACATTGGGCTTCTGGTTCGGCGACGTGATTTCCGAATCGATGCAGGGTCATTACAACGACCAGGTCGATACGTCATTCCGCATGGGCATGATGTGGTTCATCTTTTCCGAGGTCATGTTCTTCGCGGCATTCTTCGGCGCCCTGTTCTACGCGCGTAACTTCGCGTTGCCATGGTTGTCCGGCGAAGGCGACGGCGCCCTGACCAATAATTACCTCTGGCATGGTTTCAGCGCTGGCTGGCCTACCAATGGCCCGGCCGGTATCGGCGGCGACTTTGAAATTATTCCGGCCTGGGGCTTGCCGCTGGTCAATACCCTGATCCTGTTGAGTTCCGGCGTCACGATCACGATGGCGCATCACGCCCTGAAACAAAATGCTCGCAAGGCATTGTTGGTCTGGCTGGGACTTACCGTCGTTCTCGGTTCATTGTTCTTGTTCTATCAAGCCGAAGAATACGTGCATGCTTATCACGAGCTGAATCTGACTTTGGGTTCCGGCATCTACGGTTCCACCTTCTTCATGCTGACCGGTTTCCACGGTATGCACGTCGCACTGGGTACCATCATGTTGTCGGTCATGTGGCTGCGTTGCGCGAAAGGGCATTTCAGCAAAGACCATCATTTCGCTTTCGAAGCGGTTGCCTGGTACTGGCACTTCGTGGACGTGGTGTGGTTGGGTCTGTTCCTCTTTGTGTACGTGCTGTAATCGACTCATACCGAATAAACAAAAAAGCCGGCATTGCCGGCTTTTTTTGTATTGTGTAGATATCGCTGCAAATATAAAACTTCGACCATGAAGCTATATGCTTTACGTGCCATCATAAATTTTCCTGCCGATCAGGAAATTGAGGACCCAACATGAATTTCAGACTCGCCATTGGCCTGGCACTCACGACATTCTCCGTCTCGGCCGGCGCTGCAGAAGAGAAAGATTTCGCAGCTTTCTTCAACAAGTACGAAACACTCAGTGGCCAGTACGACATAACCGTTGCCGGCCTGTATTCGGATCAGGCCAACATTCTGGCGGTTCGCGTATTGCCGGACGGCAGTGAACAGAAAATGGCCATCGACGGTAAAAAATGGAAGCAATTGATTGTCGATTCGATGGACATCGCGAAACAAAGAGGCGATAGCAGCAAATTCAGCGACGTCAGTTTTACCAGGGACGGCGACGGCATGAAAATTACCGCATCCCGATATTCGGCGATCAAGTGTTTCCAGGATAAGGACTACTACATGATCCTGAAAGAACGCGAGGACGGACAAATTGAAATAGTCGAGGAATTTACCCGATCGCCACAAAAATCAAATTGCGAGAAGATCGCCGAAAATGATCTTGTGCTTGTCTTGCAGGCCACCGTGAAAGCGGTCAGCAAGCAATTGCCGGTGATGCTCGATAGCGATACCAGGCTCGAAAAAATTTCTTCCGAGGGCAAGGTACTGACTTACCAATACGAGCTGGTGAACTATGCGTCGAAGGATCTGGATGCGATTGCGTTGATGAAGGCAGTGAAGCCGATGGTCATCAAGCAGACTTGTACGACACCCAACTTGAAATCGATTGTCGACCAGGGCGGTACCGTATCTTATCTCTATGATGGTAAAGACAAAGTCCAGGTCATCGAAATAAACGTTAACAAGCAGAACTGCCCGTCATCCTGACGCCATGAGCTTCGATCTCTACCTGCAGAGGTTCCGAAACGGCGAGGCCGCAGGCGTTGCCGTCGAAGTCATCCGCGATGCATTCGGCAAGCATGTGGTCGAGATGGATGACGATTACTGGCAAGTCCAGTATGAAGTCGACGAGTCCAGCGATATTTTTCTGCAGGCTTTACCGGATGATGCTTCCGGTATTCACACGATATCGATTCATCGCCCGTGCAAGGATGTTCGCCTCTGGAATGGTCTGTACATGCTGCTGGAGCTGTCGGGCACGATAATTTATTTCCCGGGTTGCGCCGCACCGCTGACGCGTGATCCGTTGGCGGACATAACAATGCCGACCGGCATGCGCGAGTCTCTCGGCAAACCTGTGATCGTGCAGAGCGGCCTGGAAATCTTTCAGGCCGTAGAAAACATGTAAGGTATCAGCCCTGAATTCCGTGCGGTTTGATCACGCCGGTAAAGATGCCGATGATGACCAGGATAATCAATCCGACCGACAGGCCAATGCGCCAGCTCAGTGATTTCACGGTGCGGTTACTCTTGCCCTTGTCCACCATCATGTAATACAGGCCGGCACCCAGATTCCATAAAATCACGATTAACACGCCGATAATGATCAGTTTTTCCACGGCCAACACCTCGGATAAGCGATAATTGCATTATCCGCTTTCAACGAGACAAATGGGTGAACAAGCGCTGGCTGTATTACCTTTCCGCAGCATTGCTGTGCCTGGCGTTTTTCTCGCTCGGCCGTTGGCAGCTGGCGCGCGCGGAATGGAAACAACAGCGTCTCGATAGCGTTACCGCCATCCTGAAAGAGAAGGCGCCGCAGTCCCTGGCGAAACTGTCGAAAGACGACAGCACCGATTTGTCCTGGACGGCTGGGCGAGGGCATTTTTTAACGGCGCCGGCTTTGCTTCTGGATAACCAGAGGCTTGGCGATAAAGTGGGTGTGAATGTGTATCGAGTATTCCAGCCGGATGATGGCAAGGCCTTGCTGGTGAATCTGGGTTGGCTCGAAGTGCCTGGCAATCGCGATATGCCCGCGCTGGAAAAAATTTCGGGTTCGTATCAACTCGATGGCTTGCTGGTGGCGCCATCTTCGCCAGGCCTGGCGATCGGCCCGGCCTATGTAAAAACCAATCAGGACTATTGGCTGCTGACCCGCATGCCACTGGATGAGTTGGCCGCAGATCTGAAAACTCCACTGGCTTCGCGCGTGTTGCGCCTGAATCCCGACCTCCCGATGGGGTACGCAAGAGATCTGGATATTCTGCCGAATACGCTGCCACCGGAAAAACACAAGGGCTATGCCCTGCAATGGTTCGGCCTTTGCGTTGCGACTATCGTTATCACGCTTGTATTGAGTATTAGAAAAAAGAGAAAAGAAAATGACTGATGTAACTCGTCCTTCACCGTGGAAGTCCCGCCTGATTTTGCTGTTGATCGTGGCGATGTTTTTTTCGTCATTCTTCATTGCCTGGGGTTTGCGCTTGTCAGGCTGGACGCCGAGCGGTGGACGGAACCTGGGTGAATTGATCGAACCGCCGACCGATTTGTCGAAAGCGACAATCCACTATGCCGACGGCAAACCGTATGCATGGCAACCGGAAAAACATTTGTGGCGTGTCGTCGTGGTGCCAAGTGCTGATTGCACGACAGCATGCACGAAGATGACCGACACTTTGTTCCGTGTCTGGGAGACTCAGGGCCGACATGCCGAGCGTGTGGATGTGTTGTGGTTCGGCAAGTTGCCGGAAAAAGCGACATCGTTTCGCAAGTTTTATGCGATGCAATCTTCAGCTGAGCTCGCTGCCGCCATTCCGCTTGCCAGTACTGCCGATGCAATCCCGGTCTATCTGATTGATCCCGATGGCTATCTGGTCATGCAGTATCGCCCGGGCTTTAATCCCTCGGATCTACGCAAAGACTTGGCACGTTTACTGAAATAAGCCCGTGTAATCCCGTAAAATAGGCCGATGCATCCTCCCTTCCGACATTTTCATCGTCTAGCCTGGGCTGCGGTGGCGCTGGCTTTTTGCGTCATCGTATTCGGCAGTTTTGTGCGCTTATCCAATGCCGGGCTCAGTTGTCCGGATTGGCCGACCTGTTACGGTCAGGCAGCCTGGCCTACGCAAGCGCATGAAATTGCCAATGCGAATGAGAACTTCGAGCGCGCCGTTGAAGTCAACAAAGCCTGGCGCGAGCAATTCCATCGGCATTTGGCCGGTGGTTTGGGTTTGTTGGTATTGGCACTCAGTTTATTGGCTGCCCGACGTCGCAGTTTTGGTGTCGGCAGCATTTTGCTTGCATCCACTTTGGTGGCGCTTTCAATTCCGTTTTATACCGGCGTGAATTTGCATGCGCCGCTTGAATTTACATTGGCTTCCAATCACGACACTTCGATCATCCTGGTATTGGCGGGTGAATTAATTCTGCTACTGCAGGCAATACGTTGGTCGAATGCCGACGCCGCCAGATTGAGTGCGGGTATTTTGATGGTGATTATCTTCCAGGCCATGTTGGGGATGTGGACCGTGATCTGGCTGGTAAAGCCGATCATCGTGATGGCACATCTGCTGGGTGGTCTGTTGACGTTCTCGATGTTGACCTGGTTGGCGTGGCGAACCACGCCGGACCGTCAACTGGTGCAAGGCGTTGCACCGAAATTGCGCTTGTTGCTGTGGATCGGCTTGGTTCTGCTGGTCATTCAAATTGCTCTCGGCGGCTGGACCAGTGCGAATTACGCAGCATTGGCCTGCGGTAGCGACTTCCCGACTTGCCAGGGCCAATGGTGGCCAGAGCATGATTTCAAGGAAGCCTTTATCCTCTGGCGTGGTATCGGTGTCGATTACGAAGGTGGTGTACTCGATGGTGCGGCACGCGTGGCGATCCAGCTGACGCATCGCATGATGGCGGTATTGGTATTCGGACATTTATTGTTTGTCGGGATACGCATGATCATGACCCATGGTCTGCGTTACTGGGGCGTAGTGCTGACGATTTTATTATTCGCACAAGTCGCACTCGGCATCAGTAATGTCGTGATGAATTTGCCGTTGTGGACCGCGGTTGCGCATAACGCAGGTGCCGCAGCGCTGCTGTTTGTGATCGTCGGCTTGCTTGCCCGTTTACGTGCGCCCGATTGATTACGATGCCGATGCGTATTCCATTCGCCGATTATTTCGAACTGACCAAGCCGCGCGTTGTGGCCTTGATCGTATTTACCGCCGTGATCGGCATGTTCCTGGCCGTGCCCGGCATTCCGCCCTGGCAAGCACTGGTATTTGGCAATCTGGGCATCTGGCTGGCCGCTTCGTCCGCTGCGGCGATCAATCATTTGCTGGATCGCCGCATCGACGAAAAGATGGCGCGGACATCGCATCGACCTTTGCCAAGCGGCAGTTTGAGCGGACGCCAGGTTCTGGTATTCGCGCTGATTCTCGGTGCCTTGTCGATGTTGTTGTTATCGTTGTTCGTCAATTGGCTGACGGCTGTGTTGACGTTTTTCTCGCTGATCGGCTATGCCGTGATCTATACGGTGTATTTGAAGCACGCCACTCCACAAAACATCGTAATCGGCGGTGCGGCAGGAGCTGCGCCACCGGTACTGGGCTGGGTCGCAGTGACCGGCGAGGTGCATGCCTATGCACTGCTGTTGTTCCTGATTATTTTTGTCTGGACGCCACCACATTTCTGGGCATTGGCGATTTTCCGGCGCGAAGATTACGCGCGTGCGATGGTGCCGATGTTGCCGGTCACGCACGGTGTCGAATACACGCGCTGGCAGATTTTGTTCTATACCATCCTGCTGGTATTGGTGACCTTGTTGCCGTATTTCTCCGGCATGAGCGGCGTGTTTTATCTTGGCGGTGTATTGGTGTTGGATGTCGTGTTCCTGTATTACGCGATTCGCATGTTGAATCCTCCGAACGAAGCCTATGCGATGAAAGTGTTCGGCTATTCGATCTGGTACTTGATGATCCTGTTTGCATTTTTATTGATTGATCACTGGATCATGCCCGTCAAATAAATGAAGCAAAGAAAAACCCCGCCGAAGCGGGGTTTTTTAATGCTGCCTGTTCGCGAAGTTTATTTCTTGACCAGCTCGACGCGCCGGTTTTTGGCGCGTCCGGCATCGTCGTCGTTACTTGCCAATGGCGACAGCATGCCGACACCGGCCGCTTCCATTTGCGTGGCATTGACGCCATGTCGCGACACCAATGTAGCCATCACGGCATTGGCACGGCGTTTCGACAAATCCATATTGGCGGCATTGCTGCCGACATTATCGGTATGGCCGACGATAAACACTTTCAGATCTGTGTTGGCTTTCAACAAACTCGCAATTTGTTCGATCGCCGCATCGGATTCCGGTTTGATATCGGTTTTATTGGTGTCGAAATAAATGCCGTACAGTGCAATACGACCAGTGCTGTCAATTGCCTTTTGCATATCGGCGGCAGTAACCGTCACCATCTTTTGTTCGCGTGCTTTCGGCTCGATCGAAATGATCATGGCCATCGTACGGTCATTGAATGCCTTGCAATACAAGTCGTCCTGCACGTTGTAGACCAGCACGCCGACATGGGTGTCGCCATTTTCGGTCGGTACGCGGAAAACGACAAAACGCTGCTCGCTGACATCCATCGTGCTGGCGCAATTGCCGTTGCTGAAGTTCGGAGCTTTTAGTCGTTCGTGCGGATAGAGTTTTTCCAGCAAGCCCTGAGTGCCGCCACCATGATCGTTGCCGTGCATGTCGCCACCGCAAGGCGTGCCGTTGCAGCCATAAAGCGCCTTGCCGCCTTTGGCTTTGATTTCGTCGATATAGTTACGCAGCACTTCCAAAGTCGAACGGCCTTCGGGTGCTACGTAAATCAAACGGGTATAGCGTCCTTCGGCTACGACCGATTTCTTTGCCTGGATGAAATAATTATTCATCGCGTCGCTTTTGTCGGGCACCTTCAGCAAGGGTGATAATGGAAAGCGAACCTGGTCGAAGGCTTTCTGTTCGTAATTGACGATGAAGCTGCCTTCATAGCGTTTCAGAAAAGGCAGATCACGGCTGCCCGGTTCGTCTTGTGTCGGTTGACTGGCATCTGCCAGCACAGTCAATGGAACCAGCAATATCAATAATGCGAGTAGATGCTTCATCTTGAGGAGCTCCAGCGTGTTTACGGGTACTGATGGGTAAACGGAATCAAGCCATTCAACAGGTCACGGGTATTGCCGCAAACAATACTGCCGCCTGCTGGTTTATCCAGCAGGCGGCAGCTTGAATTAAATCGACAACTATTTATCCAGCAAGTATTTTTGCCAGAACAGCATGCTGGCCGCGCCGAAATAATCGTTATTCACTTTTTTCGCGAAGCCGTGGCCTTCGTCCTTGTACATCAAATACCAGACATCGCCGCCATTGCTGCGCACGGCTTTCACGATTTGTTCGGCTTCGGTGTAGGGCACGCGCGGATCATTGAAACCCTGGGCAACGAATAACGGGTGCGAAATGTTTTTCGCATTATTCAGCGGTGCAATTTTTTCATGGAAGGCGCGCATTTCCGGATCTCGTTCGTCGCCGTATTCGGCACGGCGCAAATCACGGCGATAACTTTCGGTATTGGTCAGGAAGGTGGTGAAATTCGAGATGCCGACCACGTCGATGCCGGCACGAATGCGGTCGTTATAGTCGACCATGTTGGCGAGCACCATGTAGCCGCCGTAGCTGCCGCCGGAAACGCCGACACGGTCCTTGTCCAGGCTTGGCTGTGTGGCAATCCAGTCAAGCAGGGCGCCAATGTCCTTGACCGAATCCTTGCGCTTGAAGCCATTGTCGAGTTGCAAATAATCTTTACCGTAACCCGATGATCCGCGAACATTCGGCACCAGCACTGCGACTTTCAATTCGCGCAGCATGTATTGGGTATTCGGACTAAAAGTTGGCAACGCCTGCGATTCCGGACCGCCATGAATATTGATCACGACCGGGAACGGGCCTGTACCTTCAGGCTTATACAAGAAAGCGGGAATTTCCCTGCCGTCAAAACTCTTGAAACGAATCAGTGAGGGTGCGATGAAGGTACTGGAATCCAGGCCGCCGACCTCGCTTTGTGACCAACGTGTCAGCTGGGCCGATTTCAGATTGATCACATAGACATCGCTTGGCGAAGTGGCCGTGTTGATTGACAGTGCCAGTTGCTGGCCATCGGGCGAAAACTGGAAATTACCAACTACGCCGATCGGCAGCTTCGGTAATTTGCGTGTGGTGTAGTTTTTGGTATCGAGTATGCGCAGCGTCGAGATGCCGTCTTCATTGGTCACGAACGCGATATGTTTTCCATCATCGCTTTGGGCAAAACCCTGGACGTCCCAGGGGATATCCTTGCTGATGACGCGCATTTTGTGGGTCGTCAAATCATGGAAACGCAAATGCTGGAACTCAGATTCCTCATCAGAAACGAAATAGACGCCCTTGCCATTGCGGGCGTATTCGAAACCGCCGAAAGCCGCCTTGCCGCCATCGACCGGGAACAGCGTCAATTTTCCGGTCGTTAAATCAACTTCGCCAGGACGCGAGTCGCTGGCGGAAATGTATTGGCTGACCAATAGTTTTTTTCCATCGGCGGAAAAATCCGAAGCGCCCCAGGAGCCACCTTCCTGCACGACCAGTTTGGCCTGGCCATCGAGTCCGCGCACCCAGATGTCGGTATCTTTGCCGTTACGTACGGTACTGCTGTATGCCATTTGCATGCCGTCTTGCGACCAGAGCGCACCCTGATTGCGCGACTTGCCATCGGTCAGCATGCGAACCTGGCGCGATTGCAAATCGTAATAATGCAATTGATAAAATTCGTTGCCGCCGATGTCTTTCGAAAATAGAAAACCGTGGCCATTTTTTGTCGGTTGAATCGATGCGCCAGACACGGGTTCGCGATAGAAAGTCAGTTGCTCGCGCATGCCCATCGGTTTGCTGATGCGATGTATTTGTGCAGTGTCGCCAAAACGCGTCGAGATCAATATGCTGCCGTTATCGAGCCATCCCTGGAAAGCAGCTCCGCGAGTGTTCTGGTATTGATTGAGGCGATCCAGTAATTCGGTCGGAATTGCCGGCAGGTTTTCGCTGACGCGATTGCCGCTTTCGATACGTTCGACTTTTTTTGCATCGGCGGCAAAAACGGTAGTTGAGCTGAGTAAGGCAAGAGCAAGCAGGGTAGTTCGCATAAGTCCTCCGGAGTAGGCCGTTAGACTAACGAATTTTTATATTCCTTGCGCGATTTCGTAGGAGGCCGCTTGCGGGCGACGTTATGCATTACGTCGCCCGCAAGCGGTCTCCTACCGCATTCTGGCAGCCAGCAACTCGCGTAGCTCATTGTTCTCTGCGGCACTGCGACCGGTTTTCGCGTTTAGTTCTTCGATGCGTTGCATGCGTGTTTGTTTATCGAGCTGTTGCAATGCATCATTGAATTCCGCCTGCCAATGTTCGGGTTCGCCGGGAAATTCCTGACTGGCCAGTTTTTGCAATGAAGCCTGTTCCTCGCGGCCTTCAAAACTTTCGATAATCAAACCGGTATTGATATCGGGTCGACTGCGAATCAGCGCGATCAATTCGCACAATAACGGAATGCCCGGTTGCCGCAGAATCGCAAACAAATGCGGCGGTTCGATATGCAAAGCCAGCGATGGTTGCTGCAATAATAAAGTGATCGCGGCTCGCACCAGACTGAGTTTCGGCGGTGGCGCGGTATTGCGGCGTGGCGCATTGGTTGGCATGGATTCCTGCGGAGTATTCACGCGTTGCTGCAACCCAGTCATTTCACTCAGGCGCTGCAGCATCAAATCGGCGAACGCGCCGTCGGGAATTTTTGCCAGCATCGGTTTCGCGCGCTCGGCCAGGCGGGCCTTGCCTTCCATGCTGCCGAGCGAAATATCCTTGCTGATTTCATCGAAGAAAAATTGCGACAGCGGCGTCGCCTGTTGCAGTCGGGCATCGAAACCGTCGGCACCTTCGAGCCTGACAATGCTGTCGGGATCTTCGCCGTCGGGCAGGAATAAAAAGTAGGCCTGACGACCATCTTTCATCCGCGGCAATACCGACTCCACTGCTTTCCAGGCTGCGCCGCGGCCGGCGCGGTCGCCGTCAAAACAGAAATACACATCGGCCGCATTGCGGAACAGCAATTCGGCGTGATCCGGTGTCGTTGCCGTACCAAGCGTGGCGACTGCTTGCGTGACGCCGTATTGAAACAACGCGACTACATCCATATAGCCTTCGACTACAATCAGGCGCGGAATCTTCGAATTCGCTTGCCTTACTTGCCATAAACCGTAGAGCTCGCGGCCTTTATGGAATAAAGGGGTTTCCGGCGAGTTCAGGTATTTCGGACCATCGTCTTTTTCAAGAACTCGGCCACCGAAGGCGATCACGCGACCACGGCGATCGTGGATTGGAAACATCACGCGATCGCGGAATTTATCGTAGATGCGGCCGGACTCGTTTTTCGAAAACAAACCGACTTTCTCGAGCAATTTCATTCGGCGATCGTCGGTGCCGAGCGCATCTTTCAATGCGTTGAAACCATCGGGCGCATAACCAATCGCAAAACGCGCACGATTTTCGGCATCGACGCCGCGTTTATCCAGATACGACTGCGCGGTGCCGTTGTTCGCCAATTGTTTCTGGAAGAAATGCGTCGCCGCTTCAAGTGCCGCATACAAATCTTTCGATTCGCCGGATTCATTTCTCGAGCGTGTGTCTTTCGGGATTTCCATGCCCGCGCGTTTCGCGAGTTCCTCGACCGCATCCATGAATTCCAGTCGGTCGTAATTCATCAGGAACGCAATCGCGGTGCCGTGCGCGCCACAGCCAAAGCAGTGATAAAACTGCTTGGTCGGACTTACCGTAAAACTGGGCGAGCGCTCGTCGTGAAACGGGCAGCGAGCCGAATATTCCCGGCCTTGGCGCTTTAGCGGAATACGCGAGCCAATTAGCTCGACCACATCGGTGCGTGCCAGCAGATCGTCAATAAAAGCGTCGGGAATTCGGGCCATCCGCATAGTTTGCCACGGCGACCCGGTTTCCCGTTCATCTGGTTCAAGAAGCCCTTGGGAAACAGGGTATTTGCCCCGATAATATGTCGATGAACGACACACCTGAACAACGCGGTTTTGTATTTCCCGGGACTCTCGAAATTAGTGTGATGGGCTTGGCCGATGCCGGTCTTGGCGCCTTGCTGGTGCACACTCTGGAATCGATGAAAATCACCTGGTATGCCGACAGCCTGCGCACGAAGCCATCGACCAAGGGCAATTACATCTCGGTCACGGTCGCCTTCCATGCCGAAAGCCGCGAGCAATATGACGCAGCCCATGAAGCATTGCGGGCTTTGCCGGAAGTTAAGTGGACGCTGTAAAAGCCTCGACTTCCCCTTGGATCATCCGCGACCTTGGCCGTCAGGCCTTCCTGCGGGTCTGGCCGGCGATGGAGCGTTTCACCGATACCCGTACCGACGATGCCGTCGACGAGCTCTGGCTGGTCGAACATGATCCGGTTTTTACCTTGGGCCAGGCCGGCAAACCTGAACATGTGTTGGCGCCAGGCGATATTCCGGTTATTCAGACCAATCGCGGCGGTCAGGTGACGTATCACGGCCCGGGTCAAATCGTGGCTTATCCCTTGGTGGATCTGCGCCGGATAGGCATTGGCGTACGCGAATTTGTCTGCCGGATCGAGCAGGCGATGATCGACACGATGGCCGCCTGGAATATTGAAGCAGTTCGCAAGGAAGGCGCGCCCGGCGTTTATGTGAAAGGCGAGAAAATCGGTGCGCTCGGCCTGCGGGTGCGACGTGGCTGCACTTTTCACGGTTTGGCGTTCAATATCAATATGGACCTGGAGCCGTTTTCGCGGATCAATCCCTGTGGTTATCAAGGTCTGCAGGTAACCTCGATGGTAAACTGCGGTGGTCCGGGTGACTTGGCGATCGTGAAAGCCGAGCTGGTCAAGCAAATGGCGAAACAATTGAATTTATCGCCACGCGTTTCCAACGAATTACCCGATTTATCTTTTTCCGATATTCAACTGGCCTGACAATGTCCGACGCAAAAACCATTCCGCTGACGGTAATCAATTCCCTGCAAGAAGGCGTCAAGCAATTGGGCGAAAATAAAATCGCCCGTAGTCCGGTGAAATTCGAACCGGCGCCGGTGTTGCGTAAACCGAGCTGGATTCGCGTACGAATTCCTTCCGGCAATGCGGTTGCGAACCTGAAATCCAGATTACGTGAAAACCGTCTGGTGACCGTCTGCGAAGATGCCAGTTGCCCGAATATCCACGAATGTTTCAGCCATGGCACCGCGACCTTCATGATTCTCGGCGCGATCTGTACGCGCCGCTGCTCGTTCTGCGATGTCGCACATGGCCGGCCAAAACCGCCCGATGCCAGCGAGCCGATGAATCTGGCCCGTACGGTGGCCGATATGGGCATGCGTTATGTCGTGATTACTTCGGTCGATCGCGATGATTTGCGTGACGGTGGCGCCCAACATTTCGTCGATTGCATTCGCGAAACCCGCGCGCTCAGTCCGAATATCAAAATCGAAATTCTGACACCGGATTTCCGCGGCAAAGGCCGCATGGAACGTGCGCTGGAAATTTTGGCAACCAATCCACCGGATGTGTTCAACCACAATCTGGAAACCGTGGTCGAGTTGTATCCGAATGTACGTCCGGGCGCCGACTATCAATGGTCGCTGGATCTGCTGAAAAAATTCAAAGCCCAGCATCCGGATGTGCCAACCAAGTCCGGCATTATGTTAGGACTCGGTGAAGAAAAAGAGCAGGTGCTCGGTGCGATGCGCGATTTACGCGCGCATAACGTCGATATGATTACGATTGGTCAATACCTGCAGCCGACGCCGCATCATCACCCGGTGATGCGTTACTGGACCCCGGAGGAATTCAAGGAACTGGAAACCCTCGGAATGGCGATGGGGTTCACGCATGTGGCTTCGGGTCCGATGGTACGTTCGTCCTATCACGCTGACCGTATGGCGGCAGATGCCGGGTTTGTGGAACCTTCCGTCTAGGTTCAGGCTCAGACTATAACCATTGGCACAGGCGACGCGCTTTAAAGCGGCGCATGCTTAAACCGTTCACTAGCGAGAGCACTATGTTGAAAACCAAATTATTAGCCTTAACCGCCTTGATTCCGCTGACTTTGGCAATCGGTGCGGCACCCGGTGGCAAAGCAGGCAAGCCGCTTGCTGTGGCCGATGCCGGGATGCATCCGACTGCCGATCAGGCAATCGCGGCGACGTTTGTCTACGGTGTGTTTTCCGACAGTGATCTGGCCTATCGTCCACGCCCATTGAACGATGAATTGTCGGCCGATATTTTTCGCCGCTACATTGACATGCTCGATAGCGAAAAAATGTATTTCACCGCCGCCGACATGAAAAATTTCGAAGGCTATAAAACCACGCTCGACGACGCGATCAAGTCGCGCAAGCTGGATCCGGCTTTCACGATTTTTGAAATCTACCAGCAACGTGTAGCGCAACGCATTGCCTTTGCCCGCAGCATGTTGAAACAGCCTTTCGATTTCAGCAGCCAGGAAACCTGGGCTTATGATCGCAAGGACGCCGCCTGGGCCGCCGATGCAAACGCGCTGAATGATTTATGGCGCAAGTCGGTCAAGAACGATGCACTCCGTTTGAAACTGGCCGGTCGTACGCCGGTGGAAATTACCAAAACTCTCGACAAGCGTTACGCACAAGTGAGCAAACGCAGTAGCGAATTGCGCGGTGACGATGCGTTCGAATTTTTCATGAACGCCTACACGCTGTCGATTGATCCGCATAGCAGCTACATGAGTCCGAAGTCGCACGAAAATTTCATGATGCAAATGCGCCTGTCCTTGCAGGGCATCGGTGCCGTGTTGCAACGTCAGGACGAATACGTCGTGATTCGCACGATCGTGCCCGGTTCGCCGGCAGCATTGTCGGGCAAGGTGAAAGTCGGTGACCGGATCGTTTCCGTTGGTCAGGGCGACAAGGAACCGATGATCGATGTCGTTGGCTGGCGCATTGACGATGTCGTGCAAAAAATTCGTGGCAACAAGGGCACCAAGGTGCGTCTGGATATTATTCCCGGCGATCAAGGCGTCGACGCGAAACACGTCATGGTCACTCTCATACGCGACACGATCAAACTCGAAGACCAGGCTGCCAGCAAGCGCATTATCGATGTACAGGGTAAACGTATCGGCGTGATCGAACTGCCGGCTTTCTACGCCGATTTCGAAGCCATGCAACGCCGCGATCCAAATCCGCGTTCGGCAACCACCGACGTGGCGCGTCTGCTCAATGAACTGAAAGCCGAAAAAGTCGACGGCGTCGTCGTCGACCTGCGTGAAAATGGCGGTGGCTCGCTTGATGAGGCGGTTGATCTGACCGGCTTGTTTATTGACCGCGGTCCAGTCGTGCAAGTGCGTCAATCCGGTGGTTTCACTCAAGTGCGTAGCGATGAAGATCGCGGCGTGTTGTGGAATGGTCCGCTGGCCGTCTTGGTAAATCGTTCTTCGGCCTCGGCTTCGGAAATTTTTGCAGCTGCGATCCAGGATTATGGTCGCGGTCTGATCATCGGCGAACCGACGTTCGGCAAGGGCACCGTACAAGGCTTGTTGCCATTGCCACCGGAACGCGGTGCTGAAGGCGGCAAATACGGTACTGCGAAAATTACCTCGCAACAGTTTTTCCGTATCGACGGCGGCACCACCCAGAATGCTGCGGTAACACCCGATCTGCAATTCCCGGTGACGGTCGATGCGACCGAATTCGGCGAGAGCACTTACGACAATGCGTTACCGTTCACCCGTATCGATGCAGCGAGATTTTCCAGTGTCGGTAATTTCAAACCGATTGTCGGAAAATTGCTTGCACAACATAAAGCGCGCATTACCAACGACCGCGAATTCCAGTGGTGGAGTGAAGACGTTGCGGAATTCCGTGCCGAACGCGAAAAGAAGACATTGTCCCTGAACGAAAGCGTGCGCAGTGCCGAACGTGATCGGATCGAAGCGAAACGCAAGGCACGCGATGCAGAACGCAAAGCGCTCGGCTTGGCGGATGCCGGTCCGCAAAACAACGATGATGGCTTGCAGGCCAATGAGCGTGACGTAAGACAGCAAGTCGCCGAAGAAGAAGCCGCGAAGAAACGTCCGGATCCATTGATGCGCGAATCGGCGGCGATTCTGGCCGATACCATTTCGATCCTGAAAGCCAGTCCGGTAATTACGACGCAAGTATTGGTGACCAAGAACGACAAGATCTGGGCGAATTGATTGTTTGGTGAAATTCGTAGCCCGGGTCATGGCTGCATCTGACCCGGGAATACCCGCGATACATGCAGAACCAGTTCTGTTCGCGAAAATCCACCACAGCGTAAATGAAATTAAATGGTCATCCCACGAAAGCCGGGATGACCATTTGTTTTGGAGTAAATAAGGGTGACTAGCGCTCAACTTGTGAAATTCCCGGGTCAGATGCAGCCATGACCCGGGCTACGACAAGATTCGGATAGCCAAGTCCTTTCCGGCTGGCTAATCTGGCGTCATGAACAAAACCTCATTGCCGACCCAGGTTATCCAGGCCCGAGAACTGCTGGAACAGGCGCCGCGGGCACTGACGCAGCTGGCGAAAACCGTTGGCTGGAGTCCTGCCTATCTGCAAAAACAATTCGTGCAAGCCTACGGGCTGACGCCAGCGGAATTCGTATCGCAGCAAAAATTCAAGAACTTCAAAAACGAGCTACGCAAAAACAGCGATGTCACGCGTGCACTTTATGAAGCCGGTTTTGGTTCGCCCAGTCGCGTTTACGAACAAGGCGCAGCCAAGCTTGGCATGTCGCCACTGACTTATCAGCGCGGCGGTGCAGGTCTGGAGATCCGCTACACGATTCTCGAAACCCGTTTGGGTCAAACGCTGATCGCGGCGACCGAGCGCGGCATTTGCGCAATCGCTCTGGGCGACAAGGAAAAGTTGCTCGAAAAAGAATTGCAGGAAGAATTTCCTGCTGCAAATCTGAAGCGCGTCGATGCCGGACGCGACGAATTCATCGCGCCGAAAGTGAGCTCGGTCGTCGATTTTCTTGCCGGCAGGAAAAGCCGTGTTTCACTGGAATTGATCGGTACCGCTTTCCAGCAACGGGTCTGGCAGGCCTTGATGAAAATCCCCTCCGGCGAAACACTGAGTTATGCCGAATTGGCGGAACAATTGCGCATGCCGAAGGCGGCTCGTGCAGTGGCAAGTGCCTGCGCGAAGAATAAATGCGCGGTCGTGGTTCCCTGTCATCGCATTATTCGCGGTGACGGTTCGCTTGGCGGTTATCGCTGGGGTTTGCCGCTAAAAGAAAAAATTCTTGTCGGCGAAATGCCTGTAAAATAAATCCATGACAAAAAATATTACGGCAGCACCCGGCAAAGCTGCCGTGGTATCTGCATTGCTGGCAGTCTACATTTTATGGGGCTCGACCTATTACGCAATCAAGATTGCACTGCAAGACTATCCGCCCTTTTTACTGACTGCGATACGGATGCTGATTGCCGGCGTCCTGATGTATGCCGTATTGCGCTGGCGTGGCGAAGCCGCTCCTACGCGCAAACAATGGCGCGGCATATTCGTGCTGGCGATTTTGTTGACGGTGCTCTCGAATGCTTTGGTCAATCTTGCCGAAGAAACCGTATCTACCGGTCTGGTGGCGATTGGTGTGGCGGCGATGCCATTATGGGCCGGCTTTTTTTCCGCCTTGCGCGGTCATCATCCGAGTGCACGTGAATGGTTTGGCATCGCGATCGGTTTTGCCGGCGTGCTGTGGCTGAACATCGGCACTGAAATGAACGCATCCTGGCAGGGCTTGCTGGCCGTGCTGATCGCACCGATTTCCTGGGCCTACGGTTCAATCTGGTCGCGGCAACAGGATTTGCCGACACCGTTCATGTCGGCTGCCGCGCAGATGTGTCTCGGCAGTGTCGGTGCCTGCATCGTGGGTCTCGCACTTGGCGAACGCATCACGGTATTGCCCGAGCTGGTGCCGACGCTGGCGATGCTGTATCTGGTCGTTGCCGGTTCGATCATCGCATTCACTGCTTACATCTGGTTGTTGCACCACGTGCGCCCGGCCTTGGCTACGAGTTACGCCTATGTGAACCCAGTCATCGCCGTCGTGATCGGTGCTTTATTGCTGGATGAAAAATTCAATAATCATGCGATCGGCGCGATGTTGCTGATCTTGTTTGGCGTGCTCTTGATCACGGTCAAGAAAAAATAATTCAATAGCCGAATTCTTCACACGGCTCATAAGCAATGCAATCGCATTAGCCGCGTAACGCAGCAGTCACCGGCATGCGGGCTGCGCGTATCGCCGGAAACAGACCACCGATAAAGCCGATGAATAACGCGATGATCAGGCCGGTGAACACCAGGCCCGGGGTGACGGCAAATTTAAATGCTACCTGCGTAAAGCCGCTGCCCAGCGTGGAAACCGAGTAACCGTTGAACGCGATGTAGGCAATCAGTGACCCGACCATGCCGCCTGCGAATGCCAGGATCAAGGCTTCCGACATTACCGAGGCAACGACGGGCATAGCGCCAAAACCGAGCGCACGCAAAGTACCGATTTCCTGCGTGCGTGCCGATACTGCCGAATACATCGTGGTCAGCGCACCGGCAACGGCACCGATACCCATAATCAAACCGACGATGCCGGCAAGCACGCCAATGACGGCGGTCAGATTGGAAGATTGCCCGCTGTAAAAATCGTATTCGGTTTTGACTTCCACGTTCAATTGCGGATCGGCAACCAATCGCGTTCTCATTGCTTCCAGTGAATCTATATTGCGCAGACTGACCAGCACCGATGAAACACCCGAACGACCAAACGCACTTTGCGCGGTTTCGGTATCGGTCCACAGTTCCGATTCGTGCGCATCGCCATTGGTGCTGAAGATGCCAACCACGTTCCAGGTCTGACCGCGAAAACGAAGCTCGGCGCCACTACGCAAACCATCGAATTGCTTGCTGGCGGCCTGGCCGACGATAATCTCGCGAAGCCCCGGGCGAAATTTACGACCGTCAATAATTTTCAATTCGGGCCGCAAGGCAAAACCCGTTGGCTCCACCCCGCGCAGCGTGACATTGGCGCCGGTCTTTTGACCGAAACGCGGTACTTCGGTGATCACAATCAATTCGCCCGAAGCCAGTGGCAAACCATCGGCACCGCGGGCAATCGCCGGGTCTTGTTTGATCAAAGTCATGCTCGAGCGTTCCAGAAAACTGGACAGCTCGCCGTTCGAACCGCCGCGCGTGATGACCATGCGATCCGCGCGTCCGGTCGAGCCCAAAGTTTTACCAAGTCCTTGCGACATCGATAACAAGGCAACCAATACACCGACGACGCCGGCGATGCCGATCACGATGACCAGCGAAGCGCCCAATCGCTGAGGAATGCTTTGCAGATTCATCACGACGATTTCGCGAATTTGCGTGAGTGCGCTCATGTCATCGGCCCGCCAATGCATCGACGATTTTGATGCGCAGTGCACGCAAGGCCGGCGGCACGCCAATCAAAAGCGAGAGAACAACCACACTGATGCCGGCAATGATCCAGACGCGTGAATCGGTGGTAATCGGAAATTCGGGTGGCAGCGTCGTGGTCAGGAAACTGGCGGTCAACATGCCGGTCAATGCGCCGAGGAAACAAAGCAAAAATGCTTCGGCCAATACCAGCAACATCACGGTGCGATCCTTGAAGCCCAGCACTTTCAGCACCGCCAATTCCGGAATCCGTTCGCGCACGGCCTGCGACATGCTGACGCCGGTTAAAAACAGTATCGAGAAAAATACCGCGCTGGTAATCAGGTTCACAATCAAGCCGATATCGCCCAATTGGCGCGCGAAGCCGAGCTGGAATTCCTGTTCGCTCTGCGTCTTGGTTTCATCGGAAGAGTTTTCGAATTTGGCATCGATCGCGGCGGCAATTTTTTCCGCTTCGTTCGGGTCGCTCATGCGAACCACGAATACGCCCGCGAGACCTTTTGCACGTGGATTGCGGCCTTCGTCGAACTGACCGTAATTCAAATACATCAAGCTGGTGCGTTTTTTCCATTCGCTGTCGCGGCCATCGAAGATGCCGACCAGTTTCCATTCCCAGGTGCGCGTACCGTCGGCCTTGGTCCAGATAAAGGAATTCAGCGGAATGGTGTCGCCGACTTTCCAGCCGTATTTCTCGGCCAGCAGCTTGCCGGCGATAGCGCCGTCCTGGGTGGAAATAAAATTGCGCTTCGCATCTTCCGACAACACCCACTCGGGATAGGTGTCATACAGGCGTTGCGGGTTCACGGCAAATTGCGGGAAGAATCCAGTGCCTTCCTGATACTGGCCGCCGAAAAATTGCGAATGCGACACGCGTTCGACCCCGGGTACCGCTTCGATCTGCGGCATCAGTCGGATGGGCAGCGGTTGCGTGAAACTGGTCTTGGCTTGCGTGATCATCCGGTTGGCACCCAGGAAATCCGCACCACCGGAAAACAGCGAATTCACCGCCTGCAATAAACCGAGCAAAACGAAAGCCGACCACAGTGACAACAAGGTCAGTGAAGTCCGCATTTTTTTGCGAAACAGGCCAGCCCAGATCAAGCCGAAATATTTCATGGTTTAGTGAACTGCCTCGTCGACCAAGGTGCCCTTGTCCAGATGCACGGTGCGTTTGGCGTATTCGGCCGCTTTCGGATCATGGGTCACCATCACGATGGTTTTGCCAAAATCGCGATTCAATTCCTGCAGCAAGGTGAGTACTTCATCGGCGGTTTTACGATCCAGATCGCCGGTCGGTTCATCGCAAATCAGAATGCGTGGATCGGACACCAATGCGCGCGCAATCGCGACACGTTGTTGCTGGCCGCCGGATAATTCATTCGGCTTATGTTTGCTTCGATCGCCGAGACCCACCAGCTCCAGTGCCACGCTGGCGCGCTTGCTGCGTTCGCTGCCGCTCATCTCATGCAGCAACAAGGGCAATTCGACATTTTTTTGCGCCGTCAGCACCGGCATCAGATTGTAGCTCTGGAAAATAAATCCGACCGTATTCGCGCGCCAGGCGGCAAGCTCATCGCTGCCGAAATCATCGATGCGCTGATTTTGTACTTTCAGCAAACCCGAGGTCGGCGAATCCAGGCCGCCGATCAAATTCAGCAGTGTGGTCTTGCCGGAACCCGACGGTCCCATCAAGGCGACAAAGTCGCCGCTGGGAATATCCAGATTGATGCCGTGCAATACCTCGATGCGTTCCTTGCCGCGTACGTACACTTTGGTCAGCGCGCGGATTTCTACCAGCGGATTATTTTTGTCGTTACTCATTATTTTGGCGCCGCCGCTTTTTCGACAACCTTGCTGCCGTCGCGCAAATTTTCCGAAGGACCGAGCACCAAGGTTTCACCGCCGACCAGGCCTTTGCTGATCATGACGTCGGCATCGCGTTTTTCGCCAACGGTCACTTCGGTTTGTTTGGCAACACCATCATTGATCACGAAGACGAAACTTTTGCCGTCTTTGCCAATGACGGCACGTTCTGCGACCAGTACGCCGGTCGGTTTCGGTGCGTTTGGATCGCGGCTTTCGAGGAAGCTCACGCGCACACCCATATCCGGCACGATGCGCGGGTCCTTGCTTTTCAGCGCGATGCGGACTTTTACCGTCGCCTTGCTGCGATCGGCGGTCGGAATAATCGCGATTACTTCGGCCGGAATTTTCCAATCCGGATAGGCATTCAAGATCGCATCGACCGGCATCTTCGGTTGCACGCGACCGATATAGGCTTCATTGACGTCGACTTGCACTTCGAGCGAATCCATATCGACCAAAGTACCGATACCGGTACGAATTGAACCACCGCCGGCCGAGATTGGCGAAATCATTTCGCCCGGCTGTGCGGCCTTGGTTACGATCACGCCGGCGAACGGCGCGCGAATCACCGTGTTGTCCATGCCGTTATTGGCGATCGCCAGTTGGTCCTGCGCGACCGTCACGCTGCGTTGCAGGCTAACCAGGCGTGACGCACGCGAATCGCGTTCGGCAATCGCGGCATCGAGTGCGGAAGCGGCGACCAGTTTTTTCGCGGCCAATTCGCGTTGACGCGCAAGATTGCGTTCGGCCAGTTTCAATTGCGCCTGTGCTTCGGCCAGTTGCGATTGTGCCGATGCCAATTGCGATTGCGACAGATTTTGTTGTGCGCCCGCGTCGATGGCTTCCAGCGTGGCCAGGATCTGGCCTTCCTCGACGCTTTGGCCTTCTTCGATCAGCACTTCTTTTACCTTGCCGGTAATTTTCGAAGAGACCGTGGCGATCCGGCGTGCGGTGACATAACCGGAAGCATCCAGCACCGAGGCCGGGCCACTTTCAGCCGCGGAACGCGCCTTCGTGGTTTCCACTTCGGTCGGTTTCAGCATGCCCATCACGACAAACAAGCCAATCACGGCCGCGACAATGGCCAGGGCAATCGGCCAGAGCCTGCGCTTTTTCTTGTGTGCGTCAGCGCCACGATTAATGCTGAGTTCTTTCAATAAATCGGCGGGACGAGACATGGACACTCCAATCAGATTCGAACGAATGCACATAGTCTGCCTGAGTGGCAAGGACTAAACACCTGACAGAAGTCAGGAAATGCAGGTGACGAAGCGATTATCCCGAGATCGGATATGCCATTGCGATTAAATTTACCGGCTGGCGTTGCAGAGATCGCGTCGGTCTTCTTCGCGATCATCGAGCAAGACTCTCGCATTGTTCAAATTTTCCTTGCCGATAGGAGTACCGTGAAACCAGTCCTTATACATACGTCGGCCTTCGGCTTCCGCAGCGATCGCATCCCGGGACGGCAACTCGCGGGGCGGTGTCGGGATATCGTTTTCGAGCAACTCGGCTAGCGTCATGAAGGCGTACATTTTTTTCGGATCGTCTTTGATCAGGCTGTAAAACTTCAGACCGCCGTCCAGCATGTAGGCATGTAGCCATTCCCGCACAGCCGTGTACGAGCCTTGCTGCAGAGCGGAATTCATCACCGGTATGGCGTTTTGCTGCCAGCGGTTGAATGCCGGGTCTTGCAGGTAGGCATCGGAGTTGCCATAGCGGCCTTTGATCCACTGGCCACTGGCCCATATCACCATTGCGTCGAGTTGACCTTGATTGGCGGCGCGCTCCAACAGATCGGCTGTGTCGGTCAATTTATCGGAAGGTAATTTTTTACATTCCTGATATAGATCCAAGGTTCCAAGATAACTTTTGCGTATGTAAAAAAGTTCTTCTTCCGTTCTGCCGGGGTATTTGTCCGTGACGTGCTT
Source organism: Arenimonas sp. (assembly GCA_036676335.1). GTDB lineage: Bacteria > Pseudomonadota > Gammaproteobacteria > Xanthomonadales > Xanthomonadaceae > Arenimonas. Next base: position 249,851 of record JAKFDD010000009.1, on the reverse strand, counting down.
TTCCAGTTTTTTCTCGTCATGCTGCAGCGACAATTGGCATTTCAAAAGTTCCAGCGCCAAACGACAGGTCGCTTTCGCCTCGCCTTGGTCGGACGCCAGTTTCAAATCATCGAAGATCTCATCAATCGGCTTGTTCATTGGCGGCAATTGATAATTTGAGTTTGACGAAGCAGCCGTCTTGCCGATGGCCTCTGTCTTTTTTGTGCTTCCGGCCAAAGTAGTCTCTGCATTCTTGTCGCCGGCGGCTTTTCCCACTAAAGAAATAGGCGAACTGTTCGCAATATGATTTCGCCCGAAATAAACGGCAAGAAATACGGCGACTAAAATGATCAGCAGCGTGACGGCTGCTTTTCTCGAACGCAACGCCATTATTTGACGTACCGCGCTTTCAGCATTTGATAAACCGCCCGCAAGCCCTGCGCTTCGCCACCGGCCGGACGGCCCGGACGTTCGCCATCGTTCCAGCTATACACATCGACATGCGACCACGTCATGCCTTCCTTGACGAAACGCTCGAGATACAGCGCGGCGCTGATGCAGCCAGCCATACGCGATGGACCGCCATTGGCCATATCGGCGATATTGCTTTTCAGATACGACAAATACGGGCGCCATAACGGCATCCGCCACAAACGATCTGCCGTTTGTTCGCCGGCCCGCAAATAATCGGCGGCCAGTTTTTCATCATTGCAAAACAGCGCCGGCAAATCCGGGCCCAAGGCCACGCGGGCAGCGCCGGTCAATGTGGCGAAATCCATCAGTAATTCCGGTGATGACTCGCAGGCATACACCAATGAATCGCCGAGCACGACGCGACCTTCGGCATCGGTATTGTCGATTTCGACACTCAGGCCGCTACGGGTGACGATCACTTCGCCGGGGCGATAGGAATTGGCACTGATCGCGTTTTCCACCGCAGGGACCAGACACTGCATGCGGACCGGCAAATTGGTTGCCATGATCAATTGCGCGAGACCCAGCGCGTGCGCGGCACCGCCCATGTCTTTTTTCATATTGCGCATGCCATCGGCGGTTTTTATATCGAGACCGCCGGTATCGAAACACACGCCTTTGCCGACGATCGAAATTTTCGGATGCGTTTCATTGCCCCATTTCAATTCGATCAAACGCGGTGCGCGATGACTGGCGCGACCGACCGCATGAATCGCCGGAAAATTCTGCTTCAGCAAATCATCGCCGACAATAATATTCGCCGTGCCGCCGTAAGCCTGCGCCAGACGAATCGCGACCGCTTCCAGTTCTTCCGGCCCCATATGCTCGGTCGGCGTATTGACCAGATCGCGTACCAAGGTTGTCGCTTTAAGTACTGCAAAAGTTTCGGAATTTTCGTTGACCGATTCCAGGCACAGACGGGCAACCGGTTTTTTCTCGACATAACGATTGAAACGGTAGGCGCCCAGACCCCAGCCCAGCATTGCCACGGATGCGTCGATTTTCAGTGGCGATGCATTGGTAATGCGGTAGACATTTTGCGCAGGCAGCATGGTCGGCAGATGCGACAAGGCATACGGATCGTTCACGTCATTGATGCCGACCGCAATCATTTCTACGCTGCCTTCGCCGCCGGGGATCGACAAGAAACATCCGGCACAACCGGTAAACGCATGCGAAGCCAGCCAAGTTTGCACGTGCAGCGTTTGCTGATCACGCCAGCTGGCGAAATTGCCACGATTCATGATTACCAACGGAATCGCATTCGCGATTTGGTCGGGCGTGGCAAAGCAGGACGGTAAGCTCATGTTATTTCCAGTTCCTTTGGAGCGTGTTCAAGATAATCGGCAAGATCGGTCAAGCTGGTGAATTGCAAATCGGGTGCCGGAAATATTTCCGGCCAGTGTTCATTGCGGCGATTGATCCAGCAACTGCGCAGTCCGGCGCGTTGTGCGCCGACAATGTCCAGCAAGGGGTCATCCCCGATATGCAAAACTTCGTGTGCATTCACGCCCAAAAGCGTGCAGGTGCTGTGGAAAATCGGTGCATCGGGTTTGGCATGGCCTTCGTTGCGTGCGGTCACGAAATGCACGAAATGATCGGCAATGCCAATCGCCTTCAAATCGGCATTGCCATTGGTCAGTGCCGCGACCGGATAACGCGCGATCAATCGTTTAAGCGCAGGCATCGCATCGGGATAAAACTCGACCTTGTTGCGCGCCGCGTAAAAAACATTGAAGGCGGTTTCGGCGTGGTGTTCGGCATCGCCACTCTCGCGCAATGCATGCAGCAGGGAAAGTTTTCGCTGCTGGGTGAAGTCGTGTTCGATGTCCGGATACATGTCGACGATATTCATCCGCAGTTCGCGCATTTTTTCGAGCGGGAATTTTTTCGCGGTGTTCGGGCAGTGTTCCCGAAGGAAAGTATCCAGTGCCGATTCTGCGCGCTCTATCACCGGCCAGATCGGCCACAAGGTGTCGTCCAAATCGATACTGAGTGCGCGCAAAGTATGTTTCACCGTGCAAGTTTAGCACTGCTTTGTAGGAGGGCCCTTGGGCCCGAAAAGAATTTCAGCGGCAATCGGGCCCAAGAGCCTGTCCCGATGAAAATCGGGAGCCCTCCTACAAATACCGAATCTCTGCCGGCGGATGATTCCAATTGTCGTGACGGCCATCAACGTAGGTGATCGGCGCATTGGCGAGTTCTTCATCGGTGACGTCATCGAGACACATCACGTTGACGCCGTAGATTTTGCCCAGCTCTCCGGAATTGCCGAGACCGAAAGAGCGCACGCCGCAATGCTTGCAAAAGAAATGCTGGTTTTGCAGGGTGTTGAATAAATATTCGGTCAGCTCGGATTCGCCGGCCAGCAAACGAAACGATTCCGGTTTCACGATCGCAGGCCAGAACCGGGTTTTGCTGCAGACCGAGCAATTGCAGCGGTAAGTCGGTTGGCTCAAATCAATATCGGCTTCAAAGCGAACCGTGCCGCAATGGCAACTACCGTGATAAGTCTTGAGCACGTTCGTCTCCTGGTTGATCAACGCATCTGCAGATAACCGGTCTGGCGACCGCGTTGCAGGCCCAGCGCCAACTCTTTCGGCGGTGTCGCCAGTGCGCTGCGTAAATCCTGCAGGTCGCGAATCTGAGTGCGATTGATCATCGCAATGCGATCGCCGGCTTCCAATCCGCTGCGGGCTGCGCGGGTATTGTTCGCAACTTTGCTGACGATCACGCCGCGAGCGCCTTGCGAGCGATAACGTTCCGGCAGATCAATCAAGGTCGCGCCCGCCAAGCGTGCATCAACTTGCGCACCTTCCAGTTCCTTGGCCTGCGCTTTCAATGTGGTTTGAATACTGAGTGGCTGGCCATTGCGCAACAAATCGACTTTCACCGATTGACCGACCGGCAACAAACCTTCGGTGTTGTGCAGTGCTTCGGCGCCATCGGTGCGTTGGCCGTTCAAGGCGATAATCACGTCTTCCGGTTTCAGGCCGGCCGCTTCGGCCGGTGAGCCACGGAACACTCGGGAAACCAAAGCCCCGCGAATCGTTTTCAAACCGAGTTGCGATGCAAGCTCCGGTGTCATATCAACGGTATCGACGCCCAGCGAGCCACGACGTACTTCGCCGTAAGCCATGATTTGTCGCATGATTTCGCTGGCCAGATTGACCGGAATCGCAAAGCCCAAACCGATATTGCCGGCGGCACTGCCCTGCGGATTAAAACTCGCTGCATTGATGCCGACCAATTCGCCGCGAAGATTTACCAAGGCACCACCAGAGTTGCCCGGATTAATCGAAGCATCGGTCTGGATGAAATTCTGATAACCAAAGCCTTGCAGACCGCTGCGACCGACCGCCGAGATAATGCCTGAAGTCACTGTCTGACCCAGACCGAATGGATTGCCGACTGCGACCACGAAATCACCGACGCGCAGAGTCTTCGCATCGGCCAAGGGCAGCGCCGTCAAACCGGTCGCCTGGATCTGGATCACCGCGATATCGGTATCGGCATCCGAACCAATCGGCTGCGCTTCAAACGTACGGCCATCGCTGAGGATCACCGACACTTCATCGGCGCCTTCGACCACATGGTTATTGGTCAGGATCAAACCGCGTTTGGCATCGACGATCACGCCGGAACCCAAGGATTGCGAAATTCTTTGTTGCGGAACGCGCGAACCACCGAAGAACTCGGCCAGCGGGTTGCGCACTCGCACGACTTGCTTGGTATAGATGTTGACCACCGCCGGTGTGACTTTTTCGAGCATCGGTGCCAGCGACGGCATCGGTGTTCCGCCAGCCTGCGCCGGTAATGCGGCATAGGCCGAGGTCGGCAACACCACTTCCGAAGCGGTCTCGACAATCTTCGTCGCCGGGCTTGGCTCGGGTGGCAAACTCAATGCATGCACGGTTAAACCGCCGCCTATTGCAGCAAAAAAGACACAAAGCATCGTGGGAATGGGGCGCATGGCTAGCTCAAATAGGCTCAGAAAGAGGGGTGGCGAAAAATCGTCCTCAAGACTAGCAAAATGAAAACTTTTTTCACCCTGCAAGAGGTCATTGTACTGCGGGGCCATTCAGTAAGCGTTTGTTTTCCATAAAGAAAAATTCGCTTTACGAGATGTGACAAATGGTTGACAGCGGCGGATGGAGGGCGTAATTTCGCTTCTCGGCTCTCACACAATATATTGGGTGAGTGGCGGGGGGAGGCCCCAAGGGATGGTGTCGCAATGCACCAAATGCCCGAAAAGGCCCTGCAGAAGCCTGGTTGCACCTATCGCGGTACAAACATGGAAGTAAGCTCGGACAAATTGGACGCTCGCGGGTATTGGCCCACAGGCGCGCTTACCTGTCTTTCCCCTTTGGAAACATGAACGAATTCACATTAACAGCCAACGCGGAGCGGTGGCTTTTGGAGGAAACAGGCTATATGAGTACGGTTCGCTTGGAAGCGGTCAACACACCATCGGTAGCAGAAATTGAAATGCAACCGGCCTCATACGACATCTGGGACAAGAAGTACCGGTTGAAATCGAAACAAGGCGAAGCCGTCGATATGACGATCGACGACAGCTACAAGCGCGTCGCAAAAGCCTTGTCGGATGCCGAAACCACGTCCGAAAAACAAAAATACTGGTACGAACGCTTTCTGTGGGCTCTGCGCCGCGGCGCGATTCCGGCCGGTCGTATTACCTCGAATGCCGGTGCCCAGGAACACAAGCCTGCGACCAGCACGATCAACTGCACCGTGTCGGGCATCATCACCGATTCGATGGACGGCATTCTCGAGAAAGTCCACGAAGCCGGCCTGACCCTGAAAGCCGGTTGCGGTATCGGTTATGAGTTTTCGACGCTGCGTCCACGCGGCGCATATGTAGCAGGCGCCGGTGCGTACACCAGCGGTCCGCTGAGCTTCATGGATATCTACGACAAGATGTGTTTCACCGTGTCTTCCGCCGGTGGCCGTCGCGGTGCGCAAATGGGCACCTTCGACGTTTCGCATCCGGACGTAAAAGAATTTATTGGTGCCAAACGCGAAGACGGTCGTTTGCGTCAATTCAATTTGTCCCTGCTCATCACCGACGAGTTCATGAAAGCTGTCGAAACAGACAGCGATTGGCCGTTGGTTTTCCCGGTCAATATCAAAGAACAAAACGAAGTCGATCTCGAAAACAGTAAAGAAGTGATCTGGCGCGAATGGCCGCATAGCACCAATTACGTCAGCCGCGAAGACGGCCTGGTCGCCTGCAAAGTGTATGGCCATATCCGCGCGCAGCAATTGTGGAACCGCATCATGGCGTCCACCTATGACTTCGCCGAACCGGGTTTCATCCTGATCGACCGCGTCAACGAAATGAACAACAACTGGTGGTGCGAAAACATCCGCGCAACCAATCCTTGCGGCGAACAACCATTGCCTCCTTATGGCGCCTGCCTGCTCGGTTCGATCAACCTGACCAAATTCATCCGCGACCCGTTCACCGACAAAGCCGCGTTCGATTGGGAAGAGTACAAAGAAGTCGTGCGCGTGTTCACCCGCATGCTCGACAACGTGGTCGAAGTAAACGGCTTGCCGCTGGAAGAACAACGCAAGGAAATTCTCCGCAAGCGTCGTCACGGCATGGGCTTTTTGGGCCTCGGCTCGACGATGACCATGTTGAAGATGAAATACGGTTCGGAAGAATCCTGCGCATTCACCGAAGAAATCTCGAAACAAATGGCGATCGCCGGTTGGGAAGTCGCCCTGAGTCTGGCCAAGGAAAAAGGCCCGGCCCCGATCATGGACGAAGAGTTCACCGTCGATGCCGCGATGCTGCGCAAGCGTCCGGAAATGAAGAAAGACGGCTGGAAAGTCGGCCAGAAAATCAAAGGCCGCGAACTGCACGCCACCTATTCGCGTTACATGCAACGCGTTGCCGGCGTCGCACCGGAACTGGTCAAGGAACTCTCGGAAGTCGGTGCCCGCTTCACGCACCACAGCTCGATCGCCCCAACCGGCACCATCTCACTGTCGCTGGCCAACAACGCCAGTAACGGTATCGAACCATCGTTCGCGCACCATTACTCGCGCAACGTGATCCGCGAAGGCAAGAAGTCGAAAGAAAAAGTCGAAGTGTTCAGCTTTGAATTGCTGGCCTACCGCACCCTGGTCAATCCGGATGCAATGCCGTATTCGACCGATGCGAAAGCCGCGTTGCCGGATTACTTCATCGCCGCCGACGACATCCTGCCGAAAGCGCACGTCGATATCCAGGCCGCTTCGCAGTTGTGGATCGACTCGTCAATTTCGAAAACCGCGAACGTACCAACCGATTTCGCTTACGAAGACTTCAAAGACATCTATCGCTACGCCCATTCGAAAGGCTTGAAAGGCTGCACCACGTTCCGCTTCAACCCGGCAGCCTTCCAGGGCGTGCTGGTGAAGGAATCGGATCTGGAAAACACCACCTACAAGTTTGAACTCGAAGACGGCAGCGTGATCGAAGTCAAAGGCAACGAAGAAATCGAATACGACGGCGAAACCCACAGCGCCGCCAACTTGTTTGATGCATTGAAAGAAGGTTACTACGGTAAGTTCTAATTATTCTTTTATCGGTCGGCATTTGCGTGTTGGCCGATACAAGAACAACATGTCGTAATAAATGTAAGGCTTCAACAAAAACGAGGAGGCACCATGAACACGAACAAAGGTAATGTAGTCAGTAATAGCTTCAATAGTGCAGTTGAAGCCGTCAGCGACAAGGCAAACGAAGTGGTTGCCGCCGTGAAAAAGAAAACCGCACCGGCTCGTAAAAAAGCCGAGGCCGCCGTCAAAGGCGCAATCAAGTCGGCAGAGAAATCCAAAGCCGGCAAAGCCGTCAAGAGCGCGATCAAATCGGCCGAGAAATCCAAGGCTGGCAAAGCCGTAGCGTCGGCCGCCGCCGCCGCCGGCAAGAAAGTGGTCGAAGTGGAAAAATACGCTGCCGGCATGATGAATAAAGCCAAGGCTGCAGTAACCGGTAAAAAACCAGCCGCCAAGAAAGCCGCAAAGAAAACCGCCGCCAAGAAAAAGCCGGCAGCTAAAAAGGCCGCTCCTAAAAAAGCAGCCAAGAAAGCGCCAGCCAGAAAAGCAGCAAAGAAAGTAGCGAAAAAACCGGCAAAGAAAGCAGCAAAGAAAGCCGCAAAGAAAAGATAAAACCATCCGATCCGCCCCTCTCCCCCCGGGAGAGGGTGCCCCGCGAAGCAGGGGCGGGAGAGGGTAAAACGTAACAAGCCAACCAAACGACACCGCACTACATGAAGAAGTGCAGACAATAAAAGAAACACCCAGGAGTTTAAGCAACAATGGCCATCAAAATTACAAAAAAAATCAAGAACTACAGCGTGATCAAGCCCGAAGACAAGGTCGAGGCAGCCGCGCCTACGCCACAGACCATCATCATCGAGCGCCCGATGGCTGAAATCATCCTGATGCACGAAAAACTCGAGCGTCCGGAAGCTCTCGTCGGTTCCACCTACAAAATCAAATCGCCGCTGGTCGAACACGCCATGTACGTGACGATCAACGACATCGTGCTGAACCCCGGCACCGAACACGAACTGCGCCGTCCGTTCGAAGTGTTCATCAACTCGAAAAACATGGACCACTTCCAGTGGGTGGTTGCCATTACCCGCATCATGAGCGCCGTGTTCCGCAAGGGCGGCGACGTTACCTTCCTGGTCGAAGAACTCAAAGCCGTATTCGATCCGCGTGGTGGCTACTTCAAGGCCGGTGGCGTCTACATGCCGTCGATCGTCGCCGAAATCGGCAGCGTGATCGAACAGCACATGAAATCGATCGGCCTGATCCACGACCCGGAAATGTCCGACGCACAACGCGCGCTGATTGCCGAAAAGCGTGCCGCATACGAGAACCGCAATGCAAAAAAGTCTGATCCCGCGTCAGCGGGTTCCAATGAATTAGTTCCGGGCGACCTCGCCGGAGCCGGTGCTGAAAGCGCGTTACGCGCTGACGAGGCAGCAACGGCTACCACCGGCGAGGGCGCCTCTTTTCCTGCCAGCGCAACCATGTGCTTCAAGTGCAATACCAAAGCGATCATTTTGATGGATGGCTGCCAGACTTGTTTGAATTGTGGGTATAGCAAGTGCGGTTAAGAACTAGATTTTGAATTTGTGAATAAAAAAGCGGGGCTGAAAGGCGCCGCTTTTTTGTTAGGAAATCGGTAGCACAGTAGTTCGAATGACATGTGGACTCAACAGATGCGTGTAGAGGAAAAATATGGCATACAAAAATAAAACGTATGTTTGCTTTGACGGTGATAACGATATGCATTACTACAGGTTGATGCAGGCATGGCATCAAAATGACCGCTCAACATTCTCTTTTTATAACGCTCACGATATCAATATGGCGCGTGACTCGTCTCAGGAAGCGTCAATTAAGCGCCAACTTCGAGAAAGATTGTTGAACAGCAAAATTCTAGTGGTTCTTGTGGGCGCGAACACCCGTTATCTAACGAAATTTGTCAAATGGGAGATGGAGCAAGCCATTGAACTTGGCTTGCCACTCATTGCAGTAAATCTAAATGGCGTACGGCACATAGATTACGAGCGATGCCCTTCTGCAATTAAAGAAGAGTTGTGCATGCACGTCAGCTTTAACCCGGCAATCATGCAATTCGCATTAGAAAATTGGCCTGCTCAAAGTGATAGTGAGAAACGGAAGGCTGTGAAGGGCCCTTTCTTCTACAACGCATCAATATATAGCCGACTGGGTTTGTAAATGTCGCGTCTACTTGCATATTTTTCAAGAGCATATTGGAAGCATGGATTCTCGCTTCATAAGGCAATAGCAGCATTGCTGTCTTCGTTTGGTGCGCTTTGGTTGTTGGTAGAGATTGTTGCTTTTTTTTCACCGGAAAGCGCAGATAAAATTAAAGCTGCAAGCTGGGTTTTCTTAGTCTTTGGTATTGGTTTTGCGCTATGGCTCAACAGGCCAATCCATGAGGTCAAGTGTCATCTCGTTGGTAGGGATATTAAGCTACGGATTTGCGTAGATGATTTTTTCAAAATTCCAGGCGCTAAAATTATTGGATCGAATACGACGTTCGATACCGACATTAATAGTGGCATTATCGACAAGAGTAGTATTCAGGGGCAATTTACGGAAAATAACTATTCGTCAGTAAGTCATCTAGACGCTGATCTTCGCGAAGCTCTCGCTGGAAAGCCAACCACACCGGCGCCTGCAGGGAAGCGAGGAAAGCAAGACGTGTTTCCGATCGGAACCGTTGCATTGGTTCGGCCAAGCAACAAGCCACATTATTTGTTAGCAATTGCACATATAAATGCAAATGGTGTGGCGCGAGGCAGCTTTGATGATTTGAAGACTGCGTTGCCAGCCTTGTGGGAATATATTTCGAATGCAGGAACAATCGATGCGCTTGTTATTCCAATTCTAGGTTCGGGCTTTTCTCGCGTACCGCAGAAACGTGAAGAGATAGTACGAGAAATTCTAAATAGCTTTATTGCAGCTTGCGCTTCAAGTAGATTCACGAATTCTTTGACAGTGGTAATTCGGCCAAAAGACTTTTACGAGCACGCCGTAAATTTGTCTGAGCTCGAATCATATCTCCAGCATGTGTGTCGTTATACGGAATTCGGTGCGAACTTGCGCGCTGGAAATAATGCGGGAACGGCAATTTGATGCTGACTAAACTTTTGTTAGGCAAGCGCCGCGCCGTCGGTGTACTGCGAAGTGCAATCAAGCGCATTGATCGCAATGCAATGTGCTCTCCAGATCAAGATGGATGAAAAATAATGAAAGCAGGTGCGAATGGTGTTGTTACATTCTCTGGAAACATTGCTACCAAGACTCTTAAGACTAGAAAGAAAGACAGCGAGCGATTTCGAAGGTTTGTCGTTGAGGTGGATGCGTTAAAACGGGCGGCAGAGGCTGGTATACAAAATATTGTTGAGCTTGTATCGGTTGAATTAGACCAAGATCCACCTAGATACTCGATGCGGAAGTGTGCAGGTGATTTAGACGACTTATTGTCGTTAGTAAGGCATGATCCCGCCGCAGTCGCAAATCTAATTTTGCCAGTTGTCGAAGCACTTCGGAATCTCTCTCTCCTGCCAGTTCCGATCTATCACAGAGATTTGAAACCTTCGAATATCCTGTATGCGGGCTCGTCCGATTTTCCTGAACTTCGAATTTCTGATTTTGGATGTGCATTCCTTGCCGATCCTCAGCAAGGTAGAATTACTGACGATACACGTGCAGTCGGCGCAACATTTTTTAGGGCCCCTGAATATACATATGGGCGCGTAGAGCAGGTAACTTCTTCTGGAGATATATTTTCCATTGGAAAGTTGCTTTGGTATTTGTGCAATGGAGTCGAGGGAGAAGTATTTCCATATACGTTGTGGTTTCCGCCTAAGTACTTGCTTACAGCGCGATGCAACTCTCCTCTTTCATCACGCTTGAATGTGTTGATCGCATCTTGCGTTCAAGAAGAACCGCAGTTACGAATTGAATATGACGCGCTCTTGCATGGCTTACATGAAATCACGATAAATCCAACAGTTGGCGCTAATGAAGCAGCGCGACTAAGAGTCCTTGCACATGAGGCTGCACTTTCAGTAAAGCAGACATCGGATGCAAGCCGATTTACCGAGTTTCTCAACTCACTTCAAGTTGATTTCGAATGGATTGGATCGCAAATTTCCCATATTTATGTTGGCACTGACCTTGGTCTTACAGCAGTCAACCTTGCGAGATTCGTTTTTGGAGTTGGCAAATTGGTTAACACCGTTGTGGTTAAGCGATCAGATGTGCCTGTAAGCAATTGGAATTCGACCCATGCTAAGTTCCATGTTCGTGCGGTACCTTTTGAACCTGAGAACCAATTGAGTACGTATCCATTTGTACGAATTACTGGGGCGCTCATGAATAGTAAATGGTCTGGGATGCGACGAATCTACATAGCTAGAAATGGTGAAATCATGATTGATCGTAATGATGGTAGCGTGCCAAGGCCATACACAAAGTCAATATTGCTGGAGTTTTTTCTCGACGCAGTTAGTGCAGTTGGAGAGAACAGTGTCACACTAGAATGATGAAACAAAAAGGCCGTAAGCCGCATTAAAAAATAATATTTACGTAGGGTGGATCCCGCGCTGTATGCGGTATCCACCAAACACTGTCGCAATGTCTGGTGGAATCACCAACGGTGTACCGCCTATTGGTGGTTCCACCCTACGAACTAAACTGCTCCGTTTTTTGCCTTTCTCAAATTAAATGGAAGGATTGAATAATGATCAACTTACCCGTAGTGAAGCCTAAGTGCGGTGTTGTATATGTCATAGGCGCTGGATTTTCAATGGCCCTGGGTTATCCGCTGGTCAATGATCTTTTAATCCGATTATGGGAGTGGAATAAATTTCCAAAGACGCTTCAAGATCGACTTGCGAAGGTTATTAAATTCCACCATCCAGGATTTAATCCTTCTAGACGGACTAGCTTCCCAAATATAGAGCAACTACTTTCTGAAATGATGGTTAATGAGGATCTTTTCAACGCAAGTCGATCATCTCCTGGAGGTTTCACTCGAGATGAATTAACAAGTATCAGATCAGAGCTTCTGTTGTCGATGTCAATGTGGTTTCATTCCATTGGCAGTTCAATAAATCTAAAATCCGAATGCCCTGAGTGGCTAAAAAAATTCAAATCAATGCTTCGGCCCGAAGATACAATTATCTCCTTCAACTGGGATTTAGTGCTTGAACAATTGCTTTTTGGCGCAAAGCTAGACGCATCGAGTTACGGCTTCGGCCCTAGAAACTTTAAGTTACCCTTGATACTGAAACCTCATGGGTCATTGAATTGGTTCCATCTAGAATCTGGTGGTCGACTAAAACCAGATAAAAAGTTTCTTTTGAAGCCCGAGCTTGGTGAATCATTTTATGTATTTACACGCTACAGACAGCCTAAGTCTAAGGCGGGTCACGACTATATGCCCGTAATCATTCCACCGATATTGAACAAGAGTTTTCAACAAGGAGTGCAATGGGAGACTTGGCGCTACAGCGTTGCTTCTCTAAGCGTTGCAGAACGTGTTGTATTTCTTGGTTACTCAATGCCCGATGCTGATCTGCATGGTCGCTTCATTATGCAGTGTGGTTTCCACAATCAATTAGATGGTGTTTTAAAAAAAGATGGAAAGAGATCAGTTCCTACCACCGCAGCATCTGTAACGATAGTAAATCCCGACAGATCGGCTGCGGCTCGCATTGAATCAGTTGCGGGCGCTTTTAATGAGTGTGTTTGGGAGCCAATGGGGGTTCAACTATGGGTCGAGAATTACTAAACACGGTAAGTCGGGCAAAACACATTGTAAGTCGCGCCTTGGCCCGACGCTTTTGACAGATTACGGTATTACGCAAGTTAGGCCCAGGCCCGATTTACGAACCGAAAATTCTAGCGTCCGCGCGCATAGTGACTGGGTGCTTGACCCACATGTCGGCTGAATGCGGTGCTGAAGGTGCTGGCGGAACTGTAGCCTACGCGTTCGGCGACCTGGTCGATTCCGTATTCATTCCGACGTAACAAATCTTTCGCGACAGCCATGCGCCAGGCAAGCAGGTATTCCATGGGCGGAAGGCCCACGGTGCGCGTAAATCGTTCGAAGAATGCGGAACGTGAAAGTGCGGCTTTCTGCGCGAGTTGGGCCATGGTCCACGAACGTGCAATTTGCTGATGCATTTGTTGCATCGCAGGGGCGAGTCGGGCATCCGCCATGCCACGCAACAGGCCCGGCGGCGCGTCGTCACCCGAACTAGATCGCAACGCTTCGATCAGCAACACTTCTACCAGTCTTGCAAGCACCAGGTCCTTGCCGGATCGCCGTGCCAGCGATTCGTCGCCGATAAGCTGCACCAATAATGGAAGACGTTCGTCGCCTCGCACATGAATCAAGGTGGGCAACATTGACACGAGCAGGGCGGTATCGGGTGAGTCGAACATGAAGTAGCCACCCAGCAAGCGAACATCGGGTTTTCCACCGCGTCTGCCATGCCGGACTTCCTCCGTCGTTGCGTGAACCGACTTCGGATCGACACGCACAGGCGTTACCGGCTCGAATCCGGTCATGGTGAAACCCGGCGTGGCCGGCAGAAGCACGAAGTCACCGGCCTGCAGCGTGATCGCGGAATGACCGTCTACGGTTAACAGGCAACTTCCTTCGAGGACGACGCAGAAGCCCGGCTGGCCAAAATCCGAATAATGCACGCCCCAGCGGCCGGCACCGCTAATGCGTTTCGACAACACCGAACGCGGCTGCAGCAATGTGATGACTTCCGAAAGTGGGTCGGTCATGGTCTGGACGCTCACAAATGAAATACGGACGTTACATGGTAGAGCGTCCGGAGAGACTTCGCCATAGTAGTCGCCACACCCACAACGCAGGAGACTCACCATGAAAACCGTACTCATCACCGGCTGCTCATCAGGCTACGGCCTCGAGATTGCTCGCCACTTCCACTCACAAGGCTGGAACGTGATCGCAACGATGCGAACACCACGCGAAGATATTTTGCCAAAGTCCGATCGCCTTCGCGTACTCGCGCTTGATGTCACCCAACCGCAAAGCATTGCTGCAGCGCTTGAAGAAAGCGGTCCAATCGATGTTCTCGTTAACAATGCCGGCATCGGTGTGGTCGGCGCTTTTGAAGCGACGCCGATGACCACGGTACGTGAAGTTTTCGAGACGAATACTTTCGGAGTGATGGCGATGACGCAGGCGGTGCTACCGCAGTTCCGAGCACGCAAATCAGGCGTTGTCGTGAACGTGACATCAAGTGTGACACTGGCACGGATGCCGTTGGCAGCAGCCTATACCGCAAGCAAGGCAGCCATTGAAGGCTTTACCGGATCACTCGCATTCGAACTGGAATATTTTAACGTGCAAGCCAAACTGGTAGAGCCGGGCTATGGCCCGACCACAAGCTTTGCGAACAATGGTGGAGCTCGCATGCAAGGTTTGATTCCCGAAGAGTACGCATCATTTGCAGCGCCGATTTTCGCTGCATTTGGCCAACCGACTGCCGTCACGAAAGAATCCGATGTCGCGGAAGTGGTATGGCGTGCAGCGAACGACACAACGGGTCAGCTTCGATTTCCGGCCGGTGCCGATGCAATGGCATTGGCCCAGTCGAGATAAACGCCGATGGCGACAGACGCTTCGGTTCTGAATAGGCAACGCGGTAAGTCGTGCTAATTGTCGGGCTAGGGCCCGACCTACGCGCCTGCATCAATTACAATACGAATAAGATCCGTGGAGTTTACTGAATGCGATTAATACTGTTGGCCTTGTTGCTTTGCGTTGCTTTGCCGTCGTTTGCTAACGATGAAGATACCGTGCGTTTGCCGAAGGATGCGATCGATGCGCCCGTCGAAACGCAGGGCACGGTAATCGGTACGATCGGGTTCCGCGCTGGCATGAAAGAAACCAAGATGACCTGGGCCAGCTTCAAGTTCCGGAAGATCGGTTCTTCGGAAGTCGGTGAAGTGAAATTCGTTCGTCCTACGGTTGGTTTCGGCGGCAACACCGATGCGCTGGAAGATGGTGCGTTCAAGTTCGCCGCATTCAAGATGGCGCTGCCCGAAGGACGCTACGAAATCATTCAAGTGCTCGGCTATTACAACACCACGCCATTTGGTTACATCTGCACCGGGGAATGCGGAATAAAGACCGGCAATAGCGAAGCGTTTTCGGTGCCATTCGAAGTGGTTCGTGGGAAAACCCTGTACCTCGGTTCCTTCCTGGCACACGGCACGGTTGAGTTGGTCAAACTCGGATTCATTCCCATGCCTGTCCCGAGCACGGTCTATTTTTCCTATGCCGATAAATGGCAGCGAGACCAGCCGGCTTTCGGCGCGGAAGGCAAGTTTTCCGTCGATGCCAACGCAGTCGAACACGTTACGTTATCGGTGAATGCGAACGCCGCTTATTACATCATCGCGGAAGATCATCTTCCCGAGCCAAGGGTCAAAATGAAGGATATGAAAAGCGGAGGGCGTGCAACCTTTGCCGGCAAGATCGCCGAGTACAAAGCCGCACATCCCGACGATGACACCAAGCCGGCGATGCAGACAAATCCATAAACCGGAAAGGCCGTAAACGCGGTAAGTCGGGCAAAAAATTTGTAACACGGTAAACACGGTAAGTTGGGCTAGTTGTCGGGCCAAGGCCCGACCTACGGGTTACGAAAAACAAAATGCTTTTGTAAGTCGGACCCAGGCCCGACGCTTCATACAGATTGCGATGTCGCCTATTGTCGGCTTGCTGTCCGCTCAAAGACCCAAACCCCGTTGCTTCACTGGTATGGGTCGCATTTTGAAACCCCGGTCGCACTCAATAAACCTTAGGCAAAACCATAGATGAAAAATATCAGCCAATATTTTTTCGAGTATGCATTTTTGGTAATCGTCATCCTGTTGGCTCTGACCGGATTCTGGGACATTTATTTCGGGAAGGAGGCTGACCCCGATCCCTATCAACATCTGCATTTGGCAATCAATTTTACCTGGCTGCTTTTATTACTGTACCAGCTTAGCTTGATCGGCAAAGGTTCATGGCAGCAGCACAAAAAAGTCGGTGTGGCCGTTTTAGTGATGGGCCCGTTGTTGTTTGCCAGTACGTCATTGCTGTCTGTCCATTCTGCCAATAAAGGGCTGGTGTCAGGGGAAGGCGATTTTTTGATCGTGCAAAACGTGATGTGTACCCTCGAGCTGGGTTTTTTCATTCTGTTGGCATTTATCCTGAGAAAACGAAGGAAGTTGCACGGCTATTTGCTTTTGAGTACTGCCGTATTATTCATGGGCATCGCCCTGTTTTTCACGCTGATCAGTTTTGTTCCGGCGTTCAGGATTGAAGGCCCCGAAACTTTCTACCGGTTCCAGACGGCCGCCATCACCGGTCAAGCCATTTGTCTGGGAGTAGGTCTGATTTTCCTGATCAAGGATTTTCGTAACGCTTGGCCGATGTTGCTGGCAGGCGTGTTCTTTTTGCTGAATGAAGCAATTCGTTCATTCCTGACCAAGCATGATCTTATCCAACCTCTCACTGAGCTTGTTGGCTCAATGAATCAGCCTCTAACATTTGTAGGCAGCTTCGTCGTCATCTTTGCGGTGCTGATGGCGACAGGCATACAAAAAAATGCCAAGCCAAGCAACGCGGCAAAGGCCGTAAGCCGTATTCAAAAAGAATATTGATGTAGGGTGGATCCCGCGCTTCATGCGGTATCCACCGAACACTATCGCAATGTCTGGTGGAATCACCTACGGTGTATCACCTGTTGGTGGTTCCACCCTACGACCCGCGATTGTTCGACTCAATGGCGACAATCCACAAGTGCTTCTGAACGTATCCTATGTCACCATCTGCACATGACGACACCCTGACGAAAAACAGGGTGTTGTGTTCCACTTAATGACTTGGGATGCTCGATATGCGCGGTGTTATTCTGGTGTTGATGGGCGCTCTGATAACGGCCACGCTGACCGGTTGCGATCCGTTGAAGTTTTTGCCTGGCTTCAATAATCAGGATGTCGTGCTTTCCGACAAGCCCGCGATGCTGGGCACGAAACCGATCCGGTTTTCGGCAGACGAGCCTTTGAGAATCGTCGGTAAAACCAGCGATTTTTGCGTCACGCTTTCGAAGGATGTGCCCAACGTTGAAGATACCGACGCACAGTTCGAGCAATTGATGGCCGGTGCCAAACTTTCGGCCGTGCTGAATGCGAGCGACGGCAAAAAATATCCCTGGACCTGCAACGGATGGAGCTTCTATCCGAATAATTCCGGCAGGGGAAGGATGTCGGCATGCTTTAGATGGGAGTGCAATCAGACGCCACCAACGGGAACAGAAATCGCATCGATCGATGTCAGCTCGGATCGTCCTCTGCAAATTTTCGGTGCCGATTGGAGTTCTACCTCTGCGTTTGATCACGTTTCCGATCCACCGCCGGACAAAGTAGCTATCAGCTCCAAGGAATATCGGGAACTCGAGGCCGCATACGGTGGCAAACCCGCCTGGTCGTCGCCCGCTTTGACACTGTCCAAGCTGGAGTTAAGCAGCAACCGTCGTCGTGCTTCCAGTAGCACTTACAATTCGACAATTTCAGTGCGTCTGAGCGATGCTGGTCTCCAGCTTCAACCTGGCTCAGGTGCCGTCGGCCTGGATGTCGTAACCATCCCGACAAGTGCAGTGAATGCATGCAGCATGACGTGTTGGGGCAGCCTTGCGCGTGAAACGGAATTGCTGTTGTCTGGCCCGGGCATCCAACTCAGCTTTCTCAACAAGCCCGAAGTCATCGAGTGGTGTTGGAGCAATCGGATTCCCATGGTTTTAGGCGCCGATCATGATTCGTGGTACTACCACCAGAAAGCATTGCCCCCGAGAGAAACTTACGCCAAACAGTTTGAATCCAAGGCTAGCTACGGCCATCAGGCGCATCAAAGTTGCATGGGGTTTTGATCACCTAAATCCAACAAGGTAAGTCGTGCCCTGGCCCGACGCTTTTGGCAGATTACGATATTCTTTATATTGCGAAATAAGGGAATAAATTTTAATGAGAAAAATTTATTTACTATGCCTAATTCTGATGCTTTTCCTGTCGGCAAATTGCACAGGCGGGCTTTTCGGGTTGCCGACAGAATCTGGTCTTGTAATTACACCGGAGAAAATCGTAATTTCTTTTGAAGGAAGCGATCAACTTTCTCTGACATTTCTGCCGACTCAAAAAACCGTGACGCTTAAAGGACAAACCAGAAAGTACAGGTCATATTGGCACGATGTAGAGCGCTTTAAGTTTGATGGTGATAATGAAGAAGGTGTGTTGTTGTTGGTTTTTAAAAGTGGCCAGACAGATAAAATTGGCATAGTCACTCGAAGCACATATAGCCAGTTAAAAAAAGCTTTAGGCAAAGAGATAGTCTTTGATTGAATGGTAAGGCGGTAAAGGCCATAAGGTGCGACCCGGCGCACCAATGCCTCGGCGATGGATTCGTGTCGAGATGATAAATAACGGCAATCTGACTTTCTGTTCGCCTTGTAAAACACATCCGGCAAGGTGCGCTTGAGCGCACCCTATGAACTTCTCTGAGATGAGGTTTACATAACTTTACAAAACCGCCAAACGCGCTACATGTCGGCACCTTATGTTGTCGACATGCGAAGCGATGGGCGCTGCGCATATCCCATAAGGAAATGCATTGTCATGAAGATTGAAAATTTCGAAAGCACAACAACAGGAAAACCGGCGAAACGTTTACAGCGTGGTTGGTTATCGATCCTTTTCGTCGCCAGCCTTGCGGTCGTCAGTATCGCGGCCTTTGCGCATGAAGCCGGAACACAGGAAACCGTTTATGAGCAGGTGGATTTGAAACATCTGCATAAAATCACCTACCACATCATGGATAGCGCCGAACCAAAGCAGAAGGCCGCGATTGAAAATCTTATCAAGACCGCCAAGCCGGAACTGGAAGCGTTGAACCAGCGCGCATTGACCGCAAAACAGCGGAAAGTGGAATTGTTGTTGCAGGACAATATGGATATCCGCGCGTTCGAACGCGCCAGTGCAGATGAAATCCAGGCGGCCGACGAATTATCGCAGCGCATCGATGAAGCCCTGGTCGATCTTGCGAAAATCATGACGCCGGAACAGCGCGCTCGGCTCAGGGCACATGTCAGTGGACATCACGGTTGATTGAATTCAGCGGGTTCGAAATTGCGACACCGTGCGGCTTATAATGCCGGCGGTGTCGCTTTGCTACATCATTGTCAATCGACAGCCGGCTACAGGTTAAACCCATGTCACAGCGACTCCTGATTATCGAAGACGACCAGCGGCTCGCCGACATGGTGGCGGTCTATCTGACGCAAAACGGATTCGAGGTAACGCATGCGAACACCGTGAGCGCCGGCCTGGAAAAACTGTCGAAGGCCGATGCGGATCGAGCTTTTTCTATTTTGTTGCTGGACATCATGTTGCCGGACGGCAACGGTCTGGATGTTTGTCGCCAGATTCGCTCGCAAAACCATTCCACGAATACGATTCCGATCGTGATGTTGACGGCCAAAGGCGATGCGATGGATCGCGTGGTCGGATTGGAATTGGGTGCGGACGATTACCTTGCGAAGCCTTTCGAGCCGCGCGAGTTATTGGCGCGCCTGCGCGCGGTATTGCGCCGCCCGCGCACGGCGGAAATTATTCCGTCGAACGTGATGCGTTTCGGCGATCTGGAAATCGATCGCGATGCACGCACGCTGCGCGTGCAAGGCCGCGACGCACCGGTCACCTCGTATCAATTCAATCTGCTGCTCGCGATGGCGGAACGGCCGGGACGGGTATTGTCGCGCGAGCAATTGCTGGACGCGGTAAAAGGCGAAGCGCTGGAAGCTTATGATCGTTCGATTGACGTACATATCGGCCGCTTGCGTACCGCAATTGAAGTAGATCCGAAAAAACCAAAGCGCATCATTACCGTGCGTGGCGTCGGTTACGTGTTTGCCCGGAGCCAGGATACGAACACGTCTTATGAGTAATCAATCGGTCCGGTGGACGCAACGACTTTACGTGCGAATTTATCTGGCTGTCATGGCCAGTCTGATCATGATGGGAGTGTTGTTTGCGCTCTGGCATATTTTCGTCACTCCGAAATACCATAATCCGTATGGCCTGATTGTTTTTGATCTGCTCGTCGCGTTGGCAGGCGCGATGGGTGCCTATCCGGTCGTGCGGCGCTTGATGCGGCGACTGGAGCGCCTGCAAACCAGTGTCGAGGCATTGGGTAGCGGCCAACTTTCGACCCGCGTTGCCGTGGAAGGCAGCGACGAAGTCGCCAGTCTCGCCAGCAGCTTCAATCGCTCGGCTGCACACATCGAAAATCTGCTGGCGGCACAGAAAAACCTGCTGTCGAACGCATCGCACGAATTGCGCTCGCCGCTGACCCGCATTCGCATGGCGATCGAATTGATGCAGGATCGGGCGCAACCCGAAGTCAGGCATGAATTGATGCGCAGCATCGGCGAGCTCGACCAGTTGATAGACGAAATTCTGCTGGCCAGCCGGCTGGATGCGGTGGCCGATACGGTCGTGTCACCGGAATATTTCGATTTCACCGCATTGGTGGCCGAAGAGTGCGCCGCGGTCGATGCGCAGTTGGAAGCGGAAGCGGTCAGTCTGCATGGCGACACGAAATTATTGCGGCGCATGACACGAAACTTGCTGGAGAACGCACGGCGCCATGGCGAAGGTTCGCCGATCAGCGTGACTTTGAAGCGCCACGACGACAAATTTGTCCGATTGGATATTCTCGATAAAGGCCCCGGCATCCCGGAAAACGAACGCGAAAAAATCTTCGACGCCTTTTATCGATTGCCCGGCGCCAGTGAAAAAGACGGCGGCGTCGGTTTGGGCTTGAGTCTGGTAAAGCAGATTGCGAACGCACACGATGGCAGTGTCCGTTATGTTTCACCGGAATTTTCTGGCAGTTGTTTTCGGGTGTTGTTACCGTTGCCCAATGTAACGCGGTAAGTCGGGCTACTTCCTTCCACTGCAATATCAATGCCATGATTTTGATGGACGCGTGCCAGACGTTTTTGTATTGTGGTTATCACCAATGCGCTTGAGTAGGCTATCGCCATGAAGACTATCGGGTTCGCTCTCGTTGCACTTGCACTCGCCGGATGTGCAGGCATTTCTCCCTCTGTGACCGAGATGCCTGCGTTGCCGCAGCTTGCAGAACCCGCTCGGGGCATTTTCACTTCGGGACGGTTGACGGATGTCGATATCGCTTCGATCCAGCGAAGTGGCATCCGCGAGGTGATAGACCTGACACTCGACAGCGAGACGCCCGACTTTGATGAAGCTGCTGCGGCACGTAGTCGAGGCTTGGTGTATCGCAACCTGCCAATCAAGGGAGCCGATGGGCTGTCCATGGAAAATGTCATGGCTTTTGATGCCCTGCTGCGGTCGGCAAAACGGCCGGTGCTGGTACATTGCGCCAGCAGCAACCGAGTCGGCGCAATGGCGGCGCTGAAAGCGGCTTGGGTTGATGGTGCCACTACCGAGCAGGCCATTGCACTCGGCAAATCCTGGGGTTTGAAGGGGCTGGAAGCAGAAGTCCAGACTCGTCTTCAATCCGGACCGGTTGAAGATCGCAATGAATGACGGATCCAAAAATGGAGCAACACGGTAAACGCGATAAGCACCGTAAGGCCGTAAGCTGCATTCAACCAAAGAAAAAAGGTCAGGTTCATTTAATTAAAATGAATCTGACTTTTTTTTGGGGCAAGGTGCGCGACAGGCGCATGTCACGGCCATGTGCAGGAGACAACCTTTTCGACATCTATTGAACCGTTCGCCCACTTGAGCGCACCTTAGATGTAAGAAAGGGAATGGATAAAGCAAGTGAAGCGCGAAACTGAGCGAATCTATGATGAATTTCTGGTGGCCGCCGCGGTAACGGGCGACCAACCAGCGATGTCGCGACTGGTCGCCCGTTGGCAACCCAGGTTGTTGCGTCATGCGTGGCGCGTGCTCGGCGACGCCGAGCGGGCCAAGGACATGGTTCAAGAGGCATGGGTGGAAATTCTTCGTGGTCTCGCGCGACTGGAGGATGTGGCGGCATTTCCCGCCTGGTCCTATCGGATTGTCACGCGCCGGTGCCAACGCGAATTCAAGCGCAATGCAATGGAGCCGTTTGATCTGGAAGCGAGCGATTTCGAGGGCAGTTTGCAAGTCGCTGAAAACGCATCGGGCGAATTCGCTGCCGATGCATCGATTGTGATTGATGCAATTGGCAAGCTTCCTGCACCCCAGCGTGTGACATTGGCACTGTTTTACATCGACGAACTAAGCGTGGCGGAGATCGCCATCGCGACCGACGTTCCACCGGGGACGGTCAAGACCCGGCTTATGCATGCGCGGAACAAAGTCCGCGCAATTCTGGAAGGAGACAACTCATGAACAAGATCGACGATCTGATCGGCCAAGCACTAACCGAGGAAGACCGTGCACTGCTGGCCAGCCATGCCGAACCAGGCTACCTGAAGCAGGCATTCGGCATTTTTCGCGGACCGATGGCGGGAATAATGTGGTTGGTGAATATCGCCAGCGGTGTTGCTTTCCTCGCAGGTGCGTATGCGATGTGGCAAGTGTTCGGGACAACAGACGCGCTCGTTGCGGTGCAATGGGGCGTGTCGGCATTGTTCCTGTTCCAGGTCACTACCCTATGCAAGACTTTTATGGCCAACCGCATGGAAGCGAATCGCCTTCTTCGTGAGTTGAAGCGCGTGGAGTTGCAGGTTTCGTTGCTGCGTGACACGACCGTTGCCAAGTAGCAGCGTAGCCCGGATCCGCCTTCACGTAGTATCTACCAAAACACCATCGCAATTTGTGGTGGAATCACCAACGGTTTGTCACCTGTTGGTGGTTCCATCCTGCGAATTGGATATCGAACGCTTTGCCCGATAATGATCGTTTGTCGATTGGGATTTGGTAAAATCGCTCATGATAAAAACTCTGTCCAAGACCTATAACGCTTTTTTCCAATCCGAGAAATCGGGTGGTCTGCTGCTTGTTGCCTGCACGATAGTGTCGTTGCTTGTAGCGAACTCTACGTTGGGTCCGAACTACTTGCAGTTCTGGCACACAAATCTGGGCGGCCTGAGCATCGAACAATGGGTAAACGATGCGTTAATGGCGGTGTTCTTCCTGTTCGTCGGGCTCGAGCTCGAGCGCGAACTTTACAGTGGCGAACTATCCGATTTCAGGAATGCGCTATTGCCCATCATCGCTGCAGTCGGCGGCATTGCGGTGCCAGCGTTAATTCATTTCGGATTCAATGCGGGGACGCCTACGCAGGCAGGGGCCGGAATTCCGATGGCGACTGACATCGCGTTCGCACTTGCCGTTCTTGCCTTGCTGGGCAGTCGCATTCCGGCATCACTGAAAATTTTTCTTACGGCCCTGGCCGTCATCGATGATCTTGGTGCGATCGTGGTCATCGCCGTGTTCTATACCGATACGGTGTCGGTTGCTTACTTGCTTGGCGCGATTGGTGTCTATGCCGTGCTGTTGACGTTCAATCGAATGTTCAGAATGTTTTCGCTTTATCCTTATTTGATCGGCGGCGCGATTATGTGGTTCCTGATGTTGAAGTCGGGTGTGCACCCCACGATTGCCGGCGTACTGTTGGCATTCGCGATACCGTTTTCAGCCAAGGCCGAAGATGAATCGTCACCCTCGCATCGGCTCGAAAATATGCTTCATAAACCGGTGGCCTTTTTCATTCTTCCGGCATTCGCACTGGCAAATACAGGCATCATTATTGCTTCCGGTTGGGAGAGCGGGTTGCTAAGCGCCAATAGTCTCGGAATCATCACAGGGCTCGTCATCGGCAAGCCAGTCGGCATCGTTGTGCTGAGTGCAATCGCGGTGGCGTTTGGTCTTTGCAAACTCCCCTCTGATTTGAAGTGGAGCCACATTATCGGCGCAGGAATGTTGGGAGGTATCGGTTTCACGATGTCGATCTTTATCGCCAACCTGGCCTTCAGCAACAATGCCGCAGAAATCAACGCTGCCAAGATGGCGATACTTGGTGCTTCTTCGATAGCGGGAATCCTTGGCTACTTGTGGCTTCGCCGCACGACAGTGACGCGGTAAGTCGAGCCAAGGCCATAAGGTGCGTTAGAAACGCACCCTATGAACTGCCATTTTTTCAAGCGCTGTGGTTTATAGCACCAAGCCTATGACGTCGCAAACCAAAATACCGGCGTAGCGTGTGCATACCGCTTGAGAATGTCCGGGCATGTCGTCCGGGCAGCAGGCGCCACAAGAGGAACAATAGTCAAAATATGCAAATCATTATCGTTATTACGATTGTGTTTATTGCTGCAGTTATTTTTTCAGGATTCAGAATTTGCCAGGAATATCAGCGAGCCGTCGTGTTTCGCCTGGGCCGATTTCAGGCCGTCCGCGGCCCCGGCTGGTATTGGAATATCCCATTGGTCGAATGGCAGAAAAAGCTGGATATCCGAACCTCCACGGTCGATATCGAACGTCAGGAAACAGTGTCGAAAGACAGCGTCACCATCAAGGTAAATGCCGTATTGTGGTTTCGCATCATCAACCCGGAACTTGCCATCAACGCGGTGGAAGACTATCAAGCCGCCGTCTATCAGATCGCACTCACCAGTCTGCGTAACATCATCGGACAGCATGATCTGGACGAAGTGCTGAAAGAGCGCGATCAAATCAATACCACGCTCCGTGCAATGGTGGATACCGCGACCCATCCCTGGGGATTGACCGTTGAGATGGTCGAAATGAAGGACGTCGAAATTCCCGTTGCCATGCAGCGTGCAATGGCACGCGAAGCAGAAGCGGTTCGCGAAAAACGCGCCCGCATCATCAAGGCAGAAGCCGAACTTGAGTCTTCCCTGAAGTTGAAGGAAGCGGCGCAATTCATCGCCGAGAATCCTGCCGCTTTGGAATTGCGTCGTATGCAAATGGTGACCGAGGTAGGCGCAGAGCACAACACGACGACGCTAATCATGATGCCGTCGGATTTCATGACGCTGGCCAAGAGTGCCGGCGATTATTTGCGTGCCAAGACTCCTGTCGTTTGAGCTTGCAAACATGATCAGTCGGGTCAAGTATCTCTAAGCAGAGTGTTGGCCCGACGCTTGATACGGATTCCGATTTTATTTAGGTCGGTCCAGAGCCAGACCTGCTTATTTTCTTTAAATTTAGGTACACAAGCATGTTCCCCTTCATTCGCCATACTTTCGAATATCCTAACTCAGCGGACCCAGCGAAATGTTTGACTGACACATTGGCACAGCAGAAATGGACCGAGATGGCGTATACCATTTCCCAGAACAAGGTGACTCTCGAACACAAGCTTCCTATTTATTTCAGAAACTCATGGAACCCGATTTTTCAAGGCTCGATTGAGACGGTCGGAGATCGGAAGCGTCTAGTGGGTTATTTTCGAGTCCATTGGTTCGTCATGCTCTTTATGGCGTTCTTTATTGGCGTTGCCGGCTTCCAACTTTTGCAGTCCTATCTGTCCCCGGATGTTGTCACTGGTTATGACGCAGGCTGGAGGGAAAAAAGACTGCATTTTGATTTATTGTTTTTTGTCTCGCTATTGCTATCAACATCATCGGATGGCTATTCGGCATGCCGAATCAGAAGCGTATCTTGACTGCCATTCAAGAGAGCATTCACACCTAAACAATTATTCAACTCGATAAGGTTTGCCAAATCATAGGGTACGCTCAAGCGCACCAATGCCTCGGCGCCGGATTCGTGTCGAGATGATAAATAACGGCAGAAAAAAGGGTCGGGTTCATTTAATCGAACCGAGTGCCGGAATTTTCATCTGAAGAAGCACGCTGACACTTTTTCTATTGTTGGCCATCCTCGTGACGGTGGCCGCCATGTTTATGGCCTCGGTGCATGAATATATGCATCAGAGGGCAGGCGAGAGCAACCATTAAGGGCAGCAATCCGTACAAGTGGGCTGCATGCCTGGTCAGCAAAAAATAGAGTGCGACGGCACCGAATGCCATCATGCAGATCGAATACCAAGAGCCCCAGAAACTCCCTCGCCTTGAATCATGTTGCGAATCAGGTGTCATGCTCGCCTCCTGCAATCGGAAGAAATTCAGCGTTCCAGACGATTGCTTAGCCAGGCGAAAAACGAACCTGCAAGAAGTGCCCACAAGCTCATTACGATCAAAGCCTGGAAAAATCCCGGCCATGAAAACGGACCAGCCTGCACCATGCCACTGAAGTCCATGCCATGGAAAAGATTGTTCATGAAGCCAAGAAAGGTGCCGGGTGCCATGATCCAGGCTAGTGTGCAAAGGGCATAGAACACGGCAACGGTGACGGATAACGAAATGCCGGTGCGCAGAATATTCATGTCGGGTTCTCCTTTACTTCGATGACGGCTCGGACAAGCGATCCACCATCATTTGCATCATCATCTGCATCATCTCCATGCGCTTCTCCATCATTTCATGATGCATAGCCATTTTGTCTTTCATTGCGTCCATTCCTTTGGCGGGCATGTCCTTCTTCATGTCCATCTTCATGCCCATGCCGTCCATTCCCTCCATTTTGTGCGAAGACATGGCTGACATCATCTTCATGCCTTCCTGCATGATTTTCATATGCTCGTCCATCAAGGCTTTTCGCGCTTTTGTGGTTTTTGCATTGATCATCTTTTCGTGCATGTCACGCATATGTTTCATATGCGCATCCATGTGAGCCATTTCCATTTTGTGTTTATTGACAGTCTCGGCAGGAAGCGCGGCGGGTGCAGGGTTTGCTGCTTCCGTCGTTGGAGTCGGATGGTGTGACTTGTGTTCATCGTCTTGCAGTGCCATGACGGGAGTGCAAAGAATGGTGCCGGTGAGAATGAGGAATAGGCCGTGAGCGAGCTTCATATGGAACTCCCTATGTCTAATGCCCGGCGCTTGCGGAAACAGCCGGTTTGGAGGATGCGATTGCCACTGATCGCAAAGCTACTCTCTTGGCATCCCGGCCTATTGATCTGGATCAAATTCGATGCTGAAACACAGCCAAGAACCAAGAGGTGCGCAATACGGTAAGTCGGGCAAAACACATTGTAGGTCGGGCCCCGGCCCGACGCTTTTGACAGATTGCGATATTGCCGATGTCGGGCCAGGGCCCGACCTACGCGACTGCGATTGTTCGACTCAATGGCGAACGACGGGTTTCGCAGTCTTCTTCTTGACGGCTGCCTTCTTCACAGGCGGTTTTTTCTTTTCCGATGCGATGCGAAGAATTTCCGCCGGCAAGCGTGCTTGCAGCAAACCGAGCAGCTCGATCGCCGGAGGGCTGCTATTGGGCTTGCCGGTCTGCAGTGCCGCTCGCACTTCCGTGGTGGTGACTTTGATCTCGCTGCTCAACCAAAGCGCTTTCGTCAGAATCAGGAATCGCTCGCCCCGGTATTCCACGTCGTAAAGGCCCAGCTTTTGCGATCGGCCTTCATAGGTCACGCCGTCCATGCGCACAAGCAGCTGCCCGATAGCGTTCCAGGTATCCAGCTCGCCGGCGGCAATGTTGAAGTTGGCAGGAGGCGCCAGCGTCTCGATCACCACCTTGGACGGCGCGACTTTCCGAGGGGGAGTTGAAGTGCAGCCGGCGATAAGCGAAACGGCAGCAACAAGCCACATCAGGCGGGAGAGGGTAAACATTGCGTTCCTTGGGTGAGTCCGTCGTATGTGGTGATCGATTGCTTGCTCACGATGCCACAAGAAGTGTGAACGACGCCTTGCGAATTTGAACGCGGTCGGTCGGGCCCTGGCCCGACGCTTTATACAGATTGAGATGTAGTTTGTGTCGGGCCTGGGCCCGACCTACGAACGAAAAAAAATTATTCGCGTGAGACAATTCACGCCTGCGCAAAGGAGATGCCATGAACGACAAGACCATCCGCTTCGATGACGGAGCCAGCTACGAAATCATGATGGGCGGCTGGACCCGATTGGTCGGCGAACGTTTTCTTGACTGGATCAAAGTACCGGACGGCAAATCCTGGCTCGATATCGGTTGCGGCAACGGTGCATTCACCGAAATGCTGATCGAACATTGCAAGCCTTCCCGCGTGCAAGCCTTCGATACATCGGAAGGACAGCTGGCTTATGCACGCAATCGCTTGTCGACGAATGTGCCGGTGACATGGACCGAGGCCGATGCAATGCGATTGCCGGTCGCGGATGCCGAAAGTGATGTTGCCGTGATGGCGCTGGTGCTGTTCTTCGTGCCGGATCCTGCAATCGGCGTTGCGGAAATGTGTCGCGCCGTACGTTCGGGTGGAATCGTCACGGCTTACCATTGGGATGTGATGGCCGGTGGTTTTCCATTGGCCGCCATCGCCGAAGAGATGCAGAAGCTCGGCGTTGCGCCAAATCTGGCGCCAAGCTCCGCAGCATCCACGATTGATGCATCCACATCGCTCTGGCGGCAAGCCGGATTGCGGGATGTGCGGACTTGCGCGATTAGCGTGCAGCGCCGTTTCGACAGTTTCGACGATTACTGGAACAGCGCCCTACCGAGCAACACGGTGCGACCGATGTTCGAGCAGATGGATGATCAACAGCGAGAAGTGTTGAAAGGCAATGTGCGCCGAAGACTGTGCGCCGACGACGGTTCATTGATGGTGACCGCACGCGCAAATGCGGCGTATGGAATAAAACCGTAAACACGGCAAGGCCATGAACCGCATTCAGCCGCTGAACAATAAAGCGACAAAGTTCTTTACATGAGACAAAAGTCTCATTATAGTTCTCCACCATAGACCCCTCACCCGATGGAGAATTGGATCATGGCAATGTCACGCATTGAAATGGATCGTAAAATTGATGAGCACTTCCGCTTTGAGGCGGAAGACAACGTCGAAGGCGTTTTGGCGACGCTATCGAACGATGTCATACATGACATCGTCGGTTCGCCAACCGGTCCGACTGGCAAAGAGGGAGCACGTCCGTTTTACGAAGCTTTGTTTGCCGATTTGACCGAGAGCCAGGTCAAACCGGTGAAACGACTTTACGGCGAAAATTTTCTTGTTGACGAGTCGCTTTGGAGCGGTAAAGCCCAGGGGCGTCCGTTCGGTCTGGAAGGCAGGGGGAGACCGCTAGAATTTCGCTTGCTGCATATCGTCGAGTTCGACGATAACGGTGATATCAAGCGCGAAAATGTTTGGCTCGATTTCGTTGCGATCATGCAGCAATTACCGCAGCACTGACATGGCTACCACTGAAAAGTCCGGTCGGCCGAATCAGAAGAACCGTACGCGCAAGGATCTTCTGCTAGCCGCCTCACGGCTGATGAAAAAAGGGCGCAAACCCAGTTTCGAAGAGGTTGCGGAGGAGGCGCTCGTATCGCGGGCAACGGCCTATCGATATTTTTCGAACGTAGAAGCCTTGCTTGTGGAGGCGCCACTCGATGTCGCGATACCGGAAGCAAACGAGTTATTCGGTGGACGACGGGTGTCGATAGATCCGGTTACGCGGCTTGAGCAAGTCGACACCGTACTGCATGACATGATTATCGATAATGAAACGGGCGTTCGCATGATGCTGGCCAATTCATTACAGCACGGCGCGGGCGACGAGGCCGGTGACGAACTTCCGATTCGCCAGAATCGGCGCACACCTCTGATTGAAGCCGCGCTCGAGCCCGCACGCGACCAATTCAAGCCGGCCGCATTCGAGAATCTCTGCAAATCGCTTGCGATGATTATAGGAACAGAAGGCTGGGTTGCGGCCAAGGATGTTTTGCGTCTTGATGATGCGGATACTCGGAAGGTTAAGCGCTGGGCAATTCGCAGTCTGGTCGAGGCAGCGAAGAAATCCAAATAAAGCGAAGCACCGTAGCCCGGGTCATGGCTTCATCTGACCCGGGAATACCGGATCCCAACAAGAAAAGCGCTTTAAATAAATTCTGTCTAATAAGGATGCTGCCTATCGTATGCCTGTTGAATAACCCGGGTCAGATGAAGCCATGACCCGGGCTACGTGGCTGAGGGGTCCAGCACGACTCACATACCTACCATTTCATTTCACCGGTATTGACCTTGGCGCCAATGACCATTCCGTCGTCGACCGGCAAACCTGGATGGGTTTTTTTCAAGTCTTCAATCAGTCGTGCGGAGTCTGGTTTTTTATCGAGTAATTTTTCATAGGCTTTCAGGTAGTCGCGGGTAAAAAGCACGGCTGTATCGTTCGCGGGTATCTCACCGAGGTAGTGGCCTGGAATAACGCGTGACGGTTTTAATGCTGCCAAACGATCGAGTGCCGCGATCCATTCCGTGCGTGCGGTTTTGCTTTGACTGTCGGCCATCCATAAATGAATACCGCTGCTGACCAGCACGCCACCGAAAGCGGTCTTGATCGACGGCGCCCAGAGATAGGCTTGATGCGTATTGATTTCACGCACTTCGATGATTTTTCCTTCCAGCGTTAGGCGTGTTTCATCCGACACCGTCGGCACGATGATTTTTGTCGGTGCCTGCGCTCCCAAAATCGGACCCCAGTAAGCCAACTTGGCATCTTTGGTTTTCTCGATGTGATCGACGACGTCGCTGCTTGCCAACACTTTTGCATTCGGGAAGGCTTCGACAATCGGTTCCAAACCAAAGTAATAATCCGGGTCGCCGCAAGTTATGTAGATGGTAGTGAGCGTTTTTCCACTGGCGAGGATCATCTCGATCAGAGCTTTGCCGTCATCAACGCGAAATTGTGCATCGACCAGAATCGCTTCTTTATCGCCTGTCACCAAAGCTGAGGTCACCGGGAAAATGCCTTTTTCCGCCGGGTTATAGCTGCTGACGTTCAATTCGCCAGCCGTTGCGGAAGCGGCGCCCAACAAGGCCGCGGTCGCCAATGAGTTTTTAAGTGTATTGAGCATGATCTGTTCTCCTGGAAGGGTTGAGTGCTAGATGACGGAGGCCAGTCTAATGTTTCATTTATCGAGCATATATGGCGATATACTGACAACACTGTTTCAAAAAACGAGCAGATAGCATGGATAGAATCACGGCAATGCGGGTGTTTGCCCAGGTGGCCGCCAACGGCAGTTTCAGCGCTACCGCCGATCAACTTGAATTGTCGCGAGCAATGGTGACTCGCTGTATCAGCGAGTTGGAAGATTGGCTTGATGTGCGTTTGTTACAACGTACGACTCGCAAAGTGACATTGACCGATGCCGGCGAACAATTTTTGCATCGCTGCCAACAAATTCTGGCTTTGACTGATGAAGTGGTAGAAGAAACGGCCAATGCGAACAGTGAACTGCGCGGACAATTACGGCTGACGTGTGGCGCTTCGTTCGGTAATGCGCAAATGGCGAGCGCGATCGCGGATTTTCAGTCGCTGCATCCGAAATTGAAAATCGACATGAACGTCAGCGATACCAGCATCAATTTGGTGGATGCCCGTGTCGATCTTGCCATTCGCATCAGCAATAACCCCGACCCGATGCTGATTGCGCGCCGATTGGCGACTTGTGCATCGGTATTGGTAGCGTCGCCGAAATACCTCGAGCAATACGGCACGCCTGTATTGCCGGATTCGCTGGTGCATCATCGATGCATGACGCATTCCATTGCGGGTAAATATTTATGGCAATTCACGCGAGCCGGCGAGACCGCGAAAGTGGAAATCAAAAGTCAGTTTTCGACGAACGAAGCCACTGTGTTGTTGCATGCGGCATTGGCAGGTGGCGGCATAACTTTATTGCCCACTTATTTGGCGAACGATGATATTGCGGCAGGAAAGCTTGTCGCGTTATTGCCGGAATGGTCGGTGCCTGAATTGGCCATCAATGCGCTTTATCCATCACGCCGGCATTTGCCGGCCGCGTTACGTGCGTTTCTGGATTTTCTGGTGAAGCGATTTGAAAATGCGAACTGGTAAGGCCGTAAGATGCATTCGAAAACAAGACCGACGTATTTTGGCAACACCATGTCATTTCGATCATGAAGGCCCGGAACGGTGCTGATATCATCAACGCGAATCATCGGCCAGGACACACATGCGAACCTTTGTACTGAGAGCGCGGGCGGCACCCACGGATAGCCAAAAACTGTTGGCCTCCGTCGGCAAGGAAGCCCATACCGAAATCCTGGCGCATACGCTGATGAACACGATCTTCGTGGCGCAGTCGCATCGCGCGGATGTCGTGGTGTATCTGGTATTGGAAAGCACGCAGGATTTCTCGCGCACGATTCGTTTCGACGTGAACGGCATGCATGAGATCGGCGGCTTCGACGAGCGCGCGCTGCTCGGCAAAGTCGCAAAGGCGCTGGATGTATCCAGGGGAATGGGCAAGGAAGAAACGCGACCGGTGGAATCGGGCGTAACGGTGCGCACTATTAGCTTCGAGCGACTGGTGCAGGAACTGGCCGAGGATCACCAGTTGTTCGTGATGGACAGAAAAGGCACCTCGATTCGCGAGCAGGTATTCCAGGGTAATCCCTGCTTCCTGCTGACCGACCATATCCCGATGCCGAAGAACACCTTCCATACTCTCGAGCGCCTAGGCACAAAGAAGCTCACTCTCGGATCGAAAATGCTGTTTGCATCGCAATGCGTCGTGTTGATCCACCACGAGCTGGATCAGCGGTAGGTCGCTTCATACAGTGGTTTTAGTCCTTGCTAACGCCAACTGAGTCTTTGCGATTGTCTGCGTTATCGGCAGACATCGTGGTTTCAATCCATTTGACATAATTGGACAGGCGAATGTTATTACTGGTTTGACCGTAGACTCCGGAACGAAAATCGTTGAACTTGCTCGCACCGGACATCCACGAGGTAAGACCGGCCACAAACCATTTGCCGTCGACTTCAACAAGCACAGGTCCGCCACTGTCGCCATTGCCACTCATGCCCTCGAGTACGTGTGCGGAAGGACCTGTATCGAATACATAGTTGAGCCAGCGGCCATTCGCGCCGGCAATCGTATTGAAGGCGCGACGCAAATCCGTGCGATGCGAGCTATGCGGCTCCATGCCATTGATCCCATTTCCAGTGCCGCCTTTGCCGATGATCTTGATTAGTTTTCCTTGTTCGTCATCTCCGCGATAAAGATTTACCGGCGTCACATTGGTCACTGGTTCGGACAGTTTTATCAGCGCAATATCATCCGAAGCCGCGAGGAATTCCCAAATCCCGGACGCATCGCCGGCCTCCAGCGCTTTTGTGATCAATGCTTGTGGCGGTTTTTTATAGCCGGGATAGACAACCACGCGTTCGACATTTCTGCATGTAGAACTCAGCGTGATCTGGGACAGGGAATCGTCAGGAAGTACATGGGCGGCGGTGACAATCCATTGCGGTGCAATCAGCACACCGTGGCCTTCGCCCGGCATATCGACAAGTGCGGGAAATTCGGAAGCTGCTATTTGGTAACGGGAATCATCGACATCGTGTCGAATGACGATAGCGCTCGTGGTGGATGAAACAGCAAGCAAAAGCAGGGCAAAAAAGCGATGCATACATGACCTTGTATTTCTAGTGGGTGGCTACCAGGGTTCGAAAACGAAACGCCGGAGATCAAATTTGGAATCCGTATATTAACGGCGCTCGTCTTGATTGCGTACTTGGGCCACAACTATTTTTGCGAACCGGATACGGCGACACCCAGTTTCTGCAATTGTACGACGGCATTGGAATTATCCGGGTTCAGTTCCAATGATTTTCTGTAATTTTCAACCGCCATATCGCGATCCCCCTTGGCGGCATAGGCTTCGGCCAAGCTATCCCAGGCATTGGCGGATGCCGGATAGTGACGCGCATTAAGCTTGAAATACCGCAGGGATTTATCGACATCACGATAGGTGCTCAAGAAGGCATAGCCGAAATAATTGACCAGGTCTTCCCGCAAAAAAATCTCGGTATCAAGGCGACGAGACAGCAATTGATATTGTTCTTCCAGGCTCTCTGGATTGGAATACAAAGAATCCAGAGTAGGTGCGTAGCCATGAAATATATGACTCAAGCCATCATAGACCGAGCGCAAAGCCAGCGAAGAGTGCGTCTCGTCGTCGTAGATTCTCATGCCGAAGCGCAATCCTTTCACCGGCTTGGCTTTCAGCATCCCGGATAAAGTATCGACGTAGCGCAACTTCGGGAGAAATTCAGGCGGCGGATTGTTCGTGGTCGTGGTGACGAACAGGGCCCTGCTTTCTATCGAAGCGCCTGCAATGAATTCCCGCGCTTCCCGCTCCATCAAATAATCATCCCACCACCAGCTGGGATCAATCGCAAGATAGGCATTGAACGACTGTGGCCGGGTAAACAGTGCATGCAGAACCGGCAGCCCGGTGAACGAATACCCGACAAGGACGCGATAATCCGAGGTGCTATATGTCTTGTCGATATAAGGGGTGAGCTCGTCTGTCAAAAAACGCAAAAATTCGCTCGCACCACCGCTGACTTCATAGATAGCTTCGTTCGTGCCTAGCGGGCTTTTCAGGGAGTGCGAAGGTGAAGAGTCGCGCACACGCTGCTGACTCGTGATGCCGACGACAATCATCTCGGGTATGTGCGGGCTTGCATCGGAACTGAGATGTTGAACGGTTCCGGTCACCGAGTGAAAGAACATCTGTCCATCCAGCAGATACAAGACCGGGTAACGGGTGTATTTGTGATTTGTGTGATAACTACGTGGCAGAGCGATTTGAATCGTGCGCTTCTCTTTCAGAATCGCTGAGTCGAACGAAAATTCTTTACCTATCGAGATTTCAGTATAAGTTTCATTTCCATAGGCAATTTTTCCAGCCAACAACATCGTCAAGATCAGAAAGCCGCACAGATAATTCCTCACTTTATTCACCTTCATGTCGCATATTCCTCGTAGGCTAAATACAAATCAAACAACTTGAATGATTAACTCGCTGCAACCACATGCGCGCTTTTGACATGGTCGCCTGATGCACCGGCCTGATTGCGCAGCAGCATGTAACTGGCGAGCGGGTACCAGCCGAAAATCACCAGCACCGCAAGACGTTGAGTGAGGCCACGAATTGCGTGGGGCTCAAGATTACTGAACAACAGCCACATGTAACTCAGTAGCAGGAATGCTGCCAACAGCGAAATTTTTACCAGGAAGCCTGTGCGATGTTGGGTGGGCAACTCTGCCGCAAAGCAAGCCGGGACAAGGGCGTAGAACATTGTCAGGCCGTAAAGACCATGCAGTGGTCCGGAATGGAAAATGCCGGCGCAGATATAGGCGGTGCCAAAGATGATTGCGGTTAGTGCAGTGAAGCCAAATCCCCTGGAATTATGAAGAAGCAATCCGAGCCCAAACAAAACAACCGATACGCCAGAAACGATCGCTCCGATATGCAGGACGGAAGCCACCGGATGATCAAGGGTTCCCAACTCGCTCATATGTTGCGAGATGGACGAATACCCAGGCATCAGGATTCCCGCGAGCATGACAATAAGCATTGCGGCGAGAGGCACAAATTGGGCTTGTCGGATCAGAAGGTTGTTCATGCTTGAAGCTCCGAAGGTGGTTGAACGCATAGCGATTGGGTGTGCGATGAGAGAACCAAAATCGGAACGATAGCGGATCCCCTTGAATGCCATGTCTGCATGACCGGGCGGACGCAGCCTGCAACCGGTGCGACGATGAAGCAAACCGATGCGACGAAATGTGGTCAGGGCCGACGAACAATTGAAATAGCCGACGAACTAATCGCCTTTGGCTGTTGCCGCGCTGCCAGCACCGTAGCCCGGGTCGCGCTTCATCGACCCGGGTTTTCAAACCTTCGGTGGAATGCATTTTTATGTGGAACACGGTAAGTCGGGCCAGGGCCCGACCTGCGAACTCTTATCCGCCGCGGCGATAGCGGGCCGATTCGCCGCTCGAAGTCTGCGACTCCAGGGCCTCTACCTTGCCGTTGGCATCGCGTACGAAGACCATGCGTTGGCTCGGATCTTCCTTGACGGCGAAACGATCATCACCGAGTGACAGAAGTGTCCTGATCGGACGGCGGCCGTTCTTCAGGATGAGGCGACCTTCCGCTTCGGTGAGAACCAGCGTGCCGTAGCTGCCGACGTAGTCGTTGGCATGCAAAGGTCGCGTTGATTTGGACTCGGCCTGCAGTGCATCCAGTGCCCAACGCACGTCGGTTGCGTCGTCTCCCTGTAATCCGCCGGCGAGTACCGCTTGTAGCGCCAACCGTCGTGCGGTTTCCGGAGCAGCGGTCGATGCCACGGCAACATCCGGTATCACGCCACGATCCTCCCAATTGGTTTTTGTGATCGGATTGATCGGGCTGGCGAACGAGACGAACACCTTGAAGCCATTGCCGGCATCAACGAACGCGCCGGGATTGGCTGCGCCCATGCTGGTTTCACCGACGATGGTCGCGCGCTTGGCGCTTTGCATTGTGTAAGCAAAAGCTTCGGCCGCCGACGCGGTGCGCGCGCTGATCAGAATAAACAGCGGCGTGTCGAGACGCGGTTGCGGATGCCAGTCGAGCGGCGATTCGCTCATCGTGCGTCCGCGACCGTGGAAGGTGTTGAAGATATCCGCGTCTTTCTTGACGAATGCGCTGCTCAGGTAACCGACCATCTGCGGCGCGCCGCCGCCGTTTTCGCGCAGGTCGATAATCAGCGCATTCGTGCCGGACAGTAGCTGCAGCCCGGCGTCCACGGTCTGGCGCGCCGGTTGGCCGGGTTCGCCAAATTCGAAGCCGGCAAACTGGCGAAGATCGAGGTAGCCGATATTGCCAGGCAGCACTTCGACATCGCGAACGCCGTAATTCTTGCGTTTCTCCGGATCTTTCGACGGGATGACGCGCGCTGGCAAAGTCGAATCCCGTGCGGCAGGCGACGCCGGTTCCGGTTCCGCCCAGTTCACTTTGAAATGGGTATCGAGCGGTGCCAACCATCTGGCTAGCTCGGAACTCAGCTCGCGTTCGTTTTGCAGGGCATCGAACTTGCCGGTCGATGCAGCGCTACGCAGCTTGGCGGCGATTTCCTTGGCGCGGGCTTCGTCGAAATAGTTTTCCTCGATGACCGCAGCGATGCCATCGACATACACGCGTGGCGTTTCGCGCGCCTGGGCGCCGAAAGCGAGCGACAGCAGAGCGAGTGTTAGCCCTTTGATCAGTGATTTTTTTTGCATGGTGTCCTCCTTGGACGGTTTGATTGCCGTTATGAGAGATACACGCGACGGCCTGCGGGTTGCAGTTGATTGCAAAACCGGCCGCCATAATATTTTCGCCATGAATTCTTTATCGCAAACACGACAAGTCGGGCTAAACCATCCACCTCGATCATTTTTTGCGATATCGTTCGCCTCGGGGGACGATTTTTTTCATTTATGGTCAATCTGAAAAATCATCGGGGGAGGGGGTGTCAATGTTCGTGCAAAAAATCTTTTTGTCAGCCTGTTTTTTAATTGCGGCCGCGACGGCCAACATCGCATTCGCCGGTGGCTATGGCACGATTGATACGCTGATGTCGAAGGAAATCAAGGATTTCCTGGCGACTGACGACGGCAGAAAACATTACTGGAATTCGCCGGATAACCAGAGCGCAGAAGACAGTGCGGCGCGTGCCGATAAAGCACTGAAAAAATATTTCGCACTGCTTGATAAAGGCGAGTATGAGCCTGCTTTCAAGGTATTGGAGCCCATCGCCATGGCGGGACACCGGTATGCACAAGCCGAAATCGCATCGATGTATGCAAGCGGTTTTGGCGCTCCTTCGGACATGGCCATGGCGATCATGTGGTATGAAAAATCTGCCGCACAGGGAAACCTGAAGGCGATGTCCGCGTTGGGCGAAATATATTACTCGCCCCAATCGGACTATCGGGATCTGAGAAAGGCGCATGCCGTGTGGGAAAAATGCGCTCTTCGATTGCGAAAGTCTTGCGTTCAGTACTTGGCGATCTTGCTGCAAAACCATAAAAGTCCGCACTACGATCAGGTAAAAGCGACAGCATGGTCTGATATCGCCGTCGATCAGCGTGTCCCCGGTGCCCTGGAAAATCGCGATGCGTTGATCGCACAGGCTACTCCGGACCAGATCGAAAAAATCAGAACTGAAAAGGCGAAGCTGATTCGCGAAATTGTCAGTATCGGCAAGGCCGAAACGCAGTAAGTCGGGTCTTGGCGCGACGCTTTTGACAGATTGCGATAAAGTCATTGTCGGGCCGGGGCCCGACCTAAGTTTTGGCTTATTCGACAGATACCGGTAGCAGCCGGTCACTTTCCTTTTTGACCACGCCGTAACATTCGCAGGAGCGGTTTTCGATGCCGGCCCGGTCGAGCACGGTGATATCGCCGTCGTTGTACTCAATCAAGCCGGCATCCTTCAATACGCCGGCTGCTTTCGTCACCTTGGCGCGGTCGATTCCCAACATGTTGCCAATCAGTTTCTCGGTCATGCTGATGCGATTGGAAGGCAGACGGTCCAGGCTTAATAACATCCAGCGGCACAATTGTTGATCGATCGGATGATGCCGGTTGCAGGCGGCGGTTTGCACCATCTGCGTCATCAGCGCCGATGCAAACATCAGCAGCAGATGGCTGAGTTCACCGCGACTGGCGAATTGATCTTTAAGCACCTGTGCCTTGAGGCGATAGGCGAAACCGGCGTTTTGTACGATGGCCCGACTCATCGTCGATTCGCCGCCCATGAACAGGGCAATCCCGACCACGCCTTCATTGCCGACGATCGCAATTTCCGCCGACTCGCCATTTTTCATCACATAAAGTATCGAGACGACGCAATCGATCGGGAAATAAGCATGACTCATGATTTCGCCGGACTCGTATAAAACTTGTCCAAGTTCCAGCGGAACCAATTCGAGGTCCTTGGCGAGACGTTTATATTCGGCGGCAGACAATGCAGCGAGAAGAGAATTCTGCTGCGGACTCTGCTGATCAGCTTTGGAAGGACGTTTCATTTGATCGCCGGGAACGAATAAATCCATACAAACATACTGTCTCGCAGCCATTAAGTCTGTGCGCCTGCGTACACAAAAAATGGGCAGATCCCGCGGGGCGGAATCTACCCAAAAAACGAAAGCTTCAAACCACGATGCTTATTCGGTTAAGTAAGGCTTCGTGCCGTAATAGGCGTGAATACTGTGGGCCCAGGTAGGGTCAGCCATATTGGGCCACTGATCCTTGTCGAAACCGGGGGCGGTCTCGAGTCGGGTTTTTTCGACATCCAGCACGAAGCGTTTATTGACGGTGTCGAGTGTCAACGCGCTCCATGGCACGGCAAACAACTTGTCGCCCATGCCGAGAAAACCGCCGAACGATAGCACGGCATAACTGACGCGACCGGTATGCATGTCGAGCATGATTTCCTTGACGCTGCCCAGTGATTCTTCCTGCCGGTTGTAAACATCATTGCCATTGATCGAGCTCGAACCCATCAGGTCGGGACCGGGGCCGTGCTGCAGGTTGCTGTTGGCATGGCCATTGGTTTTTTTCGCATTGTCGCTATACAGATTGTTCATGTGTTTCTCCTTCGATCGATTGATCGAATGGCGAGCTTGGACTGGCAAGCGCATCAGGTCTGTTCGGCAACGCACGGCATTTATGAAACAAAAGAGCACGGTAACTCGGACTCACGCGCACCTTTTTGCCCGGTGGCTGCCTCATAGTGTTTGTCCATTCCTATCGAGGTCGCCATGTTCCGTTCGCTTTCGCTTCGCCTGTTTCTGATGAGTTTTTCCTTCATTGCCATACTGACGCCTGTCCACGCGTTGGCCGCGGACGAAGTATTCGTCACCGCCGATGGTGCAATCCGTGGTTACGATCCCGTGGCCTATCACACACAATCCAAACCCGTGCCGGGCAAGAAGAAGATCACGCATCAATG
This sequence comes from Arenimonas sp., assembly GCA_036676335.1. GTDB lineage: Bacteria > Pseudomonadota > Gammaproteobacteria > Xanthomonadales > Xanthomonadaceae > Arenimonas. The sequence goes on along the minus strand of JAKFDD010000009.1, from coordinate 209,949 downwards.
GAATGGCGCCAGCTGGCGCTTTGCCAGCAAGGCGAATCGAGATCTGTTTGTTGCCGATCCGGAACGCTATGCGCCGCGCTACGGTGGCTACTGCGCTTACGGCACCTCGCAAGGCTACAAAGTTTCGACCGATCCGAATGCATTCGCCATTGTCGAGGGCAGGCTATATCTCAACTACAACAAGCCTGTGCAGACTACATGGAATAAAGACCGGCCAGGCTATATCGCGAAGGCCAGCCAACAGTGGGATGTGCTGGAGCACAGCGAGTACACGTCTGGAAAATAATGCGGCAAGTCCAGCAGCGTAGCTCGGCATCCGGGCTGCGCGACTGGAATACACCATCAATCTCTGCGGGCCTTCCGTATATTCCACCCGGCTTGACGTCGTTATATCTTCATGTAAAGATAAACGATATAAACATAGTTTGTATAACACAAACCATAAAGTCTGTTGTCGGGAAGTGATATGAGCGTAGCAGCGGCCCCCAAGGCGAAAAAAGCGGTTGGCACCCATCAGGAAAAAGATCTTGTCGATCTACTTTTGTCTGACTGGAAGCGTGAGCGTCCCGATCTGAATGCGAAGCCATTGGCGATCGTCGGGCGCATCCTGCATCTGGGTACGCTGCTTGAAGCAAGGGCAACGGACTGTCTACGGGAAACCGGTATCAGCTATACCGAATTCGATGTGCTGGCGACATTGAGACGTTCCGGTGCACCCTATCGAATGACGCCGACCAAGCTGCGTCAATCGGTGCTCCTGACATCGGGTGCGATGACAGCGTGTCTGGATAGATTGGAACGGCGCGAACTGATCGTGCGACATGCCGACCCGAATGACCGCCGCTCGTTGGGTGTCTGCCTGACCAGGCCGGGCGTCAAGCTAATCGATGAAATTATCGCGATACGTTTTGACGAAGCGAAAAATGCTGTCGCGGGACTGAGTGCAGAAGAGCAGTCGACCTTGTCTCAGTTGCTTCGAAGATTGACGAATGAAGTAGAGAAATAATGTCGGGTGCTCGTCTTTTTCAAGACGCGCGCTCAATAACGGTAGGTAAGAAGGAAGGTTTTATGCGGGCGTATTTTGTTTCCATCAGTCGTATTTTTGCGGTGCTGGTGCTTTTTTCATTGGCTCTGCAGCTCGCCGTGGCAGCGCAATCGTCGGCCCGGGCGCAGACGCCTGTCGCCGAGCAAGTCGTCATGCAAGTTGATGCGTATATGCAAGCAGCGATCGAGCATGATCAATTCAGCGGCACTATTTTGATTGCGAAAGACGGCGCGCCGATAGTCAGCAAAGGTTACGGGATGGCGAACTATGAGCTGGGTGTGCCGAATACGCCGAAAACGGTTTTCAAGATTGCCTCGCTGACCAAGCAATTTACCGCAATGGCCATCATGCAATTGCAAGAGCGCGGAAAATTGAACGTCAACGACAGCATCTGCCAGTATCTCGATGCCTGTCCTGCAGCATGGCAGGCCATCACGATACGCCAGCTTTTGACGCATACTTCCGGCATTCCAAACTTTTCGAGCAGTCCCGATTGGGACGAAAAAATATCCCTGCAGCCGTATACCCGCAAGGGATTTGTCGATGTGTTCCGGAATGCACCGCTTGAATTCGTTCCGGGGGAGAAATTCAAGTACAGCAATTCCGGCTATTACCTGCTTGGTTTGATTATCGAACGCACATCGAACAAGCCTTACGCGGATTTTTTGCACGAAGAGATTTTCGCGCCCCTGGGCATGAAGAGTTCCGGCATGGAAGATCCGCGCGCGCTCGTGCCGAATCAAGCGAGTGGCTATTACTGGTCCTTGAATTCATTTATCAAACCCGCCTACATGAATGCCGTCAGTGCCTATGGCAACGGCGGCATGTATTCGACCGTCGAAGATTTGCTGGTCTGGGATGCCGCGCTTTATACGGATAAACTGGTTTCGCGCAAATCGCGGGATGAAATATTCACGCCGTACAAGAAAGAATATGGCTATGGCTGGAGAATCGGCAAAAAATTCGAACGGCCGACAACGGAACATTCCGGCAGCTCGAACGGGTTTTCAACTTTCATCCTGCGTTTTCCCACCGAACGCCTGACTGTCATCGTGCTGAGCAACAGCGACAGCACTTCGGCGACCAAGGCCGCTTACAACCTGGCAGCCATTGCGTTCGGTGAGCCCGTCAACCAACCCAAGCCACAGCTACGCGAGGTGATGACCGCAACCTTGCTGAAGCACGGCGTGTCTGCCGCAATTCAGCAGTATCGCGAATTACGACGCGCGCAATCGAAAGCCTACGAGCTTGGCGAAGAAGTGTTGATTGATATCGGTTATGACTTGCTCGACAGCGGCAGGACCGATGATGCGATTGAAGTGTTCAAGCTCGGCGTTGAATTTTCCCCGCAATCCTCCGATTTGCACGACAGCTTGGGTCACGCCTATATCGCAAAAGGCGACCGCGATCTTGCGATCAAAAGTTTTGAAAGCGTGATCAAGATAGAACCCGACAATGAACACGGCGCAAGCATGTTGAAGGATTTGCGGGAAAACGGAATAAAGAAATAGTATTCGATAGACTGTAGCCCGGATGAAATCAGCGAAGCGATTTTAATCCGGGAAAAAGTCTACGCAGATTTTCCCGGATTACGTTGCACTTCATCCGGGCTGCGAAACTGAAAGTTCTCAATTTCAGACTTATTCAAAGCGGATCGCGATCTGCTTTTGGTTTGGCTGTGCGATCGCCATGTAAGGAACTGATCACCAGGCATACACCGAGCGCCGCTGCCAGTAAAAACATCACGAGAGCCAAAGCCGGATAGCCGAACAGCTGGTGTTCGGTACGAATCGACATGATCAATGCCGCGCCGACAATCATTGCCGCGGCGATCACGCCGGCGGTAATGCGATTGGCAATTTTCTGGATGCCTTCAATCAGGTGCGCTTCTTCCAGTCCGTCGATATGTACGCGGAAACGATTGTCGGCGAGCGTGCGCAGCAATACCGAAAGACGACGCGGCGATTCGCGAACCAGATCATGCAGGTCCAGCATGTCGGTGGCCATGCGGCTGAAATCCAGGCTCGACATCGTGCGTGCGCGCACGATTTGTTGCAGGTGATTTTGCAGCACGTCGCGCATCGATGCCGCCGGGTCGAGTGCCCGTACCACCGCTTCCAGGTTCAACAATGTCTTGCCTACCAGGGTAAGTTCCGGCGGCGGCCTCAAGCCGCATTCGGCCCCATGCTTGACCATCATCAGCAGGAAATTTCCTTCCGACGATCCGCCTTTGTTCGGTGTGGAGAAGCGCGCAACCAGTCTGCCGACTTCGCGGGTGAATTTGGATTCGTCAAAACTTTCCAGCCGCGTTCCCATATGGATAAAAGTTTCGGCGGCCAGTTCACCGCGACCATCGACGACGGCCAGCACGAGTTTCAATAATTGATCACGCATTCGCGGTGCGACATATTCCACCATGCCAAGGTCGAGCAAGATCAGCGATTGGTCGGAAGTCAGCACCATGTTGCCCGGGTGCGGGTCTGCATGCAGCAGGCCATGCACGAACATTTGATCCAGATAGGCTTTGCACAAGGTTTCGGCTAGTGGACGCATATCCACTTCGGTACGCAGGACATCGGGAATATCGGTGACGCGAATTCCCTTGGCCCTTTCCATCGTCAGAACACGCCGGGTGGTGTAATCCCAGACCGGAGCAGGCACCGAGAGCTGATCGTAGTCCTTCAATAGCTCCTTGAACGTATCAAGATTATGGGCTTCTTTCAGATAATCGAGTTCATCGTTCACGGTGATCCGGAATTCTTCCAGCCAATCATTGAAACCAAGTCGAGTTCCGACATTGCTAACCAAACCTAGCGAGCTGATCAGGCGACTAATGCTCAGCAAATCGGCTTCGACTTGACCGGCAAGATTGGGCCGCTGAACTTTGACGGCCACTTCGCGGCCACTGCGAAGACGCGCCAAATGCACTTGCGCGAAAGAGGCAGTGCCGATCGGAATGGGTTCGAATTCTTCAAAGACTTTATGAATCGGAGTGCCCAATTCGGTTTCGATCATGGTTTTTATCGATTCGAAATCGCAGGGCAAGGCTTTGTCTTGCAGTCGACCGAGTGCGGCAATGTAATCAGGCGGCAATAGATCGGGGCGTGTCGAGAGCATCTGGCCAACTTTCACGAAGGTCGGACCCAATGCTTCGAGGTCTTTCGTGAATTCTTCCGCGCCGGCGCCGGGCGACGGGGTGCTGGGTTCGGGCGCATCGACCGTGTAGGGATGGAACAAGGCGCAGCCGCGATGCTTCAACAGGAACGCACTGATGGCGGTGAGGCGTGCGGCTTCGGACATTGGATACTCACTTCACTACAAAAAGGCCGTAGTGTCGAAAGTCCCGCTACTCAAGCTGAGGAAAAAATGCAGGATAGGCTCCAAACAGATTGCTGCAGCAAGAAGCGATAATTAGACACCACCGGCACGACTAATGTTGAGCCAGTATTGAACTTGCCGGATTTGTGTTCTGTGCGAGAGCGCACACATGTCGTTGGATAAGCAAGCTCGATTCACGATGTTGGCTACATCGCCCTGATCAGATGCATTCGTGCCTGCCAAACAGATTGCCGAATTGGAAGACTTCGTGAATGCAGCCATTGCTGCACGCACGCAATTACCAGGAATGCTTTGTAACCCGCGGGTTTCAGCAAGGACAATTGCCTGGGTGTGAAAACAATGGCATCGAGTGCATATTTATTTTTTCTTGCATTCCGACTCCACCCAGGCATCCAGTTGACGCATGCGATCTACCGTCAGGGTGCGCCATTCCCGATCACGGGTGTTCTTTGCTTGTACTTTCGCGGAATTACAGCGTTGTGCCGAATAATCCACATTGGTTTGGTTTTGATAAACAACATTATTTGACGTGGTCGTAGTTCCCGCCATTCTTGAAAGTGATCGTGCAGCTTCGGTGTCTTGTTGACGCTTAACTTCGCGTGCTCGCAACTGCGCATCGGTCGGTGCCGGCTCTGGTGTTCCGTCTCGTACCCAGACTTGCTTTGAGCCTGCAGCGCAAGGGGCCGATTGAATACTCACAGCATCTTTCTTCGGGCCGGCACATTTATACAAGGCAGCGGCATCTGCTTGCGATGTGCATAACAACAAAAACAGACAAGCGAATCGCATCGGCATTGAGTTGAATCCTGACGGGACTGTCTGGATTGTATGCTTGTTTGCCAATTGCCGGACTTGCTGATGCGAGTCATGGCAGGTTTGGCCGGAAACAGCGACACTGTCTCACTACTTCAGACGTCTCGTACCGACACTCATGCGCATCGTGTTGATCATCGTTGGATTGTTGTCGCTGGCTTTGGGCGTATTGGGCATATTCCTGCCACTGCTGCCCACGGTGCCCTTTGTGCTATTGGCGGCCGCATGCTTTTCGCGCGCATCCACGCGGATGCATGGCTGGCTGGTGCGGATGCCGTTTGCCGGAAAGGTGATCGACGATTATGAAAAAGGTCGCGGCGTACCGCGGCGAGCCAAGCTTGCCGCGCTGCTGATGTTGTGGACCGGCATGACGATCAGCGCGGTTTTACTTGCGCCTCCAGTCGCGGTGTTGGGGCTATTGGCATCGATTGCGATCTTTGCAACCGTGATCATTGTGCGGCTGCCAAAAGCACTGGAACAACGCGAGAAGTCAGGATGACAGCCGAGAACAAAAAACTGTACGAAACATTCGCCAACCACATTAGCGAATATGTTCAGGCACATTTGGACGAAGAAATTATCATCGATGATTTGGCGCTCAGGGTTGGCGTTTCCAAATATCATTTGAATCGTCTATTCCAGGCGACCACCGGTTTTCAGCTGGGCGAGTTTATCCAGCGTCGCCGATTGCAAAAAGCCTATGCATTATTGGCTGCGGGCAAGGTTTCGGTGATAGATGCCAGCTTGGCGGCGGGTTATGAATCCCACTCATCGTTTTCGCGTGCATTTTCAAAAGCCTTTGCTTGCAAACCCAGCGAGGTAAAGGCCGGCACGGAATGCGAATGGAAAACACCCAATACCATAAAGAATGCAAATAAACGCGATACCGGTTTTCAGCCGGAGTTGGTGGTTCTGCCGAGCCGGCAATTTCGCGGGCTGTATGGTGCGGGATTTAAAAATAATAGTTTCTTCGCGCTTGGCCATTCGCTTTTCAACGAATTGGGCGAGCGGCTTCACGAGGCTGGTGTGGGCGAATCTGATTTGTCCCCGATTGGTGTGTCGCTCGATAGCCCCTGGCAAGGAGACCAAGAACAAAGCCGCTTTTTCGTCGGCGTAGCGGGCGAAGGCTTACCGGTGCAGCTGCGATTGGACGATTATGTTTGGCAGCAGGGCACTTGGGCGAGATTTCATCACAGAGGCAGCTACGGTCTGATGTGGCAAACCATATCGCGGGTATATGCCGGCTGGATTGTGCCCGAGGGGATCGTCATGAAGGACGATGCCATTATCCAGGTCTATTTGAACAACCCGAAGATGACCGCCGAGGCCGAGCTGATGACGGACTTGTACTTTCCTGTCCTGCTGTAATCGCACTTTCTGCACAGCGACATCCATGCGCGATCGTTAAGCTGCAACACTAGTCGGATACATGGATAGGATATTGAATGAAAAAGTACTTTTGCCCGATCTTATTGATGCTTGTCGGCTTCTTGCAGCCAGCGGTGCTGCAAGCTGACGAAGCAACGATGTCCGTGCATATGGAAACACGGGACATGGGTGAGTTGGCGACTGGCAGACCGAGTACGGTCAATGTGTGGTTTCCTCAGGGAAAATGCGTCGATCAAAAAAAACTGTGCCTGGCCGATGGTGCAGTAACCGACAAGGTGCTGATTTTTTCCCATGGTGCGATGGGATCTGCGCCAGAATATCGCTGGCTCGGCGAGCAGCTGGCCGCAGCGGGTTTTGTGGTGTTGGGAATCAATCATTTCGGAGAATCGCCGGTTTACGGAAAAGACTCGGTCAATCCGCGCAGCACGGTACTTATTTGGCAACGGGCTCAGGATATTTCCGCATTGCTGGATAAATTGGCAATGCAAGATATTTTTCAGGAAAAGCTTAATTGGTCGAATGTCGTGGTTATTGGCCATTCGGCCGGTGGACTAACGGCGGCCATGCTCGCAGGTGCCACTTTCGATTTGCAGGGTTTGATCGACTATTGTGAATCCGAACAATCCAAGGGTGATCTGTCCTGCAACTATGGCAGTAATCGCGCCAGTGCCCCGGGAGCATTTCGACAAAAATTCAGTGCTTCGCAACAAGACGCACGCATAAAAATGATCGTGATGATGGACCCGGCGCTGGGTTCCGCCGTGCAAGCGGACAGCTTGCACAAAGTAAAAATTCCGACCCTGGTGATCGGCGCAAAAAATAATGATTTCCTGCCCTGGAGCCAGCACGGTTTGCGCTATGCAACGGAAATTCCCGGCGCAAAAATACATCTGCTGACGGGGCAGGAAGGCCATTTTGTTTTTCTCGATGCCTGTCAGCATCCGGTAAAAGTGATGGGCGTTGCGCTTTGCGAAGATCGCGAGGGCGTCGATAGAAACGCAACTCAACAAGCCCTGGCGAGCAGCATGATTGAATTCATTCGGGCATATGAGGATACGTTTGCAGTGCGGGAGGCTGCGGCCATTCCCGCGAAGCAGTACTACAGATCCACGCCGATCACCGAGATTTTAATTCATACGCCGTATTGGGTTTGGGGATTGCTGGCGGGTCTGCTAGTTTTTGGCGTTTTGCAGGCGCGCACTCGCCAGGTAAAAATGCAGGTCGCGCTTATTTTGCCGGTCGCGATGTTGCTGCTTTCGCTCAGCGGCGTATTGCGCTACGTGGGTTGGCAATTACCTGCGCTTTCTTGTTGGCTGGCGGGCGTGGTGTTGATCGCAAGCCTGTCGCTCGCATTGATAAACAAAAACATCGCGAGTTTCGACTTGGCCACTCGCAAGTTGCGGATTCAAGGCAGTTGGTGGCCGTTGCTTGTGATCCTGGGCATTTTCTTGACGCGTTATGCATTGGGCGTAGCGACTGCGACGGATGCACGCATAATCCATCAGCCATACTTTCAGGAAACGATAAGCCTTGTTCTCGGTGGATGGAGCGGTTTTTTTCTTGCGCGCGGCATTATTTTCTGGCGTGCCAAAGAATTGACGCGATAAGTCCGGCAAAACTCGCAGCCAAACCCTCACGCTATGTGCGATTGCGAACAGATATGCTCTCGTCTACACGCTACCTTCTTCTGACGTCGGATCGCGACGATGATTCACGTCATGGAGCATTTTATGAAGAAGTTCTTGATCGCAATACTTTCGCTATTCGTATTGGCAGTCGCGCTGCCGCTGCAAGCATCTCCGAAGGTCGCGGAGAAGAGCCTGTATGAACGGCTTGGCGGGGTGTTCGCGATCGCCGCGGTGGTTGACCACTTTAGCGATGCGATCGTGCAGAATCCGATCGTCGGAAAGGATTCGAAGAATCCGGCTCTGCGGGACTGGCACACGAACAATCTGGGTCGCTTGCCGGGTCTCAAGTTCCAGAGAACACTCTGGGTTTGCGAAGTCACCGGTGGACCGTTCAAATTCTCGGCAACGAAACCTGGCAAAACGCATTTGGGTCTCGAAGAGGCGCATCGTAATCTCAGTATCTCGCCAGCAGAATTCGACGAGGTCGCTGCTGAGTTAGGACGCAGTCTGGATTTCGCCAAAGTGCCTGCTCGCGAGAAAGGCGAAGTCCTTGCCGCCTTTGCAGCGCATAAGAAAGAAGTAACGGCAGGCTACAAGGCCAAGTGAGAAGCAATGCGATAAGTCGGGCCCAGGCCCGACTTTTGTTCAAGCCATCGTGACGTGTGCATCGAGATCAGGCCCAGTCTGCATTGGGCCTGCGAGGCTATTTTTTAGAAATTTGTTTATGGATATCGTTTACCGACATCAGTGCCGCAGATGCATACAGCAAATGATATTCGGCCACCATTTCTCCGTTCGTGATGACAGGATCGGTAGCAACCAATAATTGTGCTGCCGCAACGTTATCGACGGCCAGAATGAACATTCCGCGCCAGTCGTTTTTATCTCCGAACGGACCTGCGACTGCCAGTTTTCCTTCATCTGCCAGGCGGTTGATATTGGCAAAATGACCCTTGAACATTTCATCACGGGCCTTGCCGTCCGGCACACGGTGCTTGCCGGTTTTCAGTATGACCAGAACATAGCGGCGCATGCCATTTTCGTCGGCCCCCAGCTGTTTTGCCAATGCAGGATTTTGAACTGCATTAGCCGGCGTTGGAGATTGCTCAGTAATCGCCGCATGGGTTGTTGCGGACAAAGCCAGAAGAATCATCATTACAGTTGCGCGCATATTAGCCTCCCTGATGTTGGATAGGTTTACACAGGCGCATGATGCCTGAATTGACGCGTAAAACGGCAAGTCGGTTCACTTAACTCCACCGGCTCGAGGCAATAATGTTTGTTCTCACGTCGCTTATTCGAGCTTCGCAAGCGTGAGATAAACCAGGCCTATGCAAAGGAGATGTCATGAACGATCAGACCATCCGCTTCGATGACGGCCCCAGTTACGAAATCATGGCGGGTCGCTGGAGTGTGCTCGTCGGTGAGCGCTTCCTTGTTCGATTTTTTTCGGCAGCTCGTAGTTCTATCGCCAAAAAACAAATCTAGCGACAGCGCACATTCACGCGTGCATATCGACGAAACCCCTGAAAATCAAGTGCCATCGGATTTGTGACTTACGGCCGATGTTGACTTGCCACGCGCAACGTACTTTGTCTGCACTCGCATCCCCCACCAATGGAGTTCACATGAAGTTGCGCCAGATTTGTCTCGCTCTCACCCTGTGAAGCACGCTGCCGTTCGCAAGCTCGGCATTCGCCGCGGATATCGACGCATCGAAATCGGCAAGCAAAGCGGCGAAGTCGCCCTTTCTCAGTCAGACTGATTGCTTTTCCGGTGCTGCCGATTACGACAGTTGGTTAAAAACATTGCCTAGCGAGCGCATGGGGCAACCGCTGCAAACCGAGATGGTCCAGAAAATGGTGCCGCCCCGCGCCTTCGAATTTGCGCAAGCCTCGTTCGATTGCAAACTGGTTTCGTACAAGAACGATGGCGCCATCATCTACGGTTATGTCGTTTCGCCAAAGGCAGCGGCGACCGGCAAGAGCCCGATTTTGATTTACAACCGAGGCGGCAATGCTACCTATGGTGCGATTGATTCAATAGGTTTGTTTCGCCAGGTGCTTCCATTGGCGAAGGCAGGTTACACGGTAATCGCCAGCCAATATCGCGGTGGTACGGAGGGCGATCCAAAAAAACTGGGCCGCGACGAGTTTGGTGGCCGCGATGTCGGCGACGTACTGAAACTGCTGGATCTATCGCTGAAGTTGCCGGGAGTGGACGCGGACAATATCTTCATGCTGGGCGCCAGTCGCGGTGGAATGATGAATTATCTGGTGGCCAAACAACGTCCGAACATTCGTGCGATGGCAACGATGGCGGGGGCAACCGATCTCGCGGCTGGACTGAAATTTCGCCCGGAAATGGAGCGTGTTTACCAGGAATGGATTCCGGATTACGAGAAGAACAAACAAGCCGCATTGGATTCGCGTTCTGCCTTGCGCTGGGCCGAGCAACTTCCGGCCGAGATGCCGGTGTTGATCCTGCACGGTGATGCCGACGACCGCGTCAACGTCGAAGAATCGCGTGCGATGGCACTTCGTTTGCAGGAGCTAGGAAGAACTCACAAACTCGTGATTTACCCCGGTGACGGCCACGAAATTATGAAAAACCGGAAAGAGGCATACGGCGAAATTTTTGCCTGGTTCGATCTCTACCGGAAGCACTGAACAAATCGATAAATCGATAAGAAGTCGGAAAGAGGGCAGGTTCATTTAATCGGCATATTTGTCATTAAACGAGCCTGCCCTCTTCATTTTGATATCCCATGTCACAAGATAGTGCGAAAATTTGATGCTGGATGATTTCCAGCACGAACTGATCACTGATCCAGGCCAATCCACAGGCGCGTTCGTCTTTGTGCGATTCCATCGTCACATGGGTTGTGATCTGGCTCACTCGCGGCAATATGCCTTGCGCTTCGATATGGAAACGTTGTTTTCGTCTTCATGTAAAACATCCGTTATTTTTCGAAGAAAAATATTTGTATCGCCATAAGTAATTCATAACGCAAAAAGTTCGATGTACTGTCCTCGATGCCGTCGCAAGTCCGGACAGATTTATCTAGATGAAATTCAGCTTAATCATTCTGGAAATTAATGTTTTTTTTATTGGCCGATACGTCGGCGCTGCCGCGTTGTAGTAAAAGCCGCAGTTAATCAGTGTCGATCCCGGTATGACTATTCCAGCGTAGAACGTTGATGGCTTCGTGCGCGTTTTTTTCAGGAGAACAGTTTGGAATAACGCAGTGTCGTTTGTGCGATGAGACTTGGATGTTTGCATCTTCGCACAACAATCCCCCCACCTCTGCAGGAGATTTACATGTCAGCTCCAAATCTAGAAATTACCGTCCAGCCAACGGATGGAACCCATTTGTTTTATCTGCCGATAGCCGCGAAAGCCAGTGGTGAATCGGAGTTCGTAAAGATTGTCATGCGTCTGCGATTGAAAAATCCGACCAACGCGGATTTGACGCTGAAGAAAATTGAATTTTCCTATCCCAATTCCAATCATGCAGATTCGGTGATGCAGGGCGTCAAGATTGCCGTCGATCCGCAGGGCGATGCAGACCCGAATGACGGTGTGATCAAGGCCGGTACAACGGCCACTTGGTCAAATGGCGTTGTCGATCTCGATGTCAGTGAAGAAGGCGAAAATTCGATTCGCAACGAAGTCTATCTGCCGACGCCGGCGCCGTCATCGATCAAGATAAAAGTGTATTGCAATGGCTTTACCGAGCCCAAGATAGTCAGCATGGACATGGCGGCCTACACCGACCCGACCGGCTTTGGCCCCTTGCGTCTTCCGATCAGCAAAATCGATCTTGATCAAGGCGAGTATCTGGTGACTTCGGCCAAGCATTGGGCCAATGGCGGTGCCAATGGTACCCAGGTGTATGCGCATGACATTGGTGTGCAGGCCAGGGTTAACGGTGAGTGGACATCGCTGCACGATGGTGTCACCAAGTCGAACAATTCGGATTACCGTATCTGGGGCAAACCATTACGTGCCGTTGCCGATGGTGTAGTCGAAGAGTGCGAAGATCATTACGAGAACAATGCTTTTCCCGGTGCGGAACGCCCGGAAGGAACGCCTGGGTCCGGCAATTTCATGAAAATTCGCCACGGCAATATCACCGTGATTTATGCGCATCTTCAAAAGAACAGTATTCCGGATGTATTGAAGCAGCCGAATGCCACGGTAAGTAGAGGTGACCTGATTGGACGTGCCGGCAATTCCGGCAGATCGGATGCGCCGCATCTGCATCTTGAAGGTCGTGATACTGACACCAATACATTGCGCGGTTTACCATTTACCTGGGCATCGGTACTCGAACGCAGCAAGATCCAGGCTGACCAGAGCGGACCCTGGGTAAATTTGACCGCCGATGGTATTTGCCAGGACAAGGTAGCGGTCAATCCCGGATGGCGATTCGGCCCGGTCGGAAATAAATTTTCCGAACTGGAGGCAGCCGAGATTGTTGCGGAAGTTTTCGGCGGCGTCTCGAAAGGCGGCGATGGCTTCTACATCGTTAACGGCAAGTTGCACAAGGTGCCGCCACGCAGTCCGAAATGGAATTTGCTCAACGCGATCGTGTCGCTGACGGAAAATGCACGCGATCCTGTCAAGGTCGCAGAGATCGGCAAGAAGATCGAACAGCTCGGTGCCGAAATTGCCGGTAATCGGTAAATCCGTAAAACGGAATGACGTTAACCCGGGCCGCAGACCAGCGACCCGGGAATGGCAAAAGAAAACACATGCTTCAGGCGCGTTCGTCCTTGTGTGATTCCATCACGACATAGGTTGTAATCGAGCTCACTTGCGGCAGTATGCCGAGCACCTCGGTATGGAAATGTTTGTAGGAGGCAAGATCGGCCGCTTCCACACGCAGGATATATTCAATAGCACCGGTCACGTTGTGGCATTCGCGAACTTCCGGTGAACGTGCGATCGCGATTTCAAAATCTTCCTGTGCTTGTTTTGTGTGATGCGACAGGCCAACCGTGACATAGGCGACAAGCCCCACGCCCAACGCCTTGCGGTTTAGCACGGCACGATAGCCGCTGATCACGCCACTGCGTTCCAGTTCCTGCACGCGTCGAAGGCAGGCCGAGGGCGACAATCCGACGCGTTCGGCCAGCTCCAGATTCGAGATGCGGCCATCGTTTGAAAGCTCGCGCAATATCTTTTTATTTATGGCGTCAATGTCAGTCATATATTCCATTTATGCACCTATATGCGCCGAAATTAGCAATCTAATTCGGTAAAAACGGCAATATTATTGCGCCTATGGAAACAGAAATGCTAGCCGCCTTGTTTGCCTTTGCTTTCGTCTCGTCGATTACACCGGGACCCAACAATCTGATGCTGATGGCATCGGGAGCGAATTTCGGTTTTCGACGGACCGTGCCGCATATGCTGGGCGTCGGCGTCGGCTTTGTTTTCATGATCGTGATGGTTGGCATCGGTCTGGTCGGACTGTTCGATCTTTGGCCGCCTGCATATGACGTGCTGAAAGTGGTCAGTGTCGTATACATGCTGTGGCTGGCATGGAAGATCGCGAATGCCAGTGCGCCGCAAACCGATCAGGTGAATCAAAAACCTTTCGGTTTTTTGCAAGCCGCCTTGTTTCAATGGGTGAATCCCAAAGCCTGGACGATGGCACTGACCGCGGTAACGGTTTATGCGCCCAATCGAAATATTGGCGCAGTGTTATGGGTCGCGGCCATTTTCGGTCTGGTCAATCTGCCGTCGGTGAGTAGTTGGGCTTTGCTGGGTCAGGGAATGCGGCGATGGTTATCCGGCCCGCGCCGTCTGCGTGCGTTCAACTGGACCATGGCAGCACTGCTGGTGGCATCGTTGGCGATGGTGCTCTGAGGCAACGATGTAATTGAAGCGAAATTTACATTCATGAGTGCATGCACTAGCTTGCCTGCAGAAATCGTTTTTCAAACATAAACACAAACGCTCGGAGAGCACAGTATGAATATTGCTTTGATAAGTCGTTCGACGGTGCTGATGCTGGCGGTTGCTCTTTCAAGCACTGGCTGTGCTGATAAAGCCGAGATAGCAGATACAACCAAAGAAAAAACTGTCGACACTGCACAAGCTGTCCCTGAAGCGACCAAGGCTGCGTCAAGTTTGATTCAGGGCGAGGTACAGAAAGGGCTTAATGATGCGGCGCGGGCCAAGCTGTTTGTTTCCGAGATGTATTTCACCAATAGTGTATGGCCAAGCGATAGTGAATACGCTGCAAATGGAGAGATGCCCAATTCGAACGTGAAGACCGCGATCGGAAATAATGGCGTTATCACCGTCACTTATACGAGCCCCGTCGAGCTTGCCGGCAAATACATTACCTTAACGCCAATTCCCGCGGACACAGGGATGAATTGGAACTGCGCTAACGTCGATTTGCCAGTCGAATATTTGCCCGCCAATTGTCAGTAAGTGGGTTCAAACAATCGGCAGGAGAGCTTAGGCAGCAGCTTGTCGGTCACTAGGAAATACATCGACATGTCGGCCCGCAGCCTCGATAATCGGCACGCAGCGCAGGACCTACCGGAATGCAGAACTGCAACCCCATGAGCGGAACCCCCTCTGCTTTCGCTACACCCTTCCAGTTCCGACGGAGATTCTAGTGCCTACCCTTTCCCACATTCTGCGGTCGATTTTTTTCGTGCTCGCGTTGACGGCGCCGATGCAATGCTTCGCCAAAAAGGAAGTTCCGCTTGTGCCAGATGCTACGACTGCGGTGCTCAACGGTAATTCCCGGCACGCAGGTCCCTGGGACACCATGGGTCTGGCCATTTCCAGAGTAGATGGCAAGGGACAGGGCGGCGGCTTGTTTCTGATGCGCTTTCCACTCGGGGTCCGGCTGATGCCAGGGAAGCACAGCATCACGCTGACCTACCGGACGTTTAATTCCGAAGCGAGCTCGGATCTATGGTTTATTGCAGAGGCCGGCAAGGCTTACTCGGCACGTATGGATGGCGGTTACTCGAGTGTCCGCTTCTGGATCGAGGAAACCGCGACCGGCCGGGTTGTCGGTGGCATCAACAATGGCGATCACAACGTTGATGCGAATACGGCGAAGGCCGCGACTGAGACCGAGGCAGCTAGCCCGGCCATCATTCCGGTGGCAGACGGCAACAGCGCGATCCTCATTTGCGACCCCGGCAAACCGGGCCGTGGCTATTGGCAGAAGGATTACGCCGAGTCGCATCTGCAGATCGCACGTCTGGATGGTGTGAAGCAGCCCCACTTCGGGACCAAGGATCAGATCCTCAAATTGACACCGGGTCGTCATACGGTGGGCCTGGAATACCGGGCCGGTCGAGGGGGCTTTACCGCTCGCGAGTTGGCATTCGAGGCCGAACCGGGATTGACTTATGCCTTGCGCGAACAGCTTAACGGCTATGCGGTGCGTTTCTGGATCGAAGAGGCGGCCACAGGCAAGGTGGTAGCGGATACCCAGCCGAAGCTCGAGCAATCGCCGCCACCAGCTCCGCCAACACCTACGCTCTAAGCCGGTTAGGCCGACCTATCACCTGAAAACGCCCGCGCTTGACATTGGCAATTTTGCTTCGTACCATCCGTACCATCACAACAGGTACACAGGGTACGCCAATGTCTCGCACCGTTCCAATACTTCTGCCGATCAGTCCGATCGATCCCCGGTCCATCACCCGTCAAATCACCGACGGTATTCGCCTGCAGATCGCCAGTGGCGAGTTGCCGGTGGGTTCGCAATTGCCCAGCGTGCGCGGGTTGGCACTGCAACTGACGATCAACCCGAAAACGGTTGCCAAGGCTTACGCCGAACTGGCCAATGAAGGCTGGCTGGATTCACGTCAGGGGCTGGGGCTATATGTCGCCACGCCGCGCCAACGTTTGTCCGATAACGAGAGAGAACGACGCTTGGCGCTCGCAGTGGATGCCTTCGTGGCCGAAGTCGTCGGGCTCGGTTTTCCGCTCGAAGATGTTCTCGATCAGGTCAACGGGTCGTTGGCTCCGTATCTCGCACAACGTTCGGCTTGAGGAACACGTTATGTCTGCAACGAACTTATACGCGATTCCGAAAACTGTAGCGCCCGCAATGCCGGCCACATCGGATTATGTAATCGAAACCGATCAACTCGATCTGAAATACGGCCGCAAGATGGCATTGAATCAACTCACCCTGCGTATTCCGCGCGGTCGAATTCATGCGATCGTCGGCGCGAACGGTGCCGGCAAGTCTTCGTTGTTTCGTGTGCTGCTCGGTTTCCAGTCGCCAACCGCCGGGCGTGCAACGATCCTCGGACATGACTGCACTGCGTTGACGCAAAACGAGCGTGCGCGCATCGGTTTCGTCAATGAAGAGCACAGCATTCCTTCCTGGTTGCGGGTCGACGAAGTGGTCGCGATGCAACGTCGTTTGTACCCGCAATGGAATGATGCGCGTTACCGCAGCGTGATCGGTCATTTTCATGTCAATGCCGAGCAGCGCATTGCCGAATTATCGCGCGGCGAACGCGCCGGTTTGAACCTGGCGATGGCGCTCGCGCAGGAACCGGAATTGCTGATTCTCGACGAGCCGACGCTCGGTCTGGATGTCGTGGCGAAACACGCTTTTCTCGAGACCGTGCTGTCTTCAATCGAGGACATCAACACCACGATCATTTATTGCTCGCATCAAATGGAAGAGATCGAGCGCATCGCCGACAATCTGATCATTCTCGAGCATGGTGAACTCAAACACATGTCGGCGCCGGATGAATTCTGCGAGCGCGTGTCCGTGTGGGTTGCCGAATTTCCGTTCGTCGCACCGAAAATTGATGACTTGCCAGGCGTCTTGCAATGTCAGCGCATCGATGGCTTGTTCCATTTCGTCGTGCTGGATCAGGACGACGGCTTCGGCGCTTTACTCGAACAACACGGTGCACGGCGACACTATCGCGGCACCGTGAATCTCGATCGCGCCGTCAATGCCTTCCTCGCGCGGGGCCATGCGACACCGGCAGCAGAAGAAAGGAGAGCGTGAGATGAAAGATCTTTTTTTCTCGGAATGGAGCCGTTTTCGTCGGCACACCTTCATTGTTTTTGTGGTGCATGCATTGGCATTGCTGTTTCTGTCGCGCGTGACCAATGTGCTGCAAATGCCGTATGAAGACCATGGCGCGATGTTGCTGATTTATATACTGCTGGGCATCACGCTTGCGGTGTTGCAGGTCGGCAGTTATCGCAAACCGAGTCAATGGCTGTGGTTAATCCATCGGCCGCTGGCGCCGGCCCGCATTTTTGCATCACTGGCCTTATCGGCACTCGCGATGCTCGCGCTTGCCGTGTTGCTGCCTTTATTGGTGTTCGTGCTCGCCACCGATGTCATCACCACGCAGGTGGTGGACAGCCGCCACTACGTTGTATTGATCCATGTATTGGCATTCACGATGATGGCCTGGCTCGCCGGAACGCTTGCCTGCGTCAGTCGGCACAAGGCGACCATTGCGGTGTTGATAGCGCCGCTGTTGCTTGCATTGCATCTGGCATCGGTATGGTCGTTGCTGTTGCCGGTGTTTATTTGTTTGGCATGGTTGAGCTGGATCGCGATGCACAGTTTCCGGGCCGATAAATTCGCACCGATTGCCCGCACCAGTGTGTTGCTGCTCACTGCATTGCCGTTGCAACTGGCTTTTTTCCTGTTGGTGTTTCAACTGAGCAAGGTCGGCATCGAAGCGGTTGAACTGGTGAAGAGCAGCTATCCGGCAAAGACGGTATTGGAGTCCGATCCCAACGTCGCTGCGATGCTGCGCTCTTTCAGCCAGGATACGGTGATCAAGGGACTGAAAGACAGTCGTGATCCACGTGCCGATTCGTGGCGTCAGCAATTGCCGTTGCTCGATGTGGCGGATGTGTCGCCCGACATCGAACGCTTCCCGGTGCGAAACCAGATTGGCAATCTGAGCACTTTTTGGTGGGACGAAAAGCGCAGCATCGAATGGACCTTCAGTCATGATCGGATGATGTTCCATGGCCGCGATCCAAAAACCGGTGAAGATCGTGGTTGGTGGGGCACGACCGGTGCGGGCGAGCCGCAATCGTTCGCACAAATACCCGTACTTACCATGACCAGCGACACCTTGTATGCGATCGACGACACGACGCAGCGCCAGTATGAATTACTGCGACTGCCGTCTGGTGAGTGGTTCACCGGTCGACCGGTACGCGGTTTGGATCGCCTGCTGGTACTGACCAACAAGCGCATGCTTGCGTATCGCGCAGATCGACGGAACGCGTCTCCTTTCGCGGCACCACTGCTCGATTGGCAACTCGCATTGGACAGTGGCCGTAACGGAGCACCTCAAGTCAACGTGGCCGAACTTCTGGATGGCTGGTTGGTGTCATTCTTCTACTTCCCGGGTCAGGAAATGGATGGTTTCGAAGGTCTGGTTCTGCCCTGGCAGCAGGTCGTCTATGTTGCTGCCGATGGCGCGAGCGAGGTGGTCGGCGAGCGCCGAAACATCCGCGGTGTCAACGTAACGATTGGCGGTGGACCCGCCGTACCGAAAGCTTCGTGGTGGTTGTCGCCGTTGTTGTACACGCTGGGCCGGTGGCCGGATAGCGCACTCGACAAAGGCTTGGTGCAACCGATATCGCTGGCGCCGTTGCCGGAAATACGCGTGTTCTATCCGGTGGCTTTGGCCTTGATGTTGATCTCGCTGGGATTGGGTTACTGGTGGTTGCGAGGCGCGCCGATCAATAAAACACGCCGGCATCTGTGGTTGGCGAGTTGTGCATTGCTCAGCCTGCCCGCGTTTCTCAGCATGATGTGTCTGGAGCCGCGCGCGGCACGCAATTAATTCGATTCCCGTCGTCCATCGATATTCAATCTGGAGATCCGCCATGTCGGTGCCGAAATACGCACTGCAAGTCAGAGGCTTGCCAATTAAAATCGCAATCAAAATAGCGTGTGTGTTGTTGCCCCTGTTTTTCAGTGGGCAATGCTTGTCGAGCGATCAGGTCGAATCAACGCGTGTCGCATTGCGGAAAGCATCGCAGTTTGCGATGAGCCAACCGAAGGCAAAGCTAATCAGCCGCGAAACCCTGCTGCAACGTCCGGTGATTTCCGGTATCGGTCTGTCACCGGACGGTCGTCATCTTTCTTTCCTCAAACGCAACGAACAAGGACACGATCTCTGGTTGCAGGAAGTGGCGAACGGCAAGCGCGCGCTTCTGCTTGCGGATGTGCGCGGTGGCGACCTGCGATGGTCCGGCGATGGGAGCAGGTTATGGTTGGCTGATGAACTGGGCCTGGCGGTCATCGAACCGACAACGCGCAAAGCCAGACGCATCCTGAAATGGAACGCTACACGGAAACAAAGTTTTTTCGGCGTCGACAAACATGCACCGGCCTATGCGCTAATGACCGAACAGGTCGAACAGAATCACGTGCTGCGTTATCGCTATCTGATTGTCGATGCGGCCGGAAAAGCACGCTTATTGCACGAGGCTACATTGCCGCTGCGCAAGGTATTGCTGCGGAAAGACGGATCGCTTGCGTTCGCAGCGGCCTTCGATGGAAAAAATTACGATACCGTGGTCCGACATTACAGCCCGCAGGGAGTGCGCGAGCTTGCACGCTGTCGCGGCATTGAGGCGTGCGAATTAGTTGGCTACGGCGGAAAGGAAGATGTGTTGTGGATGCTCTCGCAACTAGGCGAAGACAGGATCGTGTTGCAGCGCTGGAAAGCCGGCCAGCCACAGTGGAAAACGGTGCATCGCGATCCCGCCAATGTCGCCGACACCGAGGGCTTGATCTGGAATGATTCGCAGAGCGACTGGCAGGCAGTCGCCTACTACGGCGACAAACGCCGCTGGCATGGCAACGGCGCCGAAATGAAAGCGCAATTGGCTGCACTGCAAAAACATTTGCCCGATGCCAATCTGCAACTGCTGCAAGCAAACGATCGCCGTGTCTGGCTGGTGCGGGCGGAACAATCGAACTGGCCCTTGAGTCGCAATTTTCTCTATGAGCCAGGAAAAGACAAATTGCGACCTTTGTTTAGCAAAGACGAGGCAACGATACGATTTCCGTCAACGCATCAATCGGCGATCGCGCAGCCCGTCAGCTGGCGTGCTCGCGATGGCATGATTTTGCATGGCTACGTTTATTTGCCGCATGGCGTTGCACTCGGGAAAGCGCCACTGATTGCCTGGTTGCATGGCGGGCCGGTTGCGCGGCTTTACGATGATTACGATCCGCGCATGCAACTGCTGGCCAATCGCGGCTATGCGGTATTCCTGCCGAATTTTCGCATCTCGAACGGCTACGGCCTGCGCTACGTGCGCGCGGCGAACGGCGATGTCGGGAATGGCCGCGTGTTGTCGGATGTGATTGATGGTTTGGATTTCCTGCTGGCACAAGGTATCGGCGATCGCAATCGGCAGGCGGTTGTCGGTCATTCTTTCGGCGGCTACGCTAGCCTGCTGGCGGCAAGTCATTATCCGCAGCGTTTCCGTTTCGCATTTGCGGGCGCGCCGCCGACCGATTACGGTTGGATGAAGCAATGGCAGGCCGAACATGACAGCGAATCGCTGCGTGGCGACGGGCCGCCGCTGATAGTGAGCTTTCCGCAACATGGCTTGCCGTATACCGATGCAGCCTGGCGGCAAAAGATGAAACGCGAATCGCCGTTGAGTTTGGTGTCGAAACTGCGCACGCCGATTTATATATGGGCCGGCGGAAAAGACGATCACGTACCGATCAAGAGTGTCGCCAATTACGCCAGCGAGGCCCGGCGCCATGGCAAGACGCTAGCGCTATTGATCGACCCCGCTGCCGGCCATACGCCGGCGCAAGCGATCGGCAGCGAAGCATGGGTGTTTATGCTTGAAAGCGCCGCAAACCAGCATTTCGGTGGCGGTGTCACGTCGGCATCGCCGGAGTTAAACGCTTTCCTTCGCAAGCATGTGCAGATCGATACCCGGAATTTTTTGCTGGCAGGCGAAAGATTTTGAGCTGCGGCAATCGTACCGATTGCATAGAGGCAGTCAGGTGCTGCACCATGGCGACATGACCCGCTTCGACAAAAGGCGATATCCGCGCCACCGCGTGAATTTGCATGCGGTCGTGGCGCACCATGCGCCGGCCACAGCGGTGATCGACCTTTCGGAAGGCGGCGCTGCCCTGGAGTGGAATTTGCCCGACGATATTTCGGTGGGCTCCAAGGTTCGTCTGCGCTTTCTGCTGGCCGCCGATCAGAGCCTCGAGATCGAAGGACGCATCATGCGCATTGCCGATGGCCGTGCCGGCATCGAGTTCCTGACCGAGCAACAGAATCTGGTGCGTCAACTTCTCGCCGAAGCAAAATCGTCGGACATGGACTGAAACGCTTCCGATCGGATGGCATCGTTTTTGCGAGCTTCTCCGGCCGCACTCTATTGGACTCAATGTTTTTTGCCGCCACCGTCCTGTTTGTTGACGGTCGCCCAGGCTCTTTTCTGTGCGGTTTTTTTGGAAATGCCTTTTGCTTCGTAGCTTTGTTCGATATGGCGAGCTTGGCGTTTTTGCTTGCTTGTATATTTTGATTTATCACCGACAGGCATAAAGATTCTCCCGAGAATGAATGTCGAGTTGTCGCAAAAAGCGGCGGAATTTGCCTGGTGCAATCCCCAGGCTAATCCACGCCGTCATAAGCGGCTTGCAACTTTGCAATATCGATTTTCACCATTTGCATCATCGCATCCGACGCCCGCTTGGCGCGTGTGCGATCCGGGTCGGCCATCATCTGTGTAAGTGCGACGGGAATAATCTGCCATGATAGTCCGTAACGATCTTTCAGCCAGCCGCATTGTTCAGGTGAACCGCCGTGGGCGAGTAATGCATCCCAGTAGCGATCAAGCTCGTCCTGGTTTTCGCAATGCACCACGAAAGAGATCGCATGGTTGAACGGATCGAGCGGGCCGGCGCTCATCGCCGTGAAATGCTGTCCGAGCAGAACGAAGTCGACGATCTTTACCGAACCCGGCGGACCGCTGGGCGACTCGCTGGGCATCGTCACAACATTGTCGACGCGAGAATCGGGAAAGATCGATGCGTAAAAATTGGCGGCTTCCTCGGCCTCATTCGAGTACCAGAGAAATGGCGTGATCTTCTGCATATGGGTTCCTTTTTTTGTTTATTTCGGTTTTTCGCCTGGGACCATGACCATCCAGTCAACACCGAAGCGATCGGTCAGCATGCCGTAACGCGGCGACCAGAATGTTTTTTCCAACGGCATTTTGACGACGCCGCCGTAGGACAGGTTTTCGAATAAGCGATCGATATCGGCTTCGTTCGGAACATTCAATACGAGCGAAAAACCGCTGAACTTCGATTGATCGTTCATGCCGTCGGAAGCCATGACTTTAGTTTTGCCGACGGTAAAAATACTGTGCATCACCTTGTCTTCGAAGCCGGCCTGCAGCTTGCCTTCTGGTATTGGTTCGGGACTTTCGTTGAAGTGCATGATCATGCCGATTTCCGCACCTATCGCGGTTTTATAGAAATCCAGTGCCGCTTCACAGTTGCCACCGAAAAATAAATAGGATTCCACCGATGCGATCGACATGTCTGTCTCCTTGGGTAAGTGCTTATGCCTGTTCAGAGACAGTTTGATGCTGGCCAATCAGTTTGTCTGTGCGAAAACTCACATGTGCAGATTCGTGCATTGTGCGAAGTCGCGGTATTCGGAATATGAATCAATGGCCTGTGCTCATTGCAAAATACGCGAATCGCAAAAAATAAAATCGGCATTGTGCATGCATTGAATACGCAACAAAAAATTAATTATTTTTCCCGTGAAAAAACACTTTGGCGCATAGCCATTCAACCGGGGCTTTGCGAAGAAACATTTTCGGACCGCCCTTTTTCTTTCGCTGCATATGAATGTCAATCTGAATGGCACAGCATTTGCATTATCCATAGGCGAACTCTCGAAGTCGCATCCCCCCAATAGAAGGAATAAAACCATGACTCATCGAACTGGGCATCAAGATGGTGATCGCTATTCGCGCAAACAACAGCTCGGCGGCAATCGCCAGAGAAATGAAAATCAGCAATACCAGCAACATCAGCAACATATGTATCGCGAAAATTGGGACAACGATTACACGCGTCGCCCCTACCCGGAACGTCCAATCGCAAGTAACTATGACGAAGAACCCGGCAGAAATTTCGGGCCGTCCTACGGCACCAGCGACTACTACAGTCGCAATGTGAATTCGGAGCGCGGTCTATATGCCGGAGACCCGAGTTATGTTCCACACGAGTATGCGGCACCGCGTTATTTCCAGTCGCGGGACCAGGAGCCTCATTTCCCGCGTGCCGAATATTACGGCAGCGCACAAGATTACGTTCCTCCGCAATATTACGGCCGTCCACACGACTATCGCTTTGCCAATCAGGACTATCGTTTGGGAAATCAGGGCTACCGCGTCGGTAGTGAAGATTGGTCAGGCTACGGCGATCAAAATTATCAAAGATATGGTTCACGTTATCCTGAACCTGCCATCTATGGTGATCCGGGCCTTGCTCGTCAAGATTACGGTCCCCGCCAGGATTACCTGGCCCGCTCGCAGGGCGATTATTTCAGCCAGCCTTATTCGCCCGAACAAAACCCGGAACAAAACCGATACAACATGGGCTATCGCGGCAAAGGTCCGAAAGGCTATATGCGTTCCGATCAACGCTTGGCAGAAGACATCAGTGAACGCTTGATGGACGATTATTATATCGATGCCAGCGACATCGAAGTTCAAAGCAAGGATGGTGTCGTTACGCTGAGTGGTACCGTGAATAACCGCCTGCTCAAACATCGTGTCGAAGACATTATCGAACGCTGCCATGGCGTCAAGGATATCGATAACCGCCTGAAGATAAAAAATCCATCGGCATCCGAGCAACGCCTGGGTTCCCTGTCGCAGACCGCGCCTGGTTCGCAAAGCAATAAAAAACAATAAGCAGACTTGCTGAATATCGTTTCAAACGCCCGGTAATGCCGGGCGTTTTCTGTGTGGATACAGGTTGGTTTCCGCGAGCCGATATTCGCCGGATCTCTGCTTGAGATGCGGAGAGAGTATGCGATGATGCCGGGTATTGCGCGGCAATGAATTTCGACAGGGGGATATTCATGACTGAATGGTTTTACGCACGTAATGGTCAGCAATACGGACCGGTGACATTCGAGCAATTGGTGGAAATCGCCAGAAACGGCGGCCTCGATCCGATCCAGGACAGTGTGTGGAATGCATCCATGCAGGGCTGGACGCCGGCCGGCCAGATCTCGGCGATTTTTCCGATAGCGTCGAATCCGGCGCTTGCAATCGCGAATTCAGCAAACCCCTATGCCGCGCCACAAAGCAATTGGGGCGGCGCAGTTCCGGCGGACGGTACAGCCTTGACCGAGATCGTGCCTGGCAGCGAAGTCATAGATCCGATGGGATGCATTAACCGGGCGGTCGAACTTACCAAGCGCCAGTTCGGCGACATCATCCTGGTAGGGCTGGTGTATTTCGGTTGTCTGATGGGGCTGGGAATCGTGTTCGGGATAATCGAAGCGTTGCCTGCGATCCTTGCCCGTGGCGATGCTGCAGCGCAGGGCGCGAATACGCTCACGATTACCATTACCGTCATAAGCCGTATCGTGCAGCAATTTGTTTCGATATTCCTGCAACTGGGTTTGGCCAGGGTTGGCTTGAATCTGGTATCCGGCAAGGAAGTCTCGATAGGCATGTTGTTCGGCGAAGGCAGCAAATTTCTGCGTGCGCTTGGAGCGATGATTATTTTCGGATTCGCGGTGTTGATCGGACTTCTTTTGTTAATCGTTCCCGGTATTTACATTGCGTTGCGATACGGCCAATTCATGACGGCCATCGTTGATCGCGATCTCGGCGTCATGGAAGCATTTTCATATAGCGAATCGATAACCACGAATAATCGCGTGAATTTATTCCTGCTGGCCTTGCTGAGCATCGTTGCGATTATTGTCGGTTTGATTCCGTGCGGGCTGGGTCTGATTTTCCTCGGGCCGGTCGTATGGCTGGCTGCTCTGGTTGCCTATCGCTGGATGCAATATGGCGCGGGTGCCGCGATGGATCATCCGGGAACACAGAAGCCGATGCTGAGTGCGTTGTGAGTAAAGCTGCAAGCTCGTTGGCATAGATGAGTTTCAACGAGGTCAGGTTTTAGTTCGCGATATTTTTCTGAATAATTTCACCCAAGGAGAATCCGATATGAACAAGGTTCTGACAAGTCGTTCGATCATGCTGGCATTGGCCATCCTGGTTTCGGGTACCGCATATGCAGGCGCTACCGATTATGTGAGTAAAACCGAGGCGAAAGTGATCAAGGATAAAGTGAAGGTCGGTCTGGATATGGCTGCGTTCGCCAAGCTCAGTGTTTCAGAAATGTTTTTGACAAACGGAAAGTGGCCGAACAATAACGACGAGGCAAAGGTGGCGCCGGTAATCGACACGGATTTCAGTATCAAGGTTGGCAATAACGGCATCGTTACCATTACTTATCTGGTACTGGACGAGCTTGCCGGCAAATCGATCGTGCTGACACCCACGCAGGGGGACAGCGGTACGGTTAACTGGGCCTGCAAAAGCGCAGATATCGCAGTGGAATATCTTCCGAAAAGATGCCAGTAATTTATTTCTCCGTTAAATAGAATCGTCGGTTATGCGATTCGGATATTTTATCGAGTCGATGACTCGATAAAAATTCTTGCCAATTTCGCAGCTGGCATGCGAAGTATTGTCGGGTTCACCTGCATCTGGAATGTTGCGCTGCCGGGTTTTGCTTGTGGCAGCAAGACTCCGCGATCGTATGACCGCGTGACAAACACGTCAGGCTCAACACCAGACACGGTCAATAGAAAACGACTGGTACCGTTCGCTATTTTTTGCAGCTTGAATCGAGGTTCCGATTGCAGCAAAGCGATCAACTGGTCGGTTGCCTGCCATGATCTGGCGTAGTCAGCTTCATAACTATCGACATATGGCATCACTACGCCGACTTGTGGCCAGGCATGCGGCAATGAACCACCAAACATTCGCCGTGTGTGAAACAGGCCGTCGATAAATGTCGCATCGCCGGCGAGTATCGCGCCGGATGCACCGTTGAAGTGCTTCCACAAGGACACGTAAACGGTATCGAAAAGGGCGGCGATTTCCGCAACGCTCTTGCCGCAGTGAAAAGGAAGATTGAACATGCGCGCACCATCGAGATGCAGACGAATTCCCTGTTCGCGCGCGTAATGGCTGATGCGTTGCAACTCGGAAAAATCGACCATCTCGTGGTCTTTGCGCCGCACCGGACTTTCAATCGAGATTGCGCCCACTTTCATTGCTACCCGGCCACCGGCCGTACGCTCGACCCAGTGCTTTATTTCCGTCAGTTCGATCGTGCTGCGGCCCTGCGCCAAAGGAATCAGGTTCAAACCGCTGAGGGTTTCCGCGCAATCGCCGCTGTCGTTGTAGAAATGGCTTTCGGCCTGAACCAGAACGCGACGATCGTTACCCGCCAGTTTTCTGATCGCGAGATGGTTTGCCAATGTACCGGTCGGTACAAACATCGCGGCTTCCTTGCCCAGCAGTTTCGCAAATTTCTGCTCGAGCTCCGCGATATGTCCGCCGTTCGAATAATAATCGGCATCGAAATTTCGGGTCGTTGTCGCATCGTGCAGCAGAGCCGCATATTCGAGAGGACTGAGGCCAAGACCATCCGAACCGAAATTGACATGCTTGGACATGGGCACTGCAGCGTTGGCCGCAGCGTCGATGCCGACGGTTTGAGCGAGCATTGGCGATGCGGCCGCCAATCCACCTGCAGCCAAAAAATGACGGCGATTCATAAGAGCATCCTCAATGCGACACGGTGCACTTATGCGCACGCTAAGGCCAAATAATAAACGACATTACCTGATGCGCCCAGATGCAAGATTCATCGCATGCATTTGCATTATTGCGATGCATAAGAAAAATGCCGCTTATCAGCTCGTTGCGCGAACACCCTCTCCGCATAAATGCGAAGAGGGTGGTTTTGTTTCATGTTCCGAATGCATTCCTTCGGATTTGCTACGCCCTTAGCGCACGCCGCCGCCGGCATATAACTGCTCGCCGGTCAGCCAATACGAATCATTGGAAGCGAGGAATACTGCAATCGAAGCGATATCGTTTGGTTGGCCAATGCGGCCCAGTGGTGTTTGTGAAACCACACCGGTTTCGAAATCGGAGCCGATAAAGCCGGCCGTGTGCGCACCTTCGGTTTCGATCATGCCCGGGTTCAACGCATTCACTCGAATCTTGCGCAGGCCTAGTTCGCGCGACAGCACGCCGGTGATCGCATCGACGGCGCCCTTGGTGCCGGTGTAGACCGCGCTTGCAGGCGGCGTGATGCGACTGACAACCGATCCGATATTGATGATGCTGGATCCTTCACCCAAATGTTTCGCCGCTGCCTGTGTGGTCAGCAGAAGGCCAAGTACGTTGATGTTGAATTGGCGATGGAAACTTTCTTCGGTGATGGCTTCGATCGGCGCGAATTCATAGACGCCAGAGTTGTTAACCAGAATGTCCAGCTTGCCAAATTGCTTGATCGCCGCATCGACGATGCCCTGGGCATCGGTAGATTTCGACACGTCGCCATGCACGGCAACGGCCTTGCCACCGGCGGCGACTATCTTGGCGACAACAGCGTCGGCGCCAGCCTGGCTGGAGGCGTAATTGACTACGACCGATGCGCCTTCGGCGGCCAGAGCCGTGGCAATGGCGGCGCCAATGCCCTTGGATGCACCGGTAACAATGGCGACTTTGTCTTTCAGCTTGCTCATGTTCTTTCCTAAGTGGTGGATGAATGGGAGTTCTTAACTCCCGTAGTTCGTAACATATGAACTATGGAACTAAATGTCAAGGGCTGGTAAGATGTCAGCCATGAGACCCCTGATTCACCCCGCCGTCGAAGACATCACCGTGGAAGGCATCCTGCATGCCCTTTCCGATCCTGTGCGCGTGTCGATCTATGCCTCGCTGGCGGCTTCGGGTTGTTCATCGATCTGCTCGAACTTCCTCGAAATCAGCGATCGCAGCATTCCCAAATCCACGTTGTCACAGCACTTCAGGGCGCTGCGCGAAGCCGGCCTGGTTCGCAGCGAACGGCAGGGCGTCGAAATGTATAACAGCAGTCGCTGCAAAGAGATCGAGCAACGCTTCCCGGGATTGCTTATCGCGATCCTGAATGCCCATAACGTTCAAGCCGCCGATGCGGTGCGTGCAACAAAACGCAAACAGGCTGCGCGCAAAACGAAATCTGCCTGAGTAACTGCCGATTGGGCTAACCAAGGGAACAAAGCTTTTTTGTGGATGATGGCAGCATGATCGAAGCTCTGATTCTCGATTACGGTGGCGTGGTCACGCACGAAGATCCGGCCGACTATGATGTCATCGGGTTGCCGCACGGGTTTGCCGCGGGCCAGCTTTGGAACGTAGTGCATTCGATACCGGAATATCGACCGTCACGCACTGGAAAATTATCGGGCGAGCAATTTCAGCATGCAGTGCGTGAGCACCTTTGTCGTATTGCCGATCGGCAGGCCATCGATGCCGTAATCGAAGATTTGCTTGAATACTATCGAAAGCAAGATCCAGTACGACCGGTCATGCAGCCATTACTCGCTGCATTGAAGGGAAAAGTGCAGCTGGCTTTGCTGTCGAATGCCACGCGTGGTTCGACCCGACGATTCGAGCAAAGCGGGTTGCTCGACTATTTCGATGCGATTATTTGTTCCGGCGATGTCGGCGTGGCAAAACCCGACGATGAAGCCTTTCATTTGGCAGCACGAAAACTTGCCGTGTCTGTCGAAAAATGCGCGTTTGTCGATGACGTCGAGGAAAATGTCGATGCCGCTTCGAGGCTGGGGATGAAAGCGATGCTATACCATCATTCTCGCCATCACGAGTTCGTCAATCACTTGCGCGATTGGAAATTAATAATGTAAGCAAAGCCGGCAAGCGATACAGGAAAGCGGGAAACAATTCACTCGCCCCTGCGGGGCACCCTCTCTGCGCTAGGCTCGTCTAAACATTGGAAGGGTACTCAAATTTGACACGTCTATGATCTCGTCTGAGTTCTGTTGCCGCTTCCCGTTTTTCGGTGAGAGGGTGCCCCGCAAGGGCGAGCAATAAAATTACTTTCTTACGGTGTGATGCTTGATACTTCTTTCACTACGGCAACGGTAGTCGAAGCGCTGGCATTTCTTGCGACATCGGCAAGCGAAACAATGCCGACGACTTCATCGTTCGCATTGACTACCGGCACACGGCGGATCTTGTTGATTTCCATCAGTTCGCAGCAGTCTTTCAGGCTGGTCTCCGGGGTAACCGTGACGCAAGGCGTAGTCATGCAATCAATGGCAAATGCTTCGGCCGAATTCTGGCCATGCGCCACGATGCGAGTGGCGATATCGCGATCGGTGACCACACCGGCCAGTTTGCGCGTGGCCAGATTTTCAACGACCGGAATCTGTCCGCAATCGTATTCAACCATCATGCGTGCCACTTCGGTCAGGGAGGTTTTGGGTGTACAGCAAACGGGTGCTTCGGTCATTACTTTTGCGACGCTCATGATTATGTTCCTGCAAATACGAGGATTGCACGATGCAGTCCATATCGTGATAACGATATTGAATCTTGAAGGGTTGAAGTTCTGTGCGAAAACGCACACAGAAAATGAACAAGCTTAATGAGTGGTGTATTTATGAATCCATCATCGCGATGTATGCATTCTGATTCAGAATGGTCAGCACAAACATTTATGTTTTACTGCGAATTCGCTGCCGGGACATTCACCATCCAGCCGACGCCAAAACGATCAATCAGCATGCCGTAACACGGTGACCAGAATGTTTTTCCCAATGGCATGGTGACTTGGCCGCCATCGGCAAGCAATGCGAATACGCGCCCGGCTTCGGCTTCGGTCGGTACCATCAGCGATAGGGAAAAACCCCGGAAAGTCGATTTGTCATCGCAACCATCCGAAGCCATCAAGGTAGTTTCGCCGATCGTAAAACTGCTATGCATCACCTTGTTCTCGAAGCCGGGCTGCAATACGCCGGGCGGCAGTGGCTGCGGGCTTTCATTGAAACGCATGACCATGATGATCTGCGCATCCAGAGTTGACCGATAGAAATCGAGTGCTTCTTCGCAGCGTCCACCGAAGAAAAGATACGGCTCCACAATTGTATTGGGTAAAGCGGCTTGATTGGCGTTCATGAATTCTCCTGTCGTCAATGATTGAGTGGAGTGAAACGGCATTTCAATCATACGCGAAGAGAGATCGCTGGAAATTAACGTCAACCGGATTCTGGTTAAGCTTCTATTATTTTCCTGAATTAAGCACAATTGGATGCACGGCACACGCCATCCATCTTCAAAAAGAACCAGAGAACCATGAAATTCCTTCTCCTGCTATTCGCAAGTCTGCTGATCGTGGTTTTGGTTTTGGTCGCCAGCCACCGCAGCAAATCGACAGCCATTCCTGCCGCACAAGAGGCAATGAAAGCCGCAATGAATAAAAAGATAAAAGGGCGCGTCCCAACTGATTCCGATGTTGCCGATTTTCTGGCGCCTTATCTGGCGCAAATTGAGGCAAGTAAAAAAGCCACGGTAAATATTGCACTTGAAGACATGAAAAACGACGACGTGTTTGCCAGTAAAGTCGGCGGCATCGCGTACTGGCCCGAGGCCGAGGAGTATCCGAAAGCTGCGAACGGCGAGCCGTTGTTCTTGCTGGCGCAAATCCGCTTTGACGAAATGCCGCCGATGGCGGGCTATCCGGACAAGGGAATGCTGCAATTTTTCATAGCCGATACCGATTATTACGGGGCTAATTTCGATGGTGACTTTTCGCTGTCGCAATTGCAGGTGCAGAAAGATTTTCGCGTGAAATACTGGCCCGAGCTTCGCGAGAAAATCGTGAAAGTGGCGCCAGGGGATTCCGAGATGTTGCCGCATGATCCGAAAAAACCGCGGCGGATGAAATTTTCCGCACAGCAGGAGCTGATCTCCGACAGTGATTTTCGCTTCGACAGAATTTTCGGCGGCGAAGCGTATTCCGTCATTGAACAATATGCCGCCAAGCACGGCATCAGCAGCGATGGTTTGGCGGATGCAGTCTTCGAGCGCTTCAACCGCAGCGGCCACAAAATTGGTGGCTATCCCTATTTCACGCAGACGGATCCCCGCAGTGAGCCTGGCATGGAACTGCTATTTCAGCTCGATTCTGACGACGACATGATGTGGGGCGATGTCGGCGTCGGCAATTTCTTCATTAGTCCGGAAGATTTGCAGCGTCGGGATTTCACCCGCGTGGCGTATAACTGGGATTGTCATTAGATAACAGCGGAAGCGTATTTATTGCCTCAGGCAACTTCCCTTCTTCCCAGCCAGTAGCTCGACAAAGCGAACAATAACAGGCCGATTCCGGCAGACAGCCATAATGCCTGCTGCTGCAATTCCGGTGTGCTGCCATTTACCGCCATCAGGATGTAGCTCCACGGGTAATAGACCCAATACGAGGAACTGCCGACCTGGATAATTCCCATCGTCGCTATCACGCCGGTCGCAAGCGGAAAGACGATATTCGAATAGCGCCAGCTAATGGCATGCTGAATGATCAATATCGGAAAACATGCCAGCGACAGACTGAGGATGCTCGGCAAAACGGGGAAATTGAATGCAGCTTCGAGCGGATAACCCAAGAACCCCAATAGCAGTGCAGTGAGTGCGAGATAAATAATCAGCAGAAAATTGGCGCCGATCACGAATGACCAGGCCAGCAAGGCTTTCACGAAATACAATTGTCGCAATGATATCGGTAGCGCCAACATCAGCCGCCAGGTCTGATTTTTGTGTTCGTTGCCGTTCAGAAGACCGGTGATCAATGCGATATATAACGGCAGCATGAAGTAGCACCAAATGGCGGTACTGCTTTGCCAAAAAGCGAACCAATCTTTTTCGTCGAAATTTACCGGCGCACTTTGTTTCAGCGTAACGCCAAGTATCAAGACCGCGACCATCAGCGGACAGGCCAAAGCCATCAGCAGCGCCAGTGAGCGTTTTATTTTCAGTAGCTCGATTCGGAATAATTTAATTAGCATGGTCGTCTCCAACTATTTCGGTCGATTGCAGGAACCATTGTTCGAGCGATGGTTTTTGGAAAGTCGATTCGAATAGCTGCAGGCCCGCATGAATCAAGCTCGCATGCACCTGGCTGGCATTTTGTCGCGAAATGCTGCTTATCCGGATATTGTTGGTGCCGGTTTTCTCGGAGCAAAAACCCAAGCCTTCAAGCAATGCATGGGCTCTGTCCGCATCGCAAACATCCATGCAAAGAAAGCCGTCGTGTTGCGCCTTCAGATCGCCGATGGCGGCCTGAAATTGAATGCAGCCGTTTCGTAGCAGTGCCAGATGGCTTGCTGTTTTCTCGACTTCGTCGAGTTGGTGGCTGGAAAAGAAGATGCTGCAATTGGCCGATGTCGGCAAATGCATCAACAGGCGGCGGATATCGTTGATGCCTTCTGGGTCCAGGCCATTGGTCGGTTCGTCCAAGATCAATAATTTTGGCTGGCCCAGCAAGGCATGCGCCAATGCCAATCTTTGTTTCATGCCGAGCGAGTAGTGGGCAATCAGCACGTTTTTCGCATCACGCAGATTGACGAGCTCCAATACCCGGTCAATTTCCGTATGCGCGAGTCCCTTGATGGTGCTGCCGATCGAAAGAAATTCGACCGCGTTGAGGTTCGGATACAGGCTCGGATAGTCAATCAGGCAGCCTATTTGCTCCAGTACTTGCCGTCTTTGCTTTTTGATATCGAGACCGAGTACGCGAATATCGCCTTGATCGGCTTTCAGCAAACCGGTGATCAGGCGGATCGTAGTGGACTTGCCATGGCCATTATTGCCGAGAAAGGCAAACAGGCTATGTTCCGGCACAGTCAGGTCGAGTTGCTTCAGTACCTGGCGATCACCAAACGATTTGCAAACTCCTTGCATCTCGATTACCGCGCTTGTCATGCGATTTCCTTCCGTTGGTCTGCCTGACGGCAGTGCAATTTGCATGCTGATTGAAGGCAATCTTTATAGGCGCAGCGGAATCGGCTAACCAGTGCCGAAAGTATTCATCACAAATGACTGCAACAACTCGACTCAATCGATTCGATAAACGAGGGCCTTCGGCAAATCTTCGTCCACTTGCAGAAACCAGCGGCCGGCGATGCCCGGTACGACGACAATGGCGGGCGACTGCATCGGCTTGCGCAATGTCATATAGCCCTTGAGTACTTTCCATCTTTGTCCGTTTTCCAGTTCGAAAACGGTATCGACATTCCAGCCAGTAATCGTGCCTTTCAGGCGACTCTTGATCGGCTTGTCATCCAGTCCGATATAGGAGGGTGCATTTGCCGGATTAGGCTGTCGCAGTTTTTCGATTTTAGCGGCCTGGGCTGCATCTTCGCTGAGCAAATGATTGAGCCGCTTCGGTTGCTACGGTGACAGTGTATCCAGGCCGGTTTCACGGAGTTGTTCCGCGCTGAAACGTTGCTCGAGATTCACGTATGTCTGCTCTGCAGTCGTCGCAAAAGCCGTGAACGACAAAGCGGCCAATATTGCAAAACTTGTTTTTCGAAACATCGTGCTTCTCCGCATGGCTGGCAATCTTCAACAGTGCAGTCTAGCGTTTGAATATGTCAATTTTGCGACGATCACCGCTTCGTTCTCCCTTGCAATAAGCAGATCCCGTCCCTGCTGCTTGTTCAGATGCATAAATAGGCGCATCTTTAAAACACGCCATCTTCATTCATGGAGCGAGCATGAGCCTGCCTGGTTCCGACGAAACTCGAACAAGCGCGCCATTCGTCGACATCAAGAGTCCGCCGGCGACTGGCATGCTGGACCGCTTTATCAGGCGCTTTGGCGTGTTTTCGCATGTGGTGGCCGTACTTGCCTTGTACCTGTTGGCTTCGGTTGCGATCGGCCTTGCCCTTTCGCCTGCGCTCTGGTTTTTGAGTCATTGCTGGCAGTGGCTGGCCGATGCGGAAGCCTGGCGGAAATGGCCGATATTCGGATTTTCGCTGGGCTTGGCATTTTTTATTTCCGGTTTCACTTTGTTGCTGGTCGTGCCGATATTCAATTTTCTTTTACCGACGCGTGTAAGGCCTTTCAAGGGTAGTTATTACACATACGCGGCCTTGCCCTGGTATATCCACAACGGTCTGTTTTACCTGGTGCGCTATACCTTCCTGCCGTTCGTCACGTTGACGCCGTTTGGCGACTGGTTTCTGCGCGCGATGGGAATGAAAATCGGACGCCGCGCTTTCATCAACAGCGAATTTATTTCCGATCCCTGCTTGTTGACCGTCGGCGAGGATGCGGTGATTGGCGGCAGCGTGCATTTGTTTGCACATTATGGCGGCGGTGGTCATCTGGTCATTGCGCCTACGATTATCGGCGCCCGCGCGACGATCGGGCAAAAGGCTACAGTGATGGGTGATGTGCATATCGGCGAGGGCGCGACCTTGTTGCCGCATTCGGTTTTATTGCCGGGTTCGCGCGTCGGCGCACATGAGACCTGGGGTGGCGTACCCGCGCGTTTGATCACGCATGAGGAAATGGAGCATTTCAAGGATGGTATTCATGGCGTGGTGAATGCCAGACCGAAGAGTTAGGCGATCATCCAGGATGATTTATTCGTGTCGATGCAATTTTTTGTCAGGCCGGCTTGAAACCGCATCGTCCCGATTTATTCCAGACCCGTTTGACAAGATAAATCGACCGACCTAGTCTCGCGACTGCAGATAGTCATTCCACTCGATAAAGTGCGGGGTGCAGCCATGATTTTCAGGATACTGGCGTTATTTTTCCTGGTATTTGCGTTCGCCAACGAAGCGTATGCGTTTGGTCGTTGTACCGATACCGGATATTTACGTGGTTTCGATTCGCGGCTTGGCCCGACGTCATGCCGGGTAATTCATACCACCGAAATTCGCTGGCGGGGCGGCAGTGCAGCTGTGCGCGTGATCGTTGCCGGTGGCCCGACGCCGGCGTTGAATGCCGACGAACGAAATTTCATTACCCGCGTCGATGCGCTGGCCGAACGGGTCGGCGATGCGATGGATGCATTTGGCGGTTTGCAATTGCACGACACCAGTATCTTGCTGTCGAATTTGACGCGCGGTAGTTTTCACGCCGGTACTTTCGGCGGAAGCGACGAATGCAAGATTGTGTTTTATAAAACCGGTGACGCTGTTTCGTTGAACCGGTTCCTGTTTACCTATTCACATGAAATATTCCATTGCGCTCAGGAGGCTACCTGGCCTGCGTTGTATGCCATGCCGGGTACCGAGGATAATTGGTGGATGGAAGGCACGGCGGAATATTTCGCGCATGTCGCCAATCCGAACAGTTCGGAAGGCGATAGTTTCATCAATCAATTCGATGCCGATTCGCCGACCGATACTTTGGTAGACATGGATTACGCTGCGGTCGTGTTTTTTCTCTGGTTGGGTAATGAGCGCGAACCCCGTGGCGTGCGTGCCTTTATCGACGGCATGGCAAGAACCGGCGGGCGCAGTGCACAACTTGCTGCATTGCGTGCCCGCATGCCGTTGGAAAGATGGATCGCGTTTGGCCAGAAATATCTCGATGGCAGAATCCGGCAACCGGGTGGCCGTGCTTTGCCGTCCTTGGTGGATCGCGGCGAGACCGTGATTTTTCAGCGACCGGCGAGACATCAATCGGCGACCAGCGAATACGTACTGACGCGAGAAACGTTTGTTTTCAAGAAAGGCCGTACCTACCGGTTGTCGCGCACCGATGTGAGTGGCACTTTGCAAAGCAAGTTTGGTTTGACGCCTGGCAATTGGGCCGATCCGCCGACGCGAGTGCTCGCCTGCGATGCCGACAAACGCTACACCGTGTTGACGGCCTCGGTGCAAGGCGACACTTCATCGCATACGTTCGTGATGGCAGATTCGGAAGTCGTCAATGAGCGTGCCTGCTGTCTGATCGGCGACTGGGTTCCGACCGAGGCTTCAAAGCAAAGCGAAGCCGCCCTGATGCAAGGCATGGGTGGTCCGCCAATCGCTGCACACGGAGCGAGTTTTACCTGCGGCTATAACGGTGGCAGCTGGGTGTTGAGCTTTGCACCCGATAGCACCGGTACCGTGACCTGGAACGGTTTTTCCAATCGCTGCGTGACCCGGGCGCCGCGTGGTTCGATGACGGGGACTACAACGCGCAGGGGTGCGACGCGTTTCACCTGGCAGATTCGCGAGCCTGGCGCCGGCATGGCCAATTACACCGGTAACACACTGGCCTATACGTATGTGATGTCGATCGGGCCGAAAAATATTACGAATACTTTCCCGGATTCCGGGCCCCGTCATGCGAATGGATTTGCTTACCAATGTTCGGCCAATAATCTGACGATCCACGGCATTTATGGCGTGAATTACGGACAGGCAGCGTATACGAAATCGGAAACTTCGATCTCTCCGTGAATTACGAAATACGGATGCAAGAATGCAGTGGTATTCATCTGAATAATTTCAGGGCGCGGAGATGCTTCCGCGCTTTGGTATTTCAGTAGGATTTTCGCGATGGTTCGTTCTGGTCGCTTTTGAAAAGATTTCGCAACCAAGCAACCAAACTTTTGACGAGGGAAAATCCGAGCAGGATCATCGCGATGTCGAAAATCAATCCGGCCGAGACGCGCAATTCCAGTTTATCCAGTAATGGATTGATCAGCATAATTGCCTTCGCGCGAACGGCGACATAGGTATTCGCGGTCACTTCTTTTGCAATGTCCCACCATTGGACCACAGTCGCGGCAAACGCATTGTCGCCACCCGAACGCAGACCCAGCCATGCGAGTACGCCGATCAGAACCAGCACGCTAAGGCCGGCGATAATTTTTGGCCACCGCGATTTTCTTCGTATTGGCTGATGCAACAAGGTGACCGCTTCGGATTTCTCAAGGTCGGCATGTCGCAGCAAGGTTTTTGCTTCTCTCGGGTCTTCCGGAGCCTGGCGCAATAAAGTTTTGGCTTCCAGTTTATGTTCGGCTTTCAATATCGTGCCCTGGCCAGTAGTGAATGCGACTGGCGTATGGGCAGGTCCGCCCATCACCGGCGGCGGTGCTTGCGCGCGTTCGCCGTGGATATCGTGCGGCGTTTTCGGTGTGGCCAGACCAACCATCGTGATCGGATTTGGTTTCTGCGAAGTGATCTTCAATGTCAAATCGCCGCCGCTGGCAATCATCGGGTGCAAGGACAGATCGTGGATCAAATCACGCATGCTTTGATAGCGCTTGTCCGGATCCTTCATCAGCATTTTGGCAAGTATCGCCGCGACGCCCGGATCGATATCCGAATTGATTTCGCGGACATCCGGAATATCGGTTTGCACGATTTCGAGCACCAGCTTGTAAACACTATCGACCGAGAACGGCGTGCGGCCAGTCAGCATTTCGAATAACACGACACCGAGCGAAAAAATATCCGAGCGGGCATCGACGGTATGGCCTTGCACGATTTCCGGCGACAAATATCCCGGCGTACCGACAAATTCGCCGGCACCGGTAAGTTTGCTGTCTATCGAAGAATGGGCAAGCGCAATACCGAAGTCGGCAATCTTGACCTGGCCGCGCAAACTGATCATCAGATTCGCCGGTTTGACATCGCGATGAATCACGCCGCGTGCGTGTGCAGCGGCAAGTCCTTGCGCGGTCTGGTGCACGATTCTCAGGGCATCGGCAACTTGCAGTCGGCCATCGCGGGCAATCAAGTCCGACAGACAGGTGCCATCGACAAATTCCATTACGAAAAACGGTTGGCCGTTCTGCTGTCCGATCGAATAGATCTGGATAATGTGCGGGTCATTCAGCATCGCCATCGAGCGCGCTTCACGCAGGAAACGCTCGACCACTTGCGGGTTGCTGGTCAGGCTGGACGACAATTCCTTGATCGCGACATAGCGGGACAGTGACGGCTCATAACCTTTGTAAACCACGCCCATGCCACCGCGGCCCAGCTCGGCGACAATCTCGTAGTGACCAAGGTGTGTCTTCATTCAAAGCCCTCTTCCGCCCCCGGCCATGATAGACCGGCAATGCGGGCTGCGGAAGGAAATTACAAAAATAGCCAAAGACCGCAAGACCGGTGCATCATGTAGCATCGCGGCTTGGTACCGGGACAGGAGAAATCAGTGACTGACAAGGAACGACGTAAGGGCGAGATGCCGATTGCCGATGTGCTGCAGTCCGAGCTTAATGCCGAGCAACGCGCCGCACTGGACGAGCTGGAAAAATACGGCTGGGAATTGCGCTTTGTCCGTCACGATCCCGAACAAGCGCCGGTCACCGTTATTTTTGATTCCGAACACCAGAAATTTGCCGTGCTGGAAGCCGACGGTAGCCTGAATGAAAAAGCTTTCATCAATATCCGGCATTGAATCCATATAAAATGGCAAGCCATGGCGGGTGCCTGTCGGCAATCGCCGGATATTTTCCCGTAGTAAACGACTAAACAATAATCCGGAGTTCATATGTTGCGTGTGCTTGTAATGCTGGCTGCATTTGTTGCCTTTTCATCTGCGGCGGAAGAATACAGGCCGACCATCTATCCTTTGAGAGATGGATTGGTCCCCGCGCTGAACATTGCAGGAAATATCGACATAAGCAATGCCGAAACATCAAAAGAAAGCGTCGTCGTTTATAAATACGGTTTTTTGAAACTTGAATCCAATTACCACGACATAACGCAAACTTTTATTGACCAACTCAAGATCGAATTGGCAAAAAACGGAAAACAGCTGCCTGGCGGCACTGCAAAAAAGCTTGATCTCAAGGTGACTTCTCTTGTGAGTAACTACAAGGTTTTCCACTGGAAGAGCAGCCTCAGCATGCAAGCCACATTGGACGATGGCACTACGGTGTACATCGATGTGAATCATGCCAGCGGCGGTGTATACCAAGACCTCAACGGCTGCATCGCCGAGGGCGTTTTGAAATTTTTGAAGGACGAAACCATTCGGGCTTATCTGTCGCGGACTGATGCGACTCCCGCCGCACAATAAAACTTCGTGCCACTACCGTTGACGGTGTGACTTCGGCGGAAGTCAGCATCATTGCCAAAAATGAAAAATCCTTGCCATGGGCCACTTATACCGGACCGTTAAAGTTCCAGGTTCAATAAGGCAAACTGCAGACAAGCCAATAAAAAAGCGGACTTCGGTCCGCTTTTTTATTGGCCATGCAAGAGCGCGATTACGAAAACGGTTTCAACGCGCAATCAGGGATTTTTTGTTACCACGGCCAGCGTGATCGTCGCTTTCGAAACCAGCCGAAGATTGCCCGGCTCGCCGCAGTAAACTTCCGATTCAACCACGGTCAAGGTTTTTCCTGCCTTTAGCACTTTGGCATGGCATTGAAGTTTGCTGCCTTTCGCAGTGCGCAGCAAATTGATCTTGAATTCGACGCTGAGTACTTGCTGGCCCTCCTCGACCAGCGTCGATCCCGCGATGCCAGCGGTGTGGTCGGCAACAGTTGCCTGGACACCGGCATGCACGAAGCCATCATGTTGCATATGCTGCTCGGCGAGGATCAGCGAGGTGTGACATTCGCCAGGGCCAACGGAATCCATTTGCAGGCCAAGATTGCTGATAAACGGTGCCGAGCGAAATACGCGCTCGATTTCTTTTGTATTGATCGTACTCATGAAGACTCCTGCAAGCATGGCAAGACTGATTATGAACTCAATCGCCATTGCAAACCGGCATGCTGCGACCATTTGCTGTCTTCGTGCATCTTGGTTGCGGAAGTCAAAATGTGAACCGCTTTGACGGGATAAATTCGTTTCTTCGCGACGATTCAGTGTTAACCCGTTAAAATCCCGCAAACCTCGCTCCTAGGATATTGAATGTCGTCATTACCCCGTGTGCAATCCCCGGCTCGCCGTCGCTGGTTGCTGCCTACCGTCATCGCTTTTTTACTTGCAGCAGTCGTTTACTGGGTAATCAGCTCTCGTAACGGAAGTGGTGAACAAGGCTATCGCACCGAGGCCGTCACGCGTGGCGAAATTCGCACTGCCATTTCGGCAACCGGAACCTTGAGTGCAACGGCAACGGTCGATGTCGGTACGCAAGTGTCCGGCATCCTGCAGACGGTAGACGTGGACTTCAATGATGCCGTCAAGAAAGATCAGATCATTGCAAGAATTGATCCGAGTACCTATCAGGCCCGGCTTGATCAGGCCTATGCTTCGTTGGCGAGTGCGAGTGCGGGATTGAATGAATCGAAAGCGAGTGCCCGCAATGCCGAAGCCGATTATTCGCGCAAGTCGGATTTGGCCAAGCGACAATTAGTCTCGCGTACCGATGCCGACCTTGCCCTGGCAATGCGCGATCAAGCCAGAGCGCGGATTATTTCGGCCAACGCACAAGTCAAACAGCAACAGGCGAATGTCGACAGTGCCCGCCTGGACCTGGCAAAAACGGTCATTCGTTCACCCGTTGATGGCGTCGTGTTGTCGCGTGCGGTCGAACCTGGACAAACGGTAGCAGCAAGTTTGCAGACCCCGGTGCTATTCAAGATTGCCGGCGATTTGCGACAAATGGAAATTGTATTGGCTATCGACGAAGCCGATATCGGCCAGGTACGGGAAGGGCAATCGGTAAAATTCAGTGTGGATGCTTTCCCGGATCGCAACTTCAGAGGTCGCGTAAAACAAATACGCCTGGCGGCGGCCAATACCGCCAACGTTATTACTTATCCGGTCGTGGTGGAAGTCGATAACACCGACAAGACCTTGTTGCCCGGCATGACGGCAAACGCCGAAATTGAAATCAGCAATCGCGAGAATGTTTTGAGCATTGCCAACGCCGCTTTGCGTTTCAAGCCCAGTGATGTCGCCGACCAGGCGCCTACCGCTGGCGCCGGTGCACAGGCCCGCAATGGCGTAATGATTTCCGAAAGTTTGAGCAAAGTGGCCGATAGCCTGAAGCTTGATGCAACGCAACGTGCTGCATTCGACGCGGCCGTATCGGCCATGCGGGAGCGTGCCGATGCAATGCGTAAGGCAGCGGAGGCAAGAACGGAAGGCCAGGCGCAGGGCTCGCGTACTTTTGGCGGCATGGGCGGCGGCGGACAACGTGGAGGTGGCAGTCGCAATGGTAGCGGCGGTGATGGCGCGCGTCGCATGGCCGAACGCATGAAGCAAAGCTTTGGACCATTCCGCGCTACCTTATCGCCAGAACAACAAAAAGTCTGGGACTCGGAGCTGGCCGTATTGGCGACTGCCAAACGCGCTCCGGTTTATAAATTAGTCGATGGCAAACCGGAACAAGTGACGGTGCGCATCGGTGCAACCGACGGCACACGTACCGAAATCATGGGCGAAGCCCTGGCAGAAGGTGACTTGATTATCGTCGGCAGCGTACGTCCGACTGAAAAACAATGAGCACGAATTTGGTCATCGAAACTCGGGCCCTCAGCAAGATTTATCACCCCGGCAGTGAAGCCGAGGTGGTTGCGCTGGACGGCGTAGATTTAAAAATTGCTGCCGGTGAATTTGTTGCCATCATGGGTCCGTCGGGTTCGGGAAAATCCACACTGATGAATTTGATCGGTTGTCTCGATAAGCCAAGCGCGGGCAAATATCTGTGCGATGGCGTAGATGTTTCCACGCTGGATCGCGAAGATCTGGCGAAGTTGCGTTTAAGCAAGCTTGGTTTTGTCTTTCAGGGCTTTAATCTGCTTTCGCGCATGGATGCCTTGCATAACGTGATGATGCCACTGGCCTATGCAAATACACCCTTGGCTGAACGCGAGGCGCTTGCACAATCAGCGCTTGAAGCCGTCGGCCTGGGTGGTCGCGCGAAACATATTCCCGGCGAACTGTCCGGCGGCCAGCAGCAACGCGTCGCGATTGCCCGTGCGCTGATCAACAAGCCGCCGATTATTCTGGCCGATGAACCTACCGGCGCCCTGGATTCGCGCACCGGCGAAGAAATTCTCGAATTGTTCAAACGGCTTAAAAACGAAGGACATACGATTGTCCTGATTACCCATGATGCACATGTGGCCGAATATGCCGATCGCATTTGCCTGATGCGCGATGGCGAATTGCACGAAGCAGGAGTTTCGGCATGACACTTAACGATACATTGCGTACGGCAATATTTGCCTTGCGTGGCAATTGGTTGCGCAGTGCACTCACGTCGCTGGGGGTGATTATCGGTATTGCCGCCGTGATCGTCATGGTCTCGGTCGGGCAGGGAACGCAATCTGAAATTAACAAGATGGTCTCGGGCCTCGGCTCAAATCGTCTCGATATCAGCTCGGGTGCCGGCAATCAAGGCGGCATCCGTACCGGTGCCGGAAGCCAGTGGACCTTGACCGATGACGATGCCGCCGCGATACGCGCGCAGATACCGGAAGTGCAATATGTGGCAGCCGGTATTCGAGGCGGTAGCCAATTGGTCTATGCCGAAAATAACTGGTCGACCAGTTGGCAGGGCGTGCAACCGGATTTCTTCGAGATCAATAACTGGAAGATCGGGCAGGGTGAAAATCTGCAAACACAGGATTACACCGGCGCCACCAAATCGGTCGTGATTGGCGAAACCGTGCGCCTGAATTTGTTCGGGGACGAAGAAGCCGTCGGCCAAAGCATTCGCATCGGCAAGGTGCCGTTCAAGGTAGTTGGCGTTTTGGCATCCAAGGGACAAGGTGGCTTTGGCCAGGACCAGGACGACATTGTGATGATCCCTCTGGAAACGGCACGCCGCCGGCTGTCGGGTTCTACCGCCAGGCCGCCGGGTGCCGTGCAGCAAATTGCCATTGGCGTAATGCGTGCAGAAGACCTGGCTTATGTGCAGGAGGAAGTTGAACTACTACTGCGCGAACGTCATCGCATTGCGCCTGGCGCCGAAGATGACTTTTCAGTGCGCAATATTGCCGAGATCGTTGCAACCCGTACGGCAACGACAAGAATCATGTCTTTATTGCTGGGTGCGGTTGCCGGAATTTCGCTGATCGTCGGCGGCATCGGCATCATGAATATCATGCTGGTGTCGGTGACCGAACGCATTCGCGAAATCGGGTTACGCATGGCAGTGGGAGCGGGGCCTGGTGATATACAGCGACAATTTCTAACCGAAGCCATGCTGATTTCTTTTGGCGGCGGTGCCATTGGCACTGCGATCGGAATTGCCGGTTCGTTAGCGGTCAGCAAGTTCAGTGAGCTGCCGGTGCAGCTGGATTGGCAAGTCGTGGCGCTAGCCGTCGTTTGTTCGGTCAGTACCGGACTGTTTTTTGGCTTTTATCCGGCGCGCAAGGCCTCTCAGCTGGATCCAATCGAAGCTTTACGGCATCAGGGTTGATTTCTAGCGCATTGAAAGTTCGTAATATGGCCTTAAACGAGCAATTTATGCGTTAATTATTAAAGGAATCATTTACTATCCGTTAAAGCGATATTTTCATTCCCCCCGATGAGGATTGCTACACGTGACCGAGCCTGTGCCGCCCCGACATACGCGAGCGCCGCTCCTTACCCGGAAGATGCTGGCAATATTTTTTTGCCTTGCACTAGGTTTGTTATTTGCGATTGCGGCAATGGTCTTCAACGAAAGCCGCCGCGAAACCCAGTCTCGCAAGTTGGTTACCCATACGCTGCTGGTACTGAGACAAGCAGTCGAGCTCGAAACAGTGGCGCTTGGCATGGAGGCCAGCCAGCGTGGCTATCTGATCTCCGGACGGGAATATTTACTTGCCAGCCGAGATGCCAATCATGCAGAAGCAGTTCGCCGGAACGAAGCATTGGCCGGACTGGTCAATGACAATCAAGCGCAGCTTCAACGAGTAAGGCA
The DNA here is from genome assembly GCA_036676335.1 of Arenimonas sp. Lineage (GTDB taxonomy): Bacteria > Pseudomonadota > Gammaproteobacteria > Xanthomonadales > Xanthomonadaceae > Arenimonas. The sequence goes on along the minus strand of JAKFDD010000009.1, from coordinate 165,792 downwards.
GAGCAGGATTGACCTGGACAGACGCTACGCCGTCATGCAGGCGAATACGGCTTATGCCGCCAATGCAGGGCTTGATGCGGCGCGCGAACGTTTTCAGGCCGATGGTGCAGGCTCGATTGAGCCGATGCGTAAGATATTGGCGGCTGTGCGGCTGGAAGAAAATCGATTGTTGACGATGCGATTGCAGGCACACGACAGGCAACTCGCGCAATTTCAATGGCTACTTGCAGGCTGCAGCATATTGGCCTTGGTAGTACTGATGCTGTGCGGAATTGCATTGTTTCGCCAGCTTGCCTACAGCGAGAAAATTGCAACGCAGCTGGAAGAATCCACCGAGCAACTCAAGTTTGCCTACGAGGTTTCAAAAATCGGCAACTGGGAACTGAATCTGCAGACCGGCAAGACAAAAAGGTCGCTGCTGCATGATCAGATCTTTGGATACGACGCGCCAATGGAGGAATGGGGCTACGAAATTTTTACCGCTTGTGTTCATCCGGATGATCTAGAACAGGTTGACATTGCATTCAAGAAAGCCAGCGAACAAGGCAAGGAGCTTTTTTTCGAATGTCGAATTTTCTGGCCAGATAAAAGTCAGCACTGGATTTCCGTCTCGGGGCGCATCTTCGAAGCAAGTGATGGCGACCGTAGCCGTATGCTTGGCACGATTGCCGATATTACGGCCCGCAAGGAAGCGGAGCATGCGATCTCGAAGCTAAACCAGGAATTGATAGCTCGATCAGTTGCATTGCAGTCGTCGAATCAGGAGCTTGAAGGCTTCAGCTATTCGGTGTCGCATGATTTGCGGGCACCGCTGCGACATATTGATGGCTATGCCCGCATGTTGCTGGAGGACACTGCCGGTCAGCTGACGCCGGAATCGCAGCGTTATCTCCAGACCATCATTGGCAGTGCAAGACGAATGGGCGCGCTGGTCGATGATTTGCTGACATTTTCCCGTTTGGGACGCAAGCCGATATCGAAACAGCAAGTACGCATGCAAGATTTGGTGAAAAGCGTCATGCACGAAATCGAATCGAACCAATCGGGCAGTACTGCAAAAATTGAACTGTCCGCATTACCCGATGCTGCGGTCGATCCGATATTGATACGTCAGGTCTGGGTCAATCTGCTTGCGAACGCGATTAAGTACAGTGCGCCCCGTGGTGAGAAGGCGCATATCGTCGTTTCAGGCAAGAAAAACGCAAACCACATTCATTACTGGATAAAAGACAACGGCGTGGGCTTCGACATGCGATATGCGGACAAGTTGTTCGGTGTGTTCCAGAGGATGCATCCGCAAGATCAATTCGAAGGCACCGGAGTTGGATTGGCGATAGTGCATCGCATTATCAGCCGTCATGGCGGAAAAATATCCGCGACAGCCGAGAAAGACAAAGGCGCCTGTTTTTCATTTGAATTGCCAATCAGCGAGGTCGCAAGTGAACAAATATCAGAACGTTGAAATTCTTCTGGTCGAAGACTCGATGCACGATGCTGAAATGACCATGCGTGTCCTGAAGCGCCGTGGCATCGTCAATGAAATTGCCTGGGTCAAGGACGGTGTCGAGGCGATCGAATATCTGTTCTGCGAAGGCGAGTACGCCACCCGGGAGAGCGGGCTGCCGAAACTGGTTTTACTTGACATGAAAATGCCGCGAATGGACGGCTTGCAGGTGCTCAAGCGACTGAAAGGCTCCGAAAAAACCCAGCACATGCCGGTGGTTATGCTGACGTCATCACGCGAAGAAGGCGACTTGATGAACAGTTATCACAACGGAGTAAACAGCTACATCGTCAAGCCGGTGGACTTTGAACAGTTTGATGAAACCATCTCCCAGATTGGAATGTATTGGGTGCTGGTCAATCAGGCGCCGCAAGTATAAGTAGAAGGATGTTCGTCCTATGGATTTATCAGTATCCCCACTGCGTATTTTGCTTGTAGATGACTCGGCTGCAGACGTGGCGCTGAATATTCGCGCCTTGAACGATATGGATCGTCCCATCGTCACCGAAATGGTCAGCAGCGAGGCAGCCCTCCGCAAGGCATTGCAGGACTTCATGCCGGATATCATCCTGAGCGATTTTTCGATGCCGGGTTTTAGCGGTCAGGAAGCGCTGGAAATCGCACGCGTGGTGGCACCGGATGTCCCATTCATCTACGTGTCCGGGACCATTGGCGAAGAGCTGGCAATCGAAGCGATGAAGCGTGGAGCTTCCGATTATGTATTGAAGGATAATTTACGCCGTTTGAAACCTGCGATCGAGCGTGCGCTGAATGCCGCAGAGCAGAATCGGGAACGACAACGCATGCAGCTTGCGCTGCGCGAGAGCGAAGAACGTTTTCGTGCGATCGTTGAAACTACCGAAGACTGGATTTGGGAAATTGATCTCACGGGTCGGCATGTCTACAGCAATGACAGCGTTCGCAAACTGCTCGGTTATACGCCGCAGGATTTGATCGGCAACGATCCGACGAATCTGATGCTCGATGAAGACTGGCAAATGGTCAAGGCGGCTTTGCCGGAATTGATTGCGAACAAACAAGGCTGGACCGGATGGGTGCTGTGTTGGCGTCATCGTGATGGCAGTGTTCGTTTGCTTGAAAGCACGGCACAGCCATTGCTGGACGATAACGGCAACATGATCGGCTACCGCGGTATCGATCGTGATGTCACGCTGCGAATGCAACAAGCCAGCAAGATCCAGCAGTTGGCGCGAATTCAGGCGGTACTCAGTGCGCACGGAAATTCCGTGTTGCGTGCCAGGGACGCGAATGAACTGCTCGATCTCACTTGCCGCGTTGCGGTCGAGCAAGGACATTTCAAGGCGGCCGTGATCATCCAGCAAACGGCTGAAAACATGTTGGCGATGACGCATTCCTTCGGTGATGCCGCAGTGATCGAGATGATGAACAGGCTTGGTCCTGCGGCAATGGGAAGCACTGTCGCCGAGTCGCGGCCATCGATGAACGCTTTCCGCGAAGGAAAGAGAATCATCATCCCGGATTACGCCCAGTCGGATGTGCATGTATCGTTTCGCAAGTATGCGGCGGAAGCGGGTATTGCTGCTCAAATCGTACTGCCGATCGGGGTGCCGCCCTGGGCGGTACTTAGCCTGTACTCGGGCACGCCGCAGGAGTACGACAGCGAAGAGATTGCATTGCTGGAGCGACTCACCGCGGAAATCGATTATGCGCATGACTTTATTGCCAAGAGCGAGCGACTGGAATACCTCGCTTATCACAATGCAGTGACCGGCCTGCCGAGCCGCACTTCGTTCGGTGAATTAATTGGTCCGCGGCTCGAACGGAGTTCGCATGTTGTGGTGATGCTGGATATCGATCGTTTCCGTTACTACAACAATTCGCGTGGCCGCGGTTTTGGCGACAGCTTGTTGCGTGTGGTAGGTGCACGACTAATGTCGCTGATGCCGGAAGATACCCTGTTTACCCACCCGGGCGACGATGCATTCCTGTTCGCCTATCCTTCGAATCAGGACATCGAAGCGGCAATGCTTTTTGTCGAATCGATACTGAAAAGTTTCAATGAGCAAGCATTCATCGTAGAGGGCGAAGAGGTTAACATCTCAATACATGCAAGCGTGTTATTGGCACCATTGCATGGCGTCAACGCCGAGGAAATAGAGCAGGGATTGACCGCGGTGCTTGCGGAAGCACAGAGTCGCGATCAACGTGTGCTCGCATTTACCGAAGATGTGCGCATGCGGGCCTCCCGGCGTGCCGATTTGGAACGCGATCTGCGCAATGCATTGCCGCAAGGACAGTTTGAATTATTCCTTCAGCCAAAATTCAATGCGGCTTCACATCGTTTGACCGGCGCGGAAGCGCTGCTGCGATGGCGGCATCCGGAACGTGGCCTGGTATCTCCCGCTGAATTTATTCCGGTGCTTGAAGAAACCGGACTCATTGTCGAGGTAGGTGCCTGGGTTCGTCGCGAGGGTGTGGCGATTCTGCATAGCTGGCGCGACGAGGGCATTGAAGGATTTCATATTGCCGTGAACGTGTCTGCGCGCGAATTGCGCCACGCCAACTTTGTCGAAGGCTGCACGACATTGCTCGAGCCATACAATGGTGAACATGGACTCGATATCGAAATAACCGAAAGCATGTTCATGGATGATATTGCGAAATCGATTCGTGTCTTGCAGATATTGCGCAGCCTCGGCTGCAAGATCAATATCGATGATTTTGGCACCGGCTATTCGTCATTGAATTATCTTTCACGCTTGCCGGCCGACGTGTTGAAAATCGATCAAAGCTTTACCACGGCGGTTGCCTTGAGCCCGGACACCTTGTCGCTGGTAACCAATATCATCGCGCTGGCACATTCCCTGAGATTAACGGTGGTTGCCGAAGGTGTTGAAGAAGAGGAACAGGCGAAACTGTTGCGCTTGCTCCGTTGCGATGAGCTGCAGGGCTACCTGCTGGGGCGCCCGATGCCGGTTGACGAGTTCAAACGGAAATTATTCGGCTGATTGGGTCGGAGTGTGTATAGACGTATCTTGATGTCGTGAAAAAAGAGGGCGCTCAACGGCGCCCTCTATCATCACCAGCTTGATCAATTACCGAATGGATTGCAGGTTCAGCACTGCAATTAGCACGGCACTCAACAAGGAATCCGAACCGTTGCTGTTGCGACCATATCTGCGACGACCGTAATAGCCGTCTTCGTAACCACGCTGAAAGCCCTGACGGAAGTAATAGTTATAGTCGTCTTGCTGCACGTAATAACCGTTGTAGCCGTAGTTGCCGTCCTGGTAAACATACGAGTCGCGATACGAGTAGCGCCATTGATCTTGTTGATCGGCACGACCGGCGCGCATGCCTTCCTGATAGCCGTAATTCAAAGCCTGGCGCAGAATATTGGCGCCGTATTGATTGGTTTCGTAATAGCGGCCGTCGCGGTTATAGCGATAACTTGAGGCGGTATAGAAATACGGATCATTGTTGTAGTCGTAGCGGCTATTCCGGTAGCCAAGCTGCTGCAGGCGCATGCGTTCGTAATATTGTTGTTGATAACGATATTGCGATGCACGGTTCTGACGTTGCAACAACAAGCCATGCTGCTTTGATCCCGATTGACGTTGCGCGGAATACTGGCGATATTGCGTTACCCGTAGTTGTTGCTGTTGGATTAGCACACGTTGCTGCTGCGGTGCCAAACGGCGCTGCGGTCGGGAGTTCTGCGATTGCAATGCCTGTGCCGGCTTGGTGTTTTGCATGCCGCCGCGATCGCGATGCTTGTCGATCTGTTGTTCTGCACGTTGCTGTCGTATTGCTTGCTGGGCAATACGCGTTTGCTGTGCAGCCTGCTGATGTGCTGCCGTTTGCGTTTGCCGATTTTCCCGTTGCTGCCTCACTTGCTCCTGCGCTATTTGGGTTTGATGCGCCGCTTGTTGGCGCTCGGACTGGGCGCGAGGCACTTGTGCATCGCGACGATGTTCTTTACCGACGTGCTGTGCTTCCTGCGCAGGCCGTGTTTGACGGACATGCTCCGATTGCTCGCGCGCTTTCTTTACTTCTTGCTTGATCTTTTCTTCTTTCTTGTCTTTGTCTTTATTTTTATCTTTTTCTGCTTGCTGCTGATCATGGTTTTCACGCTGTGCTTGGGCGCTGCCTTCGGAACTGAATCCGACGAATGACGCGCTGATGACAACAGCCAGTAACACCCGATTCAAGTGTTTTATGTTCATTACCTATCTCCGGAAGAGTTCGATTGATCTACAGAGCCCTTCAGGATGAGTGGCGCCGTTCACACATGACGAGCATGCGCCTGGCAACGTGAACAAGTCTGTTCGTTGAAACACATCGTCTGGCCAAAGCAGGCTTCGGTTCATTTACCGATTCCGGGATATCAATCGTCAAAAGATTCAAAAAAAGCTGTCTGTTCGTTGGCGCACATTGATTGAAAGGCTGCAAAAGCTGGGTTCATTTGCCCTGGGCCATCATGAGTCTGAATTGCCATGTGAGAGGTACAAAATGAAAACTACTATGCTATTTTCCTGCGTTATCGCAAATGCCTTGATTGCACTGTATGTGCCGCAAGCGAATGCACAAACATTGCCAGCCAGCACACCGAGCGCAGAATTGACGGCGGAAACCGTCAATGAATCCGCGATCGATGCACTGGTGGGCGTCAATGCAAATCGTGCAGCCGTGTTGCGCGCGCAAATATTGCTCGACAGGGCGCATTTCTCGCCTGGCGAAATCGATGCTGCCTTTGGCGGCAATATGCGAAATGCGATCAACGCCTACCAGGCCAGCAATGCCTTGACGGTCAACGGAACGGTGGATTCGGCGACCTGGGCCGCGTTGAACAAAGACGATTTGCCGGTGTTGTCGACTTACGTAATTACCGCAGCCGACGTTGCCGGTCCGTTCGTCGTTGTACCGAATAGCATGTTGGCCAAATCGAAACTTCCGGCATTGGGCTATGGTTCGGTGCTCGAAGGCCTGGGCGAAAAATTCCATGCCAGCCCAAGATTGCTGCAACAATTGAATCCGGGTAAAAAATTCATCGCGGCAGGCGAAGAAATAATCGTGCCCAATGTGTTGTCACCGGAACCACTGCCTGCAGCGAGCAAGATTGTCGTTGACCGTTCCGATGCTTCGGTGTCGCTGCTCGATGCAACAGCCAAAACCATCGCGCGTTATCCTGCGTCGACCGGTAGCGTGCATGATCCGTTGCCTGCGGGCGACTGGGTAATCAAGGGTGTCGCAGCGAATCCCGTGTTTCATTACAACCCGAAACTTTTTTGGGATGCCGATCCGAAAAGCGCAAAAGCCAAAATTCCGGCCGGTCCGAACAGTCCCGTCGGCGTTGTATGGATAGATCTTTCGAAAGAACATTATGGTATTCACGGCACGCCAGAGCCCGCAAAAATCGGCAAGACCGAATCGCACGGCTGCATTCGGCTGAGCAATTGGAATGCCACCGAGTTAGCGGCGGCTGTTTCCGCCGGCATGCCGGCGACATTGCAAGAATAGGTTCGGAACGGAGATCGTTATGAAAAGTTTTTTGATATTCGTACTGGGCACGATATTCGGTGCGACGTTGTTGCTGGTGCTTGTTTTGCTGCAATGGCATTTTCCGGGGAAAATTGGCGGCACCATTTCATGGCTGCCAGTTCGCGAAGCGGCTGAAATCGCCAGTGCAGGGAGTATCCGCGCGATGCCGCCGGTTGCCGCCCAGGCCAGTGAAGACGAACCAGGCTCTTCGGATATCATCGTGGCAGAGCCAACGCCGATGCCGATCACCTGGCCGCCGTTCGAACCGGAAGTTGCGATGGCAACTCAGGCGCAGGAAAGTACTTTATTGATTCCTGTGGCAGGAATCCAGGCGAAGCAATTGACGGACACCTTCAACGACGCGCGCGGTGGCGGACGCGTGCATGACGCGATGGACATCATGGCGCCGAAAGGCACTCCGGTGGTCGCAGTGAATGATGGCAAGGTGGTGAAGCTTTTCAACAGCAAGCAGGGCGGGTTGACGGTTTATCAATTCAATCCCGAGGAAACCCATGCTTATTATTATGCGCATCTCGACAGTTATGCGGTTGGCATCAAGGAAGGCGATTTGCTGAAGCGCGGCGACCTCATTGGCTATGTCGGCAGTACCGGCAATGCCAGTCCGGAAGCACCGCATCTGCATTTTGCCATCTTCGTGCTGGGGCCGGAAAAGAAATGGTGGCAAGGTACTGCGATCAATCCTTATCCCTTGCTCGGCGTTGTCAAGAAGGATTAACGAAGCATCCAGCTTCAGTAGCGGTTAAATCTGGATCGCCCGGTTGTCGGATAGAATCGTTTGCATAGCGGTTAATCGGCGTCGTACACATTGGAGAGTTCTCTTGAACGAAAAGCCAGAAGATAGCGAACACCCGATGCTCGACGCGAAAGAGAAGGAAGAATCTGCGCCTGTTGTCCATGACGTACAAAAAAACGTTCCGGGTGCCTGGGCTTTGCCTGCGCTTTTGTTGTTGGCCATCCTGACGGTGCTCTATCTGGCTCGCGATTTGATATTGCCAATCGTGGCGGCCTTGATTTTGAGTCTCGTGTTCTTGCCGCTGGTGCGTGGCATGAAAAAGATTTTCATTCCGGTGCCGATTGGCGCCGGTCTGGTGGTATTGGGTTTGATGGCCGGCTTTGTCGGTGCTGCTTATAACTTGTCGGAGCCAGCCAGTGCCTGGCTGGAGAGCGCGCCGGAAAATTTGCGAAAAATCGATAAAAAACTTCGGGCCATTGCAGGCTCGGTAAGAAATGTTGCGACTGCGACTGAAAAAGTTCAGGACATGACGGAAAACCTGGCCAGCAGCAGCGACGATGAAAAAGAAAAGCCACGCGAAGTCATCGTGCTGGAGCCGACATTGACCGGCAATTTTTTTTATGGGGCGAAGGACTTTGTGCTGTCAGCCGTGAGCACGCTGGTTCTGCTGTATTTCCTGCTGGCGTCCGGCGATTTGTTTTTACGCAAGACCATCGCGGTGACTCCGCGTTTTTCCGACAAGAAACGTGCGGTCGATATCGCGCAGCAAGTCGAAGCGGCGGTTTCGCGCTATTTGTTCACTGTGGCCTTTATCAATCTCGGCCTTGGCGGTGCGGTCGCGTTGGCCATGTATTTGATGGGGGTTCCGAATCCCGTGCTTTGGGGTGCCATGGTCGGTACGTTGAACTTCATTCCCTATATCGGTGATGTGGTCAGCTTCACGGTGCTAACCGTCGTTGGTTTACTGACATTCGATCCGTTATGGCAAGCGCTTTTGGTACCCGGCGTATTTTATCTATTGACCGCGATCGAAGGCTATTTGATCACGCCATTGATCGTCAGTCGTCGCCTGAGTCTCAATCCGGTCGTCATCATACTTTCGGTATTGTTCTGGGGTTGGATGTGGGGCGTGCCGGGAGCATTACTGGCCGTGCCGATTCTGGTCGCAGTAAAAACGGTCTGCGACCGCGTCGAATCACTACAGGTATTTGGCGAATTCCTGGGCGAGTGATGCTGCATGTGAATGCCCGGTAGAAAGAGACAATCCAAGAAAAAATCTTTCTGTGCGCTACATGAAGTCGACGATTTTCATCGATGCCCGTTATCAATTGGATTTCCCCGCAGTCATGCATGACGCATGAAGTGTCGTGCGAAATGCCGCAGCATGGCCTTTTGCGTATCGACAAGCGCCTGATTTGTAGCTGCCGGATGCTTGGCATGGAACATGGATTGATTGTTCGGGTACGAATCAAGGACCACGCATGAATAACGACATCATTAAAGGCAAATGGAAACAGCTCGTAGGCAGCATTCAAAAGCAGTGGGGCAGGCTTACCGATGACGATCTGAGGATCGCCGAAGGTACCCGCGAATATCTGTCGGGGAGAATCCAGGAGCGTTACGGCATCGCGAAAGATGTTGCCGAACGCCAGATCCGCGAATTTGAAAACACGTTGCACGGCTTTCACATCAGACACAAGTGACTCAAGAGCATTATCCATGTCAAGCCAAAGTCGAAGCATTGATTCAAGGTCAATGCTTCGCTTGTTTCGGGGGATGGGCGGGCAAAAGTTTCTAGACAAGGTGCATGCCTTGTCTTCGTTTCGGTTACATACAGTTACAGGCCAACAAGCAAGCGAGGGATCGCTATAATGAATATCAAATTTCAGCCAACAGAGATGACGTCTGTGAGCAAAAACGAAAAGCCTGTGACGGGACGGATACTCGCGATTGACGATGATCGCGCAATACTCGAAAACTTCTCACTGTGCCTGTCCAGGGAGGGCTATCGCGTGACCACTGCCGAGACCGTGGAAGAAGGTCTTCGTCTGGCGGCCACGTTGCCATTTCAGGTATGTTTGCTCGACCGCAACATCGGTTATGAATCCGGCCTGGAGGCTTTACCCAAATTGCGGGAAATGGCGCCGCTGATGCGGGTGATCATGGTGACCGGACATTCCGGCGTGAATGAAGCGATCGAGACCATCGCTCAAGGCGCCAGTGATTATTTGGTCAAACCGTGTTCGCCGGAACAATTGCGTATTGCCGTCGCACGCCAAATCGATACCCGGCGCATGATAGATCGACTCGATGCGCTTGAACGCGAGTCGGGCAATGAAATACCGGAATTAAATAGTAAAAACGATGCGATGCGGGAAGCGATTAGTCTCGCGCTCAAGGTCGCAGGCACCGATGCCAATATTCTGTTGCTCGGAGAAAGCGGTACCGGTAAAGGCGTTGTTGCCCGTGTGATCCACGATGCGAGCAATCGTGCTGGTGGTTCCCTGGTCACGGTAAATTGTCCCTCGCTTTCGGCCGAGTTGCTGGAAAGCGAAATGTTTGGCCATATCAAGGGTTCGTTTACCGGCGCCAGCCAAACCAATGTCGGGCGGGTCAGTCATGCCGATGGCGGCACCATTTTTCTGGATGAAGTCGGCGATTTCCCTTTGACTCTGCAACCCAAATTATTGCGATTTATCCAGGACAAGGAATACGAGCGTGTCGGCGATCCGGTGACGCGCAAGGCGGACGCGCGCATTATCGCGGCGACCAATCACGATCTGGATGCGATGGTGAAAACCGGACAGTTCCGGCTGGACCTTCTATATCGCTTGAATGTGATATCCATTACCTTGCCGCCCTTGCGTGAGCGCGTCGAAGATTTGGAAGATCTCGCGACCGGTTTTATCCGCCGCTTCGCAGCCAGTTACGGCATGCCGGCACGACGCTTGTCGGCTGCCGCCTTGGCGCAATTGCAAATGTACGCCTGGCCCGGCAACGTTCGCGAATTGCAGAACATGATGGAACGCGCCGTCATTTTGTGCCGCTCGGAAGAAGTCGGTACGGAATTATTGGCCTTGGGACGGCACGACAACAGCAAGCCTGAAGTAGCCGCAGGCGCGGTAATGAGTCTGGAAGCGCTGGAGCGCATGCATATCGAACGCGTATTGGCGACTAGCGAAAACCTGGACGCGGCCGCAAAAACACTCGGCATCGATGCATCGACACTGTATCGAAAACGCAAGGCATACAAATTGTGATTCTTATTTTCAAGTTGGCATGAGCTTGCATGTCATGCTGGCGACATCCACGGTGAATGTATGAGACATCTTCACGACAATCAGATGGCTGAAAATAAATTCACCGAACAGGCGTATCCAAGAATAGCGCTGGTTCTATGGTTAATACTGATCGTCGGTCTGGGCAGTTGCATGGGCATTTTTTTCGGCCCCGACGCGTGGTTTCAAGGCTTGATGAAGCCGACCTGGAGTCCACCCGGCTGGATATTTGCGCCGGCCTGGACCCTCTTGTACATATTGATGGCGATTAGCCTGTGGTGGGTGCGATGCAATACCAATGCCACCGTGAGGGAGCATTCAGTGGCGATGCGTTTGTTCTGGTTGCAGCTCGCACTGAATCTTGCGTGGACACCGATCTTCTTTGGCCTGCGTCAACCCGGGCTGGCTTTCATGGAAATCTGCTTATTGTGGCTGGCCGCGTTATCGACAGCATTGGCGTTTGGAAAAATATCCAGCACGGCAGGTTACCTTTTAGCGCCGTACCTGGCATGGTTGTCGTTTGCATTGGTGTTGAATGGCACAATTTGGTTGTTGAATAAATAAATCGGGATAATGTTGGCAGCCAGGGGTTCGTGATTTGAAAACAGACAACGCGATCAGGGGCAGCGTCGATGGATAATGGTCACAGCAGCAAGTTTCGCCATCAGGTAAATAATGGCTTGCTCGCCTTGGCGTTTGTGTTGATTCTGGCAACCTCGGCAGTGTCTGTCACTTCGACCAATGAATTGGGCGCGTCGATCGGTTTGGTCAGTCATACCCACCAGACTCTGGAATTGTTGACCCGCATGAAAGTGGCGACCGGTGATGCGCAAGCTAACGGCTTGCGGTATTTGATAACCGGCGATCCTGCCAATCAACTGGCGCAGCGGGAAGCCCTCGCAGAAATGTATCGCCTGAAAGTTCAGCTAACCGACATCACCCGCGAGAATGCACTGCAAAGATCCTATATGGCGGACTTTGCACAGCGTTATGAAGCCTTTCTGGTCCGCAGTATGGAATCGATGGCGTACAAGCAAAAGGCATTGAAAACAGGCCGGGAGATTGCATCCGCAAAGCGCATTCGCGAAGGCGTGGGTTTCGACATTATCAAAGACATGCGATTGATACTCGACAAGATGACAGTCGAAGAAAATCGTCTGATGATTTTGCGTGTCGAAGAACGCGATACGCTGGTCAAGCAAACCAATGCCACCGTGTTGATTGCCAATGCCCTGGCCTTGGTGGCGGGCGTAATAGGCTTCACGGCCATCAGACGCTCGCAGGAAGAATCCAAGCGGATGTTGATGATCGAGGTGCGTGCCGAACAGGCGCGTCAGGCAAGCGAGGAAAAAAGCAGTTTCCTGGCCAATATGAGCCACGAAATTCGCACGCCGATGAACGCCATTTTCGGGTTCACCCATTTGCTGTCCGAATCGGTGACAAACCCATTGGAACGCGACTGGGTCATGTCGATCAAAAAAGGCGGCCAGATGCTTTTGGCGCTTATCAACGATGTGCTGGACTTGTCCAAAATCGAAGCCGGCAAGTTGCAATTGCAACCGCAGCCAACCGATATCCGCGAGTTGGTCGGCGAGATCGTCGAAATGTTTCTGCCCGACGCACGCGAGAAAAATATTTTTCTGACGCATGAAGTCGATAGTTCGAAAAATGAGCCGCTTCTGCTCGATAGCCAGCGCATGCGTCAGATACTGATGAACCTGCTGAGCAATGCCATCAAATACACCGAACGAGGCGGTGTGGTGGTTCGAGTCGCAATGACGCCGCAGCATGACCCAGACTTGCGTAACCTCCGGTTATTGGTAACCGACAGCGGTGTCGGCATTGACCCCGAACAGTTGACCAAGATTTTCGAGCCCTTCCATCAGGCGGAAAGTCCCGACGGGAAAGTCCGTCAAGGAACCGGCCTGGGATTGAGTATTTGCCGGCGCCTGGTCAACGTGATGCAAGGTGATATTCAGGTCACCAGCGAATTGGGCAAAGGTGCGACTTTCATGGTCGAAATTCCCAATGTGCGCGTTTCCGACTATATGCCCGACCATCATGTCATGGGCGTAATGACGGTCGATTTCGATTTATTGCCGCCACTGAAGATATTGGTAGTCGATGATGTTGCCTGGAATGCCGAAATCGCCAAGGGTTATCTGCGCAACAGCCATCATCAAGTGCAAATTGTCGATAATGGACTGGATGCCGTTGTTGCCGCAAAAGCGCAAAGACCGGATGTTGTTTTAATGGATTTACGCATGCCGGGGATGAATGGGTTCGAGGCCAGTGATGCGATACGTTCCGATACGGAATTGCAGAATGTCGACATCAAGATCATTGCTGTTACCGCTTCGAGTTTGAATACCGAGGAAAAAGCCTTGCGTGAAAGTTTCGACGCCTATGTCCGCAAGCCTTACACACCGCAGGATTTGTTTAACGCACTCGACGATATTTTCGGTCGTGCTAAATCCGGCAAGACACCAAGAAAGTGGTCGGATGCCCGGCAGCTGAAATGGAAGCAATTGCAGAGCATGGAATTGCCGGAGCTTCGGCAAAGCATGCGGATGCGGGAAATCGGCGACTTCGCGAAAGCGCTGCAGTTATTTGCCGCGGATGCGGAATTCGATCTGCTGGGTGCCAGAGCTGCGGAATTGCTCGATGCCGTGCAGCGTTTCGATGTCGGCAGTGTCAATACTGTATTGGGAACGATTGCCGAAATGCCGGAGAATTTTGATGAGATCTGAGTCCGGAAAGATGTTAGATAAATACTTGCCGGTAGTGCTTGTCGTGGACGATCAGGAAGCCAATATGCGCGTGGTCGGCCAATTGCTGGCCCGTGCCGGCTTCGATATCGTGCCCGCGCTCAGCGGCGAGCAGGCCATGGAACGGGTCGCTACAACGCCGCCGGATTTGATTCTGCTGGATATGCGCATGCCGGGCATGTCGGGGTTTGATGTTCTGAAAAAATTGAAAGCCATCCCGGAAACACAGGATATCCCGGTCATAATTCTTACCGCCGACCATGATCGTGAAAATGTCGCGCTCGCGCTTGCCGCCGGTGCGGTGGATTACATCACCAAGCCTTTTCTGGCCGAAGAATTGCTGGGACGGGTAAAGACCCATATTGACCTCAAGCACTCGCGTGATTCCCTGCAGCGCTTTGTCACCGAGAAACAGCAGATGGTTGAAACCATTGCACATGACTTGCGAAATTATTTCGCCAATATTCGTTTTGCGGGAGATATGTTGCACGAGCCTGATCTTGAAATTACGACACGTGCCCGGTTGCTCGAATCGATCCGGACTTCAGCCGATTCCGGTGTCATGTTTCTACAGGCTTTGCTGGATCACCAAAATGCCCAGGAAGCAGGAGTGTCGATCGAGAAGCTTTGGGTCGGTAAATTATTGAATGAAGCGATGGCCGTGATGGGCAGGTTGGCGCATGCAAAAAACATCAGCGTGAAGGTTGTTTTGCCGAATGACTTTATTGTTTGCGGCCATCATGGTGGCGTTTTGCATGTGCTGCAGAATCTGTTGTCAAACGCATTGAAGTTTTCGCCTGCCGGCTCCGAAGTATTGTTGACAGCGGCAAAGTTCGGCAATCGAGCCAGGCTGTCGGTGACTGACCAGGGCCCGGGTATTTCGAAACAGGACCAGGAGCGCTTGTTCAAACGCTATGTTCGCCTGACAGCACAGCCAACCGATGGCGAGTCATCCACGGGGTTGGGCCTGGCGCTTGCCAAGCAGCGTGCGCGGACGATGGACGGCGATCTCTGGCATGAAGACCGCGAGGGCGGCGGTTCGATCTTCATTCTCGAGTTGCCATTGCCGAAAGCCTGATACCAAACAAAAATTCCTAACGAAAAGCGCTGCAGGGCAGCGCTTTTTTTATCCGAAGCACAATGGCTTGGCTAGGATTTGTTTCGACCAAGAAGAAGCGACAGCACGAATAAGAACAGGAAAATGTAGAACAGTATTTTTGCAATACCAACGGCAGTGCCGGCGATGCCGCCAAAACCAAGCACGCCGGCAATAAGCGCAATAATCAGAAAAACGACTGCGTAATGAAGCATGGTGTTCTCCTTCGATTTGTTGAATGGAACTGTTGTATGCAGCATTTACGAACCGGATCAAATAAACACTTTCATGTTCCATGCCAAGTCCGGACGCCGGTTTTCATGGCATGCGCGACAGTGAACTGGCGTGCGCTAACGGCAAAATGCAAGAATCAAAACCGTTTCGTGCAATACGCAAGCGTCCCTCTCCGCATGCATGACCATGCAATTTGCTGCTTATGCAGGGTTTTTCGTGCAGTTATCCTGCTTTTCTGCACATGGCCGAATCAGACCTTGCTGTCATAACGCCATTTCACGATTGGCACGTATCTTGATTAGTGCTTAATGCGCATCGCAAAAAAGATGCCGTACCCACCTACCTATATCCGGAGCTACCATGAAAAATATAACTCGCACCTTGCTTGCCCTTTCCTGCGCGCTGGCCTTGTCGGCATGCACCAAGGAAGAAACCCCGGCCGAAACCCAGGCTGACGTTAATGCGGCACAGGTAGAAGCAACGACTGAAACCGCCGATGCCGCAACAGACGCAATGGCGACTGCTGCAGAAGGCAGTCAGGATGTTGCCGATGCCACCCAGGACGCTACTGCCGAAGCCGTCGATGACAATGCGAAAGCCGCATACGATGTCGCTATTACCAAAGCCGATGGCGACCTGAAAGTGGCCAAGGAAAAATGCGATGCATTGCCATCGGCCGAGCAATCAGCTTGTAACGCAACGGCTGATGCCGCCTATGAAACTGCAAAAGCAGCTGCAGCAACTGCACGCGATGCCGCAAAAGCCACTGCGGACGCGATAAAACAATAAATGCCGATACACGTTGATTCGCATAGTGCGAATCAACGAAAGTGGATGCGGCAGTGATTCGCGACTGTCGCATCCAGGCAAGAGCAGGTTGATCAGACGAACAGCAAATTACATGTGATTCGCGTTATCGCGGTATCACAAACACACACCAGGCAAGTTGCATCCTGTCCCGGCCAAAGCTCACTCCCCGAGCGAGGTCCGGCTTCCCGAATCTGGCAGATAACCGGTTCGGGATTTTTTTGCCTGTCGTGCGATAAGCTAATTCCGGCATCCAGCCAGAAGATAATGAATACTAGGCTTCGTCGGACAAGCCATACATCAGCCAGCGTTCGGCATCATGCTGACTTCCGAATACACGAATATTAATACCCATTTCGCGACCTTCGATCTCGGCATGTTCTACCGCCGGGAGAAATTCCGGTGTCGGTTCGACTACCGCAACGCGATCGGCAATTTCGCGGTGGCTATGCATGATGCGAGCCAGTTCCGCCAATTCAACCTGAGTCGCAGGCCGGTGTTTCTTGCGATCGACCACGAGTAATTTTCGTATGCCGAGCTTGCGGGTAATAGCGACAATTTCCTGCCAGTAGGCAATGCGCACGGCTTGTGAATCGACATCGCCGCTTACCTGGAAATACAGGGTATTACCGTGTCTTCGGTACGAGAGCTTGAAATCGGGGTGCTCGCTGGCTTCCATCAACATAGCGTACTCCTGCCGGGCCTTGTATTTAAGAGCAATAAATTCGGATGCAGATAATTCAGGACAACGCGATAACGAATCACTACTGGACAGGCATCAAAGCGTTCGCGACACTGTCGGCATGAAAATTTCCTGTCACGCGACTCTGGATTTCAATTGCGAACCGACGCCGATCTTCGAACTGATGGTCGATACCGCCAGCTTTCCCGGCTGCTTTACCGGTTATGGCGTGATCCCGGCAATACGCAAAGTTCGCCTGGTCGAACCTTTGGCGGTCGGTGTAACCCGTCATATTTATAATGCCGACAATTCCGTATTGACCGAGCAAGTCACGGTGCTCGACAAGCCAAATCGTCACAGCTACATTTTGCGCGGTTTCCAGGCGCCGTTTTCGTGGCTGGTAAAACAAGGCGAGTCCGACTGGCAACTGAAGAAAAATGGCGATGTAACGCGAGTGGACTGGACCTATGAATTTGACTTGACCAGTGTCTTGTTATATCCATTCTGCTTTGTTTTATTGAAGTTTTTCATGCAGCGCGCAATGCAGCGCTGTCTGCAAAACATGAATGCGTTTTGTAACGCCAATCAAGAGGCCGGTTGAGATGGAAGCCTGGATATTGCTGGCAATGGCGCCGGTCTTTCTGGGATTTATTCTCTGGGAAGCCTGGTACTGGAAAGGCAAGCGTGCCGTCTACAGTTTGAAAGATACCTTTTCCAATGCCGCACTCGCATTGATGCATCAAGCTGCCGATGCGATCGCCTGGTTGCTGGTGATCGGATTGTATATCTGGGTATATCAGCATCGGCTGTTTGATTTGCCTGCCTCGTGGTGGACGATTGCGGCATTGTTTGTTGCCCAGGATTTTTTCTATTACTGGTTTCATCGTGCGCATCACCGCATTCGCTGGATGTGGGCTTCGCATGTCACCCATCATTCGTCGGAGCGCCTGAATTTTTCGACGGCATTCCGGCAAAGTCTGACCTATCCGGTTTCCGGCATGTGGTTGTTCTGGCTGCCTTTGGCATGGCTGGGCTTTGAACCGAGAAATATCATCGCCGTGGTCGCGATCAATCTCGGTTTCCAGTTTTTCGTGCATACCGAAGCAGTCGGAAAACTCGGCTGGCTGGAAAAGATATTCAATACGCCCTCGCACCACCGCGTGCATCACGCAAGGAATCCGAAATACATCGATCGCAATTATGCCGGTGTGCTGATTATCTGGGATAAATTATTCGGTAGCTTTGTCGAAGAGGATGCCGAAGTACCATGCGAATACGGCATCGTGGTGCCGATTAGATCGCATAATCCGATTACGCTGACTTTCCATGAATGGCTGGCGATGTTTCGCGATGCGGCAAAACCGCAATCGACAATGTCGAGGTTAATGCAATTATTCGGCCCGCCTGAACGGGCGCATTCGGAGAAGCCTGATTCAATGGCGGTCGATAAAATACCCGATATAATTAATTCATGACCCAGCGGTGAATTTATGAACAAGTCCATTCAATGTCCGAAATGCAAAAACCAGATGAACAAGCTCGATGTCGATATGGCGACAGCCTATCGTTGCGAACATTGCATGGGTTTGTGGCTCGCCATCGGTGCGCACGAGCATCTGGAAGATGAAGCCGAAAAGGTGGATATCGGCAATGCCGAGCTGGGTGAACAGTTCAACCAGATTGATGATATCGATTGCCCGATCTGCGAACAGACAATGATAAAAATGGTCGACGCCAAACAGCCGCACATCTGGTTCGAAAGTTGCCAGTCATGCTATGGCCGCTTCTACGATGCCGGTGAATACCGGGACCTGGCCGTTTATGAATTTTCCGATTTCCTGAAACGGCTCTCTGTTGTCGCCAGAGACTAGATTTATGTAGGGTGGGCAATGCCCACCGAACAATTGGATTGTACGAAAGTGGTGGGCGATGCCCACTCTACGGGTTTATTTGGTTTTATTTAGCGCGTAATTCACGAGTCGTGCCGTCAATTTCTCCTTCATCGTGCTTGGCGTTTGCAAACCCATGCGTTCGATCGCTTCGCTGTCTTTTGCCGCGCCGGAAAGCAGGGCCAAAGCAATCAACTTCAGTTTTCCGAAGCCCGATGCCGTAGCGGATTTTAGAAAACCCAGGGCTTTCACCAGGCGCAATTCGACTGGCGTGAAATCGCAGCCAAGCGGATAGTCCGGCAGCAAATTTCTTTTGCGATAGGGAGCCAACACTTCGCTTATCAGTTCAGGTTGATTCAAGGTCCAGGAAGTCGGTGCCTCGAAATTGGCATCCAGCTTCAGTTCGCGTTTGGCCTTGTCGATCAGTTTCGGAATAAAGCGGAAATCGCAAATGGACAACATCGCCTTGATGCAGTCTTCGTCATCGATGCCACGCAAATCGGCCACGCCATATTCATTGATGCTGATATCGCGCAGATGCCTCGGTATGGTCGTGTGACCATAATTCCACAGCACATTGGAATGCACGGTTTTGGCTTGTTCGCGGGTGGCACGAAACATCAGGATCGAACGACCATCGCGTAAGGTGTGCGCCATCGCGACGAAATTGTATTGGCCGCCGACGCCGGAAACGACTCGACCATCTTCGAGTGCATCCGACACCGCCGCGCCCAGCACGGTCGTCATCATGCAGGTGTTATAGAAGCGCGCGCCGCGGCGTTGCAAGCGTTCGAGCGATTCATTGCCGCCATACAATTCGTTGATATGCGAAATACGGGTCATGCCAAGACCGTTTTTTTCCGAATCCGGCATGTCGCGCAACCATTGATATAAATCGTGCGAGCCCAGATAGAAGCCGCCATTGAGCCAGTGACCTTCCGATTGCAGGCGTCGCTTGTCTTCGTCGGTCGATACATTGTCATGATCGCGTTGCATCACGCCGATATCGTCAAGTACGCGACGCTTCAATATGCCTTGCTGATGCAGGTATCTGAAACCGTCATTGACCATTTCGCTGGCACCATATAGCCCAATCGAAAATGGTTCGGCCCCGCCGTGGTTTTTGACCAGATCGGATTCCAGAAAGCCCGGTGCCAGCAAATTCATCAGTTCGCGGTAATCGGCATTGTGCTTGTGGCGCAGCATCAGTGCTTGGCATAAAGCATCCGACAAGGAACCGATGCCGATCTGCAAGGTGCCGCCGTCTCTAATCAGGGCGCTGGCACGCAAGCCAATTGCGTATTCAGGACAGCTTACCGCTTGTCGCGGCAAGGCAAATAATTTCGGTGCAGGTCCGGGCAGGTCCAGCACGATGTCGAAGAAATCCTGATTGACGGCAGCCGTGCCGCCGATCCAGGGTAGGTGTGGATCAATTTCCGCGATCAGTATCGGTCGCGGTTTTCCAAGCCGTTTTATTTCATCCAGTAAATCAAAGGTCAAATCGGGATTGCAGCTCAAGCTGAGTCGTGTACCGCCGGGTTCGCGCGCGACTTTATGCACCAACGTATTGATATTTTTTTCCGCCACTGCGGGTGCAACATGCGTGTAATTCAAGCTGTTGTATTTGCGCTGCGCCTGCTCCGAATTCAACAAGCCGCCCGACTGCATATAAAACTCCTGCACCGAAATATTGTCGGGCAAGGCGCTACGGCGTTGTGCAATCGCATAATGCAGGCTCGGGAAATCGGCGCCGAAATGCCGATCCAGAAACGGTTGCAGAAAACGTTTTTCCAGATCGCTGTGCGGTTTGGGCGGTGTCAGCGAGAGTGCGGTATAGATTTGCAGAGAACTGTTTTTGTCTTTTTCGACCGCTTCGTAAATCGCATTCAATAAACGATGCGGCTTGCCAAGGCCGAGCGGTGCGGCCAGCACAATCTTGTTTCCCGTGCGTTCAAGCAGGGATTCGACTGCTTGTTCAAGGCTGCTTATTTGCACCTGGCACCTATGCTTGGTTGGGTTTCCGGCCAGTATCGCATTTTGTTTCGGGCCGGGCTTGACATCTTCGATTACATGCGTAATCTATTACCAATTACAAATGTAATCACAACTATGCAAATCAGCGAAGCGGAAAGTTTGGTCATGCAGGTGCTTTGGCAGCGGAGTCCGCGCTACGCCGAGGACATCATTGCGCAATTAAGCGAAGAGCAGGACTGGCAGGAGCCGACCATCAAAACCCTGCTCAATCGATTATTGAACAAAGGCGCTATCCAGGCCGAAAAACACGGCCGGCGTTACTGCTACAGCGCCGTGCTTAAACGGGAAGAGTGGGTAACCATCGAAAGCAAAAGCTTGTTAAACAGGATTTTCGACGGACGCGTGGCTCCGCTCGTGGCGCATTTCAGCGAGAAGGGAAAGCTGAGTAAAAAAGACATTGCCGAACTTAAAAAACTGATCGAGGGGATGGATGATGAGCGCTGATTTATTGAAATTACTGTTGGAAGCCACGATTGCAGTCAGTCTTGCCATTGCCGTGGTGATCATCGCCCGGGTTCCGATGCGTAAGTTATTCGGTGCCCGTATCGCCTACACCTTGTGGTGCCTGGTTCCTTTTGCATTGATTGCCGTATTTATTCCCGCGAAAGAAATCGTCATCACCGCCGTCAGTCAGCCAGTTGCCGTGAATGCGAGTTCTACTTCATCTACCTCGACGATGGCTGTACAGGCGGTTGATTCTTCATCGGACGTGTTTCTATCGCTCTGGCTGATCGGCATCGTCGCTTGCGCTTTGTTGTTCGCACGTCAGCAGAAAAGATTTATCGGCAGTCTCGGAGTCCTCAATTGGTGTTACGAGAAGGTCTTCCTGGCCGAAAACAATAATCACGGCCCTTCGGTGATTGGTGTCGTGCAACCGCGAATCGTGTTGCCATCCGATTTCAATCAGCGTTACAGCAAGGAAGAGCAAGACTTGGTGTTGATGCACGAGCAGGTGCATCTATCGCGTGGCGACACCCGAATCAATTTGCTGGCGACATTCCTGCAGTGCGTCTTCTGGTTCAACCCCCTGATGCATTGGGCCGGCGGACGGTTCCGCTTCGACCAGGAACTGTCTACCGATGCCAACGTGCTAACGAAATTCCCGTCGGCCCGTAAATCCTATGCCGATGCGATGTTGAAAACTCAAATGGCCAGTCTTGGTCTCCCCGTTGCCTGTCATTGGCAAGCCCGTCACCCTTTGAAGGAAAGAATTCTCATGCTGAAAAAATCGACTCCGCGAAAAATATATCGTGTGCTGGGCTTTGGACTCGTGGCGGCACTTTGTCTTGGCGGAGCGTTCGCCGCATGGTCAACGCAACCTGCCAATATCATCGTTGCGCCTGCCGAAGCGGGTTTGCTATATGAAATGCGTGTCGATACCAAGATCGATCATGTCGATCAGCCGCGCATAAAGCTGCGCGAAGTACCCGGAAAGACATTCGCAATATCCAACGGTAGCGGTGAGCGTGATTGGTCGTATGAGTTCTCCGTAAAGCCGGTCGACAAGGATTTCGTCATGTTAGAAGGCAAGATGATGTTTGGCGGAAACATTGTTGCCGAGCCGAAGTTGAAAGTGACTATTGGCAGGAACGCAGGCATCGGTATCAGTACGAAAGACGGAAGCTCTTTCATTGCATTGAATCTTGTCATCACCGAAGTGCGCAACGGCAAGTCGAGTCCAATTACCGAATTCGGCGATACAGATACCAAGGATACACGGGATTCCAATCACTTCATGCAGACCGGCAGCGGCAAGCCCACGATCTATTCGGAAAAAGAACTGAAGTCGATGCAGCTGAAGACGGTCGACGCCAGCGAAATTGCAACGCCGGCCAAGTTGATACCGAACGATACTTACAGAAAGCTTCAGCAAGACGGCAAAGCCGCCGGCAAGAAAATAGTGAATGCGATCGTTGTGGTCGATGAAAAGGGATTCATGTCGGGCGCCACGTTCGACGGTAATTTCGAAAATGATAGTGCCGAAGTGTTAGGCCAGGTATCGGATTTGCTGATGAAGCAAAAATATCAGCCGGCTATCGGCAAAAACGGAGGGCCGGTGGCAAGCAAGCTCACGGTTGCCTTGTTCGATAATTTTTCCAGCGCCGGAAATACTAAATGACATGCAATGACTTGATGCTCGGTTGCCATCGCATCGAGCATCATGTGAAAAGTAATTTTCCTGCGGCTATTAGTAATACCACACCGAGCGCAATACGCAGATCTCGTATTGGCAAACGATTGATGCCGAGTTGGGTGCCAATCAATGCGCCTGCTGCGACGGCAATTAACCAATAAGGCAGCGCTTCCGGAAAGCTGGCGCCGCCGATTCGCAAGCCGGTAAGTGCCGTCACCGAGTTGATAAATACGAAAGCGACCGAGATGCCGGAAGCTTCGCGGGTATGGGCCCAGTGCGCAAACAATAATATCGGCGTCAGAAAGATCGCGCCGCCGGTGCCGGTAAATCCCGAAAGTACGCCAATCGCGGCACCGACAATGGCAGCCAATAGCCAGGAAATCGGTCGAGGCGTGTATTCGACTTCTTTCTTGCTCAATGCAAATGCCGTTTTGAATATCGCGAGTGCGGCTACGATCAGAAACAATCCCAGTAAAAAGCTGTAGTGCTCTTTTGCAATCGGATACTTCGCTGCAAAAAAAGCGCAGGGCGCCGAAGCCAGTACGAATGGCAAGACTTTCTTAAAGTCGATCAAACCGGCACGATAGAAACGAGTCAGACCAATGCTGCCGACCAGAATGTTCAAGGCCAGCGCGGTCGGCCGCATTTGCTCGGGTGCAAAGCTGAGCAAGGCCATCGCGGCAAGATAACCGCTGGCACCGGCATGTCCGACTGAAGAATACAAAATGGCGACAGCAAAGAAAATGAGTGCGAGATAAAGCTCGAGAATGCTCATAGGGTATTGATGGGGATTTTAAGATAGATCACGCCATTATTTTCGGTTTTCGGAAATTCGCCGGCGGCAATATTCACTTGCACTGCAGGAATGATCAATGCCGGCATGCCCAGCGTCGCATCGCGTGCCTGTCGCATCGCAATAAATTCCTGTTCGCTCACCGAGCTGGCGGCATGGATATTTTTTTGTTTTTGTTCGCCGATCGTGGTTTCGCAACGCGGCTCGCGTCCGCCCGGTGAATAATCATGGCAAACAAACATCCGGGTTTCATCGGGCAGACTGAAAAGCCGCTGTATCGATTGATACAACACAGCAGCACTACCACCGGGGAAATCGCAACGTGCAGAACCGCCATCGGGCATGAACAAAGAATCACCGACAAAGATCGCGTCGCCGATCAGATAACTCACGCTGTCATTGGTATGGCCAGGTGTGGCAATAATTCGTGCTTCGATTTCGCCAAGCAAAAATACTTCGTCGCTTTCAAACAAATGGTCAAACTGCGAACCATCGGTCGCAAAGTCGTGATCAAGATTGAAAATCGGCTTGAAGGTTTTCTGCACCTGGGTAATACCGCGACCAATCGCAATGCGACCGCCGAGATTTTTCTTGATAAAAGGCGCAGCGGATAGATGATCGGCATGTGCGTGGGTTTCCAGAATCCATGCGAGCTGATAAGTATTCTCCAGCACAGTGCTGATCAATAAATCGGCACTGGTAGTGCTGGTGCGTCCGGATTTTGCATCGTAATCCAGCACCGGATCGATAATCGCGGCCACACGTGTTGCCGGATCGGCAACGACATAACTCCAGGTGCCGGTTTCCTTGTGATGGAAAGAATGGATACGTGGAATGGACATTTTTGTCTCAGGTTGCGTCTGTCGCATGAATGCGAGCAGTGATGGTATTAATGAAGCAATCCGGGTTATCCACGGCAATATAAATCTCGTCGATATGCCTTTTGCCAAGCAGAGTGTCGAGTCGAGTCTCCGGCTTAAGTTGAATACGTACGTTGGCATGCTGTGGCCCGGTGAATCGCAAACGTTTAGGCGCACGTTTGATTCTTCCTTCGCAGGCTTTGATGCAGGCGATGTCACGGAACAGGATGGCCTGGTCGCCGATCACGCCGTAACGGACATGCAGTTTTTCGTCGTCGATACTGATCGGTCGAAATAGCGTGGCGCGGTACTCGGCAAGCAGAAAAATGAAACCGTAGATACTGGTCGCGGTAATAAACAATGCCAGTGTCGGGCTGTATAAATTCAACAGCACATGCGCGATGGGAATTTCGGCGCCAATAATGATCAGGAAAGCCTGTTGGTTGGAAGCATTGCCCTGATGCAGGTGGTAATGAAAATGTTGCTTGCCCGGGAATTCATGCTTGATGGGTTTTCGTAGCAGCGCATACAGCCACATGCGTGCTTCGATTCTCATCAAGCTGGCGAACCCTTCGCGTCCAAAACGGCGGCCGATGGCTTCGTCCACGGCGATATCGAGATTATGGCTTTGTTTTTTTGCAATCACTTCCTTGATGATCAGAGCTATCAAGGTGGCCTGTGTCAGAACAATTCCGAATAGAACAATAAACCTCAATTGTTCCAGCACTAGCCAGACATTTTTACTTTCATCGGGAAGTATCCAGCTTCCAAGCAAAACGCCAAAGCCAAACAATGCCATGGCGCCAATAAATGCCTGGCGGCCTTGTTTGCGATTGATCCACAGATAAGTCAAGGGCAGGAGCAGCAGCAAGTCGAAACCCATCGGCCACTCCGGGATTTCCGGAGATGAAGTATTTGACAGGTGTCGGACGATTAACCAATTGCCTGCGAAAACCAGGCCTGCAAACATCAGGAAATAGAGTTTTTTCTTTTGTGCTGATTGTTGCGTAGGGATCATGAGTTACTTATCGTCCCAAAGCGTAATTAATCATCGCTGCCAAGCGCGCGCCGCCCTGGCGCAGACGCAATTCCACTACCGGCCGATTTTTTTTCAGGTAGTCGTCTTTCATCACGTGAATGTCGGGATAGGTCTTGTCCTTTCTGACGATACGGCAGGATTCCATCGACCAATCGACCGCCGGACGGTCCGAGCGTTTGGTGGCATCAAACGGCAATGACGATTGCTTCCACAAGACCGCTGCATAGGCAGTGGAGTCGAGGCCTTTGCTTTCGACGATCAGTGAATCCCAGACGCTATGGATGTTCCAGTTGTTCGGATTTGCAGCAGCGTAGGAATCGGAGTTCTTGAACGGCTTCCAGGCCTTGCCCTGGTAATTGATCTGGAAAGCATTGCCGCCTTTGTCATCGGCATAACCGGCATGAAAAGGCTGGTGGATATCGCCGACAAAATGTACGAGAAATTTCAGCGCTGTCTTGCGTTCGTCATCGCTGCGGGTCTTGTCTGACAAGATCGTGAAATTCTTATTGACCGCCGCGATCAGACAATTGCCATCCGGACAATCGCGTGCCGGGACAAACTCGCAATCGCCGCCGCGCGGATAATTCATGTAATGCCAGCGACCGGTTTTCTTGAACATGTCGGGATCACTCGAACGAAGCGCGTCGGCCCAGTTGGAAATACCGGCCAAGGTCGGATCCGCTTCTGCGGCCAATAATCGCGAGACCTCGGCCTGCGCTTTCGCATTGAGCTGGCGCTGTGCCAAGTCCCCTACCACTTCGTGCCCGACCTTGCCCCAGGCCAATGCTTGCAAGGGTGTCAGCAGGAAACAAAGCGCAATAAAGCTTGATTGGATGGCTTTCATAGGATTTTTTCAGGGCCTGAGGGGTGTTATGGGAGGGCTGCAGACGTTAAAATAGCGGTTCTCTTGCACTTATGCACCCTAGGAGTAATGGTATGGCGATTAAAGTCGCGATTAACGGCTATGGCCGTATTGGCCGCAATGTATTGCGCGCTATTTATGAAGCAAACCGTCAACACGAAATTCAAGTCGTCGCGATCAATGATTTGGGTGATGCCGAAACCAATGCGCATCTGACGCAATACGATACCGCGCACGGAAAATTCCCGGGCACCGTATCGGCCGAAGGTGGCGATTTGATCGTCAACGGCGACCGTATCAAAGTCTATGCGATCCGTAACCCGGCCGATATTCCATGGGGCAGCCACGGCGTCGATGTCGTGCTGGAATGCACCGGCTTGTTCACTTCGAAAGCCAAGGCTTCCGCTCACATCACCGGCGGCGCGAAGAAAGTGATTATCTCGGCTCCTGGCGACAAAGACGTCGATGGCACCTTCGTATTCGGCGTGAACGACGACCAGCTGAAATCGGAATTCACCGTTATTTCGAATGCTTCCTGCACCACCAATTGCCTCGCACCATTGGCAAAAGTGCTGCATGAAAAAATCGGCATCGTGCACGGCCTGATGACCACCATCCATGCCTACACCAATGACCAGGTGCTGACCGACGTGTATCACAGCGATCTGCGCCGTGCCCGTTCGGCCACGATGTCGCAAATCCCGACCAAGACCGGTGCTGCCGCAGCGGTGGGTCTGGTATTGCCGGAATTGAACGGCAAGCTGGATGGTTTCGCGATGCGCGTGCCGACCATCAATGTCTCGGTTGTCGATTTAACATTCGTTGCCAAACGCGCCACCACGGCAGCTGAAATCGATGCCATCGTGCTGGAAGCTGCGAACGGTCCGTTGAAAGGCATTCTCGGTTTCAACAAGAAGCCTTTGGTATCGATCGACTTCAATCACGACTCGCACAGCTCGGTCTACGACAGCACGCTGACCAAGGTGATGGAAGGTACGCTGGTAAAAGTCTGTTCGTGGTACGACAACGAATGGGGTTTCAGCAACCGCATGCTGGATATGACGATTGCGTTGATGAAAGCCAAGTAAGACTTCGAAATTCGAACAAAGAGAAAGCCGGCGAAAGCCGGCTTTTTTGTGTCTTCGATGTGGGAGCTGCTTTAGCAGCGATTAAATGATCAAAATTTCCGCAACCTGAAAGTTTGCATCGCTGCTAAAGCAGCTCCCACAAAGCAATATTGCATCAACCCGCCAATTTCGCCTTCAGCAATTGCGACACCACACCCATGTCGGCCTTGCCGGCGACCTTGGCTTTGATGATCGGCATCACCTTGCCCATTGCTTGCGGACCGCTGACGCCGGCTTCGGCAAGAGCAGCCTCGATGATCACATTGATTTCGGCTTCCGACATTTGCTCCGGCAGATAAGCCTGGATGATGCCGAGTTCGTATTTTTCGATCGAGGACAAATCGTCGCGACCGGCCGCATCGAACTGGCTGATCGAGTCCTTGCGTTGCTTGACCATTTTTTCCAGCACGGCCAGCACGACCGCGTCGGTAATTTCGATGCGTTCATCGACTTCGCGTTGTTTCAACGCGGCATTGATCAGGCGAATCACGGCCAGCTTTTCTTTTTCGCCGCTTTTCATCGCGGTTTTCATGTCTTCGGTCAGTTGGGCTTTCATGCTCATGGTGTTCTCCAAACAAATTACAGAAATACAAAAGGCCGGTGATGCTTGCGCAAGACCGGCCTCAATATCAGAACGCACAAGGCGTTCTAAAAATTAATACATGCGTTGACGCTTGGTAACGTCGCGCGAGCTGCGGCGCAATTGACGCTTAACAGCAGCTGCAGCTTTACGCTTGCGTTCTTGAGTCGGCTTTTCGTAGAACTCTTTCTTGCGGGTATCAGCCAGGACGCCGGCTTTTTCGCAGGTGCGCTTGAAACGGCGCAGGGCAAATTCAAAGGGTTCGTTTTCGCGGACTTTTACATTAGGCATTTGAAACTCCAAAAATCAGGATTTCGCTTTGACTCCAGGCCAACTGGGCAGCGAGCCGCGTATGATACGCGGCATGGGTGCATCCGTGCAAGCCAGTTTGACCCAAATTTAACAAGTTAAAGAGCCAGAAGAGGCCAGATGCGCGTTCTAGGAATTGAGACCAGCTGCGATGAAACCGGTGTAGCGCTTTATGACACGGTTGCCGGCCTGCGGGCGCATGCCCTGTACAGCCAGATTGCCTTGCATGCCGAGTACGGCGGCGTGGTGCCGGAGCTGGCCAGTCGCGACCATGTGCGCAAACTTTTGCCGCTGGTGCGCCAGACTTTGGCCGAGGCCAATCTGACGGTTTCCGATATCGACGCGGTGGCTTTTACCGCCGGTCCCGGCCTGATTGGCGCGCTGTTGGTCGGTGCGGCGGCGGGCAGGTCCCTGGCTTGGGCCCTCGATGTGCCTGCAATCGGCGTTCATCATATGGAAGGCCATTTACTGGCGCCTTTATTGGAAGAAAATCCACCCAAACCGCCCTTTGTTGCGCTTTTGGTGTCCGGCGGTCATAGCCAATTGGTGCTGGTCAAAGCCATCGGCGACTATCAATTGCTCGGCGAAACCCTGGACGATGCCGCCGGCGAGGCCTTCGACAAGACCGCCAAAATGATGGGCTTACCGTATCCCGGCGGTCCCGAGCTGGCGAAACTGGCCGAAACCGGCACGCCCGGCAAATACAAGTTTTCGCGCCCGATGACCGACCGTCCCGGCCTGGATTTCAGTTTTTCCGGCCTGAAAACCCAGGTCTTGCTGGCCTGGCAGAAATCCGACCAGACCGCCGAAACGCGTGCCGATATCGCTCGGGGCTTCGAAGATGCCGTTGTCGATACGCTGGCAATCAAATGCGAACGCGCTTTGCATCAATGTGAGACCAATCAACTGGTGGTTGCCGGCGGCGTCGGCGCCAATAAACGACTGCGCGCGAAATTGGCGAAGACCTGCGAGAAAATGCGCGGCCAGGTGTATTTTCCGCGCCCGGAATTTTGTACCGATAATGGAGCGATGATCGCGTTCGCCGGTGCGCTGCGTTTGCAGGCCGGCCAGCATGAAACCTCCGCCATCACGGTGCAGGCACGTTGGGATATGGCAACATTATCTTTGGTCGATTAATGGAAAATAATTTATTCGTCATTCCCGCACGGATGGTAAGTCCTTTTCAACAGCGAAGCTGGTCAACTAGTGACTTAAGCAATTAGCACATCGCGCATCGATCGCACTTTTAATCGCGGCTAAAGCCGCTCCCACAAAGAACGAAAATATGGACAAGGTTTTTATCGAAGCACTGGAAATCGAATGCGTGATCGGCATTTACGATTGGGAACGGAAAATCAAGCAGCCGATCGTGCTCGATATCGAAATGGCACACGACAATCGCATCCCGGCCGCGAGCGACAATATCGAAGACACGCTCGACTACAAGGCGGTCAGCAAACGACTGATCCAGTTTGTCAGCGAATCCGATTTCGGCCTTGTCGAAAAACTGGCCGAGCAATGCTGCAAGATCATTCTCGAAGAATTCAAGGTCACCCACGTCAAACTGAAACTGAGCAAGATCGGTGCCGTGCGCGGTGCGAAAGCGGTCGGCGTGATGCTTGAGCGGAGTGCTTGAATCAAGTGGTGCATCAGGCCTATTTAAGTTTGGGTTCAAACGAAAACCCGAAGCATTATTTATCGCTCGCGATTGCCGCGCTGAAAAAACAATTTGGCAAAATAACCTTGTCACCGGTTTATCGCACGCCGGCGATCGGTTTTGATGGGCCGGATTTTTTGAATGCGGCGGCCTGTGTCGAAACCGACTGGAGCGTCGAGCAGCTCGATGCCTGGTTGCACGATCTTGAAGACAGGCACGGCAGAAAGCGCGATGTCCCACGTTTTTCAAGCCGGACTCTCGATATCGATATTATCTATTTCGATGATTTAGTGGTTTCCGGCCCCGGTAATTTATGCATTCCAAGGCCGGAATTGAAACATGCGTTCGTGCTGAAACCATTGGCCGATATTGCGCCGGATTTTCGTGATCCGGTCTCGGGGAAAACGCTGGCTGACAGTTGGTCGGAGCATCCCGACTACAACAAAGAGATGCAGCTGGAAAATCTGTAAAGTCTTCCTGCTTAAGGTGCTGCGGTAATTGTATAGCGCTTGTTTGCCACGCCGATAATGGGCGGTTTTTTATTCGCATTAAATGCGTCAAAACCCGCTTTCAAATCACTCCAGAACGACTTCCATTCCGAGTTCTGCCAGGCGATCTTCGTACTGTCGTAACGGAACGGAAAAATATGGACGTCAATACTGCGCTGGCCATTGCGCAATGCCGCTTCCATCAGAGTATAGATTTCCTCGATGGCCGCATCGCCCATCGCATAGCAACCGATCGAAACGCAGTTGCCATGCACCATCAGAAAATCGCCGGTGCGTTCATTCGCACGGTCGTAGGCATTCGGGTAGCCAAGATTGAAAGACAGGTGATAGCTGCTGGCGGGATTCAGTTGGCCAAGACCCACGCGATAAAATCCTTCCGGTGCCTGATTGTCGCCTTGTCGTATTTTTGGGCCTAGCTGTCCCGAGTAAGTGCAAATGGGATAAGTCTGAAAAAGAACATATTGCCCGTTCTTTTTGACCCAGACTTCCAGATTTTTTTCTGCCTTGAAGATGCGAATAAAAATCGCGCTTCCGTAGCTCAGATTTTTTTCCGCCAGTGCGTTGACCAATACCGGTTTTACTCGTTTTGCTGCAAGTTCGACACGAGTCTCTGCAAGAATGTCGTTGCTGCAAACAAGCAGTAACAAGGCAAGAAAGAAATGGATCACTTTGTTCGACATCAGATATTCAAATGCCGACCGCCATCAACGCGAATAATTTCACCGGTGCAATAACTGGCGTCTTCTATCAGCCAGCGCACCACTTCGGCGATTTCTTCCGGATTGCCGGCGCGTTGCAATGCAATATTGGCAAGGATGATGTTTTTGTCGGCGTCGGATTTTCCGGCATCCGGCCACATAATCGCACCCGGCGCGATGCCGTTCACGCGAACATTAGGTGCCAGTTCCTTCGCCAGCGATTGTGTCATCATCGCCAATGCCGCTTTTGCCATGCAGTAGACCGTATGGTCTTTCAATGCGCGCTCGGCATAGATATCGACGATATTGACGATGCTGCCTTTGCTGGTTTGCAGGTGCGGTGTCGCTGCCTGCGACAGGAAAAACGGTGCCCAGGCATTGGAAGCAAACAATTTTTGCCAATCGCTATCCTGAGTCGTTCCGATCGGGGTCGGGAAAAAACCACTGGCATTATTCACCAGCGCGTTGAGTTGTCCAAAACGTCCGACAGTTTTCGCAACCATTTCCGGCAAACGATCAAACTCACTCAACTCGGCTTGCAATACCAATACGCTATCGGGCCTGGCCTGCTCCAGTTCATGTCGAAGTTGTTCGGCTTCGGCGGTCGAGTTTCGATGATGGATCGCAATGGAAAATCCACGTGCGTGCAAACGGCGGGCAATGCTGCGACCTATCCGCTTGGCGGCACCGGTAATCAGGACAACGGGAGCAGTTTGCATAAGTAACCTTGGTGAAAGCGGCGCATCAGTCGTCAGCTTGCCATTACTTTAGACGCTTGTGTATTTTCGTCAAATTAACGCAATAATGTGCCGCCATTGTGGCTGTGATAGGTCTTTAGGAGTGTAAAAATGTTTGCGAAGTTTTCTCGCAGTTGGGAACTGGTGAAAGCCAGCGCGGGTGTATTGCGCTCAGACAAGGAATTGCTGGTGTTTCCGGTGGTTTCCGGTATTGCGGCTTTGATTGTGATGGCTACGTTTGCGCTGCCGATATACGCGCTGAAGCTATTCAGTGACGGGTTCGGTGTGCTGCAAGGCATCGTGGTGTTCGTGTTTTACATCTGCCAATACTTCGTCATCTTCTATTTCAACTCCGCTTTGGTCGGTGCCGCGATGATCCGCCTGAATGGTGGCGACCCGACCGTGCGCGATGGTTTGCGAATCGCAAACGAACGCATTGGCCCGATTTTGGGTTACGCCGCGATTGCCGCAACCGTTGGCTTGCTGCTGCAGTTCCTGAAGAACAAGGACAATAATTTCATCATTCGCATGCTCGGCAGCTTGCTCGGTACCGCCTGGACGGTCGCCAGTTTTCTGGTCGTACCGGTTCTGGTCGCCAATAAAGTCGGCCCGATTGATGCCGTCAAGAAAAGCATCGAATTGCTGAAAACAACCTGGGGCGAAAACGCCGTCGGCCAATTGGGTATCGGCTTCGTGTTTGGTTTCATCATGGCGGGCGTGATTATCCTGGGTGTCGTGTTGAGCGTCCTGGGCTTTGCGGTATCGCCCTATCTGGGCGGCACAGTGGTGGCCCTGACCATTCTGTCTGCATTGACTGTCGGCATTATTCAAAGTGCCTTGTCGGGCGTGTATGCCGCCGCCTTGTACCGTTTCGCCAACGATGGCGTTGCACCACAAGGGTTCGAAGGCATGGGCCTGCAAACGGCATTCCAGGCCAGGTAATCGATTTATCTTCAAGCCCGCCTCTGAAAAGGGGCGGGCTTTTTTTCTGCCGCTTAAAGCCAAGGCACACATAAAACACACATACCCGTGCGAAAATAGGGGAATGAAATTATCCCTTCCCGAAGCCAGCCCGGAAGCGTTGGCGCACAGCAGTGCCTTCGTTCAAGCCTTGAAGCAGCATATTCGCGATAACAACGGTGCCATTGCATTCTCGCGTTATATGGAGCTGGCCTTGTATGCGCCCGGCATGGGTTATTACAGTGCCGGTGCCAGAAAATTCGGTGCCGATGGCGATTTTGTGACGTCGCCGGAACTGGGGGGAATCTTCGCCCAATGCATTGCCGAAGCGAGTGCGAAAGTTTTACGTCAACTCGAAGGCGGCACGATCTTTTTCGAACTTGGCGGCGGTAGCGGGGCATTTGCGGAAAATGCACTGAAACATTTTTCCGGCATCAATGTATTGCCGGATCGTTACTGCATTCTCGAACCGAGCGCGGATTTGCGTGAACGCCAGCAGCAAAGACTAAAAGAAAATTTATCGCCGGAATTATTTGCCCGATGCGAATGGCTGGACGGCCCGTTTGAATCCGCCTGGCAGGGCGTGCTGTTTGCCAATGAAGTGCTGGATGCCTTGCCGACCCCGCGTTTCGTCGTGCGCGAAGGCGAAGTGTATGAAGAAATGGTAACGCTGGATGCGAACGAAAACTTCATCCGCGTCGATCAACCGGCCGATGCCTTGCTGCGCGCCGCGGTTCGTCATATCGAGCGTGATACCGAAATGCAGTTCGCCGAAGAATATTGTTCCGAGGTGCTTCCGCAACTGCCTTACTGGATTCAGGCGGTCGGCGGCTTGATCGAAAAAGGCGCAATGCTGTTTGTCGATTACGGCTATCCGCGGCGCGAATATTATTTGCCGGAACGTAGCGACGGCACGCTGGTTTGCCATTACCGACACCATGCCCATAACGACCCGTTTTATTTGCCGGGTTTGCAGGACATTACCGCTTTCGTCGACTTCACCGCGGTCGCCGAAGCCGGTGTACATGCCGGTTTCGACTTATCGGGTTATTGCGGGCAAGCGAGTTTCCTGATCGGCAATGGCTTGCCGCAGGCGATGCAGGCAGTAGATAAAATCGATGATGAAGTGATTCGTTATCGTTTGCATCAGGAAATCAAGAAGCTGACCTTGCCCGGTGAAATGGGCGAACGTTTCCAGGTGATTGGTTTCCAACGCGGCGTTGAATTTCGCGATGCGTTTGCGGTCGGCAACCTGTCGAGACGTTTGTAATGCGGACATTTGCCAAACCTGAATTGTGGCTAGGTATCTGGATCTTCGGTTGGCTGCTTTGCATCGTGTTATCGCTGACCACGCCGCCGGATATCTCGCTGGATGTCGATAATAGCGACAAGATTGGCCATTTTCTTGCCTATGGTTTGTTATCGGCCTGGGCGGTCATGATTTTCCAGCAAAAGCGCAACTGGTGGCTAAGCGCGATTGGGCTGATCGTTCTTGGCATTGCTCTGGAATTTGCCCAAGGCTATTTCACCACCACGCGAATGATGGATTGGCACGATGCACTGGCCGACACCATCGGCGTTGGTTTGGGTTTATGTTTGGGCTTGTTGCCCGGGCAAGTGTTTTTGCAACGAATGGATTCGAAGTTTTTTGGCAGCAGGTAGTTTTTTCTTTCATTGACGTGCTGTGCAATTAATCGCGGTTGAATCTGTTCCAACAAAAGCTCGAAACTCAAATATGAATCCCGCATTCGCGCATCAAACCGGCGAAGCGGGTATCTTCTTCGCGCATGCCAGGCTCCCACTTGGCGGTTGTATGGATATCGCCAATCGAGACATAGCCGTCATGCCAAAGCGGGTTGTAAGGAAGATCATGTGCTTGCAGATAAGTCCAGATATCGCGATCGGTCCAATCGGCCAGTGGATGCACTTTCCAGCGACCGTCGTGTAATTCCAGAAAGTCGATATTCGCACGCGTAGTCGACTGCGAACGACGCAATCCGGCAAACCAGGTGCGTACATTCAATTCCTTCAACGCGCGCTGCATCGGTTCGACTTTATGCAATTGGTTGTAGCGACGTATGCCTTCGGCACCGCGTTCCCATAAGGCGCCATTGCGGGCCTGATTCCAGGCGCTGCTGACCTGCGGTGTATAAACCTTCAGGTTCAAACTCAGGC
Source organism: Arenimonas sp. (assembly GCA_036676335.1). Classification (GTDB taxonomy): domain Bacteria; phylum Pseudomonadota; class Gammaproteobacteria; order Xanthomonadales; family Xanthomonadaceae; genus Arenimonas. Next base: position 130,783 of record JAKFDD010000009.1, on the reverse strand, counting down.
GCGTTTGCAGTTCATCGACGAAGCGATAGGTTTCCGGAAACAGATAACCGGTATCGACCAGAATGATCGGCAGGTTAGCACGCTGGCTGGTCAGCATATGCAAAGACACGGCCGCCTGTGCACCGAAACTCGAGGACAGTGCGTGTTCGCCGGATAAAGATTCCAGCGCCCATGCGACCCGTTGCTCGGCGCTGCGCGTCGCCAGCCAGCTATTCAAGTCTGCCAAGGCGCGGGAATCTTCGGCAGCAGTTACCAGATCGGGCAAGGTCATGACACTAACTCCATATCAATCGTTTTCGGTGCCGACAGGACGCCGGACCGAAATAAGTAATCACCAAAAGCTTCGTTGTCTAGGCGCTGCGAGGCGTAATCGCGCAGCAAGGGTTCAAGCGTTTCCAGAATGCCGGCTTCGTCGATATTTTCTTTATAAAGACGGTTTAAACGACGGCCCTGGAAGTCGGCACCGAGCTGCAGGTTGTAGCGACCCAATGCTTTGCCAACTAACGCAATTTCGCCCAGGTACGGACGCGAGCAACCATTCGGGCAACCGGAAATTCTCAACAAGATCGGTGCCTGCTCGAGCGAATATTTTTTCAGGATCACTTCGACGCGATCCAGGAAACTCGGCAGATAGCGTTCGGCTTCGGCCATTGCCAGTGTGCAAGTCGGGAATGCCACGCAGGCCAATGCGTACAAACGCATCGCACTGCTGCGTTGATAATTATCCAAACCGTATTGTTTTACCAAGAGATCAATCGCATCGCGTTGTTCGCTGGTGACGCCGGCGATAATCAGGTTCTGGTTAGGTGTAAGCCGGAAATCGCCTTGATGGATTTTCGCGATTTCGCGCAGTCCGGTCAGGCCTTGTTGTTTTTCCGAATCGACGAGACGACCGCTCTCAATACGCAGCGTCAAATGCCAGCGACCATCGAAACCTTCGGTCCAGCCAAAGCGGTCACCGTTTTGCGCGAACGTGAATTCACGTGCCGGCGGCAATTTTTCACCGATGCGGCGTTCGACTTCTTCGATAAACCAGGCGAGTCCGTGTTTATCGATCGTGTATTTCAGGCGCGATAATTTTCGATCACTGCGATTGCCAAAATCGCGTTGTGTCGTCAGCACGGCTTCGGCGGCAGCAATCAATTGATCGGGGCGAATAAAGCCCAGTACATCGGCAAGCCGCGGATAAGTTCGAGCATCACCGTGCGTACTACCCATGCCGCCACCGGCCAGCAGGTTATAACCAATCAATTCGCCGTTTTCGATAATCGCGACAAAGCCAAGATCCTGGCTAAATACATCGACATCATTGATCGGTGGTACCGCGATACCGATCTTGAATTTACGCGGCAAATAGGTCGGACCATAGACCGGTTCGGATTCATCGGCACCGACGATTTGTTTTTCGTCGAGCCAGATTTCGTGATACGCCCTAGTGTGCGGCAGCAAATGTTCCGACAAGGCAACCGAAGCGGCATGTACGGCGGCATGCGCTTTCGATTCAACCGGGTTCGCGCTCGCCATCACATTGCGGTTGACGTCGCCGCAGGCCGCGACGGTATCCATCAAGGTTTGATTGATTGCCGCGATCGTCGGTTTCAGATTGCGTTTGATGATGCCGTGAATCTGAAAAGCCTGGCGCGTGGTTAAGCGCAAACTGCCGTTGCCGTATTGCGATGCCAGTGCATCCAGATCCAGCCATTGTTTTGCGGTCGCGACACCACCGGGCAGGCGCGTGCGAATCATGAAGCTGTAGGCCGGTTCGAGTTTTTGCTTGCGACGCTCATCGCGAACATCGCGATCGTCCTGCTGGTAGCTGCCGTGGAATTTCAAAAGCTGTGCGTCACCCTCGCGTAGTGCGCCAGTGATTGGGTCAGCCAGACTTTCGACCAAGGTGCCGCGCAGACCATGGCTATTGGCTTTCAGGGTTTCGACCGGAGACAGTGGCGCGCTCATTAATACACATCCTTGGCATAGCGGCCGGTTTGTTGCAGCGCGCTTAAATAATCGCTGGCATCTTCTTTCGATTTGCCGCCTTGCTGGCTGACGATGTCGAGTAATGCCTGATGCACGTCCTTGCCCATCGTGATCGCGCCGCAGATATAAAGATGCGCGCCGTTTTCCAGCCAGGCATAAACCTCGGCTGCGTTTTCACGCAGGCGTTGTTGAACGTAAATGCGCTCGGCTTGGTCGCGCGAGAACGCCAGATCGATGCGATGCAACTGGCCTTTCTTCAGGGCCTCTTGCCATTCGAGTTGATACAGGAATTCCGAAGCGGCAGTGCGGGCGCCGAATAGCAGCCAGTTTTTGCCGGTCGCGCCGACTTCAGTACGTTCCTGCACGAAGCCGCGGAAAGGTGCGACGCCGGTGCCAGGCCCGATCATCAGGATGTCGCGTGAAGTGTCCGAGGGGAGGCGGAAGCGTTCGTTGCGTTCAATGAAAACGGGTAACTGGTCACCGACATCGCGATCGGCAAGAAAACCCGAGGCCAGACCACGGCGCAGGTTTTCGTCTTTTTGATATTCGAGCAATGAAACGGCGAGATGCGCTTCATCGCCGACGGCTTTACGGCTCGATGCAATCGAATACAGGCGCGGAGTCAATGGACGCAGCGCATTCACCAATTCTTCTGCGTTCCATGCGCCGGGAAAACGATTCAATAAATCAGGTAGCTGTTGCTGATTGATGAATTGCGAGATCGCTTCGTTGTTTTCCGATGCGAGCAGTTCGTTCAAATCATTGCCGACAAATCGTTTTGCATGTTGTTGCACGAAACTTTTGCTGAGGCGTGTCAACTCGCGTTTCGAACTTAACCACTCATGCAGTGACAAAGTTTGATCGCCGATGGAAATAGTTTCGCCGGCATCCAGTCTCAATTGTTCGATGACGGTTTCAACCAATGCAGAATTGTTTCTAGGCCATACGCCGAGCGCATCGCCGGGTTCGTAGTTGAGGCTTTCGTGCAAGGCAATTTCAAGATGGCGCACGTCCTGTTCGCTTTCGCGCGCGGTGATGCGCTGGTTGACCAGCACTTCGGCGGCATAAGGTTTTTCACGGCCATACAAGCTGCTCGCAATCGCCGGACGCAGCGGTGTGATCGTCGCCGAAACCGTCGATGTCTTCAAAACATCGCGGGCTTCGGTCAAGGCTTTTTGACGCCAGGGTTGTGCGACGCTGGCGACATCGACATCGGCTTCGCCGACATCGAACAAACGGCTGCCACCCAATTCGGCAAGACGGGCGTCGAGTTTTTTTGCAATCGCATTGAATTGCGGATAACTCGAATCGCCCAAGCCGAGTACGGCGAATTTCAATTCTTTCAATTGCGGTGCACGGCGGCCGGAAATAAATTCGAAGAACGCTTGCGCATCGTCCGGCGGATCACCGTCGCCTTGCGTGCTGATCACGACATACAACAAACGCTCGTTCGCCAATTCGCGCACCGGATAGGCATCGGCGCGCAGCAAGCGAACCGACAAGCCTTGCGATTGTGCTTCCTGCAATAGCGCTTCGGCTTCGCGTTTGGCATTGCCGGTCTGGCTGCCATAGATAATCGTCAGTCGCGATTCGTTTTGGCTTTCGGTAATTACCGGCACCGCCTGCAATACTCGTTGAGTTGGCGAGAGTTGCGCCGCCAGGCCCGCGGTATAGCCCGACAACCATTGCAGAGCCGAGGGGTCGAGGCCATCGGTCAGGCGCAATAACAGGCCGGCGCGTTCCTCGGAAAGCGGAGAGGTAAGGGCGGTGGCAAGGGTTGCATTCATGGAAGGGGGGCTTTGGATGAGGCTTCATCCTAGGTAGCCGCTGCCAGGAACGGAAAGTATGTTTGCTTATGCCGATATGCCCTGCGCTTATAACGTATCGCTTCATCGCGATGAAAGGATTGACAAGTTCGGAAAACCGGGTAAAGTAGGCTCCGTAATCCATCACGACCGGCAGAGGGATAGGCCCGACGACGCCGGGGCAACCAGTCGATACGCAAGTGTCGAACAAGGTGCCAACTCCTACGGCGAACTCGTTCACCGGAAGATGGATCGCAAGCGACGGATTTGTTTGCTCCGCCATCTGCGATTTTTTTCCATGCGATTTATCCGTAGTAGCGATGGTTGGCCATCTACGGAGCAAGTCCATGAGTCTGAGTGAAGTTTTTTCTCATTCACCTTCAAGAGCAGCAACACACGCCGCCGATACGACCGGTTCGCGCGCGCAGCGCGATTCATTTTCGACACGGCTTTCACTGCGTCATGCCGGTGAACGTTGTGTGTCGATTGCCTATGAATGGCAGGGAAATCCGAATGCTCCGGTGATCATTGTCGCCGGTGGTATTTCCGCTAATCGGCATGTGTCCTTGTCGACAGAATATCTGGAGCGCGGCTGGTGGGAAGCTCAAGTCGGACCTGGTCAGGCGATTGATACGCAGCGCTTTCGCATTCTCGCGATCAACTGGCTCGGTAGTGATGGCGACCTTGATGTTGCGATTGATAGCGCCGATCAGGCCGATGCGATTGCCGCAACACTCGATTATTTGAATATCAAAACAGCGGCTGCTTTTATTGGCTGCTCTTACGGCGCGATGGTCGGTCTGCAATTTTCCGCGCGTCATGGTGCGCGTCTGGAAAAACTGATCGCGATCAGCGGTGCCGATTCGGCGCATCCGTATTCCAGTGCCTGGCGCGCCTTGCAACGCAATATCGTGCGATTAAACCGCGATAGCGAGAATCAAACCGCCGCCCTGTCGTTGGCGCGTCAACTTGCGATGCTGAGTTACCGCACGCCGGAAGAATTCGCCGCGCGCTTTGATTCGCCCGTGCAAATCGAAAATGAAATTGCCCGCGGTCCGGCCGAAAATTATCTGGAAGTTTGCGGCAATAAATACGCAGCGAAAACCGATGCGACGGCTTTCCTTCGCCTGTCCGAGTCGATTGATTTGCATCAGGTGAATCCGGACGAGATCAGAACGCCAACCACACTGGTCGCGATTGAAGAAGATCGCCTGGTGCCGGTCGAAACACTGGCAAGACTCGAACTGAAAATCGGTGCGCGATGTCGATTGAAACGCATCCACTCGGTATTTGGTCACGATGCGTTTTTGGTGGAGTCGGTGCAAATCGCAGAAATATTATCCGAAGCCTTACATCAATCCGACCTGCTGGGAGTTGCCGCATGAGCACCACTTTACAATCCGCCACTTTAGCTGTCCGTGCCGGCATTGATACCGATACTGCTTTTGGAGCTGTTGTTCCACCAATCGTGTTGTCGAGCAATTTCAGTTTCGCCGGTTTCAACGAAAAGCGACAATACGATTACACCCGCAGCGGCAATCCAACCCGCGATTTACTAGCCGAAGCGTTGAGCGATTTGGAAGGCGGCGTCGGTGCGGTAATTACCGCGACCGGCATGGCCGCGATTACCGTGGTGCTTGCCTTATTGGAGCCGGAAGACACGATCGTCGTTCCGCATGATTGCTACGGTGGCAGCTGGCGCTTGTTCAATGCACTCGCAAAGAAAAACCATTTCAAACTGATCACGGCCGATTTGACCGACCCGCGTGCACTGGCGACTGCCTTGGCAAGCTCGCCAAAAATCGTCTGGATTGAAACTCCGTCGAATCCATTGTTGCGCGTTACCGATTTGCGCTTCGTTGCCGAAGCCGCACATCGCGTCGGTGCCTTGGTCGTTGCCGATAACACTTTCCTGTCACCGGCCCTGCAAACTCCAATTGCATTAGGTGCCGATCTGGTCGTGCATTCCACGACGAAATACATCAATGGTCATAGCGATGTCGTCGGTGGTGCGGTGATCGCGAATACAAAAGAACTTCACGAACAACTTGTTTGGTGGGCGAATGCGCTGGGATTGACCGGCAGTCCGTTCGATAGCTTTCTGACTTTGCGCGGATTGCGCACACTCGACGCGCGTTTGCGCGTGCATCAGGAAAACGCAATCGGCATCGCCGAACAGTTGCAGGCGCATCCGGCCGTCACCGCCGTGCATTATCCGGGCCTGGTCTCACACCCCGGTCATGCACTCGCTGCGCGTCAGCAAAAAGGTTTTGGTGCGATGCTGAGTGTTGAAATCGAAGGCGGCATTGCGGGCGTGCAGGCGTTTCTCGATGGTCTGCAATGTTTCACCTTGGCCGAGTCCTTGGGTGGCGTCGAAAGTCTGGTCGCACATCCGGCCACGATGACGCATGCGGCGATGAGTCTGGAAGCGCGCACAGCGGCCGGTATTGGCGATGGTTTACTGCGGCTTTCGATCGGCATCGAAGCACTGGAAGATTTGCAAAATGATTTGCAGGCTGCGCTCGATCGCGTGACGGCATTGCAGGAAAACAAACGGATCGAGGTATTGGCATGAGCCTGGTCAATGCCTCCGCGAATATCTCGCCACTGTCGAAACAAACCACGATTGCCTTGCTGGGAACCGGCACGGTCGGCAGTGCATTTTTGAATCGTTTTGCCCGATTGCAAAAAAACCAGCAGGCAAAAAATCTGCGACTGGTACAAGTCAGCAATACCCGTCATAGCATTCGAGATTTTCTGGGATTGAATCCAGAGCAGGTCGCCGAAGATTTGGCCAGTACGACTCCCGATTCTCTGGATCAAGTCGCTAGAACATTGGGTTATGCCGGGATCATTATCGATGCCACCGCCAGCGACGAAGTGGCCGGTTGGCACTCACGCTGGCTAGCTTCCGGTTTCAAGGTTGTGACGGCTAATAAAGCCGGAACTGGCAGCAATCTGACGATGTTCGAAATCATCAATCATCAGGTTAAAAATTACGGCGATGCCGCGACCGTCGGTGCCGGTTTGCCCTTGCTTCGCAGCTTGCGTGAGCTACGTGCCGGTGGCGACAACATTCACGGCATTGCCGGAATCCTGTCGGGTTCGTTGGCCTGGTTATTCAATCATTACGATGGCATGCGGCCGTTTTCATCCTTCGTTCGCGAAGCGCGTTCGCTTGGTTATACCGAACCGGATCCGCGCATCGATTTATCCGGGCAAGACGTCAAACGCAAACTGTTGATACTCGCGCGCAATGCCGGCTATCCGTTGGAAGCCGATGCGATAAATGTCGAGTCCTTATTGTCGACGGAATTGGCGAATGCCGATTTGCAGGATGTCGATTCGCAACTTGAAAGTCTGGATGCGCCAATACGCGCACGTTTTCTGGCGGCGCATCGTATTGGTCGCCGTCTGCGTTTTATCGCGCGCTTGAATCAGGCCGGCGAAGCGCGGATTGGCCTGGAAGAATTGCCGCCGGAAGATCCGCTCGCCAATGGTTCCGGTTGCGATAATCGGGTCGCAATTTGGAGCGACCGCTATCCGTCCAATGCACTCGTCATTCAGGGTCCGGGCGCCGGGGCAGAGATCACGGCGGCCGCTTTGCTTGACGATGTGATCCGCTTGGCCTGACCGGATTCAATAAAAACAAGGAGTTAGCTGCTCTTGAATCGCCTAAAGCAGGCCCCACTTCTTACACATGGCAAGGGGAGTCGGTTGTTGCACTATTGCAACGGTATGGAACTGTCCCGAGCTTTAGCACTCAAACCCGCCGAGTGCTAAAATTCAACACATGAAAGAGACCACTATGACCTCCACTGCTTTAGTTGCCGCAATGCCTACCTCGATGAGCATGATCCCGAGTGCCTTGGGTTCGCTCGACGCGTATATCAGCGCGGTCAATCGCATCCCCGTCCTGACTGTCGAAGAAGAGCAGTCGCTGGCACGTCGCCTGCGCGAAACCGAAGATCTCGATGCCGCCAAATATCTGGTGATGTCGCATCTGCGTTTCGTCGTGCACGTGGCCCGTGGCTATCAAGGCTATGGCCTCGGCATGGGCGATCTGATTCAGGAAGGCAATATCGGTTTGATGAAAGCGATCAAACGTTTTGATCCCGACCAAGGCGTTCGTCTGGTGTCGTTTGCCGTGCATTGGGTTCGTGCCGAAATGCATGAATTCATTCTGCGCAACTGGCGCATCGTGAAAGTCGCGACCACCAAGGCGCAACGCAAATTGTTCTTCAATCTGCGTAAATCCAAAACCCGTCTGGGCTGGATGAATGCGGCCGAAGTGACCGCGATTGCGAAAGACCTGAATGTGTCGGAACGCGAAGTCCGCGAAATGGAATCGCGTTTGTCAGGCCGTGATATCGGTTTCGATGCGCCGGACGATGACGACGATCACCGTCCGCCATCACCGGGGGCGTTCCTGCAGGCGGCCCATGCCGATCCGGCACTGGCTTACGAAAACGACAATCACGAAGACAGCCAGCTGGAAATCTTGCGTGATGGCATGAGCAAGCTCGATGAACGTTCGCGCGATATTCTGAAGCGCCGTTTCCTGGGCGAGCCAAAAGCGACCTTGCAGGAATTGGCAGAAGAATATGGCGTCTCGGCCGAGCGTATTCGCCAGCTCGAAGCTAACGCGTTGAAGAAAATCAAGGCGCTGTTTGCCGCTTAAGCGTTAACGATGATTAAAAGAAAACGGCTCCGAAAGGAGCCGTTTTTATTTGTCGCGATGCTTGCCGCCGTGGTTGCTAATGATTCTCGCATTGCGCTGATAAGTCCAATACGACCAGGCCCAATCCATCAGCACGACCAGACGGTTGCGGAAACCGATCAGGAAAAACAGATGCGCGACCAGCCAGAACCACCAGGCAAACAAGCCGGAAAATTTAAGCTTGCCCAAATCAACCACTGCCGCCATGCGGCCAATCGTTGCGAGATTGCCGTAATCGCGATATTTGAAATTCGATGCTGGTTTATTCGATAAGCGCGCACGGATCATCGATGCCACATGTGCGCCCATTTGTTTTGCTGCCGGCGCGGTGCCGGGCACGGGCTGGCCATTGGCCTGCATCGCGCTGGCAAGATCGCCAACGACGAATATTTCCGGATGCGCTTGCAGAGAAAGATCGGTTTGCACTTTGACGCGACCGGCACGATCCAGTGGTTCGCCCAGTTGTTGTCCCAGTGAGGAAGCGGCGACACCGGCAGCCCATAAAACCGTCCGGCTATTAATTCGCGTTTCACCGAGCGAAACACCGTTTACATCAATGCCGGTCACTGCTTCTCCGGTATGCACGATCACGCCGAGTTTTTCCAGTTGTTTGCGCGCACTGTTGGATAAAGTTTCCGGCATTGCCGCCAGTACGCGCGGGCCTGCTTCAAGCAAGTGGATTTGCGCGCTGCGCGGATCGCAGCGGCGGAATTCCTGCGGTAGCGTGTGGCGTGCGATTTCGGCCAAGGTGCCTGCAAGTTCGACACCAGTCGGGCCGCCACCAACGACGACAAAATTAAGCCATTCGGCGCGACGCCATACGTCATCCTCGCGCTCGGCGGCTTCGAAGGCGCTGAGAATCCGGGCACGAATCGCGAATGCATCTTCGAGTGTTTTCAAACCTGGTGCATGTGTTGCCCATTCATCATGGCCAAAATAAGCATGGCTGGCACCGGTCGCAACGATCAAATAATCGTAATCAATTTCGTTTTGCTCGAGCCGGATCTTTTTTGCGTCGGGATCGATCGCGGTTACCTCGCCGAGCAAGACAGTCGCGTTTTTTTGTTTGCGTAAAATATGTCGCAGCGGCGCGGCGATATCCGGCGCCGACAATCCCGCGGTCGCTACCTGATACAAAAGCGGTTGGAATAAATGATGGTTGGTGCGATCGATCAGCGTGATGCGAACGGGAGCCGATGCAAGTGCCCGCGTTGCCCATAAGCCGCCAAAACCACCACCTAAAATCAAAACGTGAGCAAGGCTGTCTGTTTTCATGTGCCTAGTATAAATCGACCGGATCGACATCGAGTGACCAGCGCACTTTTCTGGCCGATTTCAGTTCGTATAAGGCCTGTATCCATTCGTGCAAAATTTTCTGCAATAACGGGCGTTGTGCGGCACTCAATAAAATCTGGCCACGCATTTTGCCGGCGCGTCGTGCCATCGGTGCCGGCATCGGCGTACTCAATTCAATCTGGTTTTGGTGATTGCATGCCTGGTACGCCTCGCGCAAAAACAAATTCACATCGGCATCTTTCAAGGCTTCGGCACGCAACAAGGCAATGTGCGCATATGGCGGAAAACCGGCCGCTTCGCGTTGCGCCAATTCCAGAGCAGCGACCGCCGGGTAACCACCGGCGAGCAAGGTATTGAGCATCGGATGATCGGGATGGTGCGTTTGCAGCAGCACTTCGCCCGGCCATTCTGCACGACCAGCACGGCCAGTGACTTGAATTAATAACTGCGCGAGTTTTTCACTGGCACGAAAATCGGCCGAGAACAATCCTTCATCGATGCCGACCACGCAGACGAGCGTGAGTCTTGGCAAGTCATGGCCTTTTGCAAGAATTTGCGTACCAACCAGGATGCCGGCTTTATCGCCTAGCTCGGCCAGTTTTTTTTGCAGACCGTCTTTGTTGCGCGTGGTTTGACTGTCGATGCGCAATAACGGCAGATCGGGAAATGCCGCAGCCAGGGCTTCTTCCAGGCGTTCGGTGCCTACACCCTGCGGTTGCAATGCCAGCGAACTGCAATCGGGGCATGAACTGGGTTTTGTCTTGCGATGGCCGCAATGATGGCATTGCAAATTGCGTGCGACCCCGTGCACGCTCATCGGGCTGTCGCAGCGCGGGCATTGCGCGCTCCAGCCACAATCATGGCAGAGCAGAACTGGTGCGTAGCCACGGCGATTCTTGAATATCAGTGCCTGCTCGCCGCGATCCAGGCATTTTTTGATGGCATCCAGTGTTTCGCTGGATAAACCATGCGTCAAAGGCCGTTTGCGAACATCGAGTACCCGCACTCGCGGTGGCTTGGCGATACCGGCGCGTTGTTTCAGATGCAGATGCTGATAGCGGCCGGCAATCGCGTTGTGCAGACTTTCCAGCGATGGTGTGGCACTGCCGAGAATAATCGGCACATCCAGCGTCTTTGCACGCACGATCGCGAAATCGCGGGCGTGATAGCGAATGCCGTCCTGTTGCTTGTAGGAAGCGTCGTGCTCCTCATCGACAATGATCAGGCCGGCATTCGGCATCGGAGCAAAAATTGCCGAGCGTGTGCCTACCAGCACATGCGCCTGTCCACGCCACATTGCCGACCACGCACGTGCACGTTCGCCATCATTCAAACCCGAATGTGTGCTGTAGACCGGCACGCCCAAGCGTTCGCGAAAACGTTTCAACGTTTGCGGGGTCAGGCCGATTTCCGGCACCAGGATCAAGGCCTGTTTGCCTTGCGCCAGGCAGTGGGCAATTGCCTGCAAATACACTTCGGTCTTGCCGCTGCCGGTAATGCCTTCCAGTAAATGGCAATGAAAGCCCGGTGCTTGTTTCTCGATCGCGTGCAATACCTGTTTCTGCTCGACGTTGAGTTGTGGCCCGGGTTGTTTTTTGACGGCCTGTTTTTGCGGATGCAGCGAAATGCGTTCAACCATGCCACGGCGTTTCAAGGTATTCGCAGTGCTGCGCCAGTTTTCGGTATCGACATCGAGCTGATCTTCAGTAACCGGATGCTTGATCAGGCGTTCGGCGAATTTGCGCAATTTGGTATTGGCGCGCAGATACGTCCATTGATGGCGGCCAGATAAAGTCAAATCCCAGGCGATGATGTTGTTGTCGGGTATTTCCTGGCCTTGTCGCAACAGCGTTGGCATCGCGGTCGCATAAACTTCCCCGAGCGGTGCCTGTGTGTAGCGACTTAGCCAGCGCAAGTTATGCAGTAGTTCGCCGGAAAAGAGCGGTGCATGATCGATCACTTCAAGAATCGTCTTCAGTTCGCTGCGTGCAAGCACTTCGATGTGAATCGATTCGATGATGCCGATTTTCTCGCCGCTGCCGAACGGCACCCGCACGCGTCGGCCGACCAGGCTTTCGTTGCAATGCATGGACACGGGCAGCAGATAATCAAAGCAGCGAGGCAAAGGCAGCGGCAGCGCGACCTTCAGAACGCAATGGGAAGTTTCCGACATGGGTCAATTCTAACGGACACTTCAATAAATCCCTCATGTCGCCATGTTGCGTTGCAAGAGAAAATAATTCTCCTGCCGGGAGCCATGGATTATTTGTCCCTCGCGCAGCGCACAGCTTAAAACCGAATATTTATCGAAGAAGCTTGCGTTTATGTAGCATCAATATGCCTGTGGATACACTTGCAGCATAAAGCTGTTTTTTATCACAGAAAGACGCTGTAAGATATTGAATAATATAGGCAAAATAGCTTATCCACATTGCCTGTGGATAAGCCTGTGGAAGGTGCATATGACATTTTTGCGCAAAGCGCGTGAAGACGGGCCTGTTCCCAGCTTGGTGAAATTTTAACCAAAGTGTCATTGTGCAAATTAATCAGGCACTTAGTGCTGTTTTTCCGGTCCTGGCGACACTCGCTGTCATCAAAAGGAAACGCGTGAAGATCATCGCAATGGCTGTGTACAACGATTCACGCGATAAGCGAGAAAAAACGCGGCTGAGCAACTTTTTTTTATCTGTCAACATCATTGTTCCACGCCACCAGGGATTAAAATAACGCGTGAATTCTTCTCAAGGTTCAACTTCCATCAACTCGAATGCGATGCAAGCGTTTCGCCGCGGCATCGATCGCCGCGCCTACGTGCTCGCACGTGCACAATGCGGTGACGATGATTTGCTGCAATCGGCGCTTATCGGAGTTGATGAGGCCTTCAATGCCGAATACGCCGAGCTGCCGATCTCGCAATGGCCGATTCGTTTCTGGACTTTATTGCTGTCGCGCAAGGAATTGGCACAAGGCCACAGCCCATGGCCAGCATTGGCATCGATCAGTCATGGTCCGCGCGCCGCCTTGTTATTGCGTCTGGTTGCCGGCCTGGATTTTTCGCATGCGGCGCAAGTGTTGAATATCAGCGAAACGACTTATCGCTTTGCGCTTGAGCGCGGCCTGGAGCAATTGCACGCCGCCGGTTTTAATTTCCAGGAACTGGAACGTTTGCGCGATAGTTTTTTCGATGAAGTCAAACAATTACCGACCGAACTGATCAAGACTCGCGAACGACCCGCAGTGGTGGTGCCCGTCGCGGTACCGGTGCTTGAGATTGAACCGGAAATAAAAAAACCGGCACGCTGGCCCTGGATTGTTTTGCTATTGGCCCTGTCGTTATCTGCACTGGCATGGTGGTGGAGCACACAGCAGGCTGTCGTTGTTCCTGCCAAGCCGATTGCTTTGACCGAAGTTCAAAATGCCGTGATTCATCCCGATTACGATGTCATCGCGAATCCGGAAGTCCAGACCCAGGTCGAGGATCTGGCATTCCTGAGCTGGCTTGCGGCAGGTGCGCCCGAAGAGAACTACGAAGTGTTGAAGTCCGGTGAAATCAGCAAGCCGCAAGACGAAGTGATCAATATGGAAACACTGGAGGCCAGCGATGCGAATTAAGTCCTGGCTGATCGTGTTGCTGGCGGGTTCCCTGCTGATCGGCAACGACGCGCAGGCACAAGTTAAATTCGAGCAGTTACCGCCGCAGGAACAGAATCTGCTGAAGGCCGGAATGAATCTCTGGCCGCAACTGGATACGAAAGCGCGGGCGCAACTACGAGCGCAGGCGCAGCACTGGCTGAAACTTTCGGTAGCCGAACAACAAACCTTGTTGCTGAAACAACGGCAATGGGACAGCTTGTCGTTCGCCGATAAATCGAAAGAGCGGGCACGATATGCCGCCTGGCAATCTTTGGGCGCTGCCGAACAGGCAAAAATAAGCGCGGTATATCAGCAATGGCGTTTATTGCCGATTGAAAAGCAGCAGGCCCTGAAAGCGAAATTTGCCCAGCAATTACCCGAGTATCAGCAAGCCTGGATTTTGGGGCCGACGCTCGGCAAGCAAGCACAGGTTTTGAACGAATGGCTTTTGTTTACTCCGCAAGAACAAATAAAGCCCTGGCTGATGTTATTGCGGCAATTAAGCAATGAAGACCGCACGGCGTTGATTACTTTGGGCAAACGCTGGAAGCAGCAGGAGCGCGATACCTTCCGTACGCGTTTACTGAGCGCACCGGTCGGTGCACGCTCCGATATGATCGAACGTGCCTTAATCCGCTGACGAAAACTGACGGGCGTTTTCCAGCACGCGTCGACTGGCAGTGAAACGATTGCCGAATTTCTCGATGCCATCGGCTCGCAGACGGGGTGCATGCTGCGCAAGATAATCGTCGAGCGCAGCTTGTGATTCCAGCCGATATTGCATGCAGATTGCAAATGTATCAGTGCCTGCATCTTGTTGTACGTCAAAGCACTGGGCGTCCAGAAAGCCGGGTAATGCCAATATCTCGGCAATATGTTTTACCAGCCAGGCGCGATAAGCGCTTTCGATTTCACGCTGAACAAAAACATTCACTTCGTAAATAATACTCATGGTCATAGCCAGATCATCTTGATGATCAGAGTGCAGACCAGGGCCATCGTGAGCAAGACCAAATAGAGATTGCCGATGATCGCGTATTTGATAAAGGTCAGAATCCAGCCTTGTTGATATACCCGTTTTTGCATCAGGAACAAATAAATCGGCATCCAGATCCATAACAGTGCATTGAGAATATCGATCGGCACAATCAACCACGATGAAGCGCCCAGCCAGGCCGAGATATTGTTGAACAGGATCAGGAAAAAAATCGCCAGCATCAGAAAGGCATGGCTGTGCAGCGCCACAATCAGATGTTCCATATACAGCCGGCGTTTGAAGATAAACATGATCTTCAGCAGCAAAGCGAAAACAGGCAGCATCAGGAACAAGGTCATGGGCAACGAGCTTAAGACCGCTTCGATAATCATCTTGGGCTCTTTGCTGACGCGCTTGCCATTATCTTCGGCACGCTGGGCCAGACTGTTGAGCCATTTATTGATCGAATCGGGCAGCCAAGTCACCTTGATCGGGTTTTTCTTCTCGTCCCAGGGTTTGCCGTTGAATGACATTAATCCTTCATCATCCATACTCACATTGGCGCTATTCGGCGGTGGAGGTGGTGGCGTCTTGGCAGCTTCTGGAGGTGTTTTTCCCTTGGTCAATTCCGCAATTCTTGCGTCGGCTTTGTTATTGACCTCGGATATGGTTTTTTCGAGTGCCATGCCGGCCATCGGAATGTCTTTTGTTTCGGCTTTTGCTTCATTTAATTGCCTGAGCGCCTTCTTACGTGCCTTTTCTACCTCTGCAACCGTTTTTGCCTGCTCGATCTTGTTACCTTCATCGGTATCTACCTGAACGAAGCCGTCTCTTTCGCCAGGCCCCATCTCGGGCAATGAAAATTGCGCGAACAGGAATGTCAGCACGGCCAAGAAGAAAAACAAACGCACCGGACTGACGAAGCGAATGCGCCGGCCGGAAAAATATTCCTGAGTTAAATAACCGGGCTTGAAAATCAGCGGGCCGATACTGCGAAACACGCGCGAATCGATATTCAATACCGTATCGAGGAAGTCACCGATGATGCTGGAGAATTGCCGCACCAAACCTTTTGTCGGCTGGCCGCAGCGGTAGCAGGTTTCGCCCAATAATTCGGTGCCGCAGTTTCCGCAAACACGTAATCCCTTGGTGTAAACATTGCCGGTTTTTTGCTGAGCCGCATCCACTGCAACTGTGTCTGGGCTGACTGCGGCATCGCCGTCCTTGGTGTCGGAAGGTGTTACTGGTTTGTCCTGCGACGGTTTGGGTTCATTGCTAGGTGGTTCAATCGACGTATTCATTACGATATCCAGGCGCGTTGACGCTAATATAGCGAATTACCAGCGAAGTTTGATGTTCAATGCCGCAACAAGAATCTTTTTTCGCCCAACTTTGGCGCGAAATGCGTATCAGTTTTGTACTGGCCCTGCCGATTGTGGTGGGGCAGTTGTCGTCGATGGCAATGAATATTATCGATACGGTACTGGCGGGTCATTATCATCCTACAACGCTCGCTGCCGTTGCCGTCGGCGGTGCGGCGTGGTCGGTAGTTATTCTGGTATGCATCGGTGTGCTGATGGCGATCTCGCCATCGGTGGCGCAACTCAACGGTGCGCAACGTCGCAGCGAGATTGGTGCTTTATTTCGTCAGGCAATCTGGCTGGCGCTCGGGCTCGGCATCGTTTTATTTTTTGTCGTGCGCGCGATTCCGTTTGGTTTCGAAGCGATGCAAATTACGCCGGAAGTGATTCCGGAAGCACGTAATTTCATCAGTGCAATTTCCTGGGGCGCGCCTGCGCTTGCGCTGTATTTTTGTTTTCGCAACGTAAGCGAAGGCATTGCCTGGACCAAACCGACGCTGATTTTCGGATTGCTCGGACTACTGCTATTGGCGCCGCTGGGGTATGTACTGATGTACACCCTGAACCTCGGCGCCGGCGGTTTGGGAATAGCGGTTGCAATCACCTTATGGCTGCAAAGCTTCGGGTTCTTTCTGTATTTGAGGAAAGAACCGCATTATGCCGATCTGGATTTATTTGTTCGTTTTGATAAGCCGCAATGGCCTGCGATTGCAGAGTTACTGCGCATTGGCCTGCCGATGGGATTTGCGATTTTCATGGAAGGCGGCTTGTTCGTTGCCACCGCGATGCTGGTGGGACAATTGGGCGTGGTGCCGTTAGCCGCCCACCAAACCGCGATTTTGATTGCGAGTCTTACCTTCATGGTGCCTTTGGGTGTGGCGATGGCGACAACTGTACGAGTAGGGCATGCGGTGGGTGCTCGGGATTATCTGGGTATTCGTCGAGCCGCCGGTGCGGGTTACGCGATCATGCTTATCTCGCAAACGCTTTCGGCCGGATTACTGATTTTTGCCGGAAGCTGGTTGGCCGGACTCGTCACGGGCGATGCCGCGGTGATTTCGCTGGCCGCCGTATTAATGATGTACGCCGCGGTATTCCAGTATCCCGACGGCATGCAAGTGATGTCGAATGGCGCCCTGCGTGGCCTGAAAGACACGCAATGGCCAATGATCATCACTGTGACCGCTTATTGGGCGATAGGCATGCCTTTGGGCTACTACCTAGGGATTGTTCAGGGAAAGGGCGCCCCCGGGCTCTGGTTAGGGCTTATTTTCGGGCTGCTGGTCGCCGCCATTTTGCTCACATGGCGTTTCTGGCGCTTGAGTCACCATTATCAAGCCACATCCATTAAGGGTCAGTGACCTTTGACGCATGTAAAATAGCGCCATAGCAGTATCCTAGCGGTGTCTATTCGGAGTTTTTAAATGAATCAGGTTAAACGTGGCCCGGTCGCAAGTTTCTTTTACGGCATTTGGACCCTTATTCGCGTAACGAACCATCTGGCATTCCTTGCCATTGCCGTGCTCTTTTTCTTCGTTTTCGTCATCGGCCTGCTCGCCAGCGCCGGCAGCAAGGGTGGCGTCAAGGCCGTCGAGGAAAAAACAGCATTGGTACTGAATCTGGAAGGGCAGCTGGTCGAGCAATACAGTACCGATCCGATATCGCGTGCTTTTGAAGAAGCGACCGGCGATGGTCAGCGCGAAATCCAGTTGCGCGATGTGTTGAAAGTATTGAAGGCGGCCAAGAGCGACAAAAATATTGACCGTATCTTGCTGCAAACCGATGGCTTAAGTGTCACAGGTTTTGCCGCGCTGCGTGATGTTGCAGCGGCGTTGCGTGATTTTAAAACCAGCGGAAAACAAATTATCGCCCATGGCGTCAACATGGATCAGAAGCAATATTATCTGGCTGCCCAGGCAGACAAGATTTACCTCGATCCGGAAGGTGGCGTATTGCTGGAAGGTTTGGGTCGTTACCGTTTGTACTATCGCCAGGCCTTGCAGGAAAAACTCGGCGTCGACGTGCATTTGTTCCGCGTCGGTGAATTCAAGTCTGCAGCCGAGCCCTATATTCTCGATGCCGCTTCGCCCGAATCACGCGAAGCCGACATGTTCTGGATGAATGATCTCTGGCAGCGTTACGTCGCCGATATCGCGAAGGCACGCAAAATTCCCGCCGAACAACTGAATGCATCGATCAACAATATGACAGCCGAAGTCAAAGCTGCCAGTGGTGATCTGGGCAAATTGGCCGTACAGCAAAAACTGGTCGATGGTCTGAAAACATCGCATGAAATCGAAGCCATGCTCAGCGAAATGGGTGTGGAAGACGAAGAAATCCACAGCTTCCGCCAAGTGGAATTTGCCCAATATCTGAAGCCTTTGAATCTGCCGGTTTCGCCATTCGACAAACAATCGCAGCTTGCGATCGTGGTTGCACAAGGCGAGATTGTGGGTGGTGAAGCCAATCCGGGGACGGTCGGCGGCGATTCAACTTCTGCGCTGATTCGCGAGGCGCGCGAAAACGAATACACCAAGGCACTGGTGCTGCGCGTCGATTCGCCCGGTGGCGGCGTGTTTCCATCGGAACAAATTCGTCGTGAAATCGAATTGACCAAGAAAGCCGGCATTCCGGTCGTGGTCTCGATGAGCAACGTCGCTGCATCCGGCGGTTACTGGATTTCGATGAATGCCGACAAGATTATCGCCGATGAATCGACGATCACCGGTTCGATCGGTATCTTCGGTTTGTGGATGACAGCGCCGCGTGCACTGGAAAAAATCGGTGTTCATGCCGATGGTTCCGGTACGACACCATTGGCAGGTCAGTTCGATCCGACGCTGCCTTTGAAAGCGGAAACCGGTGAGTTGATTCAATCCATCATCGATCGCGGCTATCAGCAATTCATCGGCAAGGTTGCAACTGCCCGCGGCAGCAAATCCGAAATTATCGATACCGTGGCCCGTGGCCGTGTATGGAGTGGCGCACAAGCGAAAGAACGCGGTCTGGTTGACCAGCTTGGCGGTCTGCAAATGGCGATCGACGAAGCAGTGACATTGGCCAAACTGGGCAAGGATGATTACCGTTTGAATTATGTCGAACGCGCGGCAACGCCTTTCGAGCAATTCATTGCCGGAATGAATAGTAGTTCTGCCGGCAATGCCATTCTTCGCAACATGAGCCCGTTGAACAGCATGCTGGGTCGCGATACCGCCGAACGCGTGCAAAAAGAATTGCGTTGGCTCGATGCCAAAGGTCGCACGCCTTATCAGGGCGTCGTCCATTGCCTGTGCGGTTTGTAATTTAGATACTGCTCGTGAAAAAGCCCGGCAATGCCGGGCTTTTTTGTTGGACGATAACTTGCAAGGTATTCTGTTGCCGACTCCCGTGTTTTTAAGGAATGGCTATCGCTAATCCCATGCGAATTTTATCGCTGACGATTTTGGTCATGTTCGCTTTTGCCGGCAACTCCCTGTTGTGTCGTTTGGCGTTAAGCAACACCGATATCGATGCTGCGAGTTTCACCAGTTTTCGATTGATCTCCGGTGCGCTGATGCTGTGGCTGATTGCGCGCGCAAGAAACGGCAATCAATCTGGCGAGGGTAATTGGCTGTCTGCGTTGGCATTGTTTGTATATGCCGCTGGCTTCTCGTTCGCCTATTTAAGTCTGACGGCGGCGACAGGCGCATTGCTATTGTTCGGTGCGGTGCAGGTAACGATGATTTCCCATGGCATCAGTAAAGGCGAGCGCTTGGGTGGGCGATCATTGCTTGGATTATTCCTGGCTTTGATCGGTTTTGTCGGGCTTCTGCTTCCCGGGCTGACTGCGCCGCCGCTGATCGGTTCCGTATTGATGTCGGGAGCGGGTGTCGCATGGGGCGTGTATTCGTTGCGTGGAAAAACATCAGGAGATCCAATACGAATTACCGCCGGAAATTTCTTGCGGGCAGCAGCGATCGCAATGGTATTTAGTTTGGCGATGCTCGCTGAAAAAAATCTGGATGCAACCGGCATCGCTTATGCCGTTTGTTCCGGCGCGCTGACTTCCGGCATCGGTTACGCGATTTGGTACACGGTATTGCCTGCATTGAAAGCAAGCTCGGCCGCTGTTGTGCAGTTAAGCGTGCCGATGCTTGCCGCGCTTGGCGGCGTAATCATTCTCGGTGAGCCAATCGGTTTTCGGCTGGTTCTTGCATCCGTAGCGATACTCGGTGGCATCGCATTGGTTACTTTGCACAAGCAGGTAAAATAATCAGCTGCAATATTCGCGTTCGCAAGATTTGTCTTGCTTGGAATCACAAACTGAAACGGTAACTCAGCTTGACCAGGAACATCTCGGTATCGTGCAAGGAAAAAGCGTCGCCAAGCAGGCTTAAAGGATCTTCACGGTTATTTTCCTCGAAGCCGAAACCACCGCGGCTGTAGACCACATACAAATCCGACAAGGGTGCCAATTCATAGCGGTAACGAACCTGGAAGCCGAGATTGTTCAATTTGAAATCGGGAATCGGTTGGTTAACCGGAATGGCATGAGCGGACGCACCGACGGTGTAGGCTTGTTTGGCTTTTGCATCCAGCGCGATCGTTTCCAGTTTGATGCGTAGTTCCTGATTGCTGCCAATCAGCCATTGCATGCCGGCAAACAGATTGAGCTGCTTGGACTCGAATGTGGCGAGTACGCCCTGATTTTCCTGCCACAGCAGCCAGTCAGGTCGGTACTGCGCTTCAAGGCCCATGTAGAGGCTCAGCGTATCGCTGACGTAATACCTTGGTTCGAAGTAAAACCCGATATCCGAGTGGTCGATATTTTCCAGTCCGGATTGTCCCAAGCGTGTATTGCCGTAAAGCTCCCAACGGCCACGACGTGGACGGAAACGTTCGGCAAATACGAGGAAGCGCGCCGGTTTCTTTACATTGCCATTGCCTCGCGTAATCAAATCGTCGACACCATTGCTGAACCAGGTGAATTCCAGGTATTCATTGCCGCCATCGCGGGTTTCACTGAAACGGCTGATTTGCGCCGCTGCGTACAGTTGCTCACCATGATCGTTGTGGCGCATCGAAGTGGCAAAGCCCCAATCCTTGGTCCGGTAACTGGAGCTCTCCGGTAAATCGGTGATACGGTGCTTGATCTCGTAACGCAGATAATTGAAGTTGTTGCGATCCAGATAGCCGAAATCGTTCAGCTGCAATTCGTCGCCCAGATGTAAATAAAAGAGATTCTGGCGCCAACCATCCTTGAGTTCCTGGCTCACACGTATCTGCATGCCGGTATCCTGCGAGTTGACACCGTTTTGAGTGACATCGGATGCGGCGAATTGGGTGACCACATTCCAGGCTTCGTTGGGTTTCCAGTGATGGTCCACCGAATAGACATTGGCGACCCGATCCAGGAATGGGCGATTAACCTGGGTCGCCATGAAGCCGAAATCCTGTTTGCCGAAATCCTGCGTCAAACGCAAAGCATAAAAATCGCGTCCGACATCATCGGCTTCGGTCGCCGCGAACACGCCGTAATTCAATTCGCCGAAGCTGCCGTTTAGTTTCATAGCTGCAGTTACATCGCCAGCACCGGAAAAATCGTCCGCCAAACCGCCGACACGCCGCGTATAAATCAGGCTGCTATTGCCTTGGCCGAAACCCACGTTGAACAAGCTCTGGTTTTCGGTAAAGAAAGGTCGCTTGTCGCTGAAAAAAGTTTCAACGGCATCGAAATTGACGACCAGTTGGTCGCTTTCTACTTGTCCGAAATCCGGGTTCAAAGTGGCGGTCAATTGAAAATTGGAATTCGGTTTCCAATAGATCTCGGCGCCGGTGTCAAAAGCGGTATAGCCGCCGACGAGATCGGTGGCTGCAACAACGTAAGGCGTTATCGCCAGCAGTGATTGGCTGTATTGCGGAATTTCGATTTTGGCGAAATCCGACAAAAAACGCGGACGGGTATAACTTGCAGCGGGCCACGCCATGCGCTCACCGGTCGTGCCGACCACGCGATCCAGATAAATGCCGATCGTGCGGGTATCGCCGCTGGCTTTCTGCATCGGCGCGATATACCAGGGAATCAGCATCTCCGCCGACCAGGTATCGCCGTCTTCGCTGACGGCATGTTGCCAGATACCGTCCCAGTCGGTGCTGAAAGAATTTTCGTTGCTGATGACGGAGTCCTGGATGCCGTTGGTCAGATTCAAAGTGAAGTTGTAACCAACCCCGCCATTGCCGTCGTAGTCGACCATCAGATTGACGCGGTCCACCGATGCGTTGCCATCGCGGCGCGTGCGTTCACGGGTGCGCGGCACGGCGGCCGTTTGGGTGTTGCGGAAGCCGATCGCCAATCCTTCTGGTGTCGACAAAATCCAGGCTTCGGTCGGATAGGGCGCGTTCGCCCCGGTCAGCGGTTGTACCAGTTTGAAATCGGTAATGTGCTGGGCGCCGGCCCATTCGCCTTCGGAAATTTTTCCGTCAACAACAATGCTCGCATCACAGGCAGCAGCGAAGAAACCCAGAACGACGCAATATTTTGCGAACGAGGTGCGCATAGATTTCTCCCGGGACAGGAAGGCATCGTAGGCGCAGTAGCGGCGAGCACCATGTGCAATAAGTCATTACGCAAGATGGCATATACGCGGTTTGCCGGATGCTGGATCCGGCCTCTCGCATTGCAATCACGGCCGCAGCCGGTTAATCAGAACGGTAGTTATCCACGACACGGTAACTTCGCGCATATAGACCGAATACCAGTGCGGCGATCAATGCGAATACCGCGAAGAAAAACATCTGGAATGCGGTCACGCTAAGGCCGGTTGTGGCGATATTGGTCGTCACCGTGTCATTGCGTACCGCGAAATTCGCCAGCAATACCCACAGGTTGCCGATTGTCGTGGTCAAATTCCAGAAACTCATCACGACGCCTTTCATTGCCTGCGGTGCCTGGCTGTATGCAAACTCCAAGCCGGTCGCCGAGACCAACACTTCACCGAAAGTCAGCAATGCATACGGCAATACCTGCCAGACAATCGTCATCGGCTCGCCGCCATCCATCACTACCTGGATCAAGCCAATCACAATCCAGGCCAGGCCGCTGAACGCAATGCCGGCAGTCATGCGACGCAGTGCGGTTGGCTCCCAGCCAATGCGTTTCAACATCGGGTACAAGACCAGATTGTTGAATGGAATCAGGATCATCACCAATGCGGGATTCAATGCCTGCATCTGCGAAGACACGAACCAGTCCGGCTTGGTCATCGCATTGCCCTGGATGACCCAGGTCGATGCCTTCTGGTCGAACAGCGAAAAGAACGGCGTGACCAGTGCAAACGCGACCAACACGCGCAACACGCCACGCACACCATCAACGGCAGTATCGGGATGGGTGCCGCGCGCACGATCCAGTTGGATGTAAGCACCACCGCCGACGCCGGCCAGTAATACAACCAGTGCGATACAAAATGAAATGACGAAGCCGGCTGTTGGTATCAGCGCAAACGAAGCTGCGGCGCCCGCGACACCGGCAACTGCCAGCCACCAACCAAGGCGGCCTTCACCTTCACGTTGCGTGGTTAATGCAGTGCGTATCACTTTCGAGAACGTATGTGGATCGGCGACATCGGCCGGCGGCACCATCACGTATTTTTTGCGACCCAGCCAAAGCACGACGGTTGCAATAAACATCAATAAACCCGGTATGCCAAACGCGACGCTGGCGCCAAAATTTTTCAGGAATAACGGCATCAACAGAGATGCGAATAACGAACCGAAATTGATGATCCAGTAAAACCCGTCAAACACGACTTTCGCGAGATGTTCATTCGATTTGGTGAATTGGTCGCCGACGAATGAAGCCACCAGGGGTTTGATGCCGCCCGCACCCAATGCAATCAATCCCAGACCGGTAAAAAAACCGGTCCGACTGTCTTCGAACATCGCCAGGCAGGCGTGACCAGCGCAGTAGATCAGGCTGAACCAGAGAATCGTGTTGTATTTGCCGAAGAAGCGATCCGCAAGATAGCCACCGAGCAAGGGGAAAAAATATACGCCGATCATGAAGGTATGCATCAGATCTTTTGCGGCGAGCTCGCGTTCGCTGCCTGCGGTGATGTGTTGCAACAGCAGCGACGTAATCAGGAACTGCACAAGGATATTGCGCATGCCGTAGAAACTGAATCGTTCGCAGCCTTCGTTGCCGATGATGTACGGAATCTGTCGCGGCATGCGACTGCTGCTGGCGGTGTCAGTGGCGGACATGGTGTTCCTCTTGCTTATTCAAAAAGTAAATATGATTTTTCGACGGGCTATGCAGCGTTTATTTATTTTGCGAGCCCCAGGGCGCCGGTGGAATGTCGACCGGCTTGCTCAAATCAAACTCGACCCGGAAATGGCGGTTTGGTCGGCGTAATTCGTAGGCAAAAATTTTGTTGTCGTTGACTTCGACCGCCCAGGTATTTTCCATCGAGACTTTCATGCCGTCGCGTTCGAACATGGCCTTGGAAAATGCATCGGCCGGAAATTCCTGGCGCGACGCGCTGCCTGGATCGACCGTGTCGCCGCCGTACTGGGTCAGTTTATCTTCGCTGCCATCTTTATGCCGGTGATCGTGTTTGAGTCGAAGCCCGGCATCGGTTTTGCTAATCACCCAGGTACGCGAGCGATCTTCACCGACGTGGAATGGAATACGAATTTCATTTGCCGTACAGCTACGCACATGCATCACTGCAGCGCCGCTGAAACTTTTGCTGTCGCTTTCATTGAATGCCACCAGCTTGCCGGCAAATGCTTTGCCGCAATAGCTGGAAAGTTTGTTGAAGAAAGTATCCGAAGCGGAAACAGGTTTTTTAGTCGCGTGATGGCTGCATCCAGCCAGTGAAGTGACGAGCAGTAACGTTAAAATTGTCGGCGTTTTCATCAGCCGCCAGCCGCTTCGATATCGGCTTTTTGTTTATCGGCGCCTTCGATCACCTGGTCTTCCACTTTCTTGGCTTTTTCAATCGGCGCCTGAATGGTGTCGCGCATTTCGGTGTCGGCTTCTTGTTCCTGTGTTTGCGATGTCGCGGCAGGAGCTACCGGCTCCGGCGTTGCCGTACAGGCGGACAATAATAGACAGACGAGGATTGAGAGGATGCGCATCGTGGTTTCTCCGGATTAATCTGCTGGAATGTTTTTCTACAGTGCTGGCTCGGCTATGCTACCTGCATTGTGCATGAGGTGCGAGATGAAGACACGTTGGCGTCTGGACGGACAGGTTGCCTTGATTACCGGCGCGAGCGCCGGCATCGGCAGAGCCATTGCTTCCGAGCTTTTAAGCCTGGGTGCCGATGTCTTGCTGGTCGCGCGCGACCCGGCAGCGCTGCAGGCCTGTACTGACGAATTACAGGAAGAGTTTCCGGACCAATCGGTGCGGCATTTGGCTGCGGACGTCAGTGATGCTGAACAACGGCAGGAAGTATTCGACTGGGTCGAAGATCTGCACGACGGCCTGCAAATACTGGTGAACAACGCCGGTCACAATATTCGCAAGCCGAGCATGGATTACAGCGATGCTGAATGGCGCAGCATTTTCGAAACCAATATTTTTTCGGCATTCGAATTATCGCGTTTTGCCTATCCGCTACTTAAGCAACATGCGAATTCGAGCATCGTCAATGTCGGCTCGGTATCGGGTCTGACCCATGTTCGTACCGGTTCACCTTATGGTTCCAGCAAAGCGGCTTTGCATCAGCTGACAAAAAATCTTGCCTGCGAATGGGCGAGTGATGGTATTCGCGTGAATTCGGTTGCGCCCTGGTATATCCGCACGCGCCGGACATCCGATGTATTGGCCGTGCCGGAATATCTCGATGAAGTGCTCGATCGCACACCGATGGGACGCATCGGTGAACCCGAAGAAGTGGCGGCCGCGGTGGCTTTCCTGTGCATGCCAGCATCGAGCTATATCACCGGAGAATGTATTTCGGTGGATGGCGGTTTTATGCGCTACGGTTTTTGATGCGTGGGGTCGGGCCTAGAAGGCCCTCCTACGCGCGACCATTCTATTGGCAGCTTGTTTGAACAATCTGCGTGATGCGTGCCAACTCCGATTTCCGATATGCCAGCGTATCGCTGAAGGCATAACGAACATCCGATTGCGCCTGTTTCTGTTTTGATTTCCAGCGGTCGCAAAGGGCTTTGCCTTCATAGCGCACGCAGGAATCTTCAATCCAGCGGCAAAGCTTGCCGCGTTGTTCTATCGGCAGATATTTTTCCTGATAACCCAGCGCCCACAATGGCTCGCAGCGAGGGTTGGGATCGTAATTTTCCGAGTCGCGAACCTTGCCTTCATAGTTCGTGCATTGATAAAGATCGGGAGGCGGCGGGGCATATATCACCGGATAGGGTTCAACCGATACTTCAGGTGGCGGTGGTGCAGGTTTGGCAACAGCACTTTTACGTGCTACCGGCGGGTCTTTTGGACGCAGCATTTCGCGGGTTTCCTGCTGACTGGTTTTAGCGCAGGGCGAATCCTGCAAACTGACTTTGCCTTTCGCATCGACGCAGCGATAAACAGTCACTTTGCCGTTGGCTACCGGCTCGGCAGCATTTGAAAAATCTATCCCGAGCAGCAAGACCATGCTGGCAAGCATCACAGAGTTATGGCGGATGTAGGACATGAAGCCAATTTACGCGCAAATAAAAACGGCGGCTAGTAAGCCGCCGTTTCTGATTTAGCAAACTGAACTTAGAGTTTAGTCAGCGGGATGTTGGTGCGTGTCACGCCGTTGGCCGTGAAGGTCAGCGTCGCCGTCGTTGCCGATGTGAAGGTCAACGTATAAGTACCCACCGGTGTTTTCACCACTTGGCCTGGGTCAAAAGTGGTACCGAAATTCGGACCGGTATTCTGACGGAGGTTGCCACTATGGATATTGGTACCGGTCCAATCACCTGCAAATTCATACCAGTCAGGTGTACCGGTGCCGGTATAGATAAACATCAAGCCAAAGAAACCATTGTTGGCATAATCGTCATACCAGGTCAGGCCCCAGCCGCTTTCTGCAGCGTTGTACCAAGGGCCAGTGTGGCTGACCGTTGGGCCAACGGTTGGCGCAGGCGTCAGCCATGCCGTCAGGTTTGGATAAACAACATCGAAACGCGAATAAATATCGGAGTTACCACTGCCGGTTGAGCCGCCGGAGTTGGCACAGGAGGCCGAACCACCGAACAATCCGCCGCGTAAATAATAGCCATTGGAGTCAAACGAGAAAACGCCGGAACCGCTGCTGCCGCCTTCGGTGGTGCCGGTGCTCCAGGTCAGGAAGTGTGTGTTGGTGCCACTGGAATACTTCGTACCTTGCGACACTTTTTTCATGTCGCCGGAAGGGTGGTGGATAGCCGTCATTGCAGTGCTGTTAGCCAGGGCCGAAGAATCCCAACCAGCGAAAAAGGCACCCGCAGGCGGTGTAGTTTTCAGACTCAGGAAGGTTGCATCGGTACCGGAATCGCTACCAACGCTGCCGCCAGACTGGGTGTAGTGCAAGTTCGCGCCACCGCTTAATTGTGTCGGGCTAGGTTGTGCCGAGTTGGCGCAGGTAGCACTTTCATCGTTCCAGAAGGTCACCAACGTGTTCGCGACCGATTGGGTGCTGATGCAATGGTTGGCTGTATAGAAGTAAGGAATTTGGCTTGCAGCCACGTTGTCATTCAACAAGGTGCCAGTGCAGGTAAATGTTCCACTTGGTTTTGTAAATATCATCCGTGCTACGGAATTTTTCGCATTGACGAAATTCTGACCCAAAGTTGCGACGCTGCAGATTACGTTGACTTCGCAGCTTCCAGACTCGCCGAATGCTTTTGCAAGATTCAGGTTATCCCTTGGTGTAACCAGCAAGTGCATGACCGAGTCGATATTTATGCGAACATCACGGGCAGCAGCATTAAGTGGCATAAAGATTTCGATCGTCTGTTTTTCGCCTTCGGTGACGGGCGTCCAATACAGATTGTTTTGATCAATAAGCTGTTTGGCATTCACTGCACGGACGACTGCCTCGATCTTGTTGGGGTTGCCGGAACCGAAGAAACGCAATTCTGCGCGGTTGTCCAGAACGCCTATTCGCAGACCAACGCGAGTCGATAAAGCATCGGGTGAAGTCACTTCAATTCGGGTAACTTTGCCGGTTTTGAGTACCTGCCATTTCAGTGCTGGCAATTCGTTTCGAGATCCTTCTTCCTGCGTCAATCGCGCAATACCAACTTGGACGGCCTTGAAATTTGCATTGATCTTGTTGCGTTTTTGTACTTCGACAATACGTTCTACAGACAATTCCTTGAAGCCCAGACGCGAAGTCGCTTCATTCGGATAATTGCCGGAACGCAAAGCCAGTGGCGCAGACTTGGCAACAGGTTTGACCAGCTCGCCTTTGACTCGAACAGCTTCAGCCGGGAAGGAAAAAGCCAAAGCCATCAGGCCCGCGGCTAAAAATGCAGGGAAACGTGAAGAGAAAACCATGGAGATAACCAGAGTGGGGTGAGTGGCTAATCGTATCGCACTCTGGATGCAAATTTGTGAGTCAGTCCTTAAAAATGACAAAGAACCTGCAAATTCGTGTTAACAGCCTTGACTCTGCAAGTTCAAACCTTAATGCAAATTGCCCGTTTTCTGAAGCAAGGCTGATCGAAATATGAATAAAATTTGCAAAACATTATAGGTCCTTTCCGCACCTTGATTTGGATTAGTGATCAAGTCCGCACAATCACTGACGATTCTATCGTCGACCTTATGTGATGGAGTTCACGGTCTCTGGCTGTCCATAACTCGGATTGGAAATAAAATTTCCGATAGATTTGAGCTTGGGCAATAGCCATATATCAGAACTTATTGAAATCCCCGTTTTACTTAAATTTAGTTTTCAATCGTGCCGTGCGCTTGGGAAAGCAAGGTCCGCTATCGCACGCGGAAAGTCAGGCGCTAGTCGCTATCTTGTTGATTTTTAAAGCCTGCATTGATTCATCCCATCATCTGCCAGGACATGGCTCACCGTTAGGCTAAATGATTCGTGCTTTTAGATACTTGTGTTCCCTTCACATTTTGTTTACAAGTTGTAACAGCTCACCGATTTCGGTGAGTTGCTGTTTTATCCCACCCCGTTTAATTCAACCCGCTAGGGAATCAGAACAATGAAAAAACGAAACAAGAAGCACTTAAGTGTCGCTGTTCGAACTGCTCTATTGCTCGCCGCATTACCTTTCACGGCTCAGGCTCAGGATGCAGAATCCGCCAAAACTCTGGATGCGGTCCAAGTAACCGGTTCACGCATCAAACAAACCGATGCTGTTACGCAAGCGCCGGTAGCTGTCATAACCCGCGCACAAATTGAAAAAACCGGCGTCACATCGGTCGGTGAATTATTGCAACAAGTGACCGGCGGTGGTTCGGCCTTGAATGCAAAATTCAACTCATCCGGTAACTTCGGCTATCCCGCCAACGGTGGTGGTATCGGCGCGGGTTCTGCTCAGGTCGATTTGCGCCACCTTGGCGCTCAGCGCGTTTTGGTATTGGTCGATGGCATCCGTTGGGTTAACGAATCTTCTGCGTCGGGTGTTTCCGGCAGCGCCGACCTCAACACCATTCCATTAGCCGTTATCGAGCGTATTGAAATTCTCGAAGACGGCGCATCGGCCATTTACGGCTCCGATGCTATCGCCGGTGTGGTGAATATCATTACGACCAAAAATTTCAAAGGGGCTTCGGTACACGCCAAATTCGGTCAATACGATGAAGGTGGTGAAACCACCGATGTCAGCTTTACGATGGGCGGTGGCAACGACGAATTCTCTGCCGTTTTCGGCGCCAGCTATTACAAACAAAAATCGATCAGTTCCGATGCCTATGAGCAATCGCGATTCCCGGTGCCGGGTGGTGGCTTGGCCTATGGTAGTTCGGCAACCCCGCAAGGCCGCTTTACCTTTTGCGATCCGGCACGTCCGCTTGGATCCTATGGTTCCTGCTCGGCCAGTCAGGAATTTTTCTATGACGTAACGCTCAACAACGGCACCCTGGTTCCAAACTGGAATTCGGCAGACCCATCATTGGGTAGCTATCACGATTTCAGTGGTGCCGATCGTTTCAATTATTCCGTTTTCAACTTGTTGCTGACACCGTCGGAACGCAAAAGCGTTTTCATGAATATCAATTACGATATTAGTGACAGCGTCAACATCCATGCGAAGGCGATGTACAACAATCGTACTTCGACCAACCAGGCGGCACCGGAACCGATTTTCGTCGGTCCGTATGCCGGTACCGGCGGTATTGCCGACACGATTTTCATCAGTGCCTTGAATCCGTTTAATCCGTTCGGCATCGATCTGGATCCTGCCAGCAACTTCGGTTGGGTAACCCGTCGTCCGGTTGAAGTAGGTCCGCGTATCTTCACGCAAGATGTCGATACCTGGTATTTCAATCTTGGTCTCGACGGCAACTTCAGTGCCGGTGACCACAGCTTCGATTGGGACGTCAATTATGTTCACACCGAAAACAAGGCCGAACAGACTTTCTTGAACGGCTACAACATGGCGCATATCGCGGTCGCACTCGGCGATCCGGCGATTTGCGCAGCAACTCCAGGTTGCACACCGCTGGATATCTTCGGTGGCCAAGGCCGTCCAATGACCCAGGCGATGATCGACTGGATTCGCACCACGCAGATCGATAGCAGCGAACAAATCCTCGATATTTTTTCGGCCAACATCACCGGTGATTTGTTCAATATCGGCGATCGCACCGCTGGCTTTGCTGCCGGTGTTGAACATCGTCGCTATAAAGGTGAATTCAATCCGGATCCGCTGCGTCAAACCGGTGAGTCGCAAGACTCGTTCGCAGCGCCGGTTTCGGCCAGCTACAACGTCAGCGAAATCTACGCCGAGTTGAATGCTCCGGTCGCTGAAACCCTGGATCTGAGTGCAGCATTGCGTTATTCCGACTACAGCAACTTCGGCGGCGCAACGACCGGTAAAGTCGGTTTCCGCTGGCAGCCGATCGAAGACTTCGTACTGCGTGGTACCTACTCGCAAGGTTTCCGTGCTCCGAACATCGGTGAGCTGTATGGTTTGACGCAATTCGGTGCGACGCTGGTCGATCCTTGCGGTCCAACCAACGGTGCCTTGGTGGTGGATGCCGGTGACGGTCTCAACACCACACCGCTGGAAACCGCTTGCCGCGCGCAAGGCGTGCCGAATGGTTTCCGTCAGGCCAATACGCAAATCACCACCTTCACCGGCGGTAATCCAAACCTGAATCCGGAAGAGTCCAAGAGCTATACCTTCGGCGCAGTCTTCAGTCCAGGTTGGGCAGAAGGTACGTCGTGGTCCGATCGCATGGATTTCGAGCTGAGTTATTACAACCACAAAATCGATGGCGCCATCCAGGCAAATGACATTCAGGCCTTGCTGAATGCCTGTCTTGCTGCCGGCGGCACCGATCCGAACTTGTGCTCACCGTTTGTTCGTCCACCTGCAGGTGGCGGCAACCTCGCGCCACCGAACAACTTCCTGGATAACCTCGGCGAAATCACCACCGACGGTTTTGATGCCAAGGTCAACTGGATCGGTCCGAAATGGGGCATGGGTCAGTTGACCGCGTCCTTGCAAACCACGCATGTGCTTGGCTACAAGGCCGTCGACTCCGATGGCAATGTCGCACAGCGCACGGTTGGCATCGAAGTTGACGACGGTGCGATTCCGGATTGGCAAACCAATCTGCAAGTCGGCTGGCGGGTCGATGATTGGTCGGTCAACTGGAATATGCGTTACATCAGTGCGGTCGAGGAAGCCTGCAATGCCGATCTCGAAGGCTTGCCAGGCTGCCCGACAGCGTCTTCGTTCCATACGCTGGGCGGCACCACCTACCATGACGCGCAAGTGTCCTGGAACAATGCCTTCAGTGCAGAAGGCTTGAAACTATCGCTGGGCGTTAACAACGTGTTCGCGAAAGACCCGCCGATCTGCCTGACCTGTTCGTTGAATGGTTACGATGCAGCCACTTATGATCTTCCAGGCCGTTTCTGGTATATCAGCATGGATTACAAATTCTAATTTGCGTCGCGGAATTTGTTTTTCGGTAACAAAAAAAACCGGCGAGCAATCGCCGGTTTTTCATTTCAACAGGGTGTTGGATGGCAACACGTAAAAAATGAAATTTTCATTTTCACCAGCCAGCAAATATCATCGCGATTACGTTTATATGGAGCCATCATGAAATACCAATATCCCCTGTCCCTGGTTTTTAAAATAACCACCTTGTCCAGTGATTTCACGATTACCGACGTGCGTGAAAAATCCTTGTTCTACGTGCGGCAAAAAATGTTCAAACTGCTCGAGGAAATTACGGTCAGCAGGGATTCGACGCAAAGCCAGAAACTTTACAGCATCAAGGCAAATAAATGGCTGGATTTTTCCGCGAGCTATAATTTCACCAACGCACTCGGACAGGATCTGGGGAAAATAGCCCGCAAGGGTTGGGCCTCGATATTCAAGGCGCATTACGAAGTGTTCGATGCGCAACAAGCATTGAACTACACGATTCGCGAGGAAAATGCCTGGGTGAAAGTAATGGACGGCATCTTTGGCGAGATTCCGATTATCGGATTGTTTTCCGGTTATCTGTTTCATCCGGCATATCTGGTAACCGACCAGTCAGGAGCCATCGTGGTGAGATTGGTAAAAGAGCCGTCGCTGATTGGGCGTCGTTTCAAGCTGGAGAAAAAGCTTGGCTTTGCCAGTGAAGAAGACGAAGAACGTGTATTGCTTGGTCTGTCGATGCTACTGATGCTGGAAAGAAGTCGCGGTTGATTCGTGAACAAAAACACTCCGCATCAACAGGACAACTAATGTTTAAATTCATACTGATGGCCATCCTCGTGTTTGCGACCTGCACCGCTTGTACGGGAGATACGGCGCCAATCAACAGCGATACCCAAATGCAGAACACCGTTGATCCCGCGATTGCATTGTCGGAAGAGCGCCTGGAAAAACTCAGCGAAGTCGTGCGCAGTTTGCGTGACAGTGATTCGAACATGATGTTTCCGCGCGAGGATGTTTTTCGTGCGGCGGCGAGAAAAGCGTATCCCTCACAGGATTTGCAGAACGACGTATTGCTGGATGGATGGGGTAATCCGTTTGTTTATACGCTCTACGGTGACCACCGTAGATATCGCCTGCATTCGATGGGGCCAAACGGGACAAACGAACATGGTGCCGGCGACGATGCGCCGGCTCGCGAAGGTTCGACGGAAATCGAGTGAATAACTAATTTAGCGCGGCCGCTCACCTAAATTTTCTTTTTGAAGCGGAGCCAATACACCCGCTTCAAATTTTCGAGGCGCAGTGGCGATATCGGTGTCAGTCGGCAGGCTTTCGCTTTCGGCAATATGTGCCCACATCGCCTCGAGTCCGCTATAGGCGTAAGGCATTAGTGGCACATAACGCGCACCCATGACCGGTAGGCCGAGAAAACCATCGAAGTGTTGTGCATTGTCGACGCGCCAATGATGCACATCGCGATTATTCTTCTTGGCCCAGGCAACATAAGGCGTGCTGCCGAAGGCTTCTGGAATTAAACCGTCATCGACACCGTGGATCACGAGTACCGGTAATCCTGTGCGTGGCAATGCGGCATTCGTAGCATTGATACCGGACTTTACCGCAATCGCATTATTGTCATTGCCGTCGAATAAATTGCGCAGGCAAAGCAATCCGGGCAGTGCGGGATCGCTTCCCTGAGCAAGTGTGTCGACGATTGAAACACCGGCACCTGGTGGAATGCCGGAAGCATCGCTGAACCATGCCGCTTTTTCCGCAACAGTCGGCGCGCGCGGTTTGCCATCGCTGCCCACGGCATGGAAAGCGAAACCGCAAGGCATATCGTCCGGAGTTTTACGCGCATAGCTTGAGGCATACGTCACAGCGACCGACCGCCATAAATCGAAACTGGTGCTCAAGGCGCCGGATGCCAATGCAGCATCGGTCCAGCCTTGTTGCTGCAAATGCGCGAGCGCTTCTTCGGCCTGTTCGGCGGCAGTGTCCGTTTTCAGCCAGCCGAGTGTTTTCAGTGATGCACAACGCACGATGTTCGCGGGCGATTTCGCGCCGGCAGGTCGCGCAAAAAATTCCTTGTCGAAAGCGGCAGCATTCAATGCGCACGGCATCCATATCGCCGCATCGGTGGAATAATCATAAAGCGCGCGACCGCCACTTTTTGCCGACCAGATGTTCGGTGAAATCGCGACCACGCCATCGAGCCATTTGTCTTTCGATTCGGCAGCGCGCAATACCGCACCGCCGCCATTGGATACGCCGACGGCAATGATGTGGCTGTTGGCATAGGTAAATTTCGCGGCGTCCGGAAACGCCGAATTCAAAACCTGCAATGCGAAATCGCCTGCTTGACGGACATGGCGGCCCCAATCGGCTTCCGGGTTATCACCGGAATGTGCATGCTTGATTGCGATCGGTGCAACGCCGGCGCCGGAATATTTTTCAGTCGAGAAAGCAGCCGGATGATTTACAGCCTCATTGTCTGCAGTATCAACATAATCGGTGCCGGCGCCTTTATCGGTGTAGGCAACCGCACAACCATGCGGCAAGCCCCAACCGCCAGCCAGAGCAATCGCGCCGTAGATGCCGCGCGAGCCTGACGATGCGGAAACAATGATGCAGCGTTTTTTAAGGTCGAAATTATCCGGCAATTGCAGCATCACTCGATGCGGTTGTTTCGCGCCAGGCAAGATCGCGAGAGCCTGAAATTCGCGTCCCGGCACTGCATCCAGCGAGCCGTAGAATTCGGCAAAACCACCGCCGGGCGTCAGATCGGCAATGCCGCGCCAATTGGTCAAGATAGCACGTCGACGCAGATCTTCCGCGCCCGGTTTTTCCGCATTCGCGAATGCCGGCGGCAATGGATTGCGAAGTCCCTTGGCACCAAGACCGGCAGTCAATAAATCGTCTTTGTCGCGATATTCGTGTTGCTCGATATTACCGAGCAATTTGAGTTTATCGTTTCCGTGAGCGGTCGTCGCAAAGCCGGAAAAAAACGTAATTGCAACGAGGGAGAATACGACGGTCGGTATCGGCAGATTGGTTTTCATCTGGCTACCTTAGCAATCAACAGGACGGTCGGCATTGTACTTTGGTACGAGGCCGTGTCAGAGCCGTCCTGATATCGTGGTGAAATCTACGCAACAGGCTTTTTCAATGTCCGATGCTTTTCTCAACACCCGAACTGCGCTGGTGACCGGCGGTACTTCCGGCATCGGCCTTGCGATCGCACAAACCCTGGCTGCAGCGGGTGCACGTGTGGCAATCAACGGACTCGGTTCGGCCGAGCAGATCAGCAATGCCGTTGAAGCGATAAAAAAATCAGGCGCGGCAGAAGCCAGATATTACGATGCCGATTTGCGTGATGTTTACGCGATTGAAACGATGTTGCATCAAATAAACGCATGGTCGCCGGTCGATATATTGGTCAATTGCGCCGGTGTTCAACACACGGCACCGTTAGGCGATATGCCGGCCGAGCGCTGGGATGCCTTGATTGCGATTAACCTGAGTGCCGCGTTTCATACACTGCGATTGACTTTGCCCGGCATGGCCGAACGTGGGTTTGGTCGCGTAGTCAATGTCGCTTCCGTGCATGGTCTGGTCGCATCGGTCAATAAATCACCTTATGTCGCCAGCAAATTTGGCCTGATCGGTTTGAGCAAAGTGGCGGCACTGGAATATGCATCGGCCGGATCGCGAACGAGTGGTGGCGTTACGATCAATTGTCTGTGTCCGGGTTGGGTCGAGACACCTTTGATCGAGCCGCAAATCGCTGCGCGTGCCGCTGCGTTCGGCGATGACCGCGATGCCGGCATTCGCGACTTGCTACGCGAGAAACAACCGAGCGGACGGATGTCCTTACCGGAAGAAATTGCCGAATTGGTGATCTGGTTATGCCGTCCGGCTGCGCACAATCTCACCGGTGCCGCGATTCCGGTCGATGGCGGCTGGACATCGCAATAGCGCTTCACTGAAATCAGGGGAATACCATGTTTCGACAAGTACGTGTTTTATCTTTTGCCTACGTTTCGAGCAGCATTTCCACCCTGATACTTTGTGCATTGCTGCCAATTTCCGTAGCACAAGCGGCACTCGATTGCGGCGCCAACAATGGCTACGCTTGCCTGGGTGCGGCGACGCAATACGCCGGGGGTTTCAGTCCCGGTGTCGGTAGCGGCGGCTTTGGTGGCGGTAGTTGCGTTGCCACTCGCACGCCGGTGGTTTTCGTGCATGGCAACGGCGACAGTGCGATCAGTTTCGATATGCCGCCGGGGGCTGTGACGACTTACACTACGCCGACACGTTCGGTTTACGACGAACTCAAGGCGCAGGGCTACAACGATTGCGAACTTTTCGGTGTCACGTATCTGAACTCCAGCGAACGCGCCGCGCCGCAAAACAATTATCACCAGGCGGCCAAATACCAGATTATTAAAGCCTTTATCGACAAGGTATTGGTATATACCGGCAAGACTAAGGTGGATATCGTCGGTCACTCGCTGGGCTCGTCGATGACATTGGCAGCACTGAAATATTATGGAGCTTCGGCCAAGGTTCGGCGTTTCATCAATATCGCTGGCGGTCTGCGCGGCCTGAATACTTGTTATAGCACCGGCTATATTTCGCCTTATGCACCGACGTGCAATGCCGAAGCTTATTACCCCTACGATTACTACACGTTTGGTTTGTATCCCAGCAGCGGCGTGATGTATTACGGCTACAATCGCTGGACAGGTAGCGGCAGCACCAGTTTGCGTGCGATGCCGTCCACATACACTGCCATTTCGTTCTACACGATTACCGCCGGGCTTTATGATCAGGCGCATTGCTTTACCACTTCGTATGTTGGCGGTTGCAGCAGTGGCGCCTTGTTCAACACGACGGCCAACGTGAAAGCGCAAGTCGATATCGGTTTCGGCAGCAGTGCCTACGGCTTCGATTGGGATTGGGCCGATGGCAGTCCCTACAATATCGGTGGTGGCGACACCAGTTTCGGCGTTGGCCATCTGCGTTCCAAAAGTAATGCAGGACGCATCGTTTACAACATGTTGGGAACCACCTGCACGACCGGGTGTGCAAACGGTTATTCCGGAGTGAATGGACCTGCCATCAACTTGTGACAGTGCGGCATTCAAGGCTTGCAACGCCGTTCCATTTTTTATCCAGTCAAATGTCATAACATTGCGTGATGACCCGAATCCTTGTTGCCGATGATCATCCGCTTTATCGACAGGCCTTGATGCAGGCGGTGCGTGGCGTGATTGACAATGCCATCATCGATGAGGCAGATGATCTCGATGCAGCACGTCTCTCACTTTCGGCAAATGGCGATACCGATCTGGTATTGCTGGATCTGCATATGCCGGGAAGCCATGGTTTGATGGGGCTGGCGTCCTTGCGTGCCGAGCATCCCGGCGTCGCTGTTGTCATGATTTCCGCACACGATGATCCGGTTACGATTCGCCGCGCACTGGCTTATGGTGCCGCCGGTTACATGACCAAGCGTGCCGACCTGGCCGAATTGCAGAATGGCATACGTGCCGTACTCGCCTGCGAACAATGGCTGCCGCCGACATTACGTGACGCAGTAATAAGCACAAAAATAAATAGCAGCGACGCCACGAATGCGACATTGCTTGCTTCTTTGAGCCCTCAGCAATTCAAGGTGCTGGTGCATGTTGCCAATGGTCGCTTGAATAAACAGATAGCCGATGATCTCGGTATCCAGGAACGCACCGTGAAAGCGCATATGAGTGCAATTTTTGAAAAACTCGGTGTGCGCAATCGAACCCAGGCCGGCGTTTTTTTACGAACGCTGGAATTGAGTGATCCGAGTCATCAGATCGAAAGCGATAAATAAATCAGGCTTCGTTTGCAGCCAGCAAGCGCGACATGACCGACTTCAATGCCAACGGTTTCAGCGGTTTGTGCAAAAGCTGGCAACCGCTGGCGACTACCGCATGCCGTACGGCTTCACTGTGGTCGGCGGTGATCACCACGGTCGGGCGTTCACCGATACGCGCGGTCAATCGCTGACGCAAGGCGAGTCCGGTTAAATTGGCGTCGAGGTGGTAATCGAGCAGCATCAAGTCCGGCGGCGATGTTTCAACCAATGCTTCGGCTTCATCGGCAGTGCGTGCCGCCAATACTTCGCAATGCCAGCCGCTCAGCAATACCTGCATCGCACGCAACACATCCGGATCGTTATCGACAACCAATACGCGACTATGCGGCGCTTGCGGACCCGCCACGGGAACAGGTTCCGGCAGTATCAGTTGTGCTGCAATATGCGGTACGTGCAATGCAAAAACGGTGCCTTGTCCTACCCGTGACCGCAATGCAATTTTATGGCCGAGCAAGAGGGCGATCCGTTCGGCGATCGACAGGCCGAGCCCCAAACCCTGGCCGCCATGACTCAGGCGGCGGAATTCTTCAAAAATCAAAGTTTGATCTTTTTCGGCAATACCCGGACCGGTGTCCCAGACTTCGATACGCAGGCTGTCGCCGTGACGACGGCAACCCAGAAGCACACGGCCTTGTTCGGTGTAACGCACGGCATTGGCGAGAAAATTCTGCAAGACACGACGAAGCAATTGCGGATCGCTGCGTACCCAGGCGCGCGATGGCACGCAATGCAATTCGAGACCTTTGTCTTTCGCCAGCACGCGAAATTCGGCGGCAAGATGTTGCAAGACATCGTTAATGCAGAAGGGCTGGATTTTCGGCGCCATGCCGCCGGCATCGAGTCGCGAAATATCCATCAAACCGGCAAGCAAACTTTCGGCCGAGTTCAACGCGCCATCGATATTGCCGACATCGCCACGATACTGTTCGTGTTCGAGTCGTTGTGCGAGCGCATGGGTAAATAAATGCGCGGCATTCAATGGCTGTGCAAGATCATGGCTGACCGCTGCGAGAAAACGGGTCTTCGCACGATTGGCGCGTTCTGCTTCGCCTTTCGCGCCGGCCAATTGCGCCGTGCGTTCGACCACGCGTTGCTCCAGTGTTTCGGCGACGCGTTTGAGTTCGGTTTCGGCATGACGATAATCGGTGACGTCGGTAAAGGTGGCGACAAAGCCGCCACCGGGCATCGGGTTGCCGCGAATTTCGACCATGCTGTCGCCGAAACGCCGTTCTGCCACATAAGGTGTACCTGCGAGCATGTGCGCGATGCGTTTTTTGACTTCGCTATTATTATTGCCGTCGCCAGCAAGCCCGCGGCCGATATTGTGGGATAACAACTCGGCAATCGGCACGCCGACCCGCAGCAGGTTTTCCGGATAGTCGAACAATTCGGCATAGCGGCGATTCCATGCGACCAGGCGTAATTCGGAATCCACTACGCTGATGCCTTGCGACATGTTTTGCAGTGCCGCTTCGAGCACGCGTTGATTGAAACGCAGAGCCTGCGACGCTTCACCGACAATCGTGGCGACGGTATCAAGATCGGTGCCTTGTTCGCGCCGGGCGGCATTCAACAACAAGCGTGCGGAAGCGGCACCGACGACGGATGCCAGTTCGCGTTCGATGCGTTGCTCGAGCACGGCAAGCATCGGACTTTCGATCGCAGATGCAGTGAGTACGGCTTCAACACGCGTAGCCGGAAGAAAACGCAACGCGACTTCCCGCAATGCGGCCTGCGAGAGTTCGCCGCTATGGGTAATTGCCGGTTCGGGTGATAACCAGGATGCCGCCAGGACAGTCAGTGCAGTGCCGGCAAATAAACTCAATACGACGGCGCGACCGAGGCGACTCCAATCCTGCAAGCCCATCAGCTGATCTGGTGCCAACCAGGACCAGCCAAACGGTCCGTCATGCAGCCAGGCTGCCGGTCCGGTTGCTTCTACCAGCGCGGGTACCAATAAGGCCCAGGCCCAAATTAACACCGCACCTAACAAGCCAATCAAGACTGCACGCGGCGGCGTTTGTGGTCGCCAAATGGCAAAGCCCAGTGCCGGTGCCAGTGTTGCCAATCCGGAAAACGATACCGCACCGATATCGGCCAGTGCATCGCTGCCGGCAATCGCCCGGCTATAAGCCCAGGCCAATAACACGACCGCGAAAATACCGATGCGTCGTTGCATTAAAACGGCACCACGTAAATCGCCACTCGCTTTTTGTGCCCAGGCTCCCCGGACCAATAAAGGCGTCAGCCAGTGATTGCCGATCATCACGCTGAGTGCGAGCGTCGAGATAATCACCATGCCAGTCGCGGCACTCAGGCCGCCGAGAAATGCCAGCAAGGCGAGTGCTTCATGACCTTGCGACAAGGGCAGCGCCAGCACGTATAAATCCGACGGCACGCCTTGCGGTGCGAGCAGGGCATCACCGGCGCGCGCCAACGGCAATATCGGCAACGCGATCAACAACATGTACAACGGAAACAACCAGCGCGCGGTTCGCAATTGTGTTTGGTCGCGACATTCGACGACGCCGACATGGAATTGATGCGGCAAGGTAAACATTGCCAGCGCGCCGAGCCCGATCAAGGCCGGAAAACCGCTCGCGCCTTCGGCCTTCGGTATCGGCAAAGACACCGAAGGCAAATCCAGACCGAACCAGACAAAGGCACCGAGTGCCAGCATCGCGCCGAGTTTCAGTAATGATTCCAATGCCATCGCCAATACGAGGCCGCGATTATGTTCGGTTGCCGATGCGCGTCGGGTACCGAACAACATCGCGAATAATGCCATCGCCAAAGCGACATACAGCGCACTGTCCTGCCACGGCGGCGGCGTGAGTTCCGATGCGCGCGTCAGCATGCCGTAACTCATCGCGACGGCTTTCAATTGCAAGGCGATATACGGAACCATGCCAAGTACGGCGACAAAAGTGACCGCTGCTGCCAACCATGAACTTCGACCGAGACGTGTTGCGATTAAATCGGCCAACGAGGTCGAGTTGTGTTCGCGCGCAAGACTGAAAAGTTTGAGCAAGACCGGAAATGCAAAGGCATAAAGCAGAATGCTGCCGATGAATGTGGGCGGGATTGGCCAGCCAGAACGTTGCGCCTGCGTTACCGTGCCGTAAAAAGTCCAGGACGTGCAGTACACCGCCAATGAAAGGCTGTAGACCCAGGACCAGCGCGATGCGAGCAGCATCGGTTTTCGCTCGGCCCATAACGCTGTACCGAACAGCATGCCTAACCAGAGCAGGCCGGCGATGACGACTAAAGCGTCGGTCAACATTTAGTTACCTTGCCACTCAAATGCTTGCTCCGTGTGTTCAGGGTCAATCTGGATTCCGTCCAGAATACCGTAGTGCAAGTGTCGTCGTGATTTATCGAGTATCCCAAGCATACGGGCCGCATTCGCGGCCCGTAATTTTGCAACGTATCAAACAGTCGTCAGAACTCGTAACGAGCGGTCAAGCTGATCTGGCGCGGATTGCCATAGAAGCCGGTGCGAACACCGGTGGATGGAATCACATAACCGGTGGTCAGGTAATGCTTGTCGGCAAGATTGCTGCCTTGCAGAGAAAACGACCAATCCTTGGCGGTTTTCCATTGGATACCGGCGCTTAGCAAACCATAGCCATCCTGATGAATCGGATTGGTGATTACGCCGCTGATCGGATCCTGCACGATTTCGGTCGTTGCCGTGACTTCGCTTTGATAACTATAGCCAACCCGGAAGCTGAGATTGCCGCCGCGTGCCAGTGGTTGGATATATTCGACGTTGACGGCGCCGGAAAAATCCGGTGCGTTGGTGAACTCCTGCTGGTCGGCAATATTCACGCCCTTGAACATGAATTCATCGAATTTCGCATCCAGCGCGGCAAGGTTGCCGCTGATAAACCAATGCTCGTTCGGACGCAATTGCAATTCGAGCTCGGCGCCCGATACGGTACCTTGTCCCGCATTGGTGAAGTCGGCACAGAAAGTGGGAACGCCGCTGACCACGCAAGTGGTGAATACCGATAATTGAATGTCCTTGTACTTGTTGTGGAAGTAGGCCAGATTCAAATACATGCGTTGATCGAAGAAGGCCATCTTGCTGCCGATTTCGAGACTGTCGACTTGTTCGTCGTCGTAGGGCTCCTGCGAATTCGGCAATGCACTGGCACGAATATTGTAGCCGCCGGATTTGAAGCCGCGGGCGAACAAGCCGTACAGCAAGGTGTTGTCGGTCACTTTGTAATCGAGCGAAACTTTCGGCGACATATTGGTGAAGGTCTTCGATTTGTCGAAACCGACCGTTGCCGTCGGCACGCTGAAAGTATCGTTGGCGAAACTTTGATTGAGTACGTGCGCGGCTTTTTCTTCCCTGGTCCAGCGCAGGCCGGCACTCATGCTGAGCTTGTCGGTGAAGTCGTAAATCCAGTCGCCATAGACGGCAATGCTCCTGGTATCGACATCGCCGAATGTCTGGCCAAACTGGCCCGGAAAACCGGCACCCGGAGGTGCAGGAAAGAACGGTGGAATATCGGCACCTTTCAGGAAAATATTTTGCACCAGGCCGCCGGCCTTGCCTTTGAACCAGTAAAGTCCGAACACGCCATGACTTTTGCCGGCTGCATCGTAAGCGGCCTGGAATTCCTGGCTGAGCTGATTGTCGCTGTAGAAAGCTTTTACGTCGGTAAGTTGCTGTTGCAAGGTATCGAAGTCGATAAAGGTTGCGGTATCGGATTCGCGATAGGCGGTGATGGATTTGAATGTCCAATTATCGTTCGGTCGCCAGGTTGCGGTTATCGAACTGCCGCTCAAGGTGGTTTCGTTGACATTCGGCATGCCGTTACGGACATCGTAACGATCGTTCAACGGCAATTGGTCGGGATTGGTCGGATCGCGGAAATTGCTTGTCAACATTTGCGCGCCACGGACACCGGAATCATCTTTCGTATAGTCGTAGGTGAAACGCAGATTGAAGACATCGTCGTCGCCAAAATAGCCGGCGGTATAGCGCACGGCCTGAATGTCCTTGTCGCTGACATCTTCGCCGGTCACGATATTCTCGCCGAAACCGTCGCGATTCAAACTCGCAACGGCAAGACGCATGCGCACATTGTCGCCGACCGGGCCGCCCAAGGCGCCCTTGAAATCAAGCTGGTTGTAGTTGCCAACCGTGAGCGATGCAAAACCTTCGGTCTCTTTTGGCAGATCGCGCGAGATGTACTTGATCGCGCCGCCAATCGTGTTCTTTCCATACAGCGTGCCTTGCGGGCCGCGTAATACTTCGATGCGACCGACGTCGAATACGTCGAGCAGTCCGCCTTGCGGGCGTGCGATATAAACATCGTCGAGATACAGGCCAACACCGGGATC
Organism: Arenimonas sp.; assembly: GCA_036676335.1. Lineage (GTDB taxonomy): Bacteria > Pseudomonadota > Gammaproteobacteria > Xanthomonadales > Xanthomonadaceae > Arenimonas. Next base: position 87,693 of record JAKFDD010000009.1, on the reverse strand, counting down.
GACACCCCAGAGCGGATCGGATTGACCAACGCCGCGAATATAAGCGGTAATCGTGCTGTTAGAACCGCGCGCGGCATAGATCGTCAGATTGGGGACATGCGCATCCAGATCACCGATGTCGCGTACATTGAGTTTGTCGATCGCTTCGGGCGTAAATGCGGTAACGGCGACCGGTACATCCTGCAAGGTTTCTTCGCGACGGCGCGCAGTGACTTGAACGGCCTCGAGTGTTGTCGAAGCTTCTTTTTTTGCCGTGGTATCGGCTTGATCGGCTTCCTGTGCCTGCACGTGTGCGGCGCCAATGAACAATGTGAGTCCGATGGCCAGACTTAAGCGATTGCGATTCATCTATCTCCCCTTTCTGCAAAGCATATGCGACTACGGCGGAATGCCGAATGTCGTGCAGACTAGGCGTGATCAGCGTGATCAACACTTGTACCTTAGTACAGTGGGCCGATGACAAGTCGATTGCCTAGACTGCCTGCCTGACATTCACGGGTTTGGCTCATGGCATTTTTGATTGTACTTGCTGCGTTGTGCTTTCTGATGCTGGTGGCCTATCGCGGCTATAGCGTGATTATTTTCGCGCCGATCGCGGCGCTCGGCGCTGTCTTGCTGACCGATCCAACGCTGGTGGCGCCAATGTTTACCGGCTTGTTCATGGAAAAGATGGTCGGCTTTCTGAAGCTGTATTTCCCGGTGTTTTTGCTCGGTGCGATTTTCGGCAAGCTGATCGAAATTTCCGGATTCTCGAAATCGATCGTGATCGCGATCATTAAGCTATTTGGCGCCAAACGCGCGATGTTGTCGATCGTCACGGTTTGCGCTTTGCTGACCTACGGCGGGGTTTCATTATTCGTTGTCGTATTCGCGGTGTATCCGTTTGCCGCCGAACTGTTTCGCCAGAGTGATATTCCAAAACGTCTCATCCCCGGGACGATTGCTCTTGGCGCTTTTACTTTCACGATGGATTCGTTGCCGGGCACGCCACAAATCCAGAATATTATTCCAGCCTCGTTTTTTGGCACTAATGCCTGGGCCGCGCCTTGGCTCGGTACGCTCGGCGGCATATTCATTCTTGCGCTCGGCATGAGTTATCTGGAATGGCGTCGTCGTGTCGCATTGAAAGCCGGCGAAGGTTATGGTGATCAATTGCTCAATGAACCGGCCAGTTTCGTCGGCGAAAAACTGGCTCACCCCTTGATTGCCTTGTTGCCCCTGGTGCTCGTCGGCGTCGCGAATAAATTATTCGGCATCTTCATCCCGCAATACTACGGAAGCCAGCACGAATTCGTTCCTGCGGTGATCGGCAATGCAGCGCCGGTCGTGCAGGAAGTTTCAAAAGTCGCCGCGATCTGGGCGGTCGAGGGTGCGCTACTGGTTGGCATTATTTGCGTATTGATATTTGCCTGGCGAAATATTGCCAGCCAGTTCGCCGAGAGCACCAAGCCCGCGATCGGCGGTGCCTTGCTGGCGTCGATGAATACGGCATCCGAATATGGTTTTGGCGCGGTTATCGCTGCCTTGCCCGGGTTTCTTGTGGTGGCGACTGCACTGAAATCGATTCCGAATCCATTGGTTAATGAAGCGGTGACCGTCACGGCTTTGGCCGGCATTACCGGCTCAGCATCGGGCGGCATGAGCATTGCGCTCGCAGCCATGGCCGATACGTTTATCGTGAATGCAAATGCTGCCGGCATTTCGATGGAAGTCTTGCATCGCATTGCCGCAATGGCATCCGGCGGCATGGATACCTTGCCGCATAACGGTGCCGTCATCACTCTGCTGGCGGTCACCGGCCTGACCCACCGCCAAAGTTACAAGGATATTTTTGCGATTACGATCATCAAAACACTGGCAGTGTTTGTGGTGATTGGCGTGTATTACGCGACCGGTCTGGTGTGATGTTTTTTGTTTTTGTAGGAGGGTCTTCAGGCCCGACGGCTTTTCGAAACATCGGGCCTAGAAGGCCCTCCTACGAATCAGGTCGATTCGAGATCTTCTAGTCCGGCACCGACCAGTGCACGGTTCAGTCTGTCGTTCACCGCCAGCCAATCGGATGTTTGCGGTGTTTGTTCAATCAGCAATAGATCGGCATTGCGGCTATCGAGTTCGCGCATGGCTGCATACAAACCATGGGCATAGGCGTGATATTCATTATGCAAACTCAGGCCCTTCATGCCTCGCGGCATGGCATCAAGACAGAGTGCTTCACAGTTCAAGCCAAGTTCTGTTTTGCGTGCGTACTCCGACATTAACGCAGTACGCGGGAACATTTGCATCGGGGTTCGGGGTGCGTAATGCGCTGCCAGACTGCCGGAGACGCGCGGACTCTCGCGATCGGCATTCAATGCAATCGGTCCGATCACGGCTTCGATTTCATCTTGCGAAATCATGCCGGGGCGCAGCAAGCGCGGTTGCTCCGAGCTCAAATCGATAATCGTGCTTTCGATGCCGACTTCACATTCGCCGCCATCGAGCACGATCGGAACGGCGGCACCGAACTCGTCACGCACATGTTGCGCTGTCGTCGGCGAAATGCGGCCAAAGCGATTCGCCGACGGTGCCGCCACGCCGCTATTTAATTGCCGCAGCACGGTCAGTGCGAGCGGGTGGGCCGGGCAACGCAGGCCAACGGTTTCCTGGCCGCCAGTGACTTCATCGGGCACGTCGGCATGTTTGCGAAGAATCATCGTCAATGGTCCCGGCCAGAAGTGCTGTGCGAGCACAAAGGCTTCTTCGGGAATATTGATGGCCCATTTCGGGAGTTGTGCACTGTCGGCGATGTGAACGATCAAAGGGTGATCGACCGGGCGGCCTTTCAACGCAAATATTTTTCTCACGGCCGATATGTTCATTGCATCGGCTGCCAGGCCATAAACGGTTTCAGTCGGCAAGCCGATCACTTCGCCATGCTTCAGTGCCTGCACGGCGTTTGACAATAATTCGGCGTCGGCCTGGGTCAGTTTCATGCTGCGACGTAATCTTCTTTCAGCAAGCCAAACAAAATGCTATCGCAGACTTCGCCATTGACTCGCCAGCGTTGCCGCAGGAAACCTTCGCGCTGGAAGCGCATTTTTTCCAGTAATTTGATCGAGCCAATATTTCGCGGATCGACATCGGCTTCAATGCGACACAAATTCAGTGTTTCAAAGCCGTAATTCAATGCCGTACTCAAGGCCTCCATCGCCAAGCCTTGGCCCTGCAAACGCGGCATCAGCGAATAGCCCACTTCGGCACGTGCATGAGCACCACTAATTGAAAAGAACGTCAGCGCACCGATAAGTTCATTCGTCTGTTTATCGGCGACCGCCCAGGCATGGACCGTGGTGGTTGGTTCGTCTTTGCGCAAACTCAAATACAGGTGGGCTTGGGCAGGATCGGTCCAGGCCGGATGCGACCAGTATCGGGTCACATTGGGGTCGCCATACAGTGCAAACAGGGCGGCGGTGTCGGATTCGAGATAGGGCCGCAAGCGCAATCTAGCAGCTTCGAGGGTGGGCAGGGGTGGCGAGACTTGAGTGTTCATGGGCTTATTTTCGCACGAGCCGTGCTGAATTTGATGGATATCGGCGCACAGGCCAAAATAGCGAATTGCATAGTGGTTCACGCAGCACATAACGATTTAGGAGATGAGGCATGAAGGTTTTACGAATGGCGGATCTGGATTTGACCGGCAAGCGGGTGTTGATCCGGGAAGATTTGAATGTACCGGTGAAAGACGGCCAGGTGACTTCCGATCAACGTATAACGGCTGCCTTGCCGACGATCAAATTGGCTTTGGAAAAAGGCGCGGCATTGATGCTGATGTCGCATCTTGGTCGTCCGAAAGAAGGTGTCTGGACCGAAGAAGATTCATTGGCCCCGGTCGCCAAACGCTTGAGCGAATTGCTCGGTTTCGAAGTGCCGCTGATCAAAAACTGGATTGATGGCGTGCAAGTGGAAGCCGGCAAAGTCGTGTTGCTGGAAAACTGCCGCATGAATGTAGGTGAAGCCAAAGACGACGAAGCGCTGTCGAAAAAATATGCCGCGCTCTGCGATGTTTTCGTGATGGACGCGTTCGGCACCGCGCATCGGGCACAAGCTTCGACCCATGGCGTTATCGCACAGGCAAAAATTGCGTGCGGTGGCCCATTGTTGATGGCCGAGCTTGATGCGCTCGCAAAAGCATTGTTGAATCCGGCGCGTCCCTTGATCGCGATCGTGGCCGGTTCGAAAGTGTCGACGAAGCTGGAATTGCTATCGAGTCTGGTCAGCAAAGTCGATCAACTGATTGTCGGTGGCGGCATCGCCAATACCTTCATCGCCGCAATGGGTTATGGCGTCGGCAAATCTTTATGTGAAAACGATTTGCTCGATACCGCCAGAAAAATCATCAGCGATGCGAAAGCTCGCGGCGCCGATATTCCGATTCCAAGCGATGTCGTCGTGGCACCGAATTTTGCCGCCGATGCGCCGGCAACCATCAAAAAAGTCGATGAAGTCGGTAGCGACGACATGATTCTGGATATTGGTCCACAGACTGCGGCGCGGTATTCGGAGATGATTAAAAATGCGGGAAGTGTCATTTGGAACGGCCCGGTCGGCGTATTCGAATTCGATGCGTTCGGAAAAGGCACAGAAGCATTGGCCAAAGCAATAGCAGCATCGGATGCATTCTCGATTGCCGGCGGTGGCGATACCCTGGCGGCCGTGGATAAATACGGAGTCGAAGCCGGCATCAGTTATATCTCGACCGGTGGCGGAGCGTTCCTCGAATTTTGTGAAGGCAAGGAATTGCCTGCGGTGACTGCACTGATCAAGCGGGCTGCCGCTTGATGGCTGTCTTATTTTTTGATCTTGATGGCACCCTGATAGATTCCGCAGTCGGCATAACGCGTTGCGTTGCCTATGCATTGGAAAAATCCGGCGAACCGGTGCCGCCCGAGCATGAATTACGTCGCTGGATTGGACCGCCATTGCGGGATAGTTTCGGTCCCTTGCTGAACGATGCGGAGAAAACCGAGCAAGCAGTGGTTTTTTATCGCGAACGTTTCGAAACCGATGGCTGGGCCGAGCACGATGTTTACGACGGCATTCAAAACGTGATCGAAACCCTGGCCGCGCGTGGCCATCGTCTGGCGGTAGTCACGGCGAAAAACGATCCGCATGCCCGCAAGATCGTCGAGCATCTGCCGTTCGGGCATCATTTTGAAATGATCTCCGGTGCAAGTCTGGATGGTCGTATCAGTTACAAATCGCAATTGATCCAGATTGCGATGGAAAGCATGCAGGTCGAACCGGAAGATTGCGTGATGATCGGCGACCGGCACATGGATATCGAAGGTGCACAGCATCATCAAATGGCAAGTGTCGGCGTGCTTTGGGGCTTTGGTGGCGTAGAAGAATTGTCGCAGGCCAAGCCAAGTCATTTAATAGAAAAGCCCGAGCAATTGCTGGCCTTGTTTCAATAATGCAATCAAAGTGCATTAAGATGAAGCACTAAACCAAGAATGAAAAAGCGGGAATCGGAAATGCAGGCTCAGTTACGACGCACCAAAATATTGGCCACACTTGGCCCGGCCACCGACGCACCCGGGGTGCTGGATGATTTGATTCGCGCCGGCGTCAATGTGGTACGGATGAATTTCTCGCACGGCACGCCTGAGCATCATGCAACCCGCGTGCATGCAGTACGCGAAGCCGCCGCGAAGCAAGGTCGCGAAGTCGGTATTCTGGCGGACTTGCAGGGCCCGAAAATCCGGATCGAAAAATTCGTCAACGACAAAGTGCAACTGAAAGTCGGCGATAAATTCACTTTGTTATGTCGCGACAACGCGCCACTCGGCGACAACACGCAAGTGGCCTGCAGTTATCTCGGCCTGGTCAATGACGTCAATGCAGGCGACACCTTGCTGCTCGATGATGGCTTGATGGCCTTGACGGTATTGTCGGTACAAGGCGACAGCATTCATACCGAAGTACTGACCGATGGTTATTTGTCGAATCGCAAAGGCTTGAATCGCCTCGGTGGCGGTTTGTCATTGGGTGCTTTGACCGAACAGGACAAGGAACACATCATCATTGCGGCAAAACTCGAAGTGGACTTTCTGGCCGTCTCGTTTTGTCGCTCGGCCGAAGACATGCATGAAGCCAGGCGACTGGCAAAAGCGTCAGGCAGTAATGCGGCAATGGTCGCGAAAATCGAACGCGCCGAGGCGATTACCAATCTCGATGAAATTACGATTGCCTCCGATGTAGTGATGGTCGCGCGTGGCGATCTTGGTGTTGAAATCGGCGATGCCGAATTGCCGGGTCTGCAGAAAAAAATCATTCGCACCGCACTTGAACATAATCGCATCGTGATTACCGCGACCCAGATGCTGCAATCGATGGTCGACAATCCGATTCCAACCCGGGCCGAAGTGCTCGACGTCGCGAACTCGGTGATCGACGGCACCGATGCGGTCATGTTGTCGGCGGAAACTGCGTCCGGCAATTATCCGGTCAAGGCGGTCGAGGCGATGGTACGTATATGTCTCGGTGCCGAGCGGCAGTTTCATCACGATACCGATTTCGAAGCGGCACCACGCAATTTGCAGCGCGCCGATCAGGCGATTGCGATGGCGACAATGTTCCTGGCCGAACATATCCAGGTCCGCGCGATTATTGCCTTGACTGAATCCGGCGGCACCGCGCGTTACTTGTCGCGCTTCCGTTCGAATGCACCTATTTTCGGCTTGTCGAAACATGATTCGTCCCGCCGAAAAATGACGATGGTACGCGATGTGTTTCCGATTGATTTCGATTCGACCGGATTGCCGACTCGCGAAGCGGCACGCAGTGCGGTCAAGAAATTATTCGATATGGGATTGTTGTCGATTGACGATCGCGTCGTGTTGACCTCGGGCGACAGCATGGAGCAACGCGGTGCGACCAACACGCTACGTTTGCTGGTTGTCGGTGCAGAAGGCAAGGCCGAAGGCTTGGGTGATTTGTGAGCATGAAAACGAATGGATTCACCCTGCTGACACTATTCACCCGACTAATGGCCTTGGTTTATTTGGTGGATGCGACATTGAAAACAATCCCGCTTGCGATGAATCATATCCAGCAGGACAAAACGCTATTTCAGCAGGATGTCTATTACTACCTGGTCGTACTGGCTTTTTTTGCGCTGCTTTGGTTGTTTGCCGATGTCTTGGCTAAATTTGCATTGGCCCGAAAGGACGCGGGACTTTTTGAAAGCAGTATGCCGCCAGCAGAATGGGCGAAATTATTGTTTGCAGGGTTGGGTGTATGGCATGCATCTGTAGCCGTCATGGATATGTTTTATTTCATGGGCTATCTTTTTTCGCTGAAGGAGATTTTGGAATATGACCCGAGTTGGTATCAAAAAACATTTCTGCCAGGTGTGATGTCTTGCGTAGCTCAGCTGGTAATTGGCTTGGCTCTGTTTTTTGGTAGTTCCGGATTGACTCGGCTTTTTCAGCAATACCGTCATTATGGGGTTTCCAGCACGCCTGATACCGCCGAACTTCCCGCAGAACCGGACAAGTCTTAGTTCAGTTAAGGGCGCCAGTCCGCTATAATCACGCCCCTCAGTCCCCACATTCGGTAAGCCCCATGAGCATTGACCAACTCGCAGAAACCGCCCTGGCCATGGTGGCCGCTGGCAAAGGCATTATTGCCATCGATGAATCCAACGCGACCTGCGCCAAGCGCTTTGACAGCGTTGGCATCCCGAATACCGAAGAAAACCGTCGCGCTTACCGCGAAATGCTGCTGACCACGCCGAATTTGAATCAATACATTTCCGGCGCGATCCTGTTTGACGAAACCCTCCGCCAAAAAACCAAGGATGGCGTGCCATTCGCGGAAGTCATGCGCAAGAACGGCATCATCCCGGGTATCAAGGTCGACAAAGGCCCGCAGCCTTTGGCTGGTTTTCCCGGTGAAGTGTGCACGGAAGGTTTGGACGGCCTGCGCGAGCGCTTGAAGGAATATGCAAGTCTCGGTGCGCGTTTCGCCAAATGGCGTGCCGTGATCACCATCGGTGAAGATAGCCCGTCGGGCACCTGCATTGAAGCCAATAGCCACGCATTGGCGCGCTACGCTGCCCTTTGCCAGGAAGCCGGCATCGTGCCGATGGTCGAGCCGGAAGTCATCATGGACGGCGACCACGATATCGATACTTGCATGGAAGTGACCGAAGTCGTACTGCGCTCCTTGTTCGGCGCGCTGTATGACCAAAACGTGATGCTGGAAGGCACCATTTTGAAAGCCAGCATGGTGATCTCCGGTAAGGATTGCCCAGAGCAGGCCAGCGTCGAAGAAGTCGCCGAGATGACCGTGCGTTGCCTGAAGAGCGCAGTGCCGGCCATTCTGCCGGGCATTGTGTTCCTGTCGGGTGGCCAAAGCGATGAAGCCGCGACCGCGCATTTGAATGCGATGAACCAGATGGGTCCGCATCCTTGGCCGCTGTCGTTTAGCTATGGTCGTGCGATGCAGGCCGCCGCCCTCAAGATCTGGTCGAAAGATCTGGTCGGAAATGTCGCTGCTGCCCAGCAAACCGTTTATGCACGTGCCAAGGACAATGGTCTGGCCGCATTGGGTCAGTGGAAGAAGTAAGTCTTTCGCTGATATCGAGCACCGAAAACACCGGCCTGGCGCCGGTGTTTTTTTGTCTGAATATTTGCCTGAAACTGTTCGCGTTTTTCAGGAATGCCGTTGCTATGGCAAGTGGCTCGACTTTCAAAACTGTGACGCAGATCAAAAAAAGATAGCTAATCGGGGCAGTTGGTGTAAAAAGGTGTTACGCCATGAAAACCTGCATAAAAAAGGAGTATCTATGGACTACGTCCCGATATTTTACGGACGTGGAGTTCTCTCATGATGAGTAAAAAAGAGGAATTACCGAAAGTCCTTATCGTCGATGACGATGCCGAGATGGTTTATCTCGCACAATATTTGCTCGAGCAATGCGGCTACCAATCCGATACCGCGATGGACACGAAAAGCTTCAACAAAATCTATAACGAAGTACCCGCTGCCGTGATGCTGGATTTGACGATGCCCAATGGCGCCAGCGAAGAAATCACCAGCATCATGGTCTCGCAACATGCCACGCATCCGATTATTTTCGTTACCGGCAGAGCACCGGAAGAAATCGAGCATCGCCGCAAGCAGGCTGAAGCGCAGGGCTTGAAAATTGCAGCGGTCTTGCACAAGCCTTTCTGGATTGAAGACGTTGCAAGTGCCATGAGTATTGCAATGGGAATGGCGTAGCTGCAAGCATGGTTGCAACGCATCGTTTCGTAACATTATCTATACACGATTAGACCTCCCGATGGCCTAGAATAGAGGCCTTCGTAAAAGGAGGCGGGTCATGAGCGAGAACAATAATCTCGTCATCAACCCCATCGTGTTCGATGTCGAAAAAGGCAAGGACTACTGGTGGTGTGCTTGTGGCAAGAGCAAGACGCAGCCATTCTGCGACGGTTCGCACAAGGGTAGTGAATTTTCTCCGAAAAAATATACCGCCGCACGCGATGAGCGGGTCTGGTTTTGTCTGTGCAAAAAAACCGGACATGCGCCGCTATGCGATGGCACACATAATAAACTGGGAAGCAAAGCATGAGACATTTCTCTATTGCAGTGATTGCAATATCGGTCGCACTGATGAGTGCTTGCGGGAAAGACCAGACGCAGGCAGGCCCGGGGGCCAATGCAAGTGGCGGACAGAGAGGACAGGGTGGTCCACCGGCTGTCGTGATCTCGACATTGGTAGAAGAAAAAAATTGGGGCGAGCGCGTTCAGGCGGTTGGTACCGCGCGAGCGAAAGAATCCATCGAAATTGCTTCCCGTATCAGCGAAAAAATTTCCCGCGTGCATTTTGAAAGCGGTGACAGTGTGCGTGCGGGCCAGATTCTGGTATCCCTGCAAACCGGTAGCGACACCGCCAATGTGGCGGTCGCGCAAGCGCAATTGAAAGATGCCGACAGGCAATTCATTCGCGGCGAACAATTGGCGAAAGAAAAACTGGTTGCTGCCAGCCAGCTAGATACCTTGCGAAGCAATCGCGATGCTGCGCGCGCGCGCGTCCAGGCAGCGCAGGCGACACTGGCCGATCGCGTAATCGTGGCGCCGTTTTCCGGTGTGCTTGGACTGCGACAAATCAGTCCGGGGCAATTAGTCAGCGCAGGTACCGTGATTACCACGCTCGATGACGTATCCAAAATAAAAGTCGATTTTTCATTGCCGGAAGTTCAACTGGCAAAGTTGAAAGTGAATCTTGCCATCGAAGCTCGCAGCGACGCATTTCCGAACCAGGTGTTTACCGGTCGCGTCATCAGTGTCGATAGTCGTGTCGATGAGCAAAGCCGATCGATTGCAGCGCAGGCAGAAATCGATAATCCCGATAATATCTTGCGCCCAGGCATGTTGCTGGAAATCAATGTCATGCAGTCTCAACGCAATGCCATGGTCATTCCCGAGTTGGCCTTGCAGCAAATCGGCACTGAGAGTTTTGTTTATCGGGTAACGCTCGACGGTAAGGCAGAGAAAGCCATCGTGAAGCCCGGTTCGCGCAGCTTTGGCTTTGTCGAAATCCGGCAAGGCCTGAAAGCCGGTGATCGCGTCGTGGTCGAAGGCACATCGAAATTGCGGCCGGGCCAGGCCGTGATGGAATTTGGTAGCGAACCTGCAACGAAAGAACGTGATGGCAAAGATCGCGCACAAAAAGCGAAGGCTAACTAATGTCATTGTCGGACCTTTCCATTCGGCGTCCGGTATTTGCCGCCGTCGTCAGTTTGTTGCTGATGGTGCTCGGCATTATCGCTTTCACGCGATTGCCGCTGCGGGAATTGCCCGATGTCGATTCGCCCGTCGTCTCGATTGATACCGGTTATGCCGGTGCTTCTGCGGCCGTGGTCGAGTCGCGCGTCACGCAATTACTCGAGGATGCGGTGTCGGGCATCGAGGGTGTCGATTTGCTGCAAAGCAATTCGCGCAATGGCCGTTCAAGCATCACGATTGAATTCAACCAATCGCGTGAAATCGAATCGGCCGCCAACGATGTGCGTGACGCGGTCAGTCGCGTGGTCGATCGTTTGCCGGAAGAAGCCGATGCACCGCAAGTGAATAAACAATCGGCCGATGCCGACGTCATCATGTGGCTGAACTTCACGTCGCCCAAGCGCAACACGCTTGAGCTGACCGATTATGCCGAACGTTATCTGGTCGATCGCTTTTCCAGTTTGCCGGGGGTCGCACAAGTGCGGATTGCCGGCGGCCAGCGTTATGCGTTGCGCATCACGCTGAATGCAAAAGCATTGGCAGCAAGAAATCTGACGGTCACCGATATTGAAACTGCGTTGCGTCGCGAAAATGTCGAGTTGCCGGCCGGACGCCTGGAATCGAAAACGCGCGATTTTATTTTGCGTGTCGGTCGTGCTTACAACGGTCCGAATGATTTTCAGGATTTGGTGCTCAGCCAGCAGGGCGACGAGCGAGTGCTGTTGCGCGACGTCGCCGATGTCGCGAAGACCTCCAGCGAACGCCGCGCCTGGTTTCGCGGCAATGGCCAGTTGCAAGTCGGCCTGGGCATCATCAAGACATCCACATCCAATGCACTCGATGTTTCCAATGCCGTGAAACAGGAAATGGCAGATATCAACAAACGTTTGCCCAGCGATATGAAAATGGGTCTGACGTTTGACTCGACCGTGTTTATCGACGATGCCGTCAATCAGGTTTACAAAACCCTGTTCGAAGCCATTGTTTTGGTGTTGCTGGTGATCTGGTTGTTCCTGGGCAGCGTGCGTTCGTCGATGGTGCCGGCGGTGACAGTGCCGGTCTGTTTGATCGCGGCCTTTATCGGGTTATGGGTTTTCGGTTACTCGATCAATTTGCTGACTTTGCTCGCGCTGATTCTGGCGATTGGTTTGGTGGTCGATGATGCGATCGTGGTATTGGAAAACTGCCAACGCCGGGTGGATCTGGGTGAGCCGGCATTGCTGGCGGCACAACGCGGGACCAAGCAGGTGGCGTTTGCGGTTATCGCAACCACGGCCGTCTTGATTGCAGTATTCGTGCCGGTCGCCTTTATCGAAGGTTCGAATGGCCGCTTGTTCCGTGAACTGGCGGTGGCCTTGGCCGGCGCGATCGCGATCTCGGCATTCGTCGCCTTGTCGTTGACGCCGATGATGTGTTCGCTCGTACTCAAGCCGCATAACAAGGAAAATACGCGCGGTTTCGCGGCCTGGATTGACCGTTTTCTGGGCAATGTTTCGAGTGCCTACAGTTCACGTCTCGCGCGCGTGGTGGAACATCCGTGGTTGGTGCTGGCAGTAATGGTGTCAACGGTGTTGATCGCTTTTTTTGTATCTTCTTTTGTCCAGCGCGAGTTATCGCCTGCCGAAGATCGCGGCGCATTCTTCGTTACCGTGTCGGGACCGGAGGGCGCCGGTTTCGATTACACCGTGACGCAGTTGCAGCAAGTCGAGCAAAAAATTCTTGCGATTACCGGCGACAAGGGGCCGGTGATGCGGATCAATGCGCGCGTACCCGGCGGCTTTGGTGCAAGCGAAGAAATGCATACCGGGCAGGCCATCGTCATCCTGAAACCGTGGAAAGAACGTGATATCGATACCCAGACAGTCGTCGAGCAGGTGCGAAAATCGTTCAACGATATTCCGGGTGTCGTTGCTCGGCCCCAAGTACGTTCGGGATTGACGCGCGGAGGTGGCGGCGGCTTGCAAATCGTACTGGGCGGACCAGACTACGAAGAAATCGTGCAATGGCGTGACGCCTTGCTGAAAAAAATGGAAGAAAATCCGAAACTCGTCAGCAGCGATTCCGATTACAAGGAAACCCGTCCGCAATTGCGTATTGATATCAATCGCCAGCGAGCTTCGGACCTGGGCGTGTCGGTTGCCGATATCGGCAGAACGCTGGAAAGCATGATGGGTTCGCGTCGCGTCACGACTTTCGTCGAAAAAGGCGAAGAGTACGATGTGATCGTGCAGGCGCAGGCAAAAGATCGTTCGACTCCGGATGATTTGAAAAATCTGACCGTGCGCTCCAGCAGTGGCGTTCTGGTACCGATGGCATCGCTGGTCACGGTGAGAGAATTGGCAGAGCCGGGCAGTTATGGCCGTTTCAATCGTCTTCGCGCGATTACCGTGTCGGCCAGTCTTGCTCCCGGTTACACGATGGGCGAAGCATTGACCTGGATGGATGAAGCGGTAAAACAAACCTTGCCCGATACCGCGCAGATTGATTTCAAGGGTGAAGCCCGCGAATACCTGCAATCGGGTGGCGCCTTGTTATTCACCTTTCTGATGGCCTTGCTGATCGTGTATCTCGTCTTGGCGGCGCAGTTCGAAAGCTTCCTGCATCCGCTGGTCATCATGTTGACGGTGCCGCTGGCCGTGTTCGGTGCGGTGCTCGGCTTATGGCTAACCGGAAAAACCTTCAATCTGTTCAGCACGATCGGCATCGTGATGCTGGTCGGCCTGGCGGCGAAAAACGGCATCCTGATTGTCGAGTTCGCCAATCAGCGTCGAGATGCCGGGCTATCAGTACGCGATGCGATTCTTGACGCCAGTGCAACCCGCTTGCGGCCGATTCTGATGACATCGATTGCAACGATTGTCGGTGCGATGCCGCTGGTGTTCGACGGTGGCCCGGGCTCGGGTAGCCGCAGCGCAATTGGCGTGGTCGTCGTGTTCGGTGTCGCCATTTCGACCTTCTTTACTTTGTTCGTCATTCCGACCGTATATCGCTGGTCGGCACGCTTCACGACGCCGCCGGATCAGCGGGGCGAGGAATTGGACGAATTAGGCGCTAAAATGAAGGATATTGAATCGAAGCATTGACGCTTGCTGGAGAATAAAAATGGCTGATGAAGAAAAACCAGCAGGCAGCTCCCTGTATCGCGGGCCTTCGGGCGACAAGCGCGACAAACGCGAACGCACGCGTGACCGCGAGAATGCCGATCGTGGGGGCCGTGGCTACCAAAGCGAACGTCCGGCTTCGCGACCGCGTGACGAGTATCATCCGCCGCAACGCATAGAACGCACACCGCGTGATGAACGCGTGCCGCGACGCGAATACCCATCGCATGCGCCGTCGTCCGGCTACGATTCGCATGAACATGAATCCGCCGCACCGCGGGTCGCACGCGAGCAGCGTCTGTATGGCGTCAACGCCTGTTTGGCGAGTTTTGCGAAACGTCCTGAAGCGCTTCGCAAAGTTTATTTGCTGGAAGCCCGTATTCCGCATTTCAAGGCCGTGCTTGCCCATTGCGTGAAAAATAAATTGGGTTATCGCGTCGTCGAAGAACAGGATTTGGAAAAACTCACCAGCAGCGTGCATCACGAAGGTGTCTGTTTCGATGTATTGCCTGCAGCAGAAGAAAATCTTTCGAACTGGTTGCAACATTTGCCTGCCGGCCCTTGTGTAGCGATCTGGCTGGACGGCGTCGGCAATCCGCATAATCTTGGCGCGATTTTGCGCAGTGCCGCGCATTTCGGTGTTGCTGCCGTGCTGCTACCAAAAGGCGATGGCCTGGGTTTATCCGGTGCCGCCGCCCGCGTCGCCGAAGGTGGCGCCGAACAAGTGTCGATCGTGCGTTTGGGCCGCAGCGAAAATTCGGTCGCACAATTGAAATCGGCCGGCTTTCAACTGGCGGCCACGCTGGTACGCGGCGGTGTGTCTTTGTACAAAACCAAACTGCCATCGCGTCTGGTATTGGTGATGGGTGCCGAACAAATTGGCGTCGACAAGGAACTCAGCGCGATCGCGAATCTGCAAATCGGCATTCCCGGCACCGGTCATGTCGAAAGCCTCAACGTGTCGGCAGCAACCGCCGTTATCTTGAGTGAGTGGAAACGGCAGCAGTCGTAAATTTTCTCTGGGATTTGTGGGAGCTGGTTTACCGGCGATTAGATGCTTCACGCTAAAGCAGTGACCGCATCGAAGACCGAAACATTCAATCGCTGGTAAACCAGCTCCCACAAAAGCGGCAAAAACAAAGTCACTGGGTCCCCGCCTGCGCGGGGATGACGGTGTAATTATTTCTTCTCTTCGACTTTCTTCTCTTCCGCTTTCGGCGCAATCCCGAAATCCATTTTGCTTTCCGCCGCCAAATAGGCGAACGCGGCATAGGCGGCGACTTGCTGGTCCAGCGCCTTTTCTTCGACTTTGTCGAAGGTGTCGTTCGCAGTGTGGTGCAGATCGAAATAATCGGTGCCATCTTGTTGCAATGATGCCCATGGCATGCCGAGTGCAACGATGGGACCGATGTCGGGACCCGCACCCCCATTATTTTTCACCGCACTAATGCCTAGTGGTGCGAGCACGCTGCCGATTTGTTCGATCACTGGCCACACAGCTTCATTGACGCCGGCAGTAATCGCATAAATCCGGCCGGCACCAAAATCACTTTCGGCGCCGATTTGATGATTGGCAACATTGCTCTTATTCGCTTCGGCATAAGCCTTGCCGCCGTACAAACCCTGTTCTTCGTTTGCAAAAGCAATGACGCGAATGCTGCGGCGCGGCGCTTGCTTCATCTTGCCGATCAACGCACCCGCTGCCATCGTGATAGCGACGCCGGCACCATCGTCGACCGCGCCGGTACCCAGGTCCCAGGAATCCAGGTGTCCGCCGATGACGACAAATTCATTCGGCTTTTCACGACCGCGAATCTCGCCGATCACATTGTAGGAAGTGTAAGTTCCGTTCATGCCGGCGGCGATATCGAGCCGCAATGTCACCGGCTGACCGCGTTTCAACATATGCGCAAGTAAATCGGCATCGGGATTCGACAGTGCGGCGGCAGGGATTTTCTTGACGGCAGCGTCGTAACGCATCGTGCCGGTATGCGGCAGGCGATCGGTGTCGGTGCCAACCGAACGAATGACAACGGCAAGTGCGCCTTTTTTCGCCGCTTCGACTGCGCCGGCGCCGCGACCTGCAACGACGGGACCATAGCCCGAACCATTTTTGTGGCGTGCCATGCGGTTATTGATGAATGCAATCTTGCCGTTCAAGCTGTTTTCCGGTGCGGCTTTCAATGCATCCAGACTGGAAAACTCAACCACTTCGGCGTCCAGTGCTTTGCCGTCGGTGCCGACGCTGCCGCCCAATGTGGTGATCAGCAGTTGCTGCGGAAACGGTGACAACACTTCGGCTTTTTCATGGCCACGTTGCCAAACGGGAAATGTCACTGGTTGCAATATGACTTTGTCATAGCCGAGCGCCTTGAATTTTTTTTCTGCCCAGGCAACGGCTTTGGCATCGCCTGATGAACCCGCCATGCGCGGACCGACTTCGGTAGTCAGTGACTCAAGCAATGTGTAGGCTTCGTTTTTTTGCAAAGCGCTGTCGCGCAATGCGGCGGCCTTGTTCACACTTTTGGCATCGAGCAAGCCATCGTCGGCAAAGACGTTTGCGCTCAAAAAAAACAGGCTTAAAGACAATACTGAAAGGCGCATGCAGTGCTCCAAAATGAGCAACGCCGACATTAAGCCGGCGTCGCGAAACAGGTATGTACGTAGCTTACTATTTTTTCAGCAAATCGCGAATTTCGGTCAGCAATGCGATATCGGCTGCGGGCGCTGCCGGTGCTGCTTCTTCGGCCTTTTTGAGGCGATTCATGATCTTGATCACAATAAACAGCACGAAAGCGATGATTGTGAAATCAACGATGGTTTGAATGAAAGCGCCGTATTGGACCAATACCGCGGCGGTGGTTTCCTTTCCGTCCGCGCCGATCACGGCAGGCGCAAGCGTGTAGGCCAGATCGCCGAAGTTTACGCCGCCAATCATATTGCCGATGATCGGCATGATGACGCCATTCACCAGTGACGAAACGATCTTGCCGAAAGCAGTTCCGATGATCACGCCGATGGCAAGATCAACGACATTGCCTTTCATCGCAAATTCTTTGAACTCGGAAATCATTCCCATAAATCTCTCCGGTATTTTGAACAGCTGGATTAATTTGCAGTAGCAATATTGCCATGAAAATCGATCAGGCCTTCCAGGCTTGCGGTAAAGCGATCGCCGGGCTGCAATGCGGCAACGCCGCTTGGCGTGCCCATGAAAATCAGGTCGCCGGCTTTCAAGATATACAGTTTGGATAATTCATGGATGATTTCGGCGACATTGAACACCATGTCCGATAACGGCGCACGTTGGCGAACTGCATCATTCACATGCAACGACAAAACCAGATCTCCGAGATTCGAAACAGCTTTTTTCGGAATGATCGCGCTGAGCGGTGCCGAATAATCGAAGCCTTTCGAAGTATCCCAGGGCAGACGCTTTTCCTTGGCGATGTTTTGCAAATCGCGGCGGGTTAGATCCAGGCCAACGCCGTAGCCGAAAATATGGTTTTCAGCGGAAGCGGTCTCGATAATGCCGTCGGCATCGCGATCAAGCGCAACGACCAATTCCACTTCGTGATGCAAATCCTGGGTCATGCCGGGATATGGAATATCGCCGCCTTGGGTTACGACCGCATCGGCGGGCTTCATGAAAAAAACCGGAGTGCCGCGGGCCGGGACTTCGGCGCCCATTTCTTTCGCATGCTCGGCAAAGTTTCTGCCGACACAATAAATACGATGAACCGGAAAGTCGGCGCTTTCGCCTTGCACGCGCACGCAGGCTTGCGGCGGTGCCGGAAACAGATATTGGTTTGATGACATCGACAGCACTCCAGTGTGAGTGCCGATTTTAACTTAATGACTTAGCTTACGATGCCTTGATTGAGGCTTGGCTCTTTTCCACGACGCGGTACTCGGCGTCAATCACGTTATCGGCCTGGCTGGTAATCGGCGCAGGGCGGCGCGAAGCCAACAAACGGCGCGTAGCAGCAAACAGCAACATCGCAGCACCAATGAAAATCCCGAACACCAGCAAAAAGACCAGCAAGGTCAGGCCGAGCATACCGAACAGCAGGCGCATCAGCGGGCTGCGGGGCTTGCTTGGGCAATAACTGAATACGCGATGGATAAAAATTGGCATGATGGGCATGTCAAAACAGGTGGAACCGAAGTATGGCGAGCGACGCAATGAAAAGTGTAAGCAGAACGTTAATTTCCCGCGCTGAGCTGCCGAATCGGCAAATCATCGTCGTAAACGCCGACATTGACGGTGAAAATGAAGCTATCTTGATTTATCGTGACAATGAAAAAATTCAGGCCTGGCTCAATATTTGCCCACATGCAGGCCGGCGCTTGGACTACGCGCCGGGTAAATTTCTGATACAGGACGGGGACTTGGTCTGCGCTGCCCATGGCGCCACTTTTCGACTGGATAACGGTGAATGCGTTGCCGGTCCGTGCCGGGGCGCGAGCTTGAGAGCGGTATCTGTGAAGTGGCTGGACGATGCGGTCTGCCTGGCAGACTAATTAGAACACCAGATTCACGGTGACCAAGATGATCGCGAGATACAGCACCGTGAGCGGTGCGCCGGTGCGCCAGAATTCCCGCGATTGATAGCCGGCCGGCCCCGAAATCATCGCCAGCACTGGATTCGATTGGCTCATGAAATTATTGCTTGCCGATAAAGCAACCAAAAGTGCCAGCGAGGTTGGATTGCCACCCGCCGCCAATGCAACGTTGATGCCGATCGGCACCATGATAATCGTCGCCCCGACATTGCCGATGATCAAACCAAATATTGTGGTGAGCAGGCATATCGCAATCTGGAAAACAAAGATCGGCGTCTGGTTGCCGAAAATTTCCAGTGCATGTTGCGCCAGCCAGTTGGCGGCGCCGGTAGAGTCCATCGCCCACCCCAAAGGAATCAGGCAGGCCATCAGGAACACGGTCTTCCAGCTGATCGAAGCATAGGCTTCATCCATGTTTAATACGCCACTCAGAATCATCGCGGCAGCGCCTGCCATCAACGTGAGCGACAGCGGCGCAATCGCGGTCAGCGCCAGAAACATGCAGGCGGCAAAAATGCCGATCGCGAAATTGATTTTATGCGGGCGATGCTCGTCTTTCGGATAATCGGTCACGACCACGAAATCACGCGCTTCGCTGGCCTGCGCGAGGTCTTTCCAGATGCTATGGAAAACCAGCATGTCGCCGGCACGTATTTGCAGCTGGCGAATATCGTTGCGAAACACTTCCTTGCCGCGTTGAATCGCCAGCAGGCTGATGCCGAAACGTTTGCGAAGTCTAAGTTCGGCCTGGGTGCGGCCAATGAAATGCGAGGTCGGTGGAATCACCGCTTCCGAAATACCGGCATGCGATGGATTGAACAAGTCGCCCAGTACGCGCAATCGTGCCGAGAATTTCAATTGATTTTCCTTGGCGTAAGCTTGCACGTTTTCACGCGCGCCCATCACGCCCAATACGGTGCCGACCCAGAGCACAGTGTCTGCCGGCGGAGCGAGTCGTGATTCGTTACCGGTCTGCAATGCCAAAAATAACGGCGCCCCGGTTTGTGCTTCGGCTTCGCCAAGCGGCAGTCCGACCAGCGGACTTTCTGCCGAGATCGTCAATTCAAAAACATCGCCTTCGATACCATAGGATTTCGCGAAATAACTTTCCGGCGTGCTGGGCATCACGCCTTTGTCTTCATCTTCGCGCAGCCATTTCTTGCCGCGCGTAAAGAAATAAATCAGACCGGCGGCGAGTAACAAAATGCCAACCGGCAAGGGTCGGAACATCGGTAAGGGCGTCAGCAAGGCAACGCCGGAAGGCAGATTGCCGTTCGCCGATAACAACAGATCGTTCAACATGATCAATGGCGAGTTGCCGATCATCGTCAGTCCACCGCCCATGATGATCGCGGTGGCCATCGGTATCAGCAGGCGCGAAAGCACGATGCCGGTACGTGCCGATAATCGCGAGGCAACAGGTAAAAACAATGCGGTTACCGCAGGGTTCTGCATAAAGCCGGACATCACGCCGGCAATCGCGGAATGAAACAGGATCAGGCGCTCTTCGATACCGTTGGACCGCCGCAGTAACCAACCTGCCAGTCGATTCAAAGCGCCAGTACGTTCCAGGCCGGAACTTAAAATCATCGAGGCGATAATGCTGATCACGGCATTACCGGAAAAGCCGGAAAATAATTCGGTCGAAGGCACCAGATTGCTGGCGCCCAGAATCACCAGGACAACCAGCGCGGTAGCGTCGCCGCGTATCCGCTCGAACACGAACATCGTCATCACGAAGGCCGACAAGCCCAGTACCAAAATCATGTCGCCTGTCAGTGGTGTGATGCTGCTATCCATGTGCGCGAACAAATCTCCCTAGCGTCGTGTGTACAGCAAATCCCAAACACCGTGCCCGAGTTTCAGGCCGCGGGTTTCAAAGTGTGTTTGTCGCCGCCATTGGGGACGGGCCGCAAAACCGCGTATGCCATTCTGGTTTTCAAGCAGTGGCTCGGCATCGCAGACATCCCACATATGTTCGGCATAGTTTTCCCAATCGGTCGCCAAATGCAGCAGGCCGCCCGGTTTGATTTTTTGGCAGAGCAATTTCACGAAATCGCTCTGGATCATGCGGCGCTTGTGATGTCTTTTCTTGTGCCAGGGGTCCGGAAAATAAATCCGGACTTCCGATAGAGAAGCATCCGGGATTTCATGTTTCAACACTTCAACGGCATCGTGTTGATAGATCCGGGCATTGTTTAGATTGTCTTCCGCGAGTCCGTTCAATAATCGGCCAACGCCAGGGCCATGCACTTCGACGCCGATGAAATTTCGATTGGGTTCATTGTTCGCGGCAAACTGCATTTGCTCGCCATTGCCAAAACCGATTTCCAGTACCAGCTCGGCGGGTTTTGAAAAAATGGCGTCGAAATTTTTCAGCTCGCCGGAATATTCGATACCGTAATGCGGCCAATGCTCGGTGAATGCACGTTTCTGTGCCAGCGTGACACGGCCCTGACGCAATACGAAGCTGCGAATTATCCGGCGTTTTTTGAGGTCTACGCTGTCGTCAGCTTCGATGTGAGGGTCTTGATTCATGGCTCAGAAGAACAAGCCATCAATCGGTGAAGAAGCATTGGCATTTCTCTTCTTCGGAATACGGCCGGCCAGAAACGCTTCGCGCCCGGCTTCGACGGCTTTACGCATTGCGCTCGCCATCAATATCGGATTCTTTGCCGAAGCAATCGCGGTATTCATCAGCACGCCGTCGCAACCGAGCTCCATGGCAATGGCTGCATCGGATGCGGTGCCGACACCGGCATCGACGATAATCGGCACTTTTGCATTCTCGATAATTTCGATCAGGTTCCATTTGTTCTGAATGCCCAGACCGGAACCGATTGGCGCTGC
Organism: Arenimonas sp.; assembly: GCA_036676335.1. GTDB lineage: Bacteria > Pseudomonadota > Gammaproteobacteria > Xanthomonadales > Xanthomonadaceae > Arenimonas. The sequence continues at coordinate 66,400 of JAKFDD010000009.1, read as the reverse complement.
AAGCGGCATTACTGCCACGCAACCGATCGCTTCGAGCTGTTTGGCGATAATCGGATCATCGGAGGTGTAGACCATTACGTCGAAGCCGTCGCGCACCAGAATTTCGGCAGCCTTGATGGTCTCGATTACATTCGGAAACAAGGTTTTCGGATCGCCAAGTACTTCGAGTTTCACTAAACGATGGCCATCGAGCAACTCACGTGCCAGCTGGCATGTACGAACCGCATCTTCCACGCTGTAGCAACCGGCGGTATTCGGGAGCAGTGTGTATTTTTCCGGTGGCAATACATCAAGCAAGTTTGGCGCACCCGCATCCTGGCCCAGATTGGTACGACGGATCGCCACAGTCACGATTTCAGCACCGGCTGCTTCAGTCGCCAGGCGGGTTTCTTCGAAATCCTTGAATTTTCCGGTACCGGTCAACAAGCGCGAGCTGTAGCTCTTTCCGGCAATGATGAGTGATGCATTTGAAAGGGGCTGATTCATCCGCACATTATGGCGCGAAAGTCAGGGCCTGTTAACTCTTTTAGCATCTACGTTCGCGCAGCACTCAGCCACCACCAAGCGCATGAACGATTTCCACTTTATCGCCTTCGTTGATCTGGTGCTCGGCATGGCGGCTCTTCGGCACGATGCTTCGATTCACTTCAACCGCAACGCGGCGCTGTGCATAGCCTTGCAGTTCAAGTAATTGGGCAAGGCTGATCGGCGCTTGCAAGTCGAGTGGTTGGCCATTTAGAAATATTTGCATGACGGCATTATAATTCACCGATGCGGGTGTAGCTTAATGGTAGAGCTGTGACTTCCCAAGCCACTGACGTGGGTTCGATTCCCATCTCCCGCTCCAGCATTTGCTCCCATTGGCCGCTGCATAGAAGGAAAACCCATGAAGCTGGCCATTTTGTCGCGCAACGCCAAACTTTATTCGACACAACGACTTGTGCAGGCTGCGCGCGAGCGGGGACATATCGTACGCGTGTTGGACCCCTTGCGTTGCTACATGAAAATTGCCCCTGGCGAATTTCAGCTCAATTATCAGGGCAAGGCCTTGAAGGGCTTTGATGCCGTCATTCCGCGAATCGGGGCTTCGATTACTCGATACGGTACTGCGGTATTGCGACAGTTCGAAATGATGGGTGCGTATACGCCAAATTCTTCCGATGCCATTTTACGAGCCAGAGATAAATTGCGTTGCCATCAATTATTGGCGGCTCAGGGGATCGGACTGCCCACCACGGTATTTGGCGATAATCCGGATGACACCCACGATCTATTGCATCTGATGGGCAAGCCGCCGCATATCATCAAGCTCAATGAGGGTTCGCAAGGTGCCGGTGTGATTCTGGCCGAACAATTGAGTGCATCCCGAAGCGTCATCGAGGCTTTGCGCGGTCTTTATGCCAACTTTCTGGTGCAGGAATTCATTCCCGAAGCCAAAGGCGCCGATATTCGCTGTTTTGTGGTCGGTGACAATGTTGTTGCGGCGATGAAGCGGCAAGCGCCAGCAGGGGAGTTTCGTTCGAATCTGCATCGAGGCGGTGCCGCAGCCACGGTTGAGTTAACCGTGGCAGAGCGAGATACGGCTTTGAGAGCGGCTCAGGTCATGGGTTTGGGTGTGGCCGGGGTTGATTTGCTCCGTTCGCACAGAGGTCCGATGGTGTTGGAAGTAAATTCATCTCCCGGTCTGGAGGGGATCGAAGGGACAACCGGGATTGATATTGCCGGTGCAATGATCGAGCAATTGCAAAGCACTAGAGCCAAGATGGCGACATCACCCAAAAAGAGGGCCCGAAAAAAAGAGTCGGCGAAGGATTAATAGGTAACTAGTTGTTTTTGCTTGGTATTTCGTGTTTTTTCGCGCGGTTTTCTGCGTATTGCACGAGGTGCGAAATCACTGGCTCCCGTGCGTCCGGTTCGTTTGGAAGACTGTTTCGAACCCGTCAATACATGACTTTCCTCCTGTGTCGGAACTACTGAACTCTGGCACAATCAAAAGTCATCTCGGTCCGTGCCATCAATTATTTAAGGATAAGTAATGCGCTCTTCGATTCTCGTAATTGGTTTTTTGCTCTTTTCCATACCGGCGCTCGCGGCGGGGGCGATACAGATTGATCTGACTAAATCGACTATTGCCGAACAACAGCAATTGATTCTCAAGGCTATAAACGGCGATGCGAAATATTCTGAAATGACACAGACGGACCGTTCTACCGTCGAGGCCGCTCTGATCAGAATATCCGATGTATTGTCGAGCGGAAAAAGTATTACAGTACTTGATGACGAATCCCGTCGAAAAGTCGATATGGATCAGTCGGAAATAAACAAGTTGCTCGTGAAGGCGTATAGCGATAGCCGATTGGTTTGTACCAAGGAGTCACCGATTGGAACCAATTTGATCAAGCGCGTATGCAAGACAGCTGCAGCGAGAAACAGAGAGAATGACGCCAGTAGAATCAATGGTATGAAAGTTAATCAATAAGGCCGTAAAACTATGCGTATTCTGGTCATTGAAGATAATCGCGATATCGCCGCCAACCTCGGCGATTTTCTCGAAGACCGAGGTCACACGGTCGATTATGCCGCTGACGGTGTAGCTGGCCTGCATCTGGCGGTCGTCAATGATTTCGATGCGATCATTCTGGACCTGAATCTTCCGGGCATGGATGGCCTGGAAGTATGCAAGCGCCTGCGTGCCGAAGGCCGCAAACAGACACCGGTATTGATGCTGACTGCTCGGGATTCACTCGACAGCAAGCTCGCCGGTTTTGAATCGGGCGCAGATGATTATCTGGTCAAGCCATTCGCGCTACAGGAAGTGGAAGCGCGCTTGTCGGTATTGGCCCGCCGTGGCAAAGCTGCGCAGCCGCGTGTTTTGCACGTGGCCGATCTTGAATACAACCTCGATACGCTCGAGGTAATGCGCGGCGGTAAAGCGATTCAGCTCAATCCGACGGCATTGAAGATTCTGCAATCATTGATGGAAGCATCGCCTTCGGTCGTGACGCGACTTGAATTGGAAAACCGCGTCTGGGGCGAAGAATTACCCGATAGCGATTCCCTGCGTGTCCATATCCACGGCCTGCGTGCCGCGATCGATAAACCATTCGACAAGGCTTTAATTCAAACCCGTCACGGGATTGGCTATCGAATCGCAGACACTGAGTCGGCCTGAGGCCTGGCACGGCGTTAACCGATGCAATACCGGCGCAGACTTCGCACCCGAATCATTCTTTCGTTTCTGGCACTCGGTTTTGGCTTGACCGCGCTGTTTGCCGTCTCGAGTTTGTATCTTCGCAGCAAGCTGGAAGGCCAGCTGATCGACAATACGATGCAGAAGGAAGTCGATAGTCTGGTCAGGCAGGCGCGCACTAATCCTAATGATATACCGTCATTTTCACTTTATAGCGCCAAAACCTGGAGTGCGCGGTCGGCCTATAAAATGCCCTTGTTTCTACAGGGCCTGGATACCGGCGTTCATAATATTTCCCAGCTCGATGAAGATGGGAAATTACGACTTTATAAATATGCGATACGTCGCGACGATGATTTAGTCAGCTATGTGCGCTACGACGTGACCGGTGCCTCGCTCGGCGAACAGCAAATGCTGATCGCTTTGGTGTTCGCGGTTTTTATTTTTTCCGCGCTGGCCTGGTTGATCGGTATCTGGTCATCGTCGCGTGTGATCAGTCCGGTCACGGAGTTGGCAAAGCGCGTAGCCGAATTATCGGGTAGCGACAAAACACAAACATTGGCGCCGCATTTTGCCAATGACGAAGTCGGCGAACTTGCTGCCACTCTCGATGATTACTCCGGACGCATGACGCAATTGGTCAAGCGCGATCGCGAATTCAATGCCGACGTCAGTCATGAATTACGTACTCCGCTGGCCGTGATTCGCGGCGCGACCGAATTATTGTTGGCGAATCCGGATCTGCCGGAAAAGACCAGGTTGCGATTGCAGCGCATCGATCGTGCAGCTTTGCAATGCACCGATTTGACGACGGCATTGCTGATGCTCTCGCGTAACGAGCGCGGTGTCGGCAATACCGATATTCACAAGCTTGCGAATAATCTGGCAGAAGCCAACCGGGCACAACTCAGCAACAAACCGGTTCAAATTATCGTTGAAGGGTTGAATGATGTTTTCGTCAATGCACCGGAAGCGGTGTTGTCCGTGGCACTCGGAAATCTGATCGGCAATGCCTGCAAATACACACAGGAAGGCGAAGTCCGCATCATCGTCGAAACCGATCGCGTGATTATCCAGGACACCGGCCCGGGCTTGAGCGAAGAAGATGCTGCACGCTTGTTCGAACGCGGCTATCGCGGTTCCGGCATTGGCGTAACGACCGGCGGCGGCATTGGCTTGTCGATCGTGCGCCGCTTATGCGATTTGTACGAATGGAAGGTCAGCATCAAGCCGCGTGAAGAAAGCGGTGCGGAAGCCTGTCTGGTATTTGATACTGCGAAATAATTGTGTTGGCTCGTAGCCCGGGTCATGGCTTTATCTGACCCGGGAGATTGTCGACATTTCAGGTCGCGCTTGGCGATATGCGATTATTTTTATAGCGTTTTTGATGCGCTGACTTTGCTCGAATTCCCGGGTCAGATAAAGCCATGACCCGGGCTACGCTACCCCCCACAAAATCACGCGAAAAAAATTACAGCGGCGTTAGCCAATTGTATTTGTCCGATGTCTTGCCGGAGAACAAACCGAAGAACAATTCCTGAATTTTCAGTGTCAGCGGGCCGGGCTTTCCGCTGCCGATCTGGCGGCCGTCGACCGAGCGAATCGGCGTAATTTCCGCCGCAGTGCCGCACATGAAAAGCTCATCGCACAGATACAGGAATTCACGCGGAATATCGCGTTCAACCACTTCAATGCCGTTATCTTTTGCCAGCGTCATGATCGTGTTGCGGGTAATGCCGTTCAACAAGGCCGCACTGATGGGGGTGGTATGCAAGGCGCCATCGAATACCAGGAACAGATTTTCGCCGGCACCTTCCGACAGCAAGCCGGTCGAAGCCAAGGCAATGCCTTCGCCAAAGCCAAGACGTCTTGCTTCGCGTGCAATCAACTGGCCGGACAAATAATTGCCGCCGGCTTTTGCTCCGGTAGGGATCGTGTTTGGTGCCATGCGCTGCCAACTGGAAACGCAGGCGTCGATACCGGCTTCAAGTACGCCAGCGCCGAGGTAAGGCCCCATATTCCATGCCGCCACCGAAACACTGGTAGGACAATCGGCCGACAAACCGAAACCTCCGAGATCGCGGAACGCAATCGGACGCAAATACGCTTTACCCAATCCATTCGCCTTGATCACTTCATGGCAGGCCGCATTGATTTGCGCGAGCGTATAGGGGATCGGCATCTCATAAATTTTTGCCGAGTCGAACAGACGTTTGTTGTGGTCATTCAAACGAAAAATCGCATGACCATTTTGGGTTTCGTAGCAGCGAATGCCTTCGAATACCGATGAGCCGTAATGCAAACCATGCGCCATTACATGCACTGTCGCGTCTTGCCAACGTTTGATTTCACCGTTGTGCCAAATGTAATCGGGATAGGTTTGTGTCATGACGGAACTCCTGGATGAAGCCGCCATTTTACCTGATTACAGGCGGCTCAGAAGCGGACCCAGTAGCAATGCATGTGTTTTTCGAGGCCAAAACGCATCGAGCTGGTGTCGGTCTGTTTTTTATTCGTATAAAAATCGACACGGATACCATACGGTACCGGCGGGCCCTTGACGGGTGTCTCGATAATGTTGCCGTCGGGATCGAATTGTACTTGCGTGTTTTCTGTTTCCGGGAAAAGCAGGTCAACCGTGATCAATGAGTGGTAGCTGATTTTATTCAGTTGATCGAGACGCTTGTTGGATATCGCAGTGTCGTTTCCGGTCCAAAGAAACAAACCGGCGGCACGATTGATATCGCCGGTTTCGAGTGCTCCGCGTAAATCCCATAACAAATCGTCGGGGGTGCGTGCACAAGTACGCACAATGCTGTTGCCGGTACTGCCGGTCGGTTTCGGTAAATTTTGCGGTACCGCATCGACATCTTCACAAGTCTTGTCGGTATAGATGATTTTTCCGTCTTTGTCCTGGCAACGGCTGATCGCTTGCGCGGAAATCGTCGGCGCAAAAAATGCGCTGGCGAGAATCAGAACGATACCGGGCAGGAAAAATCGCATATCCCAAGATAGCGCGACTTCAGGCCAGACGCGAGAGTACCGATTGCGTAGGTTTGGCCAGGTTCAGGGTGTAAAAATGCAGCTCGGGAACACCGGCGGCCATCAGACGCTGACACATTGCAGCGACCATGTCGGCGGCAAACTCGCGAATGCTGTCGCTATCGTCACCAAAGGCGCTCATGCGCTTGCTGATCCAGCGCGGTATTTCGGCGCCGCAGGCGTCCGAGAAGCGCTTCAGCTGCGTGAAATTCGAGATCGGCATGATGCCCGGAATAATCGGCTGGCTAATGCCGATTTTTCTGGCGTCATCGACGAAATGAAAATAGGCATCGGCGTTGTAAAAATATTGCGTGATCGCCGAGTTCGCGCCGGCATCCATTTTTTCCTTGAAGCGTTTCAGATCGAGTAACGCATCTTCGGCTTGCGGATGGGTTTCCGGATAGGCGCCGACTTCGATATGGAAAAAATCGCCATGTTCTTCGCGGATAAAACGCACCAGATCGGACGCAAAACGGAATTCACCCATGCGCGCCATACCCGACGGCAGATCGCCGCGCAACGCGACCACACGATTGCAGCCGAGTGCCTTGTAAAGTTGTAGTAGATGGGAAATTTCTTCCTGGGTGCCGCCCATGCAGGACAGATGCGGGACGCCATTCAAACCATGGGTCTGGCGTAATTCGCGTACGGTTTCCGGCGTGTAGCTAAGAGTAGAGCCGCCCGCGCCAAAAGTAACCGAAACGAATTCCGGTTTGTGTGTTTTCAGTTTTTTGACGGTGCGCGTGAGTTGCTCGCGTTGCTCATCGTTCTTCGGTGGGTAGAACTCAAAAGATACTTTGGGAGCGGTCATCGCGAGCCTTTGCAGAAATGTTTGAATGATTGCCTGAAATGGAGAGGGAGAACATTTTCTCCCTCTCTTTTCAACTTCCGTGTTACCGATTAGTAACGATAATGCTCGGGCTTGTATGGGCCATCGACATCGACGCTCAGGTAAGCGGCTTGCTCCGGTGTCAGTCGGGTCAATACCACGCCGATTTTTTCCAGATGCAAACGCGCGACTTCTTCGTCGAGTTTTTTCGGCAGGATGTAAACCTTGTTTTCGTATTTGTCTTTGTTCGCCCACAAATCAATCTGAGCCAGCGTTTGATTCGAGAACGAGTTTGACATCACGAAGCTCGGGTGGCCGGTCGCGCAACCCAAATTCACCAGACGGCCTTCGGCCAGCATGTAGATCGCATTGCCGTTTTTGAAAGTGTATTTGTCGACTTGCGGTTTGATGTTGAGCTTCACGGCATCGGAAGTGTTCAAGCGCTCGACCTGGATCTCATTGTCGAAGTGGCCGATGTTGCAAACGATGGCTTGATCCTTCATTTGCTGCATGTGTTCCAGCGTCAGCACGTCTTTGTTGCCGGTGGTGGTGACGTAGATATCGCCGCGACCGAGTGTGGCTTCAACCGTATTGACTTCGAAACCTTCCATCGAAGCCTGTAGCGCATTGATCGGATCGATTTCGGTCACGACCACGCGGCAGCCGTAGGCACGCAGCGAGTGTGCCGAACCCTTGCCGACGTCGCCGTAACCGCAGACCACTGCAACCTTGCCGGCCAGCATCACGTCCATCGCGCGCTTCAAGCCATCGGCCAGCGATTCGCGACAGCCATACAGATTGTCGAACTTCGATTTGGTGACCGAGTCATTCACGTTGATCGCTGGCACGCGCAGACCGCCGGCTTCCATCATTTGGTACAGGCGATGCACGCCGGTCGTGGTTTCTTCGGAAACACCGCGCCAGTCTTTCATCACGGTGGTCCAGAAGCCGGGACGTTCGGTCGCGGTGCGCTTCAGCAAATTCTTGATCACTTGCTCTTCGTGCGAACCGGAAGCGGTATTGACCCAATCCGAGCCTTGTTCCATTTCGTAACCCTTGTGCAGCAGCAAGGTCACGTCGCCGCCGTCGTCGACGACGAGTTCAGGGCCTTTATTGCCCGGGAAGGTCACGGCATCGAGCGTGCAATCCCAATACTCTTCGAGGGTTTCGCCTTTCCAGGCGAATACCGGCGTACCGGTTTTGGCGATCGCGGCAGCTGCGTGGTCCTGCGTCGAGAAAATATTGCAGGACGCCCAGCGCACGTCGGCGCCGATGTCTTTCAGGGTTTCGATCAGCACGGCCGTTTGAATGGTCATGTGCAGCGAGCCGGTCACGCGTACACCTTTCAAAGGTTTCGCGGTGGCGTATTTTTTGCGGATCGACATCAGGCCTGGCATTTCGTGTTCGGCGATATCGAGTTCTTTGCGTCCCCAATCGGCCAAGCTGATGTCGGCGACTTTGTAATCGGGTTTGATATTGGTTACTGCGTTCATTTGTAGAGCTCCAGATAGAATTTCGTCATGGACGAAAGGATATCGGGCGCCGTTGAAACGGTTTTACCTTCATCGAGCCTGTTCCCTTGCGAATAATCTCACCGGGCTTGCAGCGCCCCTCGATGGGGTGATGCTTGGTAGGAGGCCGCTTGCGGGCGACGGGTGTTGCGGACTCGTCGCCCGCAAGCGGCCTCCTACGGTTTTTCTTTACTTCTTCAAACCTGCGTCTTTGCGTAATGCATCGGCGCGATCGGTTTTTTCCCACGAGAAAGCGGTGGCTTTGTGTTTCTTGCCAGCGCCATCGACATAGGAAATTTCATGCGGCTTGCGGCCGAAGTGGCCGTAGCTTGCAGTTTCCTGATAAATCGGATGCAGCAGGTCGAGCATCTTGGTGATGCCGTACGGACGCAGGTCGAAATGCGCACGAATCAGTTTTTCGATCTTGTCGTCGCTGATTTTGCCGGTGCCGAAAGTGGTGACCGAAATCGAAGTTGGCTCCGCCACACCGATTGCATACGACACTTGCACTTCGCACTTGCTGGCCAGACCGGCAGCAACGATGTTCTTCGCGACATAACGCGCTGCATAAGCGGCCGAGCGATCCACTTTCGACGGATCCTTGCCGGAGAATGCGCCGCCGCCATGACGTGCCATGCCGCCGTAGCTGTCGACAATGATCTTGCGACCGGTCAAACCGCAATCGCCGACCGGACCGCCAATCACGAACTTGCCGGTTGGGTTGATGTGGATTTTGCTTTTCGGCAAAGCCTTCAACCAATCTTTCGGCAGCACGGGCTTCAGAATGTGTTCGTACACGGCTTCAACCAGCGCTTTTTGCTTGATGCCTTCGTCGTGCTGGGTCGACAAAACCACGGCGTCGAGACCGAGAACCTTGTTGCCGTCGTAACGCAGCGTGACTTGCGATTTCGCGTCAGGACGCAGCCATTTCAGCTTGCCGTTCTTGCGAACTTTAGCTTGTTGCTCGACCAGTCGGTGCGAGTAATACAAAGGCGCTGGCATGAACTCCGGAGCTTCGTCGCAGGCATAGCCGAACATCAGGCCCTGGTCGCCGGCGCCTTGTTCTTCCGGGCTTTTGCGGTCAACGCCTTGATTGATGTCGGGCGATTGCTTGCCGAGCATATTGATGATCGCGCAGGTGTGGCCGTCAAAACCGACCGCGGAATTGTTGTAGCCGATATCGTTGATCACTTTGCGTGCCAGTGATTCGATGTCGACCCAGGCCGAGGTGGTGACTTCGCCGGCCACGATGGCGGCACCGGTTTTCACCATGGTTTCGCAGGCAACGCGGGCGCGCTTGTCTTGCGCCAGGATGGCGTCCAAAACGGCGTCAGAAATCTGATCGGCGATTTTGTCCGGATGGCCTTCGGAAACGGATTCGGAGGTGAAAAGGTAGCTGCTCATTATGGGCTTATATCCTTTAATGCGGATGGAAAGATGAATTTTGGGTAGCGCATGATACACGGCTTTTTCCCAGCACGCATCTTGCCCTGTTTTCTGTTGCCATTTTGTTAAGTTCAGGCAGCTCTCAGGCGCCACCTGCGCTGGGTATTAGATTCGTGCTGCTCCGTTCAGCTTGTCCCGTACGCAGTCAAATCGGGTATTTTAGGGGGCAGTCTCAGCGCTCAGGACCAAGGTCATTCATGTCGAAACGTGCCTGCTTGGTTTTAACCGGTTTGCTCCTGTCCTGCATGGCGACCGTGGCCGCCAGCGAGGTTTATCGCTGGGTCGATAAAAAAGGCCAGGTGCATTATGAGGATCGCGCGCCGCAGGGGACGGCCAGCAAGGTCACGCAACGGGATGCCGGGATTCGGGAGCCCGACGAGATTTCCGAAATGGATATCGTTGAACGCGGTAATGGCTGGGATGTTTATGTGCGGAATCTTTTGCATGGCCCGGTCGAAGCCAGCTTGGCGTTTGGCAAAATTAATGCGGTAAGCGCAAAACCGGGCCTGCCAATGCGACAGGTATTGAACCCTCGCGAACGCGTGCAAATTACGCGCGTCGATGCTACCGGACCGAATGCCTTTTTATCGTTGAATATGCAGAGTGTCCCGGGTAGCTCGCTTGCAGCGCCTAAAGATATTTTGTATCAGCTGCCTATCGACAAGAAGACCGCGCTAAAAGTCGCGCAGGGATTTGATGGTCGATTAACCCATACCGACGAGCAAAATCGTTTCGCCGTGGATTTTTCAATGCCGGTAGGTACAGCCATACTGGCTGCACGTGGCGGGATTGTGATGCAAACGACCGGCAACTTCGATCGTACCGGAACCAACCAGCAAAAATATGCAGCACGGGCAAATATCGTTCGTATTTTGCATGAAGATGGTTCGATGGCCGTTTATGCGCATCTAAAACAAAACGGAATCATGGTGCGCGAAGGCCAGCGGGTAATAGCCGGCCAACTCATTGCCTACAGCGGAAATACCGGTTTTTCGACCGGGCCACATCTGCATTTTTGCCTGCAAGTGAACAAGGGCATGCGATTGGTATCGATACCATTCCGGATGAACGGCCCGAACGGTGAATTGAAATTATCGCGGAAGTAATTTCTGCGAGAATGGCTTTGTGGGAGCTGCTTTAGCAGCGATTGGATCTATGCGTTGCGAAATTACCGTCATCGTAAACTGAAGCACTCTATCGCTGCTAAAGCAGCTCCCACATCAATTCAATCGCGCCGGCATACCACGTCGATATCGGCTTCTTTGCTGATTGGATTGACCGGGCGCAGTGTCATGGAAAAGTTGCGCACACGGACCCGATTTTTGGCGATGGTTTGTTTCGCCAATTGCTCGTTGGCCGATCGTTGTGCGGCCTCGACCGGATAATGCGGATTATCGGAAGCCAGTACTTGCACACTAGTGGCTTTGGTCTGCAACACATCGCCTGATTGCGACCAGGTGCCGGTAGTCTGGGTTTCCAGAGTCGTTTTTGTACCATCGTTCATTTTGATCGTAGTAGTGGCGAAATCGTAATACTCGCCACCGCGCTTGTAATTCACCTTGTTACTGCCGGTGGCGGTAAACTTGGCCATCGTCATCGTATAGGGCCCGCATTGCCAGCTGCCTTCGATGCTGATCGGTGGCGGATCGGCGGCGAATGCCGATGAAATATTCAGGCCGAACACGAGCAAACAAAGAAATGGAATGGCAGCTTTCATGGGTATCTCATGTTACGGAATATGGCCATCTTACCCGCTAATAAAATCATTGGTAGTTTCGGCTGAGCTTTTGTAGGAGGGCCTTCCAGGCCCGAAAGATCTGGCGGGATTTATCGGGCCTGGAAGGCCCTCCTACGAAAGAAAATTCTAAAGAAATAAAAAAGGACGCGATCAACGCGTCCTTTTTCTTGCAACATAAAGTCAAAGATTATGCCGCTTCGTCGCGATACTCATCCGGAGTCGGGCAGATGCAGACCAGATTGCGGTCGCCGTAGACATTGTCGACGCGACCAACCGGGCTCCAGTATTTGTCGTTGCGCGAACTGCCGGCCGGAAATACGCCTTCTTCGCGCGAATATGGACGATTCCATTCGGCATCGACCAGGTCATGCACGGTATGCGGCGCATAACGCAAAGGACTCTGTTCAATCGTGAAACGACCGTTTTGCACTTCGGTAATTTCGTTGCGAATAGCGATCATCGCATCGCAGAAACGGTCGAGCTCGACTTTCGCTTCCGACTCGGTCGGTTCGATCATCAAGGTGCCCGGTACCGGGAAGCTCATCGTCGGTGCGTGGAAACCGAAATCGATCAGGCGCTTCGCGATGTCGTCGACGGTCACGCCGCAGGCATCTTTCAACGGACGTGGATCGACGATGCATTCGTGCGCGACACGGCCATTGTGATTGCGGAACAGTACCGGGAAATGCGGGTGCAAACGTGCGGCCATATAGTTCGCGCTGAGAATCGCGACTTCGGTCGCGAGTTTCAAACCATCGCCGCCCATCATCAGAATGTACGCGTAGCTGATAGGCAGAATCGACGACGAACCAAACGGCGCGGCAGAAACCGGACCCACCGGAGACTTGCCGCCATCAAGCACAGGATGACCGGGCAGATAAGGTGCGAGGTGCGCTTTGACGCCGATCGGGCCCATGCCCGGGCCGCCGCCGCCATGCGGAATGCAGAAAGTCTTGTGCAGGTTCAAATGCGATACGTCGGCACCGAAATCACCCGGGCGCGACAAACCGACTTGCGCATTCATGTTGGCGCCGTCCATGTAAACCTGGCCGCCGTGTTGATGCGTGATATCGCAAATTTCGCGAATGCGTTCTTCGAACACGCCGTGCGTTGACGGGTAGGTCACCATCAAGGCAGCAAGATTCGCGCTGTGTTTTTCCGCTTTCGCGCGCAGATCGTCAACGTCGACATTGCCGCCCGCATCGCAATTCACCACGACCACATCCATGCCGACCATTTGTGCGGAAGCCGGATTGGTGCCGTGTGCCGAAGACGGAATCAGGCAAACGGTACGATTCAAATCGCCGCGGGCATGATGGTAAGCACGTATCGCCAGCAGGCCGGCGTATTCGCCTTGTGCGCCGGAATTCGGTTGCAGCGAGACTGCGTCGTAACCGGTGATTTCGACCAGCCATTTTTTCAGGTCGTCGAACAATTCGTAATAGCCCTTCGCTTGGTCAGCCGGTGCGAACGGATGCAATGCACCGAACTCAGGCCAGGTAACCGGAATCATTTCGGCAGTCGCATTCAATTTCATCGTGCAGGAACCGAGCGGAATCATCGCGCGATCCAACGCGAGATCGCGATCCGACAATTTGCGCATATAGCGCAGCAATTCGGTTTCCGAACGGTAGCGGCTGAAAATCGGATGCTTCAGGCAGGCGCCTTTGCGGGACAGATCGGCAGGAATCACATTGTTGTCGTTGGTGATATCGGCAAACTTCAAGGAACCGCCAAACGCGCGCCAGACCGCTTCGATAATTTCCGGTGTGGTCGCTTCATCGAGCGAGATGCTCAAGTGCGTGGAACCCACGACGCAGAAATTGATTTTCTCGGCAGCGGCACGGGCGATGATCACATCGCGTTGAGTACCGGCATCAATCGTAATCGTGTCGAAATAGTTTTTGTTTTGAATATTGAAGCCGAGTTTGCTTAAACCGGCAGCCAATACCTTGCTGCGTGCGTGTACGTCATGGGCAATCGCGGCCAGGCCTTCCGGACCGTGATAAACCGCGTACATCGAAGCGATCACCGCAAGCAGAACCTGTGCGGTACAAATATTCGAGGTCGCTTTTTCACGTCGGATATGTTGTTCGCGGGTTTGCAGCGTCAAACGGTAAGCCGGTTGTCCGCGCGAATCGACCGAGACGCCGATCAGGCGGCCCGGGATATTGCGTTTGATTGCGTCACGCACCGACATATAAGCCGCATGCGGACCGCCGTAACCCATCGGCACGCCGAAACGCTGGGTCGAACCGATCGCGATATCGGCGCCGAGTTCGCCCGGCGAAGTGAGAATCGTCAGTGCCAGCGGATCGGCTGCCATGATGCTGACGGCACCGGCTGCTTTCAGTTGCGCGATCGCGCCACGGAAATCGCGCACTTCACCATCGGTGCCGGGGTATTGGAAAATCGCGCCGCAAACATCGGCGGCAACAAGATCCTTGTCGGGATTACCGATAATCAATTCCCAACCGAGTGGTTCGGCGCGCACGCGCATCACGGCAATCGATTGCGGATGGCAGTTTTCATCGATAAAGAATTTTTTGCTTTTGTTTTTCGAAACGCGTTCGGCAACCGCCATCGCTTCGGCAGCGGCAGTGCCTTCATCGAGCAGGGAAGCGTTCGCGACATCCAGGCCGGTCAGTTCGCAAATCATGGTCTGGAAGTTCAGTAGTGCTTCCAGACGGCCTTGTGAAATTTCCGGTTGGTATGGCGTGTAAGCGGTATACCAGGCCGGGTTTTCCAGAATATTGCGGAGAATCACCAGCGGCGTCAGCGTGCCGTTATAGCCTTGGCCGATCAGCGAAGTGAAAACCTGATTCTTCGACGCCAATTCGCGCAAACGGGCGAGCGCTTCGACTTCGGATAGTGCGCGACCCATGCTGCTGAGCGGCTTCAGGATGCGGATCGAATCCGGCAAGGTTTCCGCGATCAGCGTATCCATGCTGTCGACACCGACGGCATCCAGCATTTGTTGCACTTCCTGCGGCGACGGGCCGATATGGCGTGCAGAAAAATCACGGGCAACGTGTGGGAGAGGAAGAGCGGTCGGTTTCGTCATGGCAGTTCTCGGGGTAGGCGCGCATCGATATGCCAAACATAAGCCTGTTCGGCATCGGCGCCCCCTCTGTCTGTGTGCCTGAGAGTGTTATCCCGTCGGCAGGCGTTGGTGCGTAGCACGTCGCCATTTTTCAGAGTCTTGAATACCGGCGGTTCTTTTGCCTGAGAGTTTCCGGGGCGGTTGCTCCTTCGGCGTCGGGTGAAACGATCTCTCCCGCAGCGGCCCGCCATTGTAACAGGGCCCCCAAGGCCAATCGAGCGGGTTGTGTGAAATTGCGGCTTTTTGGCCTAGCATAGGCATAAGTGCTGCAGGAGTCGTTCATGTCCCAGAAAAATGTATTGGAAAGTCTCGACTTATCCGGCTTGCCCGAGGTTTTACGGAAGAAGGTCCAGGAACAACTCGACCGAATGTCGCCGGAAATGCAGCAGGAGTTCCTGAAGAAATCCCGGCCGATGCTGAACCGCGCGATGGATGCTGCCAAAAATGTCGAAAAGAAAGGCATCGAAGCCGTTCATCAATCGCATCGGGTACAACCGCACGGCCATTACAACTCGACCATTCGCCCTGGCGACAGCGGTGGTTTCGCCTTGCTGCGATGGACCGGCTTTATCTTGTTGATACTGGGCGTGTACAAGATGTTCAATTAACGGAATGACCATGAGTCAGTTCCGCACCCACGATGTAGAAAACCAGCCATCCGATTTACTGCCTTACGATCCTTACGCGACCGATATTGCGTTGCGTGAATCCTTGCAGCGGGAAGGCGGTGCCTGGGCCGAAAAAGAAATCGCCGCATTCGCCAAAATCGCCGGAAACGAATTGTTCGAATGCGGGCGCCTGGCCAATGAAAACAAACCGAAACTGAAACCGTTCGATCGTTTCGGTCATCGCATCGATGAAGTCGAGTTTCATCCGGCCTATCACCGATTGATGGCAGTCGGCACGCAGTACGGCGTCTCGAATTTCGCCTGGCGTAACGAAGAAAAACAGGGTGCCCATGTCGCGCGTGCTGCGCTGATGTTTTTGCACCATCAGGCCGATCAAGGCAGCAGTTGCCCACTGACAATGACCTATGCCTGCGTGCCGACCTTGCGACAATTGCCGATGTTGGCGGAGCAATGGTTGCCGCGAATAATCGCGACCGAATACAACCCGGCCCATATTCCGGCCTGGCAGAAAACCGGCAACACGATCGGCATGGGCATGACCGAAAAACAGGGCGGCTCGGATGTTCGCAGCAACACGACGCGTGCAAAAGCCATTGGCGATGGCTTGCATGAATTGATCGGACATAAATGGTTTTTCTCGGCGCCGATGTGCGATGCCTTTCTGGTGCTGGCACAAATGGAAGCGGGCCTGAGTTGTTTTCTGTTGCCGCGGTTTGCGCCGGATGGATCGCGTAATTCGTATCGCATCCAACGCTTGAAAGACAAACTCGGTGATTGGAGCAATGCCAGTTCCGAAGTCGAATTCCAGAATGCCCAGGCCTGGCTGATTGGCGAGCCTGGACGCGGTGTTGCCAGCATTCTGCAAATGGTCGCATTGACGCGTCAGGATTGCCTGGTTGGTTCGGCGGCTCTGATGCGGCAGGCCTTGGTGCAAGCTTTGCATCATTGCCGACAACGCAAGACTTTCGGCAAAGTCCTGGTCGAGCATGCATTGATGCGGAATGTATTGGCCGATCTGGTGCTGGAATCGGAAGCCGCGACAGCCTTGGCATTTCGGGTCGCGCGTGCAGTCGATGAAAGTCCGCGTGATCCGCAGGCGGCGGCTTTCGCACGCATCACGACCGCGCTCGGAAAATACTGGGTATGCAAACGCGTACCGGCATTCGTCAACGAAGCACAGGAATGTTTGGGCGGCGCCGGTTACGTCGAAGAATCTTCATTGCCGCGTTTGTATCGGCAAGCACCGTTGAATTCGATTTGGGAAGGCAGCGGCAATATCCAGTGCCTGGATATTCTGCGGGCCTTGCAGAAAGAACCGGCCAGTCGCGATGCGTTTTTTCACGAGCTTGAAAAAGCGAGCGGCACCAATGCAAAACTCGATGCCGAAATATTGCGTTTGAAGCAATGGCTCGATAGCGATCCTTCAACATTGGAAGCGCAATCGCGTTTTCTGGTCGAGCGTATGGCCTTGGCTTTGCAGGCATGTTTGTTGTTGCGTAGTGGCAATCATGCGGTCGCCGATTGTTTTTGCGAATCACGGCTAGGCAATGCACATGGCCTGGTATTCGGCACGCTATCGAGTAATGCACCCTTTACCGAATTGATTAAGCGCGGACTGCCGGCTTGATCAGGCGACTGCCGTACTCGGCAAATCCGACAACTGGTTAAAATAATCGCGGGTTAATTCAATTTGCGACGCTGCCGTTT
Organism: Arenimonas sp.; assembly: GCA_036676335.1. Classification (GTDB taxonomy): domain Bacteria; phylum Pseudomonadota; class Gammaproteobacteria; order Xanthomonadales; family Xanthomonadaceae; genus Arenimonas. The sequence continues at coordinate 49,205 of JAKFDD010000009.1, read as the reverse complement.
CGGCACGGTTGACCACGGCTTTGAATGCAGTGTTTTCCGGACGGTCTTTTGCATACCAGCCCAGATGTTTCCGTGCGATTCGCACACCCATGAATTCGCCATAAAACGCATGCAGATGTTCGAGATGGCCCAATAAAATATCGCGGACTTCTTCGACACCGGGTTCGGGCAGATGTGTTCCGGTGGCGAGGTAATGCGAGATCTCGCGAAAAATCCACGGACGTCCCTGCGCGCCACGGCCAATCATCACGGCATCGGCGCCGGTTTTATCAATCACGAATTTTGCCTGTTCCGGTGTGCGGATATCACCATTCGCGAGTACCGGAATTTTCACGGCGGCTTTCACCGCGGCAATCGTGTCGTACTCGGCTTCGCCATTGTATAAATCGACCCGGGTACGGCCATGCACGGCCAAGGCGGCAATGCCGGCGTCTTCGGCAATGCGAGCGATTGCGAGTGCATTTTTATTTTCGTGATCCCAACCGGTACGGATTTTCAAAGTGACCGGCACGCTCACGGCATTGACCATCGCGGTGACGATTTTTCCGACCAGGATCTCATCGCGCATCAAGGCCGAACCGGCCCAGACGTTACACACTTTTTTTGCCGGGCAGCCCATATTGATATCGACGATCTGCGCGCCATGATCGACGTTGTAGCGCGCGGCGTCGGCCATCACTTGCGGATCGGTGCCGGCGATCTGCACGCTGATCGGTGCCGGTTCGCCGTCATGATCCATGCGGTGCATCGACTTGCTGGTCTTCCAGAACTTCGGATCCGAAATCGTCATTTCCGACACGCAAAGGCCTGCGCCATGCCGTTTGCACAACATGCGAAACGGTTTGTCGGTCACGCCGGCCATCGGGGCCAGCACGACATTGGGTTGGATTTCGTAGGGGCCGATATGCATGGTTAAATTTTATAGGGCTCTTTGTGGGAGCTGCTTTAGCAGCGATTCAAACTCAAGGATTGCCACAGACTCACATGTCGCGACAGAAGAGTGTTTGAGTCTTCGGAATTGATAGTTCCGCATATCAAACATCTTATCGCTGCTAAAGCAGCTCCCACAAAAAGCAAATCACAAATTCAGGTAATTCGGTCCGGCGCCGCCTTCCGGCGTGACCCAGTTGATGATTTGATACGGGTCCTTGATGTCGCAGGTTTTGCAATGCACGCAGTTGGCGGCATTGATTTGCAGACGCGTGCCGGTATCATCCTGCACCATTTCGTAAACGCCGGCCGGACAAAAGCGCGTGCAGGGATTGCCGTATTCCTTCGTGCATTGATCGATGCAGATATTGGTATCGGCGACATGCAGATGAATCGGCTGATCTTCGTCGTGTTCGGTCGCGGCGAAATACACGCCGGCCAGACGATCGCGCGGCGCGAGCGTACGTTCGACGTAATCGCGTTTCGGTGAGGATTGTTCTTCGAGTTTTCTCAATGCGGAATAATCCGGCTTCACGCGCCAGGTCCAGGGCGCCAAACCGGCGGTCACGGTTTCGAAACCGGCATTGATCATGCCGAACCAGAAACCTTTCTTGAAACCGGGTTTGATATTGCGGACTTTTTTCAATTCGCTCATCGCTTCGGAAGCACGCAGCTTTGCATCCCAGCCTTGCGAGTTCAGGTTTTCGGCAGCATGTTTGGCCGCCAACATGCCGGAGCGGATCGCCTGATGCACGCCCTTGATCTTCGGCACGTTCAACAAGCCGGCAGTGTCACCGATCAGCAAAGCGCCGGGCATTTCCACTTTCGGTAATGACTGATAACCACCGGTCACAATCGCGCGTGCGCCGGCTGAAAGAATGGTGCCACCTTCCAATAATGATTTCACCGACGGATGGTTTTTCCATTGTTGAAACGCTTCATACGGTTGGTAATTCGGGTCCTGATAATCGAGGCCCGAGACATAGCCCAATGCAATGCGGTCTTTATCCAGGTGATACAGAAAACTGCCGCCATAGGTATTGTTGTCGGCCGGCCAACCAACCGTGTGCACGATTTTTCCGGGTTGCGAGGTGCCGGGTTTGACTTGCCATAATTCCTTGATACCGATCGAATAAGATTGCGGATCGGATTCTGCGTCGAGGTTGAATTTTTTTACCAACTGCTTCGTCAAATGTCCGCGCGCACCTTCGCCAAGTACCGTCAGTTTGGCCTTGATATCGATGCCTTGCGTGTAGCTGTCTTTATGGCTGCCGTCTTTCGCGATACCCATATCGCCGATGCGAACACCGGCAACATGGCCGGCTTCATCGAACAGGATTTCCGAAGCGGCAAAGCCGGGATAAATTTCAACACCTAATGCTTCGGCCTGTGGTGCGAGCCACGCACACATCGCACCGAGCGACACGATGAAATTACCGTGGTTATTCATCTGCGGCGGATTCGGCAATTTGGTTGCGCCGGTTTTATTCAGCAACAGGAATTCGTCGGTGGTTGCCGGAACGCAAATCGGCGGCGGATTATCGCGCCAACCAGGCAACAAGGCATCGAGCGGACCGGGTTCAATCACTGCGCCGGAAAGAATATGCGCACCGATCGTGGACGCTTTCTCGATCACGCAAACGCTGATGTCGGGATTGAGCTGTTTCAGATGAATCGCAAACGACAATCCGGCCGGGCCAGCGCCAACCGTGACAACGTCGTATTCCATGATATCGCGCTCGGACATGACTTAACTCCTGATAAGCCGCTATTGTCGCGTTTTACCGGGGGCTGGGCAATGTAGGGTGGGCATGGCCCACTGCGCCATCCCAATCTATACGAGATCGGTGGGCCGTGCCCACCCTGCGAATTACAATACGCGCATGAATTTCACACAATCAGCTAGCAACCTGCCATTACCCGGTGCCGATCTGCTTTTCTACCCGGATTGGCTGGAATCCGAGACGGCAGATTCGTTGATGAAATCCTTGCGCGATAACATTGCCTGGGAATGCCATCACATCAAAATATTCGGTCGCGAAGTGGACTCGCCGCGACTTAGTTGCTGGATGGGCGATCCAGATACGAATTACGTGTATTCGCGGACCCGTTTTGAACCGCGGGCATGGTTGCCGGAGTTACAGAATTTGCAAGTACGTTTGCAAACTGAATTCGAAACTTCATTCAATTCGGTATTGGCGAATCGTTATCGCAACGGTCAGGACAGCATGGGTTGGCATAGCGATAACGAACCGGAGTTGGGCCCGCAACCGGTAATTGCTTCGATTAGTCTGGGTGTGGCGCGACGTTTTTCATTCAAGGCGAAAAACGGAAATGCAAAGGCCGTGCATCTGGAATTGCCGCACGGCAGTTTATTGTTGATGCGCGGCGATACCCAGAAAAATTATCGCCATGCCTTGGCGAAAACCAGCAAGCCGGTCGGCGAGCGGATTAACCTGACCTACCGCAATATTCTGTAGCCCGGGTCGCGCTTCACCGACCCGGGTCGATGAAGCGTGACCCGGGCTACGACTATTTTTTTGCCGGCACGTTCGCGGTCAAAGTCCAGCTTAAAATATCCTGAGAAGTTTGCTGCAGGGCCGTATCAAACGCTTGCATCACCTGCGGAATTTTCCTGCTTTCGGCGGGAATCTTTACGAGAAAATGTTTGCTGGCGATGATCCGGTTGGATCGTGAAGATTGAATATTGGCTTGCACGGAAATGACAGCCGATGCACTGCGGTCGCCATCTTCATAGACGGCTTCGAACTGGCGGATATCCAGCAATAGCAAGGCATCACTGGCAGTGTTGTTATCGAGCCCGACCACGGCCGTAATTTTTCCGCTGTCGTTGAAGGTCTGGCTCAAATGACTTTGCAGCAAGTCGGGTACGCTGTCGGACCAGCGCGCAGCTTCGAATACCTGCAAGGTGTTGTCGGCACGACGCACCGCGATGCGGGTGGAATCAAGAAATTCGCTGCTATGCGGTGTATCAATCCGGATTTGCCAGGCAACAGCTGGAGTAGCGTTCGTGCTGGCTGTTATTGCACGCGGCGTATACACCGTGGTGTTTTTTGCACCGGCTGAAGAAAAACAACCCGACAGACCGAGTATCAGTGCACTGCTAATCAGCAAATGAGAAGAAAAGTTTTTCATGGTTTGAATTCTTCCGGTTGATTGCGGCCCAAAACAAGACCGGCAGGATTTTCATTCAGGCGCGTCGATAAGCGATTCAAGTCTTTTATCAAGGCCCGCAATTCGCTCAGGGTCGGACCAACCTGAGTCAGGCCCTGGCTGGTGAAGGCATTGATCTGCTCGCGATTCTCATCCACCAGACCGTTGGCATTCGTGCTGAGTTTTTCCAGTTCCAGCAAGGTTTTTTCGAGCGATGCCACCACTTTCGGCAGTTCCTTGAACACACCTTCATCCAGGCTGTCCATGCCTTTGTCCAGTTTTCCCATCGCACTGTCTGCCTTGGCGAGCGTGCTGTCGAGTTTTGCGGCAGCGTCGCGGGCATCGCTCAATATTTTGGCAATATCCTGTTTTTGGCCGGCCACGGTGCCGGTAATTTCTTCCAGATTTTCCAGCGAGTTGGATACGCGACTGACGTTGGCGTCACTAAGCACGCGGTTGATCCGAATCAAGACATCGGCCGCCGTCGTCGTGATGTCTTCGGTCGAGTTCAACAATTTCGAAATGGCGGATTCTTCGGCGATGATGACCGGAACTTCATCAGTGGTGCTGTCAATCAGCAGAGGGCTTTCGGCCTTGCCGCCGGTGAACTGGATTTGAGCAACACCGGTCAAGCCAACGAAAGCGAGCTTGGCCTTGGTGTCGGTTTTGATCGGTGTGTCTTCTTCAACACGTACGCGGGCAATAACCTTGCTCGGATCTCTTTTATCCAGTTTCAAATCGCGAACTTCGCCAACATTGATGCCGTTGTATTGCACGATGCTGCCTTTTGAAAGTCCGGTCACGGCTTCGACGAACACGACATCGAAATCGTTGAACTTCCGGTCCGAGCCGTATTTGGCGGCCCATAATGCAAACATTACCGAAGCAATGATCACCACCAGGGTGAACGCGCCGATGAGTACATGGTTGGCACGGGTTTCCATATTATTTCTCCAGCAAATGTTGTGCGCCTTGAGCAGCGCGGCCACGCGGGCCATGAAAATATTCCTGCACCCAGGGGTGATCGAATTTTTCTACTTCGCTTATGGGTGCATTGATCAGTACTTTTTTATCGGCCAGCACCGCGACCCGATCGCAAATCGTGTATAGCGTATCGAGATCGTGGGTAATCAGGAAAACAGTCAAGCCCAAAGCCTTCTGCAGGGTGCGTATCAATTGGTCGAATGCGGCGGCACCAATCGGATCAAGCCCGGCAGTGGGCTCATCCAGAAACAATAAAGCCGGGTCCAGCGCCAATGCGCGTGCGATACCGGCACGCTTGCGCATGCCGCCGGAAAGCTGCGAGGGATATTTTTCGGCCGCGTTGTCGGGCAAGCCCGATAGACGGATTTTCAGCATGCAAAGTTCGTGCACCAATTTATCAGGCAGGCCGGGGTAATGTTCTTTCAGCGGTACCGCGACGTTTTCTTCGACCGTCAATGAAGAAAACAGGGCGCCGTTTTGATACAGCACGCCGGTATTGGTTTCAATTGCATGGCGTGCCTTCGTGTCGTCTGAATAGACATCGAGGCCAAAGACATTGATCTGGCCTGCCTGTGCGCGACGCAATGCCAGAATCGCCCGCATCAGAACCGATTTGCCGGTGCCCGAGCCACCGACCACGCCGATAATTTCGCCGCGGTAGACATCCAGGTCGAGATTGTCGTGTATCACTTGTTCGCCAAAGGTATTGCGAAGGCCGCGTACGGTAATGGCGATGTTGTCTGGCGTACTCACCAATCCATCTCCATGAAGAACAGAGCAGCGAGTGCATCAATCAGAATGACCAGCGAAATCGTTTGTACAACGCTTGAGGTCGTACGTTCTCCGACGGATTCGGCGGTACCCTTGACCTGGAAACCTTCGAGGCAGCCAATCAACGCAATCACGATGGCGAATATCGGCGCCTTGGAAATGCCGACCCAGAAATGTCGTATCGAAATGGTTTCCTGCAAACGTACGGTAAATAATTCCGGCGAGATCCCAAGGCTGCCGTAACAGACGGCCATGCCGCCGGCGAGGCCTGCCATCATCGCCAGAAAAGTCAGCAAGGGCAGCATCGTGACCAGCGCAAATAAACGCGGCAGCACCAGCAGCTCGATCGGGTTCAAACCGAGTGTACGAATGGCGTCGATTTCTTCGCCGCTCTGCATTGCACCGATTTGGGCGGTGAAGGCGCTCGCGGTGCGACCGGCCAATAATATCGCGGTCAGCAGCACGGCGAATTCACGCAAGAATGCGATGCCGACCAATTCGACCACATACACTTCGGCGCCGAATTCACGCAATACGGTCGCGCCGAGAAATGCGATCACTGCACCGACCATGAAGCTGAGCAGCAATACCAGCGGCACGGCATCGACACCGACTTGTTCCATATGATGAATCGTCGAAGTGGCGCGAAAGCGATGTGGCTGCAACAAAGTCTTCAGGGTGGTTTGAATCGACAAGCCGCCAAAGCCGATCAAAGCGAGTGTTTCCTTCGCGTAATCTTCCATCGCGAAGCCGAGGCGTTCGAGCATCTTGCGAAAACCGTAATCTTTATGCGGTTTGACCGGCGGGGTTTCGCATAATTGCCGCACGGCATTCATCAATGCCTGGTGTTCGGGTCTTACATCGATTTCTTTCAATGCCAAACCGGTACGCGTCGCGAGTTGCGATAACAGCATCGCGCCGGTCGAGTCGAGTCGGGCTATTTCGCGACCATCGATATCCTTGACGGTTGACGGTGCTTTTTCCAACAACGCGATGCAAGCTTGCGCCGTTTGCAGCGTCCATTCGCCGGTGGCATTGATGATGTCCGGGTCGTCACGGTGTGGGCCGATCGCAGGATTCATGAATTTATTGCGCCCACAACATGAACGAAACTCCACTTAAAGTTAATGCCACACCGATTGTCCCGCGTTTGGTCAGCGGCTCTTTTAACCAGAGCCAGGCCAGCAGCAGGATAAATACCGAGGCGGTTTCGTTGAGGATAGCGGCAACCGAGGCCGAGGTAAATTTATAACCGGCCAGCCACAGCACCATCGCAACGAATTGACCAATAAAGGCTGCCGTAATAATAGGCTTCCAGCGCATGTTTTTTGGCGCTTTAAGCATGCCCATCTCGTTGCGAAAGCCGGCAATCAGCACCATCCCGATGAGCGCCCCCAGCATTCGCAGGCCGGTGACCCAGAGCAGTGGCTGGGCTTCAAGCACGCGTTTAACCAGAATAATGGAGATGGCCATCAAGCCAATCGATAACAGGCCAAACATCAGGCCACGGAAATAATGCGCCGGTTTGCCGGCTTCATCGGCATTCGGTTTGGATGCCAATAGCACGCCGATACTGACTAGCACAAAGCCGCACCATTGCCAGAAATTCAGACGATCACCCAAAAAAACAAAACTCAGTACCAAAACAAACGGCGAATAAAAATTTCCCAGAATCCCCATTCGGCCGGCGCCAAGCTCGTTCAACGCGCGGAAATACAAAGTATCGGCCAAGCCGATGCCAATCAGTCCGCTGAGCACCGACAACAGAATTTGATGGGTTTCAAACTGCGGTATCGCGACGCCATGCAATAAAGGAATGGCCGGAAGCAACATCAAGAAGACGAGGCAGTTCTTCAGGAAATTCAATTGCAGTGGCGGCAGGCTTTCGCCCAGCCGGCGATACATGATGACACCGACGGCCCAGGCAGCTGCGCTCAAGATTGAAAATAATTCGCCGATTCCGTTTGGCATCCGAGCACTCGTCGTCAATAGCGCATTGTTACATGCTGCAAGAATTTCCGCTTTGCGTCATGCTAGCGCCTGGTTTCGCAGGATCAGCAAGTGCAATCAGCCCATCAAGCCGAATTACAAAAGATTGAATTCATCGTGGAGTTAGCACGACGTTTACATATCTATGGCACTTCGGCCCAGCGTCTGGAAGCTGCGGTTGAAAAAGTGGCGCAGCGTTTGTCGATCGATGCCGAAGTGTGGTCGAACCCGACCGGCATGCTATTGAGTTTTCACGATACTGAACGCGGCTCGCCACATCGCATGACTCAGGTGATCCGACTGGAACCTGGCGATGTCAATTTAGGCCGCCTGGCAAAAGCCGATTTGATTGCGGAACAAGTACTGGATGGCACCCGCGATATCGTTACCGGCCTGGCCGATTTGAAAGCACTCGATCGTCCGTCTCGCCCGATTACGGTTCCGCTGACGATTCTGTGTTTTGGCTTGGCATCGGCTTCGGTGACCGGACTTTTGCCGAACACCGGCTGGGCCGATTTGTGTGCCGCGGCATTACTCGGCGTCTTGCTGGGTGCGTTCACGATCTACACCGAAAAATACAAACGTTGGGTCGATGCGCATGAAGCGGTCTCGGCATTTTTTGTAACGATTCTGGCGAGTGCGATTGCCTCGTTTATCGCACCGCTGGTTTTGCAGAGTGTCGTGATTGCAGCACTGATTGTGTTGATGCCCGGTTTGACGCTGACCACGGCGATTACCGAATTGTCGGCGAAACAATTGGTATCCGGCACCGCGCGTTTTGCCGGTGCGTTGACGATTCTATTGAAACTGGTTTTCGGTACGGTGGCGGCAACGCAGGTGGTCGATGTGCTGGGTTGGACCCCGCTATCGAATGCCAATTCGCCGGCACTGCCTGAATGGATGCCCTGGATCACGCTGTTGGCCGGTTCGTTCGCATTCTCGGTATTGTTCAAGGCAGCGCGGCGTGATGTGTTGCTGGTGATGGCATCGGTATGGCTTGGCTACTTCATGACCAAGCTCGGCTCGATGTTGCCCGGTGCGGCCGAGAGTCAGTATCCGGTCGGGGTATTCGTCGCCAGTTTGGTAGTGACCGCCGTCGCGAATGCCTATGGCCGTGTATTCAATCGCCCGGGCGCATTGATACGCGTGCCGGGCATTATTTTGCTGGTACCGGGTAGCGTCGGTTTCCGCAGTTTCAGTTTTGTATTCGAGCGCGATATTTTGCTGGGGCTCGATCTGGCGTTCGCCGTTGTTGCGGCCTTGATTGCATTGTTGGCCGGCATTTTATTCGGCAATTTGCTGGTGTCGACGCGACGGAGTCTGTGATTTATCGCAATGCACACGACTGTACCCGAATAGCATTTTTATTTTTGATATTCCATCAGGAGGAACCGCATGAAATGTCTGCTTCGATTAAGTCACTTGATTATTGTTCCGAGCCTGCTGTTTGGGTTGACAACTGCTGTCGACGGCAAGGAAGTTCCGGCCATCAAGTCAACACAAAGTGACACTGTTGTCGGCAAGGGAATGCCGGTCTTTGTAAGAAATATAGATACAGAAGCTGAGGAAGCAGTGAAAGTGGTGGATGCATTCACGGCTGCATTGAAAGCCGTCAAGTTGGACGAGGTGAGTCGATTGCTTGCCCCCGAAGTGCTGGTTTTGGAAAGCGGCGGTTCCGAACGAAGCCGCGATGAATACATGGCACAACACGCGGCAGCCGATGCGCTCTTCCTTCAAAAAGCGAATCTCGAATTGCGATATCGCCAGGCACATGCGGATGGGAATTTTGCATGGGTGGGAACCGAAAGCATGTTGCAGCTAAAGGGCAATGAAAAGGAAACAGTGCTGAAAACGACTGAAACCATGTTGCTGAAAAAAACAGCGGATGGCTGGAAGATCGTTCATATCCATTGGTCGTCACGACCGCAAGTAAAGTCGTGAATCATTTGAGACTCATCTGAGAAAAAACGCCGGAGAAATCCGGCGTTTTTTCATGGATGACATTTGCAGAATCAGTCCAGATGCTCTGTGTGCTCAAAGCCCGGTGCAAGTGTTACGTGGTGAACCCAAATGCCACCACGACCATCGGGAGCAACCCACATTTCATCGAATATGCCCTTGCGTACACGATTACCCATCGGGATCTGGCCAGCCATTGAATTTTGTTCGGCCGTGAGAGTGTTTGCCAGGCTCGTGCTATAGCTGTTGTAGCTGTCGGTGTGTCCGTATTGAGCAGCCAGTTGTTCGTAATCATGCTGGTTTGGCGAAGTGCTGGTAGATGATTGCGAATAATCCATGCAAGTATTTTGCGAGCTGCCATCTTCACTGGTGTGACCCAGGCCAATGGTGTGGCCGAGTTCCTGGCACATGACGTGGCGGCGTTCATCCTGGCTGGCGAAATAGGAGGAATAGCTGTCATTCATTTTGGAAGTGCCTTTGACGATATGGCCGCCGGAATCCAAATTAATCGACGCCAGACCCAGCCAGCCGTTGTTGCCGTAGGCCGCATTGCAGGAACGGACTTTGCCGGTTACTGCGCGGCATTGTTTACGGGCACGGGAAGAATCATCACCCGAGGTGACTTGCATATCGAGTTTGGTAGATTGCGACCACTGCGATAACGCAAGTGCCAGTTCATCGTCCCAATCCGGTGTGTTGCTATCGACAACTTGTAGCGTGAAAGAGGATGTCGTACGGGCCCAGTGGTAATTATTCCAGGTGTGGCTGGCACTGGCGGCGAAGGAAATCGTGAGAGCTGCGGCGGTGCAGGCAATTGCTAGGCGTTTTAGGTTCATTTGGTTTTTCCTCGAATATGCGGTTAGACCATTAAACGAGTATTCGGCTTCCGAAGCCCCCGGTTTCCGAACGTGGCACAGTCTTCAAGCAAGTCAAACTGTGATCTGAATCTAGCTTTGTTGTTTCAGGAATGCATGTCGCAACGCAACAGTATGGAGCGCGAAGATTTCGGAAATTGCGATTAACCTGATGCCGAGCGTTGGCTAGGCGAGGGAATTCCTTGTTAGACCAGCTTCTCCATCAAGCTGGCTTTATCCAGATTCACCGATTCGCTATCGCGGCGGCCGCGATATTCGAAACTGCCGGCTTCCAGGCCGCGCGCAGACACCACCACGCGATGCGGAATGCCGATCAATTCGATATCGGCAAACATCGCGCCGGGACGCAGGCCGCGATCATCGAGACAGGCATCGATGCCGTTTGCATTGAGTTCATTGTAGAGGTCTTTTGCGGCCTGGTTGACCGAGGCATCGTTTTTCGGATTGATCACGCAAACCGCGACTTTCCACGGCGCCATCGATACTGGCCAGATGATGCCGTTGTCGTCGAAATTTTGTTCGATCGCGGCTGCCACGATACGCGAGACACCGACGCCATAGCAGCCCATGTACATCACTTGCGCCTTGCCCTGGTCATCGAGCACGGTGGCGTTCATCGATTCGGCGTATTTCTGACCGAGCTGGAATACGTGGCCGACTTCGATGCCGCGCGCAATCGTGATACTGCCTTTGCCATCGGGAGAAACATCGCCATCCATGATGTTGCGGATATCGGCAACCAGATCAGCCTCAGGCAGGTCGCGGCCCCAGTTCACGCCGGCAAGATGGAAGCCTTTTTCGTTCGCGCCGACGACAAAATTATTCATCGCCGCCACCGAAAGATCGGCAATCACGAAGATTTTTTTCTTGGCATTGATCGGGCCGAGGAAGCCGGGTTCGCTGCCGAGATGTTCGGCAATTTCCGCTTCAGTCGCCAGACGGTAATCGGATAAGCCAGCCAGTTTCGCGAGCTTGATTTCATTGACCATGTGATCGCCGCGAACCAGCGCTAACACAAAGCCCTGTTCGCCAATCAAGGCGATCGATTTCGCGGTACGGTTCAGTGCAATGTCCATCAGTGCAGCGACTTCTTCGCAGGTTTTTTGCGTTGGCGTATCGATTCTTCTCAGTGCTTCCGAAGCAGTCGCATCGGTTGCCGCAGGTGCAACGCATTCGGCCATTTCAATATTCGCTGCATAGTTCGAACCGTCCGAAAACGCGATCGCGTCTTCGCCGGAATCGGCCAGCACGTGAAATTCATGCGAAGCGCTGCCGCCGATGGCGCCGGTATCGGCATTGACCGCACGGAATTTCAAGCCGAGACGGGTGAAAATTCGCGTGTAGGCGTCGTACATGTTCTGGTATTCGATCGCCATGCTTTCTTGTGTGAGATGGAAGGAATACGCATCTTTCATCAGGAATTCGCGCGCACGCATCACGCCGAAGCGTGGACGGATTTCATCGCGGAATTTGGTTTGAATCTGGTAGAAATTCACCGGCAATTGTTTGTACGAACGCAATTCGTTGCGGGCAAAGTCGGTGATGACTTCTTCATGGGTCGGACCGTAGGCGTATTCGGCTTCCTTGCGATCCTTGATTTTCAACAGCTGGCCGCCGAACTTCGCCCAGCGTCCGGTTTCTTCCCAGAGTTCTTTTGGTTGAATCGACGGCATCAATACTTCAATCGCACCGGCGCGATTCATTTCTTCGCGCACGATGGTTTCCACTTTGCGCAGCACTTTCAGTCCGAGTGGAGTCCAAGTGTAGATACCGGCAGCATGGCGACGAATCATGCCGGTGCGCAGCATTAATTGGTGGCTGATGATTTCGGCGTCGCTGGGAGTGTCTTTGGTCGTGCTGAGATGAAATTTGGAAAGCTGCATGGGATGCGGAGGTTTTCTAAAAGAGTCCGCTATTGTAATGGGACAGACGCTTCAGGACACTCTAAAAACCATCCGTATTGCTACCGTGGCGGTTTTTTATTCGGATGGCTCGGGGGCAGGGGCTTCACTTTCAATGATGTTTTGATCCTCGCGAATCTGGATGACCTTGTATTTGCGTCCTTTCGGAGGGTTTTGGGTGATCTGGGTGACCCCGTTATCGTCCTTCCAGCGATACAGTTTCGGGGCTTCTTTGGCCTCTTTGGCGATTTGCTCGCGCTGAAACTTTTGTTCGCGAGTTTCCCAGCCGGGATGGCCGGCAAACCACCAAGTGGCGGCAACGACCGCAGTACCCAATAGCCAGCCTACGCCGCGCTCCATTATTGCGAACAATTGGCGGTAGCGACCGCCTGCATGGATTTGATTTGTTGCTCGCGCTGCTCTTTGCTGAGCTCTTCGGCAACGCCGTCGTTATTCAAGTCCATTCGCACGACCTCGCTTTCAGTCAGGGTAGCGATATTGCTGCGCGCACGCTGGCAGTCGGCGGCTTTTTTGCTTTCTTCTTCCGTCAAGGCTTTTGGACCGGAAGCTTTTATTATTTTGCGCTTGGCAGTTTGTTTATTGTCCGGCTCCACATCGGAATAATGGATGTTGCCGTATTTGTCGCGCCATTTATAAACCTCGCCCGCGTCGCAGAGCATCGGAAGGCCGAACATCAAAATGATTAGCAAAATGCGCATAAATGACCTCATTCAAGGCAATTCCGGGCAGTTCCAATCTATTCCTTTCACAATAGGCTGGCAATAGTGGCCCGAGCCGTTAAACTGTGGTCATGGATAATCCAATTACACCTAAAAACAAGCACATATATCTGCTCCCGAATTTGCTGACGACCTGCGGCATGTTCGCCGGTTTTTACGCGATCCTCGCAGCTGCCAATGGTCAGTTTGAATACGCCTGCATCGCCGTGTTTGTTGCCGCACTGTTTGACGGTGTCGATGGTCGCGTTGCCCGCTTGACCGGCACCTCGAGCGAGTTCGGCGTTCAATACGATTCGCTGGCTGATCTGGTGAGCTTCGGTGTTGCGCCAGCCCTGGTCATGTATCACTGGGCTTTGGTGAATATGAAACTTGACGGTACCTTGCCCGGTAAAATCGGCTGGGCGGCGGCATTCCTGTATATGGCCTGTGCCGCACTGCGATTGGCGCGCTTCAATACCCAGGTAGGCGTTGTCGATAAACGCTGGTTTATCGGACTCAATAGTCCGTCGTCGGCGGCTTTGATGATGGCGTTCGTATGGTCGATGAATGGCCTTGGCTATGGCGGCGACACGCTGCGTTATATTGCCTTGGCAGTCACGGTAGCTTGCGGCTTGTTGATGGTCAGCCGGTTCAAATACACTAGTTTCAAGGGTGGCTCGAATAATGACCGGGTACCGTTCTGGGTAATTTTGTTGATAGTCGCTATTTTGATCGCATTGTTTGTATTGCAGGAAAAAGCTCTCCTCGTGGTTGCCGGTGCTTATGCATTGTCAGGCCCGGGGATGTGGCTCTATTCGAAAATTACGCGCAAACCGGTGGAATAAATATGTGGTCGGCACAGCAACAATCGATGTTGAATGCGATGGGCTACACCTTGTATGTCAGGCCCGGCCCGTTGCATTCGGCGCGGACACAGGCAGAGACTCCGGTGCCGCAAATGGCCGCGACGGTCTTGCCGGATTCGGTCTTGTTCAAGGCAGTAATGAAAGCCGCGCAGGGCAAAGATATATCGCGGCTTGGAGTCGATGTCGATGCGTTGCGTGGCAGCCCGCAGGCAAAACGCGCGCTTTGGTCGCAGCTACGCAGGGTGATCAAGTCCTGACATGAACGCACAGGTTTCCAATGCATCGCAAATGCGGCCCATGCAGCAGGCCGATATCGAAGCAGTCGATGCCATTGAACAACGTGCGTATGAGTTTCCGTGGACCGCCGGCATTTTTCGCGATTGCCTGAAGGCCGGGCATCAGGCCTGGGTGCTGGATTGCCGGGTCGGCATTATTGGTTATGGCGTATTGAGCTGCGCCGCCGGCGAAGCGCATTTATTGAATATCTGCATCGCGCCCGAACATCAGGGCCATGGTCATGGTCGTCGGCTGTTGCGGCGATTTATCGATCTTGCCCGCTGGCATATGGTGGACCGCGTGTACCTGGAAGTACGTCCATCGAATCCGAATGCGATTGCCTTGTACGAAGACGAAGGCTTCAACGAAATCGGCCGCCGGCCGAATTATTACCCGTCCAAGAAAGGTCGCGAAGACGCGATCGTGATGGCGATGGAAATTTTGCCGCCGGTGTAGTTCGCCGGAATCGTGGGAGCGGCTTTAGCCGCGATAACTTGCAATGTCGTTCGACACAGGTTCTGTCGAAGTACAAACTTCCAATCGCGGCTAAAGCCGCTCCCACAAATTCATTCTTTAGATTTTCCCGCGCTGCTCTTTCAATGCATTTAATTGCGAATTCCAATCGACCAAACGCGTGCGTTCCTGCTCGACAACTGCCGGAGGCGCCTTGCCTGCGAAGTTTGCGAGTTTGCCTTCGGACTTGGTGATTTCAATTTCGATGCGTTTGATTTCCTTGTCCAAGCGCGCGCGTTCCGCGTCCAGATCGATCAAGCCGGCTACCGGTATCAGCAATTTCAATTCGCCAACCACGGCAGAGGCACTGGCGGGCGCTTCACCTTCCAGCCATTGCAGCGATTCCAGTTTGGCCAGAAATTTCAAGGCCGAATCAAAACGTGCAGAACGATCTTTATCTTCGGCATTGCCGCCTTGCAATAAAAGTGGAACAGCCTTCGACGGCGCGATATTCATCTCGCTACGGATGCGACGAAGTTGCGTGACCACCGATTTCAGCCATTCGATATCGGTTTCCGATTGCGCAACATTGTCGGAGCCGTCGGACACTTCAGGATAGGTTTGCGTGCTGATCGAGTTGCCCTGAATACCCAGTGGGGCTTTGATCGTTTGCCAGATTTCTTCGGTGACAAACGGAATCAATGGATGCAATAAGCGCAGCAAGGATTCCAATACATATAACAAGGTATGACGGGTCGAATCGGCAGCGACTCTGTCTTCGCCCAGCAAAGCCGGCTTGGCGAGTTCGAGAAACCAATCGCAATATTCGTTCCAGGCGAATTCGTAAAGTGCCTGCGATGCCAGATCGAAACGGTAATCGGCAAAATGGCCATGCACTTCGGCCGTGCAATGATTCAGGCGCGACAAAATCCAGCGCTCGGCATCGGTCTTCGGCGTCGGTTTGCCGGAAGCTTCGAAGCCTTCGCAATTCATCAATACGAAACGCGTGGCATTCCATAATTTATTGCAGAAGTTCTTGTAGCCGCCGCAACGATCCAGATCGAACTTGATGTCGCGGCCATGGGTGGCAAGCGAGGCAAAGGTAAAGCGCAAGGCATCGGCACCGAAGGCGGAAATGCCGTCCGGGAATTCCTTGCGAGTCGCTTTCGCGATTTTCTCGGCCATCTGCGGCTGCATCAATCCGCTGGTGCGCTTGGCGATCAGTTCGTCCAGCGTGATGCCGTCGATGATGTCGATCGGGTCCAGGATATTGCCTTTCGACTTCGACATTTTCTGGCCATCTTTGTCGCGTACCAGGCCGGTGATGTAGACATCCTTGAACGGCACTTCGCCGGTGAAATGATCGGTCATCATGATCATCCGGGCGACCCAGAAGAAAATGATATCGAAACCGGTCACCAACACCGAGGTCGGCAGGCGTTTGGCGTAATCGTATTTCGCCATGTCCTGTTCGTTCGGCCAACCGAGGGTCGAATGCGACCACAGTGACGAGCTGAACCAGGTTTCGAGCACGTCGTTATCGCGGACGAGATTGATATCGGCGGCCAGATTGTTTTTCGCACGAACTTCGGCCTCATCGCGACCGACATAAATTTTGCCGGCATCGTCATACCAGGCCGGAATGCGATGGCCCCACCACAATTGCCGCGAGATGCACCAATCCTGGATATTGCCCATCCAGTGGCGATAGGTATTGATCCAGTTTTCCGGCACGAATTTGACGTCGCCGTTTTCGACCAGCTCGAGTCCGCGTGCCGCCAGGCCGTCCATTTTCACGAACCACTGGTTGGTCAGATACGGCTCGATCACCTGGCCGGTACGATCGCCGCGCGGTACCTGCAGCTTGTGTTTCTTTTCTTCGACCAGCAAATCCAGTGCGATCAGATCGGCCAGCACGGCTTTACGTGCGACATAACGATCCAGGCCGCGATATTTTTCCGGCGCGTTCTCATTAATATGTGCCGTCAAGGTCAGGATATTGATCATCGGCAGGTTGTGACGCTGACCAACGGCATAGTCGTTGAAGTCATGCGCCGGCGTGACTTTCACGACACCTGTGCCGAATTCGCGATCGACATAATCATCGGCAATGATCGGAATTTCACGATCCGACAAAGGCAGCTTCACGGTCTTTCCGATTAAATGCTTATAACGTTCGTCTTCCGGATGCACCATCACGGCGGTATCGCCGAGCATGGTTTCCGGGCGCGTCGTTGCCACAACCAGTGAACCCGAACCGTCGGCGAGCGGATACGAAATTGACCACAGTTTGCCGTCTTCTTCTTCGCTGACCACTTCAAGATCGGAAATGGCGGTTTTCAAGACCGGATCCCAGTTCACCAAACGCTGGCCGCGATAAATCAAACCTTGCTCATGCAGCTTCACGAAAGTTTCGATCACCGCTTGCGACAGACCTTCGTCCATCGTGAAGCGTTCGCGAGTCCAGTCACCGGAGGTGCCCATACGACGCATTTGCCGGGTGATGGTGTCGCCGGATTCTTTTTTCCATTCCCAGACTTTCTCGATGAACTTGTCGCGACCAAGATCGTCGCGGGTCAAATTCTCGCGAGACAGGTTTCTGCCGACTACCATTTCGGTCGCGATACCGGCATGGTCGGTACCGACCTGCCACAGGGTGTCGAAACCGCGCATGCGGTGATAACGAACCAGGGCGTCCATCAACGTGTGCTGGAACGCGTGCCCCATATGCAAGGTGCCGGTGACATTCGGCGGCGGCAACATGATGGTGTAGGGCTCGCCCTTGCCCGAAGGCTTGAAGCAACCGCTGCTTTCCCAATGTTGATACCACTTGGTTTCAAAGGTGCTGGGTTCGAAACTTTTTTCCATTTCAATGCTCGTTTGAATTTTTTACGCAAGGAACGACAGAGGGGATCAGATTTTTACCCAGAACGAGTTGCTGCGGCTGCTGCCCTGGAATTTATCGATGGTGCGGCCGGTTTCGCGTTGCACCATGGCATCGAGGGCCCGGTATTTTTCACTATTCATTTGATAAGCACCGGCACCGGCACTGGTACGAATAATTTTACCGGCATTGACGCCCATCACTTCTCCGCCAAATGAGCTCGACAAGATAACAGCCTTGACCTCGATACCCGGGTCGGCGCTGATGACCCAATTGATTTTGAACGTGGATGAAAGCACCAGAATGATGGGGCGTTTCGGACCGGTGAGTTTTACGTTGACGTAATCGCTATCGCCTCGCGAGGATCTGTCCGAGGAGTCGAACATTTGCAAGCCGACGCCGATGATTTTGGAATCCTTGGCTTCTTTGGCCAGGCGCGTATTGTTCATGGCGCCCATCAACTTGTAGCTGTTCTCGAGTTGTTCGGCACGTTCGAATTGCTCCAGCTTGCGCATGCTTTCAGCAAAAGCCCAGTCATTCTTGAATTCGACCAGATTTCTGGCGGCCTCGGTGCTGGGTATATCGATGATCGATACTTTTGTAGCGGAGATAAACGCCAGCTTGGAGCCACCGGGAACAAGCTTTGTCCTGTTGGAGTTCAGGTTTTCATCGGTGACCAATGCCAGCGCATTATTCTTTAAATTGAAGATGTACTTGTTTCTGCCTTTGCCATCGGGGCTGTGACCGCTAAGCAGTACTTTGCCGATTTCAGGGGTGGCCACGACTTGTTCAATTCGGAATGGTTTGAAATCGATATCGCGGCGGCTCATGTTTTCCGGGTCCACCGAGCTGAGCGTGTAATTGCTACCGAAATAGTAGATGCCTTGCTTGTCGATGCTGAGCTGGCTCTCGTTGAAATAGGCGTTCTGCAATTTCAAATCCTGAAGGATTTTGATTGAAACCGCGTTCTCGGCGGACCGGCTAATTTCAAATTTGGTCATGCTGTTATGGGCGACCATCATGAATTGGTCTTTCTTGTCTTTGACCGGCAGAACGAACGACGAGCTCGTTTCCACGCCCTGGACCGGAGTTTCTACGCCGGTGTCCAGATCAACCAGATTGACTTGAAGGCGATACTCGACGCGTTTCGAATATATCGCGTAGTTTTCGTTCAGCCACTGGAAGCGTGCAATTTTGTCGCTGCCATTTTCGAGCAGCAATTCGCCGTTTTCGGTGTTGTAGATTCGAAGGACGTTGCCTTGAACCATACTGATCAATCGACCGTTGTCCGAGATTTCGGCCGATTCCGACATTGAGGAAGGCAGGCTTGAAATGATTTTCCCGTCGGTCATCGACACGATCAGTAAGTTATCCGATTGCTTCAGCGCGGCGACATTGGCCTTCTTCGCAAAGAAGGCATTGGAGATCGTGCCGTCGCCGGCAAGATACTGGGTGTTTTCACCTTTGGCTTCGACAAGCGCGGGCGCTTTAAGAAGCGCACTGATTCTTTGATAGGTAATCCATCGTGTGATCGCTTTGTCATGCTCGATGAAGCACGGGTTCTTTTCGGCCAGTGCGGTCTTGATATCTTCGGTATTGTCAAAAGCGCCCGGAACGAACCCTTCGGCACAAGCCTGTGCTCTGAAGCGGATCTTCTTCTGAAACTGTTCGTTGAAGATGTCCTTGCCATCGTCGTCCAACTTGGCCAGGTGGGTTTTGAAATTCACCTCCACCTCGGTAGTTACCGGGTAGGCGTCAGTGATCTTTTCCTCGGTCGTGCTTCGAGTAAACAGATAAACAAGGCCAAGCAGTGCGAGTGCGACGACGCTAAAAACTGTATTCCGGGCGTTCATTTGATGTGGTATCTCGAAGATTGAATCGTAAGTGGAAAATATGTGGTGCAGGGGACGGGGCCATTTGAATAACAAACAGCCAAATTCCCTAAGCGCATGCAGCTTGCTGACTGGGTATCGACGTAGAAGCTATTTAAATGTGCTACCGAAGGCGCGTCGGCCATCGAGTCCCTGTGTAGCGGTAGAGCCTGTCGAAGCCGGATTCCGATCAGTCTGATCGGCCCCGTATGACGGGGGCAATTTTAGCAAAATGCCGGGGTTCAGGCTAATTTGCCGCTAAAAAGGCCTGAGTAGGGGGTTGGATATCGGGAATCGGCTTCGAAATGCGATAATGCCCGCCTTCGTCGCCATCGGAATCTCTTTAATAATGAGCAAGCAAACTATTTATAACGCCAGTCATCGCGCGCTGAATGCCAAGATGGTCGACTTCGGTGGTTGGGACATGCCGATTCATTACGGCTCGCAAATGGACGAGCACCATCAGGTCCGTAACGATGCCGGCATGTTCGATGTCTCGCATATGACGGTGGTCGATCTGCATGGCGAGCAAGTGCGTCCGTTCCTGCGCAAGCTGTTCGCCAACTCGGTCGACAAGTTGAGCAAACCCGGCAAGGCTTTGTATTCCTGCATGCTCAATGAAAGCGGTGGCGTGATCGACGACTTGATCGTCTATTACATGAATGAGAGTTACTTCCGCGTTGTCGTGAATGCAGCAACCCGCGATAAAGATATGCCATGGATCGAAAAGCATGCCGCCGACTTCGGCGTGAAGGTGACCGAGCGCCGTGACCTGGCGATGGTTGCCGTACAGGGTCCGAATGCCCGCGAGAAAGTCATCAGCCTGTTGTCACCCGAGGCTGCAAAGGCCTGCGGCAAGCTCGGCAAGTTTGTTGCCTGCGAAGCCGATGGTTTGTTTGTCGCCCGTACCGGTTACACCGGTGAAGACGGTTTCGAAATCATGGTGCCGGAAACCAAGGCGATCGAATTCTGGAATCAATTATTAAGCGTTGGCGTAAAACCTGCTGGCCTGGGTGCACGCGATACCTTGCGTCTCGAAGCCGGCATGGCTTTGTATGGCCAGGACATGGACGACAGTGTTTCGCCATTCGAAGCCGGACTTAGCTGGACGGTGGCACTCGATGAAGGTCGCGATTTTATCGGGCGTACTGCTCTCGAAAAACAAAAAGCAAATGGCGTGCCAAGACAAACCATTGGTTTAGTGATGGATGAAAAAGGCGTGCTTCGACACGGTCAGCAAGTTTTTACGGCGAGCGGCGAAGGTGAAATCCTGTCTGGCACCTTCTCTCCAACCCTGGGCAAGGCGATTGCACTTGCGCGCGTGCCTGCCGGCGAGATCGGTAATGTCGAGGTCGATATCCGCGGCAAGCGTTTTAGTCTTCGTGCGGTGAAGTATCCATTCGTGCGTGATGGCGCGGCGCAGGAAGGCGTGCTTGCATAAATTTTGAAATAAACACACGCGGCAGCTGAAACCTGCCGCAACTATCGTTAAACTACCCCCTCGTTATCCCGCCCCCAAGAACAGAGATACTGCCATGAGCGAAATTCCAGGCGATTTGAAATTCCTTAAATCCCACGAGTGGGCCCGCGTTGAAGACAACGGCAAGGTTACCGTCGGAATTTCCGATCATGCTCAAGGCTTGCTTGGCGATCTGGTATATGTCGAACTGCCAAGCGTTGGCGATACTGTGACGATGGGCAACGCATCTGCCGTTGTCGAATCGGTGAAAGCGGCATCCGATGTCTACAGCCCGGTGACCGGCACTGTCGTGTCGGTCAACGAAGCACTGTCGGACAAACCCGAAACCATCAACGAAGATGCTTACGGCGAAGGCTGGATTTTTGTCGTGCAGCCTAGCGACATGGATGAAGTCAACGAACTGTTATCGCCCGACGACTACGCCGAGCTGCTCGAAGACGACGATCACTGATTGGTCTGCAGCAGCATCTGATGAACCTCACCGGCCGCTTAGCGGCCGGTTTGCATTTGGGGCTTTGGTTGTCGCATGCATATCGGGCATTCGTTCCGGTTGATTCTTGTTGCGAGCCGGTGATGACGATTTGTCTCGAGCTCGAAAATGCTTGTCAGCAAGATGCCGGGCACTGCCGAAGGAGGTCCGCGAAATGGGTCGAATGGACTTCGCGACGACATGGTTTTTAACATCCGAATACGAATTCGCGTGTCGGATTTCATCGCGGCAACAGAGCGAGAAGAATTAGTTGGCATGAAAATGCAGCCGAAAAAGTTGCGCAGTTTTGCCTTTTCGACTTCTAAAAATAAAAAAATCTTCACTGCCGGATTTAACCGGGAGCAGGCATGTTTTTACGACGTGTTTTTCAATCGCGGCGCTTTGCATTTTTACGATTGGAAAAATCGATAACGCTGAAAGCCGCGTAATTACTGCGTTTTATTTTTTCGATTGCTTGAATTGGCGAATTTCGAAACTGGCAAATCATTTTCTGCACTAGCACAAAATCATTCCCGTGGGATGACGATAAGGAATTATTTTTCGCAAAGGTGTTGACAAGTGAAAAACACCTGATTAGCTTTCGCCCAACAAAGACTTTCAGCGGAAACGAGTGATAACAGTTCAGCCAACAAATCGCATTACCGATTGGGCGCATGCCCATGACGTCGATTCTCTGGTCGCTGGCTTCGCTTCCCCTAAAAAACGGATCGCATCCCTGTGGGTGCCGAACTTCCTATACGCTCAAGCCGGACTCGGCTTGGGCGTTTTTATTGCACGACATATTCGCAATGCCAAGGCATTGCCATCCGATCTACTGCAGGGCTTCGGCCTTGTGGCAGTACGCAACGGGAATGTTCCCGCTGTGTTGTACTAACTGGGCTTTACCTAAGCGTTATCTAGCCAACTGACGAGGAGTTGACCATGGCAACTAAGAAAGCTGCAAAGAAGCCGGCCAAAAAGGCCGCAAAGAAAGCTGTAAAGAAAGCTAAACCAGCAGCCAAAAAGGCCGCTAAAAAAGTAGCTAAAAAACCAGCTGCAAAGAAAGCTGCTAAGAAAGTAGCTAAAAAACCAGCCAAAAAGGCCGCTAAAAAAGTAGCTAAGAAACCAGCTGCTAAGAAAGCTGCCAAGAAAGTAGCTAAAAAACCAGCTAAGAAAGCTGCTAAAAAAGCTGCCAAGAAACCAGCAGCTAAAAAACCAGCTGCCAAGAAGAAAGCTGCTAAGAAGCCTGCCAAGAAAAAGGCTGCTGCTCCAGCTGCACCTGCTGCACCTGCGATGTAATTTCGCAAGCAACAATCTTGACTCTCTCCCTGTGTTGCCCAGTCGGGGAGAGAGGATTTCCAGGATTGCCTGCAGATACAAAAAAGCGCCGAAAGGCGCTTTTTTATCGGGTGTTGAATTACGAGCGTTTATTCCGCGCCGATCTCGTCATTGACCGGTCCCAGTTCATCCAGTCCCAGCCAGTTACGCTGGGGCAATCCGAGTGCCGTATCGAAGAACGTCGGCATCAAGCCCGGCGGGATGGTGGATTCCGAATTCCACAGTACGACGATTCCGATATCCTGGTCGGGTAAAAAAGCGATCAGTCCGCGAAAACCCTTGACTGCGCCGGCATGGAAAATCATCGTACGGCCGCTGTAATTCATCACTCGCCAGCCGAGACCGTAATAAGCGTCATAAAGTCGTTCACTGCGCCAGCCGGTCGAACGAATTTCTCCAGGAGTCACCACTTGTTTGGAGTGGATCTGGCTGAGCACTTCTTTGGAAAGTACATCCGGGCGATGGCCCAGCTGTGCACGCAACCACTGTGCCATGTCCTGGATGCTGGCATTGACGCCGGCAGCCGGCGGGATTCGATAATAGTTTTCGTTCGGTGTGACCGGGGTCCATCCGGTTTTGTTTCGAACATGCGGCTTGGCCCAGGATGCGCTTGCCATCAAACCATCCAGGCCGTAACTCGCATTGGTCATGCCGAGCGGCATGAAAATTCTTTTTTCGACTTGTTGGGGATAAAAATCACCGGTCGCAGCAAAGGTCAAATCACTGATCAGGCTAAACGCAACATTCTGATAGCCATAGCAATCGCCGGGAGAACAGGTCATCGGTGCATCCGACAAACGCTCGGCAAGCAATGCATACGGTTGATCGCCAGCAAGAGCATTATCGAAAGTGTGATCCCGCAAGCCGACGCGATGGCTCAACACATCACGTACGGTAACGGTCGAACCGCTCGCATAGTCCTGCAATTTGAAAGCCGGCAGCTGGTTGATGATGGGTGAATCCCAGCTCATCGCGCCTTCTTCTACCAGCTGTCCGCTCAGGGTTCCGGCGAAACCTTTCGACAATGATGCAAGACGAAACACCGTATAAGGCATGACCGGTTCGCCGCGTTGACTGTCGGTGATGCCGAAACCCTTCGCGGTAATGACCTGGCCATCCTGCACGATCGCAACGGCCAGGCCGGGCAGATTTTTTTCGAACACCAGTCTTTGTGCCAACGCTTCAATATTTCGTGCATTTAATGTTTGGTCTGGCAGTGCCCCCGGCTTTTTGACCGCAAATTTTGACGTGCCGGCAATTGGCGTATCTGCCAACCGCGTTTGGCCAGGTGCGAGCAGAGCGAGGCCAAATAGCGAAACAACGAGACTGACTTTCATTACTTTCATGATGCACAGAAGGTGCGTAAGCTGGGGCGATGGGTTATGTTACTCCGCGCGGCGTGATTTCACCTGAACATTTCACATAAAAATTTACTTGGCTGGAGAGTGTTATGAGCGTAATAGTTTTAGTGTTACTGGCGGGTATTGTTTTGGTGGGCTTCTTGGCGGTAGGCATTTACAACGGCTTGGTCACTGCCCGCAACGCCTATAAAAATGCTTTCGCTCAAATCGATGTGCAGTTGAATCGCCGTTATGACCTGATTCCCAATTTGGTTGAAACCGCCAAAGGTTATATGGCGCATGAACGCGAAACCCTTGAAGCAGTCATTCAAGCGCGTGCAGCGGCTGTCAGCGGCCTGAAAGCGGCCAGTGCCAATCCTGGCGATGCCAATGCGATGGCGCAATTGGCGAATGCCGATCAAGGTTTGACCGGTGCATTAAGCCGCTTGATGGTCGTCAGCGAGGCCTATCCGGATTTAAAAGCGAACCAGAACATGATGCAGCTGTCGGAAGAACTGACGTCAACCGAAAATCGCGTCGCATTCGCACGTCAGGCTTATAACGATTCAGTCATGGGTTATAACAATAAGCGTGAAGTGTTTCCTTCGAACATCCTGGCCGGCATGTTCAATTTCGCTGCGGCCGCCTTGCTGGAAATTACCGAGCCGGCCAAACGCGAAGCCCCGAAAGTTTCCTTCTGAATTTACGCAAACGCCAGTCAAAAACTGGCGTTCTGCTGTGAGTCACAATGCGCGAATCATGCGCGGGTACTGAGCCATGAATTTTTTTGAACGACAAATCGCAGTCCGGCAACAATCCAAGCGCCTGGTGCTGCTGTTTGCGTTGGCAGTGTTCGGCATTGTGGTGGCGGTCGATCTTGTCTTGCTGGTCGCGTTGGGCGGTTTTACCGAAGGCGTCAATCCATTGCCGATGCTGGTGATATGCACGCTTGCCGTGTTGATGGTCATTGGTTGCGCCACCTTGTTTCGGATGTCTTCATTGCGTACCGGCGGTGCGGCGGTAGCGCATCAACTTGGCGCGATGCCGGTGCCGGAAAACACCCAGGATTATCATTTGCGTCGTCTTCGCAACGTGGTCGAGGAAATCGCGATCGCTTCCGGTGTGCCGGTGCCGCAGATTTTCGTATTGAATGACGAAGCCGGTATCAATGCGTTCGCGGCCGGTTATACGCCGAGTGATGCGGCAGTGGCGGTAACGCGCGGAGCTCTGAACAGCTTGAACCGGGACGAGCTGCAAGGCGTCATCGCACACGAGTTCAGCCATATTTTGAATGGCGATATGCGTTTGAATATCAAACTGATGGGTTTGCTGTTCGGCATTATGGTGATGGCGCTGATCGGACAAAAAATTCTCGAGCACGGACGTTTTCGCAGCAAGGATGCCGCACCGATTATCGGAGTTGCTCTTGGTTTGATGGCGATTGGCTATATCGGTTTGTTCTTTGGCCGGATGATCAAAGCCGGCGTCAGTCGTCAGCGCGAATACCTGGCCGATGCCAGTGCCGTGCAGTTCACGCGACAAACCAAAGGCATCGCCGGTGCCCTGAAGAAAATTGGCGGATTGAATGACGGCTCCAAAATTGCCAATGCCGATGCCGAAGAAGTCAGCCATATGCTATTCGGCGAAGGTATTGCACTTTCAAGCATGATGGCGACGCATCCGCCGCTCGCAGAGCGCATCAAAGCATTGGACCCTAGCTTCAGGGCTTCGGAATTTAAAGAGCTCAGCGCGCGCTGGAGTTTGAAACCGCCGGTGGGTTTGGAAGAAGATCGTTTGCTGGGCTTTTCCGAAAATGGCGGCAGTATTCCATCGGCAGAAAGCAATGTAATGGTGACGCCGCCTTCGATCGTCGAACAAGTCGGCTCACCGAAGTCCGACGACTACCAACGTGCCCATGATATTGCCGGCAGCATCCCGGAAATTTTGCAGGATGCGGCACGCAGTCATCATGGCGTCATCCCGTTGATGTGCGCCTTGCTGTATTCGTCGGATGAAAAAGTGCAGGCCAAGCAAGCCTTCGAATTGCGTGCCCGCCATGGCGATTCTTTGCCTTCTGTCGTGAAAGATTTTTATCTGCAAGTCAGCCAGCTCAATCCGATCCATCGCCTGCCGCTGGCTTCTTTGTGTTTTCCCACCTTGCGCCAACGTCCGCGGCCCGAGCT
This sequence comes from Arenimonas sp., assembly GCA_036676335.1. Lineage (GTDB taxonomy): Bacteria > Pseudomonadota > Gammaproteobacteria > Xanthomonadales > Xanthomonadaceae > Arenimonas. The sequence goes on along the minus strand of JAKFDD010000009.1, from coordinate 22,743 downwards.
GGTCCGCTTCATGGAATCGGTGTATGCATTGGTACATGCCGATGGCCAAATCGACTTGTATGAATATTGCCTCGGGCATTTGCTTGGCACCCAGGTTCGCGATTTGCTCGATCCAAGCAAAGCCTGGCGCATTGGCAATAAATGCTTGAAGGATGTCGCCGTGCAAGCGAGCACCTTGATGGCCGTGCTGGCGCAAGTCGGGCATGGCAATGCCGCCGATGCGCAGCGCGCGTATCTGGCCGGCATGGAACGCGTATTGCCGCGCGAAAATATCGGCTATCAGGTTACCCGTTCGTTTGTCGAAGCCCTCGAATCGGTTTGGCCGGCACTCGACAGTCTGGAACCGATGAGCAAGGAATTATTGATCGAGGGTCTGGTCGCCGCGATCAGTCATGACAATCAAATCAATATCGCCGAAGCGGAATTGCTGCGCACTGTATGCGCATCGCTGCATTGTCCGCTGCCGCCGATGCTGGATATGGCGTAGCCCTTTGTTGGGTTTGCTCTTGTGGGAGCTGCTTTAGCAGCGATTAAATCTCGCAGGCATTTCGCAAGTTAAGCATTTCATCGCTGCTAAAGCAGCTCCCACCAAGCGTTGTTGCAAATCAAGCCCGCGAAAACTCGTGCACGGCATCGACCAATACCTTCACGTGATCCGGATTCATGTCTGGTGACATGCCATGACCGAGGTTGAAGATATGGCCGGGACCTTTGCCATAGCTGTCGAGCGTGCGTTTTACTTCGCGGCGAATGCCTTCGGGATCGGCATACAAAGTCACCGGATCGAGATTGCCTTGCAGCGCGACTTTGCCTTGTGTGCGGCGGCGCGCTTCTTCGAGCGAGACCAGCCAATCGACGCCAATGCCTTCGGCACCGGTATCGGCGAGTTCTTCCAGATAAGGCGCATTGCCTTTGCCGAATAGAATCAACGGCGTTTTATCGATGCCTTCGCCGCGCGGCAATTCGGCCGCGATGCGCTGCAGATAACGCAGGGAAAACTCGCGGTACATATGCGGCGACAACATGCCGCCCCAGGTATCGAATATTTGCAGGGCTTGGGCGCCAGCAGCACGTTGGGCGCTCAGGTAGGCGATCACGGCATCGGTCACGATGTTCAACAGGCGATGCAAAGCCGGTGCATCGTTCAAGGCCATCGCCTTGATCTTCGCAAAATTATCGCTACCGCTGCCTTCAATCATGTAGCAGGCCAGTGTCCACGGGCTGCCGGAAAAACCGATCAGCGGAACGCTATCGTTCAGTTCCTTGCGAATCAAACTGACGGCATCCATCACATAGCGCAATTCTTTCGCCATGTCCGGCACGAACAGTTTGTCGATGTCGGCATGGCTGCGAACCGGGCGGGCAAAACGCGGGCCTTCGCCTTCGGCAAACGTTAAACCCAGACCCATGGCATCGGGAATGGTCAAAATATCGGAAAACAGAATCGCGGCATCGAGTTCGTAACGACGCAAGGGTTGCAACGTGACTTCGCAGGCCAATTCCGGATTCGTTGCCAGTCCCATGAAACTGCCGGCTTGAGCACGGGTCGCACGATATTCCGGCAAATAACGACCAGCTTGTCGCATTAACCAGACAGGCGTGGCATCTACGGGTTCGCGGCGCAGGGCACGCAGGAAACGGTCGTTTTTCAAAGTCATTTTATTCTCGATGTGTACGACTCAAGGCGCGTCCGCACCTTGTACAAACATAATCTGGAAGCCGCGTTTGACTTGTGCATCGCGTGCTTTTTCAAACGCCAGGATCGCCGCTTCGTGTTGCAGAAATTGTTCGCGCTTCAATTGGCTTCGGCCGCCGGTGTGGCCGCTTTCTTTAACGAGGCACCAACCGCCCAACAAATCCTGCTCCAGAATTAACTGGACGAATTTGGGTGACTCACCAGCGGCAGGTTTTTGCTGTAGAAATAAGCGCATGTAGCATTTTAACCGCTAAGCACCCTTAAAGGACACTCGTATAAAGCCGTATTTCGTCGCGATACTGCGTTGCAAAGGGGAAATAAGACTTTATACGAGCACCCTTAAAATCGCGGTTTCGGACACATCGGCGACCACATCGGCACGGCCCAGGCCTCGCCATAAAATCAATCGCAACGCACCGGACAAGGCTTTCTTGTCCAGTTTCATATGATTCAACAAAGCTTCGCTATCGAGCTCGGGAGGTAACGCTGTCGGTAAGCCTGCGCGTTTCAGCAGGTTGATAAGACGTTCGGCATCGGCAGCCGGTGCGCGTTTCATCTGCGCCGACAGCCTGGCGGCCAGACACATGCCGATCGCGACCGCTTCGCCGTGCAGATAGCCACCGTAGCCTTGCGCGGTTTCAATCGCATGGGCGAAGGTGTGGCCGAGATTCAGCAGCATGCGTTCGCCCTGTTCGGTTTCATCGCGCGAGACCACGCCGGCTTTTTGTCGGCAGCTACGAGAGATCGCTTCGATCAAAGCGGTCTCATCGAGTGCCAATAATTCCTCGATATGTTTTTCCAGCCAGGAAAAAAATCCGACGTCGAATGCCGCGCCGTATTTGATGACTTCGGCCAGGCCGGCTTTCAATTCGCGTTCCGGAAGAGTTTTCAGAGTCGTTAAATCGGCCAGCACGGCAACCGGCTGGTGAAAAGCGCCGACCAGATTTTTTCCACTGGCCAGATCCACTGCCGTCTTGCCGCCGACCGATGAATCGACCATTGCCAGCAAGGTGGTTGGAATCTGGATGAAGCGCACGCCACGCATCCAGCAGGCAGCCGCAAAGCCAGTCAGATCGCCGATCACGCCGCCACCCAATGCAATCAAGGTGACATCGCGGCTCGCTTTTATTTCGGCCAGCAGATGCATGATTTCAGTGAAGCGGTTAAGGTTTTTTTCCTGCTCGCCGGGCGGAAATATCAAAGTGTGAATGGTTTTATTTTGCAACGCGGACTGGATGGTCGGCAGATAAAACGGCGCGATGTTTTCATCGGTAACGATCAGCGCCTGTTTGCCCATGACCAAACTGGCCAGAGCTGCGGTGTCGCTGAGTACATCATTGCCAATTCGAATCGGATAGCTGCGCTTTGCCAGTTGCACACTTATTTGTCGCATCAGGCTGCCTCGGCTCGTTGCCAGTGATGTTGTAATTGTTGCTGCAAGCCGGCGACGGCATTGGCCACTTGATTATCGCTTGATTGGTAAACCAGATCGGCGATTTCGAGATACAGCGGATGGCGAACTTCTGCGAGACCCGATAATTTTTCGCGCTTGTCGCCACCTGCCAACAATGGCCGGCTGCGATCCCGCGACAGTCGTTCCAGTTGTTGCTCAACCGTGACTTGCAGATACACGACGAAACCATTTGCCTGCAATTGACGCCGATTATCGGCCGATAACACAACGCCGCCGCCGGTAGCGATCAACTGATTTTTGCCTTGGCATAATTCGTTGATCAATTGAGATTCGCGCTGTCGAAATCCGGCCTCGCCTTCGCATTCAAAAATAAGCGGCACTGCGACGCCGGTGATTTCTTCCAGTCGATGATCGGCGTCGACAAAATGCAGGCCCAGCAAACCGGCAAGGCGTTTGCCTATCGAGGTTTTGCCGGCCCCCATCGGGCCAATCAAAATAATGTTGGACGCAGGATTCATGGCCCTAATGCTAACATCGCTCGCAATTGAAGGAATATGCCGCGAGTGATAAATGCCAAGCTGCACGATAATTGCCGGAGCCGGTGATCTGGGTAGCCGAGTTGCCACGACATTGCTTAATTCGGCGCATGAGGTCTTCAGCATCAGTCGTTCGACCCGCGAGCTGCCTTCGGGAATTCGCTCGATCGCGGCCGATTTAACTACCGGTGCCGGTTTAACAAAACTGCCACAACAGGCTGACAACCTGGTGTTTTGCGTTGCGCCTGACGAACGAAGTGCCGATGCCTATCGGTGTTTGTATGTGGATGGTCTGCAGCGTTTGTTAACGCAATCCCGGTTTAAGCGTGTGGTCCTTGTCAGCTCGTCTGCCGTCTATGCGCAGGACGCAGGCGAATGGATTGATGAACAAAGTCCGGCCGATGCCGAAACGTTCAACGGCAAAGTATTGCGAGAAGCCGAGCTATTGTGCGGCCAGCATCAGCAAGGCACTGCATTGAGACTGACCGGTATTTATGGCCCGGGAAGAAACTGGATGCTGAAGCGAGCACGAGCCGGTGAGAATGGTCGCGCGCACTGGAGCAATCGCATACATGTCGAAGATGCCGCTTCGGCGATTGTGCATGTGCTTGGCTTGAATGCGCCGGGCAAGACTTACTGCGTGAATGATGATTTCCCGGCCTTGGAGTCTGAAGTGCTGGCTTGGTTGCGGTTGCCGGAAATAGGTATCGAACCATCAAGTACTGAAATTCGGGCGACAGGTCGTCGAATCCGAAATGATGTACTGCGAGCCAGCGGTTGGCAGCCGAAGTATTCAAGTTACCGGGACGGCTACCGGCAACTTCTTGCCGATGCTGGCGTATAGTCGTCAAGCCAGCTTGGGCGAACCTACGGAGACTTTTATATGAGCAATACCGTCGCGAAAGTAATCGAAATTTCTGCTTCTTCCACCAAGAGCATTGAAGATGCCGTGCAGGGCGGATTGAAGAAAGTATCGAGAAGCGTAAAAAACATCAAAGGCGCCTGGGTCAACGATATCAAAGTGGTCACCGACAACGATGGCCACATTACCGAGTGGCGTGTCGACATGAAAGTCACGTTTATCGTCGGCAAGGAATAAATCTTTCGCATTGCATGAATGATGTAGGAGGGCCCTCTGGGCCCGACCTGTTGCACAGGGACGATTGATAAATCGTCCCTACGATTGAGGCTTCCGGTTTTTATCCAGTTGCACGACGCGATCCACCAAACGCGGCAACTGCGAAAACACATTTCGGCTGGTGCGTTCGAATAACAGTACAAATTCTTCGACTTCAGACTTCGACATTGTCCGGCGATTCGGATTTGTCGCCTGCAGGCTTTGTTCCTGTTGCCAACGCCATTGCTGTACCTGCTCAAATCCGGGTCCTTGCAGGAACAGGCTGCGATCAATGCAATGCCAAAGCTTTGCGTATTTTTTCAAGGTCGTATTGCAATAATGTCGCCATATGCCGTCGGGATCTTTTTCTCGTTCCAGACGATTCAGCGGTTTTGCCAGAGCGGCCCCAGGTTCCGGTTCCGCAAACAGAAACCAGCCTTCGAAAATAACCAGATCGACCCGTGTGTTGATGTGTCGCCAACGCGATGGCGGCATGCGGGCGTCACTGATCTTGTCGAACCGCGGGATGCGTACCGGCTTGCCGCGCTTGAGTTTATCGAGCACCTCGCAAGCCAGTGAAACATCATGCGTGCCCGGTGGTCCGCGGGTTGCCAGCAGCGGATGAATATTCCTACCGAGAATATTGCGTTCGCGCTTACCGAGATAAAAATCATCGATCGATAACGCGACGATATTCAAACCTCGGGTTTTTCCGATCGCCGCCATCTGCGCAGCCAGAGTCGATTTGCCCGACCCCTGCAGCCCGACAATGCCGTAAACGCCGGGTTTGCCCGCAGTGCCTAGCGCGTGTTGTAAAATGTCCGCGACAAACTCGGGCGCGAACATGTTTTGCTTTGTTTGATTGGCGTTTGGCATCGCGGTCTTTATTCAGGACAGGAATGAATCATGCAGGATTTATATCAAGAGGCACTCGATACTTTTGCACAATTGCTGGAGCGCGCCAAACACAGCGGCGACCCCGAGCCGACCGCCATGACGCTTGCCACGCTCGGCAAGAACGGACGTCCGTCGGCACGTACCGTTTTACTGAAAGCCTTCGACGCCCGCGGTTTTGTTTTCTATACCAACTTCGAAAGTCACAAGGGTCGCCAGCTTGCCAGCAATCCGCAGGCGGGCCTGTTGTTTCATTGGAAGCAATTGGACAGCGGCATCCAGGTCAGAATCGAAGGCACGGTCGAGCCAGTGACTGCTGCCGAAGCCGATGCCTATTTCGCATCGCGTCCGCGCCCAAGCCAGATCGGTGCCTGGGCTTCGAAACAATCGGCAACGCTTTCATCGCGGGACGTATTCGAAGCGCAAATGGACATCTACGAAAAAAAATTCGAAGGCGTCGATGTGCCACGGCCTCCGCACTGGTCGGGCTTTCGTGTGGTGCCGGAGATGATCGAGTTTTGGTATGGCGCCGAGTTCCGTCTGCATGAACGGCAATGTTATGAGCGCGCCAATGGCGAATGGACCAAGCGGATGTTGTTTCCGTGATTGTTTTTCTCCCCTCTCCAACGGGAGAAGGGTTGGGGGAGCGGGTGAAATTACGATGAGAATCGGCCCGCAACGCATTGTTTGCCTGACCGAAGAACCGACCGAAGTATTGTATGCGCTCGGCGAACAGGATCGGATCGTCGGGATTTCCGGTTTTACCGTGCGTCCGGCGAAAGCCCGCAAGGAAAAACCGAAAGTCAGCGCTTTCACGTCGGCAAAGATCGACGAGATTCTGAAACTGAAGCCGGATTTCGTGATCGGTTTTTCCGATATCCAATCCGAAATAGCGGCAGCCTTGATCAAGCATGGCGTCGAGGTCTGGATCAGCAATCATCGCAGCGTGGCCGGCATCATTGATTACGTGAGAAGACTGGGCGCCCTGGTCGGCGTCGCCGATAAAGCCAATGCCTATGCCGATGACCTGCAAAAAAACCTCGAGCTGATCAGGCGACAGGCCAGTCAATTAAAACAACGCCCGAAAGTGTATTTCGAGGAATGGGACGAACCGCTGATCAGTGGCATCCAATGGGTATGCGAGCTGATCCGTATTGCCGGCGGCGACGATATTCTTCCCGAACGGGCCGAAAAAAGTCTGGCCAAGGATCGCATCATGGCCAATGGCGATGAAGTGATCGCCCGCAATCCGGATATTATTTTCGGTTCCTGGTGCGGCAAGAAATTCCGTCCGGAAAAAGTGATTCAACGCGATGGCTGGTCGGCGATCAATGCGGTGAAAAACAACCAGCTATTCGAAATCAAATCGCCAATTATTCTGCAGCCAGGACCGGCGGCATTAACCGATGGCGTGCAGGAAATCGCGGCGCATATTCAACGGTGGGCTGCGGGTCGGGCCTAGAAGGCCTCCTGCAAAAACGCGACTGTTATCCACGCAGCCGCTGGCTGAACCACCATAGATGCCCTTCCGGATCGACCGCGCCGTAACTGCGATCGGCCCAATAGTCTTCGCCGTAATCATGCAGTGTCGGCTCGTCGACAATTTTTGCGCCGGCGGCACGTGCGCGTTCGCAGTGGACATCGACATCATCGACATAGACCATTAATCCCTGCGTATTGGCGCCGGCAACCGACAGCGGGCTTTTCATGTCGACGCCCCAGCGTGATGCAGCACCAATGCGTTCTTCGCCGACCATAATCAGGCCGCCGCCGTACGTCAGTTCGCTATGTTCGATGCGGCCGTTCTCGCCGACGACCTTGATGCGAATTTCGAAGCCGAAGGCATCGCAAAGCCAATCGATCATTTTGGCTGCGTCCTGGCAATACAACGCCGATGAAATGCGTGGCCAGTCTTTTGGAGTGTCTTTCATGATTGCTCCCTTAAATGCGCGGTTGAATTTATTTGGCTTTCGCGGAAAGCCGTTTGATCAGCACGGGACTCTTCAGTTCTCGTAATGCATCTTTGCCAATCCAGCGCGAGGTAGCGTCGGCAGAATCGGCCAAAGCTTGTGCAGCGGTGATTGCCGCCTTGTTCAATGCAAGATTCCGCTTTCCTGTCGCCCGCAAGGCCATATTCACCGCTTTCTTGACGAAATGGCGTTCGTCGTTCGCCGCTTGTTCGATCAACTTGAGGCCATTGAGAAATTTTGCGTCGTCTGCGTGTTTATCGTGCACCGTAAGACTCCACAACAAGGCGAATGCGGTACGTTTTTGAAATTCGCCTGACTGCTTGCTCCATTTCTTCACCTTGGTCCAGGCATGCGGCGTGCGATCGAACAGGTTGAAGCACATCGTGTCGCAAATGGCCCAGTTATCGAAATTTTCGCACCACGAATCCATTTGTGCCGACGTCACTTTTTCCGGTTCGTCGACCATCGATGCCAGCATCTGTGCTTCGTACCAGCCGGTGTTCCAGAGCGCAGCCGCAAGTTCGTGGTGCTTGCCCAATTGTTTCGCGAGCAATTTCATATTGGCCATCGAAACGCCAAACGCTTGGTCGACATGGATGCCGTATTTCGGGCCCATGTTGTCGCGAATGCTCTTTGTACCTTTGCGTTTCAGCCAGTCGAGCGCGGCCTGAGTTTGTTCGGCCGTTGAAGGTCGAGTTTTATTCACTGCGGATTTTGTTGCTGCCTTGGCCATCGCTGCACTAGTCCAGTAATGGACGAAACAGTTCGGTGCGCCATTGCGAAGCATCATCACCCGATTCTGGGCCTTTGGAATAAACTTCCCAAAGATCGGGTGCCGGCTTGCGTCCGTTTGCTTCAATCCAGCCCATGAATTTCCCCCAGGCCTCGCCCATGCCCTCGTAGGGACCTTGGTAAACCGTATGGGCGACATTTTTCCTCGCCGCCAGTTCGCCGGCTTTTACACGGCCGGTCGGAGTAACCGGTGTTAATACCGGTACGCAAATTTCGAAATCGAATTGTTCCGGCGTCATCTTCAAATGATGGGTAAACCAGGGGCCGGCCGGTTTGATGTCTTGTTCTTTCAGCACTGAAAAAACCTCGCTGATCCCGGGCCCCATCGCGTGCCGTATTTCATCGCGTGGAATCGTCAGGTGTATGAAGGCGACCCATTGTGCTGCAGTATCTGTGATACGAGGCGTGTCGATCATTCGAATGCTTCCCTGTTTTTTATGAGGCCGGCTTGCTTGAAAGTCGATCAATATTGCGGCCAACCCAGGCGCCGAAAACGGGCATGATGATTCCCAACAAGGCATAGACCATGCCCGGCAATCCCTGGGCGAATCCTTGCATCGCGTTTTTTGTCAGCGTCAGGGCCAGCACGATTGAAATAATCGCCGGAATGCAGAGCAAGACACTGCCGAGGATTTCAGCCTTCGCAAGAAAAATTTCGAGGGCATTCAAACTTAATTCCGCTTTCTTGCGCAGTGCGTGCAAATTCAGCAAGCCGATAATCGTCGACATCCCGCCAAAGCCCAGGCCATACAGCAGATAGACCCCGCGGATATCTTCAGAGGACGCGATTTCCAATTGCTGCGGTGCCCAGCCGCCGGTCATGTAATGCATGGCCAATGCCATGATCATCCGCAACGGATAGACATACAGCAGGCAAAGCGCGACAAAGGAAAAACTCAGGAACATCGACCAGGCATCTTCGAGCGCGAAGTGACGGCTAAAGCGGTTATGCGATATCCAGAACATCGCCAGTATCGCGAAGCTCGCCAGAAAGCCGGGAGCGCGTCGCATTGCTTCGTATAGTTCAGGCATCGAGTTCGGCATGTCATTGAACGAAACCACCAATAGCGTGACCGCAAACGCAAACGCGGCATCGACAAAAGTTTCGAGCCGGGTGACCGCCTCGCCACGCATCCGGAAAGAATTGGCGTCCATTTTTATTTCCGCATTTTTATCCATCGCAACACCTTGCTTTTAGTTTTTGGTGTAACGCAACCGGCTTTAGCCGCCAACACGAAGACGCACTGCTTCCATATCGCGGACTTCGCGTATTTCAATGCTGCCGACGCTTGCCCACGGGAACTCCTTGGCAATTTTCATGGCGGCATCGAAATTTTCCGCTTCGATCAGGTTAAAGCCGCCGAGGTATTCCTTGGTTTCGGCGAAGGGGCCATCGACGATACTCGTATTACCCTGGCGCACTCGCAGGGTTTTCGAGCCGGATGGCAGTTCAAGTTGCTGCGAGTCAAGCAAGCAGCCGGAAGCACGAAGTTCATCGGCGTGATGCAGGCAGCCGCGCATCATGCTGTCGAATTTTCCGGCGGGCAGGGCTTGCATCAGTTCGTCGTCGATATAGATCAGAACCATGTATTTCATAGTGCTCCCGGAGTGGCTGCGACCAGTGTGCTAAATCGAACAGACATGCAATTTGGCAACAATATAGGCTGAAGCGCGGCTCGGCAACATTGCCCGGGGTAGCGGTTAAAAATAATTTCGATGGCATGTCGATTTCGGGCCTTCTGCTTCGTCGTACCCATAAGAGCCAGTAAAACAGTGTTGCTGGCCTTGAATCGAATCACCACAAGGAGAAATGTCATGCGCGTTATGGTTATCGTGAAAGCCAGTAAAGAAAGCGAAGCCGGCATCATGCCGAGCGAACAATTGCTCACCGACATGGGCAATTTCAATGAAGAGCTGGTCAAGGCCGGCGTGATGCTGGCCGGAGAAGGGCTGCAGGCCAGTTCGAAAGGTGCCCGGGTCGAATTTTCCGGCAACAAGCGGACGGTAGTGGATGGCCCTTTTGCCGAAACCAAGGAATTAATCGCCGGCTTTTGGCTGTGGCAGGTACGTTCGATGGATGAGGCGATCGAATGGGTCAAGCGTTGCCCCAATCCGCACATGAGCGATTCGGTGATCGAAATACGTCCGGTGTTCGAAGCCGAAGACTTCGGCGCAGAATTCACGCCGGAATTACGCGAACAGGAAGAGCGGCTTCGCAACCAGATCGGCAAACAATAAGCAGACTCGGGGCGATACGATGAGCACACAAATCTACGTCAACCTGCCGGTCAGGAATCTGGATAGAACCGTCGAATTTTTCACCGCGCTCGGATTTACTTTCAATCCGCAATTCACCGATAAAAATGCGACCTGCATGATTATTGGCGAAAACATTTTCGCGATGCTGCTGGTCGAAGAATTCTTCAAGACCTTCACCCAAAAACAAATCTGCGATGCGACGAAAAGTACCGAAGTGCTGATTGCGATATCGCGGGAAAGCCGGGCCGATGTCGACGACATCGTCAGCAAGGCAGTGGCTGCCGGCGGTCGCAGCCATATGCAAGCGCAGGATCATGGCTTTATGTACAGCCATGGCTTTGAAGATCTGGACGGCCATGTCTGGGAAGTGATGTATCTGGACCCGGCAGCCAAGGAGCCACAATCATGACGGTCATACAAAAAATTACGCCCTGCCTCTGGTTCAATTTCAATGCCGAAGAAGCGGTGAATCATTACATCGGCATTTTCCCGCGTAGCAAGATTCTTGAAGTCTCGCGCTACGGCGATGCATTGTCCGATCTGAAAGACCAGGTGCTGACGATGCGCTTTGAAATAGAAGGCCAGCAATTTCAGGCATTGAATGCCGGGCCGCAATTTCCATTCACCGAAGCCATCTCGCTGAGTGTCGATTGTGCGGATCAGGCGGAAGTGGATGCCTTGTGGGATCGTCTGTCGGAAGGCGGCAGTACCTCGCAATGCGGTTGGTTGAAAGACAAATTCGGCTTGTCCTGGCAGATCGTGCCCAGAGCATTGGTCGCCATGCTCAAAGACCCGGATGCCGTGAAGGCCTCGCGCGTCATGCAGGCAATGATGACGATGAGCAAGATCGATATTGCCAAGCTGCAACAGGCTTATGACCAAACGTAAATCATTTCGAGGATAAATATTATGCTGATGACTATCGCAACCGTTATTGTATTAATTGTCGCTGCCATCCTGATTTACGCCGCCTTGCAACCAGGCAGTTTTCGCGTGCAACGCTCGGTCGGCATTAAAGCGCCGCCCGAAAAAATCTTCGCGCAGATCAATGATTTTCATTTATGGGAAGCCTGGTCGCCCTGGGAAAAAATTGATCCCGCCGTGAGGCGTACCTATGGCGGTAACGCTCAAGGCGTTGGCGCGACGTATGGCTGGGAAGGCAATAAAGATATTGGCCAGGGCCGAATGCAGATTGTGGAATCGATACCCGCATCCAAATTGTTGCTGGATATCGAATTCATCAAGCCCTTTGCCGCCAAGAACAAGATTGAATTCACCCTGGCGAATCATGGCGATACCACGACGCTGACGCAGACCATGTTCGGCCCAACGCCTTACATCGCCAAAGTGATGTGCCTGTTTTTCAACAGGGATAAAATGATTGGCGACAAGTATGAAGAGGGGCTGGCATCGCTGAAGGCCATCGCCGAAAAATAATTCCCGGCAGGTCGATGTTGCAATCGTTGCCCGATAATGGCTTGATTCGCTTTCATGAGCGAACAAGCCATCCATCGAACCATACATAGAACGATTGAAACCCTGTGGCGGATGGAATCGGCCCGGATTATTGCCTCGGTTGCACGCATGGTGCGCGATGTCGGCTTGGCCGAAGAGCTCGCACAGGATGCGCTGGTATCGGCGCTCGAAAAATGGCCCGTCTCGAATATTCCCGACAAGCCGGCCGCCTGGCTGATGACGACCGCCAAGCACAAGGCGATCGATTATTTGCGACGCCATTCATTGCAGCAAGACAAGCACGAAGAGCTCGGTTACGAACTCGAGGCTCAACAAATGAGCGAACCCGATACCGCAAAACTGGAGGATGATATTGGCGATGATTTGCTGCGCCTGGTATTTGCCGCCTGTCATCCGGTGCTATCTACCGAGGCGCAAGTCGCACTGACATTGCGTCTGCTTGGTGGCTTGAGTACCGACGAAATTGCCCGTGCCTTCCTGGTGCCGGAAGCCACGATTGCACAACGCATCGTGCGGGCAAAGCGCACGCTCAGCAATGCGCAGGTTCCATTTGAAGTGCCGCGCAAGCAGGAATTAAACGAGCGACTGGATGCTGTGCTTGGTGTGATCTACCTGATTTTTAATGAAGGTTATTCGGCAACGGCGGGGGCTGATTTAATGCGACCTGCGCTTTGCGAAGAAGCCCTGCGGCTTGGCCGTGTGATTGCCGAGTTGGCACCGATGGAATCGGAAGTGCATGGCCTGGTCGCATTGATGGAAATCCAGGCCTCGCGTGCCAATGCCCGGGTGAATGGTTCCGGCGAACCCATTCTTTTGCTCGAACAAAATCGTGCACGTTGGGATCGCTTGTTGATTCGCCGAGGTTTTGTTGCGCTCGACCGTGCGGAAAAACTGGGTGGCGCCAACAAGCCTTATGCCTTGCAAGCCGCGATTGCCGCCTGTCATGCGCGTGCCTTGGTCGCCGATCAAACCGATTGGTTGCGCATTGCATCGCTGTACGGTGTTCTGGCTGCGGTGACGCCGTCGCCGGTAATCGAATTAAATCGAGCCGTTGCGGTTGGCATGGCCGCCGGTGCCGAAGCCGGGCTGAAGCTGGTCGACGCGCTGGGTTCGGAAACGCTTTTGCAAAATTACCATTTGCTGCCGGCGGTGCGCGGCGATTTTCTGCAGAAACTTCAACGTTTCGAAGAGGCGCAAACCGAGTTTGAACGCGCTGCATCGCTTACCCGGAATGAGCGAGACCGAAATTTAATGTTGAAGCGTGCGGCGGAGTGTACAAAGCCAGCCTGAGAAGTTTATGGGGTGATGGCGAAAAATCTGACAAGCACCACCGCAAGTGCATTGTAGGTGAATGCGGCCAGCGCAAGACTGACGAGCGAGCCGCTTGGGATGCCTGAAAAAGATTTATGTGTCGCTGTATAGGCGAGCGTGCCTGCAAGTATGGCCAGCACAAAATGACAGCCAGCGACGAGCAAAGACAAACCAGTTGTACCGCCGGTGGCAACGACAATGCCTTGCGCGAGAAAAGGCCCGATGCAGATAAACGCCGCCAATAACCAGATGCCACGGGATAACTCAAGTCGAAGGCCGGCAAGTCCTGCGTGTTTTGATAGTGAATTGTTCATGATATCCAATCTCCACGCACAGGGATGATAGAAATAATCGAATTCAATCTAGCACTTTCAATCCCGTTTGCGCGAACAGTGTGGTTACCTGTCCAAATGCTGCCTAACAATCATGAAGGTGCCGACGCACCGGATGTAAAACTTGAAACCAGTATTTTCACGGCGGTCACCTTGATTGCGTAGTTAGAGGGCGGGAACTGCTACCGCGCCTAGCTGAGCGCTTAAACCGGGCAGACATGCGCGTCCTTAGTCCACGGTGGCCCCCAGGTAATTCCATGGATCTGCCAGGTACCTTTGACAGGGACCGCATATATCGAGGCAATCTGCCTCGTATTGTTTGTGCAACCAATTGCATAGAACTCGAGGTTTCTCGTATTCGGAATGGTTTTTGGTGCCGTGATCTTGAGGACTTTTGGAACAACTTTGTGCAACCGTACAAACGTATCTTTGGCCATTTTCGGGGTGAATCCAGGCACTGAGTAGCTCAGTCGCGAATACGCCGCGAAATCGTTATTCACGACGGCTTGATGCCAGGCGACAAACGCAGCGAGGGGAGGAGTGTCCGGTCTTAATGGAACGAAAACATCCTTAGCTTGAACAGCCCCCGAAGCGAAAACCAGCAAGAACAGCATTGCTCGTAAGGTCATATTTTTTTCTCCATAGTAGAAGCCTAGTAACCTGGGTCTAACAACCAAAATAAGGTGCCGACGCACCGGATGTGAAACTTAAAACCAGTATTTTCACGGAGGTCACCTTGATTGCGTAGTTAGGTGTTTAGCCCGGACGCCAGCTGATGCCAAGAGTCATGGGTGGCATGATGTGACGAAAAACAAGGGACTGCAAATTATCTCCGGTGAAGCGGAGTTGGCTGACAGCACCCTCTCCCAAAGGATCCGATTCCTCAGCGCCAGTGACAACAAGCGGCAACAAGCCAGCTGCGCTAACAAGTGGCTCTATATCAAATGTCTTCCCGCCAGGTAGAGCAACTCGTGCTGATTCGAATGTGTAGCGGTCCAACGCCAGACCCAGCGAGGGGTGTTGCACTTGGTCTAATTTAACCTCGCATGGGCTCACTCTGATGAGCTCGCCGTTGGAAAGTTCGAGGAATGCGCCGGACGAAGTAATAGGAGTCGTGAGTCCATCTGTCCAAGTCGAATTGACAGGTTCAGATGAATAAGCCCACACAGCTTGAATGATTTTTCCAATCAGCGATGAAGCGTTCATTGACACCTAACAACCAAGATAAGGGACCGACGCGCCGGATGACGGTTCGGATGAATCTAATATTTCCACGGAGGTCCCCTTGATTGCGTAGTTAGGCACAATTGCAATCATATGACATGCCTAAAAGAGCGAAGGAAATTGTGGCAGCGAGTATGGCGGCAAATATATAGCGTTCTCGAGAGTTGAGTTCTGAAAATGGAAAAATAAAAGCATTGAAACCTTGGCTCCTAGATTTGCCAACTCTACGATAATGACTAGCTAACAGCATATTAAAACCGATGCCGGGAACTAAAAAAAACATCACGGCAAAGAATAATTGGAGGGCCGGCATTGAGCTCAGCATACTGGCGCGCCTGTAATTGAAAGTTCTAGGTTATCGTTTAATGCGCTAGCAAAAAAGCGAGTTCCGTCGTTGAATTGAATCACAACTTCACCGTCACTATGACGCCATACATTTAACACAGCTTTGCCGCGCAAAAGCTCGGTAGCACGAGCCGCTTCTTCTTCAAGGCTTTCTTGATTCTGCTTCATTGGGCCTAACAACCAAAATAAGGGACCGACGCGCCGGATGACGGTTCGGATGAATCTAATGTTTCCACGGAGGTCCCCTTGATTGCGTAGTTAGGCAGCTGACCAAAAAGGGCCGGCTATCAGTATGTAGAGAGCAAGGATTGCAAGGATGAGCCAGCAAGACCAATACAGCCATCTTTCCCAACTGGTTAAGGTGTTGCCAGCAGCTTTTTCTAGGCGCGCTCGATAAAACATAGCAATCGCGTGTAGAGCAAGTCCGCCAAGCAAGAGGAAGAGCTTGAAAGGCTCCAGCCAGGATTGAAGAAATAACACAATGCCGCCGCTTGCCACGCAAGCACCAATGAGCGAGAGAAGTTCCGCATTCTTTAGTTGGTTGCGAGCATTTTTCATAAGCAGCCTAACAACCAAAATAAGGGACCGACGCATCGCCGGATGTTGATGATTTGAATACCACTTTCATGCGGAGGTCCCCTTGATTGCGTAGTTAGGCGTTAGCTTTTTAACGTTGAATAACCAAGCACTGGCTTGCACAGAATACTTGAAGCCTAAATCAATAGGTCGTGCCTGTTAAGTGCCCGATCTGCTTATGTGCAATTCGTCTGGCATTTTTTAATGTGTCGATGATTGACGCACGAGATGCAGAAACCCAGTAAATCGGCTCACCTTGATCCCAGCCAGTTATATCCCACTCCTCAAACCTGACACGGAAAAGTCCCATCTGATCTTTGGTTATGATTGCCCGACGCAGATTCTGCGTTCCGTACAGAATTTCAACAACATCCTCGAATGAACCATAACTTGGTTGATGAGAAGTATCTGGGCTAGGTGGCAGCGGTGTATCCATTGTTTTGTTTACATACTTGAAGAGATATGTCTTTGACGCCTAACAACCAAAATAAGGGACCGACGCGCCGGATGACAATTCGGATGAATCTAATGTTTCCACGGAGGTCCCCTTGATTGCGTAGTTAGGTTGCACTGCTTGATGCAAGCCACTGAAACTCATTATTGACTTCTTTTGCGATTACGATTGAGCCCATGCCGTAATTGTGACAAAGAGAAAACTCAAGTGAGAGATTGTTCGTCGCATTTTTGAACTCAATACTCTTGCTAGCAAGGTCGTCCAACAAAGCTTTAGAAAGAGCTATTTGTTCTTTGGCATGCGTCACTGTAGTTACCTCGGGAGCCCAAGCAGAGTAAGAGTCTATATTCATTTTCTTCGTAGGCGTCATATAGAACGTGACACCATGATACTCGATGGGATCACCCAGTAAGAATCGTTCAATTCCCAGGTCAAATCGATCATTTCTTGCGTCTGTAATATCCATTCAATGCGACCTAACAACCAAAATAAGGGACCGACGCATCGCCGGATGTTGATGATTTGAATGCCACTTTCATGCGGAGGTCCCCTTGATTGCGTAGTTAGGCCTAGCTAGAGGCCTTTTCCTACAGACATGCGAATAATGTTAAACCAAATTGCCGCAGATCCAAGTAGTAGCAGCCAGAAAAATACAAGTTTAGCCGAGCGAAAAAAGTCAGGTTCGTCATTCTGGAACCAGGCAAGAAAGCACAGTGGAAAGAAACAAAGCCAAACGCCGAACGGAGGAATAAGAACGGCGACGGCAGTGGCGCCACTTAACTCGACCGTTGACATTTTGCGGAGATAGATGAGCTCAGCAGCGAAGAGCAAGAAGAATATTAGCTCAGCGACAATAAGCGGCTTTTTGTAGCGTGCCGCTAATTGAAGAAGTGACATAGGCCTAACAACCAAAATAAGGGGCGGACGCGCCGGATGTGAAACTTGAATGCTGGATTTTCACGGAGGTCCCCTTGATTGCGTAGTTAGCGCTTTGCGGTAAGTTCTGTTTTTGCATGCTCTACCCAATACTCAAATTGCTTTGTGTTGGATTCGTAAACTGGAATTACATCACCTGTTTTTGTGACGAAAAAAATGCCACGAACTCCAAGTCTTGGTATCTCTACACCGCACCCACCAATTGTCATTTTTAGTTTTGACGGGGCGCTACCTTTCAGGGTTTCTATTATTACCGCCGCCACCTCGTGACTGTCTGTTGAACTGCTAACTCGCACTTCGTCAGGATGGCCCTCTGAAACAGATTTTACTAATTGCTCCTCTCTTTCGGTGAGGTGCACACCTACAACTTCTGCGATAAATATCTGCGAATAGTCTTGAATCGGATGCCATGTTGGGCGTTTGGCCGCTCGACAGGCAATGGCTGTACTTGGTGTGCATAGGGCAGAAAGCAATAAAAATACGATTAAAAAGTGGATTCGATTCATAACTGCGCTAACAACCAAAATAAGGTGCCGACGCACCGGATGCAAAACTTGAAACTAGTATTTTCACGGAGGTCACCTTGATTGCGTAGTTAGGCATTCGCCCACCAAAGCAGTGGAGTAGTTCCGTCAACAGTTGAATAGACATTGCCATAGTACCAAGAGCAAGATGGTGCCGTTAGTACAAAGGCGTTAAGAGCAGCCTCAATTGCTGGGAAGCCTGTAGTAACAGGGATGGTGAGCACAGCGCCCTGCGAAATGTTTCCGTCCAATACGCCGCCTAGAGACTCGGCGATACGTGAAATTTGCGACAAGTAATTAGTAATTGAGTCCTCAGAAAAGAGTTGAATTGCCAAATTACCGCCGTGCTTCGTAACCTTGAATGCACCATCCGGTGAAATGAGCTCAAACTCGTCACCGCCGGCGAGACCAAGCACGAAACCAGGTGAATGTAATAAAACGTATCTTCCGGAAGGGAGTGGCTGAACATGCAATGGCTCTTTGCGAGGAACACCATCTTTCATTTCTATAAGCAAATCGAGGTGTTGTGCTTGCATGCCTAACAACCAAAATAAGTTGCCGTAGCATCGCCGGATAATGACTTGAATGCAATGTTCATGCGGAGGTCAACTTGATTGCGTAGTTAGGTTCGCTGCAGAGGATCAAGCGTCTCTTCCCGGCTGACCTTAACCTCCAGCTCTGATACCCAGGATGCATTTGCCGGCACCGATGCTGGAATGTACATGCCGATAAAGCATTTTGGAAAGTTCTCTACCTTTGGAGAAAGCGTGTGGAATGAATAAATGTCAAAGGCAACAATGCAGAAAGGTTTGCCATTCTCAAAACGATCCCAAGTGCATGCATATAGAAATTTGCCGTTGTATGCACGGATGGTGTCGGCTGTCTTTGTGATAATCGCTTTACGAATCGTAGTGCCAAACGCAAATGTTTGTTCCAGAGGCTGCAGAAGCTCGCCTGTTGCGATATGAGCCTCGGGTAGTGGCAAATGAATGTTTATTGGAATATTAGGCGGTAAATACTCGTTGTATAACAGTGCGTGCATTCCTCGCGTTATACGGTTAGCAATGGGTAAAAGCGGAACATTGGTTACTCCTGCAGCGTGGCCGGATCCGAATGGCATGTGCAAAGCATGCAGTTTGTCGGTAGCCGCAAAGTCTTGGCTTTTCTTTCTGGTATGCAGCGCATCAGTAAGTATGCCTACCAATTCATCGGCTCCGTTCCATGAGTTGTTGCAGATTTTATGAGTGCGAAGGATGACAGGAAAATTGATGCGGTCTGCACTTGAAAAGAAGCCCTTAGGTGGGCAGTGATCGCGATCGGTTGAGCTAATGTCGCTTATGTCTCCCCCGCACACGTAACAGAATGCTGGTAAGCCATGACTTCTTAGCAATTTTTGTGTGGATATTTCCAAAAGAACCTAACAACCAAAATAAGGTGCCGACGCACCGGATGCAAAACTTGAAACCAGTATGCCCACGGAGGTCACCTTGATTGCGTAGTTAGGTAATTCCACTCATTGTCTCGGTGGGGCCTGCATTTCGTCATAATATGAGGGAAAGCCCTCCCATGCACGCACTCGATTAGCATCTGCTTTTTCCCAGATAATGAATTCGCGCTTGTCTACAATCTTTGTCGTATAAGGGACTTTCCTTTGCTTAAGCCATTCCTTGAAAAGGGATTGTCTACGCTCATCCAGGTTGATATGTCTGCCAGGCGGTAAAGGAAGGAGTGAGTCTTTAACCTCTTCTACCGCTTCTGAATAAGAGGGGTCCCAATCCACGAACTCTTGATTTTTGTGTACTGAGACTTCGTATGGTATCCCTGCCTTAGACAACGCACGTTTGAAGCGTTCTTGCTCTTTTGCATCGCGATATGAAATTCCAGTCGGAGCCATTGTTTTTGGCGTTGTATCAACCTGCAGTTCGCATCCAGCGCAAGCAATAACAAGTGCGACTATGAGTGTACCGACAATACGCATTGGATTACCTAACAACCAAAATAAGGGACCGACGCGCCGGATGATAACTTGCTTGAATGCCATGTTTCCACGGAGGTCCCCTTGATTGCGTAGTTAGGTGTCACTGCACGTATATTCCGAAGCATACTCAGCTTGAGTAGTGATATGAATCAGATCGCCACCTCGATTGAACTCAAATCTAAGGCCGCTTGTTTGAACCGAACATTCCGACTCTACTATGAAACCGTTAGGGTCGATTCTTGTAAGCACTACAACAACATCTTTCTTTTTGTATCTATCTTTCGGATAAGCGTCCGCAAGCAATGACAGGCTATTTTTAGTTTGGTCATATCCGTCAGCCATGTACGAGAATGTGACTGATTGATCTAGGATGAAATAAACCAGAAACCCAACCGTGGCGATAGATACTGACAGTGTTGCGAAGAAGGCAATTTTCCATTTATTTAAATTATTGGACATTCGCTTTGACACCTAACAACCAAAATAAGGGACCGACGCGCCGGATGACGGTTCAGATGAATCTAATATTTCCACGGAGGTCCCCTTGATTGCGTAGTTAGGCATTGCTTCCGACCGCCTTGCCGCAATGAATGCACGTGTTTCTAATTGGACTCCGCCAGAATGTACCCGATGCAAAATAATTGCTGCATAGAGGGCATTTGAAGTTGAATACATAATTTGCAGCAACGGCAGGTAAAAAGAGTAATAACACTGCTACTGCTAAAACACCTGGAACAGCGAGGACATTGGCAAGGACAATAGCAATAGTGGAGCCAATTAAAAATAAAGGGATTGAATATAGAAATAACCGCTTCCGTTTGCGGTATTCATTCCACTGACTTTCCAGATAGTTTGGGTTCATTGCTTTTAATGCCTAACAACCAAAATAAGGTGCCGACGCACCGGATGCAAAACTTGAAACCAGTATTTTCACGGAGGTCACCTTGATTGCGTAGTTAGATGCCACTCGTTGATTGCCTGTTAGATGTCTACTGCTTGCATTGGATAGTAGTGTTTGCAATCACGCCAGTCCAGAACTGCCTGGTCGTCGATGTAGATGGTTGGTTTTGGTAGAAAACCTGCAAAGCACTCCGTGATGCCAAGTTCTGCGGCGGTGTCACGACAATAATTCGCTCCGCCCGAGCTCCATAGGAAAAGCTGAGCACCAGACTGATGCAATCTCTTTACCTCGGCAATGACAGCAGGCATTGGAATGCGCTTTGTACCAACAGACCTGACTAAAGTGTCATCAACGTCGACAAACACAATGGGATTTTTCATGGACATCTAACAACCAAAATAAGGTGCCGACGCACCGGATACAAAACTTGAAACCAGTATTTTCACGGCGGTCACCTTGATTGCGTAGTTAGGCCTTTGCCTGGATTAGCCACTCATGGAACCACGCTATAGGTAGTCGAACCTGATCGAAGTTCTGCGTGCGAAGTTCTTCGGTCGAATAGGTGTTGACTAAGAATAGATCCCATTGAGTTTCAACACCAGTGAGGATGGGCAAAATCTTTTTAATTTCTTTCGGGGCGTCTGCTTCAAGGTACTGACACCAGAAGCGATCACACCATTCTGCAATTTGCTTATGAGTATATGGAGATAGTTCTGGAGTGGCGCCCCATTCCAGCATTTGAATGAAAGCCTCCGGAGTAAACGGCATCTTCGGTTCTTCAGACATTTGCATGATATTTTCTCAGAGGGCCTAACAACCAAAATAAGGGACCGACGCGCCGGATGACGGTTCGGATGAATCTAACATTTCCACGGAGGTCCCCTTGATTGCGTAGTTAGGCATTTCAGCGATTATGTGGCGAAAACCGGATTTTGAACTAGGGTTGCCGCTTTGCCAGTTCGACTTTTAACCATTCTTGCGTGTCCTGAATAAGTGGGTTTAAGCCACCGTCCTCGTTATAGGATTGCAGAACCGCAAAAGTAATTTCCGATTTTTCTGTTAGTTCAGTTGCTGAAATTGACTTGTCGGCAGCAACTCGGCCTAGCTCATCAATTGCATCTTGAATCGTTTTTTGTATCACAGCATTTTGATTATTTAGATCAGCGATTGTTTTGTTTGCTCGATATCGAATCGCGGCAACAATGACTAGCGTTACTACGACGAAAAATACAAAAATTACCATTTAATTTCCTAAATGCCTAACAACCAAAATAAGGTGCCGACGCACCGGATGCAAAACTTGAAACCCGTATTTTCACGGCGGTCACCTTGATTGCGTAGTTAGGCATAAGTGGGTCCATCCAAGTAGACCCATTGTAAATTTAGAGGATTAATAGAAATTATTTGAATTTCAATTTTTGCAGAAAGCCTCTGTTTTTTACCTGCAACTGCCCAATAATCAATTTTGAAGTCTATCTCTGCCTTTGGCAAAACGTTTGACGAAGTTTGCTGCGTGAAAGGCAAAATAAAAAGTGTTTCCTCGTGGGGATGTATGACCCCGCCAAAAGTAACAAAAGCACCAGAATTTAAAGAGTGATTGCCTAGAGACGAATTGAGCTCTTCGACTTTGTAAGTAACCAGCACCTGCCCAGGATTTCCAAGCCGCAGGTGAAATCCTAAAGCAGGTAGCGTTTGTGCATTTGAAATATTTGCTGTGTTTGCGGCGACAACATCAACGCCGCGGAATGACAAGAATGGCTGGCTCTGTAAATCAACTTGGGCTTTCGCAGCACCGGCCATACGTCTTGTTTCAATTGCCAGCCAGCCAGTTGCAATAGCTAGACCTGCTGTCAGGTAATTCATTAATGCCTGTGCGTCCATATGCCTAACAACCAAAATAAGGGACCGACGCGCCGGATGACGATTCGGATGAATCTAATGTTTCCACGGAGGTCCCCTTGATTGCGTAGTTAGACCTATTTGCGACAACGATAGTAAGTGGTTGCAC
>JAKFDD010000008.1:0-15975 GCA_036676335.1 Arenimonas sp. | reverse complement strand
GGAGAAAGAAGTGTGGGCGATGAAAAAATAATCTTTAAAACCACTGATAGAAATGGATGATTTCCGAGCCATCAAGCTTTCACTTGATAGCCCGTCTCAAATCTTGGGTGTCCAGGTTGTTCAATCTTGGGTGTCCAGGTTGTTAACCCACTCTTCCCGGCAACGGGAGAAAGAAGTGTGGGCGATGGAAAAATAATCCTTAAATCCACTGAGAGAAATGGATGATTTCCGAGCCATCAAGCTTTCACTTGATAGCCGGTTTCAAATCTTGGGTGTCCAGGTTGTAACTGCCCCTTAAATACACTGAGAGAAATGGATGATTTCCGAGCTATCAAGCTTTCACTTGATAGCCCGTTTTAAATCTTGGGTGTCCAGGTTGTTGCCGTTCACTTGATAGCCCGTCTCAAATCGTGGGTGTCCAGGTTGTTTACATTTAGCCTATTGCCTTCATACCATGGAATTCAAGAATATCTTTTAATTCTTCTTGCGTAATCGGGCTTCCCCATGCATCAGTATCAGCCTGGCGTGTCAATATCACCTCTGAATCAGGAAGCATTATTCCTTTACTTCGAAGAATATCAGTGCATTCAATTAAAAACTGCCTAGGCTCTTCAGTGGTAGCGCCATACATGTTAACTATTCCAACCTCTACAACACATTCAACCAGATGGAAAAAATCCTTGAATTCCTCAACTGGCACGACGCGCATTACATCTTCTGGCATTAGATGGCCTCTGCCAGTAATAACTAGCATTGCACCATTGCGCTCCCAATCAGCCAAATTTGAAGCTGTCATTATTGAACATAAATGACGCAGAAGTTCGTCAATTGACGGATGGCTAATCTTTAGATGCGAACAAAAGTTCCACAAGCAGATTGCAGCGTGAAGTTGCATTTGTCTTATTGAATAATTCTCAAACATTTTTAACCTCATAATTTTCTATTCCTTAATGCCAAATTCATCTATCAAACTAGCACAACTAGTGCATGGTGGTTCCGGTACGCCGTGCTTCCCGGTGGTGCTCGCGCGGCCACGAACCTTTGAAATAGTTATTTCTGCACCCTCAAGGCTACGGCCTTTGTTTAAGGCTCGAGCAATTGCATTCGTTTCTGCGCATTGTCCGCCATAACAGTTTTGAGGTCCTTGACTAACTGCATCTGCTACTGTTGAGTTTTGTACACCCCCCTGATTTCTTCCTACTGTTATAGTCCCATCACTATGTCTAATAACAGCTACTGTATTAGGCATTTTTGCAGACGGGAGACTTTGCGCCTTATCGGCCAATCTTTGTGCTGGCGTTTTGGCCACATTAATTGCAGCTTCCTCGATTGGCACGGCTTTAGCAGCCCCGCCTAAATATTTAGCAGGTATAAGCGCGGTCGCAGTACCAACTGCTATATCACCAACTACGGCTCCGGCTAAGCTTTTATCTGGGACGTCAATTTTATCTATAAGGTTAGGATCAGCTCCAGTAATGTAGACCGCAATACCGATTGCGCCTGGAGCGTGCGCGGATGCGTTTACCAACCCAATGCCTTGATTAAGAACAGCTATTCCGATGCCTTTAGTATTATCCCAAAGACTTCCAGGCCTGCCTCGACTCCCGAAATCTTCGGCATTAGGAACAAGCCCTGATCTGATGGAATGGATGACTTTGTCTGAAAAGCTTGAAGATTTTGTTTTTTCAGTTGCGCCTTTCGACCCATTCCCACCCAAACACGTCATTTCACACATTTTACTAATCGATTTGTATTGGCTCATCAAATCATCGCCACTGCATCCCACTTCACCACCCAAACACATCCCTGCAATCAAATACCCCGTCGGATCCGTCCCACTCAACGGATTATTCATGATGTAGCTATATGGATTCATCGACTGCGAATTCGTCGGCGCCTGAATAAACGGATCCACACCTAAAAACCTACCCAACTGGTAGTCATACATCCGCCCATTCATATGAATCAGCTGCACGCTGTTCAGATGTTCGTGCGAAGTAAACCCTTTCGGCGTAATCGCAGTACTCGCAATTTGCGTGGCATCGTCCCAGACACCGGTACGCGGCGCACCAAAGGCATCGTAACCCCGGGTTTCAATCAGATTGCCATTGCCGTCGGTGACCGCATCAACACTACCCAAACGATCCGTCAGGAAGTAATGCAATACCCGACCACCGGTACCGTTAGTGACTTGCGCGTAATTGCCCAAACTGACCTTGGTCTGGTTCGCGGTAATCCAGTCTTCATAGCCGCCCAGGTAGACCTTGCTGCCATCGCTACCGGTTTGGCGTGCTTTGGCATTGTTCGGGCCGTAGATGAAGTAATTGATGACCGCACCGCGTTGCAACTTGGTCGCCAGGTTCGCGTGATCGTAGATCGCCGCAAAACCGGCATTGTCGGCCGTCATATTGCCGCTAGCATCGTAACCGTAACTGCGGGTGCCACCGGCTTTCAGTTCGACCGATTTGACCGCATTCGCACCACCACCACCCAAGCCACCGGTCGATAAGTTGTACGGAGTACCCGTTGCCAGACTGAAGTCGGACTTGAAGTTGAAGTTTCCGGCCGCGTCGTAACCATAAGTCACCGTCGCGCTTGCTGCACCCGTACGAGCGCTTTGTGTCAGACGATGCAGATTATCGTAACTAAACGTTTCCAGCGTATTGCCGGCCATGCCGTTATTGAGTTCCTGCGTGGCGACATTGCCGAATACGTCGTAGGCGTAATCGATTTTGCGAATCGTGACGCCATCTTTTTGGTGCACGATCGATTTGGTCTGGCCGTTCGGCCAATACGCGGTGTCGGTCGACAGATTAAAACCTTTCAACTCACGCGTTGGTCTGCCGGCCGAATCCACCGTCACGATTTGACGATAGACCGAGGCATTGACCGCATTGCGTTGTTCGGTTTCGTAGCCGTATTGATTGAAGATGAAGTGCTCGCCTTCGCCATTCGGCATGAACTGCGCCAATACACGACCGTAATAGGTGTCGTATTGGAACTCGCTGTTGTAGGTGCGCGTGGTACCACCGCCAGTGTTTTGCAACGCAGCCACACTGCTTGGACGAATCAGCGCATCGAACACGCTGTCTTCCTGACGTTCGATCACGCCATTGATCAAGCGTTTGCTTTGCGACAACTGGCCTTTCGCGCCGGTCGGATCGTAAGTCCAGGTATCGACAATCGCGTCATTGGTGCCATCGCCATTCGCATCGGCGGTCACGCTGAATTGCGTCTTTCTGCCGAGCTTGTCGTAAGTCGTGGTACTGGTGATCGAACGTGCATCGGTTTGCGTCAGTACTTCGCCCAACGCGTTGTAGGTAAAGCTGCTGATGCCCTGGTTCGGATCATTGACGCTGATGCGTTGACCGATCTCGTTGTAGGTTGCCTTGATCTGGCTACCCTTCACGTCTTGCAAGACCGCGGCCTGGCCATTGGCATCGAACCAGAATTTGGTCACGCCACCAATTGCATCGGTGGTTTCGACATAGCGGCCAGTGCTGTCGGTCGTGCGGCTCAGATTCAAACAATTATTCGTGTTCGGATCGAGACTGCCACAAACCTGGATCGCCGTGGTACGACCGGTGTAGGCATAGGTCGTGACCATATCGCCACGGACCGCATGTTGTTGCGGTGTGGTTTTCGCGGTCAGGCGACCGAGGATGTCGTAGGAAACAAAGTAGGTCCACAAAGGCGTATCGCCACTGCGATACGGCAAGGATTGCGCCGTGGTTTGGCCCTTGTTGTTGTACTGCGTATCGGAATACGAATTGGTGCCATCAAGCAATTTGCTTTGCGTGCGAATGACGCGACCCAATTTGTCGTGCGTGCTGACACTGGTCGGACTACCGTCCTGCACGCTGGTCAATTGATAAGCGGCATTGCTCAGTCCGCAACTATTGACCTCGTTTACCACCGTGCACCAGACCGCCGCGACTTGTTTGTCCGGGGCGAGATATTGCGAATCCAATGCACCACGCGCTTTGACTAATGTGGCTTGGCTAAACGCATCGTAAGTCGTCAATGTGCGCAGGCCGTTTGGATCGGTCACGCTGATCGGCAAACCATCGCGTAAACGCACGACCGTCGTGGCGGTATGACCCAATGCATTGGTCACCGAGAGCGGGAAATAACCATCGGTGCTGTAAGTCGTGCTGGTCGTGCGACCGCCAGCATTTTGATCGCCGGACGCCGTGACCGTAACACTTAACGGTAAGCCGTAATTGGTGCCCGGATAGGTATAGGCCGTGACTTTTTGCTGGTTCGCAATGCCGTTTTGGAAAGTTTCGGTCGCAAGCGTGCGATTGGTATTCCAGGTGTACGCCGTGTTCGTAGTGTAAACCGGATTGCTCGCACCGCTCGGCAAGACTTGATCGGCACCGTGCAAAATTTCATTGCGGGTTTCGGTGTTCGTCAGTTTATCCAACCACCAGTTCGTCGTATCGGCGGTTGCAAACGTATTGCGAGTGCGATTGCACGACAATGCAATATAGTTTTTATAACCCGACGTACCGTCGCTGAAATCCGAGACGAAATGCGTCTTCGCGGTGATATTGCCGTAGGCGTCATAACCGGCCACAGTTGAAATCGTGCCGCCATCGCAAGCGGTCGTGTCTGCATAGTAATCGGCGGTAAAGCCGGTCAGTTTGAATGGCAGGCCGGCGATTGCGGTTTCCAGATCGAAGGTTACATGCTCGCTAAACGATTGGTAGACGAAACGCAGCGGATTGGTACCGGGCGTGACATTACAGGCCGCGGTGTCGTTGCGATCCAGTCGATTGCAACGCCAGGCATTATCGGTCTGACTGATGCGATTGGTTTCGCCCGGTTGACTGAGCGGATTGACGACGACTTTTTCGACCAGACTGGTCAATGGGTATTTTTGACTGAAGGTCGTGCTGGTTCTTACACCACCGGTGATGTCTTCTTCGATGATTTTGCGGAAGCCCTGGAAGCCACGGCCCTGCGTGTTGTACATCGCTTCGGAATAGCTGTAACGCATCGTGTTTTCGCTACCGATGCCATTGCTTTGTTTCATCTCGGACACGACTTGCATCGACGAGGAAAAATACGTGTGACGAGCATCGACATAACGCAAGGCCGGATCGGTCGGCAAGGTGTAAAGCGGTGTGTCCGTCGGCGCGCGCTCGGCCTTGCTGCTGAGCGGATAGTATTTCCAGGACGTGGTGTTGCCGATGCCATCGACGACCGACGTCATCATTTCCGGCATTTTGGGTGTCAGACCTGAAACTTCGGGATCGCCTGCCGAACCAATGTCTTCATTGATGAAGAGTTGATTGGTCAAATGCGCATAACCGCGAGGCAAGGTCGTTGGGCTCACGGCAGGGTCCGAGGTCAACAACACTTTGCAGGCATTTAATCCCGTCCATGGACAGGCAGGATTGGTGAAACTGTCTTCCAAACCATCGCCGTACATATCGAAACTACCGAAAGTTCGATTGCGGCCCAGCACGATGTCGGTGCTACGTTCTTGAATGGAAAATTGACCCGGTGCGGTTTCGACAAAGCGCAGGGCATTCATCAAATACGCGCTGACGTCGCCGCTGTCTTCACCGTTCCAATACATCGGTTCGACTGGAAGCATACCCAGCGTCAAATCCGGCTCGGAATAGCCGTTCAACGGATTTTCCGGACAGGAATAATACGGCTCGCCCACAGACATCGTGCCAGCGTTGCCCGACTCTTCTGCGCCGCCATCGGCGATCACTGCCGACGATTCCGGCTCTGGCGAAGTCGCTTCCACTTGCGAGCCGCCGGTATCGTGAAACAGCTTCGTACAAACTCGACTGGCGAAACGACGCGGAATCAGAATTTCGGCGCGGCCATCGTGATCGACGTCGGCCACTTGCATCTTGCTGGCGTACCAGGGCTTCCAGGCAGTACTGCATTGCGAGGCGGTGTAATTTCCACGCTGACACAATTCGATGCCGGTGTTTTGATTAATCGTGATACGGCTACCCAGCCCGTTACCGAGATTCAGACGCACTACCCATGCACCTGCACCACTGACGGATTTGACAGACAAATAGTCGTCCAGACCATCGCCGTTGATATCCATCCAGAAGGTGAACGCTGGTACATAGGCCGTCACAGTAGAGGAATAACCCTCTAACGCTGTCATCGGATCGGCGGTGGGGAACAGCGCTTTCAACTCGGTACGAACGAGTGCATAAGTAGGAGTACGTTGTCCGTACACGATATAGCCGGGACTTGAATTACTCGAGCCTGCCTTGACTTTGGTGACGATGAAATCCATCAAGCCATCGCCATTGATATCTTTGACCTGATTGAATTGTTCATATATCGGCAAGTCCTCACCATAGGCACCGGTGAGATGGATGGTCGCCATGCATTGCTCGGCCGCCATCGTGAAAGTCGCTGGCAGGCTTGCGCCACCAGCGTTTACGGTGTTTTTGTAGACTTGCAATTTGTGACTGCAGGAATCTGGAGCACCGGCAATTTTTTTGACAAGGACGATATCGGCCCGGCCATCGCCGTCGACGTCACCGGAATGTTTGATTCCCCAAACGCCCCAATCGGGTGATTGAATGCCGGTATTCCAGGAACGCGTAAACGCTTGTGCATAGGTGGTGGCGGTTGTCGGACCATCCCAAAAAGCAATCTTGATGTTGTTGCTCGTATCAATCGACACCAGATCGGTTTTTCCGTCCAGATCAAAATCGGCGTGATAACCGCCATTGAGATCCGGTGCATTCAAATCCGGCATCGTGGTAACTGGAAAAATAGCCGAGACATCGATCAGCGAGCGGATCGTGCGATCAGCATTCGTGCTCATCAAGAAACGTTGATTGGCGGCATCGCTCACCAGAATTTCCTGCGAGCCATCACCGTCCAAATCCGCGCGGAAACGACTAGGCGTATAGCCCGTCGTGGTAACCACCGGTGAGAATTTACTGACCGAAGGTGTTTCCTGCCAGTTAAATGTAATCGGACGACGACACGTCGCCACTGCCCCCACCATCGCGCACTCTTGCAGCGAGCGCAGCAGACTGCGGCCGCTGGTCGCACTGACGCTGGCACCGTAATTCAAGCGGTACTCGCGTACCGCTTCGGATCCGACCCAGGTTTTGATCGTGGTCAGGCGTTGGGTTTGACGCGTCAAACCGCCGGCCAGATACGAGGAGCTTTGATCATTGGCGCCCGCCGTTGTCGGGCGTGTTTCATAAAGGAATTCGACTTTGCGATCGCCTTGCGTCGTCGTGAAACCGGTGTAAAAAATCGCGGCCGGTTGCACTTCGCCATTGGTGAAATTGGTATAGGTGTAAACGATGTTGTTACCCAGACGGTCTTCGCTGCGGACAATCAGCCAGTTCAATGGCAGGGTCACGCCACCGGCCACCACGCGGCCAGTGTTAGCAGAGACGGTAGTGCTGCCGAAATAGGCAATTTCGCCGGATTTGTATTCCACTTTGAAATACGAATTGGCACCGGTTAACGCACCGCCAAGCTGCGTGATGCGGGCAAACGAATCGATTTCGGTGGCATAAACTGCGTTGATGGCGCCGTAGCTGCCGCTGGTAACGACCAGACGTTGACCATCAAGACAGAGACGATCATTCGCCGAATAATCGACGGCGCGAATTTGTCCGTCTTGTTCCAGGGTTTGCGGGCAGCGATGGATCGACGACAAACCGGAAATATTCCAACCCATACCGGCGACACCGTTGCCGCCACGACTGGAATAACTCAGCGAGATATTCGGCTGCATGCCTTTGCGGCCCGGCGGCAAGGCGATCGGGATGCTGTAACTGGCCGAACCACCGGAGACACCGGCTTGACCCGGCGTGCTGCCGACGGTCGCATCGTGTGCGGGTAATTCGCTCGACAAGGATTGAATCAAGGCATCGGGCAACAGGAAGCTGGCCGATTTGAGGAAGGATTTGGTGGAGTTCCACAGTTCCTGCGTGGTTTGCGAGGTGGCATTGGCCAACCTGTCCCAATTGCTTTCGCCGGCGACGGAAATGTCTTGACGCTGCAGAACACCGGATTTGATGACAATTTGACCGGCAAAAGCCGACACTGCCAGCATGGCTGACAGCCAAAATACACGCTTGAACATGAAAACCCCTGAGAAATGCAGCACAAACGCCGCTAATTGGGAGCTATTTTAACTGAGTGCTGTATCAGAAACCGATACAGGATCGTTTGTTCACAACAATTGACTCGGATGCATATTGAAGAACCTGGTTCTCATGCGCATTGCAACTCGGATGCCGTATTGCAGGTACTTGCGAAGCTGCGGCAATAACGACAATCGCTGTCTGTTAAGTGCGCAAGCGCACTGAAGGCGGTACGCGTTTGATCATAAATTCGTGGAACGATGAATAGTACCGAATTCAATGCATTAGCCCATGACAATGACTTCACCAAAGTCATGATCACGCGCTATCGCGATTCCTATATGACGGTGAGCGCTGTTCTGCTCTGCGACATCGAGTCGCAGGGTCTGACCGCATTTAACTCTTTGCGAGACGATACAGGTCAAATCATAAAATTCGATGTTGTCGGCGAGGCAGAAAAAATGATCCGCAACTGTGGATACAAAGGTCGAATAACGATGCTGGGTTCGGGCGGAAAAGCGGTCAATAAGCCCACCGAAGTCATCATCTAAAAAGCCTTTAACAACCGGCAATGAAATTTGTGTAGTCGAGCACTGAAAATTCATTGTGCGCAATCGTATACTTGCATCAGCTATGGACACCACTGAATTCAAGGCGCTGGCTAAAGGTCACGACCTTAAGAGAGTAACCATCACGATCTACCAAAGCGCTCAAGCAACCGTGAGCGCGATTTTGCGTTGCGACGACGACCTGGACGAGCTCACCGCCTATAACTTCCTCAGAGATTTAAAAGGTGAAATCGTGAAATACGCTTCCGTCGAGGAAGCGACCGCAGCGATCCATAAGTTCGGATACCGAGGCGAGATAAGCTTTGTTCGCGCCGGTGGAAAATCGACCGAAAATCCGACGTAATCCATTATTCAAGCTGACATGAGTTTCCGGTCAGGCATTGCTTGAGATTTGTGATAGACATCTCTATTTTATGGCAGCGGATGCGCGCGCCATGCGGCACGACATTCAATCTTTCATTTTTCCATCGAAAAAGTTTCATATTTGCAGCGTAGATTCCCTGTCTGGATAGAAGCCGAAAGCTTTGCACAGACAGATAGGGGATTGGCTATGTTATTGCGCAAAAACTCGAGTTCAGATGCTCTCTCGGTAACAAAGACGTTTTTTGTCCTTGCATTCTGTATTGCTTTAGCCGCCTGCAGCCGTAACCAGGCGGAAGTAGCACAGCTTGCAAAACAAGACGCTGCCGCCATGGCTAAAGTCCAGGCAGCCCGACAAGCCGCCGAAAAAGCAAAAGCGGCAATCGCTGCGTTATCCAGGGATCAGCTTAATAAACTGGCGAGCACGGCATTTCGCGAGCAACGCTTGTATGCTCCAGCCAGCGATAATGCATTGGAATATTATCTGGCACTCAGAAAAAAATCGGATGAGCCAGACCCACTGGTTGAAAGCGCGTTAATGGACTTGGCACCCTATACGGTAATTGCTGCCGAACAGGCCATTACACGTCTGGATTTTGACGAAGCCATTCGTTTACGCGATTTGATTGCCGCGATTGATCCCGGCGCCCCATCATTGCCGCGCATTAGCCGGGACATTTCCAATGGAATGAAAAATACCGAAGCACTGGCGGCGGCTGAAGCCAAACGCCAGCAGGAAGCTTTGCTTGCTGCCGAGCAAGCAGCACTCAAAACGACTCAAGCAGCATTAAAAGCGGAAACCGCAGAGATTGCAGCAAAGCCCGCGACAACGGCTTCTACATCATCGTACAGCCCGCCGCCGATCGCGACTGCAACATTACAGGCACCCGCCGCAGCACTTCCGCCACCTGTCATTCCTGCTGCGACAACAACGCCAATACCGGTAAAGAAATCCGAACTGGTGGCAGTTCGTACACCGGAACCGGACTTTCCTAGCGACGCTTTGAATCGCGGCTTGAGTGGTGCGGTAGAAATCGAGTTTATCGTGCAACGCAGCGGCGAAGTTTCCGATGTGCGAGTCGTCAACTCAAGCCAGCGCGCTTTTGATCGCAATGTCGTACTGACTGTAAAACGATGGAAATTCGCACCCGTCAATGAGCCGATGACCGTTCGACGCAGTTTTAATTTCAATAATCCGAGTTGAGAATATAGGCTGGGCCCGGAAAACATCCGGTGCACAAACAAAAAAGCTGCGCCACGGGCACAGCTTTTTTGTTTTTCAAGTTAGTAATGCGCACACCCTAAGCTCGCAGAATTACACAGGCATTAACGCGAGTGGATTACCTAGGTTTTTTTCGTGGTTTTTTTCGTGGTTTTTTTGGCTCCGGCTTTCTTGGCATCTTTAGGCCGCCCCGTTTTCAAACTGGGGATCGCATCGAGCGCTGCCGAAAATACCGCGTCCGACATTTTGCTCAGCGCCTCGATACCTGCTCGCAAAACCTCGCTCTTCTTCGCCTGTCTCCCAAGACGCGCACTACGCAGCTTCAAATCGCTTAGCGTGATGTATTCGTTCTTCGGGATCGTGAAGCTGTCACGCACAAGTTTGATTTTCTTTTTCACCGACGCTACCAACACCGCACTGATGTCTCTTGCAGGCTGATTATCAGGAGATTTCGGCGCCGGTCTCTTGGCTGCTTTCTCTGGAGCCGCTTTCGCTACTTTGGTCTTGGAAGGTTTTTGCGCGGACTTGGAACCGGATTTGCGAGTGGCCATAAATTACTTCCTGAATTAACCGTATAAACAGTATAAACCGTTTTTTGGCTTGCAAGCCGGTCGGAGTTTTATCCAACCGGGTAACATTCCAAATCGATTAATCACTTATTTACCGCAGGCTGCGCGACTGGCGCAGGCAATGGCGTTGCACTGATCGCAGGCTCTGCCGGTGCAGCAGCTGCCGCAGTGCTGGCATCTTTCGGCAAAGGCAAAATCAGGATTACGCGAGGTCTGATTTTTGCGTAGGCAGTCGTTTCATCGCGCTTGAAAATACTGATCTCATAGCCCTCTTTTCTATCGGCTTTTTTCTCGGCTTTCAACAAAGCGGCCGACTCCGGATTTGCTTCAAACTCGGCACCGGCGGTCAAGGCATAGTCGAGCATTTTTTCAAGACCCAGCGCGGTTTCTTTCAGGAAACGTTCTGCATTGTTTTCGCTCCAGTACTTCACGGCCGTCGCCTTGTCCGGAGCCGCTTCGCCGAGATAGCAAACATCGTACGTATAAAGTGTGGTGACGCGTTTCCGGTTGATCTTGCTCAACGAAATTCTGGCCATGATCAAAGGCTTGGTATCGTCCATGCTGATACTGACGATTGGCCCGGCCAGGCGTTCAATCACGATGCCATATTGCGGGCCATCAAGACCGGCGACCGACGGCAGAATCTCGGCCATCGCATTCGCCGCGATCGCCTTGTTCTTCACGACGAAGTCATGTCTGGCCAATGCATTTTCGGTTGTTTTGAAAAACAGTTCCCGCAACACCTTGGTATTGATTGGTTCGCGAATGCTTTCAATCGGTTTTTGGCGCTTGGCGTTCAATGCGGCATCGATGATGCCCTGCGCCATCAAACCGCCAACCATGCCGGCACTCGCTGCATCGCCTGCAGACATTCCCGGCGTCGACGGCATAGGCATATAAACAGTCGCAGGCCGCTGTTGCAGCGGATACTCTATCTCGCCATTCTTCGCAGGTTCAAATTGCACGTTTGCGGATTCGAATTCCGACACATAGATTCTTCCGTTTAACGTGGCTGCCGATTTATCGACAAGCAGTAATACTTCCCTTTTTTCAGCCATCGCTGAAAACGGCAGCAGGCAGGCACAAAAAAACAATAGCGAACGAAGCATGGTAATTCCCGGTAGATAATGGATTGCGTCTTTATATTTTTGTAACGACGTCGCGCTTTGCATGCGGTCGATACAGATACTGAGGCGGATTGTAGCCTGCTTTGATTCTTTCAGAGCTGTCAAATGCCGGGGAACCGGGAACTGACGCGCCAAACCCGGCGAAAGATGGAACTCACCGTGCATGGCGATGTCATACGGGCTCACGAAGTGGATAACCCAATAATTTTTGACGAGGGCAAAGCCGATGAGCAAGTGGATTCGCAATAATCGAGGTTTCTTGATCTTTCTGCTGATGTTCGGCCTGTTTCGGACCGCCGTGGCAGACTGGAATCCCGTTCCCACGGGATCAATGCGCCCCACCATCCAGGAGGGCGATGTCGTTTTCGTCAATCGCCTCGCCTTTGATTTGAAGCTGCCGCTGACCAATATCATTGTCGCTCATACCGGTGAACCAAAGCGCGGCGACATTGTTACCTTCTATTCACCGCAAGGCGGCACACGACTGGTCAAACGTCTGATCGCGCTTCCAGGGGATTCGGTGGAAATGCGCGAAAAAATAATTTGGGTAAACGGACGCCCTGCGTCGTACTTGCCCTTGAAAACATTAACTGACCGGCTTACGGATGGCTCCGAAAATGAGGCATTACGCTTGTCGGAAAGCGCGGACGGACAAAGTCATGTCGTGCAATGGCTGCAACCGCTAGGCAGTTCTGCATGGGACAACTTCGGTCCGATTGTGGTTCCTGCAGACCACTATCTGATGCTTGGCGACAATCGCGATAACAGCGCTGACTCGCGTTACTTTGGCTTTGTGCCGCGAAAGTTGTTGATTGGTCGTACCGATACGGTGCTTGTGTCCGCCGACATTATCGGAAACTGGACGCCGCGATTCGATCGCTTTGGCAAACATCTGGACTGATTGCCGCGGTCGGGCTTGAGCCCGACGCATAGTGTTTTTTTGATATTGATCAGGTGCACGTACCGCGCACCTGATCGTGTTTTATTGAAATATCGTTAAAAAAATTCGTTGGCGGTGAACAAATTTTAAACCGCACACTGCGCTACAGGCCAATCTGGCCCTCTGCCATTCCTTGTGAGCGACAACGCACGGACGCCCGTTTTTTGCCTGCCTAAGCTGGAAATCCACAGGCACTCGGTGATGTTCACATGCACATTCATTCAGGCAATAAAAATGCTTCCGGATTCGATCAGGAAAATTCGGCATCCGCATCCGATTTACAAGATGGAAGCGACGACGCCTATCAACTGGAAATCGCCGCGATGCAGGACGATGACAGCATCGATCTCGATGACGCATTGGATGACGATAACGAAAATCCGGTAAGCCACACGCTGGTGGATGCTGCCGAAAACTCCGGACCCGAAGAAATCCGCGATACACAGGAACTGGAAGGCGAAGAACAGGAACTGGAAGGCGAAGAACAGGAAAGCAAAGACCGTACGGGCAGCTTAAGCCCGCTTTATAAAGAAATTTGAATCATTGCCAGATCGAAAACAAATAAAACAAACCAGGAGATACACATGAAGCATTTTACCCATTCCGCATTGGCCGCACTGTTGCTGTCTTTCAGTGCAAGCGGATTTTCGCAGCAAGCCACTACGACACAACAGGTCGTTGTCGCAAAAGATGTCACGGTCGCAACACAGCTGGTAGTTAATCCGGGCGCGCTTGAGTATTCCAATAAATGGCGCATCAAGTTCGATAACCGAACCGACTCCGCCGGCGAACTGGTATTTCTGTTTGCGCTGCAAAATAAGCAACCGGTCAGCATCAGCGTATCGGTCGCGAAAGGTCTCAGCGAAAACGATATTGCCAAGCTGGTGGAAAACGCACTTAAAAAGAATGCACCACGAGGCATCAAAGCCGAACGTGATGATGGTGAAGACGTGCTGGTCAAATACAAACATCGCTTCAGCCTGACATTGTTGACCAATACCGTGACCGATCTTGATGTTGGATTGGACAAGGAATAATTCGCAACCTGTCCGGGATGCGATATGTCAGTCGCATTCCGGAACATAATCAGGAAATATCCATGAAAATCATAGCCTACATACTTGTTGCTGCAACTCTACTGGCCTTCAGCTCATCGGCTTTCTCGCAGGCCGGAACGCCTCCGGCAAAGGGAACCAGCGCGCGCAATACGACAGCGACCATCGAACCGGTGCTGGATAGTGGAAACATTTCATACGCGCCTGCATGGCGCATTACATTGGCCAAGCAGGCAGAATCGGATGGCGAAATCGTGCTCCGCTTGATTCGGAAAGATTATGCAAGCAACGCCACCAAGATTTCGATTGCCATCGTGAAAGGCACCAACAAGGCCGACGTGGCAAAGATCATCGAAAGCGCTTTGAAGTCCAATGCGCCGGTCGGAATCAAAGTCGAACGCAATGCCGACAATGAAATCTTGCTGACCGCTACCGCAGGCGTCAGTGTCATGCTGGATATCAACACCATTGCCGATCTGGGTATCGCGCTCGCACAGGAAGTAAAAGAAAAATAACGCTGTTCTACTTTATATCCACAAACAAAAACGCCCAACAGGGCGTTTTTGTGTTGACAAAGTGTATCAGCGCCTTACGAATCTGATGCCCGTTTGCATTACACGCGCATGCATTAGCTCACGGCAAGCGCTTCAACTCGAGTGTGTTGCCGCCCTGACGCAGCGTGACTGTCGGTGCTTGCTGTTTGCCGGCGCCAAACTCCAGCGTGGCGTCGACAACGGTCAGAAAGAACGTGCTTGGCGATTCTGCAAATATCTCGAAGGCAGGCTGCCCGGCCAATTGTGTCATCAGTCGATTACCGTCCAGAAATATCTTCATGTTCATGCCGTTCGATTCATAAGTACCGAGCACGCGATCAATTTCCGCTTGCTGCAGCGGCACTTCCTGACGGTCTGCCGGCAGTACATTCGTCGAGCGTGGAACTATCACTCCCGGACCTTCACCTTCGGCAAAAAAACGCATGCCGGTCACGGCACCGCTTGCATCGCGTTCGACCGTGAAACGGTTTAGGCCGTCCTCGTACAAGAAGTCGTCCTTGCCGATCGGAATCAATTTGCTTCGTTCTCCGCCGGTTCGTTGCGCGGTCAGGCCGCCGTCCACAACTCGCAATACTCGCGTCGATTTTTCATCGACCGGATACACGCCTTCGATCTGCTTCAATACCTTGGGATCGACAGCAATCGCGACCGGCACCGGATAAGGCTCGCCGATAGTCGCGGCCAGCAGCTTGCGAGCAAGTATCTCCGGCTCATCGTGATTGTCGTTGCCATCGCTATTTTGCAATACGACTACGCTGATGTCCGGGCCCTGCACGTAATCGAGCATGCTGGCAAAACCGAAAATTCCGCCGCTGTGGCCCAGTGTCTTTTGTCCGCGCACGGTGCCTTGCTCGATGCCGAAACCATAGCCTCGGTCGACGGCCTTGCCTATCGGCGTAATCATCTGCGTGTAACTGGCGTTTTTGAGCACGCGGCCTTCATGCAATGCACGATTCCATTTCATCAGGTCGTCTACATTCGACAACAAGGCGCCAGCAGCATGCGGAATGGTCATGCTGATTTGTTTTGACACGACAAATTTCCCGTCGCGCTGCGAGTACCCTGCAACTTGCTTTGCAACTGCTTTGGGATCGGCGCCATATCCGGTATGTGTCAGACCTAGTGGTTCGAACAAAGTAATCCGCAAATATTCATGCCAGGGTTTTCCGCTTGCAGCTTCAATCACCGCACCCAGCAGTACATAACCGGAATTGTCGTAGGCCCAGCCTTCGCCCGGTGCAAAATCGGTTTTCTCGTCCTTGAAAGCGGCAATCAATTGCGTCGTTGTCAGGTCTTTCTCGACCGGGCCTTTGATGAAACCCGGAATCGCGGTGTAGTTCTTCACGCCCGACGTATGATTCAGTAACTCGAGCACGGTGATGTGCTCGCCGTTCGGGAAACCCGGCACGTATTTGGAAAGCGGATCGTCAAGCGATACCTTTCCGGACTCGACCAAAGTCAGCAGACCGACCGCAGT
>JAKFDD010000007.1:0-2123 GCA_036676335.1 Arenimonas sp. | reverse complement strand
TAAAGCGGGTCAGCAATTCGGTCTTCTTCTGTTCGAGTTCGATCTTTCTGGTTTTCGCTGCAGCGGATTGCTGGAGATTGAGCTTGGCTTCTTCGCCCAGATCAATCGTTCCATGCTTGTTGCGGAATTGATTGTATCTTGCTTCCGATTCTTCCAGCTGTTGCTTGAGCGTGGGCAGCTGCTTGTTCAGAAAAGCGAGTGATCGATTGGCTTCTTCCGTTTTGCGCGCAGCATTCTGTGCAATATATTGATTGCCGATTTCAGTCAGGATGTTAAATACGGTCTGCGGATTTCCACCCGTCAGACGAACGCGCAGTACGCCGGACTGCTTGCCTTCTTCGGTAACCACCATTGATTTCTGCACCGATTCGATCAGCGCCAATCTCGACGTGCGCGTCAGTGAAAATTGCGCGCCCGGAGCGGCTGCAAGCTGATCTACCTTCAGTTCGATCGGCCCTTGTGCCGTTTCCACATTGAGCGGTGTGCCGACGGTTCCCTTGATCGTGATGTTGCTTTCTTTTTCATGAGCAAGGAAGTGGCCGCCCTCTTCCGCGGTAACCACAAAGGTACGGTTCAACAGCGCGTCCGGCACATTGAACGTCGATACCTCAAGCTTTTCTTTTCCCCACACATAACCGCCATATCCGAAAATTCCCGGACTGGACAGGTTCTTGCTGTTATCGGCAATCGATTTGCCGATGATCGGAAAGTACTTTGGCTTGGCATCGATATAAAGCCGCAGATTGTCGATTGCACGGGAAACGACCAGACGCGACTGAACTAGCTCGGTCTCAGCCGAGGCGGCGGTTTTGACGTCAAACATCGAGCCCATCTCGCCAAGGATATTGTTTGCCTCCTTCGGACCGCTTTCTTCGACATGGATCAGCATGCTTGCCTGATAGACCGGCTTTGCCAAGAATGCGTAAGCTGCGCCTAGCAAGAGTACACCAAGCGCAATTGTTGCGATAAGCCATCGGCTATCCCAGAGCACGTTCAGTTTATTGGACAGTTCCGGTTCGTTCTCTTCCTGGAAGAAGGTCGGAACTGGCTGTTGAAGCTGGCCTGCGTTCGGCTGGTGAATAATGAGTGGATTCATCATGTTGATTATTTAAATTTGAAACTGCATGAAATAACACCAAACAAAGTTACCGCTGCAATTGCATACCATGGCGATCAAATCGAATTCACTATGTATGACGCATGCAATCGCGGCGAACCTGCTGCCTGGACTTCCCGTGTAACAACAACTCCGGCAATCGTTTTTAAGGAGGTAACGGCACCGGCATTTCTCTGGCTGGAATCACGACAAACTGACTCTCTTCCTCGTTTGGCTGCGCAATGCGCTCAACCAACCGGTCAACTCCCTCCGCAATCAGATTGTATGAATGCAGAAATGCTGAAAAGCCTCGCCGATACGGATCGGGAACGTCGTACTTTCCGCCTTCGCCTATGCGCATCACTTTGCCTATCGATGCCGGATACCGTTGCTCGATAAAACGTTTTTGCTCCTGATCCATGGTTACGATGAGATCAGTTTCGTTGATCATCCAGCCGGCGAGATTCTTGGCCCGGTGTTCACGTATATCGATACCGTGTTCCCACATTAGCTGAATCGACAACTGATCAGCCGGTTCCCCGACCATGGCACTGATTCCAGCCGAGCACACTGCCTTATCCTGCAATGCCTGCCTGAACAATCCTTCTGCCATGGGGCTGCGGCAAATATTGCCGATGCAGACGAACAATACTTTGTTAATCACGTTACTTCCCTGCGCCAATGGCACCGGATAGCGCGCTGGGGAAAATCTGGCTGATCGTGCGATGCCAATTCGCCAGCGGCGTTGCTGCGACGTAGACGACATCCTTTGGATTCAGCTCGAAAGCTTCAGCCATTGCCAGCGCGCCGGGCGCCTTCGCGTCGAGGCGATATACGACCGGCTCGGTGGCCGACTTGCGCACCACATAAACCTGTCCGCTGTCGCCGCTGAGCGGGTTGATGCCGCCTGTTTCGCCAAGCGCTTCATTCAGCGTCAGGCGGCCGTTATGCATAGTGAGCGCCTTGGGCGTATTGACTTCACCGGATACGAATACCTTGCTTTCGTCGCGCGACATCACGCGCACTA
>JAKFDD010000006.1:0-2700 GCA_036676335.1 Arenimonas sp. | reverse complement strand
CGAGCTTCTGGCGCAGGCGCCCGGTCAGAAAGGCAAATCCCTCCAGCAACCGCTCCACATCCGGATCCCGCCCGGCCTGACCGAGGAAAGGCGCCAACGCCGGGCTACGCTCGGCGAAACGACGACCTAACTGGCGAAGTGCGGTGAGTTCGCTTTGGTAGTAGTGGTTAAAGGACACGGGGTACCTGCCTGGTAGTGGAACTCATGAAAAAACTGTCCTGTAGAGCGCGACTGTCAGACCGGCACAGACGTAGCCCACCACCAATAGGTAAGGCAAAATCGTGACCCAGCCGAGTAACATGAAAAAGCTTTCGGACTGCCCGTTGAACGCATGGCACAAGTCGTAGACGACCCACGGCGCGGCATAAAAAGGGACCCCAGAGCGTGGCAAAACAGGCACATGACGGCGCGAATGTTTTTGTTCATGCCGGATCCAGATTCCCGTAATAAGAACCCGCAACTTGTATAGCGACGATGCTAGCCAGGGCGACAAACATCAGCGTCCGATGCAAGCGTGACTGCCGCATCCCGCGATGCAGTGCCGTCAGGAGCAGCACAAGACAGAGCAATGCCAGGCTGCCGAACAAATCACTGTCGGCCACCCCAGCCAGGTAGCCCTCCATTTCAACCATGCTCATAACTATTCGCGTCCTGGTATTTAGGATAAGACATCAGTTATCCAAAACTTTGTAAGGGGTGTTACTGATTACAAAATTCGCCCAATGCTCTCTCCAATTCGGAACTGACAATGTAAACACTCCCTGACTTTTGCTCAGGTCTATCCATGTAACCCCAACCGTATCTTCATCTTCAAAAGACTGCATATCCAACGACGTCTCTGAAGTCAGCGGCGTTCGATAAACATGATTGGAATTCTTTATTTCAACAAAACGGAGATAAACCATGCCGGAAGCACTCAAAAGCCAACTAGCTCGAACCGCTTCGATTTGGTAATCGCCTGACTGGGTGACAAGTGAGACATAAGGTGTGCGCGTCAACTCGCGATTAACCACAAAAAAACACATAGAAAACACCGCCACCAAAACAGCAATAACGGTAATTGATTTTTTATAACTGTTCATTTCACCAAGATCTCAATCGGTGCAGCGGTTACGCTCTCATAAAGAATGTCGGAATAAACCCGAAAGTCTCCGCCTTTCCCATTTTTCTCACGGTACTCTCGAAAATCGCTATTCTGTACAAGCATATAATGCTTTCTTTCCAACTCGTTAAAGGCAGCCTGTTTTTCGGGACTCATTCCACCGCGAGAGTTAAATTTGATCTTGTTTTTTTC
This sequence comes from Arenimonas sp., assembly GCA_036676335.1. Lineage (GTDB taxonomy): Bacteria > Pseudomonadota > Gammaproteobacteria > Xanthomonadales > Xanthomonadaceae > Arenimonas. The sequence continues at coordinate 1,406 of JAKFDD010000006.1, read as the reverse complement.
AAGAGCGTAGCTCGCATTTTTTTTGGTACCCTCAACGATATCTGCCTCAATGCCGTCAAAGTTCCAGTAGCCAAGCCCTTGGCTGTACAGGGAAAGGCCATCATTGAAGTCGTAAGAATCTTCAATATAAAAACCAATCCGAACCGGAAGGAAAACGACGTTTTTCTTAGTAACGACTATTTCTCCCTCCGCAAACACATGAATATTAAAATTAGCTAAAGCCGCACGTAGTTCGTTGACTTCGTCTTCACCGTCCTGATTAAACTCAATCGTCTCACTATTAGCATATCCGAATCTTTCTACTGCGCTGGCTACACCATTGAAAGCAAATGGATAAACACCCGGCGTTCTACCACCGTAAACTGGTATCATTTTTTTCTTGATGAGAGCTATCCCCGCTGGATTATTCCATTTAGTGCGCAGACGCTCGACCGACTCTTTTGTTCTGGCGAATTTAAGAGCCCAGCTCATTTTTACTATGCTTTCGTTAATGTATTCGTCAGGGGCAAATTTTTTATGACTTTTAACTTCCTCTTCCATGCCGCCATCTTTTGTCGTAGGCCATGGTTTGCCAGCGAACCAGTGCAACATCAAATCTGCCGCAACCGGCCATTGAATTTTTTTCATTGCCGCTGGGATATCAGTGATTCTAAATTGACGCACAGCGACAGTTTGTCCGGCCTGATTACTTGCCGGCGTCATGATTGACTTGATAGTTGTCGCTGCCATTTTTATTCCGCCCAATGAATATTCATAACACCCGTCAACGGACAGGTTTTCTTTCTACAACTAGCGTTACGCGAGCACCACTTTAGTCTGCGGCTCTATCACCAACTCAAACTCTTCCGCTATTGACGAAAAGATTTTCTGCGTTTTGCCGTCGCTATCTGTGACACCGGAAATGATCTTTCCCGAGGCTGTCTTAAGTGTGTACTCGACACCAGCCAACGGCTTCCCGGTGTCCTGGCAATTGATCACGTAGTGCTCGTTAAACGGCCACTGAATCTCCACCGGCAAAGGCGGAACAAACGGCGCCGGCGAATGCGAATTCCCGATAATCACCGTTCCGGACCCAGCCGTAACCTTGTTGCCATGAGTCCCGACGGAATCCACCGTGGCGGCCGGTTTACCGTTGATCAAAACCGTCGTCGCCAATCCGCCCGACATCGCACCACCACACGCCGAGGCATCGCCTTGGCGGGCGGCCGCGAGGCCGTCGAAGAACACGTCGCCGGAACCGGCGGCGATCGGGTTGGTGCCGTGGCCGGGGAGCGGGCAAGCGGTGGGGTCGGATACGCGTGCTGCGGGTTTGCCGGACATCGGAGTCTCCTTAGTTGACCTTTACTTGACCGCTGCCATCCAGACGCGCGGCGAAACTGACCTGGCGTTTGAAACCATCAACTTCC
>JAKFDD010000005.1:0-2244 GCA_036676335.1 Arenimonas sp. | reverse complement strand
AGCGCTTCGCGAGGCCCGCAAGCTCAAGGACCGCACGGTGTTCATGGACTTCCGCACGGATCCCACCGAAAACGTGTTCCCGATGGTGCAAGCCGGCAAGGGCATTACCGAAATGCTGCTGGGCTCTGAAGACCTGTAGGCTACGCACCGTTCCATTTACCAACCGTCAACTGACGAATCTATTGTTTGCCGAGCCTGCGCATTACCGTGCGCGGGGGAGGGCAACGAAAAGAGGAATCTTCTTATGAAACATATCATTGCTGTTCTGCTGGAAAACGAGCCAGGCGCCCTGTCTCGGGTCGTTGGGCTGTTTTCTGCACGCGGATACAACATCGAAAGCCTCACCGTCGCTCCGACGGAAGACCCCAGCCTTTCCCGCATGACCATCCAGACCACCGGATCTGATGACGTGATCGAACAGATCACCAAACACCTGAACCGGCTGATTGAAGTGGTGAAGGTGGTTGACCTGACCGAAGGCTCCTACACGGAGCGGGAACTCATGATGGTCAAGGTGCGTGCCGTCGGCAAGGAGCGTGAGGAAATGAAGCGCATGGCTGATATATTTCGCGGGCGAATTATTGACGTGACTGAAAAAAGCTACACGATTGAATTGACGGGCGACCAGTCCAAAAACGATGCGTTTCTGGAGGCGATTGACCGCAGTGCAATCCTGGAAACGGTGCGAACCGGTTCCAGCGGCATCGGCCGTGGCGAGCGAATTCTGAGGGTTTGAAGTTGCCGGTAAAGGCATCGCTTGCGTCGCTTTTGCCGGATTTGTTTGATTTATTTGTGATTACTTAGGAGCCAGAGATGAAAGTTTTTTACGACAAGGATTGTGATTTGAGCCTGATCAAGGGCAAAACGGTTGCGATCATCGGCTACGGCAGCCAGGGTCACGCCCACGCCCAGAATCTGAACGACAGCGGCGTGAAAGTGGTCGTAGGACTGCGCAAAGGCGGCGCATCGTGGCCCAAGGTCGAAAAAGCCGGTTTGAAAGTTGCCGAGGTTGCAGATGCCGTCAAGGCTGCCGATGTGGTCATGATTTTGCTGCCCGACGAACAAATCGGCGCGGTTTATGCCAACGACGTGGCACCCAACATCAAGCAGGGCGCTTCGCTGGTATTTGCCCACGGTTTCAATGTGCACTACGGCGCCGTGATTCCGCGTGCTGACCTCGACGTCTGGATGGTCGCTCCCAAGGCGCCAGGCCACACCGTCCGCAACACCTACACCCAGGGTGGCGGTGTGCCTCACCTGGTAGCGGTGCACCAGGACAAGAGCGGCAAGGCGCGCGATCTGGCACTCAGCTACGCAATGGCCAATGGCGGCGGCAAAGCCGGCATCATTGAAACCAACTTCCGCGAAGAGACCGAAACCGATCTGTTCGGCGAGCAGGCCGTTCTGTGCGGTGGCACGGTTGAGCTGATCAAGGCCGGCTTTGAGACGCTGGTGGAAGCCGGCTACGCCCCTGAAATGGCCTATTTCGAGTGCCTGCATGAACTCAAGCTGATCGTCGACCTGATTTATGAAGGCGGTATTGCCAACATGAATTACTCGATCTCCAACAATGCGGAGTATGGCGAGTATGTGACGGGCCCAAATATCGTGACTTCGGCCACGAAGGAAGCCATGCGCAAGTGTCTGAAGGACATCCAGACCGGCGAATATGCCAAGAGTTTCCTGCTCGAAAACCGTGTCGGTGCGCCCACGCTGCTGAGCCGCCGTCGCCTGAATGCCGAGCACCAGATCGAGATCGTGGGCGAAAAACTCCGCGCCATGATGCCCTGGATCGCCAAAAACAAGCTCGTCGACCAGACGCGCAACTGATTTTCACTATCCATCAGGCCTTGTCCTGCAAAAAGCCGCGCAATCCGCTTGCGCGGCTTTTTTCATGTCAGCGTCAAACTCGACGGCGCTCCCTGTCGCTTTGCCTTTATCCGGGCAATTGATTTGGTATCCTCAGGCAGTTAACTTTCAAAGGACACCTTTGTAACGCAAGGTGTGATTTCTCGGCCACGTTTGGCGGATATTGGTGTGCTATTCATCTGGTGTTTGCCAGATGCCCATAGATGCTATTAATTAAGTAGCACGTAAACATTGCGCACAAGGCTTGTGCTTCAGGAGAATTTTTATGCATGACGGCGAGGAATCGATTTCAGTGCCCGACGAGATAGTGGTGCGCAAACGGCGTAAAGGCATTTACATACTGCCCAACCTGTTTACGCTGGCGGCGCTGTTTGG
>JAKFDD010000004.1:0-199700 GCA_036676335.1 Arenimonas sp. | reverse complement strand
TGGAAGAATCCGGTTTGCTCGGTTCGAAATACTATGCCGCGCATCCGGTGATTCCATTCACTAAAACCGTGGCCGTGATTAATCTTGATGCGATGACGATGGTCGGACCGGCCAAAGATCTCACCGTGATTGGCCTGGGCAATTCGGAACTCGATGATTGGCTGGCCCCGATTGCCGCCACCCAAAAACGCGTATTGAAATCGGAGAGTGCGCCGGAAAAAGGCGGTTTCTTCAGATCGGATCATTTCAGCTTCGCCAAAGCCGGCGTGCCCGCACTGTATGCAAAAGGCGGCATTGAAAACCTCGAGAAAGGCAGCGAGTTTGGTCAGGCCGTCGTCGATGATTACTACGACGTGCATTATCACAAGGGCGCCGATAATTTCGATCCGAACTGGGATCTGCGTGGCGTCGTGCAGGATTTGAATGCTCTGCAACAGCTGGGCAAAACCTTGGCCAATAGCGACAAGTGGCCGAATTACTACAAAGGCAATGCCTTCAGAAAAGCTCGCGATGCATCGCGAGCGAGCGTCACGAAGTAAATCGTAGCCCGGGTCATGGCTTCATCTGACCCGGGATTCTCCGAATGTTATTTTCGAAATAAAATATTTTAGATTTCTATGCTGAAAGATCATTTTCAGCAATTGTTGTTGCAGGTTTCCCCGGGTCAGATGAAGCCATGACCCGAGCTACTGCAGAAAACTCTCGATACCCTGCGCCACTTCTTTTGGTTTCGCCATCATCGGCATATGGCCGCAGCCTTCCAGAATCAGGGCTTGCGAGCCAGCGATACCGGCCAGAAAAATCGGCACCGAACTGACGTCAATCACGCGATCGTCCTTGCACCACAGCAACAAGGTCGGTGACCGAATTTTTTGCATTTCCGCTTGCAAGGCAATCGCTTCATTGCCGCGACCAATGCTATCGAGCACTTTTGCCTCAAATGCCGCATCCCTGCGGCGGCGTTGCACCATTGCTTCATCAAACGGCCATGGCACAAACGGCGGCTCGGTAAACACCAGACTCATCTGGGCATGAAACTGTTCGCGGGTTTTCACTTCGAACGGATTGCCGCCTTTCAACACCGAGCGGGCAAAATCGTTCTGTTCGAATTCAACGCCAGCCGCCGACATCAATACCAGTTTCGAAATCAGATCTGGCTGTCTTGCAGCCAATAAACCGGAGATATGGCCACCCATCGAATGGCCGACCAAGATGTTGCTTGATTCGCCGAACGATTGGATAAATTCCGCCAGGCGTCCGCTTTGTGCAATCACGCCGTAGTCGGCATCCGGCAGTCGAGTCGTTTCGCCCCAGCCTGGCAAATCGGGGGCAATCACGCGATATTTCTTGCCGAGTTCGCGCATCACCGACAGCCAGTTTTCCTTGCTGCCGGTGTAGCCATGCATCAGGAACAGCAAGGGTTTTTGCGCGCTATTTTCTTCGGCAAAGCCCGCTTGCAAATATGTCCAGCGATGATCGGCAACCGCTTTACTTTGAACCTCGGCGCCAGCGAGCCAACGCAAGCGCGCAAACTCGGCCTGAAGGAATTGCTCCGGCATCCACAAAGCCGTACTAACCGTCGCCACCGATAGCCCGATACCGGCCGCCCAGGCGATCTTGCGGGCGGTTTTTGGGTTCATTGCTGACTGGCCTGAATCTTCATCATCCGATTATGGTTTAGCTTTACTGAGCAAAGCCTCTACAGTGCCGATCGTGATCGGATGATAGCCAGGGCGGGCCTTGGCAAACACTTCACGGGCAAATGCCAGGCCGTCCTTGCTTTCGGTCAGCGCGGTATAGCTCGGAATAATCAGCTTGCGGCGGCCGATTTTTTTCAGGAAGGCGGCAATGGCCGGGCGTGCTTGCAGGTAGCCGCTGCGAATCGTAATCGGATACCAACGCATGCCGATTTCACCGTTTGGCGTGCCGGTCAATTTGAAAGCCTTATCGAGTTCCTGCAGTTTTTTGACCGGCAAGGTCTTCGGCAAATTATCGAGGAAATGCGACCATTCCTGCGTGCTCCATTTTTTTGCCGGAATCTTATTCGCCGACAATTTTCCGGTCAGCCAGCCGTTGCGGGCGGCATCGACCGCAATGAAACGCAGCGATTGCGTTGCTTTTGCGAAGGCGGGAATTCCAGGTTCATAAACCCAGGTGTTGAATTCTTTTTCACTGACGGCGCCGGGTTTCTTTTTCGGCAGATGCTTTTTATAGAAACGGACGAAGTCGTTGGTCGTTGCCGTACTGAAAGCATGTTCGTCGAACCACGAACGCAGAAACGGATCGAATAACTCGCGACCATAACGCTGTTCGAGGAAGGTCAAAAACCATTGGCCTTTTTCATAAGCAATATCGCTCGATGCTTCATCGGGGTCCATGCCCGGCATTGCCGGCAATGCCAGCAATTGCATATTCGGCGCCAAGGTGTCGACTTCCGCTTTTGCATCGAACTCGCCGATCACGTCTTCCATGTCGGCCAATTCTTTTCCGTACACCGCTTCGACGATGCGGCCTTGCACATACGTGGTGAATCCTTCGTTCAACCACATGTCCTTCCAGCTCGAATTGGTGACCAGATTGCCGGACCAGGAATGCGCAAGTTCATGCGCGATCAAACTGGTTTGCGAGCGATCACCGACAATGATCGTTGGCGTTGCAAAAGTCAGGCGCGGATTTTCCATGCCGCCGAACGGGAATGAAGGCGGCAACACGAGAATGTCGTAACGTTCCCAACGATACGGTCCGAACATTTTTTCGGTTTCGACAATCATTTTTTCGGTATCGGCAAATTCCCAGGCCGCCTTTTTCACGACCGATGGTTCGGCCCAAACGCCGACACGATTCGAAATCGGTTCAAATACCAAATCACCGGCCGAGATCGCAAGCAAATAGGAAGAGATTGGCTGCGGCATCCGGAATGAATATTCACCATCGCGCACGGCATCCGGCGCATTATTCGCCGACATCAAGGCCATCGCATTTTTCGGCGTTTTGATATTGGCCGAATAGGTGAAACGCACGCCGGGCGTGTCTTGCAACGGTACCCAGGAACGCGCGTGGATCGATTGCGACTGGCTGAACATGAAAGGCTGTTTCTTGCCCGCGGTTAACGGCGCATCCAGCCATTGCAAACCGGAAGCCTGTGGCGAAGTCGAATAACTGATACGAACATTACCGTAAGTCTTCGGCATCTCGATCGTCAACTTGCTGCCGAAAATATCGTCGCGCGGCGACAGCGAATATTTCAAAGGTTGCCAGGCCATCCGGCCGGTGCTGCCTTCGATCTTTTCAATGTTGAGATCGCGGGTGTCCAGCACCAATTGCTTATGCTTTGGATTAAGCCAGTTCAAACTCAGGTTGGCGCTGCCACTCAGGATTTTCTTGTCGAAATCGACCTTCAAGTCCAGCGCGATGTCTTTCACGACCACTTGCGTGGGTTCGGCATAACTGTGTTCGTCGTTGCGGCGTTCATCGACTTTCGCTGCAAATGCGGGAGACACCAACAAGACTAATAGCGCGACAAATAAACGCATGGGCTTTCCTGGATTGATTCTTAAAGTTGTTAGATACGATAACCACTATGAATGGCGACAATACCGCCACTCAGATTGCGGTGGCTGCAACGCGCGAAACCGGCTTCGGCCATCATCGCTTGCAGGCTTTCCTGATTCGGATGCTTGCGGATCGATTCGGCCAGATATTGGTAACTTTCGGAATCTTTCGCGAATAACTGTCCGAGTTTCGGCAAAATCTTGAATGAATGGAAATCGTAAATCGGGCGGAACCATTCCGGCTTGACCTGTGAAAATTCCAGCACCAGAACCCGACCGCCGACTTTTAGAACACGATGCATATCGCGCAGCGCTTTGGCCTTATCGGTCACATTCCGCAAGCCAAACGCAATCGTCACGATATCGAAACTGTTGTCGGGAAACGGCAGGCTTTCGGCATTCAATTGCACATACTGCAAACCACGCACGAGGCCTTTGTCGTTCAGACGATCACGACCGACGCTGAGCATCGCCGCATTGATATCGCCAATGATCACTTCACCGGTATCGCCTACGCGCTCATGCAGCAGCATCGCGATGTCGCCGGTACCGCCGGCCAGATCGAGAATGCGATCACCGCGCTTCACACCGGAAGTACCGACGAAATAGCGCTTCCAGATTCGATGCACGCCGAGGCTCATCAAATCGTTCATCAAATCGTATTTGCCGGCGACCGAGGAAAACACCTGGCCGACCAGTTTTTGTTTCTCGGCGACCGGCACATCGCGAAAACCGAAATGGGTGGTGTCCGAGTCTTGTTTGGCTTGATTTTTGGGGTCTTGGTTCATGGCGACATTATGCCGCAGCAGGGGTGTTTTTGGGGTTGGTTGAACGTAGGAGGGCCCTTGGGCCCGAATAGCTCGAAGCCTGGGTCGAAAGGTCGCCCGCAAGCGGCCTCCTACCAGACGAAAACTACGGCTCGCGAGTCAGGCCACGTTCGGTCAATGCCTTCTCGTACGCCGCCCAGCGCGTATCGAATGTTTGCCCCAATTCACGAAGCAGGGTCCAGCTGAAAATGCCGGTGTTGTGGCCATCATCGAAATGCAATTGCACCGCGTAATTGCCGACTGGTTCGATCGTATTGATGTTCACGTGTTTTTTGCCGGGCACGAGTATGCGTTGGCCGGGACCATGGCCTTGCACTTCGGCCGAAGGCGATTCCACCCGCAGATATTCGCAAGGCAGTTTGTAGCGCTCGCCGTTTTCAAATGCGACTTCAAGCACGTGCGAAGCGCGGTGAAAAATAATATCGGTCGGTTTCATTTTATTTGTCACTCGATTTTCTGCGCGCGCGCGGATGCGCGGCGTCGTAAACTTTTGCCAGATGCTGGTAATTCAAATGCGTGTAAATTTGCGTGGTCGCAATATCGGAATGACCGAGCAATTCCTGCACACCACGCAAATCGCCGGAAGACTCCAGCACATGGCTGGCAAAACTGTGCCGCATCAGATGCGGATATACGCGTTTCCAGATGCCCTGGCTTTGCGCCAACTGCCGCAATCGCAATTGCACGGCGCGCGGTGTGATGGTTCCGTTCCTGCCCGGGAAAACCGGTTTGTCTTGCTTACCGGAAGATTCCTTGCGCCAATTCTCGAGCGCTTCGCGAGCGAATTTTCCGACCGGCACGATTCGCACTTTGGAACCTTTGCCAAGCACGCGCACCAAGCCGTCGGCCAAATCCAGATCGCGCCAATGCAGGCCGCATAACTCCGACAAACGCAGACCGGACGAATAAAACAGTTCGAGCATCGCGCGATCGCGTTTCCCCAATTCGGTATCGGTCGGCACTTCGACCAGGCGCGCCATTTCATCGGGGTCGAGCACCTGCGGCAATTTTCTTGCCGCTTTCGGCGCACGAATGCCCTGGGCCGGATTGCCTTTCAAGTCGCCGTGTTTCAGCTGCCATTGAAACAGCGAGCGGCAAGCCGATAATCGTCGCTGCAAACTCTTGGCGCTCAAGCCACGACGATGTTCGCTGGCCAGAAAACTTCGCAAGGACTCGCCATTCAAGCTTTGCCAATCCATGAAGCCCGCCGACGGCATCCATTCGATCAGGCTCAATAAATCACGCTGATAGCTTTCGGTCGTATTCGATGACAGACGGCGTTCCACCCGCAAATGCGAGAGAAAGTTTTCAACCGTTTGTTTTAATCCTTGCTGCGTCATTATGCGTTTTAAAGTTTTACTCTTGTTAAAACCTGATCTGACTTCCGCAGGGGCGCCTGCTTGCTGCGCCCAAAGAATACGCCTTGCTGCCAGTATGTACCGAGTGTCGCATACACGTCGGATTTATCGCGAAAACAGGGCGCAGCAAGCAAGCGCCCCTACGGTCTAATCGAAACGGGCCAATGCCGCGACCAGCGCTTCGCTCATCAAACGCAGGAACAACGTCCCCATGCCGGGATAAAAACGATTTGCGTCCTGACTGCCGACACACAGCAGGCCGTGTCCACTGACAGCCAATAGCACGCAAGAGGCTGGCAATAGCTGGGCATCTCGATACAACACATCCAATTTATCCTGATTCAAACGTCCGCATAGCGGTTCATTGGCGGCGATAAAATCCTTGAACGGCAACAAGGCATTCGCACGCGTTGGCAATGCTTGCCACCATTCGGCCGGCTCGAGACCTTCCACTTCGGAAAATAAAATCGCGCGAATCGCATCGCCTTGAAAATCTTCGCCCAGCACCGCCACCATCGCTTTCCAGGTATCGGCCGCCGTGCGTGCCCGCATCAACGCCAATGTCAGTTGATGCGTGCGAACGGCCAGACGTTCATTTTCTTGTGCATTGCCGAATAATTCATTCAGGCGACGATTCAATTCACGATTTTTGTCGCGCAACACTTCCAGTTGATAACTGGCCAACGATGCAGTTTTGCCTTCTTCGCGTGGTACCACCAGAGACACGGCCAAATCCGGGTATTGCTCCAAAAATTTCGGATGCCGGCGCAACCAGACCGCCACTTCATGGGCACTCATGCGCTCGGATTTTTCATCTGTTGAAATCACAACCACTCTCCTTCAAAGACAAAAGCGGCCGGACCGGTCATGCGGATCGGCGCGGTTTTGTCTGTCCATTCAATTTGTAAATCGCCACCGGGCAAACTAACCTGAACATGCGGTTCCAGTTTGCCCAACGAAACCAAGGCAGCGACGGCCGCGCAGGCTCCGCTGCCGCAGGCCAGGGTTTCACCGGCACCGCGTTCATATACTCTGAGTTTGATATGCGTCGGCGATAAAATTTGGGCGAAGCCAACGTTCACGCTTTCCGGAAATTCAGGGCGCGCTTGCAGCGCTTTTCCGATTCTTTCGACCGGCGCATTCGCAATATCATCCACCTGAATGACCGCATGCGGATTTCCCATCGAGACCGGGACAAATTCGATGTTGTCGTGTCCGATCGAAATGCGATGCAAAGGTGCCGTGCGCGTGGAAATGAACGGAATATGTGCGGGTACTAAATCCGGCACGCTCATCAGCAGCGAATATTGTTCGTTTTCAAGACAAGCCACGGTGATCACACCAGCCGGACTATCAAGTAAAAATTTCGATGCCGTCGTCATACCAGCGCGCTTGATCCAGGCGGCTACGCAGCGCGCACCATTGCCACATTGCTGTGCTAGTGAGCCATCGGAATTCAGGATGCGATAACGGGCAACGCAGTTGGCGTTGTCGGACTTTTCTATTGTCAGCAGTTGATCGAAGCCGACGCCGGTGTGGCGATTGCCGATTGCACGCGTTATCTCGGCATCCGGCAATGGCGAGCCATCGCGTAAATCCAGTATTACGAAATCATTACCGGCACCGTGCATTTTGGTAAAACGCAGGGACACGTGAACCTCAGTGACTCGAAGCCGCGGGTTCTTGTGCAGGTTCCGCTTTGTCTGGATGCACCAGAGGGCCTTTATTGCCGCAGGCTGCCAGGGACGCGGTCAGCGCAGTGACCAGAAGAATATTCAGCAATATGCGAGGTATTTTCATGAGGCGAGTATAACCGGTCTGTCGTCAATGAGAACGCGAGGCCTCATAATAGGCGCTCAAATACTTCGGTCGTCTTGACACCCATGCCCTGGTTAGAACTCTCGCTCCGCTGCCGCGCCCACGATGAATCCCGGATGGAACTTGCCCTGCAAGATTGCGGTGCACTCTCGGTGTCCCTGCTCGATGCGGCCGATGCGGAAAACGAGCGTGCGATTCTGGAACCCGGCGTCGGCGAAACACCGCTATGGCCGGAAATCATCATGACTGCCCTGTTCGATGCCGACCGTAATGAAGATTTGTTGCTGCAGGCACTGGAAGCTTTCGATGAAGAACTCGACCTGAGCTCGGCTCAGTTCACACGAGTCGAAGATCAGGATTGGGAACGCGCCTGGCTGGATCAATTCAAGCCGATGAAGTTCGGCGAACGCACCTGGATCATTCCCTGGAATCTCGAAATTCCCGACGAAGCAAAAAATCAGGTCTTGATTCGACTGGACCCCGGCCTCGCGTTTGGTTCCGGCACCCATCCGACCACGGCCTTGTGTTTGCAATGGCTCGACAGTCTCGACCTGAAGAATAAAACCGTGCTCGATTTTGGCTGCGGCTCCGGAATTCTGGCGCTAGCGGCATTGAAGTTGGGCGCGAAATCCGCGATCGGTGTCGATAACGATCCACAGGCATTAATCGCGACGCACGATAATGCCGAACGCAATAAAGTCGGAAAAAAACTGCTCGTGTATTTGCCGGAAGACGAGCCAAAGGACAAATATCCCGTCGTGGTTGCCAATATTCTGGCCTCGGCCCTGGAAAGTCTGGCATCACTATTGGCCGAACGTACCGAAGCCGGCGGTTTGATTGCGCTCTCTGGTATTTTGAAAGGACAGGAATCGGCATTGCTCGAACAATATTCGCAATGGTTTGATGATTTGCAGGCAACACAACTCGATGACTGGATGCGCATTACCGGACGCCGCAAAATCTTATGAAAAAATCGTCGCCCAGCTTTATCGAAGAACCGGTAGTCATTACCCGCTCGCATCGCTGGCGCTGGGTAGCACTCGCTTTCATTCTCGCATTGGCATTGTTATTGCAGGTCATCGTCGCCGATCGTCACCGCCTGGCAACCGATCCGGTTTGGCGACCTCGTCTGGAAATGCTTTGCGGTGTTTTGCGATGTTCATTGCCGCCCTGGAAAGAACCGAAAGCGTTTCATGTGACCTCGCGCGATATCCGCCCGCATCCGTCGGTGCCTAATGCCTTGTTGTTGACTGCCAGTTTTCGCAACGATGCTGCATTTGCACAGGCCTGGCCACAACTGGAAGTGGCATTGACCGACCTGGAAGATCAACCGTTGGGCTTGAGACGCTTTGAAGCGCGCGAGTATCTGGGCAATGAACCGGGAACGCCAATGATCATGCCGGGACAATCGGCCAGTCTTACGCTGGAAATCATGGATCCTGGCAAACACGCGGTCGCGTTTCGTCTGGAGTTTCATTGAAGCGATTTAGCATGGTTTCCTGTTTTGTCATTTAATTTCGTTATGCAAGTATTTGATTCATTGTTTTTAAACGATGCATCGCAGCAATAAAGTGCGTCGACTTCGCAAAAACAAAAAATAATTTGTTAATTCCGGTTCTCGACAAATTTCTGGGCTAAAATCGCCCTCCGCCATGATTCCGATGGCGTGCCCGCAAGGAAGCGGTTTTTCCCCCGGAGTTTCGTTTGAACGTGCCACCCGCATTACGTGCAGAACCTGCACCTGCCAATAATCCACAACCCGCTTTGCGCGAATACGTAGCTAAAGCCGTACGCCGCTATCTGCACGATATGAATGGCTGCGAAGTGGATGATTTGCATGACGTGGTGTTGCGTGAAATCGAAACGCCGTTACTACATGAAGTCATGCGCCACTGCGAAGGCAACCAGAGCCGTGCAGCCGAGATGCTGGGCATGAATCGCGCCACATTGCGCAAGAAATTAAAAGATTACGGATTGGCGTAATCGCCCGTTATAATTCGCACCTCATTCCGAGGTGCTCCCATGTCTTCCATACGTCTGCCCGTTCGCCGGGCGCTGTTATCCGTTTCCGATAAAACCGGCCTGCTTGAACTGGCGCGAGCGTTAACGTCGCTGAATGTCCACTTGCTTTCGACTGGCGGCACTGCAAAAACCCTGCGTGAAGCCGGCATTGCCGTGCAGGACGTCAGCGAAGTCACTGGCTTTCCGGAAATCATGGATGGTCGCGTAAAAACCCTGCACCCGAAAATTCACGGTGGCCTGCTGGGCCGTACCGGCACGGACGATGCCGTGATGAAAGAACACGACATCACCGCAATCGATTTATTGGTCGTCAATTTATATCCATTCGCCGCCACGATCGCGAAGCCCGATTGCAGCTACGACGACGCCGTCGAGAATATCGATATCGGCGGCCCGGCAATGTTGCGTGCTGCCGCAAAAAATCATGAGCGCGTCAGCGTTGTCGTTGATCCGAATGACTACGCGGTACTGATTGCTGCCCTGCAAAACGGTGGTACCGATATCGCAATGCGGCGTACGTTTGCGGCAAAAACTTATGCCCATACCAGCAGCTACGACGGCCAAATCACACAATGGTTGTCTGCACGCGCCGCCGACCCGAAAACACCGGAAACCTGGCCGCATACCTTGCACTTGTCATTGGATCTGGCGTCTAGTCTGCGTTACGGCGAAAACCCGCATCAACGTGGCGCGCTCTTTCTCGAAAAGAATGCCGGCAATGGCATCGTCGCGACCGCAAAATTTTTGCAAGGCAAGGAATTAAGCTTCAACAACCTGGCCGATGCCGATGCCGCACTCGAATGTGTGAAGGTTTTCGAACAGCCGGCCTGCGTGATCGTGAAACACGCGAATCCTTGCGGCGTTGCGGTATCGCATGATCTATTCACGGCCTACGATCGCGCTTATGCGGTTGATCCAACCTCGGCCTTCGGCGGCATCATCGCGTTCAATCGCGAACTCGATGCAAAAACCGCAGCGGAAATCCTGCAACGGCAATTCGTCGAAGTCGTGATCGCACCGAGCATCGCCAGCGATGCCCTGCCCTTGTTCGCAAAGAAAGCCAATGTGCGTGTGCTGGCCTGCGGCGATTTGGAAAACAGCCAGGGCGCAATGGAATACAAGCGCATCGCCGGCGGCCTGCTGGTGCAGGATGCCGATACCGATTCGCTGACCGCGAGTGATTTGAAGATCGTCAGCTCACGTGCACCATCGGGTAATGAAATGCAGGATCTGCTGTTCGCCTGGAAAGTTGCGATGTTCGTGAAATCCAATGCGATTGTGTATGCGAAAGATTTGCAGACCGTCGGTATCGGCGCCGGACAAATGAGCCGCGTCGTCAGCGCAAAAATCGCCGCGATCAAGGCCGAAGAAGCCGGACTCGTGGTACCGGGTTCGGTCATGGCCAGCGATGCCTTCTTCCCGTTCCGCGATGGTATCGATGCCGCCGCAAAAGCCGGCATCCGCGCCGTGATCCAACCGGGTGGCTCGATGCGCGACAACGAAGTGATTGCGGCTGCGAACGAGCACGATATCGCGATGGTATTTACCGGACGCCGCCATTTCAAACATTAATCCGGATCTCAATTGTGGCAACACCGCAATTAGGTTATTTTGAATCCACCTTCACCAAATCGAGATCGCCATGACTGCTTTATATCTGAAACCCGGCAACCAGAAACTCGTTGAACTCATCGATAACGATTTACTGTGCATGCAAAACGTGATGGAAGAAGAAAGCTCGAAAGACCAGGATTATTTTATCGATCTCGCGACCGTCGACATGCTCAAAAATGCCGGCGCAACGGAAGGCTTGCTCGAAGTGCTGACTAAAGCGATTGGCGAATCCGAAGGCATCGATGTCGAGTGGAAATGATGTGATTGTTGAATCAAGCAATAAAAAACGCCGAGCATGCTCGGCGTTTTTCGTTACGGGCTGCGATAAAAAATCAGCCACCGCGTTTCATGCTCAGGAAGAACTCGTCGTTCGACTTGGTCGTCTTCATCTTGTCGAGCAGGAATTCCATTGCCGACAATTCATCCATCGGATGCAACAGTTTCCGGAGAATCCAGATCTTCTGCAACATATCGGCGTCGATCAGTAATTCTTCGCGGCGGGTACCGGAACGATTGATATTGATAGCCGGATAAACGCGTTTCTCGGCGATACGACGATCCAGATGCACTTCCGAGTTGCCGGTGCCTTTGAATTCTTCGTAAATCACTTCGTCCATTTTCGAACCGGTATCTACGAGTGCAGTCGCGATAATCGTCAGCGAACCGCCTTCTTCAACATTACGCGCGGCACCGAAGAAACGTTTCGGACGATGCAAGGCATTCGCGTCGACACCGCCGGACAATACCTTGCCCGAGCTTGGTACAACCATGTTGTAGGCACGGGCCAGACGGGTGATCGAGTCGAGCATGATCACGACGTCGCGCTTGTGTTCGACCAGACGCTTCGCACGCTCGATCACCATTTCGGCGACTTGCACGTGACGCGCCGCAGGTTCGTCGAAGGTCGAGGAAATCACTTCGCCGCGCACGGTGCGTTGCATTTCGGTCACTTCTTCCGGACGTTCGTCGATCAGCAACACGATCAGATGCACGTCGGGATGGTTGTGCAAAATCGCCTGCGCGACGTTTTGCATCAGCATGGTTTTACCAGCTTTCGGCGGCGACACGATCAACGAGCGCTGACCTTTGCCCTGCGGCGACATCAAATCCATGATGCGGCCGGTGATATCTTCGGTTGAACCATTACCGCGCTCGAGCGTGAACTTCTTGCGTGGGAACAGCGGCGTCAGATTTTCAAACAACACCTTGTTCTTCGATGCTTCCAGCGGTTCGCCATTGATCGTGTCGAGCACGTTCAAGGCAACATAACGTTCGCCGTCTTTCGGTGAACGAATGCGACCGGAAATATGATCGCCGGTACGCAGATTGAAACGACGGATTTGGCTCGGCGAAATATAAACGTCATCCGGACCGGCCAGATAACTGGCATCGGCCGAACGCAGGAAGCCGTAACCATCCGGCAAAATTTCCAGCACGCCGTCACCGGCGACACCGTTCGAATGACGCGTCAGTACTTTCAGCAGCGCGAAGGTCACGTCCTGCTTGCGCATACGCGCGACGCCTTCGTGCAGATTCAGCAACTCGGCCATTTCCAGCAATTTATGCGCTGGCATGCGCTTCAGATCATTCAAGCTGTAAGTTGGAAAATCCGGTGGCAGCACGGGCATCGGACGTTCAAAACGTTCCTGACGTTCGCCACCCTGATTTTGTCCGCCATTCTCGCCACCTTCTTCGGCACCGGTCTGCTGCTGGTTGCGATTGCGGTCGTTGCGGTCGTAGCGATCATTGCGACCACGGAAGCGGTCACGACGCGGTTGGAAACGGTTTTGATTCTGGCGTGGGCTGCCATCTTCATTCGTTTGGCCGCCGCCTTCCTGGCTTTGCTCGTTGTTCGAGCCGCCGGCATTTTGATTGGCGTTTTGATTCTGGTTTTGATTGCTTGATTCATTGCCGCCCGATTCGCTTTGACGCGCTTCGCTTGGAGCTGCGGATTGCGAATAATTTCCGGCGCCACTGCTGGTTTCACGGCTCTCGCGAGGTTCGCGATTTTCTCGTGGTGCTGCAGGTTCTGCGCTTGGCGGTGCAACTGGCGCTTCCACCGGCGGCGCTTTCGGAGCTGCTTTATGCACAACTTTCCGGGTAGTTTCCGGCGGTGCGGCATCAACAGTAGCGGAGGCTTGGACGCTTGGCTTGCGACCACGTTTTACGGCAGGTTTGCCGGTTTCGATTTCGTTTTCAGACACGGATGGGATTCCTCGCAATGGCGAGTTAGGGATAAAAGAAGGGGATTAACAGATCGGCGCAGCGCGCCTTTGAGAACCAAAAATACACCGATAGGCCCTATGGCGCAAGTAGGCCGCCATCCAGCGTTCATCTTCCGGGCTCTATATGTCTGCCGTTTCGGTTGGTTGCGGGGTACTTTTATCGGCAATCAAATCGAGTAGAAAAATGAGTCGACCATAAGTATGCATGAGCAGCCAATACGCAATCGGCAATAGCAAAACCCACCAATACGCGGCGACATAGTCGGCAACACTGGCAAACCATTGGAGCAAAACAGGATCTTCCACAGACCGGGCTTTATAAGAGTGTCGAATACTGGGCATCAGGAATATGGAAATAATCATCCCGCCAATTACGGGTGGCGCCAACAAGAGAAATCCCCACAGACCCAACATCATATTCGTTGAAAAGAAACCGCCGACATTCCTCAGGCTTATTGTCTTGCGGAAGCTGAGCTTGCGCTTCCGGTTCACCCATAGACTTGCAAGCAACAAGCCCGAAAGTGCAAAGAAAAAGTCCTGCAGTCGATCAATGAAAAAAACCAGCACGCCATCCAGTTCGAAACTCAAAATCTCATTATAAAAAAATACCGCCGGCGCAGAAATCGCGAAAAATATTGCCGTTACCAGGACAGCTTTTGCCCCTGGCCACTGCGGCAGTGAAAAATTTCCTGGCGCTGCACTGACGAGATAATTCTCGTTCCATACGACGAACGGAAGCAGTACAACCAGTAAAACGGCAATCGCCGCAAAGCACCACATTGCATAGGGATGGACTATCGGAATCGAGAAAATGGCCATAAATGCCAAAAGCCAAATTAACAAAGGCTTCCAGCCCCGCAACGACCACTTGACGGCTTCAAACCAAGTCTTGTCTCTATCAAGGCGAAACAGATAAAGAAGCGCATCCGCTACCATCAAAATTACGACAGTTATTACCGCCAATAGCGGCGCCAAAACCAACATCGCGTTGAAACGCGTAACTCGTATCGCATCTGAAATCGGCATTTGCAAGAAAGCATCCATTGCCGGGTCGCCTTCCGCCAAACCGAACGCATCAAACCGGAATTGCCAAACGAAGGTAACGAACAATATCGAACACAGGGCAGTCCACAGGGCAGCCAATAGATAGCCACGACGATGTAAAGCAAGATAGTTTAATAAAGATGGGTTTTTCACATGGAATACTTTTTGAATTCGTAATTCAAACTAACCGTCGCGATGCCAAAAAGCAAAACACCGGCCTGAGCCGGTGTTCGCTGGATCAAAAACTCAAGCGGCCAATTACAGCGCTTTTTCGACGAATTGATTCAATTGGGCTTTGCCGACTGCACCGACTTGGGTCGAAGCGACCAAACCGTTCTTGAACATCATCAGGGTCGGGATGCCGCGGACCGCATATTTGCGTGGCACGCCGGGGTTGTGATCGATATTGATCTTGACGACTTTGACCTTGCCTTCGTAGGCAGTGGCCACTTCGTCGACAATCGGGCCGATCATCTTGCAGGGACCGCACCATTCGGCCCAGAAATCCACCAGTACCGGCACATCGGACTGCAGAACCTGGGCTTCGAAATCGGCATCGCCTACGTGAAACACTTTATCGCTCATGAAAAACTCCAAAAATTAGGGGGACTTTCACAAGAGACAACGGGAAAGCCACTGGATGCGTTAAACTGGGGCCGATTTAACTATTTTCAATATCGGGCCCGAGACCAGTACGCAGTGTGCGTCCAGCGAGCGGCCCTTGCAAGCCGGATAAACCCGCTTTAATGAGCCAAAATGACTGATAAACCACTGACCGATATACCTTTTTCCAGCTTTGACCTCCATCCCGATTTATTAGCAGGCCTTGAAGCCGCCGGCTTCAGCCGCTGCACCCCGATTCAGGCCATGACCCTGCCGATTGCCCTGCAAGGCCGCGATGTCGCGGGTCAGGCGCAAACCGGTACCGGCAAAACCCTCGCTTTTCTGGTTGCCGCGTTCAACCGCCTGCTGAACCGCCCGGCCCTCGCCAACCGGGGTCCTGCCGACCCACGCGCGATGATTTTGGCGCCAACCCGCGAACTGGCCATTCAGATTCACAAGGACGCCGAGAAATTCGGTGCCGGCCTCGGCCTGAAATTCGCGCTGATTTACGGCGGCGTCGATTACGACAAACAACGTGCCCAGTTACAGGCCGGTTGCGATGTGATTATCGCGACGCCGGGTCGCTTGATCGATTACGTCCGTCAAGGCGTCGTCCATCTGCATGCCTGCGAAGTCTGCATTCTCGACGAGGCCGATCGCATGTTCGATCTGGGTTTCATCAAGGACCTGCGTTTCCTGCTGCGCAAATTGCCGCGCCGCGAAGAACGCCAGACCTTGCTGTTCTCGGCCACGCTGTCGCATCGCGTACTCGAACTCGCGTACGAACATATGCACGAGCCGGAAAAACTGATCGTCGAAACCGAAACGATTACCGCTGCACGCGTTCGCCAGAAAATGTATTTCCCGGCCAACGAAGAAAAACTTCCGTTGTTGCTCGGCTTGCTGTCGCGCAGCGAAGGCGCCCGCACGATGGTGTTCGTCAACACCAAAGTCTGGGTCGAACGCGTCGCCCGTGCCTTGGAAAAAGCGCATTACCGCGTCGGCGTTTTATCCGGCGACGTGCCGCAGAAAAAACGTCAAAGCCTGTTGTCGAAATTCCAGCGTGGCGATCTTGAAATCATCGTCGTCACCGATGTCGCCGCCCGCGGCCTGCATATCGATGGCGTCAGCCATGTCTATAATTACGACTTGCCGTTCGATGCCGAAGATTACGTGCATCGCATCGGCCGTACCGCGCGTCTCGGTGCCGAAGGCGATGCGATCAGTTTCGCCTGCGAAATGTACGCACAAGGCTTGCCGGATATCGAAGCCTATATCGAACAAAAAATCCCGACCGAAGCTGTTACCGCAGAATTGCTGGTTGCGATTCCACGTGAGCCGCGTGCACATGTGCCATCGGTGGCAGGCGAAGAGAATGACAGTATTTCGTCGATTTACAAAGAAGTGCGTGAAGCGGCCGCCAATAGCAAAACCGGCAGCAAGCCCGGGGCACGCAAACCCGGTGGCCCGAACAAACCGGGTGCGCCGCGCTCTTCATCGGCACCACGTCCCGGCGATAAACCGCGTTCAGCCCATCCGAACGACGGCAAGCCGCGTCCGCCCCGCACACCGCGTCCACCCCGCGAAGAATCTGTCAAAAAGCAGGACCCTTCCACGGTGATCACCGCAGAAATTCCATTGGTAACTCCGACACCGGCCACTACCGGCGTCTCGAAAGAATCCTTCTTCCAGCGCCTCGCAAAACGCGTGAAGTTTTGGGGCAAGGCTTAACCGTATTTTTATCCCGGCCAATGCCGGGATAATTACAATCATATTTAGTCTCGAATCGTGCAATTACTGCGCCTCAGCTCGCTGATGCTCCACACACCACGACGCGATTCCGTCCTGTTTCCTTGGCTTGATAGAGTGCCGCATCGGCCGCATCGAGTAATGCCTGCGGCGTGCTGCCGTTTTCCGGAAACAGCGCGACACCGAGCGATGCGGTAACCCGCTCCAGCGGTCTGTTTTCATGGGTGAGTACGAGATCGCGGATACCTTCCAACACATCATTGGCCAGACGCTTCGCCAATTCCAGATCGGTGCCGGGCAGCAATACGGTAAATTCTTCGCCGCCGAAGCGACAGGACACATCGCTGCGGCGGAAACGCGCTTCGATCACATGTGCGACGTTTTGCAAAACGACATCGCCGGCATGGTGACCATAGGTATCGTTGAATTTCTTGAAGTGATCGACATCGATCATCAACACGGCGAACGTCGAATGGTTGCGCTTGCTATGCGCCATTTCGCGAAACAGCGATTCCTGCAGGTAACGCCGATTGTACAAGCCGGTCAACGGATCGCGGATCGATTGCTGCAACAAGGCTTCACGCAGCTGGACATTGGCTATCGCGAGTGCAATTTGTTCGGCCATCGCGACTGCCAGTCCGTGACGACGATCGGCTTCTGCACCGCTTTGCATTTGGTGGTGTTCGATAAACAGCAAACCAAACGTTTTTCCTTGCGCGGTTAGCGGCAGGCAGGTGTACGGCTGTCGCTGGCCATCGCGCTCCGGTACATGCTGACAACACAGGGCGGCAGAAGGAACATCGACCCGATACGAACGACTGCGGCGCAATGCCCAGCATTCGCTGGCGAGGAAGCTTTGCTCCGGAAACGACGATGCCAATTCGCTGCAACCCCAGCGACCATGCTCAACCCAGTTGTCGCCATTTTCTTCAACGAGATATAAAGCACCGACGCTTTCCGGAAACAGGCGCGGACCAAAATCGCCGATGCAGGCGAATGCCTCTTGCGCCGATGGGCAAGCTTGCAGAAATCCGGTCAGTTCACCCAATAACGAAACCTTGCGATTGAGTTGCTCGACTTCCACCAGACTTTGTTCAATCTGTGCCTTGGATGTCAGCAGCGCCGCTTCCTGTCCCTTGAGTTTGCTGATGTCCTGGCACAACCAGACAGTGCCTTTTTCCAATTCGGGTGGTTCCAACGCACGTCCCTGATAGAGCAACCATCCGGTACTGCCATCCTTGCGACGATATTCGAATTCACCGCTGACAACTTTGCCCAGCATCAAGTCCGGCGTGGTCTGCTGGCCCAGCGCATCTGATGATTCTTTCGATACGGCGAACGCATCGACTGACATGCCGATCGCTTCGTCGGCGCTATAGCCATACATCGCCAGGAAACCGCGGCTGCAGCGTTCGATGCGGCCTTCGCGAATGATCGCGATGGAACCAATATTATTGTCGAAGATAATCTGCAACTCGCGCCGCGCACGGTCCAGCTCGGCGGCATCTTTTTTCTGCTGGCGCATATCCGTCGCCATCCACACCACGCCCTGTGAAAGATCATTCGGGTCGATCGCCTTTCCACTAACATAAGCCAGAATCGGCTCGCCGTATTTGTCGCGATATTCCACTTCGCTCTTTGCGGTATCGCCCGCCGCAAGGATGGGATAGGCCCAGCGACCGAAGGCGTCATAAGCCTCATCGCTTGAGAAATTGATTCGCGCCGGCTGTCCCGCCAGCGTGCCGGGTTCGTAGCGGAGCAGCGCCTCCAGACCCGGATTGCAACTGACAATGATGCGATCTTTGGTGAGCAGGATGCCGCCGCCGGGGCTATTGTCGAAGATGATTTGTTGTTCGCGCCGGATACGTTCGAGCTCGGCTTCGGTGCGCTTGCGCTCGGTGATGTCGTGAGCGACCCAGATCGAACCCAACTCCGGTTCTTGCGGATCGAGCGCACGGCCGCGGAATGAAATCCAGATCATTTCGCCGTTCTTGCGCATGATCTGCCATTCACCGTCGGAAACTTTGCCGGTGCTGATCAGCGGATAAACCAGCTCGCCCAGTGCTTCCCAGGATTCGCGATTCGGGTGATAGATCTCGGTCGGCTTGCCAAGCAGTTCGCCGGGCTCGTAACCCAGCATTTCTTCCATGCCACGATTGCAGCGATGGATCACGCGATCCTTGATGAAGAAAACCGCGGCAGCGACATTGTCGAAAATCACCTGCTGCTCAATCAACATGCGTTGCAAGGTAGAGTCGGCTTCGGCCAGACGACGATACGCCGCCGCGTTGTCCAACGCGATCGCGCCGTAAGCACACAGCGTTCGAAATACCAGACGTTCGCGTTCACCATAAGCATGCTGACGCGGCGACTGGATCGTCATCACACCGAGCAAGCGATCGCCGATCGCCAGTGGTGCGAACAAGGCGCTGAGCGTATTCAGCGTGCCGGGAATATGACTCGGATTGACATAGTCCGGTGCCGTCTCGATCAGCAGCTCGCGACGTTCTCGCGCGCAACGGGCGGCATTGCGAGTCGGACTTGATAGATCGATGTGATCCTCCGGCAAGTCGATACCATTTTCGATCAACAACGCCGAGTTCAAACTGTTCCGTTCGGTATCCAGCACATAGATACCGATACTGCTGGCGTCGAGTAGCCCGTGCACGTGGCGGCCCAGCGTCTGAAACACGGCAGATTCGTCCAGTACGGCCGTGATCTCGCGTCCGATTTCTCCGAGTACCGACAGCGTGTTGTGCGCCTGTTCGATGTCTTCCTTCTGTTGCACCACTTCGGCCGTGCGGGCACTGACTTCCTGTTCCAGCCAGACTTGCTGCTCGCGCAACACGCGTTGAACTTCGGCGTCGGCTTCGGCCAGTCGCTTGTAGGCGGCTGCGTTGTCCAGCGCGATCGCGCCGTAAGCGCTCAAGGTACGAAATACCAGGCGCTCGCGTTCGCCATAAACATGTTGTCGTGTCGACTGGATCGTCATCACACCGAGCAAACGGTCTCCAATAATCAGCGGTGCAAACAAGGAACTCAGTATTCGCAGCGTTCCCGGCACCTGGCTTGGATTTTCCTTGTCCGGATCCATGTCGAATTGCAGTTCGCGACGTTCGCGTGCACACATCGCGGCGTGTCTGGTCGGGCTGTTCAATTCGATCTGCGCAACCGGCAAAATTTCGCCACCCTCGACGCGTAATGCCGAGGTCATTCTCTGGCCATCGGAATCGATTAAATAAATCGCGAATGTTGTCGCATCCAGCAACTCGTGCACGTGCCGATCAAGCGTGCGACAGACTTCGTTTTCAACCAGCATCGCGGTGATTTCGCGCCCGATTTCGCCGAGGACCGAAAGCGTACTGTTGGCCTGTTCGATATCGGCTTTCTGCTGCAACACTTCTTCGGTACGCGCGCCAACTTCCTGCTCCAGCCATGATTGCTGTTCGTGCATCATGCGCTGAACTTCGGCATCCGTTTCGGCCAGTTGCCTGTATGCGGCTGCATTGTCCAATGCAATTGCACCGTAGGCGCACAAGGTACGAAATACCAATCGCTCGCGCTCGCCGTAGGCATGTTGTTGCGGTGACTGGATCGTCATCACGCCGAGCAGGCGATCGCCAATCGCCAGCGGCGCAAACAACATGCTGAGTGAGCGCAAAGTGCCTGGTATGTGAGTGGGGCTGATTGCGTCCGGCTCGAGTTCGATATGGAGTTCGCGACGCTCACGTGCACAACGGGCAGTATTGCGGGTCGGATCGTCCATTTCGATATGGAAAACCGGCAGTGCCTGACCACCTTCCATGCGTAATGCCGAGGTCAAACCTTTCCCGTCTTCATCAAGCAGATAGATGCTGAATGTCGAGGCATCGAGCAGATCATGCACATGTCGATCCAGCGTCTGGAAGATCGCAGTTTCATCCAGGGTCGCGGTGATCTCGCGTCCGATGTCGCCCAACACGGCAAGATTATCCAGCGCCTGCTCGATATCTTCCTTCTGCTCTACCACTTCGGCGGTACGCGCTCTGACTTCTTGTTCAAGAAGCGCACGCTGCCGGGTCAAGCCTCGCACCCGATAGCGGAACAATGCCCAAAGGCCGCCCACCAACACGACCACTAGCAAACTGCGAAACCACCATGTAGCCCAGTAAGGCGGCTCGACAAAAATTTTCAGCGTGGCACCCGATTCATTCCAGACGCCATCTTTGTTTGCCGCCTTGACTCGAAATGTGTAATCGCCGGGATCGAGATTGGTGTAGGTCACGAAACGCCGCGAGGCATCGGTTTCGATCCAGTCCGGATCAAAACCCACTAGCTGGTAAGCGTAGCGATTGCTTGCCGGATCGGCGTAATGCAAGGCGGCGAACTCAAGTGAAAACACCGAATTCGCGTGCGACAGGTAGAGCGATGGCGCAGTGTCGATGCTGCCATCGAAACGCACACCTTCCGGACGTTGGTCGCCGAGTACCGGACGATTGAAAACCTGCAACTCGGTAATCACGACCGATGGCGGCATCGAATTGTTGCGGATCGCTTCCGGACGGAATGCAGTCAAGCCCGATGGTCCGCCAAAATAAAACACACCGTCTTTGGCCGCATAACCCGAGCCAACGTAATAACTTCCAACCAGCAAACCGTCGCTGGCGTTGTAGTTTCGGAACTGTCCATTTACCGGATCGAGACTGCTGAGACCGGAGTCGTTACTGATCCATATCTTGCCCGCGCTATCTTCCAGAACGGATCCAATCTGGTCAGCACCATGAATTGCCGGTTGCATGTGTCGGCGAAAATAAATGCCGCCATTGACGTCCGTCTCGACCCGGTTCAGTCCACCGGCGGTGGCAACCCACACTCGGCCAGCACGATCTTCGAGCAAATGATGGATGCGATTATGGCTAAGGCTTTCCGTGCTGGCGGGATCATGGCGGTAATGCACGAAACGTCCGCTGTTTGCATCCCGGCGATCCAATCCGGAATCGGTGCCGACCCAGAGAGTGCCACGTCGATCTTCGAGCAGCGCATAAACCCTGCCTCGGCTCAGGCTGCCCGAATCGTCGGGATCGTGGCGAAACATTTGCATAGAGTCGCCGCTTGGATCGTAGCTAATCAGACCGCCGTCGGTGCCAATCCACAAGTTACCGCTGCGGCTGCCGCGAATTTGTCGGATGTTATTCAAGGTCGGGTCAAGATCGGCGAAATGACGAATCTGGAAACGCCGGTTTTTCGGGTCCAGACGCGCTAGCCCGTTTCCGGTTCCAGCCCAAACCTGGCTCTTGGCATCGATGTACACCGTTCGCACACGGTTATCGGGCAGGCTAAGTTTGTCGGCAGGATCGTGTCGAAATACCGTCGCTTGGCGAGTGGCGGGATCCAAATCGAGCAGTCCGCCCCCGACGGTTCCAAGCCAAACGTGACCATTGCCATTGCCCGCAATGGCATACACTTTGTTCTCGTCTTGAGTACTACGTTCACCGGTTAAATTGACAAGGCGTTCGAATCCGCCACTGCCCAGATCAACCCGACTGGTGCCATTGGTGTGAGTACCAACCCAAAGCGTACCGCTGCGATCCTGAAATAAGGCATCGATATCATTGTCGGCCAGGCTTTGCGGATCCCGGATATCGTGACGGTAACGGACGAAGCGGCCATTCACCGCATCCCAGCGCAGCAGGCCCGAACCGGTGCCGATCCAGATGACACCGTCGCGATCTTGCAAGATGGATCGCATCGACTCCGACATCAGGCCTTCATCGCCACCAAAGATGCGGCGTCGCGGTCGATCCTGATCAAGATTCCAGGCTTCCAGTCCTGCGGATTTACCCACCCACAAGATGCCCTGCTTGTCGGTACGCAAGGACAGAACCGCATTTTGTTTTAGATCGGGCTTCGCATCGGAATCCATTCGAAAGTGTTCGAAAGCATCGCCTTGCAGTTCAAATCGATCCAAGCCCGCACCGGTACCGACCCAGAGCCTGCCTTTCCGATCCCAGGCCAGAGCCTGGACATCATCGTTGACCAGACTGTTCGCGCGAACAGGATCGTGATGCCAGATTTTGTAGGTTCCGGTTTTGGTATCGAGTCGTTGCAGGCCATCGGCAGTCGCGATCCAGAGATGTTGCGAGTGCGCGTCGTGGTCTCTGGAGAAATCTCCAACAATCGCGCGAATCTGTAATTGGCCGGTGCCTCGGATTTCCGACCTTGGTGTCGCGAAACGCTGGAACATCATTCGAGCCGAATCGTAGCGTTGCACTCCGCCGCCACGTGTTCCAACCCACAAACGGCCTTGGCTATCTTCATGCAAGGCAGTGACATAGTTGTCCGCGAGCGAATCGGGATTGGTCGGCTGATTTCGGAACACAAGCACACGGTAGCCATCGTAGCGGCTCAGTCCGGCCTGGGAGCCCACCCAGATAAAGCCCTGACTGTCTTGCAGAATGGCGGTGGCTGACTCCTGAGCCAGGCCATGTTCAACACCGAATTGCTCGAAACGTAGAGTTTGTGGCGCAGCTGCCCTGCCCGCGTTGCATGCGAGTAAAAGTACGATCCCGAGGATAGTCCCACCCCATCCGCCACAACGAACCGTCGGCATATCGCCCCCAGCGAACTCGCCAAAGTGTTCGCACATTAACACGCCAAACGTCCGGGGCAAGTGTGCGGTAGCGTACCAAGTGATTTGCCCTCGACTTGCTGACCAGCAAATCGATGGTATCAATCCGCACTGATTGCTCGTAAAACGGAAGTCGATCGGAACAACATCGAATGTTTGGATACGACAAACGCAAGTTGCAAACGAGGACCGAAGCCTTTCGTGAATGCAACTTCCTTCGGCAAACGAAGGAAGTTCAGCCCCTCTTTTAGTGCGGTTCATTTATTGGGGACTACCCTAGTCATACCCATTCCGGGGTGTAACGTTTCAGGTGGCCTTATGAAACCGACTCTCACACAACGCGATGACTTTCTCGCCTACCGGCCCGTTCCCGGCCTTACGTTTGCTTTGAACGATTACGTCAATGTTATCGGCGGCGATTTTGCCGGTGAATCCGGCACCGTGATCAGTCTCGAGGAAGTCGACGAAGATCCCGTCTATCTGGTGAAACTGGATTCGGACAAGCATGCGCTGTTGCCTGCATCGATGCTTCAGCCGGAAGGCGATAATTAAGTAGCTGACGCTGCATTCAATGAAACAAGCGTTTCTGGTTGCTCTCCCAAACTCAGACGTTAGAATTCGGGAACACGAGTTTAGGACAGCACATGCGCTTACCGATATTCCAGATCGACGCGTTCACTACGCGTCGGTTTGCAGGCAATCCTGCGGCCGTTATTCCGATGAATGCGTTTCTCGATGATGCAATGCTGCAGGCCATTGCTGCCGAGAACAATCTGGCCGAAACGGCTTTTCTTGTTTCCGATGGCGACGATTACCGCATTCGCTGGTTCACACCCGTCACCGAAGTGCCGCTTTGCGGACATGCCACATTAGCCAGCGCTGCCGTCGTCATGGAGCGACTTGAACCTGGACGCAGTCATGTCGTCTTTCATTCGGCAAGCGGACCGCTGACAGTAAGACATACGGACGGACATTACGTGATGGACTTTCCTGTCCGGCCCTACGAGACCGTCATTGCACCGCCCGAATTAGCGATAGCCTTGGGCGCCATGCCGGTCGAAGTGTTTACTTCCGCAACCAATTACATGGTGTTGCTGGAAAGCGCGAAAGTCGTGCGCGAACTGTCACCGAATATCACTGCGCTTGCGCAACTGGATCGTACCGGCGTGGTCGTGACCGCGGCAGGCGATGGAGGCTACGATTTTGTCAGTCGTTATTTCGCACCGGCCAAAGGCGTGCCGGAAGATCCGGTCACTGGCGGCGCGCACTGTGGCTTGGCGCCTTACTGGGCGCAGCGACTGGGCAAGACCGAGTTTCGCGCGTTCCAGGCATCGAAACGCGGTGGCGAAATTATTTGTCGCTTACTTGGCGAGCGTGTCGAACTTGAAGGCAGTTGCGTCTTCTATCTGGAAGGCGAAATCGAAATCTGATGATATTCACCGGATCATGCCATTGCGGTGTCGTGCGATTTCGTATCGACGCGACTATCGACGAACTGACGACCTGCGACTGCTCGCTGTGTGCAATGCGCGGAGCGTTGATGACCAAGGTACCAGAGCATGCACTGACGGTACTCGCTGGCGAAGACATGCTGACGTTATACGAATGGAATACGCGTCGAGCGAAACATTACTTCTGCAAGCACTGCGGGATCTATGTGTTCCATCGTAAACGCGCGGCGCCCGACCATTTCGGCGTCAATGTACTTTGTCTTGTAGGTTTTGATATTGCGTCGTATCCCGTTCGAGCCACCGAAGGCGCGAATATGACGATTGAAGATACAGACGCGCGAGCGGAGTGGCCGGGGCCACGTGCCGGAATGCCATAGGGTGCGCCTGTCGCGCACCGATAACATCATCGCAGCGTGTAGATGGTGCGCCATAGGCGGCACCCTATATTTTGTACACCTTATGGCCTTTCGGCAAGTGAAAGTAGTTCGGTGTGTCTTTTCGCGTTCTATGAAAAAGACTAAGCTGCTTACTCCCCACTTTAGGGACTAACCAAACGTGTAAACGAATGACAAATAACTTGATTCAGCATCCATCGAAGTACTATCGCCCAGATATTGATGGTCTTCGCGGCGTGGCGGTGCTGGCAGTTGTCGGGTTTCACGCGTTTGCCGGACGATTTCCCGGTGGCTTCATCGGGGTAGATATCTTTTTTGTAATATCCGGATTCTTGATCTCACGCATCATATTTTCAGAGCTCGAGAATGGCACATTCAGCATCCTGGAGTTTTACCGGCGTCGGGTTCGAAGGATATTTCCGGCGTTGATTGCCGTTTTGGTTTCATGTTTGCTGGTGGGTTGGTACTTATTGCTTTCAGACGAATATCGTCAGTTTGGCAAGCATACGTTTGGCGGCGCATTATTCAGCTCCAACTTTTTTCTTTGGGCTGAAAGTGGGTATTTTGACAATGCCGCCGAGCTAAAGCCCCTGCTTCACCTATGGAGCCTGGCCATTGAAGAGCAATTCTATCTCTTCTGGCCAATCCTCTTGATTCTTGTTTGGAAGAGAAAATGGAACTTCGCCAAGATCACAATAATTATCGGCGTAATTTCGTTCCTCGTAAGCTTGTATCTCGTTAACAAAAATCCAACCGCTGCCTTCTACTCACCGCTACCAAGATTTTGGGAGCTTATGATTGGCGGCATTTTGGCGTATGCATCCATACATTACAGATGGCTACTTGATAGCTTCTGCAATACTCGAGCCTGGCTTGGTTTTGCACTGCTGGCGATCGCGTTTTTAGCCATCGACAAGCAGCAACCTTTTCCTGGCTTCTTGGCATTATTGCCTACGTGTGCAGCTTTTCTAATAATCTCTGCTGGTCCTCAAGCCTGGCCTAACAGGGTATTTCTTTCGAACCGTGCAATGGTTTGGGTTGGCCTGATTAGTTATCCCTTATATCTTTGGCATTGGCCATTGCTGTCATTCACTCACATTCAAAACAATATAATGCCGAGTGCGGCGACAAAGATGTTATGTGTCGCAACCGCATTTGCGCTGTCATATTTGACCTATAGGTTTATTGAAAAGCCGATCCGTTTTTATCGTAAAACTCAAATCGCATTCGCTTCGCTGCTGGTATCAATGACGGTCGTTGGTACATTCGGTGCATTCGTATTTGCATCCAACGGGGTGGTTTTCCGGAAAGCCACAGAGTTTGATCTCGCTGGCGGTACTGACTTTCATTGGACCACGTATGTCAGAAACGACGTCTGTTATCTTGACGATCCGGACCTGACTAAATTTGATCCGAAGTGCATCGAGACAAAAAGACCGCTTATTGCGCTTTGGGGTGACTCGACAGCGGCGTCTCTGTACCCGGGATTAGCGGCCCTGCAAAACAAACGCGGTTTCGGAATAATTCAAGTAACTCAAGCCGCCTGTGCGCCGGAAATTGGTCTTGTGGCCCCCCCTCCGCCCTACAGAGCGAAAGTATGTCGACCGGTTAATGAAAGCGTCGCAAGAATTCTGCAAGAAAATAGGCCGGACCGAATAATTCTGCATGCGCATTGGGTGGTGATGAATAAGGAGATAGAACAAAATCTTCGCCATACCATCAGAGTGTTGATCGCCACGACCGGAGCTAAAATAATTGTGGTCGGACCGCCGCCGGATTGGAACAAATCGCCGCGCTACACCACGTATTCCCAATCGAAGAAAGACGGCACTGATGCCGGGGAAGTATTCGGGCTTCCTGCACTAACGCCAATGAAATTGGAATTGGCTTCAGATTCAGCCTTACGTCAATTGGCCAAGCAGGAAGGTGCCGTATTTGTTTCATTGATTGACGCCCTGTGCGAACGTGGAAAATGCGTCACAAGGGTGAACGACAGCCCCGAAGGCTGGATTGCCACCGATCAAATGCATCTCAGCAAAGCGGGATCGGAGTTTGCTGTGACTAAACTTTCGGAAGCGCTGTTGGATAAGTAGTTGTGATTTCCATTACTGGCTCGGGCAGCGAGTAGTCCGAATCGAATGAGCGTAGCGAATTACAACGCGGAAAAAGGATTGACTCTGTTTCTGAACCCTTTTCGACAGACATCACTGTTGGTTCTCTATAAAAGCGACTACTCTTGTTACACTCGAATTCTAGTGTTAATCGGTAGTTTGGTATGAATAGTCAGAACGCAGCATTTTCGCCGAGAATGGATAACATCCCGCTGTGGAATCTTAGAGAAGAGTTCTATTACACAGATGAACTGCTCTCCAGCAATGAATTCTCAGTTAATAGCCCGGATGGAATGAAGTGGAATTCCATCCGGGATTAGGATTGTTTGTATCCAGAATCACCGCTTTGCTGTTGTAGAAAGCATCGCATTACTGCATCCGGACCATTTGATTCCGGATTTTTCTAGTTCAACAAAAGCTAAGCCATTCGAACTTGCCGCTGTTCACGCTCGATTTGCTGAGCCGGCGCGATGATTTCTTGTTGTATTTGCACCGTGCTTTTTTCAACTGGTTCCGTGGCCGCTTGTGTTTTATCGAGATGAATACGGTGATGTGCCGGATCATTCATAGCACCTTGTACCGCAAAAAGTCCACTGCCATTGCTACTAAGCACCACGTTATCAATTTGCTTGAGACCGCTTACCTTGGCTTCAAATGCAATACTGGCCGCTGCATTTTGGCGTTCTAGGTCATTACTGAAACTATTGGGCGGTAATTTCTCGATGCCTGCAAGTGCTTGCTGATAAAGCTTGTGATCTGGATGGTTTGGATTAGAAAGCAATGGTGATTGTTCCGCTTTCTTCAAAGCTTCCAATGTCTTCGCACCGACGACTCCATCATCATTCAAGTCATGAGCTCTTTGAAATGCCTGTACGGCTTCTTTGGTCTTTTGGCCAAAATCGCCATCAACGACAATTGGATGGCCGTGCGAATCGCTATAGCCAAATTTATTCAGCAGCTCCTGTATGTGTTTTATCTCTGAACCTTTTTCGCATTGTTCAAATATGTCATCAGCTCTATGCGCTGAGCTTACTATCCGCCGATTGTTCCAGAACTCTTCCGGGTTAAGAAGATTTCCTTGACTATCTTTTAACTGGTAATGCACGTGTTGTGCGTACTGTGAGGCACCATTTGGTCCACGACCACCCATGGTGCCTATAGGATCACCAACTTCGATCCTATCGCCGACCTCTACAGTTTGATCTTGTGTGTGCAATATTTGATGGCTGTTGCCGTCAGCATCTCGAATTTTAATCGTTCCATATTGACCGCCCACAAATGTAACCTCTCCTGATATAGGAGCATGGATCGTTGGGTGTGTCAGATTGATTCCGCTTTGGCCGCCTTCATAGTTGAAATCAGATCCGCCATGCGGGCCTTTAGCTCGATGCTCACCGTAGTGGCCAGTAATATGCGGCGAGCTTCCCGACTGTTCGGGAAGCATGATATTCAAAACGTCTCTAAAGGCCATGATATTTCCCATCAGCTATAGTGAATAGTCTTTTATACGATAGAGTTTCCAGCAATTCTCTTGCTTGAAGAAGAACGACATTTGGTAGTCGGTATCTGGTTTGAACAAGACAACTTCCACATTAGTTTTGCTCAAATTAGATCGACGACTCATCAATCCCTCGCTAGCTTGCTTAGCTAGACTTGGCATTAGAGGAAAATCTAGCTCGTTTGCGTCGAGCATTCTCGTTACTTCTGCAGGCTCAGGCTCTGCCGAAGGATCAATCGCAGTGCTTTCAAGAGGAGCAGATGTAAACAACTTCTGGATTTCCATGCTGTCGCTGTATGACTTCAGAAATGATTCAAAGTCATCCGACGGACACTTTAACGACTCTGCTGTATGAACAGCTTGAAGACTTTGGTCATCAATGGCCGTATTCGTTTGTAGTTCAGTATTTAGATCTGTGTCTGTAATTTTTTGTACTTGATGCGTTTCGGCTTGACAGCCTACCAATGCGAACGAAAAAAACATACCGAGTAAAACTGCTCTATTAGACATATTTATCCATAAAGTAAATAAATGAATCTCTATTAAATTTCTAACCTGTTTTGAAAATCACAATTCTCAATCATAAAGTCCAGCAGTGGCCGCTGCTGTTTGATTCAGCCAT
The DNA here is from genome assembly GCA_036676335.1 of Arenimonas sp. GTDB lineage: Bacteria > Pseudomonadota > Gammaproteobacteria > Xanthomonadales > Xanthomonadaceae > Arenimonas. The sequence goes on along the minus strand of JAKFDD010000004.1, from coordinate 170,205 downwards.
TTATCAGCCATGTTACGAATGCTTTGGATAATGACTTTGCATTTACTATTGAACCCGCTCAGCCAGACTGCAATCGGCGTAAACAATTTTGCAGCTGGTTGTCGCATTACTGCATGAATGCAATGCGTCTTTTTTTGCTTCTTCTAACGTTGGTCTACCACCACCTCGATACGTCGTATCGCCCCATGCGATTGCAGCGCATTGGTTGAAATAACTAAATGTCGATTTCTTGCAATTATCTCCACCGCCATTTGCGCGGCACTGTGCAATTGCCGCTTTATTCGCAAGCTTTTTGCTTTTTGCACCTGTCACAGCACCTAGAGTGCCCTTAGTGCCGTCGAAGGCAATCGCACCCCAGCGCGTCGCCCAACGAATCTGTGGTTCTTGTGGTTGGTTGTTAGGTATCGGGGCGCAATCATTGGGGCTTTCCATAGGAATTCGCCAGGGCTGATAGCCATCAGGACAGCCATTTTCTGCAGCCGCATTCCCACTTAATACCATCAAGATGAATGCAACGAGGTATATGTGTTTCATTATCTATTCTCTACAGTTATCAAATGTTTCCGCCGCTGGGCGGAATAGGTGATGGTATTGGAATTTGATTAGCATTGGCACGACTCGCTTGATCTGCTGTTCGCACTATATCCGGTACCGCTGCTTGCCCTTCAGGTCAATGATAAGGCTGTGTAGCTTGTGGTATGACCTCGGTACGCGCCTGATTTGTTGGCGCCGAGGCATTAGCTACTTCGCGATATCCGGACTCACCTGACCTAGTACCCGCGCCACCTAGAGCTCCACCAAACGCATTCGCTGCTGTGAATTGTCCCAACGTCCCTTGGAAAAACGCAGCTGCCATCGGTGGTGCGCTGATAATCAGCATGGTCAGGATCAGGCCGAGGCCGCCTTGCTGCATTGCGCGGCTGTTGACGCCTTCGCTGCTGCCGCCGAGGAAGCTGTTGACCCAGAACGACGCGGCGACTGCGGTCACGACATCGAGTGCCAACGCGACCATTACGCTGAGTACTGCCAGCGAGAACATTGTGCCGAGCCCGTAGAACAGCCATCGACCGAACAATTGTTTGGTCTGGTCGAATAGCAGGCACAAAATAAAGATCGGGCCAAGGCCGGTGAACAAGGCCATTGCGATTTTGTTCAATAGCAGCATCACGCCGGCGGTAATCGCCGGACCGCCGGTGCCGATGCCGGTAAACCACATCGCCCGCGATTTCGCGTCATCGACCTGCGCGTTATCGCCATCCTGCAAGGCGTCGATACTGGAAAATGCCAGCTGCATGTAGCCGAGGCTTTTATCGATATTGGTATAGGCATCGTCGTCGCTACCAGTCACGACTTCGTTGATGTTTTGCTGCAAACCGTTGCCCATCCAGTCGAACAAGGTTGGCCCTGCCAATCCCCAGCCGGTCGCGATGCCGACGATAAGCGTGGCCCGGAGTGAATTGGTGACCAGTGCCATCATCGAATCGCGCGACTGGCCGGTAATGATTCGGTAGCCCTGAATCATGATCCAGATTGTCATCAGCGTAAGCGCCACGCTGCCCACCCAGGCCATTGTGCGACCGAGTAAATTGACACCGAACTCCGCGATTTCACGATTCAGGAATTCGTTGATTCGCTGAAAGAAAATCAGGTTGGTGACATCGCCCAAATCGGCCGACATCAAACTTTTCAGAGTATCCAGACTGCCGCTTGCAGCGACCAGCTCGGTAGCAATTTCGAATGTGCTTTGCATGTTGTTTCCATTTGCGTTTGCGAGGTCTTTTCGGGACCTCGCCTACGCCGTGATGATCAGATGGTGCCGCGATTCACTTTTATCCGCTTTCTTACCGGTCCCGATCGCTGACCGTTCTCAATGCGGCTTCCAGTGCGACGCCCTGCACGAATTTCCGCGTTACCGTGGTGGCGAAGGTTTCATTGCCGTTGTTGCCGGTCATGGCCTGCTTGGTCAGCAATTCCTGATTGTCTTCCAGCGATTTGATATAGGACTCGTACGCGGTAATCACCGTTTGCGAGTACTGCATGCTGCTGGTCGAACGCGCCAGAAACTGATTGAGCTTGTTGTCGTTCGCGGCCAACAAGCCCTGGCTATCACCGGCACGGGCACGGTCGGCAGCAATCTCTTTTATTTGCAGATCTTGCTCGCGAACGTTCTTCAGCATTTTTACCGCTTCGTTGTATTGCGTGTTCTTGGCCAGCACGATGCGTTGGCAAAGCTGTTTCTGCTGTTCCTTGATATCGCCCGCCAGGTCCAGCGTAAACGAACTCATCAAGCTCGACACGCTCATCGAGCCCGCACCCGGACAGGCTGCGGCCATGCCGTAATTGGGATCGCGCTCTTCAAAATTATCGGTCATCGGCATCGAAACGTCGGTCAAACCACCCATATTGATCAGCTGTTGCTGCATATGCCTTACCTGCGACACGTAATGATCATACTGCGACCGGTATTGCTGAACCTGCTGTGCATAACGCATCAGATGGGTGACGTATGCCTGGATCGTATGCGGCACGTCGACCACGGCGAATTGTGCATTGGCATTGGTCGCCAGCAAGCTGCAGGCGAGCGCAAGGCTTTTCCAGGAATGCGATTTGAGGTTTTTCTTCGTTGACTTGGTCGCAGATTGAATTTTCATTTTGCTTCTCCTTGATTTATGCGGGGGAATTAAAACCAGGAACTACTCAAGCTTCGGTGAAACTGGTGACGCGCGGTGTCGGCGTATTGCTGGAAAGTTTGCCGGAGCCTTTGCGTTGATCATAAAAATGTTGCAGCCATTGTTCCGGCGTCAATTCGTCAGGCAAGACACCTTCGACTTTCGCGCGTTGCTCGAGCACGCGATGCATGATGTCGATGTTGTCGGTCGAGGCCGAAATCACCGCGAGATGATCGTCCATGCCACGCAGATTCAATTGGCAGACACTCGAGGCATGGCCTTGCTTGACCAGGAAACAGCGCGAACGTTCGTCCAGACTTTTTACGACCAGATACTCCGACTCGGTCAGCTTCAGGCCGTTGACGTAATCGTCGCGGCTGGCGTTTGGATTCGGCAATAGAATCATCGTCGCGGTCTGCTCGATCAGTGCGGCCGAGATATCGCTGCGCAAGGCATCTTCTGGACTTTGCGTGGCGAAAATGCCCAGGCCGTTTTGTTTACGGATGGTTTTCTGTTTGTTCTTCGCAAACTCTTTCAGTCCACCCTTGCCGTCGAGAATTTTCCAGAATTCGTCCATCACGTAGATCAACGGACGCCCGTCGATCAACGCTTCCAAACGATGCAGTAGATAATTGATTACCGGCACGCGAACTTCGGGGTTATCGATGATATCGGTGTAATCGAAACCGACGATATTGGCTTTTTGCAAATCGATCGTGTCAGTCGGGTTATCGAACACCCAGCCCAGCGAATTGCCGACCGTCCACTTGCGCATGCGTGCGAACAGACCATCGTCACCCATATTCGGCAGGCTTTTCTGGAAGTTGGTCATGTTGCGCAAGCGCATCGGAGTATCGAGCATGCTTTCGACGGCGCGGAAAATATCTTCCTCTTCCCGCGAGGTGTAGTTTGATTTGCCGGCCAGCACTTTGATCAAGTCACCGAGAAATTGCACATTCGCTTCATTACGCTCGCACTGGAACGGATTGAAGCCGGTTGGCTGCCCATTCTCGAGTGCCAGATAATTACCGCCGCAGGCACGCACGAAAATTTCGGCGCCGCGATCCTTGTCGAAAAAGAAAATCGTCGGTGACGGTTTGAGCTTTTGTACCTGGCTCAGCAAGAAATTGATCAGCGCGGTCTTACCGGTACCGGATTTACCGATCACCATCGTATTGGCGATTGCTTTTTCCCCGAAGGAATTTTCGGCCGGATGGGTCGCATGAAAATTGAAGTGGTACGGCTGCCCGTTGGTGGTTTGCAATGTGGTCACGCATTCACCCCAGGGGTTGTTTGTCTTCTTCCCGGTGGCGAAATTGTGCAAAGGCGATAAGCCGAGGAAGTTCAGCGAGCTGACATTGGCCGGCCGCGTGCGATATTTCCAGTTGCCCGGAAATTGCGAATAAAACGACGCGGTAACGGCCAGATCTTCCTTCGCCGAAACAAAACCGGCATTCGAAAGTTCCGCGCGCGTGGCGGCAATATTCTGGGCGAGCTTTTCCTGCGAGTCGGCATACAGGGCGATGATGAAGTGATATTGGCCGAGCACGAAGTTGCCTGAAGCCAGTTCGTCCATTGCATGATCGAGCTCGACGATTTGACTGACGGCTTTGTCGCCGGACGAAATCATCATGCCTTTCGTGCGATCCAATACCTTCAATGCATCCTGCCGGCCCATCGGGCTGAAGGAATGAGTGATCACGTATTCGAAATCGAGATACTTCAAACCATTCAAAATGCCCGGATAGGTACCGTCGGTATATTCCTTGATATTCAGAATGGCGCCGAAATGATTGATGCCATTGGGCGTATTGATAATGTAATCGCCGGTTTTGGCCGAGAACATGTGGCGGCTAACGGGCAGATAACTGTGGATCGGCGCTTGCAGCACCGGCACGGGTTCATCGATGCGGTTCAACAGATAGCCGAAAAACTCGAGTGATTCGGAAAAAATAATGCCATTGCTGGCCTCGTACATACCGAGGCGATACGGCGAATAGTCTTTCAGTACCGCTTCGACATTGCTCGCCAGCTCGTGGATTTTTGCAATCGCCTGATCCTGTTCGGATTGCAACTGCCCGATATTGGACGATTTTTCCATCATGCCTTTACCAGCCACGACGGGCCGGTAAATCATCGTGAGGTACAACTCGTTCTGCATGATTTTCTGGGCCGATAATGCGCTGAAATAAGCGTCGGACAGGCCCTGATTGAATGCTTGCTCGAAATTGCTGCGGCTGGTGATGCGGCGCTTGCGACGAACGTCATGCACCCAGAAAGCCAGGTTGACGAAATCCGGAGCACGCAATGTCTGCAGCATTCGATTGAATGTGTTGTGGCGATGTTCGATATCCCATTCTTCGCGCCCGACAAATGGCAGGCCGCCAAGATGCCAGGTCAGCAGGTAATCGCCGCCGGTGGTTTTGATGACCGAAGGCGATACATGCGTCGAGAGCTGGATAAATTCACTGATCGGGGTATCAGGAGAAAACATATGCCGGGATTCCAATATTTGAACGTGAGTCGCTGTGTAGCCACGACAGGAAACAACGCAGCTACGAAATGCAATCTTTGTTACGGCCAATTTTCATTGGCTTCCAACACGCAATGCGGTGACGAGACGTCACCGCATTGATGACGCTTATTTTTCTTTGGACGACCTATCGATATAGCCGTTCGGAGTGAATACCCACATGCCGGAATGGTGTTTCAAGTTACGGGCCTTGAATTTAAACCTCCAGCGCAAGCCAATTAAATTGAAGATCATTTCATCTCGCCTTGCCATCTGGCGCATGATGAAAATCACCACGGGAATACTCAGAAGCCATAACAAATTGAAATACATCGACATCAACAAGCCGCCACCGGCCCCGATAAAAAAGGGAATGTACGGAACGCCCATGAACATGGCCGGGCGTGTGCAGCCGCGAAACAATATGTTTCTTCGCATGAATCAGTTGCCCTTGTTGTTGGTCAATGCCATTGGCCGCAATTAAGCCGATGGACCCAGCAACATGCCGGCAATCTGGCTGGCAGCGCCGATCAACAAGCCACCAATCAATACCGGCGCCACATCGCCAATGCGCTTATTGGCAAATGCAATCTGGTATCCGGCAAAGATCACAGCGATCGTCACGACGGAAATCGATGCAATCGTCAAAAGTGACTGGATATTGGTAAAGAAGCTTTCTACTTTCCCTTCGCTACCTGTTAATGCCATGGCGCCCGATGCAAATGACATTGCATACAGTGCAAAAACCACCGTGAATACCGATACAAAACGTTTTGATTGGTCCCGGGATGACTTGTTCAAGATCGATTCCATTTTTTAATCCTCTATTTGATGTTGTACGAGCAAAAACTAAACGTTGACGCGGATGAAACAGGCTTACGGAAACAGTGTCGTAACAACCGACACTGCGTGACACTAAAAAACAAAAGCATCGTCTCTGCGAGAGGTTGCTTCCTGACTCTTTACTTCGTTTGACTGCAATGGCACTGGCGAAGTGGATGCAGCAAACGCATACACCGGCACGGCCTGCGAACTTTGCACGGCCACGGGTTGCGGTTGCGCCGCCTGCATCGCAGCGAGCGCTGGCATCGCCGGCGACAAGGCTGTTGCCGCGACAGCGGAATCAATACGTTGTTGCAATCTCGGTTGCGGCGACTGCGAATGCACAGGGTGTCGGCTGACGGCAACGACACGTCGACTCGGCTTGCCTACGACTTCAATCGCTGCGACCGACGGGTTGCTCGCCGCTGGTGATTCGCTTTGACGCATGGATGCAAAAACCTTTTGCACATAACCGTGGCGATAACCGGTCACGCTATTGCCAGAGTAATAACAACTGAACGATTTTCCCCAATCGCCACCGAGACGCTTGTAGCATTCGGCCAGAATTCGCGAACCCGCCTGCAGGTTGGGGCATTGCTGAAATGCCTTTTCATACGAATCAAGTCCGTACTTGGCCAGATTGAAACGGTTTACCTGGGCCAGGCCTAGCGAAAAATTGTAGCCGCGGGTTTCGAGCATTCGAACCGTTGCCAATGCTTCCGGAAGATTTTTTGGTTGCCTTACAAGATGGCCGCCCACCACGCCGATTGCGTAAGGGTTATAGGACGATTCGACGCGTACGACGTGTTGCATCACGTCCAGCGGCACTTCCATCTGTTGGCAATTGAATTGTTCCAAACCTGGCAGCATGCATCGGTCCTAGTTAAATTTTCTTTGCGGATCAAAATCGATGCCGGTGATGTAGCGCTGACCCGCATGCGCCTTGATATGCACCAGCACATCGATCGTCATCATCAACAAGCGTTTAATGGTGGAAAACTCCAGCCCGGAACCTTCCGCGGATGCCTTGACCATCAATGCCAACTGATCCCAGGTCTGCTCGGTGTTGCCGGCATGGCAACTGGTAATCGAACCAGGATGGCCGGACGCACAATTGCGAATGAAATAGAAAGCTTCATCGCCGCGCAGCTCGGCCAAAATAATCCGGTCCGGCTTCATCCGAAGACAGGCCTCCATGCAGCTTTTCGCGGTGACATTGCTTGCGCTCTGGCCACCCTTGGAATACAGCAGATGGACGACGTTCGGCTGAGTGATAAAGAGCTCGCGTGCGTCCTCGATCGTGACCAGACGCTCGTCATCCGGAATATGGTGAACCAGCGATTTCATGAATGTCGTCTTGCCGCTACCGGTTGCACCCGATACCACTATGTTTTTTTTGTACAGCACGGCTTTCCGGAAAAATTCGGCATAGTTCCGTGATTGTTTCAATTCGAGTAATTCTTGATCGTGCTCGCTCAGGTTGCCCGCTTGCTCGAGCACCTGATCAAAGAAACCGTCTTGCTGATATTGCTGCAAGGTCTTCATATGCTTGGAAGGCAGGCGAATCGTGATTGATACTTTTCCTGCATCGCAGGCTGGCGGAATTACGAACTGTGCCCGCTGCCCGGTCGGAAACGTCAGCGACACCACCGGATCGGCATCGGTAATTCGCTGTCCGGTATTGCTTTCGTTTACCACTGATGTGCAGAACTGGCGTGCACGTTCGAAATTCAACGAAGGCACGTCGACTTTTTGCCAGCCTTCCCGTGTTTCCAGATAAAGCTCGCCAGGTTTATTGATGCAAATCTCGGTCACGTCCGGAGACGACATATGTCCCAAGATGCCAAGTATTTCGTACTGGTAATCGAGGAATTCGTTCGAAATCTTCGCGACTGGTGAGTTATCGGTATCCACAATGCTCTCTAATGCACCTAGCGCGAAACTACACCGGAGAAATCCACGTCTTTCGCGACATAGACATTGACGATGGTCCCCTGATTGATGGTCACGGTTGCGGGTCTGCTCGCACTGCGTGCAACGGACTGACGCGCGAGATCCTGGATGGCGTCGGCGGTATTGCTCTGGAAAGGCGTGGTGATAACTTCACCGCCGCTGGTGACGGTTTCCGTTTTTGGTCCGTATTTTTCGCCTGCGTATTTAAACGCGTCACTAACCAGGCTGATCAGCAAAGCCGAGCTCAGCTTGCTGCCCCAATGGCCGTTGTACTGGCCGGGAATGCCAGCGCCACCGAGATTGTCGATACCCGGGCTCGCCATCGAAACATCAATGCCGTTCGGCGTCGTGATGCGATCCCATATGACCGACACTCTCGGTATCTTCGGATCTTCGGAATTGTATTTACCGGAAATTTTCGAGCCTTTCGGTAACAACAAGCGGCGACCGTTAATCGAATACACCGGTTCGGTCACGATGCAGGAAGTAAAACCCGGAATATCGGTAATGATTCGGGTCTCAAGTACGCAGCGAATATAAGTACCGCGCACTAAAAGGGAATCGGCATTATTGATGAACTGCGCACTGGTGGCATCGGCCGATTCCGACCGATTATTGTTATTGCGATCTTGATTGCCGGGCATTGATGCCATCAAAGCCTGCAAATAGGGATCATTCGCCGCTTGCGAACCAACACCGCCGCCACCGCCAGCGCCTTCACCACCTGCACTATTCATCATGCGGCGTTCTGCGAGCGTTGGTTCTCGCGGTAAATCTGGCGATTGCGAAGCGGCAGTATTTGACTGCATGTAATCTTCCGCTGGCGGCGGCGGCAACTGGGGCGGCAGTACTACGGTCGGTTCCGCCATTTCGATGGGCTCGGCAGCGACTGCATTGCTTCCGATATTGGCATCCTTGGGAAGCTCGGGAATTACGACTGTTTCTTCGCGCGGCTTGCTGACTTCATCGTCACTCGCCGTCGCTCTGGTCAATAACCAGGCCGCCATCATCAATAGCAGGGCTATGATGCCGGCCAAGAAAAATAAGGCCTTGCGGTTCAAACGCTGCAAATCATTCGATTGCAGTGTTGGTGCATTGGCATCCAGATCGGGACGCGCAGCGGTTTGCTGATAGCCATACGAACTCGCATGACCATCGTGCCCTGTTTCTTGCTGCATATAGGGATTATTGCGATCCTGCTGGACAGATGTATTCGGCGGTAAGTTCTGGCTCATGCTTATTTACTCCTGCGCAAGCCAACGACATTCTTGCCGTGGCGTATGACCAAATACGGATAGATGCCGTGAATGATGATGGTGTTGTTTTCGACGGTGGTATTGACCACAAAGTCTTCGCCGTTCTCGCGCTCGCGCGCGAATATCGCCGGGAAGTTGCCGGTCGGAATATCCTTCAGATCACTCATTTTGACGTAAGTGAATTGTCCGTCGTCATAGACACTGGTAGGCAGCAACCAAGACTGTTTTGTACGAATCGCACGATTGGTTGAGTAATCGTATTTGAAGTTATAGCTGCGATCTTTTTCGATCGCCGTACTGATCTGCGGTACTTCTTCTGCCTTGGCCGTGAACTCGGTATCGTTCGGATACTTGAATGTCACTTTGTAGTGCACGCCCGCCTGCTTGGCTTGTTCGAGTGTTCTCCAGTCTGTAGCAACGACCTTTAACTCCAGGATGTAGGAATGCGTTGCAGTCCGAATCATCATGTTGGTATCAACATCGACATTCTTCGGCTTCAGGTAGAAAACGTTTTCGCGACGCGTCAAATCCCAGCCATTGCTGAAACCGGTGCTGTAATCGAGAATTTTTTCGCTCGGGCTGAGCTCGATCTGCGTGGTGATTCCCAGGCCTGTCCGCACTTGATAGATGCGCCCCGGATCATAAACGTACTCGTGCACGACTTCGGCTTTCACCACCGGTGCTACGCAAAAGACAGCGAAAAAAAGCACTCCCGCCAGATACGGTTTAATCATGCGACTCATCGGGGGATGACTCCGTTTACGTTATTAGTTGGATTGGGTGCCGTCGAGCCTGGGGTAACGGCTTCGTCCGGAGTTGCGGGCGCCTCGATCGCAGGTGAAGCAGCGGGCATCGTCTCGGCCGGCATTCCGGCAGGCATTTGCTGCATTTCGCTTTCGGACGGTGGCGGCGCCGAATAATCGCTATCGACTCGATAGCTCATCACCTGAAAACCGAGCGGATTCAAAATCCGTTTTTGCTCGTCCATTTTCAAATTGTCTTTGTAGGTAAATTCAAGCGATGCGATTTTGCTGTCCATCGGGCGCGTGACGCCCGAGGTGCGGTTGAACAATACGCGCTGGAAACGCACGGTCGCACCGGTCGGCATTGCCGTTTTGCTGGTGCGGATCAAGGCCGTGCTGAGAATCTTGATGCGTATCGACGAGCCTTTGTTGTATAGCTTGAACGGGCTTTCCGGATTGGTCGGAGCATGCAATGCACGATAGTCCGCAGCCACTTCCGGCGACGCCATCGTGAACACGGTATCCCAATCCCGTTGACCGATCAGATTCAGGTCATACGACTCGCGTGCCAGCACGAAGTGCGCAACATTGCTGATGTTGATCGCTTCACTGGTCGTGATGCTATTGGTCGTGAAGTCGTCTCTGAGCTTGGCGACCGTGCTGGTGCCGGTGTAGGCATCCGCCATCACCAGATAAGGCACTTTTTCCTTCAACGGCAGCATGTAGAAATAGCCGCCGGCGAGAATCAGCGACATGCCAATGGCAGAGAAGGCGACAAGCCAGGCTCGTCGCTCGCTGCGTCGTGCTAGATCGACGACTGTGACTTCAAAATTGATCGACTGTGAAAGCGCACTTTCAATATTCGGTGTTACCGATTTATTCCTGAGCATTATTTTTTATTCGTCTGGCGTGGATACGGGGGGATTACTACGCAGAGCAAGTCTGGATCGCGCGTTAGCAGCGATTGACTATTTATGGGCTAGGTGTGCTGGCTCCTGCTTCAGTCGGGGCGCCTGTTGCGAAGCGCGCTACAATTTGATTTTGCTCTGCCACGATCTGTACTTGCTGCGGCGCATACGCTGCCGACAATTGACTGAGCGCGTCTCGTAAATTGTCGGTACGTATATTGGCAACCTGGGCATGCAGGGTGAAGTCGGACGAATGCAAATATGAGATCGTCATCTTCGAATCTTTGGCCCAGCGGGTCAGCGTATTCTTCAATGTTCCGTCAAGCGGCGAAACAAAAAAGACATACGATTGTTGCAGGGGAATTTCCTGCGGGGCATCTGCAAAGCGATTGACCGGCTTCCAGCGACCTGCAAGGTTTGGTGCGGGTTGTGTAGCACAAGCCGTCAAACAAAGCGTAAGCGCTGCCACTGCCCAGGATATTGCGACTGGTTTTTTCACGATTCACCTAATTGAAATGTTTGAGATAGTGGATCGCGAGTCACTGCTTCATTGTTAATTCTTGTTAAAACCAATGAATTGCACTTGACAACCACCATTCCCCTGTTAGCGATTCTAACCATTCAAATCGGAATGTCAAACCTGTCACAAAATATTTCACAATGGCAATAATTTAGACACATGTATCCATCAATGAGCCTAGTAAATATCAGGCTCCAAAGAAAATTATGCGTTTGAAACGTGGCTTTTATTCAACGAGCTATGCGCAAAAAAACGCATATGACATATCGTTATATGCAACTATTTTTTGTCGTGACGAATAAAAAGATTGACTAATCACAGAAAGTTTGTTGCAGCACCTAACAGAACTACCTCGATATCGCCGGCCGTTTCTGCTCATGTTCCTGCATTTCGCGCTGCGTATTGGCTGCATCCAGTGAAGCCTGATAGGCTTGTTTTTGCTGACTCTCAGGCTTCTGATGAAAATCGAATTGCTCGATCTTCTTGAATGATTCCGCAACGGGCGTATCGATTGCCAGCTGGGTTTTCATATGGGCACGCTGATGTGATGGGTCATCGAGCTTGCCTTGTACCAAGATGACATTCTCGCCCGCTTTCACATAATCATTCGCCCGGCTTAGTACGACACTATCAATGCGTTGAATACCTTCCTGCTTGGCAAGCACAGTCAAACTCGCTGCCATTCGTTCACTCGAAGCGTCCGATGTTCGACCCATTGCCTGATCCAGTTTTCCAACCGCATTCTGGCTTTGTTTGTACAGCGCATGATCGGGATGATCGGGCACTGCGGGGTCAGTATGGTTAACCCCGGCCGTTGCTTTTAATGGCGGCGCCTGCGTGATCGGCATTGCCCTGTATTCGAGACTTGATCGTAGCGAGACATCGACAGGCTCGGCATTTTCGCGATCGCCTTTCACGCCACGAGGCGCCATGGTTTCAACCGTACGTCGCGCATCGCCCTGATCCGCCGCGTTGATTCGCATCAGACCATGCATGCCTTCTTCGGAGCGATGCACAACATTGAATGCAGGGTCGGTCGGTTCCGCCGTTTTGTGCAAATACGGCGTGTCGCTCAACGCATTCAAATAATCCACCATCAAATTGCCGCTGCGAATTCCTAGGCCATTCAGATGATAGCCATTGCCGACATTCGTATGCGCTCCCGCAACGGTGACGCCGAGTAAGCGCCCATCCGGAGTCAAACCCTGATCGATAATGCTGGTTGATTTGAATGAGCCTCGTAATTCGTCTTCCGCGACGATCTGAAATCCGGAAACCACCGATGGCGGCAATCGACGATCATGATGACGCGGCTCACCGGTTCCGACCGGATCGAACAGGCCAACCGCCTGCGGTATTTGCCCCGGCTCGACCAAAGCAGGCTTGGTATATTCGATGTGCATGCGGCCATTTTCATCGCGCACTTCCCTGATGCCGGTCCAGTCCTGGACACCGCGTTCGTGCACCAGGCGTGCGAACCCCGCCGCCTGTTCGGCACCACGGCTAAAACCAATTTCGGCAATACGAATTTGTGCTTGCGGATCTTCTTTCAGCCATACCGCAGCCTGCTTGATGAACTGCGTATACATCTGCTCAAGGCGTTGTTCGTAGGTGTACCCAAATGCTCCATCAAATGTGCGCTCCAGGAAATTATCCTGAGTGCCAACGCCTTTGACGTAAAAACCGTTGACCGGACTGTCCGGATTCTTGGCAAGTTCGGCGATCTGATTGCCGACTATTCCGACATTGGTTAAATGCAGCGGATCTTTCTCGGCATCGTTCCATGTGCCGTCAAACGCAGCGATAAACAAGCGATCGTGTGGATTGTTTGAATCCTGGAAAATCGGCACCGGCATCTTCGCCATGGCCTGCTGGGCAATGCCATAGGTCGCCATGTCGTGCGCGTCCGCCGGATACGTACTGACGCCGTCGGTGTGTTTGCCGTGACTATGCGGTTTCCGATCTTCGCTCATAACGACTGCCCTTCAGTTCAATAGGTGTGGCTATAAGCCAGAATCACTTCATCGCGGAAATCGCTATGCCGCGTCTCCGTGTCTTTCAACGCAATCGCCTCGCGCATATAGACATTGATCGTGCGGTTATTGATTTCAAGAATGATGGTCGGATCGCCGGCGGTAGCTACGGTATCCGACGGTATTTCTTCACGCGGAACGTTATGCAAGATCTTCTGATCTTTGAAGATATCGGCAATATCGACCTTTGCCTCGTGCTTTACGCCATCTTTCGAATGCCAGACCACGACTGCCGAAGACGGAAAATTATTGATGCCCAACTGTGCGCCACTACCCCAGTTTTTCCGGTAATTCGGTCCATATGAGGAGGATGAAGCAGTCGCTTTGTCCGCATCGTCTTTCACGTAGTAATCATCGTTGTACAGCACGCTGCAACCGACCGTGTCATAGCAATAGGCAACGAAATTATGTTGCTTGAATCGCAGCGGCCATTCTGCAGATGCCGATGATGTAGTCTTGGTGTTATCTGTGCTTGTCATGGCAGATTGGCATCCTGAAATGGGTAGTAATAAAACAAAAAACAGTAATTTGGAAACTATTCTTGTGTGGGCCGACACGCATTGCTCCTTGAAAGGTTGCGATAGCAGTATTCAATATTTCCTTACCGACATTCCGGCAACTCTACACTTTCTTATATGCATGACGTAAGTCATGGTCGCTAACAGCCTATTGAAGTGACGTTGACGAGGACTAGAATGCCGGTAGTTCAAGAAGGTCCGTCGCCATGTCCGCTGTCATCGCAACTGCCAACAAGATGACCGGCTTTATTGCCGCCGGCACCTATGCCGTGGTTTATGCTTCCAGCTTGTATGCGCTTTCGGGGCAGCCGGATTTTTCCATGGTCGAGCCCTTGTTTGTGCTGGCGATCATGGGCGTGATATTTCCGGCGCTGGCTTTTTTTCTGACGCGCGATGCGCGCATGAGCGAGCCGGCGATCACGAAACCGAAGCAGGAATTGAGTGCGGTCCTGTTGTATCTGGTCCTGTTTGCGGTCGGCATTCTCGGCTACGGCTTCACCGAAATTAAATCGGCGATACCGCAAGAACCAATGCAATCGAATGTTTTGCTGCTAGTGAAACTGACGAGCATGGTAGTGATGCCGGTTGCCGTGCTTGGCCTGTTCGGCCATCGCTGGCAGGATGTTTTGTCACTACGCTGGGATACCCGGAAACATTGGCGGGTATTGCTTGGCGTGGGTATTGCGCTGTTTGCATTTCAGGCGGTATTTGGTCGCGGCTTGACGACCTTGGGCGCGCTGCAACCATCAATGACAACATTGGCCTGGGCTATTCCTTTATGTTTTATCTGGTTGATATTCGAAGTCGGTTTTTGCGAAGAAGTACCGTTCCGTGTGATTTTGCAATCGCGATTATCGGCGGTGTTGAATTCTGAATTGGCTGCGATTTTCCTGGCGTCGCTGTTATTCGGTTTGGCGCATGCGCCAGGTTTGTATTTGCGCGGCGCTTCTTTGATGGAAGGTGCCGATGCGCACCCGACGTTGACGTGGGCGATTGCCTATTCGGTTGCGATTATTTCGCCTGCCGGCATTTTGTTTGGCGTTTTGTGGTCGCGTACACGCAGCCTGCTTTTGCTGGTCGTGCTGCATGCACTGATTGATTTACTGCCTAACCTGGCCGAGTTCATCGAAACCTGGCGCTGATTTATTTCGTATCGAGCAATTGCTGTTGTTTTGCCTTGCCCAGCGAACCGAGGGCTTTTTTGTAAGACCACAGAATCAGTTCGTTTAAATAATCCGACGACACGCTATTCGGATTGACAATAGTCACCCAATGAAAGCGTGCCATGTAACGCGCCGGCTTGATGCCGGGTACGTCGGTCAGTTCGACAAAGCGATCCGGCGTTACCCGAATGCTGAAACGCCACTTTTCCGGTTCGCTGGTTTTGAAGTAGGCGAATTTCTTAACACCGACGTAATAGACCAGAATATTGCTGGGATGTCCGTATTCGCGATTCCGGACGCCGGGAAGTCCGCTGCAAATTTCTTTTAGCTGCTCGGTATTCATTTTAATGCCTGTGAAGACTGACCGATGCTTTTGTCAGGCAAGGTCGCCACGAGTGGATTTGCATAGTTAGAGATTTAATAAAAAATCAAACGCATCGGGATTTAGCAACGCATAAAGTCCGGCGAGCGACAAAATCCAGAGTACGAAACCCAGGCCAAGCCAAACAAAATTTGCTGCCGTAAAGCTGCTGTTTGTCTTACCCGTTGGATCATCGCAGGCAATATTTGCCGCCAGCTGCACTCGATAGAACAAGTAGGCTATCAAGGGCAAAAAAAGCAACGATAAAATATCGGTTGTGGGTGACCCAATAGACTTCATTGACAGGCGATCAAGAATTCCACTGGTTATCAATACAATAATAATGACCGTTGCAAGTGTGCCTGGACCCCATTTGTGACTTAGCTCGTTGCGACGGATTGTATGATCGATTTCCGCGGTCAGTGAGTGAATAAAAAATACCGGAAATAAGGCGCGCATTACCGGCCATTCGCTGCCCTTCGTGGCACGCTTGAATTGCGCCCAGTGTTTATACACCCAATACAGTTCATACATCCCGAGCGTGCCTATGAACAAGGCATAAAATTTCGCGCGTGAAACCACGTAATATCGCTGACTGCGCTCACTTGCGATCTCGACAGCCGGTTCACTTAATGGCGCCAAGTAGGGATTGCTGTCCATTGCATGCATTTCTCTTGTCATTAGACGTCAATCATAACGGAGGCGGGTATTAAGCGTGCCGTCCAATAATCCAATCAGCTCACAATTTGGCTATTGAGCTGCTTTTCCAGTGCACTACTGAAATAAATCAATTCGGATCGCGTAGAAACCTGGCCATCGAAGGCTGCGAGCTACGCAGGGTTTCGAATTCAGCCGCTACGTCGACATAACCGCGGGCGAGCGCAAGTTCATGCGGCGTACGACCGAGCGAATCGCGGGCATTGCGATTGGCGCCTTCGCGCAATAAACGGCTGACGATGCGTGAAAGACCATGCGTGGCGGCGAGATGCAATGCACCCATGCCTCGATGGTCCTGGGTATCCAGATCAACACCTTCGCTCAGCAATCTTTCCAGTGCTGCGATCAACACGTCTTCGTCGCAACTGGCGCCGGCTTCGGCACGCGCACCGAGCAGGAAATGCAATGCCGTGTGGCCTGTTTTCGTAGCGCAATCAAATTCGATATCGGCATACAGCAGCATGTCGAACATCGCGAGTACGCGTTGTTTGTCGCGCGAACTGAAGCCATGGATCGCGGCGCAATGCAAGGCATTGAACCCCTGGGCATCGAAGGCATTCGGTTGTGCCCCGCGTGAAAGCAAATGACTGATGATATCGGGCAAGCCAAGTGCGCTTGCCAGCATTAATGGCGTTACCCCACCAGGCAAACTTTGTTCGGCGTCAGCGCCGTTGCGTAACAGCACATCGACAACCTGTGCGTGCCGCATGCTGATTGCAGCCGACAACGCGGTTGCCCCTGTGCGTGCAGCAATGCGATGGTCAGCGCCAGTCATCAACAAATGACGAACGATATTTTCGTGACCGCCACCGGCAGCGCGCAACAATGCGGTGCATGCCTGCGCATCAAGCCCGTCTATCGGCAGCCCCAATTCCAGCAAGCGCTGCACTGCCTGCAAATCTCCGGTCATCGCGGCCGCCGGAAGATCACCGGCGATTAATTTACGACCCGGCGGTTGCCAGCTGCGCCATTCGAGCCAGGCACTTAAATCGTGCTGGCCTGCAGCCAGTGCAATGCCAAGCGCCGATTGGCCATCGGCCGTGCGGGCAGTAATGTCGGCGCCAAAATACAGAAGCTGCTTGACGCTGACTTCGCGACCCAGATGCGCGGCCAGATGCAAGGCACTGAAACCGCGGGCATCACGCTGGTTCGGATTTACGCCGCTTTGCAGCAGCGCTTCGGTCAGACGACGCCAGCCGAGGTGGATCGATTGCAATAACGGAGCATCGTGTTTTTCATGGTGTCCGAACGCATCGGCGCCGCGTTCGAATAATTGCAGCGCAAAATTTTCATAGCTGCGAGTGACATATTCGTTTTTCTGGCAAACCGAAAGATAACGTGACAGGCCGCCGTGGCCGCTCGGCGAAGTCGCGTTATCAAGCAGATACAGCAAAGCCGGTTGTGCATGGCCGGCACGATCGAGCAAGTGGAAAAATGCGGTGTCGCCGTCTTCCAGAACAATATCGGCGCGCGCGCCATGTTGCAGCAGCCAATCCATCTTTGAAAAATCGGCATCGCCGGAAAACTCCAGCAGCAACACCGATAAATTCATCGCATCGCATTCCTGCAGATAGCGTGACATCTCATCCACGTTTTCATTCTTCAAGGCTTCGCGCAAATTCTGTCGTGGCGATGCTGGCGGCGTCCGCTCTTCCAGCAAACCTTCGGCCAACGAACTCGGAATTTCATGCTGCGGGTCTAGCACGGCGACCAGCGGCCAATTCTCTTTTGCGATTGCGACATCAATGGCAAGACGGCCTTCGACATCAGTCGCGTCCACGCTCAGACCGTGTTGAATCAGCAACTTGATGAAGTCGGGCGAAGCACCGTATTCACAGGCAAGATGCAAGGCGTTTTTGCCTTCCATGTCGAACGCATACAAATCCGGTTTGGCTTTCAACAGGCGTGCGAGCGTATCCACCGACCCCTGCTTGGCAGCTTCAAGCAAGGCCGTGCTTTGATATTCATCGCAGGCATTGCGATCGGCGCCGGCATCGAGCAACACACCGACTATATCGGTATTGCCCAAAGCACTCGCCTGGATCAGTGCGGTGGTTTGTTGAAGACCACGCGCATCCACACGCGCCTTGTGGCGCAGCAATAATTGCACGCCGACCGGATCGTCTTCGCCCATCGCTGCAGCGATCAATGCCGACTGCCCATTTGCGGGTTCAATCTTGCTGCCGCGTTCCATCAGGAATTTTGCCAAACGCCAATTATTCGCAATGCAGGCAACACCCAATGCATTGAAACCTTCGTTGGTGATGGCTTCGCTCGAAGCTCCGGCATCAAGCAATAACGCGGCAACGGCTGGATCGGAACTGCGGGCCGCATGATGCAATGGCGTATAACCATCGCTATCGGCCACGCGGGTATCGGCGCCATTGGCAAGCAACATCATCACGGCTTCCGGACGGCCGTGCCAGCTATCGCGGGTCGCCGCGAGCAACGGGGTCAATCCGTGATGTGCATGATTGATATCAACGCCGCGACCAATCAATTCACGCAACAAACGCAAATCGCTCAATAATGCCGCCAACATCGGCAGACTGCGTTGATCGGCATCGGTACTCTCGGGCAATGCTTTTACATCGGCGCCGTCTTGAATGGCCGCGAGCGCAGCATCAACCAGATTACGGCGTGCCGCGGCATAAAGTGAAACCGGTTCCGGTGCCGATTGCTTTTCATTAATCAACTTGCTGGCAGGTGTCAGCACCGGATCATCGATGGCTTTTCGCAAGCTGGTGATTTCAATGGCGTGCAAACGCCAATGCAGCGCCACGCTCAGTAAAAAATGCAGACCCAGTGCCGGCAAGAATAAATTGGCCGGAATAAAATCATTCAAGCCAACACTTAATCCCAATGCCATGACCGAAAACCACAGCAAGGTCGTTAGCAAACCCGGTACCAGGCTGTAAGCTTGCGGCGCAGAATCCAGCGCCAGCCATTTCGAAACACGATCGCTACCTTGTTCCGCCAATGCCAGCCATGGCCAGTGCCGCCAATAAATCAACAGCAGCAATGCCACTGCAGCACTCAACCAAAGCGCAGATATCAAGGCGCCGCTATAGCGAAGTGATTGCAAGGGCCAATACAAAAAAAGCGCCATCAAACCGTAAGCCATGCCCCATAAACCCAGGTACACGGGCCAATCGGTTTTTATTTTCGCTTTTGCCGGAGTTTGCTGTTCACTGCGGAACAAGCGCCAGCCCAAACCCAGAAATAATTGTGCCGCGATCAAACCCAGAATCGCCCAGCTCGAAACAAACAGCACAGGCAACGCGGCACACAATAATGAAAGCGCTAATGCAATGATCTGGCGCCATCGTGTTGCCGGTGAAAGCTCAGCCATCGCCGACGCCTCCAGCGACCAACGGATCCAAAACGGAAGGCGGCACTTGCAGGTAATAACCGCGCTCGATCAGGTTCGATCGCACCACACCGGCATTGGCCCTGGCCAATACGCGATCTGCGGTAATTTCCAGACTCATCACAAACTCGAGTCCGCCCAGCGGTTCGCGCACGACATCGGGTACGAGGTTGAAAGCGTCTTTATCGCGCAAATACAGATAGGCATCGGGTTTGCGGAGTGATTTGTAGATATGGGCGATCATGGAATTATCGTGTGGCAATAGGTGAATTGTCGCCGACTGGGGCTGAAAGCGGTAGCTAATTTGCTACTCTAGCCGCCTTCCCATTCATCGGAGTTTCCATGCGAGTCAGCTTGTTTGCCTTGGCCGCGCTGGCCAGCTTGTCTGTTCAGGCACAAACCACACCCATCACGCTCGACCAGGCAATGGCCCATCCAGACTGGATCGGAACCCCGGTAGAAAGCGCTTGGTGGTCGTGGGACAGCCAAAATCTGCAATTCAGCCAGAAGCGGACCGGCTCGCCGATTCGCGACGTTTATGTGATGAATCGTGCCGGCGGCACGCCAAAAAAACTGGAAAGCAGTGAACTCGCCGATCAGGATGTGAGCGAATTAATTTTCGACTCCGGGCGCCAGCAAGCACTGTTCGTGCGCAATGGCGATGTGTTTCTGCGCAATCTGAAAAATGGCTCCCTGCAACAAATCACCCGCAGCAATGCCATCGAATCCAATCCGCAATTCAGTTCCGACGGCTTGGCAATTCAGTATCAGGCTGATAACCAATGGTTTCGCTGGTCGCTCAATTCGCGTTTGCTCGAGCCGGCGGCATTGCCGGTGGCCGAAAATGACCCGAACAAAGCCGCGAAAGCCGACGACTTGCGCGAATTGCAATTACGCTTGATCAGCACCTTGAAACGCATCAAGAATGATCGCGAAGAATTGAAAGTAAAAGCCGAAGCCGATCGCAAAGCCGATGACACGCGCGCTATCAATTCGGCCTACCTCGGCAGCGACGTGCAAATCGATTTGACCGCGCTGTCACCGAACGGACAATGGTTGTTGGCGGTAACCTCGGCCAAGGGCGCTGATACAGGCAAAGCCGGCAAAATGCCGAAGTATGTGACCGAATCAGGTTACGAAGAATTCGAAGATGTGCGCACGCGCGTTGGCAGATATGCACCGATTGCGCAAAATCTGAAACTGGTCAATCCAAAAACGGGTGTCGTGCGGGATGTTTCGCTGGATGGTCTTCCCGGCATCGCGGTCGATCCAATGGCCGAATTCCGCAAAGCGCAAAAACTCGATGCACTCAAAGGCAATCGCGCCGTTCGCATCGATGCCATTGAATTCAACGAGGCCGGCACACAAGCGGCGCTGATGTTGCGTGCGATTGACAACAAGGATCGCTGGATCGCGACCGTCGATTTTTCCGGCGGCAAACTGGTTTCGCAACATCGTCTGACCGATGCTGCCTGGATCAACTGGAACTTCAACGAATACGGCTGGCTCGACAACAACACGCTCTGGTATATGTCGGAAGAAACCGGCTATTCGCATCTATACACGCAAAACCTGGGTGGCAAGGCAACAGCCTGGACCAGCGGAAAATGGGAGGCCTCGTCGCCGATTTGGTCGCACGATAAATCCACCGCTTATGTTTTGTGCAATCGCGCATGGCCGGGTGATTACGAAATCTGTGCAGTCAATCGCAACGGCAATGTACGCGAAGTTACGACATTGAACGGCGTCGAAGATTTCAGTCTGTCGCCAAATGGTAATGCATTGCTGGTTCGTTATTCGAGCAGCTATATGCCGGTACAGGCCGCTGTCGTGAATGTGGCCGATGGCGTGACGGTGAAGTTGACCGATACCCGCACGGCGGAATTCAAGGCACGCACCTGGATTACACCGGAGTTTGTGCAAGTGCCGTCAAAACACGGCGCTGGAAAAGTCTGGGCGAAACTTTATCGTCCAGCACAACTCGAAGCCGGAAAAAAATATCCGATCGTGATGTTCGTGCACGGCGCCGGTTATCTGCAAAACGTGCATTCGCGTTATCCGGCCTATTACCGCGAGCAGATGTTCCACAATTTGCTGGTACAGAAAGGCTATATCGTGATCGATATGGATTACCGTGCCTCCGAAGGATATGGCCGTGATTGGCGCACCGCGATTTATCGCCAAATGGGACATCCGGAACTGGAAGACTATCTCGATGGTCTGGATTGGTTGGTCGACAACCAGCAAGGTGACCGCCAGCAAGTCGGTATCTATGGCGGCAGTTATGGGGGCTTCATGGCCTTCATGGCCTTGTTCCGCCAGCCTGATACTTTTAAATCTGGCGCGGCCCTGCGTCCGGTCAGTGATTGGACTTCCTACAATCACGAATACACCAGCAACATCTTGAATACGCCACAGCTCGATCCGGAAGCGTATAAAAAATCGTCGCCGATTGAATATGTCGAAAATTTCCACGGCAATTTGCTGATCAGCCACGGCATGATCGATGACAACGTGTTCTATCAGGACTCGGTACGTTTATCGCAACGCCTGATCGAACTGAAAAAACACAATTGGGAATTGGCGAGCTATCCGCTGGAACGTCACGGCTATGTGCATCCGGAGAGCTGGTACGACCAATATCGTCGAATTTATGAATTATTTGAACGATCGTTGAAAACCGAAACCATGGAACCCAAATGAGCCTTAATGCCCTACTTTTATTGCCGATGCTAGCTGCATCGCCCTATGCATTGATTGAAACACGAGACATTCCTGCTGCGGATATCAAGCATTATCAAATTTACATCAGAGCTGTCGATGGTAAGGCATATATGAGTAACCCTCTTGAAATGAAGGTGACACCAGGAGTGCACTGGATCGTAATGACCCGACAAAAGTCATCGAAGTCGGCGCTGAAGAAAAGAGACGAACAATCACTTTATCTTTTGGCAAAACCATGCACTCGGTATTATGTGGCTGGTGGCGGAGATGCAGGTGAGAACAACAACTCCAGTCCCAACTTTAATCCGAAATGGGCAGTGGTGATTCGCAAAGTTGAACCCATTTTAGATTGCAAAACCAAAGAACAAATAGAGCAAGAAAAAATTGACAAGAAAGCCGCAAAAAAAGATAAGCAATCCAAGCAAGAAATTACTGCGCCAGAGGTGCCTGTAACAAATACCGAGGGCAATAACGGATAGATTTTCTTCTGCTTTCCGATAGCCGGCGCTTTATTTACGCTACATGGTGGCAAATACCCCCTCAAGAGTGCCAGAATGCGGGCACTAGCAGCTTGAGGGGAGCGGCAAGATGAGTGTTGCCAGCGAGGAAATGGGGTCGTTGACGATCAGGCCAATAGGCTCGACTGAAGAACTGGATGCAGTAGCCCGCTTGCGTTATCAGGTTTATGTAAACGAGCTCGGTCGTCGCCCGATCGGAATTGACGACGATCAGCAACGTCTCGAAGATCCGGAAGATGCCTACTCGATTGTACTGGCTGCTTTCGACAACGAGAAAATGGTCGGCACTTTTCGCATCACGCCGGTAGACCAGCTGACCGACGACAGCAGCTGGCGCGAGTTATACGACAATAATAAATTTCCGGCCGAGCCCGCGCAGCAATATATTTTTTCGCGGATGATCGTTACCAACGATTATCGCAATCACGGTTTGGCATCGCATTTTTTCAGGGCTTCGTTTGATAGCATTCGCCAAGCCGGCGGCGAACTGGCTTTCCTGCACTGCCCCGCACATCTGGTTTCACTTTATGAAGTGATGGGATTCCGGCGTTATCGACAGGGCTTCGTCCATGTGGAAGCCGGCTTTCGCATTCCGATGGTCATGATCACCGGTGATTGGGGCCATTTCGAAGCCGTGAAATCGCCGCTGCTTACGCAAGTCATGCAATACCCGCCCAATGTAAGTCTCGGCGATTGGTTTGAACAATCATTCCCGGCGCATAGCAAGCCCGGCAGTGTTCGCGTGCTGGCAATCGAAGAATTTCTGAAACAGTTTGATGACCGTTTAATGGATTCAAGCATTCCGCTGCTGGACGATTTGAATGGCGAAGAAAAGCAGGAATTGTTTCTTGGCGCCGACCAGATTGCTGCCGGACCCGGCGATGTCCTGTTGAACAAGGGCGATGGCGGCGATGCGATGTATTTGATTCTCGAGGGCGCGGTTGAAGTGTCCTTGACGCATCGCAAGCAACGACGTGTTCTGACGACTCTTGGCGCAGGCCAGTTGTTCGGCGAGGCGGCTTTCCTGATGAAAACCCCTAGAAGTGCCGATGTCACTGCGATTGCGGATACCTTATTGCTTTCGATCAGCAATAAGGCTTTTGACGAATTAAGCGAGAATAGTCCGAGCGTCGCGTTGAAGGTTTTGCGGAATCTGTCGCGAACTTTATGCCTGCGTCTATATGCAGGTTCGATGGATTAGCGCGGCAAATCAGGCCGCAACAAACACGCCTTCCAATTCGACATCCAGTTCGCGGCGACAAATATCGCCATGCAGGTACAGCACGCGATCGCGATCAATGCCGGCTGCGGTAATGATGGATTCGGCAACCGGCAGGTCTTCCGGCTTGCGCAAATACACGCGCAAGGCTTCGCAATCGCTCAAATAAAAATCGCGCCCCGATTGCTTGCTGCCTTCGGCCAGCAAGGCTTCGAGATTCGCCAGGCTTTCACTAAGTTGTCCGGCAACTTCACCGATATGTTGCGATACATGACCGACAATGCTGGCGGTTCCCGAGGCAAGTAAACGCGGAGTGTCGGTATCTTCGTCGAGAATAATGCCGCGCGAAAAACCCGGTGGCACCGGGCCATATTCGCGCGGATAGCGCCAGGCCGGTGTTTGCCTTGGATTTTCCAGCGTCCGCGCAGCCTGGCTGGAACACAGCGCAATCAGCTGCAGATGGGCACCCGATTTGTCGGCAATGCTATTGGTGCCGATTGCCGTTGCTGCCGGTGGCGGTGTATTGAATTGACCGTCGACCGATTGCGAACGACCAACGCAAAAACCGCGATACCGCTCCTTGTCGCCCTGCCCCTGGTTGATCGAGGAAAAATAATTCCAGATTCTCAGCAGGTATGGATGTTTGGAGGGACGCACTTGTTCCAGCAAGTCGCGATAAGCCTTGGCGGCCGCTTGTTCGATCGTCAGTTCTGCTTCGGAAACATTGATCACGACAAAACGATAACGTTCGTTATCAAGCACCAGCCAGGATTCCAAATCCCGGGTACCCGACAGGAATTCACAGGCTATTCGATTCGGCTCGTGCGGCCCATCGGAAAAGTCAAAGTGAAATGCAGCCTGAGGATTATCAAGATGGCTAACGCTGATGCGTGATGGAAGCTTAGTCGTGCTCATGGATGCCGAATATTATAACGGGGCCTGCTGACGTTATCATAGTGGCAATCCGAGGTACTTATGACAAACATTGTTGCCGTTCAAGCCTATTTACTGAATCTGCAGGATCGCATTTGCTCTGCGCTGGAAATCAGCGACGGCAGCAAACAGTTTCAGGAAGAGCGCTGGCAACGTCCCGAAGGCGGTGGCGGTCGTTCGCGAGTATTAAAAGAAGGTGAGGTA
The DNA here is from genome assembly GCA_036676335.1 of Arenimonas sp. Classification (GTDB taxonomy): domain Bacteria; phylum Pseudomonadota; class Gammaproteobacteria; order Xanthomonadales; family Xanthomonadaceae; genus Arenimonas. The sequence goes on along the minus strand of JAKFDD010000004.1, from coordinate 145,062 downwards.
TTTGAACAAGCCGGCGTCGGATTTTCCGATGTTTCCGGCAATACCTTGCCTGCCTCCGCCACCGCACACCGACCTGAACTGGCCGGTGCGCCGTGGCGAGCGGTTGGCGTTTCGCTGGTGATTCACCCGCGCAACCCCTATCTTCCTACCGCACACGCCAATGTGCGTTACTTCGAGGCACAACCGGTCAATGCCGATCCGATTTGGTGGTTCGGCGGCGGCTTTGATCTGACGCCGTTTTATCCATTCGAAGACGATGTGCGGCATTGGCATCAAGTCGCGAACAATCTTTGCAAACCATTTGGCGATGATCGTTACGCAAAACACAAACAATGGTGCGACCAGTATTTTTATTTGAAACATCGGCAGGAAGCGCGCGGTGTCGGCGGATTATTTTTCGATGACCTGAATACGCCGGATTTCGATACCTGTTTTGCTTATCAGCAGGCAGTCGGCAATGGTTTTCTGGATGCGTATTTGCCGATTGTCGAAAAAAGAAGACATACGCCTTATGGCGAGCGTGAACGCGAGTTCCAGTTGTATCGTCGCGGACGCTATGTCGAATTCAATCTGGTCTGGGATCGCGGCACTTTATTCGGATTGCAGAGTGGTGGTCGCACCGAAAGCATTTTGATGAGCCTGCCGCCGCGCGTGCGCTTCGAGTATCAATACAGTCCCGAACCCGACAGTGCCGAAGCAAGGCTGCAGGAATATCTGAAACCTCGCGACTGGTTGTAGGAGGGCCTTTGTGGGAGCTGCTTTAGCAGCGATAAAATCTAAAACAACATCGCATGCCCAGCTTCTAATCGCTGCTAAAGCAGCTCCCACGTGTCAAAAAAAACCCCACATGCCAGGGGAAGCATGCGGGGCTAGGGTTTTGGAAACCGAATGGGGAAATCCGGTTTCCTGGATCTACTCAGGGGAGGGAGTGATCCGCAACGAACATTGCGTCCGTTGCATGTATGAGACACCTATGCGCATTTAAAGTTCGTGAATATTCATGTTAAATATTTGTACGGTTCAGCTAACATTCACGCCAGAAAAAAAGCTTATCAATCATGCAGATAGAAATTGGAATCTGCAGTTCAATGCGCCTCATCCCAATTCTTTCCGGACCCTACGTCGACAATCAAAGGCACGCGAAGTTCGGCCGCAGCTTCCATTTTTGTCTTTGCCTCGGCAATTAAGGTGTCGACGAAGTCCAAGTCGCATTCGAACACCAATTCATCGTGCACTTGCAATAACAGAGCTGCCTTATTCGAATGATTTCCAATCCAGGCATCAACGCTAATCATTGCGCGCTTGATGATATCGGCCGCGGTTCCCTGCATCGGTGCATTGATTGCTGCACGTTCGGCGCCAGCGCGTTGCGCCTGGTTGCGCGACTGAATTTCCTGCAAATACAGCCGGCGTCCGAACAGGGTTTCGACAAAACCGTCTTCACGCGCTTTTGCACGGATGCGATCCATGAATTCGCGTACGCCCGGATAACGCGAGAAATACAAGGCGATGTAGTCCTGCGCTTCGCCGCGGCCTATGCCCAACTGTTTCGCCAAGCCAAACGCACTCATGCCATACATCAAACCGAAATTAATTGCTTTCGCTGCACGACGCTGGTCGCCACTCACTTCATTGACCGGAACACTGAATACTTCGGCCGCCGTTGCCTTGTGCACGTCCAGTCCGCTGGTAAATGCTTTCACCAGCCCGGGGTCTTCCGACAAATGCGCCATGATTCGCAACTCGATTTGCGAATAATCGCAGGCCACCAACACTCGTCCGGGGGGCGCGATAAACGCCTTGCGAATTCGTCGCCCGTCTTCGCTGCGGATCGGAATGTTTTGCAGATTCGGATCGTTCGATGACAAACGTCCGGTCGCAGCGCCGGCCTGGTGGTAACTGGTATGCACACGTCCGGTGACGGGATTGATCATTTCTGGCAGTTTTTCGGTGTACGTGCTGCGCAGTTTTGCCATGCCGCGATAATCCAGAATCAGGCGCGGCAATTCATGCTGGTCGGCAATCGCTTCGAGTGCTTCTTCATTCGTTGAAGGCGCGCCAGTCGGTGTTTTTACCAGGGCCGGCAGTTTCAATTCTTCGAATAACAAGGCTCCCACTTGTTTGGGCGAATCAAGATTGAAGCTTCGGTTCGCAATTTCGTAGGCGCGTTGCTGGGTCGCATGCATCCGTTGCGATAGATCGGCACTCTGGCGTTTCAATTCGGTGGCATCGATCAGGATGCCGTTCGCTTCCATTCGGGTTAATACCGGCACCAGCGGCATTTCTATTTCGCGATAGACTTTTTCCAGACTCGGCGTCGCTTTCAGCTTTCCAGACAATACTTGATGCAAGCGCAAGGTGATGTCGGCATCCTCGGCGGCATAAGCCGTTGCATGTTCGAGATCGACATCGGCAAATGAAATTTGTTTCGCGCCCTTGCCGCAGACATCCTCGAATTTGATCGTGCTGTAACCGAGATATTTTTGTGCCAGCGTGTCCATATCGTGCCTGGAAATGCCGGCATTGAACACGAAGCTTTCCAGCATCGTATCTTCGAGATAGCCTTGCACCGCGATGCCATGGCGACGTAATACATGCAAATCGTATTTGCCGTGTTGCCCGACTTTGTGGATCGCCGGATTTTCCAGCACCGACTTCAAAGCTGCCGAAACTTGTTCCCAGGACAATTGCGATGGCGCACCGGGATAGCGATGGGCTATCGGAATATAGGCGGCATGGCCGGTTTCGATACACAAACTGATACCGACCAAACCGGCCTGCATCGAATCGAGCGCATCGGTTTCGGTGTCGAAACAGAACAAAGTCGCCGCTTCGAGTTTTCTAACCCAGTCCGATAATTGTTCGCTCGTCGTGATGCATTCGTAATTGCCTTTTGAAGCAAGGTTTGCATCTGGCGTTTCAAACAATGCGCCAGTCCTGGTAGGTTCGGTGCTTGTTTTCTGTGCAGGCGATGATGAAGCACCACCTTCCAGTTCTTTCAATGCCGAATTGAATCCGTACCGTTTATACAAGGCTTTCAATTCATCGACATGTTTTTCGCGAAGATTCAATTCATCCGGCGCCTTGTCCAGTGCGACATCGGTTTTGATCGTGACCAGTTGCTGATTCAAGGGCAGACGCGACACGGCTGCGCGCAGATTCTCGCCAATCTTTCCGGTGATTTTATCGGCATTGGCGACCAGATTTTCTAGCGTCGAGTATTCCGCCAACCATTTGGCGGCGGTTTTTGGTCCGCATTTATCAATGCCCGGCACGTTATCGACGGTGTCGCCCATCAAGGCCAGGTAATCAATAATCTGCTCGGGGCGTACACCAAATTTTTCGATCACCGCTTCGCTGCTATCGAGCATGCTGCCACTCATGGTGTTGCTGAGCTTGATACCGGGGCGCACCAGTTGTGCGAAATCCTTGTCGCTGGTCGAGATCGTGACATCGATATTTTTCTCGTGCGCCTGCACCGCCAGAGTGCCGATGACATCATCGGCCTCGACGCCACTGACACGCAAAATCGGAAACCCCAATGCTTCGACGATCAACATCATCGGTTCGACCTGCGAGCGCAAATCATCCGGCATCGGCGGCCGGTTTGCCTTGTATTCAGCATATAAATCATCCCTGAAGGTTGGGCCGGAAGCATCCATCACGAAAGCGGCGAAGTCCGGCTTTTCTTTCAGCGTTGCCCGCAACATATTCACGATGCCGTGCAAAGCGCCGGTTGGCGTACCATCGGGCGCAGTCAGCGGAGGTAAAGCATGGAAAGCGCGATATAGATATGAAGAGCCGTCAATCAGAACCAGTCGGGACATGGCGTGTCTCAATATGCAGAGAGCGGTTATTCTACGCCGCTTGAGTGCCCTGCTGAACTTTGCAATGCTGTTGGCAGGGATTTATCGATTGGAACGAGGAAAAAGCCATGAAAATTATTTTCAGCCTACTGATAGCACTGGCCGCATCAGGAGTATCAGCAGCAGAAAAAGCACCTAAACCTGCCGCAAAAGAACCTGTTGCGAAAGAAGCGCCGATTCCGGAAAAAGTGCCCGCTAAAGAAAGTGAAGCAAATGCCCCAACCGTGCGTATTCGTACCCGCGACAACGGCGACGTTGCCGAAGAGTATATGCAAGGCGGTGTCGTCACGATGGTCAAAGTCACGCCAGTACGCGGCAAGCCTTATTACATTATGGATAATAACGGTGATGGCCGACTTGATCGCGCCGATGCCGAAGCTGCCGGAGGCGTGGTTCCGGTTAGCTGGATAATTGCTACATGGTAAAAGTGGCAATTCGCGAAATCGACGATGAATCGGGACTGCGCCAGATTTGGCCAGTCATGCAACAGTTAAGACCGCATTTATCGGAACAGCAATTCATCGATCTGGTCGCAGTGATGCGGCCAGAATCTTTTCGAATTGCCGCTGCGTTCGATAACGATGTATGCGTCGCCGTCGCCGGCTTTCGGATTCAGCACTATCTGCATCGCGGGAAAAACCTTTATGTCGACGACCTGGTCACCGACGCCGCTCTGCATGGCCGAGGCTACGGCAAAGCCCTGCTCGACTGGCTAAAACTTGAAGCAGCCAGACAGGGTTGCGACAACCTGCATCTCGATTCCGGCACACAACGGCTCGGAGCGCATGCTTTCTATTTTTCACAGAACATGAAGATCAACTCCTTCCATTTTGTCGTCGATATCAATAAGTCTCTATCATGAAAAACACCAATGTCCGAATCTCGACGGATCGAGCAGACGTCAATCTCGATGTCGTTCATGCATTTTTGTCGCAAGAAGCCTATTGGTCCAAGAATATCCCGCGCGCCGTTGTCGAAAAATCGATCGAAAAATCGTATTGCTTTTCGGCCTTCATCGACGACAAACAAGTTGGCTTTGCCCGCGTTGTGACTGATGCCGCCACTTTTGCCTATTTAGCCGATGTTTTCGTATTGCCGGAATTCCGTGGCCGCGGAATTTCAAAAACGTTGATGCAAAGTGTGCAGTCACATCCAGAACTGCAAGGTCTGCGTCGCTGGATGTTGATGACGGCCGATGCCCACAAGCTATATGAAAGTTTCGGCTTCACGGCGCTGTCAAAACCGGATCGTGCGATGGAAATCAGCAAACCGGATATTTATTTGTAGGGTGGGCACTGCCCACCTTTCGGCTTGCTGGCAATCGATCATGGCGGGCGATGCCCACCCTACGCATTCTCAATCATCTTCTCGGCCCGCAACCAGGCAATCGTATCGTTCAATAAGGTATCGAGATTGGTTTCGATATAACCCAGATCACGCTTGGCCTTGCTGGAATCCACTTTCAGGTCATGGATCGTGAACATCGCCGATTCTGGCGTGATATCCGGCGGCACCCGGGTAATCAGCGACACGCCGTATTTCATCTGGGCAAATAATCGCAACGCAAACGCCGGTATCGGTCTTTTCGGGGTCTTGCGATTGAGTTTTTTTCCGATCTGTTGAATCAATTCCAGAAAGCTGGCGTGCTGACCGCCGAGCAAATAGGCTTCGCCGAATTTTCCGAGTTGAAATGCGCGCACCTGCGCTTTGGCAATTTCGCGCACGTCGGCAAAAGCACCGGAACCCGGAGGCGCGCCTGGCAATTTGTTTTGGTCGATTAAACGAATCAGGCGTGACCAGTTTTGTTTGTCGCCAGGGCCGAGAATATGCGAGGGCTGGAATATAATGAAATCCAGCCCGGAATTCCGGACGGCCTGTTCGGCCAGAAATTTCGTGCGCTCATAATTGATCCAACTCTCGCCACCGTGTTGCGGCACATCTTCGCGCAACACGCCATGGGCGAGATGCGAATACGCCGACACACTGGAGGTATGCATAATTTGCTTGATGCCATTGGCCTTTGCAGCAGCGATTAAATTCTGGATGCCACCAACATTGGTCTTCGTCTGCGAAGCATTGTTTACGCGCCAGGTATTGGTATCGGCAGCGGTATGAAAAATGGCATCGACCCCATCGGCAGCCCGTACCAATGAATCTGCGTCGGTCAATTCGGCGCGCACTGGCTGTGCGCCCTGCGATGCCAGCAGAGCATCGGCTTGTTCGAAACGCGACAAGGCTCTGACCTGATGGCCGACAGCGATTAGTTCGCGCTGGATGTGTTGACCCAAAAACCCGGTTGCGCCCGTCAATAAAATCTTGCTCATAATTTTCTTCGGCGTAGGAGGGCCCTTGGGCCCGAATGATGCTTGGGCGAAGGTCGCCCGCAAGCGGCTTCCTACAAAGCTTAATTCATTCGCAGGTCTTTCGGGCCCAAGGGCCCTCCTACGGATTACAATATGGTCATGCACTCACTCGAACATCTCCGCCCAGAATTAAACGCCGGATTGATTGCGTTTGAACTCGATAACGAAACCCTTGCCGAAAAATTGCTGGACTATCTGGCACTGCTGGAAAAATGGAACAAGGCTTACAACCTGACCGCAGTGCGCGATGTGCATGAAATGCTGATCAAACATGTGCTCGACTCCCTGGCGATGCATCGTTTTGTCGAAAAAGGCACATTGGCGGATTTGGGAACCGGCCCCGGCTTGCCTGGCATCCCGCTGGCACTGGCGAAACCGGATTTGCAGGTCAGCTTGGTTGAAAGCAATGGCAAAAAATGTCGGTTCCTGAGGGAAGCAGTGCGTAGTCTCGGTTTGAAAAATGCGCGCGTTATTGAATCCCGTGCCGAATCGGTGCCGGAATCCGGCCAATATGATCTCTTGACTGCCCGGGCGCTGGACCGCTTGGCCGGCATCATTGAGGTCGGCGGCCATTTGCTGAAGCCGGGCGGGCAATTGCTTGCGATGAAGGGTGTGCAGCCAGACGATGAAATTGCGGAATTGCCTAGTGGTTGGCAGTTTAAAAGCACGCATCGGCTCAATGTCCCCGGCCTCGCCGGCGAAAGGCACCTGGTAATAGTCGCTTCAGACCCGGCAAACCCGCATAATTGATAAACAAAGCGACACGATCTATTTAAGGGTTTCCACTGCATGGCTCAAATAATTGCGATTGCCAATCAAAAAGGCGGCGTGGGTAAAACCACGACGGCAGTAAATTTAGCAGCAGCACTCGCACTCACTCCGCGCAAAGTATTGCTGGTGGATCTCGATCCGCAGGGCAATGCCACGATGGCATCCGGCGTGGACAAACGTGAACTCGAACATTCGATCACCGAAGTGATCATGGGCGAATGCGAATGCCAGCAGGCGATTGTCAAAGCCGACGAAGGTTATGACCTGCTGCCATGCAACATCGATTTGACCGCTGCCGAAATTGAATTGATGGATCTGCCCGATCGCCAACAACGATTGAAAGTCGCTTTGGAAACCGTGCGTGCGAACTACCATTACATTTTGATTGATTGCCCGCCTTCGCTTTCTTTATTGACCTTGAATGCGCTGGCCGCCGCCGACGGCATTATCGTACCGATGCAATGCGAATATTTTGCACTCGAAGGTTTGTCGGCCCTGATCAACACGATCGATGCACTGAAAGCAAAACTGAATCCGGAACTGGAAATCGTCGGCGTGGTTCGCACCATGTTCGATGTCCGCAACAATCTGGCGAACGCCGTATCGGGCGAACTGACCAAGCATTTCGGCGACAAGGTTTTCCGTTCGATTATTCCGCGCAATGTCCGCCTGGCCGAAGCACCGAGCCATGGCCAAAGCATTGTCGGTTACGACAAGGCATCGCGCGGCGGTGTGGCGTATATGGGTTTGGCTGGCGAAATTATTCGTCGCGAAAAAAAGAAGTAAGGAAACACTATGGCGACGAAGAAACCAGCATTGGGACGCGGCTTGAGCAGCTTGCTCGGCGGCGGCAGTAAAAGCCTCGCAGCAGCGACTGAAAAAGAATTGGCTGGCGATGGCTTGCTGAATATTGCCGTTGAAAAGCTGCAGCCCGGTCGCTATCAGCCGCGGACCGGCATGGATCCGGCCCGTCTGGAAGAACTCGCCGATTCGATTCGCGCCCAGGGCCTGATTCAACCGATTGTCGTACGCCTGCTGAAAAAAGATCAGTACGAAATCATTGCCGGTGAACGCCGCTGGCGTGCTTCGCAAATTGCCGGACTGAAAGAAGTCCCGGTGGTTTTGCGCGAGGTCGATGATCGCGCCGTTATCGCGATGGCCCTGATCGAAAACATCCAGCGCGAAGACCTGAACCCACTCGAAGAAGCGCAAGCGCTTTCGCGTTTGATCGACGAATTTTCATTGACGCACCAGCAAGCCGCCGAAGCAGTCGGACGTTCGCGCGCGGCCGTGTCGAATATGCTGCGCTTGCTCGAACTGCCGGATGAAATCCGCAAACTGCTGGAAGAAAAGAAGCTCGAAATGGGCCATGCCCGCGCCCTGCTGACGCTGGCTGCCCCGGCAGCGATAGCGCTGGCGAAAGAGGCCGCCGAAAACGGTTGGTCGGTGCGCGAAGTCGAACGTCGTGCCCAGGCTTTGTCGGCCGGCAAAATCCCGAGCAAAACTCCAGCCAAACCGGTCAAGAAAGCCGACGCCGATATCGCGACACTGGAACGCGAACTGGGCGAGCGCCTGAATACCAAAGTACAGGTTCTGCACGGCCGCGGCGGGCGCGGCAAGCTGGTCATTCAATATCACGGCCTGGATGCGCTCGACGGTATCCTGGAAAAAATTCGTGGCGGTAGTGCAGAGTAAGCCATGACGGTTTTAGTCACCGGGGCGGCAGGCTTTATTGGTAGCTACGTTTGCAAGGCGTTATATGCGCGTGGCGAGGACGTTATCGGGCTCGATAACTACAATGATTATTACGATCCGCAATTAAAGCGCGATCGCGTCAAAGCGGTTTGCCCCGATGTCGAAATTTTCGAAATCGATCTGACCGATCGCGAAAAAATCAACGCGCTGTTCGCATCGAAAAAGCCGTCGCAAGTAATTCATCTCGCCGCGCAAGCTGGCGTGCGTTATTCGATTACCAATCCGAATGTCTATGCCGACAGCAATCTGACCGGCTTCACCAATATGCTGGAAGCCTGCCGTCATCATGCGGTGAAGCATTTGGTGTACGCCTCTTCATCGTCGGTTTATGGCGGCAATGCAAAACCGCCGTTTTCCGAAGAGCAAAGCGTCAATCAGCCATTGTCTTTTTATGCTGCGACCAAAGCCGCGAATGAATTGATGGCACATACCTATTCGCATTTGTATCAACTGCCTTGCACCGGTCTGCGTTTTTTCACGGTGTATGGCGCCTGGGGCCGTCCCGACATGGCACCGCTATTATTCAGTCGCGCCGTATTGGCCGGGCGTTCGATCGATGTTTTCAATTACGGAAAAATGCGGCGTGACTTCACCCACGTCGATGATATCGTCGCCGGTGTGTTGGGCGCATTGAGCGTACCGTCGCAGGAAAAAGCGCCGCATCGCATCTTCAATCTGGGCAACCATACGCCGGTGGAACTCGAACAATTTATTGCGGTGATCGAGAATGCCGCCGGCCACAAGGTCGAAAAAAATTACAAGGAAATGCAAGCCGGTGACATGGTCGAAACCATGGCCGATACTTCTCGTGCAAAAGCCGCGTTCGGTTTCGAACCGCGGATCACGATTGAACAAGGCTTGCCGGAAGTCGTGGCCTGGTGCCGCGCTTATTTTGGAGATAAAGCATGAGTGGCGAAAACCCGGAATTCTCGGTCGTCGTGCCGGTATTCAACGAGCGCGATAACGTCACTCCCTTGGTGAATGAAATCGTCGCCGCCCTACGTGGCAAATACCGTTTTGAAATCGTCTATGTCGACGACCAAAGCAAGGACGACAGTTTGCAGGTACTGAAGGACTTGATGGCATCGGTGCCCGAGTTGCGGGTCGTGCAGCACATTAAACAAAGCGGCCAAAGCACGGCGGTACGCAATGGCGTGAAGGCTGCGCGCGGGCAATGGATTGCGACGCTCGATGGCGATGGTCAAAACGATCCGGCCGATATTCCAAAACTGATCGAAGCAAGAAATAAAGCGGCACCGGAAATAAAATTATTCGCCGGTTGGCGCGTGAATCGAAAAGATACCGGCAGCAAACGCTGGGCTTCCAAAATCGCGAACAGCATCCGCGCCAGCTTCCTGAAAGACGAAACTCCCGATACCGGCTGCGGCATCAAATTATTCGAACGCGCGGTCTTCATGGATCTGCCCTACTTCGACCATATGCACCGTTACCTTCCGGCCCTGGTGAAACGTGCCGGCTTCCAGTCGATCAGCGTACCGGTCAATCACCGCGAGCGCGGCAGCGGCGTATCGAAATACAATAATCTCGGGCGCGCCTGGGTCGGATTGAAAGACCTTCGCGGCGTCGCCTGGCTAATCAAACGCAGTAAAGTCACCGGCATCAAGGAAGTCCCACGCGCATGAACGAGCAACTACTCTGGTTGAGCTGGACCGGGCTGCACATCACGGCCTGGAAGCTGATTGGCTATACCGGCGCCTTCATGTTTGGTGGCCGCTGGCTGGTGCAGTTTATTGCCTCGAAACGGGCCGGAAAGCCGGTGATTCCGCGCTTTTTCTGGTACATGAGCATCGTTGGCAGCCTGATGACCCTGAGCTACTTCATGTTCTCGGCCAAGCAGGACTCGGTCGGCGTACTGCAAAACCTGTTCCCGAGCTTTACCGCCTGCTACAGCCTGTATCTGGACATCAAGCACCGTGGCTGGCACCGGGATAAGGCTCAGCATTAAGGCTTGTCTAGCCCTGAAAGGGCAAAATTAGCGATAAATCAGCCCTTTAGCCCCGTTTTCCTTGCTCGAGGCCCGAATCAGGGGCATAATACGCGGCTCGCTGGACCGCCCTTTATGGGTCGCTGCTGAACGCAAAAGCTGCTCAAGTCCACGAATTCCTTTCCCGATGCGTGTCAGTTTTCTGACGGGGCCGATTTTATCCGGGCTATGGATAATCCATTTTTCTCGAGGTACGCCATGAGTAGAGTTTGCCAAGTAACCGGCAAGCGCATGATGACGGGTAACAACGTCTCCCATGCGAATAACGCCACCCGCCGCACTTTTTTGCCTAACGTTCACGAACGCCGTTTCTGGGTTGCCAGTGAAAACCGTTGGGTCAAATTGAAAGTGTCCAACCATGCACTGCGTACCATCGACAAGAATGGTATCGATGCCGTCATCGCCCAGCTCCGCGCTCGCGGCGAAAAGATCTAAGGAGAACTGAACCATGTCATCCAAACGCGACAAGATCCGCATGATCTCCTCGGCCGGCACTGGCCACTTCTACACCACCGACAAAAACAAGAAAACCATTCCAGGTAAACTTGAAATGCTGAAGTACGATCCAAAAGTACGCAAGCACGTGATGTATAAAGAAGGCAAAATCAAGTGATCTGAGCGCCTAGCGCGAAGATCATCCCGATGAAAATCGGGATCCACGCTTCTTGAAAAACCCGCCGAAAGGCGGGTTTTTTGTTGACTCGCGGGAGCTGGTTCACCAGCAATTAGACTTCACAGATTACGCAACGCTGAACCAGCAATCGCTGGTGAACCAGCTCCCACATTGGCTGTTACCCTCGCAAAAACCGGCATTTCATCGCACACTAACCGCCTTGCTTGAAGAGGTGCTTATGTCCGACATCTTTCCCGTCTCGCCTGATTTCGCAAAACACGCGCGTTACACCCGCGATGATTACGAAAAGCAGTATGCCGAATCGATCGAAAATCCGGATCAATTCTGGGGCAAGATTTCCGAACGCCTGCACTGGCAGAAAAAGCCGAGCAAGATTCAAAACGTCAGCTTTGATCTAAAAGATTTCCATATCCGCTGGTTTGAAGACGGCGAATTGAATGTCAGCGAAAACTGTCTCGACCGGCATCTGGAAAAACACGGCAACAAGACCGCAATTATCTGGGAAGCCGACGATCCGAATCGGCCATCCGAGCACATCACGTACCGGCAATTGCATGCCCGCGTTTGCCAGTGTGCGAACGCGATGAAAAATCTCGGCATCGGCAAGGGTGACCGTGTCACAATTTACTTGCCGATGATTCCGGAAGCGGCGGTCGCGATGCTCGCCTGCGCCCGGATCGGTGCCGTGCATAGCGTGGTGTTCGGCGGTTTCTCGCCGGAATCGCTGGCCGGCCGGATTGAAGATTGCCAATCCCGATTGATCATTACCGCCGACGAAGGTTTACGGGCCGGCAAGAAAATCCCGTTGAAGCATAATGTCGATCTTGCGTTGAAAAAACCGGGTACGACTTGCGTTTCAACCGTGCTGGTCGTGAAGCATACCGGCGGCGTGGTCGACATGCAGATGCCGCGGGATCGCTGGTTTTCGGCAGTCGTGAATTCGCAATCGGAGCATTGCGACGCCACCCGCATGAATGCCGAAGATCCACTCTTCATCCTTTATACCTCGGGTTCGACCGGCAAACCGAAAGGCGTGCTGCATACCACTGGTGGTTATTTGCTGTACGCCAGTTTCACCCATGAAGCAGTATTCGATTTACACGACGACGACATTTACTGGTGCACCGCCGATGTCGGCTGGATCACCGGTCACAGTTATATTGTGTACGGACCGCTGGCGAATGCCGCGACCAGTTTGATGTTTGAAGGCGTGCCGACGTTTCCGGATGCCTCGCGTTTCTGGAACGTGATCGACAAGCATCAGGTCAGTATTTTTTATACCGCACCGACCGCGATCCGCGCCTTGATGAGTCAGGGCGACGACTTCGTTTCCAAGACATCGCGTAAAAGTTTGCGCCTGCTCGGCACCGTTGGCGAACCGATCAATCCGGAAGCCTGGCGCTGGTATCACCGCGTGGTCGGTGACTCGCGTTGCCCGGTCGTCGATACCTGGTGGCAAACCGAAACCGGCGGCATTTTGATTTCGCCTTTGCCGGGCGCAACCGATTTAAAACCCGGCTCGGCTACCAATCCCTTGTTTGGCGTGCAACCTGCCCTGGTTGATGCCAATGGAAATATTCTCGAAGGTGCAACTTCCGGCAATTTGGTATTGCTGAATTCATGGCCAGGACAAATGCGCACGGTTTATGGCGATCATCAGCGCTTCATCGAAACCTATTTCAAAACTTATCCGGGGAAATATTTCACCGGCGATGGCTGCCGTCGCGATGAAGACGGTTACTACTGGATTACCGGCCGCGTCGACGACGTGATCAATGTCTCCGGCCATCGTATCGGCACCGCCGAGGTGGAAAGCGCACTGGTTGCCCATGTCGATGTCGCCGAAGCAGCAGTCGTGGGATTCGATCACGACATCAAGGGCCAGGCGATTTACGCTTTCGTCACGCTGAATATCGGTGTCGAGGAAAACGAAACCCTGCGCAGGGCCATTGCGCAAAAAGTGCGGGATGAAATCGGCGCGATTGCGCTGCCCGATGTCATTCAATGGGCCCCCGGCTTGCCGAAAACCCGCTCCGGAAAAATCATGCGTCGCATTCTGCGGAAAATTGCCGAGAACAAACCGGATGAGCTTGGCGATATTTCGACCTTGGCGGATCCGGGTGTCGTCGACGCCCTGTTGAAAAATCGCGGTTCGCAGAAATGATTATTCGTTTATCAAATCATTCGGCATTCTCGGGAAGGTCTACCGAATGACTTCCACGCAGACAAAAGACACCATGCTCAAACGCGCAAACGATATTGAAAACGCCGATCCAATCGAAGCGGGCCACCTGTATTCCCGGGTGTTGCAGGAAGATCCCGCGAATCTGTCAGCACACAATGCGTTGGAACGCCTGCAATCTCCGCATTCCTATGGCCACTGGATGCGAATCAATTGCGCGATCGATCCGCGCGACGATATTTTCCATTTTTTTGCCAATCACGAGCTTGCAAAAAATCCGATCCGCGAATATCTGGCGGATGGCTGGCGTACGCTGTCGGAATTAATGCTGCTGCTTGAATCCGTTGGCCAGCCATTGCTGAACATGGGCCGTGTACTTGAATTCGCTTCGGGCTTTGGTCGCTTCACTCGTCACCTGGCGAAAGTATTACCGGGAAAAGTGACTTGCTCCGACGTGATGCCAGGCAGCGTCGATTTTCTGCGGATGCAATTTGGTGTCGATGGTTTTGAATCCTCCCATGATCCCGAACAGATAAAAATTACGGATACATTTGATCTGGTCTTCGTATTGTCGATGTTCACGCATCTGCCGCCACAGATGTGGGCACCATGGTTGCTCACTCTCAAGCGACTGGTCAGGCCCGGCGGCTTGCTTGTTTTTAGCGTGCATAACGAAGACTTTGCCAGGGCGGCCGGTGTTGTATTCAGCCCCGAAGGGACACATTTTATTGCGAGTAGCGAATCGCCTTCACTCGATGGCTATACATACGGCACCACGTTCACTACCAGGAAATTCGTGGAAGCCAGCGTTCGCAATATGTTCAATGCCGACCCCACACTTTACAGGCCGTACGCATTCTGGAGCGGCCAGGATGCAGTCGTTGTACGTTTATGACCCGACACTCTCCTTCAGGAATTTTAATGTCGATCAATTTAAAACCGAATGCCATTGAAGCCGCACAAAATGCTTATTCGCCTTATTCGCACCTGAAAGTTGGCGCTGCACTGCTTTCAAAAAAGGGCGTCGTCTATGCCGGCTGCAATGTCGAGAACGCTTCGTTTCCGGTCGGTTTGTGCGCCGAGCGTGCCGCAATCGCCGCTGCCGTTCTAGCCGAAGGAAAAAACTTTCAATTGAAAGCGATTGCCGTGGTTGCGTTCAATGAAGCCGGCGTTACGCTGCCAATCACTCCCTGTGGTGCGTGCCGGCAAGCCTTGATCGAATTCGGCAAAGACGCCGAAGTAGGTTTCCTGAATTCCGATAATGAATGGATGACGGTAACCGCAAACGACTTGTTACCACACCGATTTGAATTTCCGTCGCTCTGACAAACATCGTAGCCCGGGTCATGGCTTCATCTGACCGGGAATAGCATTCCAGATTAAAGCCTAGTAATACTGCATCACCGCATGCTTGGCTTCGGCAAAAAACAACCAGCGTTCAACTACCGCGCCGGCGTAAGCGGATAAAACGGCTGTCAACATCAGATAGCCAGTAAATACCTGCGGAAGCATCAGGGCTGCCACACAGAAAAAGATCGGCAGCCAGGCAAATAACAGTAAGGCGATCATTCGCAATTTTTTCGAATGTTTGCGAGCCAGGACGAAACCCATTTCCGTCGTCAGGTAATTGGCTTCGGTATGCGGCCGCTCGAACACGCTGACGACCTGATCCGGCTTGAGCCCTAGCGCCGAAGCGCGTGACGGCATTATTTGCGTATCGATTTCTTTCCAGTAACGTTTCTTCAATACACCGAGCAAGATGGCGATCATTAAAAAACCGAAAACCGGATATTCGGAAATATTTCCGGATTGAAATGAAGTGATGGTTGCGCTTAATAAGCCGCCGGTCAGAAAAGCAAACAGCAAATAAACCGGCACTACATAGTCGTGTCGCCAAGCAGGAATAGGTTTAAGGCTGGCGTAAATCATGGCGGTACAAACGATAGTAGCTAAAGACAGCACTGCGAGCGAAATCGCCAAAATCGTGTTTGTCACAAAGCCATCGAGTGCTATCAGCGGCATACTTAAGAAGATTGCTGGAATAAAACATGCGATTGCCAGCACTCCTTCGCGCGACAGCCAGCTGCTACGCCATTGACTGAAAGCTCGCCATGCGCGGAGTGGTTTTCCCAGATGCAGTGTGGAGCTGAGCAGCCCAATAGCAGTCAGCAAAAATCCAATGAATAGCCCATACATGGCACCTGACCAGCGCACATTGTCGTCAAACAGTAAGCGCATGGCGACAAAAAACCACAATCCATAACCCATGCCGGAAAGTGTCGTGAAAAAAATGACGGAGAAAGCGGGATGCATGTGTCTACCTTATCGACTCAAGACGCGATCAAGCCAGCGCAGCATCGTTGGCAGTTTTTCGGTATCCAGGGTTTCTTGCTTGATGTCTTTTTGTGTTTTCTGTCCGACGCGGCGTTCGCGTTGCGGCAAATAGCGATTCACCGGTTGATAGCCAAGTTCCGGCATTAATTCGACGCCACCACGATCTTTAACGAGTTTGAAAATATCGGATTCTTCGTCGCCGAGATCGCCGTAATGCCTGGCACGGGTCGGACAAGCTTGTACGCATGCCGGTTGCCGTGATTCTTCCGGAATATGTTCGTTGTAAATCCGATCCACGCAGAGCGTGCATTTTTTCATCACGCCTTCGACCTGCGAATATTCGCGTGCGCCGTAAGGACAGGCCCAGGAACATAATTTACAGCCGATGCATTTGTCTTCGTCGACCAGCACGATGCCGTCTTCGGCGCGCTTGTAACTGGCACCGGTCGGGCACACGGTCACGCAAGGTGCTTGTTCGCAATGCAGACACGAACGCGGAAAATGCAGCGTGGTTTCCGGCTGGTCATTCAAGGCATCAATCGTGTAGCTGTGCACGCGGTTGAACCAGACGCCATGCGGATCGGCACCGTAGGGATTTTCGTCGGTCAATGGTGCCGCGATACCACCGGCATTCCATTCCTTGCAGGCAACCGCACAGGCATGACAGCCGACGCAAGTATCCAGATCGATTACCAGACCGAGTTTCTTTTTCGATGGCGGCGGCAACATCGTCATTGCGTTTTCTTCACTCGTTGTATTGCTTCCGGCAGATTATTGATGCGCTGCATTTCGGCATCGTTATCGATCATCGAAGGATTCGCCAGATATTGCATCGCCATTTCGGTTGCGTCATTGCCCCAGAACAATTGATCATTAATGACCAAAGTCGGAACGCCGAAAATTTTCAGCGCGACCGCTTGTTCGCCATTTTGTGCGAGCTTATTTTTTACCTCGGGATCGGCAAGACTTGCCGCCAGATCTTTGATGCCCAATGCATCAGCGACCGGTTGCAAGGCTTCGAGTGTGTCGGCAGCCAAACCTTTTTCCCAAATATGTTTAAAAATCAGGTCGCAGGCCAGGTGGATATCTTTTGCCGCCAGCGCCAGACGCAAAGCCGGCAAGGGGTTGAATGGATGCGCCGGTGGAAACCGCAATGGAATTCCGACCGAGCGCGCCTGCCACAACACGATGCGATAGGTGTGAATGCGTTTACCGGGAATTTCCGCCGGCCCTAATTGTCCCCAGTGTTTCAACAAACCGGCAAACAATACCGGTTTTGGCTGGACACGAAACACCGAGAAATCACGCCGCAAACGTCGCCATTGCAAATAGGCAAACGGCGAAATGAAATCGAAATACCAATCGTATCCCTGGTTCATGATTGTTTCCTGAATTGCTTGCCGTAGCGCAATGGTGAATTATCGCATTGCTGCTTGCTGTCGATCGCATCGAAGTTTGGCGATGCTTCATCTTGCGTGACCGCTTTTTCGATACGGACCCGCAAATCAAACCAGGCCGCTTGCCCGGTGACCGGATCGGCATTGGCGTAATCGCCTTTCGGCGTGATATCGGAAATCAGATGATTGACCAGAAAGCCCTTACTGGACTCCGGCGCATTTTTCGCCAATGCCCAGGCACCTTTGCGTTTACCGATCGCATTCCAGGTCCAGACCGTATCGGGCTGCATATTGGTCGCGAATTTGCATTGCACGGTAATGCGGCCCTGATGCGAATCGACATGGACCCAATCAAGATCCGCTATTTGATATTTATTGGCCGTATCGGGATGCAGATACAAATAATTGCGCGCGGTGATTTGTCGCAGCCACGCGTTTTGCGAGCCCCAGGAATGATACATAAACGGCGGACGCTGGGTTATTGCCGATAGTGGAAAATTATTATTCTTGCTGCCTGCCAGCTCGGCACCTTCAAATGGTTCGTACCAAATCGGCATCGGATCGAAATATTTTTCGACGCGTTCGCGATGCTGTGCCGGCGGTTGATGTTCGCCATGGCCTTGCGCGGCAAGCCGGAATTTCTGCAGGGTTTCCGAGTACAACTGCAATACGACTTGATCGGGTTTTACGATAAAACCTTTCTTCGTTGCCCATTGCAGATAGTCGCGATTCGCCATTTTGTAATAGCGGGCATTGTCCGGCACCGGCGAATGCCAGAAGCCGCCATGCATTTTGTATTGCTCCAGTTGATCCGGATTCGGCTGGCCCTTGCCTTCTACTTCGCCAAGTTCACCTCGCCAACCGGCCAACAGACCAACGCCCGGCGCGCGCTCGTGCCGCAAAATATAATCTTCGAAATCGCGGTATTTGGCGTCGCCATTTTCATCGATCAAAGCCGGCAATTTCAGACGTGCGCCGATATCAATCAAGACCGACTGAAATCCGCGTACATCGCGGTCGGGTTGAAACACTGGATGCCGAATTGCATCGGCGGCACAATCGGCATCGGAGATCGGGCGATCCAGCATCGAAATCGCATCGAAACGTTCGAGATAAGTCGTGTCCGGCAAAATCAAATCGGCGTAGGCCACCATCTCGCTGGAATAGGCATCCGAATAAATGATTTTCGGAATCTTGTATTCGCCGTTCTCGTTTTTCGCGGTTAGCCAGCCGATCGTTTCCTTCGTGTTCATCGCCGAGTTCCAGCTCATATTCGCCATGAACATCATCAGCACATCGATCGGATACGGGTTGGCATCATGCGCATTGCGAATCACGGTATGCATCATGCCGTGCGCGGCAAGCGGATAGGCCCAGGAATAGGCGTGATCGATTCGACGCGGATTGCCGTTGGCATCGACGACCAGATCTTCCGGGCCATGCACGAAACCCAGTGGCGGCGCATCGAGTTTGCCATCGGTAGCGATATTTTTTCCGGGTCGGTTCGCCGGTGGAATCGGACGCGGAAACGGCGGCTGATAACGGAACGAGCCCGGCGTATCGACCGCACCCAACAGCATTTGCAATACATGTAGCGCGCGGCAAGTATGGAAACCATTGCTGTGTGCGGAAATGCCGCGCATTGCATGCATCGCGACCGGGCGACCGATCATTTCCTTATGTTCGTTGCCATGCACATCGGTCCAGGCGATTGGCAACGAGAAATTCGATTTGAATGCGGCGTCGGCCAGTTCTTTCGCGATGCGTCTGATGGTTGCTGCGGGAATGCCGCAACGTTCGCTGACATTTTCGGGTGAGTATTGTTCGTCGAGATAGCGCGATGCCAATAAATGGAAAACCGGTGTTACTTTGCGCCCATCTGGCAATACATAGTCACCGATAATGCGCGGCGAGATATTCGTTGCATCGGCTATCGCAAAATTATCGCTAGTCGCGCATAACACTCGCCCCTCTTCATCGCGCGCAAACATGCCGTCATCTTCGGCACCGGAATTCTGGATCACCAGATAATGCGCATTGGTATAACGCACCAGATAATCCAGATCGATCCAATCGTTTTTCAGGCATTCGTGAATCAATGCAAATGCGAACAAGCCATCGGTGCCGGGGCGAATGCCTATCCATTCATCGGCGACCGCGCCATAACCGGTACGCACCGGATTGACCGCGATGATTTTCGCGCCACGCGCTTTCAATTTTCCCAAGCCGAGTTTGATCGGATTGGAATCGTGATCTTCCGCAACGCCCCAGAGCATGAAAATCTGCGCGTGATCCCAATCGGGTTCGCCAAATTCCCAGAAACTACCGCCGAGTGTGTACAAACCACCGGCCGCCATATTGACCGAACAGAAACCGCCATGCGCGGCGTAATTCACCGTGCCGTATTGCTGCGCCCACCAACCGGTCAATGCCTGCGATTGATCGCGGCCGGTAAAAAATGCCAATCGATTTGGATCTTTTGCGCGCGCGTCGGCAAGCCAGGTCGTTGCAAGACTCAGCGCTTCTTCCCATTCGATCTCTTTAAAATCTCCGGCACCGCGTTCACCGGTTCGCAATAACGGCTTGCGAAGTCGTGCCGGCGAATAGTGCTGCATGATGCCGGCCGAACCTTTCGCGCAAAGCACACCGCGATTGACAGGATGATCCGGATTGCCTTCGATATAACGAACCTGCCCGTCCTTGATATGGACATTGATCCCGCAGCGACAGGCGCACATATAACAGGTCGTTTGTTTGACCTCGTCGCTGATCGGCTTGTTGAGTTCGAGCTGGGGTTCGGACATGCCGCATATTGTGAAGGGTAAACGCGCGCGAGGCGAGACTATAAATAGAGTGGGAGCTGGTTTACCAGCGATTAGATTCCACAGAACACGCAGTTCTGAACCATCAATCGCGGGTTAACCCGCTCCCACAGCTTTCTAACCTTTGATGCAAACTACCTGGCGCAAGCGATGTACTACTTCAACCAGATCGCTTTGTGCCGCCATCACCGCATCGATGTCCTTGTAGGCCGCCGGCGATTCGTCGATCACCGCGCTATCCTTGCGGCATTCGACGTGCGCGGTCGCTTCCAGATGTTGTTCCATGCTGATTTTCTTACGCGCCTGGGTACGGCTCATAACACGACCCGCGCCATGGCTACAGCTATGGAAACTTTCTGCATTACCCTTACCACGCACGATGAAGCTGCAGGCACCCATGCTGCCGGGAATAATTCCCAACTCGCCTTCGCGCGCACTCACTGCACCCTTACGCGTTACCAACAATGACTCGCCGGCATGTTGCTCCCGCGTCACATAGTTGTGATGGCAATTGACCGCCATCTTCCCGAGTTGAAACGGCGGCAGCCGGTGACGCATCGACGCCAGCACACGCTGCATCATCGCTTCGCGGTTGATGCGCGCGTAGTCCTGCGCCCAGGACACCGCTTCCACATACTCGGCGAACAAGGGTTCGTCTTCCATAAAGAACGCCAGGTCCTTGTCCGGCATATGGAAACCGAGCACACGCTTCGCCAATTGTTCACGCGCACGTTCGATGAAGTACGTGCCGATCATGTTGCCGGTACCGCGCGAACCCGAATGCAACATCACCCAGACGGTATCGCTTTCGTCGAGACAGATTTCGATGAAGTGATTTCCGCCACCGAGGGTTCCGGTTTGCCGTTCGATTTTGTCGAAACGGATTTTCGGATGCTTGTTCTGGATATTGAACAAACGCGCGTGCAATCCGGATTTTTGCAAATGGCTTTCGATGCTGTCGGGCACCTTGCGATGCTCGCCACCGGGACCGCTTCCTACCGGCACGCTACGCTCGATATCCGAACGAAGCATCGCCAGACTTTCCGGCAAATCCTTTGCCTTCAATGTGGTTTGAATCGCCGCCATTCCGCAACCGATATCGACACCGACCGCCGCCGGAATAATCGCGCCGCGGGTCGGCACCACCGAACCCACAGTTGCACCCTTACCCAAGTGTACGTCGGGCATTACCGCCACCCAAGGCCCGACGAAAGGCAGACTGGCGATATTGATCAATTGCTCGCGCGCTTGATCTTCCAACGGCACACCCTTGATCCAGGCCTTGATCGGCTTATGGTGTTCGGCATGCAGCAATGTAAATTGTGAATCTGACATTTTGTATTTCCTTCTAATTATTATGCACGTCATAGCGCATCAATTCGCGGGAATTGAGTTGGCGTTTGGCCGATGCATAAAGCTGACAGTCGCCAAATAAAGACTGGTTGCTGCGCATGTTTTTTTCATCTTTCCAGCAGGGACAATCCCAGGCGGCCATTTTGCGGATGACGTCGATCGGAACCGTAAGCCGGCTTTTTGGCTTGTCGGGTCCTTTCTTCGCCGGCTTTTCGGGCACCTTTGCCAATGTGACCAAGAACCAGATCCCGTCAAGCTGATGCAGTTGATGGCTTGCATCCACAACACGGCGATGTTGATTTGACTGGACCTTGACCAGACTTCGTTCCCGTTTTTCTTCTGCCAATAATCTTTCGCGAAAAATATTTTTTCGCAAAATACCGGTTGCAGGATCAACGTAAAGTTTGGACTGCCAACGATGCGCCAGCGAGCGATGTCCGCCCCAGGACTCAATCGAATACAGCTCGCCTTCCAGATTCACGACTTTGCGAACGACAAAATCATCGATATGTTGATGAATATGTTGCTGGACGGTATTGCGCCGATCAATGCTGTTGCAAAGTTCGCTGAATACACGATCCCACGGTCGATTGATCTGTTTTGCCAGAAAACGCTCGAGTGGATTTAAATTTTCATTGAGAGACTTTCGATAGCGATGACGCTTTTTCAAGCCCTCGTGATTTGGCGATTCTTCGAGATCGCGCGGACATGGATACTCGCTTTTCAGATAGCGGCCATGGCGCGGACGTTCGACAATCACCTTGTACATGTCCTCACGCATAAATTTTCCTGTGTGCCGCCCCACTGGAGCGGCGTTCATGATTTCCGATAAAGGACCTCATGACAGAAAAAATGCGCTGTCACGAGGTACTCAGTTTTTTAAAGTCACCAGTTGCTTCAACACGCCGTCCAGACCACCGAACACGGTCAACTTGTCGATTTTCTCGGTCACTTTTTCCAAAGCTTCCAATTCCTTCAAGCGCATCAACACGGCGCTTTGTTCGATCAACTTCGCGGTGTTCAGCAACGAACGTGTGGCGTTCGCTTCTTCGCGACGGCGAATCACGTTGGCTTGAGCGGTTTTTTCGGCTTGCACCACACCGTTCAAGATGTCCTTCATGTCGCCAGGCAGGATGATGTCCTTCACACCCACGCCCAGTACTTCAAGACCCAACTCGTTCACTTGCTTGCGCACGTAGGAAAAGATGTCGGCGTCCAGCGAAGCCTTGTCGCCCAGCAACTCATCCAGCGTTTTCGCCGAGATCGCCTTGCGCAAACCGTATTGCAACTCGCGGTACAAATAATCGGCGTACTTGGCAACCTTGGTACGAGCCGCCACCGCATCGATTACGCGCACACTGGCAGCCAGGTTCACGCGCAACGACACCTTGTCCTTGGTCAACAATTCCTGACCGGAGACTTCGACTGATTGCACACGCAAATCCAATACTTCGGCACTGATGTTTTTCTGGAAGTTCCAGAAGGCATAGGCGCCAGGCTGCATCGCACGCGACAACTTGCCATCGACAAACAACAAACCGACCGATTCGGTAGGCACGTTCACCGCAACGGCATAACGTTCCAGCACAGCCATCTGGCGCAAACGACGCATCACGTCTTCGTCCATCTGGATACCTTCCACCAGGCTCACGCGCTGCACTTCAACGGCCACATGACCCTTCCAGTACAACTTGCGCGAACCAGGTGCCAGCACGTCTTCGATCTTGCCGTTCTTCAACAGCAAACCGACTTCTTTCACGCCGATATCGGCGAGCATGAAAGTGTCGCTTAAGCGATCGCCCAAACGGGCGACCAGGGTTTCGACATCCTTGCCGGTGTATTCAACGCCGGTGATGTTGTGCACAGTCACTTCCAGGCTGTTGATAAAGCTTTTCAAGCGATACACACCAGGTGAAAGCACGTAGTCGAAACGACGATTCTTGTAGACGAGGCCGCGTTCGGCATCGCCTATTACAACTTTTTGAAACATCAACATTGCGGACCTCCTTTGTATTTCATGATTGATAGTGGCTCGATCTTGAGCACCGATAAGACGGTCGAGCCCGCCGCCTACCAGTTGAAACACCACGGTGCATTTCGTCACCGCGTCAAACAACGCAACGCGCGCTGTGTCATGCAGAATCACTGCGGAGACATTCGCAATGACATCGAATAAGTTGAAACTGCCCCTGACGTTACAAGCGCGGAGAAAGAGCGAGTGCTTTGAGGCGAACGGCATTATCAAAGTCAAAGAAACGACAGTGATTCACGATATTCGGCTGTAAGCACCAACAAGTTCACGGTGCTTGCACCGCTGCGGAATGCATGCGTTGTTCGATGTTTTGAACTCGACACACACGCCACACGGAACAGTTTCGGATCGGGCTTGCGCCCTGTTGGATAACGACGTGGCAAGTCGTTTGGAGCGGGAGTCGAACCCGCGACCCGCAAATTTTTAGTTTGCTGCTCTACCCATCTGAGCTATCCAGTGGTGACGAGTCGGACTCGAACCGACATTCACGATATCTAATCGTTGCTCTACCTTTGAGCGATCGTCTTGCGAAATACACACATGCACTCAAGGCATACGCGATGGCAAAGCCATGCGCACCGGACGGCGTAGCAAGCCGTACCGCAATGATGAACAAGTAATGTACTTCGTTTTTGGCGCTCCGAAAAACGCCAAAACCTTTCAGCTTTCGCTGATCTATTTCGATACCGATCTCACTCGTGTCGAAGCATCAAGACACAGCGCCAAAGCGCTGTTGAGCAGCTTGCCCCAGCTTCCGGCGAGAGACCGGGATGCTTCGGGGCGGCACCAAAATATTTAGAAATTGATAAAAATCCTTTTGCGAACGCCCAAAAGAAAAACCCCCGGGAAAATCCCGAGGGCATTCGCTATGCTCGGGAGATCGGCTTGACCGATCTCCGAAAAGATTGGCCTAGTCTATGGCTTTGTCATTGAGTGGAAACATGACGCCTGGCTGCTTGCCGCATTCGAGTGCGGGCTCGCTCCGCCACGCGCATAACGCGACGTCACGGCTTTTCAGCGTGTTCGTGTGTCCTGCAATGTGTGGTCGGTAAGAAGTCATTTTGCTACTCGTTTGTTCGCGTGATTGCGAAGGCGCGCACGTTACGCCTGTTATTTTCAAAATGCAAATGTTTTTTCGAAAATTATGAAAATAATTTTCGGACGTCGAATTTCAAGTCCGCGAATTGATATCGGGCCCGAGTATTTTTATCGCCGGAAACAGGACACTCGCCTTTGGGCTATCGTCTTTCTGCACGCCGGTACCGGGCTATGCAGAAAAGGGCAGAAAACTCCTGGAAATGCCTCGCCACACACCCTCTGGGAAAAAATATTACGTAGTATCATGCCTACTGGATTTAAAAAGCCGGAACGGACAGAGAAATGAATTCGAACGAGCGCAGGGCCGCTTTACATCGCCAGCTGAAAGTATCGCGTTACCCGATTTCGCTGAAAAAACTGCAGGAAGATTTGCAGTGTTCGCGCGCGACTTTATATCGCGATATCGCTTTTCTGCGCGACGTCCTGATGGCGCCGATCGAACTCGACCCCGAACGCGGCGTGCGTTATAACGAAAAAGAAGCCGAGCGTTTCGAACTGCCGGGCCTATGGTTGAGCTCGGATGAGTTGCATGCCCTGGTCGCGACGCAGCAATTACTGTCGCGCACCAGCGATGGTGTGTTGGCGAAAGCACTGGCACCGCTTAAAGCGCGGATTGACGGTTTGTTGGCCGAACACTCGCAGGGCAAGCGCTGGCCGCTGGAACGCATTCGCGTAATCGGTGCCGGCGTTCGCAAACGCGACGATGCCGGTTTCCGGATGGTGGCCACCGCAGTGCTGGAACGCCAGCAACTGAGCTTCGATTATTTGGCACGATCGACCAATCAACCGACGCATCGTACGGTGTCGCCACAGCGGCTAACCCATTACCGCGACAACTGGTATCTCGATGCCTACGATCACGAACGCGACGGTTTGCGCAGCTTCTCGGTCGACCGAATTTCGCATGCAAAAATGCTGGAAGATGCCGCAAAAGATTTGTCGGAACATGAGCTCGATAGTCATCTGGCATCAAGCTACGGTATTTTTTCCGGCACCCCGAAAGGCACCGCCACGATACTGTTTTCTGCCAAGGCGGCTCGCTGGGTAGCCGATGAACACTGGCATTCCAAGCAGGAAGGACGCTTCCTGTCCGATGGTCGTTACGAACTTCGTTTGCCTTATAGCAATGCGAAGGAATTATTGATGGATGTTTTGCGTTATGGTGCCGATGCAGAAATCACCGAACCCGCGAGTCTGCGGGCCCAGATTCAATCCTTGTTGCAATTGACGATGTCGGCGTATGAATCCAATTAGTCACAGCGGAAGCGGTCGCAATATTGCCTTGGTACTCGGCTCCGGCGGTGCCCGTGGTTTGGCGCATATCGGTGTAATCGAAGCCTTGATTTCGGAGGGCTTCACGATCCAGGCGGTCGTCGGCTGTTCGATGGGTGCCCTGGTCGGTGGCGTCTATGCAGCCGGGCGTTTGCAGGAATACAAGGACTGGACGATGTCGCTGGAAAAATCCGGCGTCCTGCGTTTGCTTGATTTCGGTTTCGGGCATCAGGGTTTTATCAAAGGCGATCGCATCATTGGTACGCTGAAGGAACTGGTCGGCGATTATCGTATCGAGGATTTACCGATCGAATTCACCGCGATTGCCACCGACCTGAAAAACCAGCGAGAAGTTTGGTTGAATCGCGGAAAATTATTCGATGCGATTCGGGCATCGATTGCAATTCCGATGTTACTGACACCGCATCGCGTCAATGGCCGCGAATTGGTCGATGGCGGCTTGCTGTCGCCGGTGCCGATGGCACCCACCCGGCAAATGATGGTGGACCGCGTGATCGCAGTCGATGTCAATGGCCCTGTGCATTGGCGACCGATCATGGATCGTCAGCAAGAAACTTTCGAAGAGATATGCGAGAACGATGAAGCGCTTGCGGAAGCCTACGGCGTCGATGTTTATGCCCAGAAAGAAGCCGACGAGGAGAAAGACCATCGCAGCCTGCGCGAACGGCTGGCGGCCATGTGGCAAGGCGAGGAAAAACCGCATCATGCTTCCGACAATCAACTAAGCACGATGGAGCTGATGTCGCAATCACTCGACACCATGCATTCGGCGATGAGCCGCCTGCAATTGGCGCAGGACCCGCCGGACATGTTGATTCAAATTCCGCGTGAAAGCTGCAGTTTTCACGAGTATTGGCGAGCCAAGGAAATGATTGAGATCGGCCATCGAATCGCGATGGCGTCCTTGACCCGGATGCCGTACTAGCCGGGTTCAAACGAACACTGCTTTTTGAATTTGTCGGAACCGGCAAATGAAAGTGAGTTAGGGCTTCCTGGCATGTATGCGCCAGCGACAGGACAAGGCATTTTGAGGAGCGCCAGGCCTATCCTTCAATGGGGCATCGCTGCTCGGCGGAGCGAATTCATCGAGTACGAATCCTTGCTCGATGAATAGGCTGCTCAACTCATGCTCAGAGCTGATCAAATGAGTTTTGTGTCTCTCGCCATATGCCCTGCCGAGTTCGCGCGCCTTTGCCGGATCAATGCCGAGGTAACTGAATTTTTCTTTAGCCAGACGCTCGCTTTCATCGGCAAGTCGCTGCACTTCCTGCACAGAAAAACGCGTGATCTGCTCGGTTTCATTCGGTCTGATTCTTTGGGCAGTAATCACGCAACCATTCGTCGTTAGCAAGCCGTGCCAACGCGCCACCAATTTTTTTCGCTGATCGGGTGAAAAAAAGGTAATGAAAGAATGCGTGCAGATCAGATCATACGGCGCGCTCGGCACATGATTCAAAATATTATCGTGCGCCGTTTGGATGCCGAAGCCCATTTTTTCGGCAAACTGTTTGTTTAAATGCAAAGGCGTTTCACATTGATCGAGAACGGTAATATCGAGCTGTGCAATATCCTTCGCGCTCGCCGCTACCCGCGCCAGAATCCCGGCATCGGCGGCGCCCGAAATCAGGACGCGACGTGCTCCAAGCGCAATCTCGCGTGATATCGCACGGACAAGAAAGTCATCATCCGAAGCCAGACTGTGGAAAACCCCGAGCGCTCGCAAAACTGGCCAGCTATGGTGATACCAGTCACAACCGTCAGCGTCATTTTCTTGCGAAGTGCAATATTGTCGAGATAAGGTTTCGGCCGATTTTGCTGCCAAGTCCAGAAACTCCTTCACATCAGCGGTTGGCTGAACAGAGGCGTTCACGTTACGAATTATGACGGTGGTAGGCACTGAATTTTAAATTGATGTCGGGCAGCCAAGACTAACATCCCTTATGCAGATGTTGAACCGTGTTATCAGGCCTTTTCTGAAACGATAAGCTGGAAAACAGCAGATATCCGATTGTTCAATAGGTCTATCTCGACACCGTGCAGCCAGGCATTTTTAAGGTCGTGCGCGCAAGTCTCAGGTTTTGAGAAATGCTTGCCACAAACTGTCTCCAGACCGAAGGAGACTGCCATGGACAACGTGATCAACAGGGACCTCATCTCTCGCTGCTGCTGCCAGATTTTGATATTGGCCGCGCTGGCTCTTTTGGTGTTTCCAGAAACATTTTCCAGCACGCATTGGCTAGGCCAAACCTGGCTGTGGCTGACGGCTACGCCGGTTTGCATGCTGCTGGTGCTGCATCGTGACCGCTTTGCGGCGGCGTGGTCGACTGCCCTCGTCTACAGTCCATCACGCCGTCGCAGGCAAATTAATTCGGTTCAGGCACGCCGCAAGGGCTTCGGTAAATACGGTGCGCGACGAACACCGCTGAGAGCCGCCTGAAATCCACGCCTTTACATAGCTGAATCCATGACTTTCGTCATACATGCCCGATACCGCCAGCGTGTTAGTTTGGCACGCTCAGCAATAGGAGTAAGGTATGCGTTTTTCGTCAAGGGCTTTATTGTTTTCAACCGCTATGGCAACCGCAGCAATTGCACAATCCCAGACAACTGAAGATCCGTATATCTGGCTCGAAGACGTCACCGGCGAAAAAGCCCTGAGCTGGGTAAAAGAGCAAAACGCCGATTCCAAAAAAACACTCGAAGCACAGCCGCAATTTTCCGGTTTGCGCGATGATTTGCGCAGCATTCTCGATTCCAATGTGCGCATACCGACGGTCGGAAAGCAGGGCGACTTTTATTACAATTTCTGGCGCGATAAAACCAACCCGGCCGGCATTTGGCGTCGCACCACGCTCGAGGAATATCGCAAGACAGAACCGAAGTGGGAAGTGTTGCTCGATCTCGATGCATTGAACAAGACCGAAAAAGAAAACTGGGTCTGGCACGGCAGTTCCTGCCTGCGCCCGACCTACACGCAATGCCTGATTTCGCTTTCGCGTGGCGGTGCCGATGCCGACGTTACCCGTGAATTCAATCTCGATACCAAAGAGTGGGTGAAAGGCGGTTTCTTCCGTCCGGAAGCCAAAGGCAGCCTGAGCTGGATCGATGCCAATACCGTTTATGTTTCGACCGATTTCGGCGCTGGTTCGATGACCGAATCGGGTTATGCGCGTATTGCAAAAATCTGGTCGCGCGGCACTGCGATGAGCTCTGCCAAAACCGTATACGAAGGTGAAATGACAGATCTCGGTGTTGGCGCTTATCGCGACGACACGCCCGGCTTTGAGCGCGATTTCGTTGCCAGAAATATTGCGTTCTACAACGATGAACTGTATTTGCGCAATGTCGATGGCAGCCTGACGAAAATCGATGCACCGAATTCGGCCGGCAAATCGGTTTATCGCGAATGGTTGAGCCTGGAATTACGCGAGCCCTATACCGTCAATGGCAAAACCTATGCGGCCGGTTCATTGATTGCGACCCGATTCGATGACTTCATGAAAGGCGGCCGTCAATTCGACGTCTTGTTCGAACCTACCGATACCACTTCGCTGTCCGGCTTTAGTCCGACTAAAAATCATTTCATCCTGAATGTTCTGGACAACGTAAAAAATCGTTTATACGTCCTCACCCACAGCGACAAAGGCTGGACCCGCGAACCGCTGAAAGGCGCGCCTGGCTTCGGCACGGTGAGTGCTTACGGTGTTGATCCGGAAGATTCGGATGACTATTTCCTGACCGTGACCGATTACGTAACACCCACCACGCTGATGATCGGCAGCATCGGCAAGAATCCGGAACCACTGAAACAATTGCCGGCTTTCTTTGATGCAAAAGATCTGAAAATCGAACAATTTTTCGCAAGCTCGAAAGACGGCACCAAAGTGCCCTACTTCATGGTGTCGAACAAAAACACCAAGCTGGATGGAAAAAATCCAACCCTGTTGTACGGCTATGGCGGTTTTGAAGTTTCGTTGACGCCCGGTTACTCGGCGACGGTCGGTCGCGCCTGGTTAACGCAAGGCGGCGTGTACGTGATTGCCAATATTCGCGGCGGCGGTGAATACGGTCCGCGCTGGCATCAGGCGGCACTGAAGGAAAAACGTCATCGCGCCTATGAAGATTTCGCCGCAGTCGCACAGGATCTAATCGCGAAGAAAGTCACCAGCCCGCAACATCTGGGCATGCAGGGCGGCAGCAATGGCGGTCTGTTGATGGGCAATATGACCGTGATGTATCCGGAATTATTCGGTGCCGTGGTTTGTCAGGTGCCATTGCTGGATATGAAGCGCTACAACAAGTTGCTGGCCGGCGCTTCCTGGATGGCCGAATACGGCAACCCGGACACGGATGACTGGAAATTCATCCAGACTTTTTCGCCGTATCAAAACGTGAAGAAAGACGTCCAATATCCGCCGGTATTGTTCACCACATCGACCCGTGATGATCGAGTGCATCCCGGCCATGCCCGCAAGATGATGGCGCGTATGAAGGAACAAGGTCATGACGTCACCTATTACGAAAATATCGAGGGTGGCCATGGCGGCGCAGCCAACAATGAACAAACCGCCTATATGCAGGCCTTGTCCTATACATTCCTGAAAGAAAAATTGTTCGCAAAATAGGCCAGCAAGATTTACCATCAGACAACACCCGTGCCCTGCACGGGTGTTCTTTCTTCAAGATCACGGAGTACATTCAGTGAAACCATTTTTACCGCTTTCCGTCGCCATTGGCGCCTTGTTAATGTCTGGCTGTGGCCGTGGACCAAGTGACCAGGCGGGTGGTACCGCTGGCGACTCGGCAGCGACATCTGATGCCGCACCACCGGTGGCAGCGAAAAAAACGTATGAAGTGGTCGGTCCGAATGGCCTCAAGCGACAGGACGAATATTACTGGTTGCGCGACGACACCCGTAAAAATCCGGAAATGCTGGCTTATCTGAATGCCGAGAATGCCTACTCCGACAGTTTGATGGCACCGCTGAAAGATTCGCGCGAAAAAATCTACCAGGAAATTATTGCCCGGGTAAAACAGGATGATAGCTCTGTGCCTTATTTCGAACGCGATTACTGGTATTACACCCGTTATGAACCGGGCAAGGATTATCCGATTTACGCCCGTCGCAAAGGCAGTATGCAGGCTGCCGAAGAAATCATGCTGGACGGCAATGCGATGGCCGAAGGAAAAAGTTTTTTCCAGATCGGCGATTGGGTTGTCAGTCAGGACAATCAATTGCTGGCCTATGCCGAAGACACCAGCGGCCGTCGTGAATACGTGATCAAGATTAAAAATCTCGCCACCGGCGAAACATTGAAAGACACCATCACCGATGCCGAACCGAATCTGGTCTGGGCCGACGACAACAAGACCTTGTTATTCGTCGAAAAAGACCCGGTCACGCTGCTCAGCAAGCGCGTTAAATCGCACGCGCTCGGTGACGATGCGAAAAACGCCACGCTGCTGTACGAAGAAAAAGATGAAAGCTTCTACATGGGTATCGGCCGCACCCGCTCGGACAAATACATTTGTATTACGCTCGAAAGCACCGTCAGCACCGAGCAACGCTGCACATTGGCCATGAAGCCCGGAAAGTTCGATGTACTCGCACCGCGCCAGCGCGATTTCGAATACGATGCCGACCATCTCGATGGTCGCTGGGTCATCCGCACGAACTGGGATGCGCCGAATTTCCGCCTGATGACGGTAGCCGATGGCAAATGGGGCGACCGCAATCAATGGAAGGAACTGATTGGCCACGACAAGAATATTTTCATCGACAGCTTTGATGTGTTCAAAACGTTCATTGCGATCGAGGAGCGTTCGGACGGCTTGCAAAAACTGCGCTACTTCAACCTGGACGGCAAAAATCCGACCTTCGTCAAGACCGACGAACCGGCTTACACGATGGCATTGAGCGTCAATGCCGAAGCCGATACCGATTGGTTGCGCTATACCTACAACTCAATGACCACGCCGACCAGCACGATCGAAGTCAATATCAAAACCGGCGAGAAGAAAGTCCTGAAGCAGGAGCCGGTACTTGGCGGATTCGATGCCGACAATTACGTGACCGAACGCGTGTGGGCACCGGCGAAAGACGGCACCAAAATTCCGGTCTCGCTGGTTTATCGCAAAGGCTTCAAGAAGAACGGCACCGGCGCCTTGCTGCAGTATGCATACGGCAGTTATGGCATATCGATGGATCCGAAGTTCAGTCTCACGGCCGTCAGCATGCTCGATCGCGGCATGGTTTACGCCATTGCACATATCCGCGGCGGCCAGGAAATGGGCCGTGCCTGGTATGACAACGGAAAATTATTGAACAAGAAAAATACCTTCACCGACTTCATCGACGTAACCGATTTTCTGGTCAAAGAAGGTTATGCCGCGAAAGACCGCGTGGCCGCCCAGGGTGGTAGCGCAGGCGGTTTGCTGATGGGCGCGATTGCCAATATGGCACCGGAAAAATACCACCTGATCATCGCGCAGGTTCCGTTCGTCGACGTGGTCACGACCATGCTCGATGAAAGCATTCCACTGACCACGAACGAGTTCGACGAATGGGGCAATCCGAAAGAAAAGCAGTACTACGATTTCATGTTGTCGTATTCACCTTATGACAATGTCGTGGCGAAGAACTACCCGGCGATGTACGTCGGCACCGGTTTGCACGATTCGCAAGTGCAGTATTTCGAACCGGCAAAATGGGTGGCGCGTTTGCGTGCGAAAAAAACCGATACCAATCCGTTGTTGTTCCGCGTCAATATGGAAGCCGGCCATGGCGGCAAATCCGGCCGTTTCCAACGCTACAAGGAAACCTCGGAAGTGTATGCCTTCATGTTCCAGCAATTGGGCGTGCATTAAGTCCAAATTCCTCTCCCTGCCTTGCAGGGAGAGGCTGACATTATCTGCCCGACTCGGAAACGCGAGGTCCCATTGCCCGGCAAAGCACGGTAAAATGCCGCCTTTCTGATTCGGACTTACTCCATGAAACTCGGTTCACTCAAAGCAGGCGGTCGCGACGGCACCTTGGTTGTCGTATCAAAAGATTTAAGCAAGGCGGTTACCGTTGGCGATATCGCAAAAACCCTGCAGGTCGCGCTTGAAGATTGGGCCAATGCCGCGCCGCGTTTGAACGCCGTGTACGAAGC
This sequence comes from Arenimonas sp., assembly GCA_036676335.1. GTDB lineage: Bacteria > Pseudomonadota > Gammaproteobacteria > Xanthomonadales > Xanthomonadaceae > Arenimonas. Next base: position 112,003 of record JAKFDD010000004.1, on the reverse strand, counting down.
GCTGAATCAAAGCAATGCACAGACGATCAACGGCTTCGATGTGTTCGCTTTGAACATGTCGGAACTCGCTGCACCCTTGCCGCGCGCCTATGAATTTGTCGACGGCAGCGCCTATTTACCGCACGTCGAGCGCGTACGCAAAGCCCGCGGCGCCGAAGTGCCCGAAAGCTTCTATGTCGATCCTTTGATGTACCAGGCGGTCAGTGCCGGCTTTTACGGCCCGCGTGATCCGGTCATCGTGCCGAGCGAAGACTACGGCATCGACTTGGAAGCCGAAGTCGTGATCGTAACCGACGATGTGCCGATGGCTGTAACGCCCGAGCAGGCAGCTTCGCATATTCAGTTGGTCGGCCTGGTCAATGATGTCAGCCTGCGTAATTTGATTCCTAACGAATTGGCAAAAGGCTTCGGCTTTCTGCAATCGAAACCGCGGTCGGCCTTGAGCCCGGTATTTGTCACGCCGGATGAGCTCGGCGATTTATGGCAGGACAGCAAAGTGCATTTGCCATTGCTGACCCATATCAACGGTCAGTGGTTTGGCGCCCCGTTAGCGGGTGTGGATATGCAATTCAATTTTGCCCAGCTTGTTGCACATGCAGCAAAGACCCGCCCGCTGTCGGCCGGCACGATTGTCGGTTCCGGTACGGTCGCGAACGAAGATACTTCGCTCGGAGCCTCCTGCTTCGCCGAGCAACGCACTGTCGAAACCCTGCGTGACGGCAAGCCCAGCACGCCTTTCATGAAGTTTGGCGATGTCGTCCGCATCGAAATGCTGGATGCCGATGGCAATTCGGTATTCGGTGCAATCGAACAAAAGATGCAACCCGCCAAGTAATCGGACCGGCGTCTGCAATTACGGCGCCGACCCAAGTTACTGGCATCCAACCCGGAATTCCGGAAAACACTTCCACCCAGACCGATTGCGAGTTAGCCTAAACATCTCGACTGGGCAGGAGTGGTGTTATGACTGGAGGCAGTCTTCGTCTTTATTCCTTTTGGCGTTCGAGTGCGGCTTACAGAGTGCGCATCGCGCTGGGTCTGAAAGAATTGAGTTACGAGGTTGAGCCCGTGCATCTATTGAAGGATGGCGGCAAACAGCACACACCCGAATTCAACGAATTAAATCCGCAGGAATTTGTGCCGGTTTTGATTCATGGCAACCGCGTCTTGCGGCAATCCATGGCGATCATGGAATATCTCGACGATGTCTGGTCAGACAATCCGCTACTTCCTCCCGTACCACGCGATGCACAACGCGCACGAGCGATCGCACAGATGATCGCCTGCGATATTCATCCATTGAATAATCTGCGCGTAATGCAATATCTCGAATCGCAATTCAAGGCCAACCAGGCCCAGAAAGACGAATGGATGAAGCATTGGATCTCGGCCGGTTTCGAGGCAATCGAAAAAGTGCTGGCAGGCAATCCATCGACCGGCAGTTTTTGTGAAGGCGATATACCGACGATGGCCGATTGCTGCCTGGTGCCGCAGGTGTATAACGCCGAGCGCTTCAAGGTTTCGATGAAACCCTTCCCCACAATCGCGCGGATCAACAAGGAATGCCTTGAACTCGAGGCTTTCAAACAAGCACATCCGAGCGTGCAGCCAGACGCCGAGTGATAGTAAATATGCAACATTTGGATAGTGATACTAACTGGCACTTTAATGTGCTAAATTCCGATTCACTCGTTAGTAGGTAGTTTTATCGAACTGTCGTGAACTAAAAATTCGAGATGTAAACGGTCGTATCCAAGGATAAGCGTCATGGCTGATACCAGACTGAAAGAAAAGGCAGTGGCCACTGCCTTCGAATACCGGCAAGGAAATATCGCCGGTCTCGATGATGCAACAACGCGCAGGCTCGTTGCGTCGGTGGTCCTACATAAAAGTCGCGGTGGCGAGCTCGATCTAACCCATCCCGCCGGCTTTGTTGGACGCTACCAGGCAGGCGCCACATGGTTGGCTGCCGCTGCCTATATTGATCAAGACAAACTCAACGCTTCGATGTCGGAACATCGGACCGAATGGTCGTGGGCGAAATCCGGCGGCATGACGCAGTTTCTCGAAGACGCCTCAAACTGGAAAAACGGGCTTAGCCTTGAAAACTACAAGCAATCGGCCGCACTGCAGGACGGCGCTTTCAAGATCAATGCCGATGGCAGCTACCACCGGGCGATAAACCAGAATGTGTTGAATGGCGATGATGCTCCATTACGCGTTGCCGGCTTCCTGAAAGTGGATCAGATGATTGGCTTCGGTGCCGCCGTTGCTGCGCTCAATGGTGGACGTGCTATCCGTGATGCCCGCGGCATCAGCAATTACGATTACCTGCATGACATTACCCGTAATAAAGATGGGCTGAAAGATTTGATGGTGCAGGCGATCGGCACCTTCATAAAACACGAAGCAGCATTGCTGATTTCCAACGCCCTGCATTGCGATTACGCACTGTTCCGGCAGGCATTCGATTGCATCGGAAAATTTCTATCCGACAAATTCAAGAATCACCGTGAGCACGAGAATGCTGCGGCCAGCCTGGCCTGCGAAGCAAAAATCCAGGGCTTGCAGCAGATTGATCACGTAATGCTCTCGGCAAACGGTAAAACCCTGTTTGCCGTTCAGGGCAAGCTGGAAGATCCAGGCCATAGCCGTATTCAAGTTGATTGCGTTACTGCCGTCAGCCGGTCGGTCGAGAAAAGTACTGCTCTTCTCGAACAAGTTCTATCGAACAGCAATATGCAACTAGAACAACAAAGTCAGCGCGAGGGACTGAAGCGCTGACGCATTTGCACAGTAACAAAATTTAATAAATCACTTACCGCCCCCGAGGAAAGAAAGATGAAACAAAGAAGTATTTTGTTGTTCGCAGCAACTGCATTGCTGATATCAGGATGCACCGCAAAAACACCGGAACCCAGTCAAGAGACGACACCTGTTGTACTCGAGGCTCCGCCAAGAGCCGTTGTGGAACCATCTGCCAGCGAGCTGCTCGGGCAAAAACTGAAAAAAGAAATGGCCTATGAAGACCTTCGGAAGACAGTACTGGCCGACGGTTGGCTGCCGCTCGTCACGCCGGAATGCAAAGAGAATATTGGCGGCGAAGCAAAAATTTGCGATCAACAACCGGAAGTCGAGTCCTGCAGCGGCGATGGACATTGCAACATGCTCTTTGCACACGGTGATGGCTACACCAAATTAAAGGTTGGTATCTATGACGGGCTCGTGAAGTTTTTTGAGTTTTCCGCTCTGCCTTTAGACAACGCTGCTATAGCCTGCCCTTCGCAAGATTTTGAGGTATTTCTTAAGCACTTCGCTAGTGAGAAAGCTGTTAAGGATGCCTTTACTGCGCCTCTAATTAAAGTAGAAGAACTAGTAGATGATGAACAAAAAGGTTACGGCTATCGTACCGTTTACCAGCCTAGGTCGAACTACAAAGACTTCGATCTACAGGCAAAAGAAGATGGATTCCATGTATTAGATGGCAATGATGAGGCCGACCCTATTGCTTCTAAAATTGACATCCAGCCGGAAGGTAAAAATCAGTATTTTATTAAATTTCAATATGGCATGTCTGAAGGTAATTCTTACAAGTTCAAAAAGTTTAAAGACTGTTGGTATCTCACTGAAGACCCAGAAGCACCAAGTCCTTAATTCAAATCTGCGACTTGTGATAGCTAATTTCTAAATTTCAGGAGATTCACCAAATGAGCAAATATAAGATTTCAGAAAGCGTTGGCAACACCAGGGAAAATGTAACTAGTTATGAAGACCTCGAAATTCATCATCCGTCAGCCAATGCTAGAGGGCTTCGCACAGGGCGTACAGAGGATTTTCAATCACCCACAACAAGGCGGCATGAACGTGTTGACGGCAACTTCGAAGAAGTACGACATACTCGCGATGGCGGATTGCTCGTAGAAAAAGATTTCATTTTGACGCACGATGGCAAAGGTCCCGTAAACGTCCCTGCACCCATAGCAGGGTATGTCCATTACACACAAGATAAAACCGCTACTGTTCAAATATTTGAGCAGCCGAATGGGCAAGGTAAATTGCTCGCTCAAGTGTTACATATGGAACCCGATAGTTTTACCTTGCGAGAAGGCGCTAGAGTCGAATACGGACAACCTCTTGGCGCGCAAGGAGACACTGGCAGTCCTAGATCAATACATTGCCATGTAGAGGTAAATATTGATCAATTCAAAAAGTACATTGGCGACATTGCAAATGGCACTATTACAACGAACTCCTATCCAGCAATAGGTAGCGTTCAGGCTTCACCCGCAGCTACCATCCAAGCCAACCCACTCGCCGACGGCGTACTCAGACAAGGCGAACGCGGTCCGGAAATTGCAGCGCTGCAAACACAATTGAATGCATTGGGCTTCAAAGATGATCGAGGGAATGTGCTCGTACCGGATGGAGACTTCGGAAACAGCACCAAACAAGCTGTGGTTGCATTCCAACGTGCTCGACATTTGGATGATGATGGCATTGTCGGAAAAGATACCTTCGCTGCATTAAGACAAACTGCACCGGCTGTTCAAACACCAGCTCCAAGTGCATCTGTACAAGCACAAACTGGCGCCGGAACCACAGCGCTTAGCAATCTGATCGGCAGCGGTGAAGGTGGTTACAACTCCTATAACCGTGGTGTTGCTGGCGATTCGCGTACACCAATCAATCTAAGCGACATGACCATCGCTGAAATCATGCGTCGCCAGGATTTGCCAAGAAATGATCCGGACCGATTATTCGCAGTCGGAAAATTTCAAATAATTCCAGGCACGATGGAAGAGACCGTCAGAAACCTGGGGCTGGATACCAGCCAGAAATTTACACCAGCAATACAGGAACGCATGTTTGCGGATTATCTAATTGATGAAAAACGGCCCGCAGTCAAAGCCTATATCACTGGCCAGAGCAATGGCGAAGCAGGCCTGGATCGGGCCCAGCTTGCATTAGCACAGGAGTTCGCCAGTGTTGCCAGTCCGCGGACGGGCAGAAGTTATTACGATGGGGATAGTGGCGGCAACCATTCGTCGATCACTACGGCGCAAGTAGAAACCGCTCTTAATCAGATGCGCGCCCAGTATCAGACCAATATCAATAATGGTCTCTCGCCCGATGCGGCTTACAGGGCGTTGAATGGACAGACACAGGATCGGTCACCTGCAACCATGCAAACAACGGGAGCATTAGGCGATGGCGTCCTAAAAAAAGGCGAACACGGTCCGGAAATCGCCGTTCTGCAAACGCAACTAAATGCACTCGGTTTCAAGGATGCACAAGGCAGAGCACTCGTTCCCGACGGCGATTTCGGCGAACGTACCAAGCAAGCGGTTGAAGCTTTCCAGCGTTCACGTAACCTGGTCGATGATGGCGTCGTTGGCAAAGACACCTTGGCTGCATTGAAGAAATCCGAGACAGCAGCTGTCTCGCCGCCCTCACAACTTGTCGCACCGGCGAGAAACGATCAGGCGCCATTGCTATCCAATCCAAGCCATCCCGATCATGCGCTTTATCAACAAGCGCTGGCTGGCATGGAGAAATTGCCGGCTACTACTTTCAAGAGTGAACAAGAACGGCAAAATGCTGCCGCGAGTATGGCATTCGAAGCCAAGGTCACCGGCTTGACGAAGATTGATACCGTTGCCCTGAGCACAAATGGTTCCGGATTATTTGCGGTGCAGGGTGCAATGACGGATCCGGCACATCATCGTATTTATGTAGATAAGGCGCAAGCGTCAGCGCAATCGGTGGAGAAAAGTACGCAGCAATTGCAGCAGGATAACTTGCTGTCGGTGCAGGCCGTGCAAACGCAGGAACCTCAGAAAAAATCATTGGTCGTTTAATGGAAATGGTGATGCTCTCGACGGGCATCACCTTCAACGAAGGAGTAGCAATCCATGCTGGAATTTAGTCATCCGATTTTTATCAAGGGCCGCTATCGCGTTGTCGCCCTGACCGAAGATCAACAATACGACGAAGACAAAATCATGGCCTATGCGGTGTTGAATTCGGCCGGTGCCAAGATTCGCCACGAACTATCGCTGGAGGACGCAAAGGCCTGGATGGAAAAACTGGTCGAAGAGGACAATCTCGACGTTTCGACACAGCCGCAGATCAAACCAAAACGGATGCGCCGATGAAATTGTTTTCCATCGAAATGCATAAAGTCGCAAAATCGGGAGTGTTTGCTTGAACAAGAACAAAGTATTTTTTGCGCTTTTCGTGGCGTTGCTAACCTTGCTGGCCGGTGTATATCTGTCCGGCTTTTTGACATTGATGTTTCTGAAGCTGAAAACCAGTTCGGTGCAATGGAACACCTATCTTGGCTACATCCAGGCGATTCATTTGCCCGAAGTCCAGCCTTATGTGAACAAAATAAAAATCGCCGGCTATGTTGGCTTTGGTTTGCCAAGCGCTGCCTATCTGGCCCTGATGGTATTGATGCTGAAACCACGCAACAAATCCCTGCACGGCGATGCACGCTTCGCCAATTCCGGCGACCTGAGCCAACACGGCATGTTCAAGCCGGCATCGAATGGCATCGTGGTCGGAAAATTCAACGGTAATCTGGTCAGGTTGCCGGGACAGCAGTTCGTGATTCTGGCGGCGCCGACCCGTTCCGGCAAGGGCGTTGGCGTGGTGATTCCGAACTTGCTCGACTATCAGGAATCGATGGTCGTACTCGACATCAAGCAGGAGAACTTCGAATTGACCAGCGGCTGGCGCAAAAGCCAGGGCCAGGAAATATTCCTGTTCAACCCGTTTGCCGAAGACCGCAAATCGCATCGCTGGAATCCGCTGAGCTATGTTTCACGCGACTCTGCGTTCCGCGTTTCCGATTTGCTGAGCATCGCCGCGATGTTGTATCCGGATGGTTCGGACGACCAGAAATTCTGGGTAAGCCAGGCGCGCAATACGTTCATGGCATTCGCGCTGTATTTGTTCGAAAACTGGGAAGACGAGCAAAGCATCGGCTTTCCGGTTTCAACCACGCCAACCCTCGGCGCGATTTACCGTTTGTCATCGGGAGATGGCACCGAGTTGCGGGCTTATCTGCAGAAATTATCGCAAAAACCATTCCTTAGCGGCCATGCGCGCACGGCGTTTGCCAATCTGCTTTCGCAGGCCGATGAAACCTTCGCTTCGATCATGGGCACATTCAAGGAACCGCTGAACGCCTGGATCAACCCGGTATTGGATGCGGCGACCAGCGCCGACGATTTCCTGCTGACCGATGTGCGCAAGAAGAAAATGACGATCTATATCGGTATCCAGCCGAATAAACTGGCCGAGAGCCGCCTGATCGTAAATCTTTTCTTCAGCCAGCTGATCAATCTCAATACCAAGGAATTGCCGAAAAATAATCCCGAGCTGAAATACCAATGCCTGTTGCTGATGGACGAATTCACCTCAATCGGCAAGATCGATATTATTTCATCGGCCGTATCTTTCATGGCCGGTTACAACATCCGGTTGTTGCCGATCATTCAAAGCATGGCGCAACTCGACTCGACCTATGGCAAGGATGTTTCGCGCACGATCATTACCAATCATGCACTGCAGATTATCTACGCGCCCCGCGAGCAACAGGACGCCAACGATTATTCCGAAATGCTCGGCTATACCACCGTGCGGAAACAAAACGTTACACGCGGCCGGGATTTTTCCCGCAGCGAATCCGAGGAACGCCGTGCGTTGATGCTACCGCAGGAGCTGAAGGCAATGGGTTTCGACAAGGAAGTGTTCTTGTACGAAGGTATTCCTCACCCGGTCATGTGCGACAAGATCAAGTATTACCAGGACAAATACTTCACTTCGCGATTGCTGCCAAAGGTGGAATTGCCCCGACTGAATGTCTGACATGAGGCCGGCTTCGCCGGCCATTGCCATCAGTTCTTGCCAGGACGACAAGCTGATAGCATAGGCATGTTGTCGGCCCGCCGGATGCACTAATGCGCCATCTCATATCAGCGATGCTTGTAATCGTCGCGATTATTCATCTACTCCCGTTGACGGGCGTTATTGGAACCGAAAAACTTTCCATCCTGTATGGCCTGTCATTCAACGAGCCAAACCTGTCGATCCTGATGCGGCACCGTGCCGTGCTGTTCGGATTACTCGGTGCCTTTTTCATCTTTGCCGCTTTCAAGCCTGGCTATCAGCCACTGGCGTTTGTCGCCGGTTTTGTCAGTGTGCTTTCGTTTCTATGGCTCGCCTGGTCAACCGGTAATTACAACGCGCAGATAGCGCGTGTCTTTACAGCCGATATCATCGCGCTGGCTTGCTTGACTATCGCAGCTATCGCCTATTTTTATATGCACAAGAAATAACCACATGACACCGATTAAATTTTCGAAAGCCGAAATTGAAACCATCAGCAAACGCATCCAGCTCTATTTCAACGAAGAACTAAAACAGGATATCGGCCGATTCGATGCTGAGTTCCTGCTGGACTTTTTCTCGCAGGAAATAGGTCCGTATTTCTATAATCGCGGCGTGTTGGACGCACAATCGGTTCTGTCCGGAAAACTGGATGAATTGTCTTACGCGATCTCCGAACTCGAAAAACCGGTGGAATTTGTTCGTCTGAACAAATAAACGACAAAGGGAGTATCAACATGCTGCAAATGCGACCCAATTGCGAGTGCTGCAATATCGATCTGGCCGCCAGCTCATCCGAGGCCTGGATCTGCTCTTTCGAATGCACTTTTTGTACCGAGTGCGTTGAAACAAAACTGCATCACAAGTGTCCGAATTGCGGCGGTACATTTTCGAAACGCCCGACCCGCACCGGCAAGGCACTGCAAAAACATCCGGCATCCACCGAGCGCATTTACAAACCGGACGGTTGCACGCCTTGAGCAATGAACAGAAATAAAACGGAAAACCTATGCCGATATTTGCGAAACGCTATTTGATTTTCACCGGCATGCTTGCATTAGCAGGTGCCCTGCTGCATATCGCGATCATGATTGGCGGTCCGGCCTGGTACGATTTTTTCGGCGCCCCGGAAGGCCTGGTGCAAATGGCAAGAAATGGCAATCTTCGCGCGCCGATTAGCTGCCTGGTCATTGCGAGCATGCTTTTCGTGTTCGCCGCCTATGCTTTCTCGGGCGCTGCCTTGATAAAGCGGCTGCCATTATTGCGCCTGGTGATGGCGCTAATTGCAGTTGTCCTGATCTTGCGTGGAGTCTTGTTCATTCCACTGATTCTATTTCAACCCGGACTGCTGTCCGGAGTTTGCGATTGCCGCAGCATTGACACTTTTATTGTCGTGACTTCGCTCGTCTGTCTTGTGATGGGCATTGGCTTTGTACTTGGCACGATTTACAACAGACGCTTGTCGTAATTTACAGGCCAGGTCGCACCAAATTACGGAATGTGCTCGGTCTGTGATTTCCCTTCACCTTCCGGTTTTTCATCGGCAGCGAACAGGTTCTCCAAATCCCTGAAAGCCTGTTGCGAAGAAGCTATCAAGGCGGCTTCATCGTCATAGACCAGGTGTTGTTCCCGCAGCATGGCTTCGTCGTGCTGGCGGAAACGCTCGCGGCGTTCGGCAGCCACTTCAGTCGGCACACCGAGGGCCAGCATGACTTGTTCGCTCAGCTCAAGACTGGAATGAAAAGTCTCGCGAATCACTTCAACCCCGAGATCCATCAGCTTGAATGCATGCTGTCGGTTACGGGCACGTGCAAAAACTTTCAGGTGCGGATACAAACGTTTGAGCAGGCGTGCGGTGCGCACGGTGGCTTCCGGATCGTCTGTGGTCAACACGAATACTTCAGCTCGATCGGCGCGTGCTGCTTTCAATAAATCCGGCTTCGACGGATCCCCGAAATAAATCGTGCTGCCGAAACGGCGCGACAAACTCACTTGTTCGGCGCTGTGCTCAAGTGCGGTAAACGGAATATTCTGCGCCCGCAAAATTCGACCGACGATTTGGCCCATACGGCCAAAGCCGGCAATGATCACGCGCGGATTGTCGTGATCGATTTCGTCGGCCTGTATTTCCTGCTTTTCTTCCGGGTTCTGTTTCCACCAGGCCGACAACGCCAGCACGGTCAGCGGCGATATCGCCATCGAAAGACCGACCACCGCGATCAAGCGATCGCGAATCGCCGGTTCCAGCAAGCCGTATTTGAATGCTTCCGAAAACACGACGAACGCGAATTCGCCGCCAAGCGCCATCATTGCGCCGAGCATCACGACTTCGCGTTTAGGCAACTTGCCAAGGCGACAACCACCGAGAAACATCAGGATCGCGGATTTCACGGCCAATAAAACGAGCACGGCGCCGATAATCAATGCCGGCTCGGCCAGCACGATTTTCAGATTGATGCTCATGCCGACCGCAATGAAAAACAATCCGAGCAACAAGCCCTTGAACGGTTCGATTTGCGATTCCAGTTCGTGGCGGAATTCGGAATCGGCCAGCAAAACACCGGCGAGAAATGCACCGAGCGCCATCGACAAGCCGCCGAGCTGCATCAAATAAGCCGTACCAACCACGACCAATAAAGCGGTTGCGGTAAAGACTTCACTACTCTGGGTCCAGGCGACGATCCGGAATAATTGTTTGAGCAGTAATCGGCCAACAATAATCACCAGGAAAATAATGCCGAGTGCCTTCACGATCCCGTCGAGCGGCGGCGCCGATTGCGCTGCCGCTTTCGCTTCACCAAGTAACGGAATCAATGCAAGCAACGGAATCGCGGCTATATCCTGGAACAGCAAAATCGCAAATGCCAGGCGACCATAGCCGGTCGTGAGCTCTTTACGCTCGGCCAATAGTTGCAGCACGACCGCCGTCGATGACAGCGCCAATCCCAAACCGATAATCATGTTGGTTTTCCAGCTCCAGCCGAAAAACATCAGCGCTGCACCTATCGCAAAACCCGACAGCAATACCTGCAAGCCACCGATCAAAAAAACCGGGCGTCGCATGACCCATAAGCGAGCCGGTGATAATTCAAGTCCAATAATAAACAGCAGCAAGACCACACCAAGTTCGGACAAGGCCAGCGTGCTGGAGGGGTCTTTCACGACCTTCAAACCGAATGGTCCGATCACGACACCGGCGACCAGATAGGCCAGCACGGCACCGAGACCAAAGCGTCTGAATAACGGTACGGAAATTACCGCCGACGTCAGGAAAATCAATACAAGCTCGAGGTTACCTTGATCGTGCATTCAATTTCCTGCTTGTCTTAATTGTCATCGGCACCGGCTGACATAGGATCGTCAAAACCAAACGAATCATCGACCGGCGCGTGGTCTTCCGGTTCCATATTTGTCGTGGTCACCGGCCCCGCGACCGGCATGCGCTTGTATTTTGGTTGCGGCAACAAAGCCACCTCTGCGCCAGCGGCAGTAATCAATTCACTGCGACGCTCGGCCGGAATATCCTGCCAGTGGCAACCGAGAATCGCGCCTTCCATCGCGTACAACATATTCAAACTCGGCTTGAAGCCGGCGCGCTTGATCCGCACATACGCCGCGAGTGATCCGACTGCCTCGAGATCGGCCTGGGTACGAATGCCGGTTTGTCGCAACCAGGCCATGCTTTTCGGACCGATGTTCTTGATTTTTTCGCCGCTCATTTGAGTGCATCCAAAAAGATTTTCGCCAGGGCTTCCAGATTTTTTTGATCGACTTCATTGAAGCGATCCAGTTTCGGACTATCCAGATCTAACACGCCAACAAGATTTTCGCCTTGGTACAAAGGCACTACCAATTCGGATCGTGATGCCGAATCGCAGGGAATATGACCCGGGAAAGCATCGACATCGGCAATGCGTTGCGTTTGCCGAGTGGCAGCGGCGGTACCGCAAACGCCCCGGCCCAATGCGATGCGCACGCAAGCCGGTAAACCTTGAAAAGGCCCCACGACCAATTCATTGCCGTCGTAAAAATAAAAACCGACCCAGTTCAAATCCGGCAAGGCGTGATACACCAAAGCCGACAGGTTAGCGGCATTGGCAATCTTGTCGTTTTCACCATGCACCAAAGCAGCCGCTTGTTGCAGTAACTGCTCGTACTGTTCTGCCTGAGTTCCGGTAAGCTGTTGGCTTTCAAACATGGGGGGTTCCTTCGAGTCCCCCAAGTGTAGCAGCGTCACGCAATGAGGTCAGTACAGCATGAATAGTATTCGAGCCACTACCGGGCTGGAGCGCGGTGACAAAGTCACCCGTCTCGAAGCCTTTGTAGATGCGTCATTCGCTTTTGCCGTGACCTTGCTGGTGATTTCCGGCGACCAGATTCCGACCAGCATTTCGATGCTTACCGATGCTTTGAAACAGGTGCCTTCCTACGCTGCCAGCTTCGCAGTCATCATGCAGTTTTGGATGAATCATGCCGATTGGAGTAGACGCTTTGGCCTGGAAGATATTTATAGCGATCGCCTGAGTCTTGTTCTGGTTTTTGTGCTGCTGATTTTTGTCTACCCGTTGAAAATGGTGTTTGCCTCCCTGTTTTCGATGCTGTCATCGGGCTATCTGCCTTCGCGCTTCCAGATCGATAGTTGGCTTCATGTCCCCGCCTTGTTCCAGACTTTTGCTGCGGGTTTTGGCGCAATGGCATTGATCATGTTTCTGCTTTTTTCCCGCGCGGAAAAACTTGGGCCTAGCCTTGATTTCACCGAAGCCGAAATTACCTACGCGCAATTCAAACGCCTGATGTGGGGAACGGTCGTACTGTTCGCCATGCTTTCCCTGCTGCTTGCAGCGGTGATTCCGGCGCGTCCGGAAACCGGCTTATGGATCGGCCTGCCCGGTTATATTTTCTTCGGGCTGAATATTGTTCAAGGCTTTATTCGTCGGCATTACCGCAAGAAAAATATTCTATGAGTGGAAAGACTTTCTACATTACCGGCACCGATACCGACGCCGGCAAAACCTGGGTAACGAGCGAATGCTTGAAGGCGCTTGCAGAGTCCGGCATTAAATCGATCGGCATGAAGCCGGTAGCAAGCGGTTGCAAATCGACTGTCGCGGGCTTGCGCAATGACGATGCCTTGAAACTGATCGCAGCCAGCCATGTCGAACTGCCTTACGAACTGGTCAATCCGGTTGCGCTACAAGAGCCCACGGCACCCGAAATTGCCGCAAAGCATGATGGCGTCGAAGTTTCGCTCGACCTTGTTTTGAACTCGCATCAAAAAATACTAGCGTGTACCGAAATTGCCCTGATCGAAGGCGTTGGCGGCTGGCTCGCGCCATTAAGCGACAAGCTCGAGCAAGCCGATCTAGTCCGTTCTATGGATTGCCAGGTGATTATGGTCGTTGGCTTGAAGCTCGGCTGCATCAATCATGCACGTCTGACCGAACGCTCGCTCAAACAAGATGGAATTGATTGCATCGGCTGGATCGTCGCCGATACCGATCCGGATTTATTGTTTGCAGAAGAATATTTCGAAGCTCTGCAACGGCATTTGCAGCTTCCGTTCCTGGGTAGAGTGTTTGCCGACAAGCCGGCGCAGCTCGATGGGTTTGTGGCATTACTTACATCGGATTTTTCGTAGGAGCGTCCTTTAGGCGCGACAGATCTGGCGTAATTTGTCGCGCCTAAAGGACGCTCCTACATGGTTATTTTCCGCCATAACGCGAACCTGACGTACAGGTTTCATGCACGACCACTTCCGACAGCAATGGCATCAGTGGTTTGGTCTGATTCCAGATCCAGATTGCCAAATTTTCGCTGGTCGGATTTTCCAGGCCGGCGATATCGTTCAAATAATGGTGGTCGAGCTGTTCGTATAGCGGTTTGAAAATACGTTTGACCTCGGCGAAGTCCATCACCCAGCCGCTGTGCGGATCGACCGGTCCGCTGATGTGCAATTCGACTCGAAACGAATGCCCGTGCAGACGTGCGCATTTGTGGCCTTCCGGCACGTTCGGCAAACGATGGGCGGCTTCGAGCGTGAAAATCTTGAAAATATTCATTTGGGCAGTTTACACCCAGATGAACAGAGGCAGTACTCAAGTACGGCTGAATCATCGCTTTACCGCAGTCTTTAAAAATTCCTTAATTGGCTGAACCGTGTTACCTGGGCATTAAATTTGCGTAAGGAAAACATTTAATCGGAAATTATTTCCCGTGATTTCAAATGCTTCCATGGTTTAACTGAGGTTGCCATCGCGATGGCAACCTAATGTTGAAGGCCCCCGCCTTCCCCTGTTTTTAATCCATGGAGATTTAATAATGACGAGTAGGATTTCAAGAAATGCATATTCGATGACAATGACTGTCGCAATGATTGGCATGGGCATGATGGCCGGTCAAACTATGGCTGCCGAAGAAGCAGTGCCGCCGCTACAAGAGCCAGTTGCCGTTGCTGCTGACGCGGCGCCACCACCAGCACCAGGCAGTTTCGAAGCCATGGATGCCAATGCCGATGGCGGCCTGGTCAACGACGAGATCCCAAGCGATCATCCGCTCAGCAAAAAATTCGGCAAGGCCGATACCGATAAGAACGGCCAATTAAGCAAGGCCGAATTTGACGCTTATCAGTCGAAAACGATGAAAAAGAGCTAACAAACATGGGCACCCGCTATAGTGCAGAGCGCTGGCGGGTGCCTATACACTGAATCCGGCATGCAAGAATCAGGCTAAGAACGACTTTACTTGACAAGCACCCCGACGATGCGTTTTAGTCGGGTCATGAGCATTGAAAACATCATCACCGCAAGCCTGCATGTGAACCGTCCCGGTTCCGCCGCTGTTTGCCTGCTGTCTGCGCTCATTACCTCCACCACTACAACTACCGGTTGCCGGTACGCGTGGTGCGTGGAATGAACCCCTAGTTCAGCCCCGCCCCGCGAATAGCGCGGGGATTATCTCCGCGGTGTTCTAACCCGTAGGAGATTCAAATGTCAGCTGCAGCTTCTTCAGTCATCGCACACAAATTCGGCGGCACCAGCATGGCCGACGCCGGACGCATTGCTCATGCGGCCCAACTTTTGCTGGCTGAAACCGGTTTCACGACACAGATTACCGTCGTCTCGGCACTGAAAGGCACTACCGATGCCTTGATTCGCTGCGCACGGCTGGCTGCAATACAAGATTCGCAATGGCAAGCACTGCTTGACGATGTGCTGAAACGACATCGCGATGCTGCCGATAGTTTACTGATCGACAACCGCGCAGAGGCCGATCATTTTTTTGCTTCCGAAAGCGAACGCTTGCGCGAAGTGCTACATGCGTTGTCACTGCTGAAGTCCCTGCCAATTACCGCATTCGAATGGGTGCAGGGTCTGGGTGAAGTCTGGTCGGCGTATTTATTGCAGGCACATTTGGTATCGCTGGGAATAGCTGCCGATTATCTGGATGCCCGCAAAGTATTGGTCGTGCATGACGACAATCATCTCGGCATCGATATTGACTGGCTTGCCAGCGCCAAAAATCTGGACGCATGGCGATCGGCATCGCCAGCCAATCGTATTATCGTGACCGGTTTTATTGCGAGCGACGAAGAAGGCAAGGCACGCGTACTGGGACGCAATGGCAGCGACTGGTCGGGCGCGATTTTCGCGAAACTATTTTTGGCGCAGGAACTGACGATCTGGACCGACGTCGATGGCGTGCTGTCGGCCGATCCGCGCCTGGTGCCGGAAGCCGAATGGGTCCCGAGTCTGTCGTTTGAAGAAGCCTGCGAGCTGGCCTATTTCGGCGCGCAAGTCTTGCATCCGCGCAGCTTGCAGCCCGTCATGTCGGCCGATATTCCACTGCGCATTCGCAATAGTTTCAAACCCGAACATCCCGGCAGCGTGATCTCGAAAACACCGAGCACGCAACCACCGGTAAAAGGCGTCAGTGCAATTACCGATCTGGCACTGGTGACGATTGAAGGCACCGGCTTGATGGGCGTGCCCGGCACTGCCGAACGCGTGTTCGCGGCTCTGCATAAAGCCGATGTTTCGGTCGTGATGATTTCACAGGCCTCAAGCGAACATTCGATTTGCTGCACCGTGCGTTTGAATGATCGTGCTGCCGCTGTGAAAACTTTACGCGATGCTTTCGCGCGTGAATTGCAACTCGGACAAATCGCCGATATCGATGCCAAGGAAGAAGTCGCCGTGCTCGCGATTGTCGGCGACGGCATGGTCGGGACCCATGGCATCGCCAGTCGCCTGTTCGACAGCCTCGCGCGCGCCAGCGTCAATGTGCGAGCGATCGCGCAGGGCTCGTCCGAACGCAACATTTCCGTTGCCGTTGCCGCCAATGATATAGCCCGTGCATTGCGTGCCGTGCATGCCGGATTCTATTTGTCGGCACTGACGATTTCAGTCGGCCTGATTGGCCCGGGCAATGTTGGTCGCGTGTTATTGCAGCAATTCGAAGCGACCCGAAAACGTTTGTTGCGCGACTCCAATATCGCATTGCGCCTTTGCGCGATTGCCAATTCCAGCCGGATGTTATTGAGCGATACCGGACTGGATTTAAATAAAGTGTCGGAACAATTGGCTGCCGCCGCCCCGGTCAATCTGGATGGCATCGATCAGCATCTACGCAGTTTGCATGGTCCGCACTGCATGATGATCGACTGCAGTTCGAATACCGAGGTCGCCTCGCGTTATGCCAACTGGCTGCAGCAAGGCATTCATGTGATTACTCCGAACAAACAGGCCGGCAGTGGCGATTTCGCCCGCTACCAGGCCATTCGCGATGCTTGCCAGCAAAGCGGCGCGCGTTTTCGCTATGAGGCAACCGTCGGTGCCGGCCTGCCGATCATCCAAACCACGCGCGACTTGCTCGATACCGGCGATGAAGTACAAGCGGTCGATGGCGTTTTTTCCGGCACCTTGTCCTGGTTATTCGGCAGCTACGACGGTACGCAGCCGTTTTCGCAATTGGTGATGCAGGCACGTGAGTTAGGCTATACCGAACCGGATCCGCGCGACGATTTAAGCGGGGTCGATGTTGCGCGTAAACTGGTGATTCTGGCGCGCGAAATGGGCCATGCCCTGAGCCTTGAACAAGTCGAGATTGAAAGTCTGGTGCCGGAGTTTCTGCAGGGCTTATCACGCGAAGAATTTTTCTCACGAATCAATGAAATGGATGCTGACATGCTGCAAAGATTCAAAACGGCGGATAAAGACAACAAGGTATTGCGCCACGTTGCCAGCCTGAATTCCGATGGTGTGGCAAAAGTGTCGGTGATGGCTTTGGATCGCTCGCATGCGATCGCGAGTTTGAAACCGACCGACAATATCGTGCAATTCACCACCCGGCGTTACCAAAAAAACCCTCTGGTCGTGCAAGGTCCCGGTGCCGGCCCGGAAGTCACGGCAGCCGGTGTTTATGCCGATGTATTACGAGTGGCAGCGCATCTGGGAGCCAAGTTATGAATTTGCGAGTTGCGATCGCATTCGCACCTGCTTCGGTCGGTAATGTTGGTGTCGGTTTCGATATTCTGGGTCATAGTCTGGAAGGTGCAGGCGATACGGTGACCGTTCGGAAAACCCACGCGAACGATATTCGCGTGGTCGCTATTCGCGGCACCATGACGACACTGCCGCTGGAAACCGAAAACAATACCGCTGCCCGTGCCTTGCGTTTGCTACGCGAAGATTTACGGCTCGATTACGGTTATGAAATCGAAATCGAGAAAGGAATCGCACTTGGCTCCGGCATGGGCGGTTCGGCAGCGAGTGCGACTGCTGCCGTCGTCGCCGCGAATGCCCTGTTGGAAACGCCATTGCCGCGCGAAGCTTTGTATCGCTATGCACTAGAAGGCGAAGCCGCCGCCTCCGGCAGTTATCACGGGGACAATGTTGGCCCGCAATTACTGGGCGGCCTGGTGCTGGCAACCCAGGACTCGGTGATCGCGATTCCGGTACCGGAAAACTTGTACTGTGCGTTGGTGCATCCGCATTTCGTGCTGGAGACCCGCAAGGCCCGCGAAGCTTTAAGCGGACATTACGCGCTGAAAGAATTTATCGGACAAAGCGAAGGCCTCGCACTCTTGCTGACCGGTTGTTTCAAATCGGATTTTTCACTGATTAAAAAATCATTGAATGATGTGTTGATCGAACCACGGCGTTCGCCGCTGATTCCCGGCTTCGCAAGCGTGAAGCAGGCTGCGCTCGATAACGGCGCTCTGGGCTCCAGTATTTCCGGCGCCGGCCCAAGCATATTTGCCTGGTGTGTTGGTGAGACGGTTGCAAAAAACGCGGCGCAGAAAATGCAACAAGCTTTTCTTGAGGTGGGATTGGAGAGCGATATTTTTATTTCCAAAGTTGCCGGGCCGCGTGCCGAGGTACTGTCATGCTCTGCCTGAGTACTCGCGGACTGTCGCCGGTGATTCCCCTGTATCAGGCCATCATCGACGGGATCGCAGCCGACGGCGGCCTGTATCTGCCTCAACGAATTCCGAAAATCGATTTTGATCTTCTGTCCAGATCCGTCCGCTTCCAGGAAGCCGCATTGCACGTGATGTCGCCTTTTTTTCAGGATGATCTGTTATCCGAAAAATTACCTGACATGATCGAACAGGCATTTGATTTTCCGGTTCCGTTGAAGCAATTACCGACATCGGACGATTTTTTGCTGGAGCTTTTTCACGGACCCACATCGGCATTCAAGGATGTCGGCGCGCGTTTTCTGGCGCAATGTTTCGCGGCCGTTCCATCACAAAACAAGACCCGTACTATTTTGGTCGCCACGTCCGGCGATACCGGCGGTGCAGTCGCGGCGGCTTTTCATCAGCATGAAAATGTCCGTGTCATCGTTTTATTTCCGGATGGCCGGGTATCGGCACGACAAGCGCATCAACTAAGTTGTTTCGGCGACAATATTCGTAGTTATCGCGTGCAAGGCAGCTTCGACGATTGCCAACATCTGGTCAAAGCGGCCTTTGCCGATCCTCAGCTGACAGAGCGCTACGCTCTGACCTCGGCCAACAGCATTAATCTCGGCCGTCTGCTGCCGCAAATGAGTTATTACGCCTGGGCGGCCGTGCAATATGCCGTGCAACGAAAAAATCCAGGCATGTTGAATTTCATCATTCCATCCGGAAATCTCGGCAATGCATTTGCAGCGATATTGGCGAAAGCAGCCGGCGCGCCAATCGGCGATATCGTGCTGGCCACGAACGCGAATCGGGTCGTATCGGATTTTTTTGACAGCGGTGAATACAAACCAGGCGCGAGCATCAGCACACTGGCCAATGCAATGGATGTCGGCGCCCCGAGCAATCTGGAACGCCTGCGACATTTGTATCCCGAGCAGAAAATTCATCAGGCGATAATGAAAGTGGAAAGTGTCAGCGACGAAGAAATCAGGTTCGCGATACCAGCCATTCTCGCGAAGCATGGTGAAATCATTTGTCCGCATACCGCATGCGGCATGGTTGCGCTTGACCGCCTTCGCGCTGCCGGCGACACTCGCGACTGGTGCGTGGTCGCCACTGCACATCCGGCCAAATTTGAAACCGTCGTGGAACCACTGCTTCATAAAAGCATCGAGGTTCCGCAGGCTTTGCAAAAGCTGTTAAATCGCCCGGCTCAAGCAGAGCCGCTCGAGCCCGGGTTAACGGCTTTGAAGAAAATATTGAGCGAGCCGATCTGAATAAAGCCAGACAAACCCTCCGTACCCTTAACCATTTACAACTTGTTACAACGATATTCCAGACGTCTTCTTCCTATCTGGCTGGCACAGGTCCATGATGCCGACAGAGGGGACTACAGAATGAAAACACGTCTGGGTCATTACGAGATCATCGCCGAGCTGGGTCGCGGCGGCATGGGGGTGGTCTACAAGGGCTACGAGCCTTCCCTGGCCAGATATGTGGCGATCAAGGAATTATCCCCTGCACTGGCACATGACGAGATAATCGTCGAACGCTTCCTGCGCGAAGCACGCTCGATGGCCAAGCTCAATGACCCGCATATCATCCAGATCTATTCGATCGGGCAAGAAGACGATCAACCCTTCTTCGTGATGGAGTTTGTCGATGGTGCATCGGTTGCCGAGCTGATCAAACGCGAAGGCCGCATCCTGCCATCGGATGCGCTGAAAATCGTCGAGCAGACCGCCCATGGCCTGATCACTGCACACAGTCACGGCGTCGTTCATCGTGACATCAAACCGGCCAATATGATTCTGAGCCAGCGCGGTCAAATCAAAATCGCCGATTTCGGAATTGCACTGGCCAATCAGGACATGCATAACAAACTCACTTCGCAAGGCGAGTTTGTCGGCACACCGGGCTATCTCGCACCCGAGGCCTTGCTCGGCAAACAGGTCGACCAGCGTTCCGATGTATATGCGCTCGGTGTTGTCTTGTTCGAAATGCTGACCGGACGCACACCGTTTTCCAATTCCGGCGTCTATCAGTTGATGCTGGATTCCGTGCAATCCGAAGTGCCCGATGTCCGCGAGTTCAATGCCGACATTGATTCCGATGTTGCCGGCATGCTGACGAAAATGCTGCATAAAAATGCGGCCGATCGCTATCAAAGCATGACTGAATTACTCGCCGACCTGGAAAAAAACCCTTTGCTCACACGCGGGCCGATAAAGCTCAAAGCAGTTGCGCCCGCTTCGGGTGATGCGAGTACTCTGGTTGGTTCGGCGATACCGGTAACGCCCGGCGCGATGCCGCAGGTACGGCAACCGGTCAAGGTATCCAATCTGCCGATCTCATCGTCGTCAAACCGTGGCGAGTCGGCGCGTGCTGAAGCAACTCCTCCAGCGGCAGCCCCGCAC
Source organism: Arenimonas sp. (assembly GCA_036676335.1). Lineage (GTDB taxonomy): Bacteria > Pseudomonadota > Gammaproteobacteria > Xanthomonadales > Xanthomonadaceae > Arenimonas. The sequence goes on along the minus strand of JAKFDD010000004.1, from coordinate 91,282 downwards.
AAATTTGTTGAAGAAGTTCTGGCAACTCCGGAACCGGCCGCCAAACCCAAAAATAAAAATTCGAAACGCAAATATCTTGTCGCCGGCCTGTTCCTGCTGATAGTTGCAACGCTTTGGCTGGTGAATTCCCCGGGCAATAATGGCGGCGACCTCATGGCAAGCACGAGTAGCTCTGGCAGCCAGCAGATCACTAACGCCAAATTCGTAATCTTCGATATCTACGCCAGTGCAAAAGCCAGCGGGGTAAGACTGATAAACCCCTTATTGAACAAGATCAATTTGCCACTACCTGCCGGTTTGCTGTTCGACGTGATCATGCTGCTGCTGGGCGCGGCATTACTTAAAAGTGCCGCGTCCGCCGTGTTCAAGAGAAGCTCTAAAAAAAAGGGGAACTGACCTGCGCTCGGACGCAGCTGGTATTTGCAAGACAGATAAATATTTGATCCAGATCAATGTCGTTCATGGATAAAGGATTATCGTAACACTGACAAATAAATCGGAGGACTCGTCATGTTCAAAGATATTATGGTTGCGATAACACGCTCCAGCAGCGACGAAACTGCGTTAGCTGCCGGCATTGCATTGGCGAGAAAAGACGACGCCAACCTCGCAGTAGTCATTCCGGTCGAATTCCCGGTACCAGTGCCGAATGAATGGGGCGTCTATCCGTATCAAATGTATAGCGCGTTCTATGACGATGCACTGAAGAATGCCGAAACCCAGGCCGAACAATTACGCACACAATTGAGCGCCGAATCCATCAAGTTCAGTGTGCGTGTCGAAAGCACGGTATTGATGACCGGCGCACAAACCTGTTCGCTGCATGCGCGCTACAGCGATCTTGCGATCGTCGGTGCGGTCGCGCCAGGCCAGAAAAACTATCCCGCCGAAGGCTATTTCATCGAGCTGCTGATGAACTCAGGCCGCCCCGTGCTTCGCGTTCCGCATACGCTGGAAACCGACTGTAATTTCGAACGCGTAGTCATCGCATGGCAGCCGTGCCGTGAAGCAGCCCGCGCTGTACACGATGCAATGCCGTTCCTGCGTCGGGCCAAGAGTATCGAAATTCTGATGATCGATCCGCAAATCGGCGAAAATGGCCATGGTGAACAGCCCGGCGCCGATATCGCAGCCCATCTTGCACGACATGGTTTGAATATCACTGTCATTGCGCAACCAGCGATGGGCGAAACTATCGGAAATGCGATCGTCAAATACACCCGACAAGTCGACGCACAATTACTGGTGGCGGGTGGCTACAGTCATTCGCGTTTTCGCGAATTCATTCTGGGCGGCGTTACGAAAGAGTTGAACGCACATTCGGCGATTCCGATTCTGTTCGCACACTGACTCGTTGCGAATCAAATTTTTTGACCGGCGATTTTATCTGGCGTGATATGCGCCATTGCCGACAGACGTTTCATGTCCAGAATTTTCACTTGCCTGCCATGCACACTGATCACTCCATCTTCCTGCAACTTGTTAAAGCTGCGGCTGACGGTTTCGATCACCAGACCGAGATAACTGCCGATATCCTGACGGCTCATCGGCAACACAATCAGTTCAGCCGGACGCCCCAGCATGCGGTATCGCTCGGACAAACCATGCAGGAAGAGTGCCATCCGATCACTGGCACTTTTTACGCCCAGCATTTCCAGATGGCTGTGATCCCGGTTGATGCTTTGGCCGATAATTCTGAGCAATTGATGCTGCAGGCCCGGTACTTGTGCCGCAACGGCTTCCAGTTGCGACAGCGGGACTTCGCAGACATTCGCCTGCGTCAGCGCCTGGGCGTCGCAGGCATGCGTGCCGGAACCAAGTGCATCCAGTCCAATCAACTCGCCCGGCAGGTGGAACCCAATCACCTGGCTCTGGCCCTGTTCATCGGTAATCGTGGTTTTAAACGCACCTTCACGAGCGACGAATAAGGCGTTGAGGGTTTGCCCAGAACGATACAAATGGTCGCCAACCGCCATCGGACGACGGTTTCGCACCACGCGATCAAGCTGTTCCATATCGTCCAGACCGATAGCCGCAGGCAGGCAAAGGGTTTGCAGCGAGCATTTCGCGCAACTCTGCCGCAAACGTACAAGATCTATTACCGAATCGGCCATATGGGATCGGGGGCTCCTGAAGATGCAGGCAAGGAAAATCACGCTTTTTTACGGGCCGGAACAGTATAGCAAGCCTTCGCCGAGCTGAACTGGATAAGCCACTTGATCTGGGTCAAATGCCTGCCGGCAAATCCATCCGAAAATTCACTCTGCTTCGATGGAGAACAGCATGAGCACGAGCCCGGAAACCTATAACGACAAGGTCGTTCTGCAATTTTCAGTGATGACCGTCGTATGGGGCGTGGTCGGTATGTTGGTTGGGGTGCTGATTGCCGCCCAGCTGATGTGGCCCGCCCTGAATTTCGACCTGGCCTGGTTTAGCTATGGCCGCCTGCGGCCATTGCATACCAATGCCGTTATTTTTGCCTTTGGTGGTTGCGCCCTGTTTGCGACCAGTCTTTACGTCGTGCAACGCACCAGCCACGTACGCCTGATTTCGGATCGGCTCGCGAGCTTCGTTTTCTGGGGCTATCAACTGGTGATTTTGCTGGCCGCGATCACTTTGCCGCTCGGCTATACGCAGGGCAAGGAATACGCCGAACTGGCCTGGCCAATCGACATTCTCCTGGCCGTCGTCTGGGTGGCCTATGCGGTACTGTTTTTCGGCACGATCGTCAAACGCAAAATCCGCCATATCTATGTCGCGAACTGGTTTTATGGCGCTTTTATCTTAACCGTTGCGGTTTTGCATATCGTCAATTCGCTGGCGATACCGACCAGTGCGATGCACAGCTACCCGGTTTATTCCGGCGCGGTCGATGCAATGGTGCAATGGTGGTACGGCCACAACGCGGTCGGCTTTTTCCTGACCGCCGGCTTCCTCGGCATGATGTACTACTTCGTGCCGCGCCGTGCCGGTCGTCCGATCTATTCGTATCGTTTGTCGATCGTGCATTTCTGGGCATTGATCGCGATCTACATGTGGGCCGGCCCGCATCATCTGCATTACACCGCGATTCCCGATTGGGCACAGAGTGTCGGCATGGTGTTCTCGCTGATTCTGCTCGCACCAAGCTGGGGCGGCATGATCAACGGCATGATGACGCTGTCGGGGGCCTGGTACAAATTACGCACCGACGCGGTACTGAAATTCCTGATCGTCTCGCTGTCGTTTTACGGCATGAGCACCTTCGAAGGCCCGATGATGTCGATCAAGACCGTCAACGCGCTGAGTCATTACACCGACTGGACGATTGGCCATGTGCATTCGGGCGCGTTGGGCTGGGTCGCGATGATTTCAATCGGCTCGATCTACATGCTGATTCCGTTCTGCCTCGGCCTGAAAGAAATGGCGTCGAAGAAACTGATCGAAGTGCATTTCTGGATCCACACGATCGGCGTCGTCCTGTACACGGTGTCGATGTGGATCTCGGGTATCGGCCAGGGCTTGATGAGCCGCGCCACCAATGACGACGGCACCTTGACCTATGCCTTCGTCGAAATCCTGAAATTCACCTATCCGTATTACTTCATCCGTTTCTGCGGCGGCTTGCTGGTGATTACCGGCATGGTCCTGATGGTGATCAACATGATCAAGACGTTCCAGCTGGTAAAAACCCCGCATGCCAATCCGGTATTGATTCCCGTCGCCGACGCCACGCACGCCTGAGAGAATATTTATGAGTCATGAAAAACTGGAAACCAATGTAGGCTGGATGGCGGTGCTGGTGGCCATCGTTATCTCGTTCGGCGGGCTGGCGGAAATCGTTCCGTTGATGTATCAGGCCGAAACAATCAAGCCTTTACCCGGAGTAAAACCCTACCCGGCACTCGAACTCGCCGGTCGCGATATCTATGTGCGCGAAGGTTGCTACAACTGCCATTCGCAAATGATTCGCACACTGCGTTTCGAAACCGAACGCTACGGCCATTATTCGCTGGCCGGCGAATCGGTGTACGACCGTCCGTTCCAGTGGGGCAGCAAGCGCACCGGGCCTGATCTTGCGCGCGTTGGCGGTCGTTATTCGGATGACTGGCATCGCGTGCATTTGAACAACCCGCGCGACGTCGTACCCGAATCGAATATGCCCGGCTATCCATGGCTGGCAAAAAATACCGTGAATGCCGAAGAAATAATTGGCCGCATGCAGGCACTGAAAACACTCGGCGATCCGTACACCGATGCCGATATCGAGAATGCCGCCGAGCAAGTGTCGAACAAGACCGAGCAGGATGCCGTCGTTGCCTATCTGCAAGCGCTGGGCAAACACGCACCAAAAGGAGAATGAAGATGATTTCCGGAATAGTCAGTTTGATTTTACTGCTCGCTTTTGTCGCGGGCACTTTCTGGGCCTACAGCAGCAAACGCCACGATGAATTCAGCGATGCGGCGCGAATTCCGCTCGAAAACGATAACGAGGTAACGCCATGAGTTTTGCCTGGTCCACTTACATTATTTTTTTCGTCGTCTCCAATGTCATCGCCTGCGTGTGGCTGCTCTGGTGGACGGCCAAACGCAAACCCGGCGACAGTGTGGCGACGGAAACCACCGGCCATGTCTGGGATGGTGATCTGACCGAATTCAACAATCCGCTGCCTCGCTGGTGGATCAACCTTTTTTACCTGACAATCGTGTTTGCGATCGTGTACCTGGTCTGGTTTCCCGGTCTTGGCGCGTTCCAGGGCAAGGGTGAATGGAGCTCGGTAAAACAGCATGACATCGACAAAAAAGCAGCGGACGCGAAACTGGCAAAAAGTTTTGCCAAATTCCACAACCAACCAATCGACGTGATTGCAAAAGACACGAAGGCATTAACCACCGGCAAACGCATCTTTATCAATAATTGTGCAATGTGCCATGGCTCCGATGCCCGCGGTGGCCGTGGCTTTCCGAACCTGACCAATAGCGATTGGCAATGGCCGAATTCCCCGGAAGATATTCTGGTGACTTTGCGCGATGGTCGCCAGGCCGCAATGCCGGCACTGGCCGGTCCGATGGAAAGCGAAGCCGGAATTTCCGAAGTTGTGGTCTATGTCCAAAGTCTGTCGGGCATGCAGGTAAGCGATGCACTCGCGTCGGCCGGCAAGAAACGTTACGACGGTATTTGCGCCGCCTGTCACGGTGTCGACGGCAAAGGCAACCAGACGCTCGGTGCGCCGAATTTGACCGACGATGTCTGGCTATACGGCAATGAATTCGAGACGATGAAACAAACCGTACGCGAAGGTCGTAACGGCCAAATGCCGGGGCACGGCAATATTTTGTCCGATACCCAAATACGTCTGGTCGGCGCCTATATATGGTCGGTATCGCATGACAAGAAAAAACCTGATGCTGAAATAGTCAAAGCGGATTAGTCATGAAAACAAACGACGCCTTCGATCACCCGCCCCGTCCGATGATTCAACGCGTCGGCGCGATCCTGTGGCCGTCGTTTTTCGCCGCCGGTGTCGCGACGATGGTGTTCTTTGCGTTTATCGATCCGATCCAGTTACGCGATATCAGTTTTGCGAATTTCCCTATCAACCGCGAGGCCGGATACACGATCGGGTTTTTCATGTTCTGGCTGGCGACTGCCAGTTCCAGCCTGTTTACCTGGATTTTGCTCAGGCCTGCCAGCCGCTTCAATAAACCGCTGTCGAAGGAAACGCAGTGAACAAAAGCATTGCGGCCCAGCTCGTCGACGACGGTCCTTTGTATGTGTCGGAAAAGAAAATTTATCCGCGCGAAATCAAGGGTCGCTATCAACGTTTGCAAAAACTGGCTTTGCTTGTTCTGCTGGGGCTTTATTATGTCGTCGCCTGGCTGCCGTGGGACGGCCGCCAAGCGGTGCTTTGGGATTTGCCGGCACGCAAATTCTATATTTTCAATCTGGTGTTCTGGCCGCAGGATTTTATTTTTCTCGCCCTGCTATTGATCATGGCCGGTCTCGCCTTGTTTTTCTTTACCGCTCTGGCCGGCCGTTTATGGTGCGGCTATGCCTGTCCGCAAACGGTATGGACCGAAGCGTTTTTGTGGATCGAACAGAAACTCGAAGGTGATCGCAACCAGCGCATGAAGCTGGATGCGGGAAACTGGAATGCAAAAAAAATAATCCGCAAATTCGGCAAGCACAGTTTATGGTTGATCCTGGCGCTGTGGACCGGCTTTACCTTTGTCGGCTATTTCACGCCGATCCGCGAACTGGCCGCTCGTTTCGCGCCCTACGACTGGAGTCATTGGGAATTATTCTGGGTCTTGTTCTATTCGTTTGCGACCTGGGGCAATGCCGGCTTCATGCGCGAACAAGTCTGCAAATACATGTGCCCGTATGCCCGTTTCCAGAGTGCTATGTTCGACCGCAATACGTTGATTATTGCCTACGACAGTTTACGCGGCGAAATCCGCGGCTCGCGCCGAAAGGGCAGTCTCGCCAGCGTGCTCGAACGTGCGCGCGGATTATTACCGACCGGCAAACTCAATGATCACGGCTATGTCCCTTTTGAAGTTTCGGACAACAAGCCGGCACCGGAAGAGCTGGGCGATTGCATCGATTGCACCTTGTGCGTGCAAGTCTGCCCGACCGGCATCGATATTCGCGACGGCCTGCAATACGAATGCATCGCTTGCGGCGCTTGCATCGATGCCTGCAACTCGATCATGGACAAACTCGAATACCCGCGCGGCCTGATTCGCTACACCACGCAGAACCAGCTGGAAGCAAAAACCAGCCGCGTGCTGCGTCCGCGTATTTTTGTCTATGGCTTCCTGCTGCTGGGCTTGGCGGCATTGTTTGCAGTCGGCATTCTGCAACGCAGTCCTTTGATCGTCGACGTGATGCGCGACAAGCAGTTGTACCGGATCAATAACGAAGGCGATATCGAAAATTCCTACACGCTGCGCATCATCAATAAAGACACCGAGGCGCATACCTACAAAATCCGGATCGATACCGAAGCCGATATCGAAATGGAAGACAGCGAAGATGAAATTTCACTGAGTTCCGAAGAAGTGCAGACGCTTGCGATTACGCTGGTCGCCGAAAAGGGAGAAGTGAGAGGCGTCGCCGACATTAAATTCATCATCGAGCAATCGGACGGCGATGCGAAAGAGATCGAAGAAAGCCGCTTCATCGCTCCGGTGGAATCGCCATGAAAAAAAGCAGCGCCATAAGAGAACCGATGGTCTGGCTAATGTTCGGCATTCCGGCTCTGACTGCGGCTGCCGGCTTTTATACCTTGCATATCGCCGGTTTGGCCAAGGCGACCGATGTCGTCAATATGCCGGTCGCTCGTATGGCGCAGGTGCAGGAAACCGATCTGAGCGCCGATGAAAACGCCGCCCGCGCAAACATATCGGCCCGGCTGGATATCACGAATGGCAGCTGGGTGGTTTCGAGCACTGGTCATTTGAACAGCGAAGAGCTGATTCTCGATTTGCAGCACCCGATCGACAAGAATCAAGACCTGAGTCTTGAACTGCAGAAACAAGGCAATGTGTTTGTCAGTCGCTCGCCAATCAACAAAAACAACGACTGGCTTTTGCAACTGAGTGACCGCAAAAAACAATGGCGGCTGGTCGGTCGTTTGCACCGGCAATCGGATAGCGCCGATTTGCATTCTTCGGTACGACTGCCATGAATGCAATCCTGACCCCGTTCGATGCATCTGTTCACGCCGATGGCAACGGCATTTGTTTCCATTGCGGCCAAGAGATCAAGGGCGATCTCGTTCGGGAAAAAGTCGACGGAAAATCGCAGGACTTTTGCTGTACCGGCTGCAGCGCCGCCACGCTTTGGATCAATGACGCCGGCCTGTCGGATTATTACGATTTGCGAACACAGCAAGCGCCGAAAGCGAATGTCGAGAGCGTCGATCTTTCTGCCTGGGACCATGCGGATACACTGGCACAACATGCACATATCGGCGATCAAGACAATTGCCGCGAGATTATTATTTCGGTGCAAGGCATGCATTGCGCCGCCTGCGCCTGGCTGATCGATCGCGCCCTGAGCAAACAAACCGGCGTCAGCGAAGTCAGCGTGAACGCAGTAACCGGACGCTTGCATCTACGTTGGCAGCAAAGCGTCACGCCACTTTCCACGCTGATTGCCTGCCTGCAACGTTTGGGCTATCGCGCTTTTTTAACGCGCGGCAGCGAGCTGGAACAATCGCGTTCGAAAGAAAAGAAACAATTATTGCTGCGGATTGGCCTGGCTGCGCTGGTTGCGATGCAAACGATGATGTTTGCCGAAGCCCTGTATCTCGATACCGCCAACGCGATGCCGACCGAAACCCGCGACCTGTTTCGCTGGCTGTGCTTTATCACCGCCACGCCGGTGGTGTTCTACAGCGGCATGCCATTTATCAAAGGCATGGTGAATGAATTAAGGCACAAAACATTGGGCATGGATTTTCTGGCGGCCAGTTCGATACTGCTGGCCTATTTCGGAAGCCTTTATCAAACCCTGGTCGGTGGGCAACATGTCTGGTACGACGCGGCCGTGATGTTTGTGCTGTTCTTGCTGGTCGCGCGTTTTCTCGAATACCGCACACGTCGAATTTCCTGCGAGCAATCCGATGCACTGGCTCGTGCACAACCGTGCCTGGCGAATGTGATTCGGGACGAAAAACAGATCGCGATTCCGGTCGATCAGCTGAAACCCGACGATCTGCTATGCATCAATCCCGGTGAATCGGTCGCCGCCGATGGCATTCTGCTCAGTGGTGCGGCCGCTTTCGACGAGAGCCTGCTGACCGGCGAAGCAAATCCGGTACTGAAGAGCAAAGGAGATTTTGTTTTCGCAGGCAGCATCGGCTGTTTGCAGTCATCGCGACTGCGAGTGACAAAATCCGGACGCGACACCGCGTTATCGCAGCTGCTGTATCGGGTGGAATCGGCGCAACTGAAAAAATCCGGCGTGGTGCATTACGCGGAAACGATTGCCCGCTATTTCGTGTTCGGTATTTTGTTGATTGCGGCGATGGTGTATTTCTACTGGCTGCAAGTCGATGCCACGCGCGCTTTCGAAATTGCGCTCGCAGTGTTGGTCGTGAGCTGCCCCTGTGCGCTGGCGCTAGCTTTACCGGCCGCCTTTGCCAGCGCACAAAGCGCCTTGGCGAAAATCGGCGTGCTGAGTTTCAATAACGACGGCCTGGTCAAACTGGCGAAAATTGACACGATTATCTTCGATAAAACCGGCACGCTGACACGGGGGAAAATGACCCGCGTCGATGATCGTTTCTATGTCGAGGATACTGCAGGTGCACTCGCGATTGCCTGCGCTCTGGAAAAAAGCAGTCTGCATCCACTGGCGTCGGCATTCCCTGAAAACAGTTCCCTGCAGGTCGAAAATGCCAAATTGATTCCGGGGTTGGGCATACAGGGCGAGATCGATCATCGGCACTATCGCATTGGTCGCGCCGATTTCGCGGCCAATAGAATCGACGATGGTCACTTATGGCTCGCCGATGGCGAACGGGCATTGGCAAGTTTTTCAATCCGCGACAATGTCCGTATCGACGCAAAGGAAACCATCGCTTCGCTGCGGCAGTCCGGCCTGCAAGTTCATATCGTCAGCGGCGACGCCGTATCAAAAGTCGCGTTGCTGGCAAAGGAAATGACGGTTAGCCATTTCTCGGCTCGACAAAGCCCCGAACAAAAATCGGCCTACCTTAAAAAACTGCAATCGAAGAACCATGTCGTCGCAATGGTTGGCGACGGCATCAACGATGCCCTGGTGCTGGCAGGTGCCGATATATCGATCGCGATGGGTGGCGGCGCCGCGATCGCACAACGCTCGGCCGACATGATTATCTGTGGAGAAAAGCTGGACCGAATTGTGCTGGCAAGAAACATCGCGATAAAAACCCGGGAAATCATCTGGCAAAACCTGCAATGGGCTCTGTTGTACAACGCGGTCAGCATTCCGGTTACTGCAATGGGCCTGATTCATCCGGGTCTGGCAGCACTCGGCATGGTCAGTTCCTCGTTGCTGGTATCGCTGAATGCACTACGGTTGAGATATGCGGCGGTGTCGCCATGAATGCATTATTCGTGCTGATTCCGGTGTCGCTAGTTTTCCTGCTGATCGCTATCGGCGTTTTCGTCTGGGCGATCCGCAGCAACCAATTCGAAAATCTCGAATCGGCTGCGCTGGATATTCTCGGCGCAGAAAAAGAAGCCAAAGCAAAGACGGTAGACGACGATGCCGATTGATCTGATCCTGCTAAGTGCGGCATTTCTGACCGGGCTGCTCGGCAGCACGCATTGCGCACTGATGTGCGGCGGCATTGCAACTGCCATCCCAGCGCAACTGAAAACCAATCCACTCGGCAACGCGCTGGTTTTGAATGCTTCCCGCGTACTCTCTTACACACTGGCCGGCTTGGTCGTCGGAAGCATCAGTACTGGTTTTATCCAGTTATTGCCGATCGAAACACTGGGCATCATCGCGCGCGCCGCCGTCGGCATTGTTTTGCTTTTGGTTGCCATACGGCTGCTCGATACCAAGGCGAAATTTGCCTGGCTCAACAAACCGAACCAGTGGCTATGGCGATTCATTCAACCACTGCAAAAACACTTGCCGAAAAATCCCGGCTTGCGCATGTTGTCGCAGGGTTTTCTCTGGGGGTTTTTGCCCTGCGGACTAAGCGGCACGATGCTGATTGCGGCCTGGTTGAGTGCAAGCCCGCTGCAGGCCAGCTTGATCATGTTGAGTTTTGGTCTCGGCACCTTGCCGGCCATGACGGCACTGAGCTGGAGCGGTGTTCGTTTAAGCAGCGTATTGCTAAAACCGAAAAATCGCGTGATTGGCAGCAGCGTGATCGCCGGTGCCGGCATCGTCACGCTACTGGCACCGTGGCTGAGTGCCATTCCACTTTTGCATAGCAGCCTAACGGCCTTGGGATGTAGCACGATCATCCCGTAGGAGGGCCCTTGGGCCCGACAAATTACACCAGATCTATCGGGCCCAAGGGCCCTCCTACGATCGATTCCACGCCGACTTGATTCAAGTCATGGTGCGTATTTTCAGGCAGTTCAAACTAATTGCAGTCCTTCCGGGAGTTTGAAATGTTCAAGCCATTACTGATCGCCAATGCCGTTGTTTTAGCGCTGATTACCACACCGCTGATGGCCGCGGAAACCACTACCAAACCGGCCGAACCCGCCGCAAAAACCGCCAGCGAAGGCAAGCTGCTGTTCGATGCGCGCTGGCGGATGGAACTGGTGGATGACGAAGCATTTATCGAAGATGCCCAGGCCAATACCTTGCGACTTCGCCTCGGCTATCGCACGCCCGAATACCATGGCTGGAGCGGCGTGGTCGAACTGGAGCACACTTCGCATCTATTTGGCGAAGACTTCAACAGTACCGCCAATAACCAACTTGCGTATCCGGTCGTGGTCGACCCCGATAACACCGAACTCAACCAGGCCTATATCCAATATGCACCCTCGGATGCAACGAAATTCATGCTCGGTCGTCAACGCGTGATTTACCACAACCAGCGTTTTTTCGGCAATGTCGGCTGGCGTCAAAACGAACAGACGTTCGACGCTTTCAATTTTGAACATCGTTTCAACAACGGTTTGAATTTACGCTACAGCTATCTTGATCGTGCCAACCGTATTTACGGTAATGATCACCCGAATGAAGATTTGGCCCGTTGGCAACTCGATGCGCATCTGCTGAGCCTGAATCACAAGCTCGGTCCCGGCGTGCTGACCGGCTATGCCCACTTCATCGACAACCAGACCTTGCCATTGAGCTCGCATCAAAATATCGGCATTCGCTATGCCGCCAAACACGACAATAAAGAAGGCATCGGCTGGCTCGCAACCGGCGAATACGCGACACAAAATGATTATGCCAATGGCAGCGACATTATAAATGCCGATTATTTATTGCTCGAAGGCGGCATCGTCTGGAAAGCCAGTACCTTCAAGGCAGGCTACGAACAATTGAGCGGTAACGGACTTTACGGTTTCGCGACGCCATTCGCCACCTTGCATGCATTCAATGGCTGGGCCGATCGTTTTCTGACTACGCCGGCCAATGGTTTGGAAGATTCGTATCTAAGCTGGAATCGCAAATTCGGCAAGCTGAACGCAAATATCGCCTGGCATGATTACCAATCAGATCGTTTGAATATTCATTACGGCCAGGAATGGAATGCCTCGCTGAGCTGGGCGTTTGCACCGAAATGGAATGCATTGATAAAACACGCCAACTACCGGGCCGACGATATCGGTTTCGATGTCAGAAAAACCTGGCTGAGCGTTGAATACGTTTATTGATATTTTCCGAAGGGATGTTCATGCGTATTCGCGAAACCTTTTTTTGAAAGCTGCGCTTAGACGCAGCTTTTTTAATTCCGAAGCCACTCGGAAAACCAGGCGCCGGCCGCATGCGACACTTGTTCGAGCGTTCCGGGTTCTTCGAACAGATGCGTGGCGCCGGGGATCACGACCAAATTGGCGGAGCCAGGCATCTGGCTTTGCGCCAAGCGGTTTAATTCAAGCACCTCGGTATCTCTCGACCCGACCAGCAACAAGGTCGGTGCCTGCACTTTTTCCAGCAAGTTTTTTCCGGCCATATCGGGCCGTCCACCGCGCGACACCACCGCCATAATCACGTCCGGCCTGAACGCCGCGGCACACAACGCGGCCGCCGCACCGGTACTGGCACCGAATAATCCGATCGGCAAATCGGCCAGCGCCGGTGTTTGCAGGGCCCAATCCAGGGCCGATTCAAGACGTTGCACGAGTAGCGCAATATCGAATCGGTTTTCGTAATAGCGGTCTTCTTCCGGCGTCAGTAAATCGAATAGCAGAGTGGCAAATCCCAATTCATTCAATGACTGCGCCACGCCGCGATTGCGTGGACTGTGCCGGCTGCTGCCGCTGCCGTGCACGAAAATAACCAGGCCACGCGGCGACATCGGCGTGGTCAAATCGCCTTCCACGGTGACGGCTCCCGAAGTCACATGGACCAGACGCGATTGCGGCTTCGCGGGTGTCGCTTTGCGTACGCCGTTGCGATCCAGCAATGCGATCACTTCTTCATCGCTGACGCCGGCAAAATTGCGATAGAAACGTCCTACCGCCATGAACGGTTCCGGTGTCGCGAGACAGACGACTTCATCGGCATGTTTGCCGACGGTCGCCAGACTCTCCCGTGCTGCCACGGGAATGGCGCAGACCAGATACTTCGGCGATTGTGCGCGTACCGCATCCAGCGCTGCCGTCATGGTCGCGCCGGTGGCCAGTCCGTCATCCACCACGATCACTGTCCTGCCGGTGCAGGAAGCCGGTGCTTTTCCGGGTTGATAATGCGCGCGCCGTTCGCGGATCACTGCCAGCTGCCGCCGCGCTTCTTCCTGCAAATACGACTGGCTGATATTCAACATCGACATCGTGTCGGTGAACGTCATTCCGCCCTGCTCGTCGATCGCACCGATCGCGTACTCGGGGTTGTCCGGTGCGCCGAGTTTCCGCACCAGCACCACATCGAGTTCGCCGTTCAGGTCGTCGGCGATAATTCGACCCAGCGGAACACCGCCACGCGGAATCGCCAGTACCAGCGGGTTTGCATTCGCGTAATGTTTCAGCGCCTTCGACAGACTTCGTGCGGCGTCCTCGCGATCATCGAACGGCAGCCGAATCATGACAAATCCGCTGTTAACGCGCTGGCGAGTTGTACACCGGCAAGCTGTTTTCCGTTCATCGGTTTTTCTCCCGACCGACATGCTATTTCAAGTGGAATAGTGAACCGATGTAGCGACGACAATATTGATCTGGGTCAAAGTGAAGATCGTTTCGCATGCCTAGACTGATATTCGTGAAATGAGCCGCCGACCATTACGGGAGTTACCTCGCCATGCATTACCACAACGCATTGGAGGCCATTCGTTCTGCCGCACTGCCGCTGGGCAGCGGCATGCACGATTACGATGCATTGATCGAACGGATCGGCGAGCGCCCGTTTGCATTGCTCGGCGAGGCAACCCACGGGACGCTCGAGTTTTACCGAATGCGCGCGGAAATCTCGCGCCGCCTGATTGAAGAACGCGGTTTCGATGCCGTTGTCGTGGAAGCGGACTGGCCGGATGCCTATCGCCTGAATCGCTTCGTGCGCGGTGAAGGCGATGCCGAAGCAAGGGACGCATTTTCCGACTTTCAGCGCTTTCCCGTCTGGATGTGGCGCAATGGCGAAGTGCTGGATTTCATTCGCTGGCTGGCAGAATTCAACAAGCTGAAAACGCCCGTCGCCACCGTCGGCTTTTACGGCATGGATTTGTACAGTCTGTATCGCTCCGCGAATGCCGTTACCCGCTATCTCGACAAGGTGGACCCCGAACAAGCCCAGGCCGCCCGCCGGCTTTACACCGCACTGGACGATGTCGCCGATCCGCAGGGTTACGGCTATCAAGCCGCCCTTGGAATACGTCCGACTTGCCGCGATGCCGCTGCCGAATTGCTGACCGAGCTGGTCCGCAATGCACCGGAGTATCTGTCCGGCGACGGACAGAATGCCATTGACGAACAATTTTTTGCGGAACGAAATGCCTATGTCGTGCTGAATGCGGAAAAATATTATCGCGCGATGTTTACCGGCCGCTTCAACACCTGGAATTTGCGCGACGCCCATATGGTCAACACGATCTTGTCATTGCGTCGGCATCTTCGCGAAGCCGGTCGCGAAGGCAAGATCATCGTCTGGGCACACAACTCGCATCTGGGCGATGCCAGAGCCACGGCGATGGGTGATCGCGGCGAATGGAATGTCGGCCAGCTGCTGCGCGAACAAGCCGGAGCAGATCAAACGTTTCTGCTCGGATTCACCACCTATACCGGCGAAGTGACCGCCGCCAGAGAATGGGATGGCCCGGCCGAACGACGCTGGATACGACCGGCAAGAAGCGACAGTATCGAGCATCTTTTTTATACCAGCCGTCGCGACCGTTTTTTTCTTCATTTCGACCATGACGTCGCTCGAGCCTTGCATGCGCCCTTGCTGGAGCGCGCGATCGGTGTGCTGTATCGGCCCGATTCGGAATATGCCAGCCATTATTTCGAAACGAATATCGCCGGACAATTCGATGCCGTGTTCCATCTCGATGAAACTTCGGCACTCGAACCACTGGAACCCAGCCATGCATGGCATCGGGGCGAATCACTGGAAGCCGCTTTTTGACGCAAGTCGGACCATTGAATAATCGGTATCCGATTTTATTCGCGGGCAGCATCCGGAAATGACATCGCCATCATTCGCGTTATTATCCGGATAATATTCAGATAAACACCGAGGAACCGTATGAATCGCTACAGCGCCGCACAACGCAACCTGCATTGGTTTTTCCTGATCTTGCTGGTGTTGGCCTATATCACGATCGAATTTCGCAGCATCTTCGAGCGCGGCACGCCGGGCCGCGTGTTCATGGTGCAATCGCATTTCTGGATTGGCATCTCGATATTCGCCCTGTTTATTCCGCGGCTGTTGCTTCGCCTGAAACGCGGCATCCCGCCGATCACGCCGGCACTGCCAGGCTGGCAGGCAATGCTCGGCAAAGGGGTGCATGTCGCGATTTACGTTTTCCTGTTCGCGCAACCGCTGCTCGGCATTGCGACCGCGTGGACCGATGGCAAGGCGATCATGATTCCGTTCACCGGCATCGAATTGCCGGCCCTGCTCGCGGCCAACGAAGATCTGGCGCATCAACTCGAAGACATCCACAAGCTACTGGCCAATATCTTTTATTTCCTGGTCGGCTTCCATGTACTGGCCGCGTTCTACCACCATTTTGTTCGCAAGGACGACACGCTCAAGCGGATGACTTGATTCACGGAACACATCGCTCGCAATCAAGCAACCCCGGCCAAGACCGGGGTTTTCTTTGCCCGGATAAACGTTTCATGAATCCCGCCGGCCGCTTAATATTAGATATTGCTAATATTAGCAATATCTAATATAGTGGCGTCAGTTCCAGATGAGGCCCGTACCCATGTCGAAAAAAACTGCCACTGCAAAACCCTCGCTCGCCGCCATGCAGGCGCACGCCTGCGAGGCTTCGTCCCTGATGAAGGCGATGGGCAACGAACAGCGCTTGCTGATTCTTTGTCTGCTGGTCGAAGGCGAGCTCAGCGTTGGCGAGCTTCAGGCCGAGATCGAGCTAAGCCAATCGGCGCTGTCACAGCACCTGGCGGTATTGCGCGAAGCCGGCTTCGTCGATACCCGGCGCGAAGCGCAGACGGTGTTTTATTCGCTGCCGAACGGCCCGGTCAAGAAAGTGATGCAAACCCTCCATAAAATCTATTGTGAGTAACACATGCACTCGAATCTTTCGCATTTAATTCCGAATTTCAAACAACCGCGTCCACGGTTGATTACCGGCGGCCAACCGGAAGAATCGGCCTGGCCGGTACTGGCCGATGCCGGAATCACCACGGTGGTAAACCTTCGCCCGGAATCCGAGTTGAATTATCGAAATGAAGAGCGGGAAGTTAACGACGCCAATTTGATCTACGTCAATCTGCCGGTCGATGGAGCTGCTAGCTTGAACAAAGAGCAGGCGATGGTGCTTTGGGATGTCCTCAATAGTGCCGACGGCAGCGTGCTGGTGCATTGCGGCACCGGCAATCGTTGCGGCGCCATGTTGGCACTGACCGAAGCCTGGTTTCGCCAACGCGATACCGAAGACGCGATCGCGTTCGGCAAACAGGCGGGCTTGTCGGGACTGGAACCGGTCGTACGTGATTTATTGAAGAAGTAAGCGGTACCGGGATTTCCCTTTCACTGTTTCAGGAGCACATCGTCATGGCACATATCGTCGTTATCGGAGCAGGCCTGGGTGGCATGAGCGCCGCCTATGAATTACGCGAAACTCTTGGTGCAACGCATCGCATCACGGTGATTGGCGACGGCGACCAGTTCAGCTTCACACCCTCGAATCCCTGGGTTGCGGTCGGTTGGCGCAAGCCGGACGAGATATGTCTGCCGGCCGGCGAATATCTGGCCAAGAAGGACATCACTTTCATTCCGCGCGCCGCCACCGAAATCCAGGCCGACAAGAAAACCGTCATTACCGATATAGGACAAAGAATCGAATACGATTATCTGGTCATTTGTACCGGACCGAAACTCGCGTTCGAGGAAATCAAGGGTCTGGGGCCGGAAACCGGTTTTATCCAATCGATCTGCACGACGCCGCATGCGACCAAAGCCTGGGCCGCCTACGAAGAGTTTCTGAAAAATCCCGGTCCGATCGTGATCGGTGCCGTGCAAATGGCGAGCTGCTTTGGTCCTGCCTATGAATTCGCGATGATTATCGATGCCGATTTGCGCAAGCGGAAATTGCGTGATCGCGTGCCGATGACTTTCGTGACCAGTGAACCGTATATCGGTCACATGGGGCTGGGCGGCGTCGGCGATTCGAAAGGTTTGATGGAATCGGAATTTCGCCAGCGCCATATCAAATGGATCACGAATGCGAAAATCGATGAAGTCACCGAAAATTCGATCAGCGCATCGGAAGTCGACGTCAAAGGCGTCGTGCAAACCGAACACAAACTGCCGTTTAATTTTTCCATGCTGCTGCCGGCTTTCAAGGGCGTCCCCGCGGTCACGAATGTGGAAGGCCTGTGCAATCCAAGAGGATTTGTTCTGGTGGATAAACACCAGCGCAGCGTGAAGTATCCGAGCATTTTCGCCGCCGGTGTCTGCGTCGCGATTCCACCGGTCGAAGCAACGCCGGTTCCGACCGGCGCACCGAAAACCGGCTTCATGATCGAATCGATGGTCACTACCATCGTGAAAAATGTCGAAGCCGAATTGGCCGGCAAACCCGCCGATGCACAGGGCACCTGGAATGCGGTCTGTCTGGCCGATATGGGCGACGAAGGCGTGGCGTTTGTCGCACTGCCTCAGTTTCCGCCGCGCAATGTGACCTGGGCGAAAAAAGGTGGCTGGGTCCATTTGGCGAAAATCGCCTTCGAAAAATATTTCCTGTTCAAGATGCGTCACGGCACCTCGGAGCCGGTGTACGAAAAATACGTTCTGAAAGCGCTCGGCATCGAACGACTGAAACCCGACACCAAATAATTTTTTAGGAGAAGCACCATGAACATCGATAAAGCCGTGATGGCCTTTGCCGGCGTGATGATTTTGATCAGCGTCGCGATCGTCTATTTCATTTCGCCCTGGGGTTTGGCACTGACCGCCTTCGTTGGCCTGAATTTATTGCAAGCCTCGTTCACCGGCTTCTGCCCGGCCGCGAAAATTTTCGGCAAGCTCGGCTTCCGACCCGGAAATGCCTTCAAGTGAGATCCACCATGTCCTTCTTCCGTTTTCTCGTCATGGCATTACTCGTTGCCGGCGTATCGGCCTGCAGCGACACGCCCGCGCCTGCCGATAAAAATGTGGTCAACATCGAAGGACTGGCCGTGATCAAAACCGCACCGGTAACGGCCGGGAATATTCGCCAGTGGAACGGTGTTGTCGAAGCCGTCAATCAGGCCACGCTCTCGGCGCAAACCTCGGGCCGCGTCAGTGCCTTGATGGTGGACGTGAACGATACGGTGAAAGCCGGCGACGTACTCGCACGTTTCAGCAATGTCGAACAATTGTCCGGACAGAATCGCGCGCGGGCCGGTTTGAGTGCGGCACAGGCGCAAGCCATCGAAGCCGAAGCCGATTACAAGCGCATGAGCGAAATTTACGCCAAACGTTTAATTTCGAAAGCACAGTACGAACAATCTCTTGCGAGACGCGATGCCGCGCGCGCACAACTCGCCTCGGCTCGCGCCCAATTGAGCGAATCCTCGCAACAACTCGATTACACCATCGTGCGTGCGCCGTTTAGCGGCGTGATTGGCCAGCGCCATGTGCAAGTCGGCGAAACCATCGCGCCGGGCCAGCCGATTTTCAGCATGAACTCGCCGGAACAATTGCGCGTGCGGGTCAGCCTGCCACAATCGGAAGCGGCCGTTCTCGAGAAAAACCGGACCGCAAAAATCGTACTCGATAGCGGCAAGGAAATCGCGATCGATAACATCGTGGTGTTTCCCGATGCCGATCCGCAATCGCATACCGTCACGGTGCGACTTGGCTTGCCAGCCAATATCGGCGACTTGAAACCCGGCGTCACCGTCAAGGCATTATTGCCATCGTCGGGCAATCAGGGATTGTTGATTCCCGCGAGCAGTCTAGTCATGCGTAGCGAAGTCACTTCGGTCTATGTCGTCGGCGACAACACGATTCGTCTTCGCCAGATTCGCCTGGGCCATCGCGTCGGCGACCAGGTGCAAGTGCTCTCCGGTTTGAATCCCGGCGAAGTGATTGCCGCCGATCCGATTGCCGCCAGCTTGCGACTGTCCGAAAAGCAGGCAGGAAAATAACAGCATGAATCCCCCTCGCCTCGGTTTTTCCGGCTGGATAGCCAAAGCCTTCCAGAACAATCCGCTCACGCCGATTCTGGCCATTGCCGGTTTATTGCTCGGCATGGTGGCGGTGATGATTACGCCACGCGAAGAAGAACCGCAAATCGATGTCACGATGGCGAATGTGTTCGTGCCGTTCCCCGGTGCCAGTTCGCGCGATGTCGAAAACATGGTCGCGTTTCCGTTCGAGCAAATGCTGTCGGAAGTCGAAGGCGTCAAACACGTGTATTCGATTTCGCGTCCGGGCATGGCGGTGTTCACCGTCGAATTCGTGGTCGGTGTTCCGCGTCAGGAAGCTATCGTCCGTTTGTATAACCAGGTGTATTCCAACGGCGACTGGGCACCGGCCAATCTCGGCGTCGGCCAGCCCCTGGTGCGTCCGATGGGTATCGATGATGTGCCGGTCATGAGCGTGACTTTGTGGACCGACGACCCACAACGCGGCGCGGTCGAATTGGCGCAAACCGCGCATATGCTCGAAACCGAATTGAAGCGCGTTCCCGGCACTCGCGATGTCTACACGATCGGTGCGCCCGACCGTGCGGTCTTGGTCGAAGTCGATGCCGGCAAATTATCCGAACATGGTTTTACCCTGCAGGATATGAGCCAGTCCTTGCTGGCCGCCAATCTGGTACGACAATCGGGCGAACGCGTGATCGACCAGAAAGTCATTCCGGTAACCACGGGCAGTTTTCTGGCCGACCGCGAACAAATCGCCGGTGTCGTGATCGGCATGCGTAATGACACACCGGTGTATTTATCGGATGTCGCCACCATTTCCGATGCCGCCGATTCTCCGGTGCGCTATGCCTGGCATGGCGCGCAGATTGGTAGCGATCTGCGTCCGAAAGCCGGCATTGCCCCTGCCGTGACCCTGGCCATCGCCAAAAAACCCGGTGCAAACGCCGCCGATATCACCACCGCGATCAGCGAGCGTTTACAGACGCTCGAAGGCCGCGTGATTCCCGAAGGTATCGAAGTCACGATCACCCGTGATTACGGCCAGACCGCGACCGACAAGGCGCAAAAACTGATCCAGAAACTCGCGTTCGCCACGTTGTCGGTGGTGCTGCTCGTGTTGTTTACACTCGGCTGGCGCGAAGCGATTGTCGTCGGTACCGCCGTCGTCATTACGCTCGCATTGACCTTGTTTGCCTCGTGGGCGATGGGCTTCACACTGAATCGCGTTTCCCTGTTCGCGCTGATTTTCTCGATCGGTATTCTGGTCGATGACGCGATTGTCGTGGTCGAGAATATCCATCGCCACATGAAACACGGCGGCAAAAAATTGCTCGAAGCCATTCCACCGGCAGTCGATGAAGTCGGCGGCCCGACCATTCTCGCGACCTTCGCCGTGATTGCCGCCCTGATGCCGATGGCCTTCGTCAGCGGCTTGATGGGCCCGTACATGCGCCCGATTCCGATCAATGCCAGCGTCGGCATGTTGCTGTCGCTCGCGGTCGCCTTGATCGTCACGCCGTGGCTGTCGTACAAATTGCTCGCCAAACATCTGGAAAAACATGCCGAGGTTGCCGGCGCGCACGATGCTCCGGAAAGCTCGCGCATTACACGTGTCTTTGAACGCGTGATGCATCCGTTCTTGCTCGGCGACAAAGCCAGCCGCAATCGCCGCCATTTATTTATCGGGATTATGGTGGCGCTGGTGTTGTCGGCCGGTCTTGCGGTCGTGCAGCTGGTCGTTTTGAAAATGCTGCCGTTCGATAACAAATCCGAATTTCAGGTCGTGGTGGATTTACCGGAAGGCAGAACGCTGGAAGATACCCAACGCGTCTTGATGGAACTCGCCGGCGAACTTGAAAACGTTCCCGAAGTATTGGACTTCCAGGGCTATGCCGGCACCTCGGCACCGGTGAACTTCAATGGTCTGGTGCGGCAATATTATTTGCGTAGCGGTGCCAATGTCGGCGATCTGCAGGTCAACCTTGTCGACAAGCATGATCGCGATCGTCACAGCCATGAAATCGCTGCCGCGCTGCGTCCAAGACTCAATGCCATTGGCGAGCGTCTCGGTGCATCGATCAAAGTCGTCGAAGTGCCGCCCGGTCCGCCGGTGTTGTCGCCACTCGTTGCCGAAATTTACGGCCCCGACTATGCCAAGAGCCGACTGATCGCGAGCGATCTGGAAATGCGCTTGCGTAAAACGCCCGGCATCGTCGATATCGACACAACCGTCGAAGCCGATTCGCCGCGCGACATCATCAGCATTGACCGTGATCGCGCCGCCAGTCTTGGCATTACGCAGGCCAGCATTGCCGACGCGATCAGCACCGGATTGTCCGGCAACAATGTCACCTATTTGCGTGACGATGCCTCGAAATATCCGGTGCCGATTCGCTTACGTCTCGCCGCAGGCGACCAGGCCGAAATGACATCCCTGCTCGCCATTCGCGTGCGTGCAAACAACGGAAAACTGGTGCCGATTTCCGAACTGGTGACCGTGAAGCAAGCCGACTGGGATGGCAGTATTTACCACAAGGATTTATTGCCGGTGGTGTATGTGACCGGCGACGAATCCAGCGAAGTCGATAGTCCGCTTTACGGTATGTTCGACGTCGTCGGCCAGGTATCGGATAATAAAATCGCCGGTTTTTCGCTGGAACAATTTTTCTTCAACCAGCCAAAAGACACCGGCCTGTTCGCGATCAAATGGGATGGCGAATGGCAAATCACGTTCGAAACTTTCCGCGATATGGGTTTGGCCTATTCGGCCGGTCTGGTGCTGATTTATTTGCTCGTGCTCGGACAATTCCGCAGCTATCTGGTACCGCTGATCATCATGGCGCCGATTCCGCTGACCGTGATCGGCGTGATGCCCGGCCATGCCCTGCTCGGCGCGCAATTCACCGCGACCTCGATGATCGGCATGATTGCACTCGCGGGCATCATCGTTCGCAATTCCATCCTGCTGGTGGACTTCATCCAGCAGGCGGTGGAGCAAGGCATCGCACTCGAAAAAGCGGTCGTCGATGCCTGCGTGGTGCGCGCGCAACCGATCGTGTTGACCGGCGTTGCCGCGATGCTCGGCGCCTTCTTCATTCTCGATGATCCGATCTTCAACGGACTCGCGGTCTCGCTGATATTCGGCATTCTCGTATCGACCGTGCTGACACTCGTGGTGATCCCGCTGCTGTATTACATCGTGTTGAGGCGGGCGCGCGACAAGGTCGATAATCGGATCTAAAAGGCCCTACAAAAATAAAAAACATCGTTACCCCGTTGGTTTTTAACAGCCGAATGGCTGGTCAAAACGAGGCCCAGGAACAAAAGTCGAAGCAGAGTTTTGATAATGCTCCGCGGCTGTTTCTGGGTCCCGACTTTCGTCGGGAAGACGAGGGAAAGTCTGTCGCAGACTTCGCCTTATTAAGACTACGAATTTGATACGCCAAAAAAATCAACGCGCGGTATAACCGCCATCGATCACCAACTCGCTGCCGGTGACGAATTTGGATTCTTCCGAAGCCAGATACACCACGCCCCAGGCGATGTCATCGACTTCGCCCATGTGTCCGAGCGGATGCAATTTTCCAACTTCGATACGTGCTGCATCAAGATCGGTCGCACCGCTTGCGCGCAAATGATTTTCCACCATCGGTGTCCAGATATAGCCGGGATGAATCGAGTTCACCCGAATCTGGTCGGGCGCATAAATCATCGCATCGGTTTTGCTCATCAACAGCACTGCACCCTTGGAAGCATGATACGGCGGCACATCGGGCGCACCGACCAGTCCGTAGATCGACGATAGATTAATGATGCTGCCGCGTCCGGCTTTTTTCATGAATGGAATCGCGTGCTTGGTGCAGAAAAAAACGCCTTTCACGTTGACCGATTGCACCAAATCCCATTCCGCTTCGCTTACTTCATGCGTTGGTTTGTTGATGCCGGCAATGCCGGCGTTATTGACCAGCACATCGACGCTGCCGAAATGTTCCGCCGCTTCGGTGATGGCGGCCTGCACGTTTTTTTCACTGCTGACGTCTACATGCCAGTAACGCGCCTTGACGCCACGATCCTGCAATTCCTTGACCAATGCATTTCCCTCGTCATCGAGCCGGTCGAATGCGGCGATATTCGCGCCTTCGTCGGCAAGACGCTGGGCGCAGGCTTTGCCGATACCCAGTGCAGCGCCGGTAATGATGCAGGTTTTCTTGTCTACTCGTTTCATGGGAATTCTCACTTGTGTTCTGAACTACCGATTTAAAAAATTACATGCGGCGTTTTATTTCACCGATGCGTTCTCGTACGATAATTTCGCTCAATATTTTCAATTGACCAGTCAAGGCAAGCCAGATGTCATCGGCGGCAACGATGCCGGCGAGATAGCCTTGCTCGTCCAGTACCGGCAATCGCCTGACGCCATGCTCGCGCATGATTGCAACGGCATCGAAAACATCCTGCGTACTGCCGCTGCAATAAACCGGTTTACTCATCACGTCACTGACCAGCAAGCTCTCCGGCGTCAGGCCGGCAGCGACAACGGCGACAATAATGTCGCGATCGGTCAGGATGCCAATGACCTTGCTTTTGTCGTCGGTTTCTTCGACGACGACCACGTTACCGACATGGCGCTCGCGCATAACGGCAGCAGCGTCGATCAGGGATTCGGTCGCGGTAACGCTTGCCACACGATGGGTACAAATATCCTGGATGCGCACGGCGAAATTCCTTCTGTACGACGTCGATTAATCATCGCACGATCGCGGGCCGAGGCTTTGACCTCGATCAATTCCGTCTGAGTCTGCTTTCAATTTCGGGACACCACCCATCGTGCGATGCACCCAGGGATGCCACTTCACCCCTTCCATGCCGAGTCCCGCGAGCAAGCCGCAAGCAATGGCAATGCCCGCCTGAGTAAGGCCCGGCACGGCAAACCCGAAGATGCCGCGCAACCAGGGAACCGTGATGCAAATCGTGACTACGATGCTTGCAAGCATGGCGATCAACCAGTAGCTGCCATGCCACTTGCCGACCAGGTTCTTGACGAGAAAACTTCTGCTGGCGATCACCCGAATCATCGCCAGATTGCCTGCCGTCAGCGTCAGGAATCCCAACGTCCTGGCCAACTTATCGCTGTGCCCCATCGACAGCGATTGCTGAAACACCAGCAGGCAGGCCAGCAATATCAGTACGCCCTGCAATGCACCCAGCGCCAATTGCGGCGCGGCCACCAGCAGGTCGCTCATCGGTCTGGGCGCTTGCTGCATCAGATCTTTTTCGGCCGGCTCATTTTCAAAGGCAAACGTGCACATCGGGTCGATGATCATTTCGATCAGCACGACATGCATCGGCATCAGCATGACCGGCCAGCCGAGCATCAGCGGAATAATCGCCATGCCGGCAATCGGCACATGCACCGCAATGATGTACAGCATCACTTTGCGCAAATTGTCGAAGATGCGGCGTCCCAGACGAATCGCATCGACGATTCTGCCGAAATCTTCTTCGAGTAAAACGATCGCGGCGGCTTCACGCGCGACATCGGTGCCGCTATTGCCCATCGCGATGCCGATATGGGCCGCCTTCAATGCCGGCGCATCGTTGATACCGTCGCCGGTCATGGCGACGACTTCGCCGGAGGCTTTCAATGCCTGCACCAAACGCAATTTTTGTTCCGGCATGATGCGGGCATAGACATGGGTTTTTTGACTCTCGGTACGCAAGGCGTTTTCGTCCATTGCGGCAATATCGGTTCCGGTCAACACCCGGCCGCTTGAAGCTATGCCGGCTTGCTTCGCAATTTCACTCGCGGTTGCCGGGTAATCGCCGGTCAGCATCACGACTTTTATGCCGGCAGCATGCGCTTCGGCAACAGCAGCCGGAACCGACCTTCGCAGCGGATCTTCAAAGGCGATCAGGCCGAGCAATTCAAAATTGAAATCGTGTTGAATCTGCGGTAATTCATTGCCGAAATAGCGCCCTTCTGCCACGGCCAATACCCGCATACCTTCAGCCGCCATCACGGCCACTTGCTGCAATAATTCCCGCGTCTGTTCCGCCGAACAATGGCACAGGTCGGCAATCGCTTCCGGCGCCCCCTTGCTGGCCACTTCAAAAACCGTGGGGCTCGATTGCCAGACCTGCGACATCGCCAGCAATTCGTCGCTCAATGCATATTCGCGCCGTAGCGGCCATTGCGGATGCCAGTGTTCGGTATTGAGCAAAGTCGCGCGCGTCAATTTTCCGATTGCCAGATCCATCGGATCGAAGCTGCGGTTTCGCGTTGCGAGCTGGCCATACTCGAGCAGGCGGTGAAAATGCTCCGGCAATTCGGTTTCGCTTCCACTCAGCGGCAAATGCAATCCCGAAGCGTATAACTGGCAAACCCGCATTTTGTTTTCGGTCAGCGTGCCGGTTTTGTCGACGCACAATACCGTGGCCGCGCCCAGAGTTTCGATCACCGCCGAACGTCTGGCCAGCACTTTTATTTTTGCCAGTCGCCAGGCGCCCATCGCAAAGAAAACCGAGAGCGCCAGCGGAAATTCTTCCGGCAGCATCGCCATTGCCAGCGCGATTCCCGACAGAACGCCTTGCCACCAATCCCCGCGCGTTACCCCGTAAAAAATCACCAGCGTAAGACTGACGAGCGCGGCCACCAAGCCAAACAGCCGCACCATTTTTCCGGTGCTTTTCTGCAGACGCGTCGGCTCGAGTTCGATCGAAGATAGTGAAGCGCCGAGATGACCAATCTGCGTGTTGATCCCGGTAGACGTGACCAGCGTCAGGCCTTTGCCGCGAGTAACCATCGTTCCGGAATAGACAAACGGCAATGCATCACCGCCGGGCTGCGATGCGGCGTCCTTGTCGTTTTCAGATAGCCAGACGCGTTTGCCGACCGGCACACTTTCGCCGGTCAGCAGGGATTCGTCGACCATCAGGTCGTGAGAACTCAGCAGCTTGCCGTCAGCGGCAATGCGCTCGCCTTCTTCGACAATCAGCAAATCGTCCGGTACGACTTCGGCGCTGGGAATTCGCTGCGTGGTGCCATCCCGTATCACCAGGGCATACGGCGTGCCCAAGGCCTTTAAAGCCTCAATCGCTTTTTCACTGCGGCGTTCCTGCAAGATCACCATGGCAATCGTCAGCATGGCAAACAAACTCAATACCAGTCCTTCGGCCAAATCACCGAGCAATAAATACAAACCGGCGGCCAGCAGCAACAGCAGGAACATTGGCTCGGTCAGTACGCTGCGGGTAATTTGCAGATAACCGCGTCTGCGCGGCGCGGGAATTTCATTGCGGCCAAATTGCAGCCGACTCGCCAGAACCTGCGCTTCGTTCAGCCCGGTTTTA
The DNA here is from genome assembly GCA_036676335.1 of Arenimonas sp. Classification (GTDB taxonomy): domain Bacteria; phylum Pseudomonadota; class Gammaproteobacteria; order Xanthomonadales; family Xanthomonadaceae; genus Arenimonas. The sequence continues at coordinate 64,498 of JAKFDD010000004.1, read as the reverse complement.
TCTTTTTCCGGCGTTGTAAAAACCGTCATACATTCTCTCGCTCGGTTACAACGGGGACACGAATAACTGCGGTATTCGATACGATTCAAGCTTGCCCAGTTTGCCCTGCCGGATCAATATAGCTTTGATCCAAATCAAGCCTGCGATTGAACTTGTAGTGTCTACTAATGCCAGGTCAGACGCATGAATGACAATCGATCACCGTTACCGCTTCCGGATACCAGGCCATGCTGATTAAAACCCTGATTGCCGCCCAGGATTTGGGACGCTTGCACGACATCGCATCGGTGTTCATGCGTTACGGCTTTGGCGACATCGTGCAACGGCTGGGCATGTCGAATTTGCTTGAGCGTGCCGGCAAAGTGTTGCACTTGCCGAAGATCGAAGAGCAGGCCCATTTGTCCGCGCCCGAACGCATGCGTCACGCGATGGAGGAACTTGGACCCACCTTCGTCAAACTGGGCCAGCTATTGTCGACGCGGGTGGATTTATTCGATCCGGACTGGATTGCCGAATTCGAGAAATTGCAGGATCACGCACCACAGGTTCCGTTTGTCGAAATACAGGCGCAAATGCAACTCAGCCTGCCTGATTCGGCCAATAATATTTTCGCGAAACTTGACGCCGAACCACTCGCGGCCGGTTCGATTGCCCAGGTACATCGTGCCACCCTGCCGAACGGCGATAACGTCATCGTCAAAGTGCGTCGCCCCGGCATTCGCGAGATCATCGATGCCGACATGCGACTGCTGCTTCGCTTCGCGAAAATGATCGAAACCGAATTGCCCGAATGGCGTTGTTATCGTCCTCAGGAGGTCGTGCGCCGATTTAAATCTTCGTTGTATCGCGAGCTGGACCTTGCCGCCGAATGCCATAACGCCGAACGCATCGCGAATGCCTTCGCCAATCAACCGGATATCGTGGTGCCGCGCGTGTATTGGGAACTCACCAGTGAATGCGTCAACGTGCAGCAATATATTGCCGGCATTCCGGCGCATGATTTTGATGCCATTGTCGCCGCCGGATTGGACCGGAAAAAACTGGCACTGATCGGCGCACGTACGGCCCTGAAAATGATGCTGGAAGACGGTTTTTTCCATGCCGACCCGCATCCGGGAAATTTGTTTTATCTGCCGGGCAACCATGTCGCGCTAATTGATTTCGGCATGGTTGGCCACCTGTCGGACAAGCGCCGCGGCCAGGTGATCGATATGTTGCACGGTTTGGTGCAGCGGGACTCGCAACAGATCATCGACGTACTCGTGTTGTGGACACGCGACTCCGATATCGACTACGAAAAACTGACCCAGGAAGTCGACGATTTCATCGATCACTATCATGGCGTGCCGTTAAAGCAACTGAATTTGAGTGCCATGCTCGGCAGCATCACCCTGATTCTGCGCGACAACCAGCTAGCGTTGCCGTCCGATCTGGCCATGTTGATGAAAGTATTCGTGACGCTGGAAAGTATCGGCCGAAAACTCGATCCCGATTTCGACATGGTATCGGTGGCATTGCCGATCGTGCGTCGGTCCATGCGTTCGTTTTACGGCGTATCGGCAATGACGAAACGCGGAAACAACGCGATCCGGCTGGGCGCCCGCATGTTGACTACGCTGCCGGAAAACATTCGCGACATCATGCAGCGCATTCGCAGCGGCAAGATCAAGGTCAGCATCGATGTCGAACGCCTGCAGCATCTCGCTGAGCGACTCGATCATTCCGCCAACCGGCTGACGATCGGCATTGTGATCGCCGCATTGATCATCGGTTCGTCGATCGTGATGACCGTCAAAGGCGGTCCGACACTGCTGGGTTTGCCGATATTCGGCCTGCTCGGTTTTCTCAGCGCCGTGTTTGGCAGCCTGTGGCTGCTGTATTCGATCTGGCGCAGCGGCGGCGGCCGCTAGCGCAAAAATACACGCAAAAAAAACCTGCCGATTGCTCGGCAGGTGAAAGAGAGGGAGTTTTCATTCAATGATTAATCTGGATCTTTTTCGGTTCTGCATGCTTGGCTTTCGGTATTTCGATTTCGATCACGCCATTCTTCGAATTGGCCTTGATGTCTTCGATACCGACGCCGCTAGGCAGATTGAAACTGCGGTAGAAACTACCGTAGTGGCTTTCGGTCAGGCGCTGCCCGTTCTTGTCTTCGCTCTTTTCCTGACGGCGTTCGCCGCGTATGGCCAACATGCCATCTTCGGCCGTGATGTCGATGTCTTTCGGATCAACGCCGGGTAAGTCGACTTTCAACAGATAGTTTTTTTCTTTTTCAACGACATCCACGGTTGGTGTCCAGTCAAAATTGCTCAGTGTTGTTTTTAAATCGCTCTCGTGATCGAAAAAGCGATCAAACAAGCGCTGGAATTCACTATTGAATGAACGTGCAAGCGCAGACTTGTTTTGTGGAATCAAGTAGCTCATGTTTCGCTCCGTAATGCTTGAGGGGTTGATGTTAATTTTTGGTACCGGTTTCCCGGCGATTTTGTGTCTCCGACACTTTGTCGCTTCGTCCTGAATTTCTTGTACCAGTGGTAGAGCACCGTGCTGATAGCGGCACCTGTCGCGGCGGCCAGCGAATCTTTTTGTGCATCCCAGATGTCGCCCTGCGTGCCCAGATAGGCCTGGCCCAAATCGCCGCCGAAAATTTCGGCGGCCTGCCATTCGATGATTTCGAACAGTTCCGAGAACGCCATCATGAAGGTGATGGGCACAACGAAGCGCCAGACTTTTTGCAGATGGGCGCGGGCCTCGAAGATCTCGACGATCGGTGGCAGCAATAAAAGCCCGTACAGAAAATGCACCAATCGGTCGTAGTGATTTCTCTCGCTGCCCAGCACGCCGGACAGATCCAGACCGGCGTATTTTTCGGCCCAGGAATACAGTGGCACTTCGGCATAGGTGTAATGCGCGCCAACTTCGTGCAGGCAGGAGAAAATGAAAATCAGCGTGTAACTGAAGTTGGTAAACCGGAGTTTGTGGTAGCTCCAGATCAGCCACGGCACGACAATGAAAACCAGCACGTTTTCCAGCAACCAATCCTCGCGATACCAGGGCGCGATTGCCAGCAGACTCCACCACAGCGTGAACAGTGCCAGCAAAACCAGCGGATAACGGGAAGATTCGGTTCGCGATAAATCGTCGGCAGCGGTTCCGTACCCGGATAGAGGTGTGGCGATTTGGCGACTCATTTTCACAAGGCCCTCGCTACGACATTGGCTGCCGACAAAAACAGCTTACGCCTGTTTTGCTTGAAAGCATTGACTTAAATCAAGTTAATTTCAGATTGCATATTCAAGTCAGAACAAGCGTTTTCATTTATTTTTTATTGTGCCAAACGCGTTAAATTTCAAGCGTTTTTTTAATCTGGTTCAGCTGTTTTTAATTTTTCTGGCGCATCGGTGAATCACGGAATTTTTCGTCGCCCCGGCACTTCGACAATGCGATATCTGCTTAACAAATTTTTATCGTACGACACGCTTTGGTGCCGAAACCGCAGCATTGTGCTACTTGGCACGTGCTATGCGGCAACCCCAAACAGTGCGCCAACACCAGCCGTCAAGGCCATCGCCAGTGCTCCCCAGAAAGTTACGCGGGTCGCCGATGTCATCACCGACGCACCTCCCGCACGTGCCGCCAGCGAGCCTAATATCGCAAGAAATAAAAGCGAACTGGCAGCGACCGTCCACATCAATGCGAACGATGGCACCATCAACACGATCAACAACGGCAACAGGGCTCCGACGGCAAATGAACCTGCAGATGCAAGTGCTGCCTGGATCGGATTGGCACTAAGTATTTCGGAAATCCCCAATTCATCGCGGGCATGCGCTCCGAGTGCATCGTGATTCATCAATTGCGTTGCCACCTGTTTCGCAAGTTCCTTGTCCAGGCCACGGCCGACATAAATCATCGTCAGTTCCTGAAGCTCGTGCACAGGATCGTTCGCTAATTCATTGCGCTCTTTTTCGATATCGGCATTTTCGGTATCCGATTGCGAACTGACCGAAACATATTCGCCTGCTGCCATCGACATCGAGCCGGCCATCAAACCGGCCACGCCGGCTACCAGAATACTATTGGAACTCGCGCCTGCAGCGGCTACACCGAGCACAAGACTCGCCGTGGAAACAATACCGTCGTTGGCCCCGAGCACCGCGGCCCGCAACCAACCGATACGATGGGTTTTATGTCGTTCGATATGTCGGATCATGCTTCAATTTTTTTTTGATTGGCTTGATGCATTGTAGGCGAAGATCGTTATATCGGTGCGCCACAGGCGCACCCTATAAAACTATTTTTTTGCTGGCGCCAATGTTTTCTTTACCGCCGCCAAAAATTGCGGATCGGGTTTGCTTCCCAATGTTTCGGTGCGCGCGACAACACGGCCTTCGGCATCGAGCAAAATCAGGGCGCTGGTATGGTTGAATTCACCGTCTTCCAGCACGCGATAGCGAATGCCCAGCAAAGCGGCCAGGGTGCGTACACCTTTTTCATCGGTACGCGACAAGGTCCAGCGCGTCGTATCGAGTTTGCGCTTCCTGACGATATACATAAGCGCTTCAGGGGTATCGCGGGCCGGATCGATACTGACCAACAGGATCGACAAGTTTTTCCGTTCGGCCGGCGTCAGTGAATTATCGACGCCCTTGCCGCTGTCGATAATCAAAGGACAAATATATTTGCAGGACGTGTAAAACATCGCGACCAATTGCGGCTTGCCCCGGCGTTCGCTTAACTTGAAATTGCGTCCGTCCTGATTGGTGAATGTATTATTGATCTGCAACAGGGAATCGCCGGGCAATGGCGTTGCGGCATTTGCAACGATGGCGAACAAAAACAATAACGCGAACAGTATTTTCTTCATTGTGTTCTCACGGCAAGTTCTTTGCACAGCGAAATCCGAGATTCGAGGTACTGTTGACCGCTTCCAGCGACGACAGCATCGCGACTCGCATCATCACCGCATAATTTTCCTTGTCTTCCATCGACAAGGCACTGGCACCGCAGAATTTCGATTTATCCGGGTCGGATTGGTTGCGGTTGTCGGCCGAGACCAGCATCGCCGAATAATCTTCGGTCCATTCCCAGACCAGGCCATTCAAATCCTGGATGCCGTAAATATTCGCCGGCGTTTTTCCGACATCGGCTATGGCCGTATTCGACGGTTTTGCATACCAGCTCAAAATACTTTCGCGCCAGGCTGGATCGCTTCTGGCATCGCGGCGCTTCGCATCGGCGGCGGCGGTATATTCCCATTCATTCCAGGTCGGCAAGCGTGCATTTTGCGCTTCGCAAAAAGCGGATGCGGCAAACCAGCTGACCTGCGTCACCGGTTGTTGCGGTTTTACATTGGCACCGAGAATCAAAGGCGCTTGCCAATGGGAAAGATAATGCGTCGGTTCCGCAAAAACCTTCGGAACCTTTCCGCGTTGCCATTGCGGATTTTTACGGACGAACGCCAGAAACTCCGCATTGGTTACCGGCTGTTTCATCAATTCAAAGACAGCTACTTTCTGCTTGCCCTTGTTGTCTTCGTATTTCAGAACTGAAGTGAATTCACCGGCCGGTATGCGCACGTAAGTACCGCCAGCCAGGCTGGCAGTACTTATCAAACAAGCAAGCAAAATTAATTTACGCATGATCCATCAATGTGCCGCACCCGATGGACGCGGCGTGGATTTACGAACCTCGGCAACATCGGCTGCCGTCACGGTGCCGCCCTTGTTGCCCCAACTGTTGAGCACGAAGGTGACGATGTTGGCGACTTCGTCGTCATTGAGCTGGCTCATCGGCGGCATCACCGAATCAAACTTCGCACCATTGACGGTGACCGGACCATTCAAACCGTTCAACACGATATTGATCGCGCGCGTCTTGTCGGCATTCAGGAAATCCGATTTGGCCAATGGCGGGAACACATTAGGCAGACCAGCGCCATTGCTTTGATGACAGACCGAGCAAGTACCGTTATAAAGCGCCTCACCAGCCTTGATTTGCTGCTGTAGCGTCAACGTACCGCCAGCAGTCGCAGTGGCCGCCGCCGCAACGGGAGCCGCACTGACGACCTTGTCACCGAGATATACGCTGTCCACTTCCTTGCCCGAATAGATCGCCTTGTTTTCCGGACCGGAAGTTTTGATCATGCCCAAGGCACCTTTGTTGAACGCGCGGAAAATCGAGTGATCGACAATCACGCCGGTTCCGGGCACTTCGGCCTTGTATTCAACAATTGCCGAACCGCCTGCAGGAATCAATGTTGTTTGCACATTTTCCTGATAACGCGAGCCACCTTCGGTGTATACCTTGTCGAAAATTTCTCCGATCACGTGGAAACTCGAGACCAGATTCGGACCACCGTTACCGACATACATCCGCACCGTTTCGCCGACATTGAGTTTCAATGCCTTGTCACCCAGCAACGCACCTTCGGAACCGTTGAACAAAACGTAGGTTGGATTTTCGTCGATCGCTTTTTGCATATCGAAAGGCTGCACGCCTTTTTCGCGGTATTTACCGACCGTGTAGAAATCACCCTGCATCACGTAGAACTCGCGATCCACTTTCGGCATGCCTTGCGGCGGTTCGACCAGAATCAAACCGTACATGCCGTTTGCCACATGCATACCGACCGGCGCGGTTGCACAGTGATAGACGTACAAACCGGCATTCAATGTCTTGAAAGTAAATTGCGATTCGTGACCGGGTGCAGTGAAGCTCGAGGCTGCACCACCGCCTGGTCCAGTGACGGCATGCAAATCGATGTTATGTGGCATCTTCGAATCGGGGTGATTCTTCAGATGAAACTCCACTGTGTCGCCCTGACGCACGCGGATGAAACTGCCTGGCACCGTGCCACCGAAAGTCCAGAAGGTGTATTTCACGCCTTCTGAGATTTCCATCTCGACTTCCCTGACTTCCAGCTCGACGATCACCTTGGCCGGTGCGGTACGGCCGGTTGCCGGCGGCACATTGGGTGGACTGGTCAAAATGGCCTTGATCGTTTCACCTTGCGGAGCGCCAAGATCGCCCGCGGCTGAGCCGCCCGTATCGACCATGGCGGCTGGCGTTGCCGCCGCCTCGTCGGTTTTTTCGGATTTACAACCCGGCAGGCCTAGCAAGGCTGCTGCGAAGATGAGTGGAACGACTAAATGTTTCATATGGCCCCCATTGGAAAAATTCCATGGGGTCACAATGCGCCTAATCTGCCCGAGTTAATTTGATTTGGGTCAATTGAACGATAAATAGCAAAATCGTTTAAGCCAGATTCATGCCTTTGGCCACTCGTAACACTGCTTAAGCATGGACAAATTTCAGCAGACTATGGCTCAAGCCGACGTCGTCACGAATATCCACCAGCCGCAGACCGGCCTTGTTGGCAAGTTCGATGTATTCATGCGATTGATACATCTTGCTCACGCCGTTGGCGAGTGCCGTGAAGTAAGGCGAGGTGTTGATGATGCAGTAGGCCGCAATGTCATGGCGCTGGCGGTCCCAGAAAGTATCCAGCACATAAACATTACCATCCGGACCGAGGCTGGCTTTCGCTCGCTGGAAAATACTCAGGATCGACTCGGTACTAAAGCAGCTCAGAAACTGGCTCATCCAAATCACATCTTGTCCGGCCGGGAACGAATCCTCCGGGTTCAACATATCCGCTTCGTGAAAGTTGACCCGGTCGGATTGAGCTTCCAGGTTCACCCGGGCAATGGCCAGTTGCTCCGGCAAATCAACCAATGTCACAGTCACCGATGAATCAAAATCCAGGCAACGCTTCCCCCATTTACCGGTATTGGCGCCGATATCCATCAAGGTTTCGGGCTGGCTCGCGAACACAATCGGCAACACCGCAGAAAAAGCGGCATCGGAATAATAATGATCAAATTCGAACCACGCCGTCTTCGCTTCTTCCGTCAGCGAACTCAAACCGCGGTAGATAGTGTCCCATTCACCCAGGTGTTTCAGTCCTGCAGGCTTTGCATCGCTTAGTGCGGACTCCAGTTCGAACATGCCTTGATAGCAGATTTCCTGGGTAAAATTGAAATTGATCCGCGTCATTTCATCGCGCAATACAAAATGGCCGATTTTTTCCAGGAAATAGCGATGTTCCTTGCTGCTGAGTACGCCAGCGCTGAGACAGCTTTCCAGCAACACACTGATCGCATATTCGGTGCGCTGGTGCATTGTCGCCAGCTCTGCCACCGTGCAGCCATTTTTGGCTCGATAGATGCTTTCGAGCAAGCCCCACTTGAGCGCAATCCGGACGCACTGAAATACCACGGGGCCAAAGGCTAGTTTTTGCGCTTCAAAGCGTGCGTTGGGCGCGGCTTCCGGCGTGGTAAATGTTTTGCTCGTCATAGGTGTAATTTCAATTCTCGTGGTTTGTGACAACGACCTTGTTTCAAGATACTTATGCTTGATGCTCAGAGATATCGCAAGCGAAACACCCTGTCATTTGACCTCACACCAAGGATAACCGGCAGACGTCCAGACAGCATCTTACCTGCCTCGCATTTGCATACACCCCCGAATCGCTACGCATGCGTACGGAAGATGTTTGTCGCGAATCGTAATAAACTTGTTGAAACATAGCTAGGATGCGGCTTTCCGCAATGATGCAAACAATGACCGTTTCGAATAATTTTACTCGCGAACAACTACTCGCCTGCGCACGTGGCGACATGTTCGGCAAAGAAAATGCACACCTTCCTGCTGACCCGATGTTGATGTTTGATCGCATCACCAAGATCTCGGCCGAAGGCGGAAAATACGGCAAGGGCGAAATTACCGCCGAGCTAGATATTCATCCCGACCTCTGGTTTTTCAAATGCCATTTCCAGGATGATCCGGTGATGCCGGGCTGCCTGGGTCTGGATGCTATGTGGCAACTGGCCGGTTTCTTCCTGCCCTGGCTGGGCGAACTGGGCCGTGGTCGCGCTCTGGGTGCCGGCGAAATCAAATTTACCGGCCAGGTATTACCGACCGCCAAATTGGTTTCCTACAAAATCGATATCGCGCGCGTGATACGCGGCAAGCTCAAACTGGTGATTGCCGATGGCTCCATGTCGGTCGACGGCCGCGAAATTTATGTCGCCAAGGATTTGCGTGTCGGTTTGTTTACTTCCACGGAGAATTTCTGATGCGTCGTGTTGTCGTTACCGGCATCGGGATTGTTTCGTGTCTTGGCAATGATCTCGATAGCGTGTCATCGTCTTTGCGCGAAAGCCGCTCCGGCATTAGCCACCGCCCCGATTACGCAGAAATGGGATTGCGCAGCCATGTCGCCGGGGTGCCGCTAATTGATCTCGACGCCGAGATCGACCGCAAGCAAAAACGTTTTATGGGCGACGCTGCTGCCTACACATGTGTCGCGATGCGTGACGCGATTACCGATGCCGGACTATCACCGGAAATGGTGAGCCAAGCTCGTACCGGCGTGATCGCCGGCTCCGGTGGCGCCTCGGCACAATGGCAAGTGGAAACCGGTGATTTGATGCGCAATCGCGGCGTCCGGAAAGTCGGTCCGTACATGGTGCCGCGCACGATGTGTTCTACCGTTTCCGCCGCATTGGCGACTGCCTACGCGATCAAGGGTGTCAGCTATTCGATTTCGGCTGCCTGTGCTACTTCGGCACATTGCATTGGTGCTGCTGCCGATTTAATTCGTTACGGCCAGCAGGACATCATGTTTGCCGGTGGTGGCGAAGAAGTGCATTGGGCGATGACCTGCCAATTCGATGCGATGGGCGCTTTATCGACCAAATTCAACGACACGCCGCAATCGGCATCGCGTCCCTACGATACTGATCGTGACGGGTTTGTCATAGCAGGCGGCGGCGGTGTTCTCGTGCTCGAAGAATACGAACACGCCAAAGCGCGCGGTGCAAAAATTTATGCCGAGCTACTTGGCTATGGCGTAACTTCAGACGGCGCCGATATGGTGGCACCGTCGGGTGAAGGTGCGGTCCGTTGCATGCAAATGGCGATGAATAATATTACTGCGCCGATCGATTATCTGAATACGCACGGCACTTCGACGCCACTCGGCGATGTGACCGAATTGGATGCGGTTCGTACCGTGTTCGGCGATGGCGTTCCGCCACTTTCATCGACAAAAGCATTGTCGGGCCATTCGCTCGGTGCAGCCAGCGTGCATGAAGCGATTTATTGTTTGCTGATGATGCGTGATGGCTTCATCGCGGGTTCTGCCAATATCGCGAATCTCGACGAACGCGCGGAAAGTTTTCCGATTGTCCGCGAAAGTCGCGAAGCCAAACTCGATACCGTGATGTCGAATAGTTTCGGTTTCGGCGGCACCAACGGCACGCTGGTATTCGGTCGCGTCTGATCGAAACGAATTCGCCATCGCTCAAACGATGGCGGCTTCCAGGCGGCAACGCAGTTTGGCGAGCGCTGTATCGAGCGCGATGCCGTGCGCTTCCAGCCAATGCCGATTAAACAGGGTTTGCTCGTAGCGTTCGCCACGATCGCAAAGCAGACTGACGATGCTGCCGGTTTCGCGGCGGTCACGCATGGCTTCGGCAAGTTGCAGACAGGCGATTAGATTGGTGCCCGAAGAGCCGCCGTAGCGGCGGCCCAATATTTCCTCCAGCAGCCATGCGGCGGCGAAGGAATCGGCATCCGATACTTCGATGACTTTATCGACGACATCAAACATGAAACCTGGTTCGATATGACTGCGACCAATGCCTTCGACGAGTGTATGGCAAGGTTTTGTTTCGGTGATCGAACGCGTCTGCCAAGCCTGGGCAAACGCACCGCCTATTGGTTCGGCGAGACACAACTGCGTCGGCAATCTTCGATAGCGAAGATAACGTCCGATCGTCGCGGACGTGCCGCCGGTACCGGCGCCGCAGACTACCCAGGCCGGGACCGGGTCATTTTCTTTTTGCATCTGCGCCAAAATGGATTCGGCGATATTGTTATTGCCGCGCCAATCGGTCGCACGCTCGGCAAGACCGAATTGGTCCAGATAACAGGCACCTTCGGCAACCGCGCGCGCACGCGCATGCTCGCTGGCATCGACTCCTTCCGGCACCAGATCGCATGTGGCACCGAGCGATTGCAGAACACTGATCTTTCGCGGCGTCGTGCTATCAGGCATCACGGCGGTAAATTTCAATCCCAGCAAACGCGCAAACCAGGCTTCCGAAATCGCGGTGCTGCCGGATGAAGCATCGATCACCGACTGACCTTCCTGCAAACGGCCATTACAGAGCGCATATAGAAATAGTGAACGCGCCAATCGATGCTTCAGGCTTCCGGTCGGATGCGAGGATTCATCCTTGAAATAAAAATGGATGCCGGGAAAGCCGGTCAAATCCAGTTTCAATAAATGAGTATCGGCGGAACGTGCTGCTTCCTGCTCGAGACTGCCGATCGCCGAATTTAGCCAGACCCTGTTTTCGCGACATGGCGCAATGAAAGGATTCATTTCATTTTCTCATGCCAGTCAAAGCATCAATGCGGAAAAAATGCCGAGCGGATGATGCGCGCGTGCAACGGTAATCATGAAGGCAAATACCGATACCGCCGCGATAAAAAACCACGTCCGGCTTTTCTTATTGCGGCCTCGCTTCAAGGCAAAACTGCCAAGCACGACGTACACCACCAGCAAGAAAATCTTTTCAAGAAGCCAGCCATTGGCGAACAGCGCCGATGGCAACATCGTGGCGAGCATCAAAGCTGCCGTAAGCAATACCGTATCAATGATGTAACTCAGATAACGCACTGCTGCGGACATTGCGATCTTTTTATCGTTCAACAACATCAGTCCCCGCACGAAAAACAGGCTGCCACTGCAAAGTACAGCCACAATGTGGACCCATTTAATTTGCAAATAGAATTCCATCATGCTCAGCCTGCCTGTCCATCAACACGCGGCGTCAGATAAATCCAGCTCGAGCGGAATACCCAGGGCAGGAATGCAAGCAACCACAGAACGCCTGCGACACATTGCCAGAACAAGGAATCAGGGATGAGGTCGGCCAATACACGCAACACTGCGACGATTTGGATCACGATAAAAGCGAATCCCGCCACCCGGCCAAGCTCCAGTGGCCGGCCCGAATGCCCCTGCGTGACTCGCGTGACCATCGCAACCAACATGCTGCCGAAATAGCCGATGAACAAGGCATGCGCCGGTGCACGTGCCAAAATGAATTCACCGGTAGTGTTGAACCAGATGCTTTGTATCGAATACATAACCATCGCGATCGGCAGCCAACTAAAAGCGAGCATTAATACTTTCAGCAAGGCGGGACTTTTTGTCTGTTTTGGCCACCACAGTAAAAGCAGTGCACCGGTCAGTATGGCAAGTGCAATATCCGGCAACCATAGCCAGGCATAGCCATGCATCAACTCCAGTGCCAAATGCAACAACATCAAAACCCAGAACAAGGCTAGTGCCCAGAGTGGCCGGACTATTTTGTACCCGGGAATCACCGCACTGGCAAAGAACGGCAGCATGCGATGGCAAACCGTGAAATAGATCGGCAACAATAATCCGAAACTACCAAATTTGATCGCGGCAAACATCAGGCGTGCATTGCCGGTGTACGCATAGGCGAGCACCAGCAATAAGCCAGTCAAGCCCAGGATCAATGCGACAGCGCAACTCACCGCATGCCAGGTTGTTTGTTTTTCCTTCCACAACAAAGTCAGCAAAAATACCAAGCCGGCGATCCAGCCTGCCGTGGTTTGCAACAAGCCCAGATGCAGCAGATGCGGGAATCCGAACAAGCCAACCAACGTCAATATTTGCCCGCCGAACAAGCCAAGTCCGACCGGCACGTAATGCCAGCGACTCAGCGGCGGCAAATTCATCCATTTCGGGAAAACCGTCAACAGGAAACCGAAGATGAAAGGCGTCAGCACCTGGTATTGCATCACGATCGCATGCATCCAGCCGGCCGGAATTGCAGGCTGTGCAAGGCCAAACCATTGGAAGCGGGCATCGAGCAACCACAGGGTCCACCAGAGCATCGCCATCAGCACATTGGCAGCGCCGACGAAAAACATCAGACGATGCGGTGCTGCGGCAAGCAGACGAATATCGGGTAATGAAAAATTTTCTGTAACGGCGACCATGATTTTCTCCTGATCTGCACTATAGAGCGCGATGCAACCTTTGAACTTGATACAAATCAAAGCAGGCAGACAAATCGGTTGTAGACAACAAAAAAGGGCCGCTTATGCGGCCCTTCTCTGAAAACGCCGAACTCAGGATTCGCTGGCAATCCCGGCCGGCGTTTTTACAACTGCAGCCTTGGGTCTAAACCAGAGCCGGAATACAAACCATGCCAATACCACGGCGCCGAACGAAAACACGGTATCGCCGGGCACCCGCAACCAGACCAGCAAATCGATGATCGGTTTACCCATGAATTCGGCCGAGCGTGCATGCCAATAACCGTTATTCAACACATCGTTAAGTTGCAACAAACCTAGCGGCAGTAAAGTCAGCAAGGCCATCATCGTCAGGCCGATATTCAGAGTCCAGAAACTATTGCGCAGCAGTTTTTCATTCCACACGACATCGGGTTTCAGACCGCGAATGCAGAACAGCAGCAATCCGATGCCGAGCATGCCGTACACGCCGAACAAGGCGGTATGGCCATGCAATGCAGTCAGGTTCAAACCCTGCATGTAGTAAAGCGCGAGTGGCGTGTTGATCAGGAAGCCGAACAAACCGGCACCGATCAAATTCCAGAACGACACCGAGATGAAAAACATCAATGGCCATTTATAACGTGCCATCCACGGTGTCGCCTTGCTATGCGACCAGGTTTCATAAGCTTCGATACCAATCAAGGCCAGCGGCACCACTTCGAGCGCCGAGAACGATGCACCCAAAGCAATTACCGCAGTCGTGGTACCTGTGAAATACAGATGGTGGAAGGTGCCAAGAATGCCGCCGGCCATAAACACGATCGTGGCAAACAATACATTCACAGTAGCGGATTTTCCGCGTACCAAACCGAGCTTCACGAACAGGAAAGACATCACGGCGACGGCAAAGACTTCAAAGAATCCTTCGACCCAAAGATGCACTACCCACCAGCGCCAATATTCGACCATCGATAAATGCGTGTGTTCACCCCACATCAAGCCGGCCGCGTAAAACATGCCGATCGCGACAGTCGATAAAAACAACAAGCCGACAATCGACGACATTTCGTCTTTGCGACGCAATGCCGGCCAGAGACCGCGACCCATCAAGGTCAACCACACCATCAAACCGACAAACAGGAAGGCCTGCCAGAAACGGCCGATATCGACGTATTCCCAACCCTGGTGGCCAAACCAGAAATTATTCGCCAAACCGAGTTTTTGCATCACGGCAAACCATTGGCCAACGAAGGCGCCGACCACGATAATCAGTAGACAGACAAACAGGAAGTTCACACCAAAACGCTGGTATTTAGGTTCATGCCCCGAGATTGCGGGAGCGACATATAGACCTGTTGCCAACCATGCCGTTGCAATCCACAACACCGCTAATTGCGTATGCCAACTACGTGTCAGCGAATACGGCAGAATTTCGGAAAGTTTGTAGCCGTAAAAATATTGGCCTTCGACCTGGAAATGCGCGGTCGTGGCGCCGAGTAAAATTTGCACCAGAAATAATGCCAGTACCAGCCAAAAATATTTGGCAGTGGCTTTCATCGAGGGTGTAATCACGATACCGCGCAATGGATCGGTCAGCGGCGGCGTTAACGGACCTTCCTTGCCGTGATAGACCGCGTAATGCCAGGCCAGCAAACCGATGCCGGCAATCATGAAAAGAACGCTGAAAACCGTCCACAAAAATGCGCTTGGCGTGGCTTCATTGCCGACCAGCGGATCGTAAGGCCAGTTATTGGTGTAACTCGCTGTTTGATTCGGACGATTCGTCACTGCGGCCCAGGAAGTCCAGAAGAAAAATGCCGACATCTGGCGACGGTGTTCCATCGTATCGACGGTGCCGTCTTTCATCGCATAGGTTTCGCGCAACTCCTGTGTCGCCGGATCATTGCTGAACAAACTTTCGTAATGCGCCGCCACTTCCGAAATCGCCTGCGCGCGCTCGTCGGAAATCGTCAGCACTTTCGTTTCAGGGTCAAAAGTATTGGCACGGATATCGGGACGCAATTCCGCAGACAATTTTGCCTGATCACCGGCTGAAAGCGATTTGAAGGATTTACCGTATTGACTGCTGGCTCGAATCTGCAACCAGGCTTGGGCCTCGCGATGCAACCAGTCGGCACTCCAATCCGGTGCGACCAATGCACCATGACCCCAAATCGAACCCAACTGCTGTCCGCCGATACTTTGCCATACGGTTCGACCGGTCTGGATATCATCACGCGTAAACAAGACTTGTCCACGTTGCGTGACTACTTTTTCTGGAACCGGTGGCTGGTGCCGGTAAATTTCACCGCCCATCCAGAGCAACACACCGAAACCGGTGGTCAATAGTAACGCGAGCGCTATCCACAGGCGTTTGGTCGTATTCATTACACATCTCCAGTATTGGATGTGCAATGGTTGTCGGAATTGCCGATGCTTACATTGACTCAGATCAAGTCGATGTCAGCTTCTCAGGACCGGCCTGGCCAATTGTTCCAGCTGATCGCGTTGCGTTAGTTCGATTTCGCGACGTTCGACCTGGATCAGGCCCTCGGTCTGGAAACGGCGCAACACCCGACTCACGGTTTCCGGTGCGAGCCGCAGATAATTTGCCATATCGGTTCGACTCATCGTCAGATGAAAACGGGTTGCCGAAAAACCGCGCGCCGCATAGCGACGCGACAAGGCAATCAGAAATGCAGCCATGCGTTGGTCGGCCGAATAATCGCCCGCCAGCAAAGCAGCCTTGCCGATGTCCTGCGACAGCAAACGGAAAAGTTGTGCCTGCAAGCCCGGCATTTTTGTCGCGAGCAAGGCCATTTTCGGAAATGAAAACCGGCACAGCATCACGGTATCCAGCGCCACGGCATTGCAGGGATATTTCGCGTGATGAATCGCATTCAAGCCAATCACTTCACCCGGCAGAAAAAACCCGAGCACTTGCTCGTTGCCTTCGGTATCGACGACATAGGTTTTTACGGTGCCGCCGCGTACCGCCGCAATCGCGTTGAAATCATCACCTTCGCGGAAAATATGATCGCCTTCGTGGAAGGGTCCGATGTGTTCGACCAGCACATGCAATTCCTCCAGCGAAGGCTTGTCGTAACCTTCCGACTGGCAGGCGCTGGAAAAAGCACAGGTGCTGCAAAACCGAATTTGATCGCCATCGTCGGCAATAGGCGCTATTCGCCGTTTTACACTCATTGACCAAACTCCGCTGCAACTTTCAAATGGTCTTTGAAAACTGCAGCACGGTAGCGGTCGGACTCAGATAGGCATCGAAGCATGCCGCAATGATACGCAGAAGCAGGCGACCACGCGAGGTGGCCTTCAGATGCGTCGCCGACATGGTAACCAGGCCATCTTCGGCCAGATCTTTCAGTTTCTTCAACTCGCTTGAAAAATATTCGTTGAAATAAATATTGTGGCGCTCCTCGAATTTACCGATGTCGATTTCACCCTGGCACATCCAGCGCTGAATCAAGTCGGCACGAATAACATCGTCTTCGCTGAGTTGCATGCCACGCCAAATCGGCAAATGACCCGATTCAAGCGCGATTTCCCAACCAGGCAGATCACGCGGGTTCTGACTGAAGCTTTCACCGATGTGACTGATCGAACTGACACCAAGGCCAATCAAATCACTATCGGCATGCGTGGTATAACCCATGAAGTTGCGATGCAAATCACCACGCTGCTGTGCGATCGCAAGTTCGTCTTCCGGCAAGGCAAAATGGTCCATGCCGATATAGCAATATCCGGCTTGCGATAGTTTCTCTATCGCCAACTGCAGCAATGACAATTTGGTCTCAGCACTCGGCAAGAGTGCTTCATCCAATTGCCGTTGCGCTTTGAAAAGTTGTGGCATATGGGCATAACTGTAAACCGCAATCCGGTCGGGCCTTGCTTCGATCACGGTGTCGAGCGTTTTTGCAAAACCCGTTACCGTTTGTTTCGGCAAACCGTAAATAAGGTCGACGTTCACCGATTTAAATCCACTGTCACGACAGGCTTTGATAACGGCGAGTGTTTCTTCGACCGATTGAATGCGATTGACGGCTTCTTGCACCTCCGGATCAAAGTCCTGCACGCCCAGACTGGCACGATTGAAACCCATGGTTGCAAGTGCGGCGATATCGTCGGGCTTCACGCAACGCGGATCGATTTCGATTGAAATATCGCGATTCGTCGATGCGCTGAAATGGAAATGCCGAAGCAGGTAATCCATGAATCCGCGAATTTGTTCCGGGTTCAGAAAATTCGGTGTACCGCCGCCAAAATGCAATTGCGACACTTCACGGTCGTTTTCAAACAAGGGCGCAACCATCGCGACCTCTTTCTTCAGATCTTCCAGATATTTTTCGCCGCGTTTTACATCGCGCGTAATGATGCGATTACAGCCGCAATAAAAACATGGACTGGCGCAGAAAGGTACGTGTACGTAAATCGACAATGGCCGTGGAATCGGATCTTCGTTACTGCGTCGAATGACATCGAGCAGATTCGCTTCCTTGAACTTGTCGGAAAACTGCGGCGCGGTCGGATAAGAGGTGTAGCGAGGACCTGGACGGTCATAGCGACGGAGCAAATCGGCGTCAAAGGGAAGATAGCTGTTCATGGCCAAAGCATATTCGGCCCATACCGCAAACACTTTGACCTTGATCAAATGCAAGGCAAAAAAATCCCGCCGTAGCGGGATGATTTGGTGGTTGTGGGTGGACTCGAACCACCGACCCCGTCATTATGAGTGACGTGCTCTAACCGGCTGAGCTACACAACCGAAAATCTGCCTGCCGCGGTTAGTCCGGCAGGGCCGCGAATTTTACTTGGCATCGGCACCTGTGTCCATCTCGACAGTTTTACTTGTCCTTGCGCCATTCATTGTGGCAGGCTTGCAGACAGTGAATTTGGAGTCCGCGTCGTGATCGATCCGGACGGTTATCGCCCTAATGTGGGCATCGTGCTCATGCGCACGGATGGCAGGTTGTTCTGGGCCCGCAGGGTGAACCGGGATGGCTGGCAGTTTCCGCAAGGCGGCATGAACACTGATGAAACCCCGCTAGAAGCGATGTACCGAGAACTACATGAAGAGGTTGGCCTGTTGCCTGAACACGTGGAAGTGCTCGGGGCGACGCCTGGTTGGCTTCGATACCGCC
This sequence comes from Arenimonas sp., assembly GCA_036676335.1. Lineage (GTDB taxonomy): Bacteria > Pseudomonadota > Gammaproteobacteria > Xanthomonadales > Xanthomonadaceae > Arenimonas. The sequence goes on along the minus strand of JAKFDD010000004.1, from coordinate 46,211 downwards.
TTCCCAAGCGCTGCGTGCGCTATGGCAGCAAGCCGATTTGCGTCGGACAGAAGCAAGTCTGGTTTTTGCTGCGTTTCAACGGCGAAGAAGCCGATTTACGCCTAAATCTGACCGAAAAGCCCGAGTTTGATAGCTGGCGCTGGGTCGATTTCTGGTACCCGGTCGAACATGTCGTTAACTTCAAGCGTGAGGTCTATGTCCGCGCTTTGCACCATTTGGCCGAACATGCCCGCACGATTGCAGGAGATGAGGCCGTTCCAACCGATGCCGGGGCGCTAGTCCAGCAAATCCTGGCAAGCAGCTCAGGTACCAAGTTCAGCAAACGCTGAATAATTAGCCAAATACTTATTGACAATCATTCTCATTACAGGTCAAATACGAATCATTCCTATTCGTAGCCGGGCTTGATCTCGCCATGTATATCTGCGTTTGTTTTGGTATCACCGATAAAGCTATCCAGCGCGCAGCTGCCGATGGCGTGCGTGATGTTGCCGAGCTGACGATGCGCACCGGACTCGGTAGCAATTGCGGTAGCTGCCGCGAAATGGCCAGCGATATTTTGAATGAAACGCACGCGGCATCCCTGTTCCCTTTGCAGATTCTGCAAGCAGCCTGATCCATCGCTTTAAAATGAGCGATTCTCATTTGCACATCGTTTATTAAATAGGAATAAAGTGGCCAGACATCTTCAGGAGCATGGCCATGAAAGGCGATAGCAAAGTTATTGAACATCTCAACAAAGCGCTCTACAACGAGCTGATAGCGATCAACCAATATTTTTTGCATGCAAAAATGCTGAAGAACTGGGGCTTTAAAGAACTCGCCGAACACGAACATCACGAATCCATCGACGAGATGAAACATGCGGATAAATTGATCGAGCGAATTTTGTTTCTCGATGGCCTGCCGAATCTGCAATCACTCGGAAAATTGTTCATCGGCGAAACACCAAAAGAAATTTTCGAATGCGATTTGAAACTGGAATTGCTTGCCGTTCCCGATCTGAAAGCTGCGGTCGCGCATAGCGAAACCGTCGGCGACTATGTTTCCCGCGACTTGTTCGCGGCAATCCTGAATTCCGAAGAAGAACATGTCGATTGGCTCGAAACCCAGCTGGGGTTAATTGCGCGTTTGGGCGAGCAGGGCTATTTACAGGCCCAATTGAAAAGTTAAGCCCGTGTAAAAGCAAGCAAAATAGTGAGAACCACGTCTCATTAATTGTTACAAGTTGCAAATTTATTGCAAAGCATCATGACTTTCACGCGAAATGTGCGCTAGGTTCCAGTTTCTAGCCCGCATTGTGCGGGCTTTTTTCCGGGGTCCTTTTCATGAAATCTGCTTTACGTATGTCGCTGCTTGCAACTGCCACTGTGGCAGTCCTGGGTTTTACCACTCTTTCCGTACAGGCAAACGGTCGTCCTGACCTGGCTGTGCAAGGTTTAAAAGAAGGTCGGGCGCATGTCGCTGGCCAATTGATCGTCCAATATAAAGACGGCGCAACCGCTTCAGACAAAACCCGTGCCATGGGTCGCGTTGGCGGCCAAAAAGAAAAGTCATTGGTGCATGGCAAGAGCCGCATCGATTTTGGTGGCGACGTTGATTTGATCAATGTCTCCGGCGCTAACGGCCTGGCTGATGCCATTGCCCGTCTGAAAGCCGATCCTTCGGTTGTATTTGCCGAACCAAACTGGGTTGTTCAACACACCGTCACTTCGAATGACACTTATTACACCAACGGTTCTCTGTGGGGCACCTACGGCAACGCATCGACGCCTGCCAACCAATACGGCAGCCAAGCGGCTGAAGCCTGGGCCGGCGCAGCAGGCGCTGACTGCGGCAATGTCGTGATCGGCATCATCGACGAAGGCTACATGCATACCCATCCGGAACTCGCTGCAAATGCATTCAAAAACCCGGGCGACAGCACGTTCGACGGCGTCGACAATGACGGCAACGGCAAGGTCGATGACGTCTATGGTTGGGATTTCGACGGCGGTAACAACAGCGTATTCGACGGCACCTCAGATGATCACGGCACCCATGTGGCCGGCACCATCGGTGCAGTCGGCGGCAACGGCGCAGGCGTGGCCGGTATCTGCTGGTCAGTCAAACTGATGAGCGCGAAATTCCTCGGCGGCACCGGCGGTACGACTGCCAACGCAATCGCTGCAGTGGATTACTTCACCGATCTGAAAATTCGTCACAACTTGAACCTCGTTGCGACCAACAATTCCTGGGGCGGCGGCGGTTTCTCGCAAGGTCTGCAAGATGCGATTGAACGCGCCAATGCAGCCGGCATTCTGTTTATCGCTGCCGCTGGCAACTCCGGCGCCAACAACGACGTGACTGCTTCGTACCCAAGCAACTATCCAAACAGCAATATCATTGCCGTCGCGGCCCTGGCTTCCAACGGTACTTTGGCCAGCTACTCGCAATACGGTGCTACCACTGTGGATATCGCAGCTCCAGGTTCGGGCATCTACTCGACCGTTCCAGCTCGCATTAAAGGCAAAACGGCAGCCAGCTATGCCAGCTACAACGGCACCTCGATGGCTACACCGCACGTGACCGGCGCAGCTGCCATGTACGCCGCCCGCCACCCTGGTTCGAGCGCTGCTCAAATCAAGGCTGCAATCTTGGGTTCCGCAGTGCCGACCGCTTCGGTCAACGGCAAAGTGGCTACCAATGGTCGCCTTGATGTTTCCGGTTTCTAAGTAATACTTGAAGTGAAAAAAGCCCGGCATTGCCGGGCTTTTTTTATGTCTGAAATAAATAGCTAAAAACTTAACCCAGGATTTTCTGGAATGCTGCTTGCGCTTTCTTGTATTCCGCTTCCAGCATCAACACCGCGACCGTCGGGCGATTCAGGATATTGCCGCGCGCCCCTATCTCGATTCGTTTTGCGATGGCCGACAAGGCCAAAGCTCCCAGATTCGCACTTGATGATTTGAGTGTATGCGCCGGTGCAATCATGCCGTGAATATTATTTTCTGCAGCTGCTTGTTCCAGTTGCTGGATTTGCTTGGGTGCATCTTCCAGGAATAATTGAATCAGGCTGATATATTCATTGCCCATTACCGCTTGCAGTTCATCCAGAACCTCTTTTGCCAATACCGGCAAACTACTCGGCGCAGCGGCAGGTTCGGCAGCCACCGCCGGTTTTGCAGCGGCAACCGGCGCGATAGTAGCAGTCGCTGCTGTCGCCATCGAGGCGATGGCAGGTTCGGCTGGTCGCGGCGCAGGTACAACGCGTGCTGGCGCAACAGGATTTGCCATTCCTGGCGAAGCAGCCATCGGGCCAGGACTGCTCAACGGGGCAACCGGTCGTACTACCTGTTCTGTGCCGGCAGCAGGTAGGCCACTGGCTTGTCCACCAGGACTCATCAGGTCCTGCCTTACCTTCAGCCAGCGTGCCAGACTGGATTCCAGCAAACGACGATCAACCGGCTTGGTGATGTAATCGTCCATGCCGGCATCAAGGCATTTTTGCCGGTCTCCTGCCATTGCATTGGCTGTCATTGCGACAATCGGCAATCGCGGCAAGCCCGCTCTTATTTCATGTTGTCGCCACTCCTGCGTTGCCGTGTAACCGTCTTTTACCGGCATCTGGCAGTCCATCAAGACCAGATCCAACTGCCCCGACATCATTCTTTCTAGCGCTTTCTCGCCGTTGTCCGCAGTTTCACAATTCAATCCGAGCATGCTGATCAATCGCTGCGCCACCATCAAATTGACCGGATTATCTTCGACCAGCAACAAATGCCCGCGCAATTTTCGTATCGCCGGCACTGCGCCATGTGAGGCTGACGTACTTGCGTCAGAAGTCGCGCTTGCAGCTTTATCCATTATTTCCTGCGCCGTTTCAGTGCGGACAATCGGCGTTGACAGGAAATTACTGATCGCGGCTCTCATCTCGTTGGCATGGATGACTCGCGGCAGACTCAGCATCAGCGAGCCATCATTGAGCTCGTCGGGTAACGGGTCATTACCGGTCAAATAGACCACCCGCAGCCCCTCAAGATCGGGGGTCCGTCTTAAATTGCGATGCAATGCGATAGCCGTGCTGCGTACGCTATTCATGTCGACCAGCAATAAATCGTAGGTCCAGGTGCCGCCACGAGTCAGCGCGGTGCGTAATCGCGTTAATGCATCCTGCGTGGTATCTGCTTCGGTCAACTGGCAACCCCAGGCACTACTTGCTTGCTGCATGCGCTGACGGATAACCACATCATTCGTCAGGAACAGGATGCGGGCGCCATTCAGGTCCTGACGCTGGGTATGCATATCACCCGGCGCTTTAAGTAATGGCAAATCCACCCAAAAAGTAGATCCGCGACCAGGCTCGGATTCGACGCCGATCGTGCCGCCCATCAAATCAACGATGCGTTTGCAAATCACCAGGCCAAGACCGGTACCGCCATATAGCCGCGTAGTGGAAGCGTCGGCCTGACTGAATGGCCTGAACAATTGCTGCACGCCTTGCGGACTGATACCAATGCCGGTATCGCGCACTTCAATGCGCAAATCATGCTGGGCGCGCGATTCGCCTTTGCGAGTAATAAACAATGTCACTGAACCGCGCTCGGTAAACTTGATTGCGTTGCTGACCAGGTTGGTAAGCACCTGACGCAAACGGACGGGATCACCGCGTACCGGCAAACGCACATTACTGTCGATCTGCAGAGTCAGTCGCAGGCCTTTGTTCTCGGCCGGCTTTTCCATCAACATGATGATCGAATCGCATACTTCACGCAGATTGAAGCTGGTGGTTTCCAGTTGCAGCTTGTTGGCTTCGAGTTTCGAATAATCGAGAATGTCATCGACGATGCGCAACATTTGTCTTGCCGAAGTATAAGCCGTGCGCAAAATATCGTGATGATCCGGCGCCAGCTTTGCCGACATCATGATGTCGAGCATTGGAATAATGCCGTTGAGCGGCGTGCGGATTTCGTGGCTCATCGTGGCCAGGAATTCACCTTTTGCCATCATCGCCGACTCGGCGGCCTGTTTGGCTATCGTGAGTTCTTTTTCCAACTCGCGATGCACTGCCAGTTCTTCATTCAATGCCGTGACTTCACGCTTTTGCTCGTGCGTCTGCTCGGATACAGCCGACATGGCTTCATTGCGTTTCGCCATCACATACCAAAGCCCGGCAATACCGGCAATCGCCAGCAAAGAGAGAATCAAAGCGGCACTTTGCCAGACCTGATTATGACTCCAATGAGCAATGCCTGAAGCAATCGCCGCACCGGCGGCACCCGAAATCGCAATCCATCTGACGACGAGCGCATTGTCTGACTTGAGTTTTTGTAGCATTTATAGCACCGCCTGTTGGAAGTCAAAATCGAGCCCGCTATCGGCCTCTTGCACCAAATTCCCCTGGATAAAATCGATACCGCTCATCCACAGCGTGGCAGCCGCTTGTGGATCCTCGACACCGGTACCGATGACTTCAAGACCACGGCGATGCGCGCGATCAATCAAGGTTTTCAATTCATCACGTGTTGTTTGTGTTTGCAGACCGGCTGAATATTTTCTCGCAAGCTTTACGAATCCGAGCGGCAATTGCTCCAGCAAGCCTTCGGTTTCGGCATTCAATTCAAACTGACTCAAGCAAAACTGCACGCCGAGCGAGACCAGACTGTCGCAGAATTGCCGAACCGTTGCCGCATGTATCGAAGCGTCTTCCATTCTGAGTTCAATGACCAGACTGGCACCAGGCACATCATTGTCGGCAAGCTCCGATCTCAACCACTCTGCCTGCGAGGTATCGGCAAGCGTCAATGGTGATTGCGTGACAAAAAGACGCATTGGCCTTTGTTCGGCACGACGGTCGCGAATCAGCGCCACCGCCTGCATCAATACCCAGCGATCGATATCCACAATCAAATCGCTGCGTTCCGCCATCGGTATCACTTCGGCCGCCGAGAGCAAACGGCCATTGGCATCGCGCAAACGCAACAGGGTCTGATATTGCGAATCGTCACTACCGGCCACTGCGACCACCGGCTGATACAGCAATTCGAGACTGTGATGGGAAATGGCTTCACGCACTTGCTTTAACAAGGCCGCTTCTCGTGCCGCGTCTTCGGTCTTCGGCGGTTCGAATTGACGGACACCGCGTTCACTGGTTCTCGCCTCGCGAGTGACTTTCTCAACCGCGCTAAGCATGGCGCCGCTATCGTGAAAGCTATGCCTGAAAGAACAAACACCGACCGAAGCCCGAAGTCTTAGCGGATGCCCCTGTACCTGGAAAGCATGCTGCACCAGACTGGTCCGGCATTGTTGCGCCATGGCGTTCAAACCAGCTTCATCCGGCTGCGAGGCATAGATCAAATAAGTGCCATCACCGAAACGGCCGATTGGACAATCAACGGCCTGCTGCGAAATTACCTGCACGGCTTCTTGTTGCATTTGCTCAAAAGCTGCAATGCCGAAACGTTCGCGCAAGCTCGTAAGGCCTTCCATCTCGAGCAAGAAAATACCGCCTTTCTTGTCGGTGCCACGTTGCAAATGCGTGTTGATCAATGCCAGCAAATCCTCGCGTTCGTAAAGTCCGGTATGCGAATCCTTGCCGACGCGTTTTTGCTGGCGATTTTCCATGGCACGATGTCTCCGCACTCGGTTTTGCACGGCTGAAATCAAATACCGTGGACGAATTGGCTTACTGAGGAAATCATCGCCACCTGCATCGATCGCATCGAACTGGCGATCTTCGTCATGCTCGCCGGACAGAAATACGATCGGCGTATGCATGAAAGCTTCCTGCTCGCGAATCAAACTCGTCAACTCGATGCCGTTCGCACCGGGCATGTTCAAGTCCATCAACAACAAATCCGGCTGGAATTGTTCCAGCGCCGGCATCACTTCCATGGCATCGAGCACCACCAGTGTTTCCATGCCGTTGTTGCGCAAGATGCCTTCGGCAAACAAGGCCTGCGAACGATCATCTTCGACAATCAAAATTCGATACGGGCTGTCGGAACCCGGCTCCAGCAGAACCCGCAAACGCTTGATGACATCGGCGGCAGTCTGCGCACCGACAATCAAGGCATCGACACCGGCGCGACGCGCCGACAGACGCAGATTGATATCGTCCGCATCCGAAAAAGCGACCAATCGCATTTTGCGGCCCTGCTTTTGTCGAAGTCCGCGCACATCCAATCCCAAGCCTTCAAGATCGGCACCAAACTCTGCATCGACAATCGCCAAATCCGCCGGCAAGGCATTCAATAATTCTTTCAACTCATCAATGTCTTCAACCAGCTCGACATCGAGCCCCTGCGCTTCGAAACATTGATCCAGCGCTACCGACAAAGCGCCATGTGCCGTCAAATGATAGATGCGAAATTCCGAAGGCACCGGCAACTGCAGGGAATCTGGCGCCACAGGCGCAGCTTCAACGGGCGCCGCCTTTTTCAAGCTCGGCGAAACCGGAGATGCCCCATTTGATTTCGCAGGAATGCCTCCTGCCAATGCCGATGGAAATGCCATTCCCATGCCGGACGCTGTCGTTGTCGGCGTTGTTCGCTGTGGCATTTCTTCCGGTGATCTTTTGAAAGTGTGTTGTGCAATTGAAGGTGTTGGTGCTGGCGTTCCGTGATGCTTCGCACTCGCCGACCAGGGATCTTTTTCTTCTTCTGCGACATGGCGCTGGCTATGTGCGCGCGCATCGCCATCTGCTCTTACTGCGACCGCCGGCGGCGCATCACCACCCCAAAGACGCCAGTAAGCCATCGGCGGGATTTCTGCACGGCCTGTATTATCGCCACCAATGCGTTCCCGACTCGCAAACATTTCCTGCACGTCATCGGGCATGGTCGGCAACGCGGCGCGTAACGATTCCATCAAGTTATGCAAACGCTCGCCGACAGTAGGATCTGGCAACTCTTGCTGCTCGATCGTGATATCGAGCAATCCTGCCATTATCAGCAGTGATTCTGCCGGCTCTGCCAAATCCTGTTCGGCACAGGCGCGTGCGAGGGCATGCGCGTCATCTTGCAGTATTGCCAATCCGTTGATGTCCCAACCGTCTTGCAAGAATCGCTGCAAACGCTTGCCCATCACTTCCACGCGCTTCGGAATGATGCGCAGTAAAGCGGTGTTTGGTTCGGCAAGTGCTGCAGTTTCTTGTTGATTCATTACCGCCCCCTGTGAACAGGGATTATGCCCCGCTTTTACCGATACTGTCACAGTGCCATGCGGCACCGTGATGCGAAAGAGTAACGCAGTCGTGCGCGTTTAGAGGTCAACTAATTTGACGCAGCAGGACTGCCGAGACCTTGTATTTTTTTCAGGATGAAACGAACCAGCCAGGCAACGACCAAAGCCATCGTTAGCAAAGTGCCCAGAACCAGACCCAAGGCAATCCACGGATACGCAAAAACCAGTGCGATGCCGCTAGCGACGACGACATCTTCCGTCAATGATGCGCCAATATTCGATACCGGTTCCGGCGATGCATTAATCGCAACACGGGTAGACGCTTTGACGCCATGGGTCAGTAACGCGACCGCGCCGCCAGCCACCAATGCTCCTGCCGCCAGTTGGCCATCGCCAGATAAAGTCGCGGCAGCCAGGAATGCCCCAACCGGAACCCGCAATACCGTTTGCAATAAATCCCAACCTGAATCAACGCCGGGAATTTTGTCGGCAAAAAATTCGACGATCGTCAAAGCACCGGCAGTACCCAATACCCAAGGCGATGTCGTGACCTGCAAAGCCGACGGTAACTCGACCCAGCCAAGCAAACCTGCCAAGCCGACTCCCAGAACCGTTAGATAGGCACGTACGCCTGCTAGACAGGCCAATGCAAGGCCGAGTGCATATAAATGAGCTTCAGTCATATTCAGAACCCTGGTCCAACCATTCACGAGGATTATAGCCACAAGAAAACTGCATGCGCGCTGAGCATTTAAGCGCGTTTTGGGACTTTTTTCCTTTATAGAAATGGCTCCGAAAGGTATCCTAGCGTGATGAGTACCCCCAACCCCAACCCGCAACGCTTCATGATCGTACCCAAGAAGACACCGTGGCGGGGCTGGCTAGTGGTTATCACGGCGCTCTGGCTGCTCAGCCTGGCCGGTGTTTGGTACCTGGCGACGTTCTATGCAGACTCCCGTCATACTGCTCCCGGTCACAACCTCAGTAGCGAGCAAAGTGACTTGCTGGAAGAAAACGAAGCGCTGCTCAAGCAGGCTCAACAGCAGGTCGCTACGCTTCGTCGCTCCGAACAAATTAGCCGCAACGCCAATACCGAATTGCAATCGACCCTGTCGGATCGCGATGAAGAAATCGAAGGTCTACGCGCCGACGTGGCCTTTTACGAAAGACTGGTGGGCGCCACCGCGCAACGGCGTGGCTTGAATGTGCACGATATTCAGTTTGCCCCTGAAACCGGAGGCACCTGGCACTTTACAGCCACCGTTACGCAAAATCTAAATCGCGGTGCCATCAGCCAGGGCAATATGAAATTTTCAGTCGAAGGCATCAGTGCCGGTCGCTTGAAAACCATGCCCTGGGAAAGCATTGTGCAGCGCTCGGACATGACGGGAAAACCGTATTCATTCCGCTATTTTCAGGAGCTCGAAGGCAGCATTCTACTGCCCTCGGGCTTTACCCCCCAACGCGTAAAAGTTGTCTTGCGCGGAAAAAACGGCCAGGCCGACCAGGTGTTCCCATGGAGCGCTAAAAAAGTTCAGGAGAAGCAGTAGATGTTAGGTATGGACAAGAAAAGCGCACGCAACGGAACCAACACGGTCGAGACCCTGATCGGCCCACGCGTGGTGATTCGTGGTGATGTGCAATTTTCGGGCGGCTTGTATGTCGAGGGTAAAATCATCGGCAAGATCATCGCCGACGAAGGCAGTGCCGCAGTACTGACAGTGTCCGAACAAGGCTTGATTGATGGCGAAGTGCACGCACCGGTAGTCGTGATTGCCGGCACCTTGCATGGCGATATCCATGCCAGCGAACGTGTCGAACTTTCGCCAACGGCAAAAGTGCAAGGCAATGTCCATTACAAAGTCGTCGAAATGTCGGGTGGCGCTACACTGACAGGGCGTCTGATTCATGCCGACGCTCCGATGTCGCAACAAACTGGCGGCGACCAAGCTTGATTCGGACTTGATTTGCCTGATTGAGCGCATACTTATTACCTATGAATATCCAAACCTACCAAACGCTGGATGCTCCTTTGCTGTTCAGCGAAGCGGCCGCTAAAAAAGTTGCCAGTCTGATTCTCGAAGAAGGCAATCCGGAATTGAAACTGCGCGTCTACATCAGCGGTGGCGGTTGTTCGGGTTTTCAATATGGATTCGAATTCGACGAAAGCCAAAGCGATGATGACCTGGCACTCGAACGCGATGGCGTAACGTTGCTGGTGGATCCGCTCAGCCTGCAATATTTGATGGGCGCCGAAGTCGATTATCGCGAAAGCCTGCAGGGCTCGCAGTTCGTGATTCGCAATCCCAATGCCAAAACCACCTGTGGTTGTGGCAGCAGTTTTTCCGTTTAACTGGCTGATTAATGGCACAAGCGCCCAAGCAATTTGCGTTTCAACATCCCGGACTCGATCGCGGCGAGCATTTAAGAGAAAACCTCGAAGCGCTCGACCAGCTGTGGCCACAGGCCAAAATCATCATTATTGATGTGCAGGGCAATGCCCGTTTTCAAAATGATGCACAAGAGCTTGTTTTTTTATCCGGCAATGATCTTTTTGCTGTGCGTCCGGGTGGTGCAAGTTTTCTGGGGCAGACCGGCGATCAAAGCTGGTTTGCGCTGCGTGCGGAATTGATCGAGGCGCTACCGCCACACGCGATTGATTTACGCTCCGCCGCGGCTACCTGGCCGCATCTTGAAGCTTCCATTTTTGCCCAGGCGCGCGCACTGCTTTATTGGCAGGAACGCAATCATTTTTGCGGTGCCTGCGGCAACGCGTTGCGCCTGGTGCGCGGCGGTTTCATGGCGAAATGCGAAACCTGCGGCTGCGAACATTATCCGCGAACCGATTCTGCGGTCATCATGGCGGTCAGCGATGGCGAACGAATCCTGCTTGGCCGCCAGGCCGGTTGGCCGGAAAATCGCTGGTCGGTGCTCGCAGGATTTCTGGAGCCCGGCGAATCGCTGGAACAAACCGTGATCCGCGAAGTATTCGAGGAAGCCGGCGTTCATGTTGATCGCGCCGAATATGCCGCATCGCAACCCTGGCCGTTTCCGGCCTCGTTGATGCTCGGTTTTCATGCTTATGCCAAGCCGCAAACCGCTACGGTCGGTGATGAACTCGAACAAGCGCAATGGTTCAGCGCAGAAGAACTGCGCGACGGCATTGCCCGTGGCGAACTCGGTATATCGCCGCGACTCTCCATCTCGCGCTGGTTGATTGAAGACTGGTGCGCACGCATGGGTGTCAGCCTTCCTTAGATTGGCGCTACAATGGATTATCGAACAGCGGTAGTCGGCAAATGGCCTTAACCTTAATTGCGGTCGTGCTTGCTTTGGTCATGGGACATATCGTGCCCGGGCTAATGGCGATCCGTCGCTATGGCTGGTTTGTATCCTGGTTGGCCATGCTTGGAAAAATTTTCCGCGGCAACACGATTTGGCAAGGTCGTTTCGGCACTTTGATAGCGATCGGTTTGCCGGTCATCGTTATCGCCGTCATTCAATATTTTTTATCCGGGCTTTGGTATGGTTTGCCGAGCTTCGTGTTTTCACTTTTCGTGCTGCTGTACACCTGGGGTCCGCGCGATCTGGATCTGGATGTCGATCGAGTCATCGATGCGACCGATATCGAAGCTCGCCGACAAGCCGCTATTGCCTTGTTTCCCGAAGGCGACGAACCGGTACTGGAAGGTCCGAGCCTGGTCGAAGCGGTTTTCCGCTGTGCGCTGTGGCGCTGGTTCGGCGTATTGTTCTGGTTCTTATTATTGGGCGCCGCCGGTGCTTTGCTGTATCGCTTGACCAGCTTGAGCGCACAAGGGGAATCCCGAAAAACCATTCCGGAAATGCAGAGCCAGGCGGCGGCACTTTTTACCCGCTTGCTGAATTGGCCGGTCGCCCATTTGATGACTTTCGGTATGGCATTGGCAGCCAATTTCGATACCGTTTTATCGGCCTGGCGTGAGTGGTACAAGCAACAGGGCGGCAAGCGTCTGGATATCGGTTTTCTCGGTGCGGCCGCACGTGCCAGCGTCGATTGCGAACTGGCCGAAGAAGATGCCTATGCGGTTGATGGTCCGGCGCAGGCACCGGCATTGCTCGAACTGCGCGACGCGATGAGTCTGGTCTGGCGAATTTTATTATTGTGGCTGGCGGTGCTGTCGCTGTTTGTGCTGGCGGGTTTTGTAAACTAGAAGGTCTTCCTTCGATTCTTATTTCTCGGTTTTCTGCAGAAATTGAATCAGCTGATTTCGTTGTCCTGCACTCAAGAGCCGCAACAAGGGCACCAACCGCTTGATGATTTGCGGCATCATTTTTATTGCGGTTTGCGAATTGCCCTGCTTGATTTGATCCAGCAGCATATCCACTTGCACCGGCTCTTCGACCACTGCCGGCGTCGCGGCAACGACTGGCGCTGCGATGATTTCTTCGACCGGCGCCGGTACAACAATGGCGGGTTCAGGCTCGCTCGTCGCCTCGGGCTCAAGCGCTATCTCGAGCGGCTTCAGCGTACGCCCTGACTTGCAGATTTCCTGGAACTTCGCCTCGCATTCCAGGAAAACTTTCTGCGCTGCATGTCCCGCTTGAACATCGGGGCCGAATACCGCTGCGCTCAATGTAATTGGAACCGGTTGGCCGTCCACTTCCGGCGGCACCGCAATCAACTCGGCCAGCATTTTCTGAATCATGCCCTCAATTCCATCCAGGCGACCGGCCGGAAATGAAACCATGAAGCCCCCCAGACCAACACGTCCCGCTGTATCTTCATTGCGAGTATAGAAACGAATCAATTCAGCAACGTGCAGCACCAATATTTCGGCATTTTGCTTTCCCTGTTTCAAAAAGATTTCGCGTAATCCGTCTATTTCAAATCTTGCCAGCGTCAGCTCATGATGGTGCCTGCCCGCGTAGGAAATATCCTGTTGCAGTCGATCCAGAAAGCCGGCCTTATTCGACAGACCGGTCAGTGCATCGTGTGTGATCTGTGCCTGTAATTGGTTGGTGATGCGCTGGTAGTTCGCATGTGCACGTGCTCGCGCAAGCACATCGATACTGGTAAAGGGCTTGGTGACGAAATCGGTTGCACCCATATCCAGCGCTTTTTTGCGGGCAGCTTCGTCGTTATCGGCGCCGGTCACGATAATAATCGGAATGTTCTGAAGACCAAGCTCGACATCGGTTCGAATATTGCGAAGCAATTCGTAACCGTCGCAACGTGGCATCGTCAGATCGCTAAACACCACTTGAATCGTTTTATCGTCGGCCAGCAATTCCAGCGCTTCGAGGCCATCGCCGGCAATAACGACATCAAATTCGCCACCCAGCATTTTCACGGCGGCCTTTTGCATCAGCCGGGAGTCATCAACAAACAGGACGCGTGTTTTCGTACTTGGCTCGGCGCTCATCGCAACCTCGGCTTATGCTGAAAAAGAACTCCCCGTCTTCAGAGCTTAACCTTGCTGAACCTGAAATGCAGTAACCCAGGCTGAAGCCGCACGATTCCAGCTAGCCCGGTGCCAGCAAACTAAACGGATACCACGGCAAATTCCGCAATATGGCGAAGCCGATCAGCAGCCATGCCCAAGGCCTGGCATCACTGAAAAAAATTGCGATCTTGAGCAAGCGAGCCGGCAATTTTGTTACATGGTGCATGATCAACAAGACAACTACCGGCAATGCCAGTACAAATACCGGATTCATTGAAAACGCTTTTCCAAGATCGCCGTGCAAGAGTGCATGCAGTGCACGCGTGGCACCACAGCCCGGGCAATACAGTCCGGTCAACCAGTTGAACGGGCACTGTGGCAGCGGATTGCCCGATTGATTGGGATCGACAAACCAGAGCAAAACGCCAATCAGCAAAAACGCCAAAATAAAACCAGGCAGTAAAAACCTTGATGCCGTGCCTTCGTTCACTCGATCAATAACGCCCGGGATCCGCAATAGCACCCATCATGATCAGCAAGGCATACAGCACGCCGACCGCAGCCGAGGCGCCGAAAGAAATCCAGCTCCACATTTTTGCGTTATCGGATGCACTCAATGCGCCATGGTAATCACCGGCAGCCAGTTTTCCATCGACTTGCGCCGCGTAAACGATCGCGACAATACCTGCCGGCAAGCAGCAGCACAGGGTTGCAAGAATGGCCCAAACCAAATTATTCGGAACACTGCCGGCCGCAATGCTCGAGGGCTTGGATGAAGACGGATAACTTGCCGCGTATGGGTTTTCCGACGGTACTGGTGGCGGACGATAACTTGGTTCCGGGGTCGAATAAGTAGGCTCGGAAGCCGTAAAAACAGCCCGGTTTGGATTCGTCGATGACTCCGGTGATGGTGTTGGTGCTGGCGGTCTCGCCTGCACTTCTGCGCCTTCAATGAACGCATGGCCGCAGAAATCACACTCTAGCGCCCGGTCGGAACATTCAGCGCTGCAATTTGGACATCTCACCCTATTTCCCCTTCACGATTTTTCTATCAAAAACCGGGCCATTATGCCCGATGCCCGCCCGGCAATTAAGTGCCTGAGGATTTGCCGCATTCTCCCTAGAAACCGCTGCCTGCCATGCCAGCCGCGAACTGCAGTATCACGTTCAGCGCGAACATCGAAAGTGCCACGCCAATGCATATCCATGACCATAATTTGGCGTTGGCCGATGCCGATTGCGCACCTTCATAATCCCCGTTGGCCAGTTTCGAGTTCACCTGGGTAGAAAAAATGACCGGAATGATGCCAAACGGAATGCAGCAGCAAAGAAAACTCAAAACCGCTGAAGTAATCGATAGCGGAAGATGATTGGGTACCTCGAACGCCGGAACCTGCGGGCGGCCGTACGATGAACTGTCCGACGCCGCATAAGGGTTGTCCGATTCAAAACTGCCCGGAACCGGAGGTGGCGCAAAGTCCGGCAACGGCGGCGGCGCTGCAGGTTCTGCTGCCTGCACGGGCGGGGAAGCGTTTTCGATATTCGCGACCAATGCTTGGCCGCAAAATTCGCATTCTTTGGCTTGCTCGGAACACTCGGCACCACAGTTCGGACATCTCATTCAATTCTTCCGAAAAATTTTGACGCTTATAAAAACCAACTCAACCGATCGGGGCCAACAAATAAAACGGATACCACGGCAAATTACGCAACACCGCAAACATCGGAACCGCGAATACCCAGGGCCAGGGATTTGCGAACGGCTTTACGATGGTTTCCAGCATCGCCGGCAATGGTCTGAACATACGCAAGACCAGTAAAAACACGACCGGCGCCGACAGGATAAAAAATGCATTCATGCGGATCGCACGCAGCAAATCAAAATGTACCAAGGCATGCATGGCGCGCGTCAGTCCGCAACCCGGGCAATAAAACCCGGTCACCTTGCGAAAAATACAGGGCAGGAAAGGATTACCGGCAACGTTAGGGTCATAGGTGCGCAGCAGGTAAATACCGAGCAGCATCAAGACCGCCAACGGCAAACCCCACCACCACACCTGCACGCGCATTTTTTATCGACCAGCTTCAATCTGTTTGAGCATCTCTTCCAGTCCGCTCGGATCGGAATAGCCCAGTAGATTCATCGCCAGCGAGAATATGAGCAAAATGCCGAAAAGAATCGCCAATACCGTCGTTACCCAGCACCATAATTTTGCGGTCTTGGAAGCTTGCAGAGCACCGGTGATATCGCCGGCCTCAAAATGCTTGTTCACTTTCAAGGCAAATACAATCGCCGCGATACCCGACGGCAGGCCGAGCGGTATGCAGCAACAGGTAAACATCGTCACGATCGTCGCGATAACCGTCGACGTTATCGCCCACACCATATGATTCGGCACGCTCTCGGTCGGACGCGTTGCCTGCGATGCGTTTTGATAAGGACTTACCGGCGGCGGTGAAACAGGTGGCGAAGGCTCGGCAACCGGCGGCGCTGGCGGTGGCGTTGCTGCAGCTTGTTCACCGGCACCGACAAAGGAATAGCCACAAAATTCACAGGTTTGTGCCAGATCGGAACATTCAGCGCTGCAACTTGGACATTTCATGATTTTTCTCCACTTGATTACGGGACATTATGCCCGATTGCCACGTAATGCTTTTACTTTTGCTTCCAACATTTCGGCACTGGCTTCGGCAGCCGGAACAACGGGACCGGCCTCGACTTCAATATGCGCCCGGATTCTTCGCGGTACGCGCAAGCGGCCGAGTTTCGAATCCCGCTTGCTAAACATGCTGGCCCACATGCCTTTCAATGCGATCGGCACTACAGGCACCGCGCGGCGAGCCAGAATTTTTTCGACGCCGGCTTTGAACTCGGCAATTTCGCCATCGGTCGTCAGTTTTCCTTCCGGGAATATGCCGACGATTTCGCCTTCCGACAAAGCCTTGTCCACTTCATCGAATGCCTTCTGCATGGTGTCCGGATCTTCCTTGGCGCCGGCAATTGGAATCGCCCGGGCGGTTTTGAAAAACCAGCTGGCGACCGGGATCTGGAAAATCTTGTAATACATGACGAAGCGCGTCGGTCTTGGAATCGCGCCGCCGAGAATCAAGGCATCCATGTAACTGACATGGTTGCAGACAATCAGCACCGCGCCTTCATCCGGTACATTTTCTTCGATGCCTTTCACCTCGACCTTGTACATCATCTTGGTCAGCACCCAGGCCACGAAACGCATCAGGAATTCCGGCACCAGACTGAAAATGTAAATCGCGGCAAAAGCATTCAGGACCGCGACTGCCAACAACAATTCAGGAATTGTCCAATGCAAAACATTCAAGGCGACATAGGACAGACCGGCCGCCACCACCATGAACAAGGCATTCAAAATATTATTGGCGGCGATCACGCGCGACACCTTGTCCTTGTCGCTGCGGCTTTGCACCAAGGCAAACAGCGGCACGATGTAAAGTCCGCTGAAAATCGCCATCATGAACAAATCGAAAATCACCCGCTTCACGCCGGGCTGTGCAATCACCTGCGATAACAGCAAACCTTTTTCGCCGATGATTTGCGGATGCGCGAAAAACAAATCGGCACCGAATACCGTCATGCCGATCGCGCCCAATGGCACCAGGCCGATTTCAACAGTGCGGTGCGACAACTTTTCGCATAACAGCGAACCGATCGCGATACCGATCGAAAATAAACTCAACAGCAGCGTGAAGGTGCCTTCGCTGCTGCCCAATACATATTTCGAGTATTGCGGCAATTGGGTAAAAAATACCGAACCGTAAAACCAGAACCAGGAAATACCCAGACAGGACAAAAAGACACTTCTGTTTTTTGTGACAAAGCTAAGCGTGTTCAACGTTTCCGAAATCGGATTCCAGTTTATCGAGTTGGTCGTGCCGGGAGCTGCCGGCATCTTGCGGGCAGTGAGCAAGCCAGTGACGGCAATCAGAATCGTGGCGCCCGCTACCCAATACGATCCTGTTTCCGGGATATTGATCAGATTGGCACCGAGTATCGTGCCGAGCAGAATCGCAACGAAGGTGCCCATTTCAACCAGGCCATTTCCGCCGGTCAATTCTTCCGGCCTGAGCACTTGCGGCAATAAACTGTATTTCAAAGGACCGAACAAGGTGCTGTGCAGGCCCATGCCGAATACACAAATCATCAGCAGCGGAATGTTTTTGTAAACGAAACCGACCGAGGCGATCAGCATGATCGCAATTTCCATCCATTTGACCGCTTGTGCCAGCTTGGCTTTATCGAAGCGTTCGCTTAATTGTCCGGATGTCGCCGAAAACAAAAAAAACGGCAGGATAAACAAGGCCGACGACAGCTGGATAAAAGTGGACCCCTGCTCTTCGCTCAACGAGACCAGAACAAAGGTCACCATCGCGATCAAGGCGTTCTTGAATACATTGTCATTGAATGCGCCGAGTGCCTGCGTCCAGAAAAATGGTGCGAATCGACGCTGTTTCAGTAATTCAAACTGGTTATGAGCCATGGCAACCTCGGATGGATGCCCAAGGTTAGGGGCTGCATGGCCACACGGCAAGCTTTTACGGTCGAGTAGCCGAATTTTGTGCCATAGGGTGCGCTCAAGCGCACCGCGTGTGTCGCTACAAAAACAAAAAGCATCGTCTCCCCGTTGAAAAACGGGGCCCAGAAGCGAGCTACGAAGTAAGTTTTAAACCCTGTCTTGCAGACGTTTCTGGGGTCCGGACTTTCGTCGGGATGACGGTATTTTTTATTATTCGACGTGGTGCGCTTGAGCACACCCTAATGCTTTGTTTTCTCTTTCGATCGCGCGCCAGCCGATATCGCTGCGATGGAATTCACCATTCCAGGAGATATGTGAAACCGCATCGTAAGCCCGGCTTTGTGCATCGGCTACGGAATCGCCCAAGGCGCAGGCACAAAGTACGCGGCCGCCTGCAGTGATGACTTTGCCATCAAGCAATTTCGTGCCGGCGTGAAATACCTTGCTGCCACCGTGCATAGTGGTATCGAGACCGGAAATTTCGTCGCCGGTTCTCGGTGTTTCCGGATAATTCTCTGCCGCCATCACGATACCCAGCGAGCATTGCGAACTCCATTCGGCCGATATCTTATCGAGCCCCTGGTCGAAACTCGCTTCGATCAAATCCACCAGATCGGATTGCAAGCGCATCATGACCGGCTGCGTTTCCGGATCGCCGAAACGTACATTGAATTCGATTACTTTTACGCCGCCTTTTTCGTCGACCATCAGGCCGGCGTACAGAAAACCGGTGAACGGAATGCCGTCGGCAATCATGCCGTTGACGGTCGGTTCGATCACTTCGCGCATCACGCGCGCGTGTACTTCCGGCGTCACCACCGGCGCTGGCGAATACGCACCCATGCCGCCGGTATTTGGACCGGTATCGCCATCGTGCACTCGCTTGTGATCCTGGCTGGTCGCCATCGGCAACGCGGTTTTGCCATCGACCATGCAGATAAAGCTGGCTTCTTCGCCTTGCAGAAATTCTTCGATCACCACGCGCGAACCGGCATCGCCTAATTTATTGCCGCTCAACATATCAACGATGGCCGCTTCGGCTTCGCCGAACGTCATTGCAACGACGACACCCTTGCCTGCCGCCAAACCATCGGCCTTGATCACGATCGGCGCACCGACGTCATGCAGATGATCCAATGCCAATTCGACATCTTCGTACACCGCATAATACGCAGTCGGAATTTCATGACGGGCGAGAAAATTTTTCGCATAGGCTTTGCTGCCCTCGAGCTGTGCAGCTTCTTTGGTCGGGCCAAAAATTTTCAAGCCGTGTTCGCGAAATAAATCCACCACGCCGATCACCAGCGGCGCTTCCGGGCCGACGACGGTAAAAGCCACTTCTTCCTTTTTTGCCAGCTCAAGCAAAGCCTCGATATTGGTCGCTGAAATCTCGACATTGCGACATTTTGCTTCGGTCGCGGTACCGGCATTCCCCGGTGCCACCAACACTTCAGTGACGCGCTTTGATTGCGCCAATTTCCAGGCCAACGCATGTTCGCGGCCGCCAGAACCAATCAATAGAATTTTCATCGTGTCTTATAACCTTGAAGTGAACTCAACGGACGACCGCGTAATCGCGTGCATCTTCACGCCATTTCGGTGTCGCAAGAATTTTTGGCAATGCCTCGTCAACCGAATTCACCAGCGACCACATCGCTTCATGTTCGGGATTCATGAATTTTTCGTCGATTACCTGCTGCATGAAAGTTTGCAGTGGTGCGTAGAAGTTTTTCGTGTTCAACAAAACGATCGGATTGAAATAAATGCCGAGTCGCTTCAGCGTGATGGCTTCGAACAATTCTTCCAGCGTGCCGCAACCGCCCGGCAACGCGATCACCGCATCCGAGCCGGTCAGTAATTTATGCTTGCGTTCGCGCATATCCTCGACCAGATCCAGATGCGTCAAACCGGTGTGACCCCATTCGAGATCCGCCATGAATTTCGGCAGTATCCCGATCACCTGACCCTGATGTTTCAATGCACCGTTCGCCAATGCGCCCATCAAGCCCTGCGAGCCGCCGCCATAGACAATGCTATGGCCGGCCTTCGCCAGGCTCTCGCCGAGTTGAAATGCGGCATCATGGAATTCTGCCGCGACCTGATTCGAGGAAGCGGCGTAGACGCAAATGCGGAGGGATTGGGTCATGGGATTTCTACTTGGTAATTTCGCAGGTTTGGGCGCGGCACGCAGCGGCCCTACAGAGTAAAATTATTCGACGGTGACCGACTTCGCCAGGTTACGCGGTTTGTCGACATCGGTACCGCGCGACAAGGCCGTGTGATACGCCAGCAACTGCACCGGAATCGCATGCACGACCGGACTCAGGATTCCGACATGGCGCGGCGTGCGAATCACGTGCACATTTTCCGATTCGCTGAAATGACTGTCGGCATCGGCAAATACATACATCTCGCCGCCGCGTGCGCGCACTTCCTGGATATTCGATTTCACTTTTTCCAGCAGAGCATCATTCGGAGCAATCACCACGACCGGCATGTCTTTATCGACCAGTGCGAGCGGACCATGTTTCAATTCACCGGCCGGATAGGCTTCGGCATGGATATAGGAAATTTCCTTCAGCTTCAGCGCACCTTCGAGTGCAATCGGATAATGCAGACCGCGACCTAAAAACAATGCGTGTTGCTTCGGCGAAAATCTTTCCGCCCACAGCGTAATTTGCGGCTCCAGGTTCAGCGCGTGCTGCACGCTGCCTGGCAGATGTCGTAGTTCTTCCATCAATTTCTGTTCGGCCTCGTGATCCAGACGACCATTCAATTTCGCCAGCGTGCCGACCAAGGCAAACAAGGCAATCAGTTGCGTCGTGAATGCCTTCGTCGATGCAACGCCGATTTCGGCGCCGGCGCGGGTGTAGAACACCATCGCGCTGGAACGCGGAATCGCGCTTTCCTGCACATTGCAAATCGACAGGGTTTTCGACTGGCCCAGGCTTTTCGCATATTTCAGCGCTTCCATCGTATCGAGCGTTTCGCCCGATTGCGAAATGGTCACGATCAACTGTTTTGGATTTGCAACTGCGGCGCGATAACGGTATTCGCTGGCGACTTCGACGCTGCACGGGATATTCGCCATCGCTTCCATCCAGTAGCGCGCAGTCAGGCCGGCGTAGTAACTGGTACCGCAGGCAAGAATTTGTACCGAGGTAACGTCTGCCAATAATTCGGCCGCGTTCTCGCCGAATAAACGTGGCGAGAAACCTTCGGCGATGATCGGTTCGATCGTGTCGGCAATCGCGCGCGGTTGTTCGTGAATTTCCTTCTGCATGAAATGGCTGTATGGCCCGAGTTCCATCGAAGCCAACGACACATCCGACATATGGATTTTGCGTTCGATTACGTTACCGTCGACATCGTACACGGTCACGCCGTCCAGGCGCACTTCGGCGACATCGCCTTCTTCCAGAAAAATAATCCTGCGGGTCGCCGAAATTACCGCCGAAGCATCCGACGCAATGAAGTTTTCGCCATCGCCCAGACCCACCAGCAATGGACAACCCATGCGGGCTGCAATCAAGCGTTCCGGATCCAGCTTGCTGACGACCGCAATCGCGTACGCGCCTTGCAGTTCTTTTACCGCGCGCTGGGTTGCACGCAATAAATTACCTTCGGTTTTCAGATAATGATGGATCAGATGACCAATCACTTCGGTGTCGGTTTGCGATTCGAACACATAACCCAGTTCACGCAAACGATCGCGTTGCTGCTCGTGATTTTCGATAATGCCGTTATGCACCAGGGCCAATTCACCGGAACTGATATGCGGATGCGCATTGCCTTCGGTCACACCACCGTGAGTTGCCCAACGCGTGTGGCCGATGCCGACCAAGCCATGCAGATTTTCTTCTTTCGCGGCATTTTCCATTTCGGCCACGCGACCGGTACGACGCACGCGCCGCAATTGATCCGACAACACGGCGAGACCGGCGGAGTCGTAACCGCGATATTCCAATCGCTTCAGGCCATCGACCAAAAAGGGGACCACATCGCGTTTAGCTACCGCACCGACAATTCCGCACATAGATTGGCCTCAGGTTTGAACCGATATTTTAGCGTGATTGTGAAAATGGAGTCAGGTTCATTTTAGTTTGCGATGACACCCGCGTTTCGTCGCCCGCAAGCGGCCTCCTACGCGTGCTGGGCTTCTCGTAGGAGGCCGCTTGCGGGCGACCGGGCCGAATATCCGGACACCTCGGACACTGCGGACACCGCTTTTTCAATTATTTAGATCAATAAATTCAGTTACTTATCGGTGGCACGGAGCTTGCTGTAAGCCGGTATCCCATTGAATAAAAGTCTACCCATGATTCGTGACACCTCCGCCCAAGACCAGGTAATGTCCAGCCCCGCTACCTCGAAACACAAGCGCACCGCTTTTATCGTGCTTGGTGCAGTCTTGTTGATCGCAATGCTCTGGTGGTTGTCGGCGTTTTTCTCCAGCGAACGCTCGGTCAACGCCGACCGCATCCGCATCGCCGAAGTGACGCGTGGAACCCTGGTCCGCGATGCCGCCGTCAATGGCCGCGTGGTCGCGGCAATCAGCCCGACCTTGTATGCACCGGCAATGAGTACGGTGACGCTGAAAATCCGTGCCGGCGACAGCGTAAAAAAAGGCGATGTGCTGGCCGTTCTGGATTCACCGGAATTGAGCAATCAGCTGGCGCGCGAACAATCGAGCCTGGATCAATTGGAAGCCGAAGTCGCACGCCAACGCATTCTGGCGCAAAAACAAAACCTGATCGCGCGGCGTGATTCCGACGAAGCCGACGTCAATCGCCTTAGTGCCGAACGCATATTGCAGCGCACCGAAAAAGGTTACAAAGCCGGTGCGATTGCCGAAGTCGATTATCTGCGCGCAAAAGATGCGCTGAAGACCGCGGAAATACGCAGCAAGCAAGCGACCCAGGCATCGCATCTGGATATCCAGGACGCCGGCCTCGAATTGCAGACCAAGCAAAGCCAGCTGACCCGTCAACGTTTGCAGGTGGCCGATATCCAGCGTCGCGTCAATGAACTCAGTGTGCGCGCACCAGTCGATGGCGTGATCGGCACGTTATCGGTTACCGATCGCGCCGTCGTCGCCGCGAACACCGCCTTGATGACGGTCGTGGATCTGTCGCAACTCGAAGTCGAGCTGGAAGTGCCGGAAACCTATGCCGATGATTTGGGCTTGGGCATGAGTACCGAAATCACGCTCGGCACCATGCAGGCCAAAGGCAAACTATCGGCGATCTCGCCGGAAGTCGTGCGTAATCAGGTCTTGGTTCGCGTGCGTTTCAATGGTGAACAGCCGAAAGGCCTGCGTCAAAACCAGCGCCTGAATGCCCGCATTCTGATCGAAGAAAAACCGAATGTCGTATTGGTTGCGCGCGGTCCTTTCGTCGAGCAAGGCGGCGGACGTTTTGTCTATGTCGATCAGGGTGGCATCGCCATCAAAACACCAGTTGAAATCGGTGCGATCAGTATCAATGCGGTTGAAATTCTTTCCGGCCTGAAAGTCGGCGACAAAGTCGTCGTATCGGGCAGCGACACTTTTCAAAATGCAGAACGCGTACAAATCAATTAATTCAAAGTTTGATCTATCAGAAAAAAGGAACCGTCATGATCAAGATGCAGCAACTCAGTAAAGTCTATCGCACCCATTTGATTGAAACCCACGCACTGCGCGGTTTCGATATTTCCGTCAAGGAAGGCGAATTCGTCGCAGTGACCGGACCGTCCGGTTCCGGCAAAACGACGTTCCTCAATATCGCTGGCTTGCTCGAAGAATTCACCGGTGGCGAATTTTTGCTTGATGGCGTGTCGGTAAAGGGACTCGACGACAATGCTCGTTCAAAGTTGCGCAATGAAAAACTCGGTTTTATTTTCCAGGGTTTCAACCTGATTCCGGATCTGAATTTATTCGATAACGTTGATGTACCTTTGCGTTATCGCGGCTTCAATGCGGCCGAACGCAAACGCCGCATCGAAGAAGCACTCGGCCGCGTCGGTCTGTCGTCACGCTTGAAACACTACCCTGCCGAATTATCCGGCGGCCAACAACAACGTGTCGCGATTGCCCGCGCACTTGCCGGTTCTCCGAAAGTACTGCTGGCCGACGAACCGACCGGCAACCTGGATTCGCAAATGGCAAGAGGCGTGATGGAGTTGCTGGAAGACATCAATTCGCAAGGCACCACCATTCTGATGGTGACACATGATCCGGAACTGGCGGCGCGCGCCCAACGCAATGTCCACATCATGGACGGCACCGTGACCGATCTCACGCAAGAAACCCGGCATGCGTTGAAGCATGCGGTTGAGATCGCCTAAGGAGCGCTGCCATGTGGAATTATTATTTTGTTCTCGGCTGGCGCAGCTTGCGACGCAACCCGATTTTGACCACGCTGATGATTTTGATCCTGGCACTCGGCATCGGCACGAGCATGACCAGCCTGACGATGTTGCTGGTGTTATCCGGTGATCCAATGCCGCATAAAAGCGAACGCCTGTTCGTTCCGAAATTCCACGTCGCCGACATGCAGGGTTACAAACCCGACGACGACCCGGATTATCAATTGACCTACATCGACGCGAAAAACCTGTTGCGCGACAAGCGCGGCAAGGCGCAAACCGTGCTATTCGGCATTTCACCGACGATCGACGCCGGTCGCAAGGATCTGCCGGCCTTTTTCGAAAACGGCATGGCGACCACCGCCGATATTTTTCCGATGTTCGATATGCCGTTTCGTTTCGGCGGCGGTTGGACCGCCGATGCCGATGAAAAAGCCGCCAATGTTGCAGTGATCGGTCCCGAGCTGTCGGAAAAACTGTTCAAGAAAGAAAACCCGGTCGGAAAAAGTATTCGTGTTGACGATCGCGATTACACGATTAGCGGTGTGCTCGAAGTCTGGAAACCGACGCCGAAGTTTTATCGCCTGTACGGCACCGGCGCGACCAGCAAGGCCGAACAATTGTGGATACCATTTTCGAATGCGGTTAGTCGCGAATATCGCAACAACGGCTGGAACAATTGTTCCGGTGACGGTCCGGGCCCCGGTTACGACGGCTGGCTGAAATCGGAATGCACCTGGATCCAATACTGGGTCGAACTGGCCAGCGCTGGCGATGCCGCCGCATACAAGGATTATTTAAACGCTTACGTGACCGAACAAAAGAAACTCGGTCGCATGCCGCGCCCGTTGCCGCTCGAACTATTGAATTTGCGCGAATGGCTGGAAGATGTCGGTGTGGTCGGTCGCGATACCAAATTATCGACCTGGATGGCGTTCGGATTTCTGCTGGTTTGCATCGTGAATCTGGTTGCTCTGATGTTGGCCAAATTCACCGCTCGCTCGGGTGATATTGGCGTTCGTCGCGCCCTGGGTGCATCACGCAAGGAAATCTTCCGTCAATATTTGATCGAAGCCGGCGTCGTTGGATTGGTCGGTGCGATGCTGGGTTTGGGCCTTAGCTGGTATGGCGTACATATCCTGAGCAGCCGTCTGGCCGAGTCGAAGGATTTTTATCAAATCGATATCCGCATGCTGGTCATTACTTTGACCGTTTCAATCTTCGCCGCTTTGCTGGCCGGCCTGCTTCCGACCTGGCGTGCCTGCCAGGTTCGCCCGGCGATCCAGCTGAAAAGCCAATAAATATTTTTCCCGAGGAACGACCATGGAAATCAGACCAATTTTTTCCGCGATGATGCGAAGCAAGACCGGCGTGATTTTGATCGCCGTGCAAATCGCATTGACGCTCGCGATTCTGTCCAACGCACTGTACGTCGTGCGTGATCGCACCAACGAAGCCAATCGCGTCAGTGGTCTTGATGATGCCAATGTCTTTGCGATCGCAGTGATCGACAAGAATGCCGATGGCGCGATCGCCAGACAAAAACGGGATGAGGAAATTCTGCGTGCCATTCCCGGCGTGACCAGCGTTGCCTGGACGACGCAAATGCCGCTATCGCAATCGGGCTCCAATACCGGTCTTCAAACCGATCCGAAACAAACCGAATCGATCGCCAGCCCTGCCGTGTATGTCGGCAGCGAAAACCTGGTGTCGACCTTCGGCTTGAAGCTGATAGAAGGCCGTGATTTCAACGCCGGCGATATGCAAGAAATCGATCAGGGGCTGCCCGATCAGCCAAAGTCAAAAGTGGCACTGGTAACCAAGTCGCTGGCGAAGAAACTGTATCCCAATGAAGCATCGGTATTGGGCAAGGTTTTCTACCAGGGCAAAGGCGATCCGCCGATTGAAATTATCGGCGTAGTCGACACGCTGGTAACGCCCTGGGGTCGCGCCAACTGGAATACCGAGAACAACGGTGACGACTCCTTCATTCTTCCGGCTCGATTCGTGCAACCTTTCGCCATCTATGCCGTACGTACCGAACCTGGCCAACGCGAGCGCGTGATGAAGGAAGCCGAAAAAACGGTATTGCCCTTGGTGACTGGCCGCCTGCTGGCCGATAACAAAAGCATGGATGAATTTCGCGAAGCACGTTATCGCGGCGAACACACGATGGCCAATGGCTTGTTGATCGTGATCGGCTTGTTGCTGTTGATGACTGCCAGCGGCATCGTCGGCCTGGCATCGCTCTGGGTCAACCAGCGCCGCAAACAGATCGGCGTGCGTCGCGCATTGGGTGCGCGTCGATCCGATATCCTGCGCTATTTCGTGACCGAGAACGTGATGATTTGCGTGTTTGGCATCGTAATGGGCAGCGGTCTTGCGATCGCGTTGAATCGCGCGATGATGAGTGAGCTGGAATTGCAACGCCTGCCGCTGATGTATTTGCTGATGGGCGCCGTTGCGCTTTTATTCCTTGGCGTGACCGCGGTATTGGGGCCTGCCTGGCGCGCGGCACAAATTGCTCCGGCTATCGCAACCCGCAGTGCCTGAGTAAACTAAACGCATGCCTACCGTTTTGATTATTGATGACAATACTTCGGTCATCACTGCACTCGAAGTATTGTTCTCGTTGCATGACATCGACACCCTGCGCGCGACCAGTCCGCAGCAGGGTTTGTCTTTATTGCAGGACAATGCAATCGATCTCGTCTTGCAGGACATGAATTTCACCGAGGACACCACGTCCGGCGAAGAAGGCATCGCGCTATTCAAACAAATTCGCCAGCGTTACCCGGACCTGCCGGTGATCCTGCTGACTGCCTGGACGCATCTTGATGCCGCGGTCAGCCTGATCAAGAATGGTGCGGCCGATTATCTGGCCAAGCCCTGGGACGACAATAAATTACTTGCGACATCCTTGAACCTGCTCGAGCTGGGACAAACCCAGCGCGAACTCGGTCGTCGTTTGCAACGCGAACGCAAACAGAAACATGCGCTCGAAACCAATTTCGATTTATGCGGCTTTGTCTGGAACGACAGCAGCACTGAGCGCGTGCTGTCGCTCGCCTGCCAGATTGCCAAAGCCGATGTCCCGGTATTGATCACCGGCCCTAACGGTGCCGGCAAGGAACGCATTGCCGAAATCATCCAGAAAAATTCATCGGTCAAGAACGGACCATTCGTTACCTTGAATTGCGGCGCTTTGCCGAGCGAATTGATCGAAGCCGAATTATTCGGTGCCGATGCCGGCGCCTATACCGGCGCGACGAAAGCCCGTGAGGGTAAATTCGAAGCCGCCGATGGCGGCACTATATTTCTCGATGAAATCGGCAACCTGCCGCCGGCCGGGCAAATGAAATTATTGCGGGTGCTGGAAACCGGAAAATTCGAGCGCCTGGGTTCGAACAAGGAACGCAGCGTCAAGGTGCGCGTGATCAGTGCGACCAACGCCGATATTCCGGCGATGATTCGCAGTGGCCAATTTCGCGAAGACTTGCTGTATCGCTTGAACCTGATCGAATTGAAACTGCCGCCCTTGTGCGAACGTACCGACGACATTATTCCGCTGGCAAAATCTTTTTTGGGTTCGACAAAACATTTGTCATCGGACGCTGAACTTGCATTATCGCAATACCATTGGCCGGGCAATGTGCGCGAATTGAAGAACGTAATGCAGCGCGTGCAATTGTTGGTGAGCCATGACGAAATCTCGGCATCGGATTTGGGCCTGCCGGTCAAACCATCATCCGCTGCAAATGCCGATAGCGAACCGGATCGCGCCGCTATCGAACAGGCGATCGAAAAAAATGCCGGTGTCATCGCGCAAGCGGCAGCCGAACTGGGCTTGAGCCGGCAAGCGCTGTATCGCCGGATGGAACGGCTCGGCATTGCCCGTAATTCATGAAGTGGAATGTCTTCAAGTATTCAATTTCACTGCGCCTGAGCGCTTGTGCTGTCGTGTTGCTTGCTGTCGCGATCGCATTAAGTTTGCTGCTGCGCCATGAATTCAAATCCGACTGGATCGTCGGCCTGGTCGTCATCGCGGTGATGGCACCGATATCGTTGCTGTTATTGCATCGACAGCTACGAAATTATTTTTCGCTGTTTCGTGCATTGGCCGGCACGGTCGGAAGTTATCGCGATAGCGATTACAGTTTTTCGGTCAACTGGAAAAGCGATGATGAAATCGGCGAGCTGGTCAGGGCGCATAACGATCTTGGTGATGCCTTACGCGACCAGCGCTTGAATCTTGTACAACGCGAGTTGCTACTCGACACGATGGTGCAGAACACGCCGGTCGCGATGTTCCTGCGGATTGATTCCGGTCCGATTGTGTATTCGAATATTGCAGCAAGGCGATTATTGAACGAAGGCCGAAAACTTGAAGGTCATTCGCTCGACAATTTATTCGCCGGACTGCCGATGCCGTTGCAGGAAGCCTTTCAACGCGGCGGCGACGGTTTGTTTTCGGTCGGCGAAGGCGATAGCGAAGAGGTTTATCATTTGGCGCGTCGTACTTTTCGTTTGAATGGCCGCGCGCATGAATTGATTTTACTGCGGCAACTGACGACCGAGTTGCGCCGCCAGGAAGTGCAGACCTGGAAAAAAGTGATTCGTATTCTGAGTCACGAGCTCAATAATTCGCTGGCACCGATTGCTTCGCTGGCACATTCCGGTGCCGAACTGGTACGGCGCGAACAATACCAGCGACTGGAAGAAATTTTCAGCACGGTCGAAGAGCGCGCACGTCACCTTGAAGGTTTTATCCGCGATTACGCGCACTTCGCAAAACTTCCGGCACCACGCCTTGAAACCGTGCAATGGCCTTCGTTCATTTCACGCCTGAATTCGCAAATGACTTTCGTGCTGGAGGGCAGACTGCCGGAAAAACCGGCGCAGTTCGATATTGCGCAAATCGAGCAGGCATTGATCAACCTGCTGAAAAATGCCGCCGAATCCGATTCGGAACCAGGCGAAGTGAAGTTATCGATTCGTCATATCGCCGAATACATTCGCATCGACGTGCTGGATCGCGGCAAAGGCATGACCGATGCCGTACTAACCAATGCATTGGTTCCTTTCTACTCGACCAAACGCAGCGGCACCGGACTCGGACTGGCATTGACGCGGGAAATCATCGAAGCCCACGGCGGTCGCATTGCCCTCAGCAATCGCGAAGGCGGTGGCCTGATCGTCTCGATTACCTTGCCGGCTTAAAGGTCTTGCAGGGAATGCTCAACCGCAGCCCTCGACATAAAAAACCTGCGGCGGCAGACCGATACGCCAGTTAATTATTTTTCCGTCGGCATCGATTTCGAAAATCAACCGCGCGGCCGATTTATCTTCCGGCGTTACTGTCAGCATGAATCCTTTTTCGATATATTTATGCGGCGCTTGTTCGACACGACCGGCGAAAGCAGCTCTTACATCGTCCGCAGCATCGCCGACCTTGAAATTTCCCGGGGCCATTTGTGATGCGTCATCTACGTCGTAACGCACAAATTTTTCTTCTTCAAACATGAAGGCGATACCGTTTTTCATGTCGGCAGGCACTTCCGGCTTGAGATAATGGCAGCTTGAACCATCGGCTGAATCGCTTGCGCTCATCGGCCTGCCCCAGGCCATTCTGACCGCTTCTTCGTTCGCATTGAATTTAGCCGTCCCGAAGCCCAGGAAATTGATTTGTTCGGGATCGTTGGCCGCGACAGGAGCTTCTACTTCTTCCGGAGCAGGCAGCGTCACTGGCGCCACGGTAGCTGATCCCGAATTCTTTGCATCGTCTGCCGGCGGCTGGCATGCCGCCAGTAACAAAATACTTGAAGTCAGCAGGAACAATCTTGTTTTTGGACTGCACATGATGGATAGCCTTTCCGATAAAGACTAAAGCTATCGGCAACGACCTTAATCCAGCATGACGCAAGGCGTAGCAGTCATTTTTTCGTTGGCCGTTTCCAGTCTTCGAGACTCACCTGCCGCGTGCGCGAAACCGTCAGTTGGTCGGCGGGCGCATTTCTTGTTATCACACTGCCTGCACCAATCGTCGCATTTTTTGCCAGGGTAACCGGCGCAACCAGCGATGAGTTGGAACCGACAAAGACACCGTCCTCTATCGTGGTCTGGAATTTATTCACGCCATCGTAATTGCAGGTAATGGTACCGGCGCCGATATTGACCTTGTCACCGATGGTCGCATCGCCGAGATAACTCAAATGATTGGCTTTGCTGCCTTTGCCAATTTTCGCTTTTTTGGTTTCGACAAAATTGCCGATATGCACGCCTTCACTCAATTCGGTGCCAGGACGCAAACGCGCATACGGTCCAATCGTACAATTGGCAGCGGCGACAACGCCTTCGATATCGCAATGCGGATGCACTTGTACACCATCGCCTAGCGAGACATTCTTCAGTCGGCAAAACGGACCTATTTTCACGCCACTACCCAATACGACATTGCCCTCGATAATCACGTCGGCATCGATTTCCACATCGGTTCCGACCGTGAGTTCGCCGCGCAAATCAAAACGCGCGGCATCGTTGAAACGAACGCCTTGTACGGCCAGCTTCTTTGCAGCTCGGCTTTGATAGGCGCGTTCAAGTTGCATCAATTGCCAGGGATCGTTCGCACCTTCGGTTTCGATCACATCACCGACGCGTACCACGGTCGCCGCCTGGAATTCGTGTGCCGCCGATGCAAATATATCGGTCAGATAATATTCGCCTTGCGCATTATTGTTTTTCAAACCACCGAGCCATTTTTTCAGCATGTTCGCATGCGCGGCAATCATGCCGGTATTGATCAGGTGAATGGCACGCTGTTCGGGCGTAGCATCTTTTTGTTCGACGATGGCCGCAACATTGCCAACGGCATCAAGCACCACGCGACCATAGCCGGTCGGGTTCTCGAGCTCGGCGGCCAACACGACCAGACTGGCATCGAAAGCCAGCATCGCCTGCAATGTCTCGGTCCGGATCAGCGGGACATCGCCATACAAGACCATGATGCGTGCATTATCGGGAATGCCCGGCATCGCCTGTTGCACTGCGTGACCGGTACCCTTCTGCTCGGCTTGTTCGACCCAATGCAAATCTTTCTGGTCGGAGAATGCTTCGCGTACCTGTGTGCCACCATGGCCAAACACGATATGCAAACCTGCAGGCTCAAGCGCGCGTGCGGCATCGACCACATGTGCGAGCATCGGTTTGCCGGCAATTTTCTGCAGCACTTTCGGCAAGGCCGACTTCATCCGTTTGCCTTCACCGGCAGCGAGAATCACGATATGCAGGGCTTGGGTCATAAACTTGCTCGTTGGTACTAATGTCTAAAAGTGATGCTATCAGATGCATCCGATTATGCGACACAAATAATGTCGGCCATAAAAAACGCCGCGATGAGCGGCGTTTTTCCCGAAGCAGCTAATGCTTAGTGCTTCATGTTTTTGCGTAGGCGTTCCAGGGCTTGCAGTTGCGCCATCGCTTCGGCCAATTTGGCCTGGGCTTCGGCAATTTCCATCGCTTCGCTACGACCGGCCAGGATGCGTTCTGCGTCTTCTTTCGCAGACTTGGCTTTGGCCTCGTCCAGATCGGACGCGCGAATCGCGGTGTCGCTCAATACCGAAACCACTTGCGGCTGAACTTCGAGAATGCCGCCGGAAATATAGAACTCCTGCTGCTCGCCATTCGCCAAAGTGACGCGGACATAGCCCGGCTTCAAACGGGTGATCAACGGCGCGTGGCGTGGCGCGATACCGAGCTCACCCATTTCACCGGTGACCACGACCATTTGTACATCACCGTGAAAAATTTCGCTCTCGGCACTGACGATGTCGCAACGGATTGTAGAAGTCATATTGTTTCTCGTGATTCGTGAACGCTAAGGTGCGCTGGAAACGCACCCTATGTTTTTACGCTTTTTCTGCCATTTTCTTGGCTTTTTCGATCGCTTCGTCGATACCGCCAACCATGTAGAAAGCTTGTTCCGGCAGGCTGTCGCATTCGCCATCGCAGATCATCTTGAAGCCGCGGATGGTGTCTTTCAGGGTGACGTACTTGCCAGGTGAGCCGGTGAACACTTCTGCCACGTGGAAAGGTTGCGAGAAGAAGCGTTCGATTTTACGAGCGCGCGATACGGCTTGTTTGTCTTCTTCCGACAGTTCGTCCATACCGAGAATCGCGATGATGTCTTTCAGTTCCTTGTACTTCTGCAGCGTGGCTTGAACGCGACGAGCGGTGTCGTAGTGTTCGTGGCCGATCACGTTTGGATCGAGCTGGCGCGAGGTGGAATCGAGTGGATCGACCGCCGGATAAATACCGAGCGAGGCGATGTTACGCGACAACACGACGGTGGCGTCCAAGTGGGCGAACGTGGTCGCTGGCGATGGATCGGTCAAGTCGTCGGCTGGCACGTAAACGGCCTGGATCGAAGTAATCGAACCGGTCTTGGTCGAAGTAATACGTTCTTGCAGAACGCCCATTTCTTCGGCAAGCGTTGGCTGGTAACCCACGGCCGATGGCATACGACCCAACAGCGCGGACACTTCGGTACCGGCCAGGGTGTAGCGGTAGATATTGTCGACGAACAACAGAACGTCCTTACCTTTGCCGGACGCGTCTTTTTCGTCACGAAAATATTCGGCCATGGTCAGGCCGGTCAACGCAACGCGCAGACGGTTGCCTGGCGGCTCGTTCATTTGACCGTACACCATCGCCACTTTATCAAGCACGTTGGAGTCTTTCATTTCGTGATAGAAGTCGTTGCCTTCACGGGTACGTTCACCGACACCGGCGAACACCGACAAACCGGCGTGTGCTTTCGCGATGTTGTTGATCAGTTCCATCATGTTCACGGTCTTGCCGACGCCGGCGCCGCCGAACAGGCCGACCTTGCCGCCCTTGGCGAACGGGCACATCAGGTCGATAACCTTGATGCCGGTTTCAAGCAATTCATTGGCCGAAGACTGGTCTTCGTACGAAGGGGCTACGCGGTGAATTTCCCAATGATCCTTGGTATTGACCGGGCCGGCTTCGTCGATAGGATTGCCGAGCACGTCCATGATGCGGCCGAGGGTTTCGGCGCCAACTGGAACGGAAATGGCTTTACCGGTATTGGTCGCAACCAGGTTGCGTTTCAAACCGTCGGTCGAGCCAAGCGCAATCGTACGCACAACGCCGTCGCCGAGTTGCTGCTGCACTTCAAGCGTGATCTCGGTGCCGCCAACTTTCAGCGCATCGTAGATTTTCGGCACTTCATCACGATGGAACTCAACGTCCACCACCGCGCCGATGATTTGTACAATCTTGCCCTGGCTCATTTTTGTATCCTCAAATAAATCGATTTGTTTTTGCACGCTAAGCATTCTTTTTTTGCAAGAGCGGCAAAAGCACCGCTCTTACGGGTTCTTTATTAAACCGCAGCCGCGCCGCCGACGATCTCGGAAATTTCCTGAGTAATCGCAGCCTGACGTGCCTTGTTGTAGATCAATTGCAATGTTTCGATCAGCTTGCTGGCGTTGTCGGAAGCCGACTTCATCGCAACCATGCGTGCCGCATGTTCGGAAGCCAGATTTTCCAGTACCGCTTGATACACCAGCGATTCGACGTAACGGGTCATCACATGATCGAGCACCACTTCGGCGCTTGGCTCATAGATGTAATCCCAATCGTGCTTGCTTTGCAGGCTTTCCGATGGCGGCAATGGCAGCAACTGATCCAGCGTCGCTTTTTGCGTCATCGTGTTGACGAAGTCGTTGTAGCAAAGGAAGACGCGATCGAGTTTTGCGTTTGAATAACCGTCCAACATCACCTTGATCACGCCGACCAATTGGTCGACATGCGGTTTTTCACCGAGATGGGTGACCGAACCACTCATTGTGACTTTCAAACGGCGGAAAAAAGTTGCCGCTTTCTGGCCGATGCAAACCACATCGATTTCAACGCCTTTCGCCTGCCACTCGCGCATATCGGCGAGGATGCGACGAAACATTTGCGAGTTCAGACCACCGCACAAACCGCGATCGGTCGACACCACGATATAGCCGATGCGCTTGATATCGGAACGCTCCACCATGAACGGATGGGTGTATTCCGAATTGGCTTTCGCGATATGGCCGATCATCTGCGTCATCAAGCGCGCATAAGGACGCGATGCCTTCATGCGTTCCTGGGCTTTACGAATTTTCGAAGCCGAGACCATTTCGAGCGCGCGCGTCACCTTGCGGGTGTTCTGCACGCTCTTGATCTTGGTTTTAATTTCTCTGCCGCCTGCCATAAATTTTCTCGTATAGGGTGCGTTTCAAACGCACCTTGTGAAAACTCAATCTATACAAGGTGCGCCGGAAGCGCACCCTATGTTTTTACCAAGTACCGGTGGTCTTGAATTCCGAAATGATCTTCTTGAATTCAGCTTCGATTTCCTTGTCCCAGGCACCGGTTTCGACGATTTTCTTTTCCAGCGCGCCGTAGCTATTGGTCATGTGCGAATGCAAGCCGGCTTCGAAAGCCTGGATCTTGTTCAACGGCACATCGTCCATTTCGCCTTCGTTGACGGCATAAATGGAAAGACCCATTTGTGCGATCGACATCGGTGCGTACTGTTTTTGTTTCATCAATTCGGTCACGCGCTGACCGCGTTCCAATTGCTTGCGGGTAGCTTCGTCGAGATCGGAAGCGAACTGCGCGAACGCCGCCAATTCACGGTACTGCGCGAGCGAGATACGAATACCGCCCGACAGTTTTTTCATGATGTTGGTTTGCGCTGCACCACCGACGCGGGACACCGAAATACCGGCGTTGACCGCAGGACGGATACCGGCGTTGAACAGATCGGTTTCCAGGAAGATCTGACCGTCGGTAATCGAAATCACGTTGGTCGGAACGAATGCGGAAACGTCACCGGCTTGCGTTTCGATGATCGGCAATGCGGTCAGCGAACCGGTCTTGCCTTTGACGGCACCGTTGGTGAATTTTTCCACGTATTCTTCGTTGACGCGGGCTGCGCGTTCGAGCAAGCGTGAGTGCAAATAGAACACGTCGCCTGGATACGCTTCGCGACCTGGTGGACGGCGCAGCAACAGCGAGATTTGACGGTAAGCCACGGCTTGCTTCGACAGATCGTCATAAACGATCAATGCGTCTTCGCCGATGTCGCGGAAGTATTCACCCATCGTGCAACCAGCGTAGGCGCTGATGTATTGCATCGCAGGCGATTCGGAAGCGGTAGCGGCAACGACGATGGTATGAGCCAGCGCGCCGTTGGCTTCCAGTTTGCGAACCACGTTGGCAACGGTCGAGGCTTTCTGGCCGATCGCAACGTACACGCATTTAACGCCGGTACCTTTCTGATTGATGATGGCGTCGATCGCCATTGCGGTTTTACCGGTCTGACGATCGCCGATGATCAGTTCGCGTTGACCGCGACCAACTGGAATCATCGCATCGACCGACTTGTAACCGGTTTGCACGGGTTGCGACACCGACTTACGCCAGATCACGCCTGGTGCAACTTTTTCTACTGGTGCGGAAGAAGTTGCGTTCAATGGACCCTTGCCGTCAATTGGCTCGCCGAGTGCGTTCAATACGCGACCGAGCAATTCCGGACCGGTAGGAACTTCCAGGATGCGGCCGGTGGTTTTTGCCACGTCGCCTTCGCGGATGTTTTTGTAATCACCCAGCACAACCGAACCGACCGAATCGCGCTCGAGGTTCAGAGCCAGTGCGTAGGTGTTGTTCGGCAATTCAATCATTTCGCCTTGCATCACATCGGCCAGGCCGTGGATACGCACGATACCGTCGGAGACGGAGGTAACAGTGCCTTCATTACGCGCTTCGGCGGCCAGTTTGACCTTTTCGATGCGGGTCTTGATCAGTTCGCTGATTTCGGACGGATTGAGCGTTTGCATGGGTGAGTCCTCAGCCGGTGTGACCCGGTTGTTTCAAAAGTTTAGTTCGTTAAGCTCGCGTGCAAGCGAGCCAGTTTGGTTTTAATCGAGCCATCGATCACGACGTCGCCGGTATTGATTACCACGCCGCCAATCAAGCTTTCATCGACATGCGCGGTGATTTCCACTTCGCGGTCGAAACGCTTTTTCAGCGCGTTACGCAATTGGCTCAGCTCGGCAGCATCCAGCGTTTTCGCCGAGGTCACGCTGGCTTTCACCACGCGTTCGGCATCCGCTTTCAATTCATCGAACAAGGCGGCAATTTCCGGCAGCAGTGTCAGGCGACGATTGTCGGCCAGCACAGTCAAAAATTGCTGATAGCTCGCGTCGGCATCACCGGGCGGGCTCAACAATTCTTTGACGATTGCAGCACCAACGCGCGGATCGGTCAGCGCGTTTTTGACGGTTGGAAGTGCGGCGGCGAGCGCCGTAAATCCAAGTGCCTGCGACCAGGGTGCGAGACGGCTTTGTTCGCGTGCAATCGCAAAAGCTGCACGAGCATAAGGGCGGGCAAGAGTAAGGGCTTCGCTCATGATCTGGCTCAGATTTCAGCAGCGAGTTCGTCCAGCAATGCCTTGTGGGCATTGATGTCGATTTCACGCTTGATCAATTTTTCAGCGCCTTTCACGGCCAGCGCCGACACTTGCTTGCGCAGGTCTTCACGAGCTTTCGTGGTCGCTGCCAGAATATCGGCTTGAGCAGCCGCTTTCTGACGATTGCCTTCAACAATGGCTTCCTGCTTGGCGGCATCGATGATTTGATTTCCGCGAGCTTCGGCCTGAGCAATGATTTCCGCGGCTTTACCACGGGCTTCACGCAATTGTTCATTGACGCGTTCTTCGGCTTGCGCGAGTTCCGACTTGCTGCGATCCGCAGCGGCCAGTCCTTCGGCAATTTTGGCTTGACGCTCTTCAATAGCCGCCATGATGTGCGGCCAACCGAATTTCATCACCAACCAAGCCACCGAGAAAAACGCGGCGCATTGGATAATCAGTGTGATATTGGGATCCATAACCTACTCCTGTTGGCCGACGGCACAATGCCGTCGGCTTACGCATACACGACCTAAAAAATTAGGCAGCGCTTTGGAGCGCAGTGAGGAACGGGTTTGCGAAGATCAGCAACAGGGCAATCGCAACGCCGATCATCGGGATCGCATCGAGCAAGCCGGCGACGATGAACAATTTGGTTTGCAGCATTGGGGTCAGTTCTGGTTGACGGGCTGCGCCTTCCAGGAATTTACCACCGAGGATGGCGAAGCCGATCGCGGTGCCGAGTGCGCCCAAGCCAATCAACAGGGCGGCTGCGATAACGGTCATGCCCATTACGTCAGCGATAAGATTGATGTTTTCCATGTTGCTCTCCGTTGTGTTGCAAAGTTAAGTTAAAAATAATGAATCAAAAGGTGAAACTAAAACTTGAAAATAATCAGTGCTTTTCAGACGCCATGCTCAGATACACCACCGTCAGCATCATGAAGATGAAGGCTTGCAGCGTAATCACCAGAATGTGGAAGCCAGTCCAGACAAAGCTTGCGAGGAACTGCATCGGCGCCATCGCATAGGTCATGCCTTCCGACATGGTTGAACCCAGGGTCATGACGGCAATCAGGATGAAGATCAATTCGCCGGCATACATGTTGCCGAAAAGTCGCAGACTCAAGGAAACCGGACGTACCAGCTCTTCGATCATGCGCAGCAGGAAGTTCGCAGGCGCCAGCAGAATCATGCCGATCGTGCTGTGCGCATGGAAAGGCGCGGTGAAAATTTCTTTCGTGAACAGGCCGATGCCTTTGTGCGAGATACCAAAATAATGGATCAGCAAGAACACGCCAATCGACATGCCAAGCGTGGTGTTCATGTCGGCAGTCGGCACTACGCGCAGATAGGCGTGCGAAGCATCATGACCCGAAGCCTCGAAACCCTTGGCCCAGAGCCAAGGCAGCAAAT
Organism: Arenimonas sp.; assembly: GCA_036676335.1. Taxonomy (GTDB): domain Bacteria; phylum Pseudomonadota; class Gammaproteobacteria; order Xanthomonadales; family Xanthomonadaceae; genus Arenimonas. The sequence goes on along the minus strand of JAKFDD010000004.1, from coordinate 7,842 downwards.
CGACTGGCACCATGTCCATGAAGTTCATCAGGAAGACGAGACCGAAAATGGTCACGGCCAGCGGCGCAATGAACTTGCTTTGGCCGTGGAAGGTTTCGCGAACCAGTCCGTCAATGCCGGTCACCACCATTTCGATGGCGCATTGCAGCTTGCCCGGAACGCCCGCGGTAGCGCGGCGCGAAACGTATAAGAAGAAACCGAGAAAAATACCGCACATCAACAGCAGGAAAATCACGCTGTCAACATTGATTGTCATGAACTTGCTATCACCAATCTGCCATTGCCAATGATGCAAATGGTGTTGGATATATTCAGTTGTACCGCCGCTTTTAGCTTCAGTGCTCACGCTTCACCTTACCGCCAGACATTGCCACTAGTGGAAACACTATCAGGGCCAGCACCACTCCAATCGCAATCGCCAGCGGCGCAAGCGCCTTCAAGCGAAAAGACAGAATCAGGACCAACCCCACGATTAACCATTTCAAACACAGACCCAGCCAGAGGCGGGAATACACTCGGCCGGCAGATTGAACACCACCGCCCAGCGACAGCTGCGCCATTGCCAAATTTCCCAGCAATATCGACAGCACCCCTGCCATCAGCCCAAGACCTGCAGCCTGGCCATACAAGACCCAAGCAATCAGCATTGCCGTAACGCCCAACAAGACCTGCCATTTCGCTACCCGCAAGGCCAGCAAGCGGCCTTCGGCAAGATGTTTTTGCATGGCAGACACCTCGGCAGCCCAAGGCCACAGCAATTCCCAACTTAGTCCAAAATTATAGCAGTCAGCCCCGCCCACCGACAACCCGTTTATGACTTTGTTTTAAGAGCCGGGGCTCTAGAAATTAGGCATACTGCGGCCTTCATCACATGGAAAACCCGAGTATGACGACCGCTCTTTACTGCGTTTTGGCCGCCGGCCTGATGCCATATCTCTGGACCGCCGTGGCCAAGTTCAGCGGACCGCGATACAACAACTGGAATGTCCGGATTTGGCAAAGCAAGCTCGAAGGTGTCGCACAACGGGCTCACGCAGCCCACCTGAACAGCTTCGAAGCCTTTCCACTGTTTGCCGTGGCGGTGATCGTGGCGCAAATGTACGGAGCCGATCAGCCGCATATCGACATGCTGGCCTTGAGCTTTATCGGCTTGCGACTCTTGTACGGCGCTTTGTATATGGCAAACAAGGCGACCTTGCGCAGCCTGATCTGGCTGGCTGCCATGGCCTGTGTTGTGATGATTTTCGTGGCCGGAAAATAATCCCATGCATGAAGTTTGCGTGACACACGATTTCAATTTCGACATTGAAAGGGTTTTTGCCGGCATCAGTCATCATGTCGAATTCCTGAGCACTTCGAATATTCAATGCCGCATGGTTCGCAGCGGTGACGTCGATCCCAACGGCCTCGGCGCAATGCGCGAAGTGCGCAAGGGTAATATTCTTTTCCAAGAAACGATCAATGCTTTCGATCCGCCGCACGCGTACGAATACCGAATACTTGCGTTACGCGGGCCTTTCAATATCAAGCTGCCGTTTCATCACGAGCACGGCCGACTTGAGCTGCATTCTGTGGGCGGAAAAACCCAGCTTGAATGGACGACACGCTTTCGTTTTTCCGTACCCCTTGTCGGGAAATGGATTGAACGAAAGCTTGGAAAATCGATTAGCGCCTCATTCGTGTTTTTTCTGAAACGACTGGATGCACGACTGCAAGCATCATCCGGCAGCACGTGAGCCAACGCGCTTTAGAATCGGCGCTTCCAGCCAATGCCAGGATAGAAATGCCAGAGTAATCGAAATCAGCAAGCCGGAGATGAAGAAGCTTGCAAAGTCATCCCTCGCTGCCTGCATGCCACCCATGTTTTCGCGCAGCATCAACAGCACCGGATAATGCCAAAGATAGACGCCGTAACTGATACGCCCCAGCCACTGCAATGGCAGCGACTGCAAAAAGATATCGGCAAAATTTCGCCCTGAACTGATCGCAACCAAAATCAACGCAACACATATCGCCGCATATACATGCCAAAAAGCCAATATTGGATGTCGGGTTGGCGCACCCAGATAAGTGTCATTGCCTTGCAGCCATCCGAGCGCCGGCAACGAAAACAAAATAATCGTCGAGAACACAATCAGCAGATTTCTCGAAAGCTGGTTTGGCATTTTTTTTCGGTAGCGCAAACGCACAAAAAAATAGGCCGCCAGCATACCGATCAAAAACTGGAATAGCCGGCCGGGCAAATGGTCCGCCCAATACACTTCTTCGGCTCTGGTCAAGCCAAGACCAAGCAACACATAGCGATACAGCAAACTGAGCGCAATGCCCAGCAACAACCAATACCAGCGCCTGTCAGTCAGACATTTCGCCAACCAGGGCAACAATAGATAAAAGCCGAACTCGACCGGCAAGGTCCACCAAGGCGGCACATAAGCCGGCACTAGCGGCCAGGCATTAATCCAAAGCACTGCATGCGCCAACAAGCCGGACGGCGTCGGCGAACTCCATGGCGCTGCGGTACCGATACCGAATACGAGCAACACGAATATCACCAGTATCTGAAAATAATAAGCCGGAAAAATTCTTAAAAACCGTCGCTTGGCATACAAACCTAAATCAGGCCGCGGTAGATCGCTTCGCAAACTCTCGGCGAATGGCAGGCTAAGCAGAAATGCCGACAAGGTGAAGAAAATATCGACGCCGGTCCCGCCCATATTCATCAGCCAGGCCAGCGGCGGCCAAAGCTCCGGTGGCTTGGCGGCAATCAAATAGGTGTGAAGCAGCAAGACCCATAATGCTGCCAACCCGCGCATTCCGGTCAGGCTGGGCCAAGAAGTCTGAATCGATTCGTCAATGACGTCACTATGAATTGAAGTTGTGGGCTTTTTGTTTGGCTGCGTCTTCATTTGACGTAGTATGCGGATTAGGGGCTAGGCCCGCTAGCTGAACGCTGATACCAGGTTTGCTGCTGGCCACATCGGGTATAGAGTTACGTTCAATCTGTTTATAACGACATGAAATTTGGTTAGGGGATATTTATGGATTCATCGAATTCGCGCGACCGGAACACTTATCTGCGTTCTCGCTCAGCACTTGTGAAGCGATTTGTCCTGACAGCTTTTTTATTGTTGACAGCCTGGGTGCCACAAGCATTCGCCATTTCAGGCTGTGAAATATTTATCAGCCCTCCATCATCGGCAACCGTTGCGCCTTCTGCACCACAAACGTTTGCAGTGCTTTTGCAAGACACTGGTGGCGGCCCATGTGCTCCGGCCAATCTGACTTTTTCCACCATCAGCGACACGACTGGCGGCGTAGTTTTGCCGGCGACCATCACGGGCGCCACCTTTACCCCCACTGGCGATCTGCACAGCTTCAGTGTCACCGCAGGTCCTACTGGCGGCGGCACTGCAGTGATACAAGTGAATTGCTCTACCTGCTTTGGCGGCACGCCATCTGTTCAATTCACCCTGAATACAACCAATGTTTTTGTCCTGTCACCGACAACGTCCACTAACATCATCACCAACCAATCGACTCCGTTTACGCTTGGTACCAATTTGACTGTCAACGGCAGCCCTGGCTTTGGCTATCAAACTGATTTTTTCAAAAATCCGAGCGGTCCGTCTTTTGGTACACCGACCAATGATGCCGGCGGTAATGCCAGTGTCACCAATACGGTATTCACCGCAAGCGCCTTCACGGTGACGGCCACCACCGTGTGTCCGGTATCGGTAATCGTGCCCGGCTGTCCAGGCAATTCCGTCAATTTTAATGTCACCGTCGAGGCCGTAGCCATGACGGCAGTTTCTGCCAACGCGGTCGGCATTACTGCGGGTGGAAATACAACGACCATTGCCCGTTATGGCAGTACCAATACCGTCGTGAATCCCGGCTACCCGGTCACCTGGGCTATCACGGCCAGCCCCGCCGGTGGCGATGGATCGCTAAGTGGCGCAACCAACACCGATGGTGTCGGCCACACCCAAGCTACTTTTACCGCGACCGTGCCCGGTGTTTATACGGTGACGGCATCCACTGGAGATACCTGGTCTAGCGATTCGACCGAAGCGTTCACGATCACGGTCACTGCTATCGTTCGAACCTTGGTCGTGTCTTCCGGCAACGGCCAGAGCGCACCGACCAGCGCCCCACTACCAGCGCCTTTAGTCGTGTTAGCACAGGACAATGGCGTCAACGCGGGCGGCATTACGATTAATTGGTTAGTCACCTCCGGCGATGCCACAGTTACTGCACCCACCAGTGTGACTGCGGCCGGTACCGGCCTGGCCAGTATGAACGTCAATCTCGGACCAACGCCCGGGCCGATCGTGATTACCGCCACGCGGGCAGACGATGGCACCGCCGTTGCTACTTTCAATATCACGTCGACCCTGACGCGAACCTTGGTAATTGTTTCCGGCAATGGCCAGAACGCAACGCCGGGCTCACCCTTGGCTAATCCATTAGTCGTCGATGCAAAAAATAATGGCATCGGCACCAATGGCGTGACGATTAACTGGACGATCACTCCGGGTTCAACGTTAGGAACGCCAAGCAATGTCACGGCTGGTGGCGGTCTTGCATCCAATACGGTTACCGTAAGTAATACGCCCGGTGTAGTGACAATTACGGCGACCAGGCAAGACGACCCGGCCGTATTCGTAACCTTTACTGCCAACGGCGTTACCTTGGCTGGCATTCCAGGACTGAAACCAAATCAGCAACGACTGGCGGGTGCGCTCGATTCCATTTGCACCAACTTGAACACCTTGCCAAGCCCGACACCCGAGCAACAGGATTTCATCGACCGCTGCCAGGAACTTGCCGACAATGTCGCCAGCAATGTCGATGACGTCATCAAGGCATTGGATGAGTTGCTACCCGATACCCAGGCTGCGCAGGCACGTGCTTCGATGCTGACTGCATCGCGACAGTTCGAAAACATAAATGCACGCATTGCGGCACTTCGCAGCGGCACGCAGGGTTCCAGCTTCGATGGCCTGGCACTGCGTGGTTCGAACGGCACTATCTCGCTTGGTAGCCTGATCAATGGCCTGAGCGAAGACACCAAGAGTAATGAAGTCGGCGGTGATTTCCAACGCTGGGGCTTTTTCGCCAGCGGCACGATCGGCACCGGCGACTCCGAAAGCGCAGGCGTAACGCCTAGCTTCGATTTCGACATACATGGCCTGACGCTGGGTGTCGATTATCGAAAAGACGATAAATTCATTTTTGGCGCCGCAATCGGATATACCAATCAAGATACCGATCTGGCTCCCGGTCAGGGTGGCGTCGATGCCTCGGGTTATACCTTGTCGGCATACGGCACCTATTTCAAGAGCAATAGCTGGTATACCGATGCCGTTATTACTTTTGGCAAAAACAATTACGATTTGGTCAGACAAATCTCTTACACGATTCCCGACGGCATAGGCGGCTTTACGACGGTTGATCAAACTGCGCGTTCGGATTCTGGCGGTGATTTGTTTAGCGTCGGCGCTACTTTTGGCCGCGATTTCCAAAAAGGCGGCTGGAGCATCGGACCTTATGGCCGCGTGCTGTATACCCGTTTGAATTTCGACCGGATTGAAGAAACCCTGATTGATTCTGGACCAGGCGCAGGACTTGCGTTAATCGTGGAAGAACGCAGCCTGGATTCTCTCGCCAGCATCTTGGGCGGTAAATTTACCCGAGCAATCAGCACCAACTGGGGCGTGTTAACTCCCCACTTCCAGCTTGAATGGGAGCACGAGTTCAACAGCGATCCAGGTGCAGTGACGGCACGTTTCGTCAACGATCCGACCGGCACTGAAATCATCCTGACCGATGAACCCTACGATTCCGATTTTTTCCGTATCGGCCTGGGTCTTTCAGCAATCATGAGCAAAGGCCGCTCCGGCTTCCTGTACTACGAAAAAACCCTCGGACGCGAGGGCGTGAGCCAGGACAATCTAGCTTTAGGTTTCCGATTGGAATTCTGATCGCGCACACCATCAATAAAAAAGCCCGCAATGCGGGCTTTTTTATTGATGCCAATTAGGTTCGGTTATTTGCGTTCCCGTTCTTTTTTAATCGCGGCAAATATTTCTTTTACCGCAGGCGTCCAGACAACCCAGGCGTGGCCGCCATCGCGAACAAACACATGTTCCGATGCAAGCAGTTTCTGCAGGGACGGCATCGTTGCACTTAGTCGGTCATCGTCGCCATAGGCCAGCCAGACACCGCGACTTCTCGGCTTGTTTTCATTTTGCCAGGTTTTCAAATAACGCCATAACTCGCGCTCAAAATTCTTGTCATCGATTAGCGATGGCATAGGACCCGCATCCCAGGCCTGCAAGCCACCGGCGTTGTTGATTTGCTCCAAAATTTTCCCGCTGCCGAGATAGGGCGCCAACAGCACCAACCCATTAGCGTCACCCGGATATTCACTGTCATACAATAATGCTCCCATGCCTCCCATGGATGCACCGACCAACCAGATCTCGCGATAGCCATGTTCGCGGGCTGGCAACAATATTTCCTGTCGCAAGCGCTTGGGCATCCGCCCTTCCATGTAATAAGCGAAAGTCACACCGGTCAATAAGATATCGGCTTCAGGCATTACGCTTTGAATAGATTGTGCGATACCGCCCGATTTTAAATTTGCTATATCATCGCCTCGCCCTGGCAACACCACGATCAGAATCTTGTTTGTGCCCGGCCTTGTCGCCTGCATTTTCTCAGACGGAATTTTTGTTTGCGCCCGGCCGCCGGGAATACAGGCCGTCAACATTAGCGACATCGCGATGCAAACAATCGATTGCAAGGTTCTGGTTTGTGGCATGCGAAAATGATTCTGCATTCTTCTACCTCTATCGTGACAGGAGGGTGGCCTCAACACTTCTGCTAAATGTCACTGCCGAAACCATTGCTGCGGTCTAATGAAAGTTTCACATGCTGCAGCGTGGCTCGCGTGAAGCCTGCGTGTATTGCCGGCGTATTCGAACCTGTCGTATCAATTCGCGGCAGGAGCATTAATAAACTCCATGCCCTGATCATGTGTTTCAACAATCTTGCCTTCAATACAAACGGCCACATCATTGATATGCGCGTTATAGGATTGCGGGTTTTGGTAGGCGAGCCACCAATGATCTGAAACACGCCAAAATCGGAACGCCTCGATGATCGGTGTTTTCGGCACTGCATTCTTGCTATAGACCAGAGCCAAATTAGTGCCTGTGCCGCCGCCATGCGGCTGCCCTAACCAGAGCCACGATTGATCGTCACAAGGCCGGCGTTGCGTGTCTATGAGAAACCAGCCTGCGCGCTGCCGTCTGTCTGCAAAATCCGGCTTTTGCAATGCTCGCAATTTTCCGACACTCATATCGACCCTGATACGAAAACCATTGCCCGTATGCATCAAATAAACATAGGCGGATACGATCAATGCCGCTATTCCGACCACTGCAGTACTAGCGATAGCAGGCTTCCTCAGGACCGACTTATTCCTGAGCTGCTGCCATGCGTACAACAACTCAAGCACACCCCAGAACAGAAGTATGAAGCGCGCATAAAACAAGATGTCATATAGCCACAGTTTCGGATCAGTGCTCGTGACCCACGGCGCGAAGATGGAGCTTGCCCACATCCATGATCCGAATATCAAAAAGAACAAGCAGATGCGCACCGATATCATGTTTTGATGTTAGGTGAGCGGCTTTAATAATGCCAGTCATTCGGTCGAAGGTATATGACGCGCAAAACAAAACCCCAGACCTTTCGATCTGGGGTTTGTCTTTAAATAAAACCCTGGCGATGACCTGTTGCGGGTCGCCGCTACGCGGCAACCGCATAAAAAAA
>JAKFDD010000003.1:0-198723 GCA_036676335.1 Arenimonas sp. | reverse complement strand
GACAACGTGAAGATGGTCGTGAGCTTGATTGCTCCGGTCGCGATGGACGAAGGTCTGCGTTTTGCTATTCGTGAAGGTGGCCGTACCGTCGGCGCCGGCGTGGTAGCCAAGATCATCAAGTAAGATTTAGTACCAAGCCGCCCGGGCTTATAAGTCCCGGGTGGCCTACATACGAAATGAATCACAGGACGTGATTCGTGTTCGGTTCATGGATGAAGGCACATCAGGTGCCCTGGCTAAAGCCATATTTTTATGGAAATAAACCAGTTGTCGTTAAAAATTCCTCGAAATTCGTTTGACAGGAAGGCTTAACACACGCTATACTTTTTAGCTCAGTGGATCGACCTCGTTCAGTCCGCTGTTTTTTTCCACGGGAATTTGGACAACTGCTTCAAATTCCGTCGCTCTTTAACGTCACACAGGATGTTCGCCATGGCGGATCAAAAAATCCGAATTCGGCTGAAAGCGTACGATCATCGTTTGATAGATCGTTCAGCCAGCGAGATCGTTGAGACAGCAAAGCGTACCGGCGCCCAAGTGCGCGGTCCGATTCCGCTGCCAACCAAGATCGAACGCTACACAATTCTTGTATCTCCGCACGTCGATAAAGACGCTCGCGACCAGTACGAAACCCGCACGCACAAGCGCGTGTTGGACATCGTCCAACCTAATGACAAAACCGTCGATGCCCTCATGAAACTTGAGTTGGCAGCCGGCGTTGATGTCCAGATCAAATTGACCTGAGGTACCGGACATGACAGCTATCTATAAATTGGGAATGGTTGGCCGCAAGGCTGGTATGACCCGCGTATTCACCGAAGACGGTCGTTCCGTCCCGGTCACGCTGATCGAAGCCGGTGCTAACCGCATTACTCAAATCAAAACCGCTGAAACCGACGGCTATTCCGCGATTCAGGTCACTGCTGGTACCAAGCGCGCTGCGCTTCTGACCAAGCCAGTTGCCGGTCACTATGCGAAAGCCAAAGTGGAAGCAGGCCGCGGCCTCTGGGAACTGCGTTGTGACGCTAAAGACTTGGCTGGTTATGAAGTCGGCGGCGAAATCAAGGCAGATATCTTCTCGGAAGGTCAGTTGGTGGATGTGCAGGGCGTTACCAAAGGTAAAGGCTTCCAGGGCACCATCAAGCGCTACAACTTCAAAATGGGCGACGCGACGCACGGTAACTCCTTGTCGCATCGTTCGCCGGGTTCGATTGGTCAACGCCAAACCCCGGGTCGCGTGTTTCCAGGCAAGAAAATGTCGGGTCACATGGGTGCAGTGAATCAAACCACGCAGCGTTTGCAAGTGGTGAAGGTTGATGCTGAACGTGGTCTCATCGCGATTCGCGGTGCAGTACCGGGCGCTCCAGGCGGCGACGTTATCGTCTGGCCGACGAGCAAAGGTTGAGGATAAGACATGGAACTCGCCGTAGTAGGTAGTACCAAGACACTGTCGGTTTCCGATGCAGTTTTCGGTCGTGAGTTTAGCGAAGATTTGGTTCACCAAGTGGTTGTTGCTTATCGCAACGCAGGCCGCGCCGGTACCAAAGCTCAGCTGACCCGTTCGGAAGTCAGAGGCACGACGAAGAAATTCAAGAAACAAAAAGGTGGCGGTGCACGCCATGGTGACTATCGCGCTCCGATCTTTATCGGTGGCGGTGTGACCTTCGCTGCAAAACCACGCAGTTTCGAGCAAAAGGTAAATCGCAAAATGTATCGCGCAGCAATGTGCGCCATTTTGTCCGAACTCAATCGTCAAGACCGCCTGAAAGTGGTCGAGTCGTTTGAAGTCGATCAGCCAAAAACCAAGTTGCTGATCAGCAAGCTCAATGAAATGGGTGCGGTAAAACGCCCGCTGATCGTGACGGAAGAAGGTTCGGAAGCTTTATATCTGGCCGCTCGCAACATCCCATATGTGCAAATCCGTGATGTGCAAGGTCTGGATCCAGCGAGCCTCGTTGGCGCTGACCACGTTGTCATCACTGCCGATGCCATCAAGCAAGTAGAGGAGTGGTTGGCATGAGTAACACGACCGCGAGAGATCTCTCTGTATTGTTGGCGCCGTTGGTGTCTGAAAAGACATCGCGCATCCAAGAAAATAACCAGTTCGTTTTCGAAGTGGCAACGACCGCAACCAAGGCTGAAGTCAAATCTGCCGTTGAGTCGCTGTTCAATGTCAAAGTCGAAGCAGTCAATGTGGTCAATGTGAAAGGCAAGAGTAAGTCTTTCAAAAACCGTGCTGGCCGCCGTGGTAACTGGCGTAAAGCGTACGTTTGCTTGGCTCCTGGCCAAACAATCGACGTGATGTCCAAGGCTTGAGGTAGGTACCCATGGCATTAATGACATTTAAACCGACATCGCCTGGACGCCGCACAATGGTGCGCGTCTCGACGGCTGGTCTGCATAAAGGCGGCCCACTCGCAGCGTTGGTCGAAAAGAAAAGCAAAACCGGTGGTCGTAATAACAACGGCCGTATCACTACCCGTCATATCGGTGGTGGCCACAAGCAAGCGTACCGCTTGATCGATTTCAAACGCGACAAAGAGGGCATTCCAGCCCGCGTTGAGCGCATTGAATACGATCCAAACCGTACCGGCCATATCGCACTTCTGTGCTATGCCGACGGTGAGCGTCGCTACATCATTGCCCCGAAAGGCCTCCAGGCCGGTGATCAACTGATCGCTGGTAAAGATGCGCCGATCAAGGCCGGTAATGCATTGCCGCTTCGCAACATGCCACTCGGTTCAACGGTGCATTGCATCGAAATGAAACCTGGCAAAGGTGCCCAATTAGCCCGCGCCGCTGGTGCTGGTGCTCAATTGGTTACTCGCGAAGGTGGTTATGCAACCTTGCGTTTACGCTCCGGCGAAATGCGCAAAGTGCCAGTCGATTGCTACGCCACCATCGGTGAAGTAGGCAACGTCGAGCACAGCCTGGAAAAATTGGGCAAAGCTGGTGCAAAACGCTGGCGCGGTATCAAACCAACCGTTCGCGGTGCAGCCATGAACCCTGTGGACCATCCACACGGTGGTGGTGAAGCGCGTGCCGGCCAAGGTAATCCTCACCCGGTTTCTCCGTGGGGTACACCGGCCAAAGGTTACAAGACGCGCCATAACAAGCGCACTCAGAAATTCATCGTGCGCGATCGCAGGGGTTGATAGGCTATGGCACGTTCACTTAAGAAAGGTCCTTTCGTTGACCACCATCTCATCAAGAAGGTGGAAGCGCAGGGTTCCAGCAAGAAGCCGATCAAAACTTGGTCGCGCCGTTCAATGATTCTGCCTGAGATGGTGGGTTTCACCATTGCAGTCCATAACGGTAAGGTCCATGTGCCCGTTCTCGTGAACGAAAACATGGTGGGTCACAAACTCGGCGAATTTGCCGTCACACGTACCTTCAAAGGTCACGGCGGCGACAAGAAGTCGGGCGGGAAATAAGGACTGACTCATGCAAGCTATTCTCCGCTCTACACGCATTTCGCCGCAGAAAGCCCGTTTGGTCGCTGACCAGGTCCGTGGCATGCCGGTGGCTAAAGCGCTTGATCTGCTGAAATTCAGCGACAAGAAAGCTGCTCATATCATCTACAAGGTGGTTTACTCCGCCGTCGCCAATGCTGAAAACAACAATGGCGCCGATGTTGATGATCTGAAAGTTGCAAGCATCATGGTCGACGAAGGTCCGATCCTGAAACGTTTCATGGCCCGCGCCAAAGGCCGCGGAACCCAAATCTTCAAGCGCACCAGCCACATTTCCGTGGTTGTTGGCTCCGGCAAGAAAGGTTAAGAACGATGGGTCATAAAGTTCATCCAACCGGTATTCGTCTTGGTATCTCCAAAGACTGGAATTCCAAGTGGTTCGCCAATAAGCGTGACTTCAGTGAGTATCTCGTCGCCGACCTTAAAGTCCGCGAAATGCTCCGCAAGAAACTCGCGCAAGCTGGCATCTCCAAAATTTTGATCGAGCGTCCGAACAAGACTGCACGCGTCACCATTCACTCCGCCCGTCCAGGCGTCGTGATCGGCAAACGCGGTGAAGACATCGAAAAGCTGAAAGCTGATGTATCGAAATTGATGGGCGTTCCTGCGCACATCAACGTCGCTGAAGTTCGCAAGCCTGAACTTGATGCACAACTGGTTGCCGAGTCTATCGCTCAGCAATTGGAACGCCGCATCATGTTCCGCCGCGCAATGAAGCGTTCGGTCGGTAACGCAATGCGTTTAGGCGCATTGGGCATCAAGGTGAATGTGGGTGGCCGTTTGAATGGTGCAGAAATTGCACGTTCGGAATGGTATCGCGAAGGTCGCGTTCCACTTCACACCCTGCGTGCCGATATCGACTACGGTACCGCCGAAGCATTGACCACCTACGGCATCATCGGTGTCAAGGTGTGGATCTACAAAGGCGAAATCTTTGATTTCAGTCAAGTTGGCCAGGAAAAAGTGGAAGAGCGCACTGAATCGCGTCCTGCCCGTCCTGCCCGCGATCGTGACGCGAGGTAATTAACCATGTTGCAGCCAAAACGTACCAAATATCGCAAACAGTTCAAGGGTCGCAATGACGGCCTGAGCTGGAGCGGTGCAGCTGTCAGCTTCGGCGAGTTCGGCCTCAAAGCCACGGAACACGGCATGCTGACCGCGCGTCAAATCGAAGCCGCACGTCGTACCGTAACTCGTTACGTGAAGCGTGGCGGTAAATTGTGGATTCGCATTTTCCCTGACAAACCTGTTTCCAAAAAACCTATCGAAGTTCGTATGGGTAGCGGTAAGGGTAACGTCGAATACTGGGTCGCACCTATTCAACCAGGTCGAGTCTTGTATGAAGTGGAAGGCATTTCCGAAGAAACAGCACGTGAAGCTTTCCGCCTCGCTGCTGCCAAACTTTCTGTGAAGACTACCTTTGTAGTCCGGACGGTGCGCTAATGGAACTTAAAGAATTAATTTCGAAGTCTGAGGCTGATTTAAAAGCCCACCTGCTGGACCTGCAAAAAGAGCAATTCTCGCTCCGCATGCAGAAAGCCACGGGTCAAATGACCAAGACTCACGATATCCGCCGTGTGCGCCGCGAAATTGCTCGCTGCAACATGCTGCTGACTGCAAAGAAGTAAGGGCGAGCTATGAGCGAAACTGCCAAAACGCTGCGCACGGTCGAAGGCCGCGTCGTTAGCAATAAAATGAACAAAACGGTGACGATTCTTGTCGAGCGCCAGGTCAAGCACGCGTTGTACGGTAAGTACATGCGTCGTTCGACCAAGCTGCATGCGCACGACGAAGATAACGTCTGTAACGAAGGTGATGTTGTTCGCATTAGCGAATGCCGTCCGCTTTCGAAAACCAAGAACTGGCGTGTGGTGGAAGTCATCACCCGTGCAGCCCAATAACCTAGGAGACCGATCATGATCCAGACCCAAAGTTATTTGCTCGCTGCCGACAATTCCGGTGCGAAAGAAGTGATGTGCATCAAGGTACTCGGCGGTTCAAAACGTCGTTATGCCCATATCGGTGACGTAATCAAAGTCTCGGTAAAAGCTGCCATCCCTCGTGGCAAAGTGAAGAAAGGCGAAGTCTATGATGCCGTGGTTGTACGTACCCGTTCGGGCGTGCGCCGTGCTGATGGCTCGTTGATTCGCTTTGATACCAATGCCGCCGTTTTATTGAACAACAAACAAGAGCCGATCGGCACGCGTATTTTCGGGCCAGTAACCCGCGAACTGCGTACCGAGAAGTTCATGAAGATCGTCTCGCTGGCACCTGAAGTGCTTTGAGCTGAGGAACTGATATGAACCGTATTCGTAAAGGCGACCAGATCATTGTGATCGCAGGTGCCGACAAAGGTAAGAAAGGTGAAGTGGTACGTGTAGCCGGCGACAAAGTCGTCGTGCAAAACGTCAACATCATCAAGCGCCACACCAAACCGAACCCGCAAGCTGGTCAAGCCGGCGGTATCGTTGAACGTGAAGCGCCTATCCATATATCCAACGTTATGTTGTTCAACTCTGCCGCTGGCAAAGGTGATCGCGTTGGTTTCAAAGTGCTTGAGGATGGACGCAAAGTACGCGTGTTCCGCTCGAGCGGTGAGGCGATTGACGCCTAAGGAATGATGCAATGACTACTCGCTTAGAAAAATTTTATAAAGACGAAGTTGTGCCGAAGCTGATGAAGCAATTCGGTTACGCCAACGTGATGGAAGTGCCGCGTTTGACCAAGATCACCCTGAACATGGGTGTGGGCGAAGCGGTCGGCAACAAGAAAATTCTTGAAAATGCCGTGGCCGACATGACCAAGATTTCCGGTCAAAAGCCAATCACGACCAAAGCCCGCGTTTCGGTTGCAAGCTTTAAGATTCGTGACGGTTGGCCGATTGGCTGCAAAGTAACCTTGCGCCGTGCCCGCATGTACGAATTCTTCGACCGTTTTGTCAGCATCTCGCTGCCTCGCGTTCGCGATTTCCGTGGTGTTTCTGCCCGTTCGTTTGACGGTCGCGGCAACTACAACATGGGTATCAAAGAGCAAATCATTTTCCCTGAAATTGATTACGATGCCGTTGATGCAATGCGTGGTATGGATATCGCCATCACCACAACCGCCAAAACCAACGAAGAAGCAAAGGCATTGTTAGAAGCCTTCCGTTTCCCGTTCCGCAACTGATACACAGGACCTGACCCATGGCTAAGACCTCAATGGTGAACCGTGATGTGAAGCGCATCAAGCTGGCGAAGAAATACGCCGCCAAGCGCGCAGAACTGAAAAAGGTTATCAGCAGCATTTCTGCTTCTTACGAAGACAAGATCGAAGCTGCTACCAAGTTGCAAAAGCTTCCCCGCGATTCCTCGCCGTGCCGCACACGTAATCGCTGCGCACTGACGGGTCGCTCACGTGGCGTCTACCAGAAGTTTGGTTTGGGCCGCAACAAGTTACGCGAAGCCACCATGCGTGGCGACGTCCCAGGCCTTCGCAAGGCCAGTTGGTAATCGTTAGGTTCCCGCTCGCGGGAACCCGGCGGATATCGGTGCACATAAAAAGGTAATGAAACAATGAGCATGACTGATCCAATCGCTGACATGTTGGTGCGTATCAAAAACGCACTTGCAGTCGGTAAAACGCAGGTTTCGATGCCTGCTTCGAAAATGAAACTCGCCATCGCCACCGTCCTGAAGGACGAGGGTTACGTTGGCGAATTCCGCGTGATCGGCGAAGGCGCAAAAGCCACGCTCGAAATCGCGCTGAAATATTACGAAGGCAAGCCTGTGATCGAGCGCATCGAGCGCGTATCACGTTCGGGCCTGCGTAGCTATCGTGGCAAAGACGATCTGCCGAAAATTCTCGGTGGCTTGGGCGTTGCTATCATTTCCACATCCAAAGGTTTAATGACCGATCGCCAGGCCCGCACTGCGGGTGTGGGCGGCGAAGTCATTTGCCTCGTGGCTTAAGGAGAACGCCCATGTCACGCGTTGCCAAAAAGCCAATTAATTTGCCGAAAGGTGTTGAAGTTTCCGTTGCCGCCAGCAATCTGAGCGTCAAAGGCAGCAAAGGCACTCTGCATCTGACCATGCCAGCCAATGTCGAAATCAAGAACGACAACGGTATCATCACGATGGTACCTGCGACTGACGACGATATGGGTATGGCCGGTACTGTTCGCGCCATCCTTGCGAACATGATCATCGGTGTTACCGACGGTTTCACTCGTAAACTTGAATTGGTCGGCGTGGGTTACCGCGCTTCCATGACTGGTAATGATCTGAATCTGAGCCTGGGTTATTCGCATCCGGTTGTGTTTGCATGCCCAGAAGGCATCACCATCACCACGCCAACCCAAACTGAAATCCTCGTTACCGGTGCTGATAAACAGCGTGTCGGTGAAGTGGCCGCCAAGATCCGTGCTTACCGTAAACCTGAGCCATATAAAGGCAAGGGCATTCGTTATTCCGGCGAGAAGATCATCATGAAGGAAGCCAAGAAAGCCTAATTAAGGCCTTCAGCTTACTCAAGGAAATTACCATGTTAAAGAAAATTGCCCGCATTCGTCGCGCCAAGACAACTCGCTGCCACATCCGCGATTTGGGCGTTGCTCGTTTGTCAGTTCTGCGTTCCGGTCAACACATCTACGCCCAGGTTTTCACCTCGGACGGCGCCAAGGTTTTGGCATCGGCTTCGACCGTGCAAGCCGAAGTGAAAGACGGTTTGAAGAACTTCAAGAACAAGGACGCAGCCGCCAAAGTCGGCAAGGCGATAGCTGAAAAAGCACAAGCCGCCGGTATCGTGAAAGTTGCCTTCGATCGTTCCGGTTACCGCTTCCATGGCCGAATCAAGGCACTCGCCGATGCAGCCCGTGAAGCTGGTCTGCAGTTCTAATTAGTCCCGCACCCGAATCCCCTGGATTCGGGTGCATGTTGTTAAACCATAACTATAAGCGGCAAAGCCGCAAAATTAAATTTAGGAAATTACATCATGAGTAGCAATGAACGTGATCGTGGTCGCGGTGAAAGCGACGATGGTTTTATCGAAAAATTGGTCGCAGTCAATCGCGTTTCCAAGACAGTAAAAGGTGGTCGTCAATTTACCTTCACCGCATTGACGGTGGTCGGTGACGGCGCAGGCAAAATCGGTTTCGGTTACGGCAAAGCACGCGAAGTGCCGGTCGCCATCCAGAAATCGATGGAATATGCCCGTAAAGCGATGGTCAACATCGATTTGAACGAAGGTACTTTGTGGCATGCCGTTAAGTCGGGCCACGGCGCGGCGCGTGTATTCATGCAGCCAGCCTCCGAAGGTACCGGTGTCATCGCAGGCGGTGCCATGCGCGCCGTGATGGAAGCAGTCGGCGTGAAGAACGTTCTTGCCAAAGCTGTTGGTTCACGCAATCCAATTAATTTGGTGCGCGCTACCATCAAGGGCTTGAGTTCGATGCAATCGCCTAAATTTATTGCTGCCAAGCGTGGCAAGAAAGTAGAGGAAATTACTCATGTCTGATAAAACCATCAAAGTTCGTTTAGTTAAAGGCATGCGTGGCAGCCAATCGCGCCACCGTCTTTCGGTCAAGGCACTTGGCCTGAATAAAATTAACGACGTTCGCGTATTGAAAGATAGCCCGCAAGTGCGCGGCCTGATCAACACCGTTCATTACCTGGTTCGTGTCGAAGACTGAGCGAGTCAAGGAGAATTATTATGCGTTTAAATACATTGAAGCCTGCCGAAGGCGCCCGTAAAGACAGCGTTCGCGTTGGTCGCGGTATCGGTTCCGGCATGGGCAAAACTTGCGGTCGTGGCCATAAGGGTTCGTTCGCACGTTCCGGTAAGGGCAAGATCAAGGCTGGCTTCGAAGGCGGTCAAATGCCTTTGCGCAAGCGTATGCCGAAAGTCGGTTTCCGCTCGAAATTGAAAGATGACACTGCAGAAGTGCTGTTGTATCAGCTGGAAAATCTGGAAGCGGGCGAAATCGATATCACAAAACTGCGTGAAGCAGGTTTGGTGCCGGCGAAAGCCAAGCAAGTCAAGATCGTCAAGAAAGGCGAACTCACCAAGAAGTTTGCACTGAAAGGCGTGATGTTCACCCCAGGCGCCAAGGCAGCTATTGAAGCTGCTGGCGGCAGCATCTCGGAGTAAGACTTTGTCGCAAGCTAATTCTGCAGCAGGTGCATTAGGCGGGCTCGGTAAATTTACCGAGCTTCGCAGTCGTTTGTTGTTCGTACTGTTGGCCCTGATTGTCTACCGTATCGGTAGCCATATTCCGGTGCCAGGTATCAACCCGGATGAGTTAGTGCGACTGATGAAGAGTCAGGAAGGCACCATTGTTGACATGTTCAACATGTTTTCCGGCGGTGCTTTAAGCCGCTTCAGCTTGTTTGCCTTGAACGTGGTGCCGTATATCTCGGCTTCGATCATCGTGCAGCTCATGGGCCAGATTTACGGCCCATGGAAAGCCATGAAAAACGAAGGTGAAAGCGGTCGTCGCAAGCTTACCCAGTACTCGCGTTACGGCGCACTGTTTCTGGCGATTGTTCAGGCGTACTTCCTTGCTTCGCAGCTTCAGCAATCGCCGAACGTTGTTTACGCGCCAGGCCTCGGTTTCGTATTCACGGCAGTCGTTTGCTTGACAGCCGGCACCATGTTCCTGATGTGGCTGGGTGAGCAAATCACCGAGCGTGGCATAGGTAACGGTATTTCGTTGATCATTTTCGCCGGTATCGTGGCTGGTCTTCCTTCTGCATTGATTAGTGTGTTGGGCCAGGTTCGTGATGGCAGCATGCAACCATTCGTGTTGATCGTCATTGCGGCACTGGTTCTGGCCGTTATCTACTTTGTAGTGTTCATGGAGCGCGGCCAACGTCGCATCACCGTGAACTATGCCCGCCGTCAGGGTGGCCGCCAAGCCTACATGAATCAGAACTCGCATCTGCCGTTGAAGCTGAACATGTCCGGCGTGATTCCGCCCATTTTCGCTTCCAGCCTGATTCTGTTTCCAGCTACCATTTCGACCTGGATGAGCAGTGGTTCAGCGCTTGCCACCGACGAAACCTGGCGCGGTATTGGTTACCGTGGCTTGCAAACGGTCGCCGAGGCTTTGGGTCCAAACCAGCCGCTGCATATGCTGCTGTACGGTGCCATGATCATGGGTTTTGCGTTCTTCTACACCGCTTTGGTGTTCAATTCGCAGGAAACCGCTGACAATCTTAAAAAATCGGGCGCTTTGATCCCGGGTATCCGCCCAGGTAAAGCGACTGGCGAGTACATCGATAATGTACTCACACGTTTAACGCTGATCGGCGGCCTGTATCTGGTCCTGGTTTGCTTGATGCCGGAGTTCCTCCGTGCAGGTTTCAATGTACCGTTCTATTTCGGCGGTACATCCTTGTTGATTGTGGTCGTAGTGGTAATGGACTTTACCGCTCAGATTCAGGCTCATATGACTTCACACCAATATGAAGGCTTGATGAAGAAGGCCAACTTGAAGGGCGGCTCGCGCGGCGGCTTCGCGCGCGGGTAAGCGTTTGTCGGTCCCTGCGCAAGAGTAGCGCGGGGGGATGGGTTGGGCGGCCTCGGCTGCGCAGTTTCATCAGCAAACACTTGTCGCCGGAGCATGGGCACACTCCCCATGCCGGGTTTTCAGCGCTTTTTGGCGCTGGGGACTTCTATGTAACACGAAGCTTTGTTATACTTTTCGATTCACTACGCTCAATCAGTTTGGAGATAACGTAATGGCACGCATTGCGGGCGTCAATTTACCCGTGCAAAAGCACGCTGTAATTGGCTTACAAAGTATTTATGGCATCGGCCGCACACGGTCGAAGCTTGTTTGTGAAGCGGCAGGGGTTACTCCTTCTGTCAAAATTCGTGACTTGACCGAATCTCAGGTGGATAGCCTGCGTGCGGAAGTCGCCAAGTTCATCGTTGAGGGTGACCTCCGTCGCGAAGTGGGCATGTCCATTAAGCGTCTGATGGACCTCGGCTGCTATCGTGGTCTGCGTCATCGTCGTGGCTTGCCGATGCGTGGTCAACGTACCCGCACCAATGCGCGGACCCGTAAGGGCCCACGTAAAGCTATCAAGAAATAAGGGATAGCCAATCATGAATAAACCAGTTGCCAAAACCAAGAAGAAGATCAAGCGCATCGTCACCGACGGTGTTGCCCACGTCCACGCTTCTTTCAATAACACCATCGTTACGATCACCGATCGCCAGGGCAATGCCTTGTCATGGGCGACTTCCGGCGGCGCGGGTTTCCGCGGTTCGCGTAAGTCCACCCCGTTCGCTGCTCAGGTTGCCGCTGAAAAAGCCGGCAAAACCGCGCTGGATTACGGTGTCAAAACCTTGGAAGTTCGCATCAAGGGCCCAGGCCCAGGACGTGAATCAGCCGTGCGTTCATTGAATGCTTGCGGTTACAAGATCATGAACATCATCGACGTTACCCCAATCCCGCACAACGGGTGCCGACCGCCTAAAAAGCGTCGCGTCTAAGGGATAGGAGAATAAATAATGGCTCGTTATATCGGTCCCACCTGTAAACTCGCTCGTCGTGAAGGCGCTGATCTCTCTCTGAAGAGCCCAGCCCGCGCGATTGATTCCAAGTGCAAACTCGAACAAAAACCGGGTCAGCACGGCGCCGCCAAAAAAGGCAAGTTGTCTGACTACGCCACCCAGTTGCGTGAAAAGCAAAAGGTAAAGCGTATCTACGGTTTGCTGGAACGTCAGTTCCGTAACTACTACAAAAAAGCCTCGACCAAGAAAGGCAACACCGGCGAAACATTGCTGCAAATGCTGGAACAGCGTTTGGACAATGTGATCTATCGCATGGGTTTTGCCGTTACCCGCCCGCAAGCACGCCAATTGGTGTCGCATAAAGGTGTTTTGGTTAATGGTAAATCGGTCAATCTGCCGTCGTATCAAGTGAAAGCGGGAGACAGCATCCAGTTGTCCGAGCGCGCACAGAAATATTTGAACGTGCAGGAAGCTCTCACACTGAACCAGCAAATGGATTTGATTCCTGGTTGGTGTGAAGTTGACGCCAAGAAATTTAGCGGCGTCTTCAAATCTGTACCTGACCGCGCCGATCTGCCTTCCGACATTAACGAAGCGCTGATTGTCGAATTGTATTCGAAGTAATTTTTAGGAGTGTCGCTGTCCATGACGGTTTCCGCCCACCAGGTGCTGCGCCCACGCGGCCCCAATATCGAACGCCTAGGTCTCAATCGCGCCAAAGTGGTTATCGAACCACTAGAACGCGGTTACGGTCACACGCTCGGCAATGCCTTGCGTCGCGTCCTGTTGTCATCCATTCCCGGCTTTGCCATTACGGAAGTCGAAATGGATGGCGTGTTGCATGAATACACCACTGTTGAAGGCTTGCAAGAAGACGTCCTCGAAGTTCTGTTGAACCTGAAAGACGTTGCCATTCGCATGCACAACACCGAATCCACCACGTTGACTTTGCAAGCGCAAGGCCCGGGTGTGATCACCGCTGCCGACATCAAGACCGACCACAACGTCGAAATCCTGAATGGCGACCACGTGATCTGTACGCTGACCAAAGACACTGCATTGAACATGCGTTTGAAGATCGAACGCGGTTTCGGTTATCAGCCAGCGGCTGCACGTCGCCGTCCTGATGATGAAACCCGCACGATCGGCCGTCTGATGCTGGACGCCAGCTTCTCGCCAGTCCGTCGCGTTGCCTATGCCGTCGAAGCCGCCCGCGTTGAACAACGCACCGACTTGGACAAATTGGTTCTGGACATCGAAACCAATGGCACCATCGACGCTGAAGACGCTATCCGTACAGCCGCCGATATCCTGACCGATCAACTGTCGGTATTCGGCGACTTCACGCAGCGCGATCGCAATGCTGCCAAGCCTGCGGCTTCTGGCGTTGATCCGGTGCTCTTGCGCCCGATTGATGATCTGGAACTGACCGTGCGTTCGGCAAACTGCCTGAAAGCGGAAAACATTTACTACATCGGTGATCTGGTACAGCGCACTGAAGTGGAATTATTGAAAACACCAAACCTCGGCAAGAAGTCACTCACTGAAATCAAAGAAGTGTTGGCCTCGCGCGCTTTGGCTCTCGGCATGAAGTTGGAAAACTGGCCACCCGCCGGTCTTCAACAAGGCATGATGGGCTGAGCCCGGATATTTAAGGAATACGACCATGCGCCACCAAAAATCAGGACGTAAATTCAGCCGTACCAGTTCGCATCGCAAAGCGATGTTCACGAACATGGCAGCGTCCCTTATCAAGCACGAACTCATTCGCACCACCTTGCCAAAAGCAAAAGAACTGCGTCGCGTTGCCGAGCCACTGATCACCATCGGTAAAGTCGATGGCCAGGCCAACCGCCGTCTCGCCATGTCGCGTCTTAGCGACAAGGAAGCAGTGGGTAAGCTGTTCGTCGAACTCGGTCCGCGTTACAAGGAACGTCAAGGCGGTTATTTGCGTATCCTGAAGTGCGGTTTCCGCGATGGCGACAACGCACCAATGGCTTATGTAGAGTTAGTTGACCGTCCGCTTTCTGCGGTCGCAACAGCTGACTAAGCTACAGCTTTTGCAATCTTGAAAAACCCGGCTTAGGCCGGGTTTTTTTATCTCCGCGGAATTTACACATACAAAAAAATCACTACCGGAACCATATGACTTGCGTTACTGTCATCACCATAACTTCACACATTGATAGCCCATGAAACTCAATCCTTTTGCCTGGTCGTTCCGCATTCAATTCTTGTTTGGTTTTCTCGTTTGTGCGGCGTTGATAGGCTATGCCTTGTATGCGGACAAAATATTGGGCTTTGATCCATGCCCGCTTTGCATTTTCCAGCGGATAGCTTTTGCCGCTTTGGGTGTCGTTGGTTTGCTGGGTGCCTTGCATAATCCCAAATCCGCCGGTGGCCGTGCCGTTTATGGTGTGCTTGCACTAATTGCCGGCGGTATTGGTATCTATCTGGCCGGGCATCATGTCTATCTGCAGCATCTGCCGCTGGATCAGGTGCCATCGTGTGGACCGGGTTTGTCGTACATGATGGAAGCCATTCCCGGGTACCTGGATTTGATCAAGGAAGTACTGAAAGGCTCCGGCGAATGTGCCGAAGTGAACTGGAAATGGCTGGGCTTCTCGATGCCTGAGTGGACCTTGTTATGTTTTGTCTTATTAACCTTCGGTGCCGTTGTCGCAGCATTTAGAAAACGAAAAGAGCAGCAATGAATTACAACCTATCAAACAACGCAGCAATGAATATCGACGAATCCAGCATGATTAATTCAGACGCAAATGCACAGAATTGGACGCCGACCTCCTGGCGTTCACGCATTGCGTTGCAACAGCCGACGTATCCGGATGCAATCGAGTTGGCGGGTGTGCAGAAGGAATTATCGCTGTTGCCACCTTTGGTGACTTCGTGGGAAATTCTCGCGTTGAAAAAACAATTGGCCGAAGCACAGGAAGGTAAGCGTTTCTTGCTGCAGGGCGGTGATTGCGCCGAAAGTTTTTCCGACTGCGAATCCGGCCTGATTTCGAATCGTTTGAAAGTCCTGCTGCAGATGAGTCTGGTGCTGGTGCATGGACTGCGTTTGCCGGTGGTTCGGGTTGGTCGTTTTGCCGGTCAATACGCCAAGCCTCGATCAACCGACACTGAAACCAGAGATGGCATCACCTTGCCGAGCTATCGCGGTGATTTCATCAATCAACCGGAGTTTACAGAAGACGCACGTGTGCCGGATCCGCGCCGCATGGTGAAAGGTCACGCGCGTTCGGCGATGACGATGAATTTTGTCCGTGCCCTGATCGACGGTGGTTTTGCCGATTTGCATCATCCCGAATACTGGGATCTCGATTGGGTCAGCCATTCGCCGTTGTCGGATGAATACCACAAGATGGTGGAGGCCGTCGGTAACGCAGTTCGCTTCATGGAAACCATTCATGGCGTTGATTTGCATAATTTGAATCGAGCCGATTTCTACACATCACACGAAGCATTATTGTTGCCTTACGAAGAAGCATTGACCCGCAAAGTGCCGCGTCAGAATGGCTGGTTCAATTTATCGACGCACTTTCCATGGATTGGCATGCGTACCGCCGATATCGATGGTGCGCACACCGAATATTTCCGCGGCATCCGCAATCCGATCGCAATCAAGATTGGTCCTTCGGTCTCGCCGGATCAATTACTGAAATTGGCCGATGTCCTGAATCCGGAAAACGAAGCGGGTCGTTTGACATTTATTCAGCGCATGGGCGCGAGCAAGGTCACCGAGAAATTGCCACCATTGATTAAAGCCGTTCAAGCCGAAGGCAAAAAAGTCCTGTGGGTTTGCGATCCGATGCATGGCAATACCGAAAGCACGTCGAACGGCTACAAAACGCGTCGCTTCGATAATATTCGCAGCGAACTCGATCAAAGTTTTGATGTACATGCAGCGTTGGGATCAAGACTCGGCGGCGTGCATCTGGAATTGACCGGAGAGAATGTCACCGAGTGTCTTGGCGGTGCGCGCGAACTTACCGAAGTCGATCTGGAACGTGCCTACACCAGTACCGTGGACCCGCGCATGAATTACGAGCAGTCACTCGAAATTGCGATGTTGATTGTCCGCAAGCAGCAGAAAAACACCCAGGCGTAATGGTGTGAGTCATGCCGAGGTAACTGAGCAAGGCAGTTTTGTCCGCGCGATAGAACCTTTGCGTGGTTTTGCGGCCATTTCGGTTTTGATAATGCACGTTATTTATCTGGCCGAATGGTCGGGTTTCCCGAGAACAGGTCCGCTCGCATGGTTTTGGGTCGGCTGGTTGGGTGTCGATATTTTTTTCGTGATCAGCGGTTTCGTGATTACGATGGCGGCTTTTCGCGAGTTGGCTAACGAAAAAGATCGGCCGCGTTTTAATTTTCTGGTTAGGCGCCTTGCGCGAATCGCACCGCTATATTTCCTGTCATTGGCAATTTATTTGCTTGTCGTGAAAAGCGATCCGGTCAACGGCAGCGATGCCTGGTTCCAGGTCCTGACGCATGTTTTTTTCGTACACAACTTTTTCCCCTCGACCACTGGTTCGATAAATCCGCCGACCTGGACAATTGGCACCGAGATGCAGTTGTACATACTGGTAATGATCTTGATGGCATGGTTGCCGAGATTTCGTACCTGGGCGTTAGCGCTCGCGGTAATTGGCGTTGCAATCGCATTTCGATATGCCGCATATTCGGCAAATGCATCCGAGCCGGCAGCGTTACTATCGCATTTCACTACGCAAATGCCCGGAATGCTCGATAGTTTTGGGCTGGGAATGGTGTTGGCGACACTGAAACAAAAAGGCAGGTTGCCAATGCTGAACTGGGGCTCCTGGCTAATCCTGTTGCTTGTTGCCATCGGCGGTCTGGCGGCTTGTGAATACATATTGTCAGTGTCCGGGGATGCCTATTGGAAAACCTGGCGGCTGCCGACATTCTTCCGCAGCTTTGCCGCACTTGTTTGCACTGCATTGGTGTTGGCGGCGATTACGTTGCCGCAAAGAATTCAGGATGCGATCCCGCGATTGCTTATTTTTCTCGGCCAGATAAGTTACGGCATCTATCTCTGGCACTTTATCGTGATCACGCTTTTGCTGAAGTATTTTCCGATGGGAAAAGTGATGTTTCTGTGCACTACGGTGGCCATCACGATCATGATGGCGGCGGCTAGTTGGATCTTTATAGAGAAGCCGATCGTAAAAGCCACTCAACGCTGGTTGCTAACGAAGGCAGAGCAGTAATCTGTGCGTTTCTAACGCAGCAAGTCCCAGACGAGCCGCGCAATCAATAATGTCACGACGATCAGGAAAAAAGCCCGGATGAAACCCTGGCCTTTTTTGATCGCGATATGGCTGCCAACGTAGCTGCCGAGCATATTGCCGATAATCAGGGGTATCGCCAAAACCCAGATCACGAAACCGGAAAACAGCAGTATTGTCCATGAGCTCAGGTCGGCGGCAACATTGCTCGCTTTCGAAATGGCAGACGAGCGCAAAAAATCCATGCCCATGATGCTGACGAATGCGAACACCATCAAGGTGCCAGTGCCGGGACCAATCAAGCCATTATAAAAACCACAGGCGGCACCAACGCTCGCCGCCGCAATGCTTTCATGATTTCCGTGGTAGCGGGGAATATGCAGGTTGCCCAGATCTTTCTTGAATACGGTGTAGACCGCAAGCAACACGCACATCGAAAGCACGATCCATTTCAAGACTTCCTTGTCCATCGCCTTGGCGAACTGTACACCTATCGACGATGCAAGTAGGGCGGCGATGCAGGCCGGCACAACAATTTTCCAGGAAATGCTGACGCGGCGGAAATAATTCCAGGCCGCGACCGACGTACCGGCAAT
Source organism: Arenimonas sp. (assembly GCA_036676335.1). Classification (GTDB taxonomy): domain Bacteria; phylum Pseudomonadota; class Gammaproteobacteria; order Xanthomonadales; family Xanthomonadaceae; genus Arenimonas. Next base: position 180,885 of record JAKFDD010000003.1, on the reverse strand, counting down.
CGAACTGGTTCGCTGTGTTGCAATCAACTGTAAAACATTAAACCCGGGATGCAGATTCAACATGGCTGGCGTGAGGATCAAGCCGCCGCCACCAACGATGCTGTCGAGAAAACCGGCTGCAAAACCCGCAATCGCGGTCAGCAGGAAGAGGGAAGCGTCGATATCTGCCAAAGTGTTCTACTTTTCCGCAACGGATTAGATTTAGCGGTCGATGAAACGACCGCGCATTTTTTCTAATTCTACCGTGTCTTTCCTGCCTTTTCGGTCACGAATACGAATCTCGGCTTGTGCAATGAAACCGCCGCGGACACTGCCATCGGGCAAAATCAATTGCCAATCCAGAATGCAATCTAGTGGCAGCACAACTGATTCTGGTGAAGTCAAACCCGATGTTGAGTTCGAAGCTGGAATGGCTGTAAATCCAGTTGCGTCAATTTTCTCTAGCAAGCCCCAGGCTTCTGTATCCGTCGGGTCGCGAAATCGCAGACTTATGTCGTTCGGAAATTGCTCGTGTAACACACGCAGTGTACCGATAGACGCATGAGCTTTTTGTGCCGCTTCCCGCATTAATGGATGATCTGGGGAGATGTAAAATGCACCAGACCGTCGGCGGATGTAGAGCCAGGCTAGAAAGAAAAGCAATGGAAAAACAAGCCACAAAAAACTCAGCCCGGCACTGTTATTGACGGAATCAGGCGTGCAATTCAGGGCGGCGGCTGCAGTTGGCATCATGATGCTTTAGTGTTCACACAGCTGCTAGGTTATCGAGTGGCTGATTTAATATTGCTGTTCGATATGCCTCAGTGCCAGTAAAGTCGAATGGCAAAGGAATTTTTAATTCATTGGAAAGGAATATCGCTTTTGGATTCTGCTTTTCACCCCTAAGTTCGATTTTGAGTATCCGTCCGCTATTTGGAAGTCGATGGATAAGACAGTCGGTGTTGGGAAATGGAATGTCGGGCTTGCTGCCCGGCCCGTAGTCTTCGCCATCATCGTTCTCATCATCAATATCGTCATATTCATCGAGTGCGGGTAGTCCAAACAATTCCGGGCACCATTCAACGTCATCGCCAATGATCAATGTTTTATTGCCATCAAGATCAAACAGAAACAGGCTGTTGTCATTGTTATCAACCACCGTTATAAAACTTGTGTCGGTGAGTCGGATTATTTCCACGAGATTTTGTTTGTAGTCTTTGGCTCGTACCGAGTCGAGCCGGTAGCGCCTGACGTGGCTTCGAAGCGTTATGTAGGCCGGAACCGCAAAGATAGAGCCCCATATCATGACGACAAGCCATATCAGGAATGCCTGCTTCAGTGATTCCAGGTTCTCACTTTCCGTCCAACCCGGCCATTGCACATTTGGCGATGCCACAATTGCAACAAAAGTACCCCATCCCGCAAGCATCACCAGAAATAGCAATAAAAATCGGAAAATGCTTCCGGGCAGGTTGTTGATTGTCGGTCCCAGCAAAGGGTGCTTGAGAGTTGCACGCTCTTCATTGGTTAACTTGCGTGTGCTGAATACCTGCATCAAGCCCCCTGTTTTTAATAAAGCATAATCGATAACGGCAATAATGTATCGCGATTGGATTGGTCCGGAATTGAGAAATAAAAAACCCGTCTTTCGACGGGTTTTTTATTGATATTTGAAACTGGATTAACCGCGCGAAGCACGCTTGCGGTCGTTCTCGGTACGCTCTTTTTTACGGAGACGAATCGCGACCGGAGTCACTTCAACCAGTTCGTCGTCGGCGATAAATTCAAGCGATTGTTCCAGCGAGAATTTCACCGGTGGAATCAGGCCTTCATCATCGTCTTTACCCGACGCGCGGAAGTTGGTCAGCTGTTTCGCACGCAGGGCGTTGACGGTGAGGTCGTTGTCCTTGGAGTGGATGCCGACGATTTGGCCTTCGTAAATTTCTTCGCCCGGATCGATCATCAGGCGGCCACGTTCCTGCATCGCGATTTGTGCGTAGGCAGGTGATGGGCCGGTGCCGTTCGAGATCAGCACGCCGTTTTGACGTTCTGCGATGGCACCTTCCGAACGCGGTCCGAAATGATCGAACACATGGAACAGCAGGCCGGTACCAGCGGTAATGGTGCGGAATTCGGTTTGAAAACCGATCAGGCCACGGGCAGGAATCATGAAGTCGATACGTACGCGACCTTTGCCGTCCGGTTCCATATTGGTCAGTTGACCGCGACGCTCGCCCAGACGCTGCATGACGCCGCCCTGGTATTGTTCTTCGAGATCCACGACCAGGCTTTCGATTGGCTCCATTTTCACGCCATCGACCATCTTCACGATGACTTCAGGACGCGATACGGCCAGTTCGTAACCTTCGCGGCGCATGGTTTCGATCAGGATCGACAAATGCAATTCACCGCGACCGCTGACTTTGAATTTGTCGGCGTCTTCGGTTTCTTCCACTTTCAACGCGACGTTATGCAGGGTTTCACGCATCAGGCGGTCACGTAATTGACGCGAGGTCAGGAACTTGCCGCCGCTGCGGTCTTTGTTGCCGGCAAACGGGGAGTTGTTGACCTGGAAGGTCATGCTGATGGTTGGTTCATCGACGGTCAGCACAGGCAGTTGCTCTGGCGCGTCGACGGCGCAGACGGTATCGGAAATGCTGAGATTTTCGATGCCGGAAATGGCAATGATGTCGCCAGCGCCGGCTTCCGGTACGTCAATGCGTTCCAGGCCCATGAAACCCATCACTTGCAGGACTTTGCCGTTACGGGTTTTGCCTTCGCGATCGACAATTGACACCGGCATATTTGTTTTTACGCGACCACGTTGCACGCGACCGGTACCGATGATGCCGACGTAGTTGCTGTAGCTCAGCGAGGTCACGCGCATCTGGAACGGGCCATCCATATCCACCGGTGGAGGTGAAACGTGGTCCACGATGGCCTGGAACAGCGGGGTCATGTCGCCCGAGCGAACGTCCGGGCTCAGACCGGCATAGCCATGCAACGCTGATGCGTACACGGTATGGAAGTCGAGTTGGTCGTCGGTGGCGCCAAGGCGGTCGAACAGATCGAAGGTTTGATCCAGTACCCAATCCGGACGTGCGCCTGGACGATCAACCTTGTTGACGACGACAATAGGCTTGAAGCCCATCGCAAAAGCTTTTTGGGTCACGAAGCGGGTTTGCGGCATAGGGCCGTCCATCGCGTCGACCAGGATCAATACGGAATCGACCATCGACAATACGCGTTCCACTTCGCCGCCGAAATCGGCATGGCCTGGGGTGTCGACGATATTGATGCGGTATTCCTCGCCTTCAGGCGACTTCCAGCGGATCGCGGTGTTTTTGGAAAGAATGGTAATGCCGCGTTCTTTTTCCAGGTCGTTGCTGTCCATGACACGCTCGGTGACGACCGTGCGTTCGCTGAAAGTGCCCGATTGCTGCAGCAGCTTGTCAACGAGGGTGGTTTTGCCATGGTCAACGTGAGCGACGATGGCGACATTGCGAATTTTTTCAATAGACATACGAAGGGCGCCGAGACCAGCGCTTCACTGTGAGGAAGTTAGCCCAATATTATAGCCCGAAACCGGCACGTTGGGCTGAGTAATTGCTCCTGTGGCAGAATAGAGGGCCAGAATTTACGGCCACAACACCCAAGGACTTCCCATGAGCGACTTAATTGCGACCTTTAACACTGCGCGCGGTCCGATCCGCGTCCGTTTATTTGCTGATAAAGCCCCGGTTACCGTAGCGAATTTCGTGAACCTGGTTCAACGAGGCTATTACAACGGCTTGAATTTCCATCGGGTCATTCCGGATTTCATGATTCAGGGTGGTTGTCCGGAAGGTAGCGGCCGAGGTGGTCCTGGTTATCGCTTCGAAGATGAATGCCGTGCCGACGCCCGCCACGACAAACCTGGCGTGTTATCGATGGCCAATGCCGGCCCAAGCACCAATGGCAGTCAATTTTTTATCACGCATACCGCAACGCCTTGGCTGGACGGCAAGCACACCGTATTCGGTGAAGTGATCGATAGCAGCGATCAAAAAGTGGTTGATGCCGTACGCGGCAGCGATGCTCTCGAAAGCATCACGATCGAAGGTGATGCTTCGGCGTTACTGGCATCGCAAGCAGCGCGTATTGCCGAGTGGAACAAGACGCTCGACGCAAAGTAATTGGCTGTAACGCATGCAAAAAACGGGAGCCAAGGCTCCCGTTTTTTTTGCTACTTGGTAAAGCGGAAACTGTCGAACATTTTGTTGATGGCCGTAATGTCGCGACCGTAATAATGTTCTTGCGGTGCGATCCAATACATCACGTTCAAGCGACCGTTTCGCTCGACAGCACCGGCAGTGCCTTTGTAAATCAAGCCATCCTGGTTGGTCATGACGACATCAAAGCGCAGTCCATCGATACTGCCGAATTTCCCCGGGCGTAAATTGCTACCGGAAACCTGGGCAAAGCCGGCTTCGCGCCAGCCATCGAGCATAATGTTTTGAACCTCGTCGGGGCGCATTCCCGGTTTGAACCATGGACCATCCGGACGCCTTTTCCTTTCGCGGCCGGATAAAAAAACATGCTCGTTGGGCCGCACTTTCGATATGAAAATAAACTGGTTTAGCGGGCTGCCATCGATGGTCCACAATTGCACGCGGGGATATTTCATGCGCGCCCAATCCAGACTTGAATCCACCTGCATGTCGTCGAAAATCCGGATTCCCTCGCTGGCAGTGACCAGGCGTCCGCCTTGTGATGCGCAGGAAACCAGCAATAAAAAAATTGAGGCAATAAGGCAGCGAACGAGGATGTTTTTCATTGTGAGCTCTCCATCTGTTTCACGTAGCTTTCGATAAAACCGCGATCCTGTGCGTTGGGATCTTTTGCCAAATATTCTTCCAGATGTTTGATCGCATCCTGATATCGCTTGTCATTGCGAAGTGCCAGTCCGTGCTCGCGCCAGGCCTGTGCCGGCGCACCGGCTTCGCCGATTGCCTGCGCATATAGTCTGGATGCCTGTGCGCGATCATCGTTTTTGTTGCGTTGCCGATAAGCTTCACCCAGATAAAACGTATACATGCCGGCATCTGCAGGGTCGGCCGTTTTCCGAAGATCACTAATCACTTGTACCGATGTGTTGTACATGCGTCGAGTCAATTCGTTTTGCAGCCATTGCTGCAGGAAGGGGCGGGTCACTTTTCTAAAGGCGTCGCGTCCCAGTTCTGTGCCGGGATTGGCAATCGCAGTAGCGGCTGCTCTTACATCTTCAACCCGTTCCTTGGTTTGCGGGTGACTGGCAAAAGCGGGGAAGGGCTTTCCGTAGTCGCGGGCATTTTCTTCGCGCAGCATGGCTTCCCATAAACGAACATTCGACTGTGGGTCGTATCGCTGGGTGTCAACGATGCTCATGCCGATTTTGTCGGCTTCGCGTTCCTTGTCGCGGCTGAATTTCGCCATCGTCGCGCCACCGGCGATGTTGGCCACCATGCCGGCAATGCCTACGCCTGCACCGGCGGTCAAAATGCCGAAAGTGCCCAGAAAAGCGCTGCTTTTTTTCAGTTTTCGCCATTGCTGGATACTGTGGCGTTTTTTGTAATGGCCAAATTCATGGCCAATGATCAATGCAAGGTCGGCCTCGTTCTGCATTCGCAGCAATGCGCCAGTCCAGATAATCATTACGCCATTCGGCGCCATCGAAGCATTGAAGAAAGGCAGGTCCAGGATATAGATACGCAAGTCCTTGCAGTAATCGCCGGTGACTTTGCAGGCGACATTTCTTACGTATTCGTTCAATGCAGGATCGCGTACCAGATAGGGCGATTTTTTCAAATATTCTTCCTGGCGATCGATGATGTACCAAAGCTCGGATTCATCGGTATTGATTGCAGGTCTGTCGCCGGGTTTGGCATCTTCATACAAAGCCTGGGCATTGGTATTTGCACTAGAAAGCGTCAAAGCCAATGCCAGGAAAAGCGCATGCTGCATTTTCATAGTGGAAATCCTTTCAGCATGCTTTGGGCGGTAGCGGCGGCACCTTGTTCATCGCGCAAATCACCGGTTTGTTTTGCCAGAAAATTGAACCACACCACTTGACCCGTGCGTAGGTCGACCAAGGTCGTTACGCCAATTTGCTGGCCGCCACCGATATCACCTCCCAGCAGTAAAAAACCTATCACGCGCAAGGCTGCCTGCCCGCCGCTGGTATAACTATCGCGGACATAGGTGAAAAGCGCGTAATCAGCACCGGTCTGTTTTCGAATTTCTTCCACGCCAGGTCCAAATGACCAGTCGAGTTGCTTTCCTTTTTTTGTGGCGAGCTGACCGCCCGGGGCTGTCGAGATAAGAATGCTCGAAGCGACGGCATAGTTCAGGCGGATAACTTGTCCCAATCGAGAGCTCGGCTCCAGGTCTTTCGGAATAATGAAGTCGGGCAATTGCTTTACTCTGCTACTGCTGATTCTATTTTTAACGGCCTGCGGATATAAACGGCGCGCCGTCTCCGACCAGGCCTGCCTAGGCTCTTGTACGCCACCTGCGAGGACTTCGGACAATTCGATATCCGGTTCGATCATTACCACGCTGCCCTCGATTTTGACGGGTTTTCCATCAGGTCCTTTCAGGACGCGGCTTTGGGTATAGGCGAGGGCGTTAAAACTGAGCAGCAGAAGGAAAACAACGATTAAAACGTGAAATTTCTTGCTGAAACTGGCCTTCTGCATGCTCATCTCTCCACGAGGTTGTTGCCGGAATTTAGCACCTCGGCTTGGCTTCGGCGATGGGCACCTGTGATAAAATTCGGCGCGGCAAATCTTCCGTTACAACCTCATTAAGGAATCGCAATGCTCCAACTCGCCAAACGCATGGGTCGCGCCAAGCCCAGCGCCATTATGGCCGTGGCCGAAAAAGCCAAAGCGCTGAAAGCTGCAGGTCGCGACATTATTTCGTTCTCGATCGGCGTGCCGAATTTTCTCCCGGGCGATCATGTTTATGCCGCAGCGCGAGATGCACTGAGCAAAGATTCCGGACAGTATGGTTCCAACCGCGGTAGCGATGCATTGCTCGACGCTTTCCTGAAGCATATCGCCGAAATCGGTTTGACCGGTTACGAGCGCAAACATTGCAGCACCGGTATCGGCGCCAAGCATGTGTTGTATTCGCTGGCCGAAGCCCTGCTGGAAGAGGGCGATACCATCGTGTATCCGTCGCCTTACTGGACCACGTACCAGGACATCGCCGACATCGTGAATGCCAAGGCCGTGACCTTGCCATGCCCGGCCTCGCAAAATTACAAGCTAACCGCGCAGCAACTCGATGACGCGCTGGCAAAACATCAGCCAAAAGTATTCCTGTTCAATAACCCTTCGAACCCAACCGGCATGGTCTATACGAAGGAAGAAATTGAAGCCCTGGCCAATGTGCTGGTGAAATATCCGAACACCTGGGTGATCACCGACGATATTTACAACCGCATGGTGTTCGACGGTTTGGGTTATCACAATTTCGTGCATTCAAAACCCGAATTGCGCGACCGCGTGATTTTTGTCGATTCGCTGTCGAAAACCTACGGCATGCCGGGTTGGCGCGTCGGTTTCATGGTCGGTCCCGAGTCGGTCGCGAAAGCACTGACGACCTTGAATTCAAACCACATCACCAATATTCCGGAAATCGTGACCGCTGCCGCCGTCGCCGCATTGACCGGCCCGCAAACGGTTCCGACCGAAAAAAATATCGAGTTTCAGAACAAGCGTGATCTGGTGATTGCGGCGATGAATGCGATTCCAGGCGTTGTTTGTCCGAAACCGCAAGGCGCGTTCTACGTATTCCCGGACATTTCCTGTGCATTCGGAAAAGCGCACGGCGTGAAAGACATCCACAACGATGTCGATTTCTGCAACGTATTGCTGGAAGCGAAAGGCGTCGCCTGCGTTCCGGGTTCTGCTTTTGGTGAACCAAAAGCCTTGCGTATTTCCTACACCTGTCCAACCGCACAGTTGGAGCCAGGCTTGAAGCGCATTCAAGAGTTTTTTGCAGAATTGAGTTGAAAGCCAAAGCTGTGAGCGGTGAGCCGTGAGCGGCAAAAGATTTTCCCGCTCACGGCTCACCGCTCACCGCTAAAAATCTAGAATTTTTCCTATTTATTTTGGAGCTGTTTATGAAATCCCCGATTCGCGTTGCAGTTACCGGTGCTGCCGGTCAAATTGGTTATTCGCTCGTTTTCCGCATCGCTTCCGGCGAAATGCTGGGCAAAGACCAGCCGGTCATTTTGCAAATGCTGGAACTGCCGATGGAAAAAGCCCAGGCTGCATTGCAAGGCGTGATGATGGAATTGGACGACTGCGCATTCCCGTTGCTGGCCGGCATGGTCGGTACCGACGATCCGATGGTCGCGTTCAAGGATGCCGATATCGCATTGCTGGTCGGTGCACGTCCACGTGGCCCGGGTATGGAACGTAAAGACTTGCTGCTCGAAAACGCAAAAATCTTCACCGTGCAAGGCAAGGCATTGAATGCGGTCGCTTCGCGCGACGTGAAAGTATTGGTCGTCGGCAATCCGGCAAACACCAATGCCTACATCGCAATGAAATCGGCACCGGATCTGAATCCGAAAAACTTCACCGCGATGTTGCGTCTCGACCACAATCGCGCGCTGTCGCAATTGGCGTCGAAAACCGGCAAGCCGGTCGGCGATATCCAGAAATTGATCGTCTGGGGCAACCACAGCCCTACCATGTACCCGGATTACCGTTTCGCCACGATTGGCGGCGCTTCGGTGAAAGACAGCATCAACGACGAAAGCTGGAACAAGGAGACCTTCATTCCGAAAGTCGGCAAACGCGGCGCAGCGATTATCGAAGCGCGTGGCTTGTCTTCGGCGGCTTCGGCAGCCAACGCCGCGATCGACCATATCCATGACTGGGTGCTCGGCACCGACGGTCACTGGGTCACGATGGGCATTCCATCCGATGGTTCGTATGGCATTCCGAAAGACGTGATGTACGGCTTTCCAGTCACCTGCAAAAACGGCGAATACGAAATCGTGCAAGGCCTCGAAATCGACGATTTCAGCCGCGAGCGCATGAACTTCACCTTGAACGAACTCGAAGAAGAACGCGCCGGCGTGGCAGATTTGCTGTAATCGAAATAAAAATAATTCGAGGCGACCATTGGGTCGCCTCGTCGTATAGAGGAAACACGATGACTCATACCGCAGGTGCCCGATTCCGCACCGCAATCAAAGAAGAATCACCGCTGCAAGTAATGGGCACAATCACTGCATATGCAGGTTTGATGGCCAAGCGCACCGGCTACAAGGCGCTGTATCTTTCCGGCGGCGGTGTTGCTGCCAATTCATTGGGAATGCCGGATTTAGGCATCAGCTCGATGGAAGACGTATTGACCGATGCACGCCGCATTGTCGAAGCAACCGATATGCCCTTGCTGGTCGATATCGATACCGGCTGGGGCGGTGCATTCAATATCGCGCGCACGATCAAATCCTGTATCCGCACCGGCATTGCCGCCGTGCATATGGAAGACCAGGTTGGCCAGAAGCGTTGTGGCCACCGTCCTGGCAAGGAAGTGGTTTCGCTGGAAGAAATGGTGGATCGCGTCAAGACCGCCGTGGATGCACGTACCGATGAATCGTTTGTGATCATGGCACGTACCGACGCTGCAGCAGTGGAAGGAATTGATTCGGCGATCGAACGTGCCTGCGCCTATGTCGAAGCCGGCGCCGACATGATTTTCCCGGAAGCGATGAAAACGCTCGATGATTATCGTCGTTTCAAGAGTGCAGTGAAGGTGCCGATTCTCGCGAATTTGACCGAGTTTGGTTCGACACCTTTTTTCACGACCGACGAGCTACGCGATGCCGGCGTGGATATCGCGCTGTATTGCTGCGGTGCTTATCGTGCAATGAACAAGGCTGCGTTGAATTTCTACGAAACCGTGCGTCGTGAAGGTACCCAGAAAAACATTATCGACACGCTGCAAAGTCGTGCCGACTTGTATGATTTCCTGAACTACCACAGCTACGAAGACAAGCTCGATACATTGTTCGCGAACAAGAACGACTGAGATGGCCAGCTACGAACTCAAGGTGATGGCAAGCTGGGGCGATATGGACTTCAATGGCCATCTCGCCAACACGGCATTTCTCGACCATGCAGCGGATTCGCGCCTGGCATTTTTCGCCCAGTACGGATTTCCTGCCAGTGAACTGGCGAAAAACGGCATTGGTCCGGTCGTGCAGGAAGACAAAATTCGCTACATGCGCGAAATACGCTTGCACGAGAAATTTCGCGTGCAGTTGCGTTGTGGCGGTCTGAGCATTGATGGCGCACGTTTTATTTTGTGCAATGATTTTTATCGCGAAGACAATGTGCAGTCGGCAGCGCTGGTGACGAAAGGTGGCTGGTTGGATTTGCGAGAACGACGTTTGGCAATTCCGCCGGATGCTTTACGGATAGCATTGGAAAATCTGGAACGTACTGAAGATTTTGTCGAATTGCCGTCGTTAACGACCGGCTAATTTGCGGCTACAAAAAATAGAATAATATTGAGAAGAGGCGGTTATGAACGAACAAGTACTCCCAAAAGCAAAAAAATCGGTAGCACTCAGCGGCACCGCGGCAGGCAACACCGCGCTGTGTACCGTTGGTCGCAGCGGCAACGACCTGCATTATCGTGGTTACGATATCCACGATCTGGCGACGAAATCGAGTTTCGAAGAAGTCGCGCATCTGCTGGTACACGGTGCATTGCCAACGGCTTCGCAATTGTCTGCCTACAAAACCAAATTGAAACGTTTGCGTGGCTTGCCAGTGCTGGTGGCCGAAGCGCTGGAATTGATCCCCGCCAACGCGCATCCAATGGATGTGTTGCGAACCGGTTGCTCGGTATTGGGCACGGTATTGCCGGAGCGCGAAGCACATCCGGAAAACGAAACCCGCGATATCGCCGATCGCCTGATGGCCAGCTTCGGTTCGATGCTGCTGTACTGGTGGCATTTCACCCGCAACGGCCGTCGCATCGATTGCGAAACCGATGACGATTCGATCGCTGCACATTTCCTGCATCTGCTGCACGGCGAACCGCCTAGCGAGTTACACGCTCGCTCGCTGGATCGTTCGCTGGTGCTGTATGCCGAACATGAATTCAATGCCAGTACGTTTGCCTGCCGCGTCATCGCCGGTACCGGTTCGGATATTTTTTCCTGCATCACCGGCGGTATTGGAGCATTGCGTGGCCCCAAACACGGCGGCGCGAATGAAGTCGCGATGGAAATCATCGCGCGTTATGGTTCTGCCGACGAAGCAGAAGCCGATATTCGTGCCCGCGTCGAGCGTAAGGAAATCGTGATCGGTTTCGGCCATCCGGTTTACACGATCGGCGATCCGCGCAATCCGATCATCAAGGAAATCTCGCGCGAGCTTTGCAAACAGGGCGGCAATCAAACCTTGTTTGATGTCAGCGAACGCATCGAAAACCTGATGATGGATCTGAAGAAAATGTTCCCGAATCTGGATTGGTACAGTGCATCGGCTTATCACATGATGGGAATTCCGACCGCGATGTTTACGCCGTTGTTCGTGATTGCCCGCACCTCGGGTTGGAGCGCGCACGTGATCGAACAACGCCAGGACGGCAAGATCATTCGTCCGAGTGCGAACTACACCGGACCGGAAGATCGCGAATACATCAGCATCGATAAGCGCTGATGTACGGCAACTGGTTGGCCAACGGTGTCGTGGTTCTGGCGACGATTGCCGCGGTTTGCCTTTGTGTCCTAGTGCATTACGAAGGATTAAGCCTGCTGGTTAGAGGTCTGGCAAAACGCCACGACCATCAGCCACGCCGCAAAGTGCTTTATGGCATCTTTGCGGTCCTGTTGCTGCATATCATTGAAATTTGGCTGTTCGGTACGACGTACTGGGTGCTGCTGCTATGGCCCGAAACCGGACATGTCGTCTCGACGGCCGCAACCAGTTTTCTGGACTCGATCTATCTTTCGGCGATGACTTATACCACCGTGGGGTTCGGTGATCTGGCACCAGTCGGCCCCATCCGCTTTCTGGCCGGTACCGAAGCGCTGACCGGTTTCGTGATGATTACCTGGTCGGCGTCTTTCACATATCTGGAAATGGAGCGCTTCTGGCGCCGCTGACTTCAGTCATCCAATAAAAAACCCGCCCAGTTGCCTGAGCGGGTTCTCGTATCGCTGATGCATACCGACGAGGACGGCATACAGCGCTACAACGGTCGGGTTTATCGCTTCAGGCGATCAACCTTGTAAAACGTGTGATCCCCGATCTTGGCGACTTGCGGATAGCTACTCCAGGTCGGGTTCGCTAAGCTGCGTGCTGCAAAATGGCTTGCGCCGGGTACCACTTCATTGCGTTTGCCGATCGGTTGTTTCCAGTCCTTCTGCGAAGCAAAGGCGACATTGACCGCTTTTTGCCAGGCATCCAATGACTTGATACGAACACCGGGACCCACGATTGTCGGAGCGAACTGTTTCGGTGCGGTGACGACTTCGCAAACCGAATCACCCCAACGACCATCGTCCCGACGGCGTAGTGCCACTTCAGCTACCGCGCGTTGTCCAAGTTCGGACTGGTCGCGGGATTCCAGATATACCGTCGTTGCCAAACACAATGGGTCTGCCACGGGCTGCGGCAGCAGGCTCGACAACCACATTAAAAAAGATAACTTCATTCTCGTACCTCAAATCGGCGCGCCGCAATCTACCCAACCGCTTCCGCAGTAGCACCGATCCTTTTATTGAATCAGTGTGGGTGGCTTGAGCCTCGCATTTAGGGTGGACGAACTTGAATCATTGAAACGTTCGTTTCGCGCCACCCTCGTTTCGAGTTTGGAGCAAACCCGACAACGTGATGTCTGCCGGGCCGGTTCGGGGCGAATCATACTGAAATCGCCCCGGATTTTTGTGAACAAAACGTTCAAGTGCTTGATTTTGTTGGAGTGAATACTCGAAAGCTCGGCTAAGCGGCCGGTTTCACAGGCTTTTTTTTATTCGGGCCTGTGGATAGATTTTTCGTTTAGTTTTGTGAAGTCAGCAAGTTCAGGGCATTAAAAAGGCCATTCGCGCGAATGGCCTTGGGTATAGGCTTTAAAAACCGGCCGCCAATCGACTGCCCTGATTGATCGCACGCTTGGCGTCCAGCTCGGCAGCTACATCGGCACCGCCAATCAGATGCGGTGTTTTGCCCAGGGCTTGCAGTGGTTCTACTAATGCGCGAAGTGGTTCTTGGCCGGCACAAATCACCACGGTATCTACAGGCAAAGTTTGTTCGATGCCATTGATTTGAATTCGAAAACCAGTGTCATCAACACCGAGATAGCTCACGCCGCCCCACATTTTCACGCCTTTGGCTTTCAAGGTGCTGCGATGAATCCAGCCGGTAGTCTTGCCAAGTTTCGCGCCGACCTTTCCTTCGCTTCTTTGCAATAACCAGACGTCACGCGGCGACGCTTCCATATGCGGCTGGGCGAGTCCGCCTCGACCGCTGAAATCGGGTTTAACTCCCCATTCCTGCATCCAGCGATCTTTATGCAGGGCAGGGGATTCGCCTTCGTGAACCAGAAACTCGCTGACATCGAAACCAATACCGCCGGCGCCGATCACTGCTACTTTTTTGCCTGGGACGACCTTGCCGCTCAACACATCTATATAGGTGCAGACTTTTGCATGATCGATACCCGGGAAACTAATCTTCCGGGGCGTAATGCCGGTCGCCAGTACCACTTCATCGAAATCCTTCAATGCATCGGCGTCGACACGCATGCCAAGACGCTGTTCGACTTTATGCAGTTCGAGTTGGCGACCGAAATAACGCAGCGTTTCGTAAAATTCTTCCTTGCCGGGAATTTTTTTCGCCAGATTGAATTGCCCGCCAATTTTCGGGCTGGCATCAAACAAGGTGACTTGATGCCCACGCTGTGCGGCCACGGTAGAGCAGGCCAGACCGGCAGGGCCGGCACCGACAACGGCAATGCGTTTCGGCGCGTTGGTCTTGGTGTAATTCAATTCGGTTTCCGCGCAGGCGCGCGGATTCACCAGACAACTGGCGGTTTTGTTTTCGAAAGCATGATCCAGGCAGGCTTGATTGCAGGCGATACAGGTATTGATTTCATCGCTGCGCCCCTCGCGCGCTTTGATTGCCCATTGCGAATCGGCGAGTAATGGTCGCGCCATCGACACCATATCGGCCTGACCGCTGGCGATAATGGATTCGGCGACATCGGGCATATTGATGCGGTTAGTCGCTATCAACGGCACCCGCACATGCGGTTTCAATTTTGCGGTGACGCCGGCGAACGCAGCTCGTGGTACCGAAGTCGCAATCGTCGGTACCCGTGATTCATGCCAGCCGATGCCGGTATTGATAATCGTCGCGCCGGCGTTTTCGACCGCTTTTGCCTGGGCAATGATTTCATCCCAGGCAGAACCTTCATCCACCAATTCGAGCATCGATAGACGATAGATAATGATGAAATCCTTGCCGACGGCTTCGCGCGTGCGCCTTACAATTTCGACTGCAAACCGCATCCGGTTTTCGGCACTACCGCCCCACTGATCTTCTCGCTTATTCGTGCGCGGGCTTAAAAACTGGTTGATCAGATAACCTTCGGAGCCCATGATTTCCACGCCGTCGTAACCGGCGTCGCGTGCCAGCTTCGCGCAATTGACGAAGGCGTTGATTTGCCGTTCGACGCCCCAGTTACTCAATCCGCGCGGTTTGAAAGGATTGATCGGTGCCTGTAAGCCGGACGCGGAAACGGTGAAAGGGTGATAGCCATAACGGCCGGCATGTAAAATCTGCATGCAAATTTTACCGTTCGCTTCATGCACCGCTTTGGTCACGATGCGATGCTTGTGGATTTCCCAAGGCCAGCTCAATTTGCCGCCGAACGGTTTTAGCCAGCCAACAATATTGGGCGAAATTCCGCCGCTGACCATCAAGCCGACACCACCCTCGGCACGTTCGCGGAAATAAGCGGCCAATTTGGGAAAATCGCGACTTTTATCTTCCAGACCGGTATGCATCGAGCCCATCAAAATGCGGTTGGGCAGAGTGCAATGGCCAAGGTCAAGCGGTGCAAACAAATGCGGGTATTTGGAATTCATGGGGAACGAACAGAATGAAAGGCACCACGATGCCCTGAAAGCGACATTTGCTCAAGTACACATTCATGAAATCTGGCAAAATAGCCTCCTTTGACCCTGCGCTGGAACCTTACCCATGAGCCATCACGATATTCGCTCCGCCAAACGCCCCGATCCCGATCAAAGCATGGTGGACATCGCCAATTACGTTACCGATTACCGCATCGATTCGCCGGAAGCCTTCACTACCGCACGCTATATGTTGCTGGACTCCCTCGGTTGCTCGATGTTGGCCATGAAACACCCGGAATGCACCAAGCACTTGGGCCCGATCGTACCCGGTGCGACGATGGCGGGCGGCGCTCGCGTGCCGGGAACTTCGTTTGAACTGGATCCAGTGCAAGCTGCCTACAATATTGGCGTGCAAGTCCGCTGGCTGGACTTCAACGACACCTGGCTGGCGGCCGAGTGGGGCCATCCGTCGGATAACCTTGGCGCGATTCTTGCCGTTGCCGACTATCAAAGCCGCAAAGCGGAACGTGAAGGCGGCAAGCCTGTTCTTATTCGCGATGTTTTGTCTGCGGCGATCAAGGCGCATGAAATTCAGGGCGGTTACGCTTTGAAAAACAGTTTCAACCGCGTCGGCCTGGATCACGTAATTTTGGTGCGTCTGGCTTCGACAGCGGTCACCACGCATATGCTGGGTGGCGGTAAAGAAGAAATCATCAACGCAGTCAGTCACAGCTGGATCGATGGTGGTGCGTTGCGTACATATCGCCACGCCCCCAATGCCGGCCCGCGTAAGAGTTGGGCAGCGGGCGACGCCTGCCGCCGTGCAGTAACCCATGCATTTAATGCAGTGAAAGGCTGTGTTGGCTATCCGAGTGCCGTAACCGCCAAAACCTGGGGCTTTGCCGACGTATTGTTCAAAGGCAATCAATTCCAGTTTGAGCGCCCATTCGGCGCTTACGTGATGGAGAACGTGTTGTTCAAAATCAGCTTCCCAGCCGAGTTCCACGCGCAAACTGCGGTCGAATGCGCCATGCAGCTTCACTCGCAAGTCGCTGGCAAGCTCGATCAAATTGATCGCATCGAAATGGAAACCCAGGAAGCTGGCGTTCGCATCATCGACAAGACCGGCCCGTTGGCAAACTACGCCGACCGTGACCATTGCCTGCAATACATGGTCGCCGTGCCGCTGATTTTCGGCCGCCTGACTGCCGATGATTACACCGATGCAGTTGCTGCCGACCCGCGAATTGATGCACTGCGGGAGAAAATGGTGGTCAAGGAAAATCCGCAATTCACGGCAGACTACTTCGATGTCGACAAGCGTTATATAGGCAACTCGATCCAGGTCTTCTTCAAAGACGGCAGCAAAACCGAGAAAGTCTCGATCGACTACCCGATTGGTCACCGCGAGCGTCGCGGCGAGGGCATTCCCGTGTTGCTCAAGAAGTTCGAAGATGCCATTGGTGGCCACCTCTCGGCACACAAGGTGAAGCAAATTTTGGCATTGACTCAGGACACGTCAAAGTTCGAAAGTACCCCGGTTCATCGCTTCCTGGATTTATTTGTGGTTTAACGGTTAATGCTTGGCTTTTGTTGTTAAATTTGTTATGTTCGCGTTAACGTGCCGGATACAGGAACGTTGATTTTTTATTTGTGAGCGGGCTCTAAGCTGTTCTGCAAGCAAACTTTATTTTGTCTTAACTAGTGAATTTGGAGCATATTTATGAAGAAGAAACTCCTGTGTTGCGCCCTGTTAGGTGCCATGTCAATGGCTCAATCTGCAATGGCACAAGACTTTGATGACCGTTGGTACATCAGTGGTACCGTTGGTATTTTGGGTACAGATAATCAGCGCGGCGATGCTTTTGCCGATGACGTTTCCAACGCGCCGTTGTTTGGCTTTGGTGTTGGTAAAATGGTCTCGTCACACGTGTCGGTCGACGTTGAACTCGAACGTGCTACCGCGACCGTCGATATTCTCCCTGATTTCGATTGGGAACTCACCAGCCTCGCCGTGACCGGTCGTTACCATTTCATCAAGGAAGGCCGTAACTGGTGGCCTTACCTGGCTGCTGGTATTGGCGCCCAGAAGAATAGATTCAAAACAGACTTCGGTACATTTGATCCGGGTTCGAACATGCTCGTGAAAGTCGGCGCAGGTCTGCAAGCTGACGTCAGCGACCATGTCGACATTCGTATTGAAGGCGGCATGCGCTTCGATTTCAATGATGATTTCGATGCTGGTCACTATCAAGACCTGTACGCAACTGCTTCTGTCCTGTTTGCTCTCGGCAACCTGCCAGCTCCAGTCGTTCCAGATGCTCCTCCTGCTGAAGACTGCGCAACCAAAGACGACGATGGCGATGGCGTGAATAATTGCAACGATCGTTGCCCTAATTCGCAAGCAGGCCAAGCAATCGGTCCTGACGGCTGCCCAGTGCCTTTGACAATCGATCTGAAAGGCGTGAACTTCGATTTCGATAAAGACACTCTGCGTCCTGACGCCGTTGTCATTCTTGACGAAGCAGCCGACATCCTGAACAAGTACCCACAACTGAAAGTCGAAGTTGCTGGTCATACTGACTCCATCGGTACCGAACCTTACAACCAAGATCTGTCGCAACGTCGTGCACAAGTTGTGTACAACTATCTGGCAGGCAAGGGTGTAGACGCTAGCCGTATGGTTGGTCCAAATGGTTACGGCGAACTCCGTCCGATTGCTCCTAACACCAATGAAGATGGTTCGGACAATCCAGAAGGTCGCGCACGCAACCGTCGTACCGAGCTGAACGTTCAGAACTAATCTGAACTGTTCTTAAGCTGAACGAAGCCCGGCCTTGGCCGGGCTTCTTTTTTTGTTGCCAAGCAAAGCATTGCCGCCTATGCTCGCTGTGTTTGTTATTTTCCGGTGTGCAAAATGCGTTCAAAACATAATTTCGTATCGCTCGCAATATTTTCTCTGTTCTTTCTGCTTTCTTCCAATGCGTTCGCCGCCGGAAAGTGCGTTGCGGTAAGAACTGAATCGACATTCGAATTAATCAATGCGCCTGCGGAAGAAATGTTGAACTCGCGAAACAGTACCGCGATCAATTGTGTGTTTTTGAGAGATTTCATAAGCCGTGTGAATTCCAGGTCCGGTGCCAAGAGCAATGCCGCGGCAAGCGGGGCTTACGTTCCAAAAACAAAATTCGACAATACGCCTTGGCGCTTCGACATGAATCAAAATGGCAAACGCATGACTTCGGAAGAGTTTGATGCCTGGATGAAAGCCAAAGGCATTCGGGTTGCAACCGGAAAGCCCGGTGTTGAAGCACCGCCACCACCGCCTGAATGCAAGCCAAGCAAAGGCAACCAGTGTTGAAATCAAAAGCCCGCAACGCGGGCTTTTTAATTAAGAACAAGCAATTAACGTTTGCCGAATAAATAATGCGCCACTAGCCATTCATTGCCATCTTCCAGGCCGAATAATTCGGCACACGCCAGCCAAAACATGCGCCAGCGATTGAACCAGCGTTTGGCATCGGCTTCGCCATAAGTGCTTTTCATGATTTGCATGATTTCATCGCGATGCGCATCCTGGTTGGCCAGCCAGTGGTTCGATGTTTTTTCGTAATGCTCACCGGAAACCAGCCAGCGTTGTTGAATGTTCAGGTCTTGCTGAAAGTGCAGCAAGGTGTCGGCTGACGGCATGATGCCGCCGGTAAAGAAATACTTGCCCATCCAGTTGTCTTCGCCCTCGGTTTCGAACGGATACATCACGTAACGATGGCAAAAAATATGCACGAATAATTTCGCGTCCGGTTTCATCCATTTTGAAATGCGATTGAGCAGTGTTTGGTAATTACGCATGTGTTCGAACATTTCAACCGAAACGACTCTGTCAAATTGGTTCGCATCGAGTTCCAGAATATTGACGTCGCAGGTGATGACTTTTACGTGCAGCCAGCCGCGTTCAAGACAGATAGCTTCAATGTGCTGGCGCTGCGTTGCCGAATTGGACACAGCTGTGATGTGTGCATTCGGATAATGCTCGGCCATCCACAATGTTAACGAGCCCCAGCCACATCCCAGCTCAAGGATATGCTGGCCATCCTTCAACTCGGCTCGTTCGGAATAGAGTTGCAGCATCGCCACTTCGGCTTCATCCAGCGTCTCGTTGCCGGTCTTGTAGAAACACGAGGAATACTTGAGTCTTTTCCCGAGGCACAGCTGGAAGAAGCGTGTCGGCACTTCGTAATGCTGCTGGTTTGCCACGGCCGTTTCGATTGCAATCGGACTTTGTCTTAGTTCATCGAGCATCCTGCGAAAACGCAGATCGGCTTTTTCGATGTCCTGTGCGTTTTCATCGACCAGGCGTTGCTGGCACATTTGACGGATGCCGTAGCGTGTCAATGCATCCGGGATTAGTCCATTTTCACAAAGATCGATAAGAGACATTCAATTACTCGTATGTACGGATATAAAAAGTTTTACAAAAGAGTTAGAGGGTTGGTTTTCGCGAAAACCAGGGAAAAAATGCGCTCACTTCATTTTGATATCGACGGTAGTCATCACCCCGGCTACGCAATGCCTGCGCTTCAGTCCACGGAATGCCGCTGACGCGATACAAAAAAGCGAGCATGACAACGGGCCCGACCAGGCTATACCAGAAATGCCCGCCATTTACGGCAAGCAGCACGTAGGTAAACCAGTGCAACCACTCGAAAAAATAATTCGGATGCCGCGAATATGCCCACAAACCCGCACGACAGGTTTTCCCTCTGTTGTTCGGATCGTTGCGAAATGTCGACAATTGTTGATCGGCAAGATATTCGCCAAGCACGCTGACCAACCAGATGGCGATTGCAGCGATCGTCCACACAGTTACGTTACCGGCTTGGCGTGATGCCGCGGCGTAAAAGGGAATGGAAAACAAGACCACGATGACGGCCTGCATCTGGAAAAATACGAAGAACTTTGCCGGGCTGCCATTCCACGCAGCTCGTAATGTCTGGTAGCGACCGTCTTCCGGTTCATGCAAGACACGTTTCAATAGATGAATACACAAACGCGCGCCCCAGATGCCGCCAAGAAAAGCCACCAATGCACGCGGCAGATCAGATCCGTTGCCCTCACAGCCGATCAGGACGGCAGCAGCGGCCATCAAGCCCGCCCAAATCACATCGACATAGCCGACGTTCTTGACACGCATAGAGAAGTACCAGGCAACCGTCATGACAGATGCCGACATTAGCCATACATGCAGGAGAGCTATCAACATCATGCGGCAGCCTTGTTGGCATCGCCCATGACGGCAATATGCTTGTCGATATAAAAAATGGCAGGGAGCACAAAGCCCCAGCAAAGTCCGAGTCCGGTCAGCACCAGGGAAGAATCGGCGCCATATTCGATCACGTTAAACACGCGATCGGCACACCAATAGACAAGTGGCCCGCCAATCAGGCCGAACAAGCTTGCAACGACATAATTTTTGCGCAGGAAGGACAGTGAATGATTCAGCGTGAATGAGAACGATAGCCACAGCGCGACGATCCAGAGTGGTGCAAAACTTACGGTAGTCCACGGCATCGCATATTGAATCCATCCGCCTGCAGCGAACGACGTATCCACTGCCACGCCAAGGAACAAGCCGATTATCACGATTCGACCATCCTGTTTTGCCTTTCCGCCGAAACACAGCATCAGTGCCGCAAAAACCAGACTGATAAAAAAGCCGAACCAAAAATAGCCTTTGTGAACGCTAATCATGGTGGCAAGCCAAACCGTCTGATAGCCCAAGGCATTGGCGATATTCGACCAGTGCACAATCATCAGGCTTCGGTCGTGGCCGGTAAAAATTCGGCACGGCGATTCAGCGGACGAGCGAACAGCATGTGCACATCGCTGATTGACCGTTCGATAAAAGCGCCTTCGCAATACGCCAGATAGAATTCCCACATCTTGATAAAACGATCGTCGTAACCCAGCGAACGCACATGCTCGAGTCGGCTCATGAAACGACGGCGCCACTCATGCAAAGTGCGGGCATAGCTCGGACCGATGTCTTCCAGATTCAGCAGGCGCAATGGACCGGATCGTGCGGCAGCATCGACCATTGCATTGACGCAGGGAATAAAACTGCCGGGGAAAATATAGCGCTTGATGAAATCTACCGAGTGCAGCGCTTGCTGATAACGATGGTCTTCGATCGTAATGGCTTGAATCAACGCAAGGCCGTCGGGTTTCAGCAGCGATGTGCATTTCGCCATATAGGTGTCGAGGTATTGATGGCCGATGGCTTCAATCATTTCAATCGAAACCAGCTTGTCGTAGGTTCCTTCAAGGTCGCGATAGTCCTGCAACAACAGCGTCACGCGATCACTGAGACCGGCTTCTGCGATTCGCTGGCTTGCGAGTGCATGCTGTTCTTTTGAAATGGTCGTCGTGGTGACTTTGCAACCATAATTTTTCGCGGCGAAAAGCGCCATGCCGCCCCAGCCGGTACCAATTTCAATTAAATGGTCATTCGGCTTCAAATCCAGTTTTTGGCAAATGCGTTCGAGTTTGCGGTCGGATGCCATTTCAAGCGTGTCATCATCGCCGATGAAAATGGCCGACGAATACATCATGTTCTTGCACAAAAACGTCTGGAACAACTCGTTGCCAAGATCATAATGGGCCGCGATATTTTTCTTGCTGCCCGCACGCGTGTTGCGGGTCAATGCATGTGCTGCTTTCATCAGCCAGCCACCGATTCTGGCAGTGCCCGATTCCATCCCGTCGAGTAACTCGCGGTTGATGGCCAGTAGACGAACGAGCCCGACCAAATCATCGCAATGCCAGAGGTTGTCCATATAGGATTCGCCAGCACCAACGGAACCGTTCAACGCGACCTGGCGATAAAATTCCGGACTGTGGATATTCAGGCGAACGTGGATGCCTGTCATAGCATCATCAGTGCCCAACATGACATTTCCAAGCGCATCGACCAGGTGAATGCGGCCGCCCCTGATTCCGGAAAGTTGCTGGTGAATTTTCTGGCGTAAAAAACGAGTCACGGTGCCGAAAGATTCGGCAGAATTAATCTCTCTCGTTAATGACTCAGCTGGACTGCTCATCAATGACTCCGGGTCGTTGCGTTAATGTTTTTGGATGTGGATAAAACGGAACCCGCTTTATCCACAACTTCATTGCCTGCCAGTAAATGCCCGCGGCAATCTTGAAGGTGATGAATGGATACCGCAAAAGACATGAAGCCAATGTGTTGGCGTTCAATGGTTTGCGTTCCAGTATCAAGGTGGCGTCAAAATCGCGCGTGTTTTCCTGCATGACATCCATGTGTACGCGCAAACTGTTGCCGGGAGATTCAAATGCCCAATGATATTTCCGGTTCATCGGCAGGAACGGCGAGACATGGAATGTTTTCACGAAATCCCAATGCCAGGTTTTCGCTTTTGCCGTCGCTTCATCGATCGGCAGGAAGTAGGCGTGGCGTTCGCCCCAGGGCGTATTGGTGATTTCCGCCAGAATCCAGTCCAGTGTTTCGCCATCGTCCGCGAAGCCGTAGTAAAAGCTGACCGGATTCATCGTGAAACCAAAATATCGACCATGCGTGAGCAGGCGAATCGGTCCGGTCGGTCGTTTTCCGGTTTCGGATTGGACGCGATCACGAACTGCCTGCTCAATCGATATACTTTCGTCGCCGTAATAATCACGACGCAACACGCAAGCGAGATTCCATCTATTGAATGACCAGAACCAGCGCCTTCTGAAAATCCGGTCGAGCTCGGCGAGATCCAAGTAGAGCTGGTAAATGCGATATTCGAAATCATGCGGCCTGACCGCATAACGCCGATGCCGGATGCGGCCTTCGTAAATGGCGCTGGCAAAATGCTCACTCACCAATCGATTCCCAGCGAACGCGCCACATCGACGCCACTACGCAATCCGTCCTCATGAAAACCGAAGCCCCAGTAGGCACCGGCAAACCAGGTATTGTTTTTACCGTTGATTTCATGTCGCCGTGTCTTCGCTTTAACGCTGGCATGAGTGTACATCGGATGTTGATATCGCATCTTCGCGATGATCTTGTCGGGCGCAATATCGGCTGTGCGGTTCAGCGTTACCACGAACGGTTCGGGAGATTGCACGGACTGCAGAATGTTCATGCAATAACTGACCGTGCAGACATCGGATTTATTCGCGGGGATATAGGCATTCCAGGCCGCCCAGGCTTTCTTGTTTTTCGGCAGAATGCTTGCATCGGTGTGCAACACTGTTTCGTTTTCCTGATACGGGAGATTGCCGAGAATTTCGCGTTCATGCGGATTGGCATCGGCCAACAAGGCAAGCGCCTGATCGCTATGGCAGGCGAATACCACTTGGTCGAAATTGTCTTCGCCGTCCGCGGCTTTAATTTGAATATGATCACCATGGCGGCTAACGGCTTGAACAGCTGCATTCAGGCGAATAGTAACCGCCCACTTTTTCTCGAGCGCTCGGATATAGCTGCTGGAACCACCTTGCACGACCCGCCACTCCGGTCGTGCATTGACCTGCAACATATGGTGGTTGTGCATGAATTGCACCAGATACTTGGCCGGAAACCTCATGATGGTTTCCGAAGGAGAAGACCACAGGGCGCAGGCCATCGGCACGATATGGTCTTCGATAAATAATTTCGAATAATTATTGTCGGCGAGATAATCACCGAGGGTAGGGCCGTCACTACGCAGGCCAAGCAAGCTGGGGCATTCACGATAAAAGCGCAGGATATCGTGCACCATCCGGATGAACTTGGGTGAAACCAGATTGCGACGCTGGCAGAACATTGCGTTTAAATTGGTCGCGTTGTATTCAAGTCCGGTCGCAGCGTTTTGTACCGAAAACCCCATCTCGGTTTTCTGCGAAGCAACGTCCAATTCGTCGAACAATTTGCTCAGTAGCGGATAATTTTCCGGATTGAATACGATAAAGCCGGTATCAATCTGGTAATCCCGGTTTCCCTGGCGAACCGAATGCGTGTGGGTATGACCGCCGAGCCGGCTTTCCTTTTCATACAGCACGACTTCATGCTGGCGCGATAGTAAATACGCGCAACCCATGCCGGCGATACCACTACCAATGATTGCGATCTTCATGCGGTCTCTATCGTATTGCGTTTGAGTCGTGGTGGAACTGCTTTTAAGTCCCAAACCAGACCAAAAGCCGACATGGTTTTCAGGGCAAGATAGGTCATGTCGAGTTCCCACCATTTGAAGCCCTGACTTGCAGAGCCCGGGAAATGGTGATGATTGTTATGCCAGCCCTCGCCGAAGGTAATCAGGGCAAGAAAAGCATTGTTGCGGCTATCGTCGTTGGTTTTGTAACGACGGGTTCCCCAGCGATGGGCCAGCGAATTAATCGTCACCGTAGCGTGGAATAAAACAATCGTCGAAACAAAAAAGCCCCAAACCAGAAGTTGCGGTCCATTTGTCTGCAGTCGTGGCGCAGCCGTTTCGAGGAGGGCGCCCAGCGAGTACAAGCCAATCGCTAAAAAGATCGGCACGACGATATCAAACCGATCCAGATAACGCAGTTCGTGGAATTTCGCCAGGTCCGGGATATTGTTCAAGTTCGTCGCAAAACCGCGCTTGGTCAGGAACCAGCCCATATGGCTGCGAAAAAAACCATGGCGTGGTGAATGCATATCGTGTTCGGTGTCGGCATGACGATGGTGATGGCGGTGATGTGCTGCCCACCACAAAGGCCCACGCTGTACGCTGGCGGCACCGATCAGTGCAAACAGAAATTGCATTGCCCGCGATGTGCGGAATGCCTTGTGCGAGAAATAGCGATGATAAAAACCGGTGATTGCAAACATGCGAACTATATATAAACCGAGCGCTATCCATAAGGCGAACCAGGAAAACCCGACCCACAATACGGCGAAACAGGCGAGGTGCATTGCGATAAAAGGAAGTACGCGAACCCAGTCGATTGCGTCGGAATCTTTTTCGTCCGGATCGATTTTTGCGGATGTATCGAACCACAGGACTATCGCAAGCAAGCCGCGATGCATCAAGGATTTCTGGAAAGGTTCTGATCGAATTTGCGTCATGGATTTAGTTTGCCGTAGCGGTAGTGATAAATGAGTGAACTGGCAAAGCCGTATTTCACCCTGCTTTCACGTCGCTTGAATTTTTCGAATCTTTAATGTTGAAATGCCAGTGCCGATATCCTGATCACATACGACGATGCAGCCATGCATGGATGCATCAATTGAAATATCGGCATCGGCAATATCCTGAAAACCAAGCGTAGCGAAATTCCAGGCCATACGTCATCCTATGGCAATGAAAGAAAGCCCGGTCAAGCGTCATGGTGTGGCCCGCGTCCTGTCCAAGCAGGGCGTCGCTTCTCGTACGCAGGCGGCGGCATGGGTTCGCGAGGGGAGGGTGTCGGTGAATGGCAGGGTCGTGCGTGATCCGGAATTTCCGGTGGTGCAGGATCGCGACAAGGTCATGGTGGCAGGTTTGGCAGAAAAACCGGTTGCCGCCTTCTATCTGATGTTGAACAAGCCGCGCGGCTTGCTGACGACGACCAGTGACGAGAAAGGCCGCGATACGGTGTATCGCTGTCTGGATGACGCTGGCTTGCCCTGGTTGGCGCCGGTTGGCCGTCTCGATAAAGCCAGTGAGGGCTTGCTGCTGTTTACCAATGACACCGCCTGGGCAGCGCAGATTACTTCGCCGGAATCAGGTCTGGACAAAACCTATCACGTGCAAATTAATCGTTTACCCAATCAGGAAGATTTGAAAAGAATGCTGGAAGGTGTTGTCGTCGATGGCGAGCCACATGCGATGAAGCAAGTGAGCGTTTTGCGCGCAGGTGAAAAAAATGCCTGGTTGGAAATTATTCTGGATGAAGGCAAGAACCGGCAGATCCGGAAGATCCTGGCGGAACTAAATTTCGACGTGTTGCGATTGATCCGTGTTCAGATCGGCAATCTAAAATTGGCTGATTTGGCGAAAGGACAGTGGCGGTTTTTGGATAAGAACGAAATAATTCCGTAGGGGGGCTTGCTTGCTGCGCCCGGAAATCCGGCAAGGCAGGGCGCAGATCGAAACCGCTCCTTCCGCCATCCATGGCGGTCGCAAGCAGCGCCCCTGCGTTTTAAATCTTTTTCAACCGAACATTGATCAGGTGACTTCGATCAATCGAAATCAATTCAATCTTGTAACCTGAAACCGTAGCGGCCTGTTCATCGTCTTTCATCGTGAATGTCTGTTTTTCCTTGCCGGAATCAAGCATCAATTCGATCGTGACTTCGCCGGCCCAGATACATTGCACGTCGGGCGGGCAGCGGCTGTCATTGACCATGCGGAAATAATGCAGTTTGGTTGACGCAGCGACAGTGGCGGATTGACCGGGCTTTAGCGTAAACGTGTCGTTCGCTTTCGGTTCGGTTGGCGTACTTGGCGCCGACTCAACAGGTGCCGTAGCAACTGGGTCGGACGGTGTGGTTGGAGTCGGTTCGGTCGGTGGAACAGTCTCGGGTACCGTCGGCGTCGCAACTACGGGTTCTGTTGGCGCTGCCTCATTCGACTCGGTTTTCGGCGTTGCCGAAACATTGTCATGAGTACAGCCAGCCAACAGGAAAATGGCAACTAGAGCCGATAGCCGCAACGAGTAAAGATGGCAAAAAACTGGCATGAATATTTCCCTGTTGAATTACGAAATAACGCCGAGCGATTTTCCAACTTTGATAAACGCCGCAATCGTACGGTCCAATTGTTCGCGGGTATGGGCGGCGCTCATTTGCGTACGAATACGCGCCTGCCCCTTGGCAACCACCGGGAAGAAAAAACCGATCACGTAAACTCCTTCTTCCAGTAATTGAGCGGCAAATTTTTGTGCCAAGGGCGCGTCATACAACATGACCGGCACGATCGGATGTACGCCGGGTTTCAGATCAAAACCGGCAGCCGTCATTTGCTCGCGGAAGTAGCGGGTGTTTGTTTGCAAATTGGCGCGTAACTCCCCGGCCGTTGCCAGCATGTCGAACGCCTTGATGCCGGCGGCGACCACATGTGGCGGCAACGAGTTCGAAAACAAATAAGGTCGCGAACGTTGGCGCAATAATTCGATCACTTCTTTTTTCGCCGTGGTGAATCCACCGAGCGCGCCACCCATCGCCTTGCCAAGCGTACCGGTAATGATGTCGATTTGGCTTAATACGCCTTTTACTTCGGCCGAACCTTTTCCGTGTTCACCGAGAAATCCGGTCGCATGGCATTCGTCGATATGCACGAGTGCATTGTATTTTTTTGCCAGCGCGCAGATTTCGTCGAGCGGTGCGATAAAGCCGTCCATTGAAAACACGCCGTCGGTGGTAATCATCTTGATTCGGCAACCGGCGGCATCTGCGGCTTTCAACTGCGCTTCCAGATCATTCATGTCGCAATTGGCGTAGCGGAAACGCTGTGCCTTGCAGAGGCGAACACCGTCAATGATCGAAGCATGATTCAGTGCATCGGAAATGATGGCGTCTTGTTCGGTCAGCAAGGGTTCGAACAAACCGCCATTCGCATCAAAGCAGGCGGCGTACAGAATAGTGTCTTCGGTGCCGAAAAAGTCGGCAATTTTTTGTTCCAGCTGCTTGTGCAAATCCTGGGTGCCGCAAATAAAACGTACCGACGCCATGCCGAAACCATGGGTATCGAGCGCCTCTTTTGCCGCGGCAATGATGTCGGGATGATCGGCAAGGCCAAGATAGTTGTTGGCACAGAAATTCAGTACTTTACGGCCGTCGGCCAACTGTATTTCCGAGGATTGCGGACTGGTGATGATGCGTTCCGATTTGAACAGGCCTTGCTCGCGAATGTGTTTGAGTTCTTCGGAATAATGCGCAATAGCAGGCTGGTTCATAGGGATTCAATCAATCAGATAAGGGGAGGAGGACATTATCGGTCCTTTATTTGCCGCAGGAAATCACATTTTTACGACTTTTAACCGATTTTTTAGAGTAAATATACGTTGACGTATCTATATACATGACAAACAGCGGTTAATATATCGTTAGCCGTGTTCTTGAGCATTTGGAATTTCGGCAATGCCGATGCATGACTCACTCAAAAACTTAGCCAACATTTTTATAAAAACAGGAGATCAACATGACGAACAAGCTTTCTCTGGCTCTAGCCGCTGCGTTGTTTGCGTTACCTACATTTGCTTTCGCTCAAGACGCTGAAGAAGCGCCAGCTGCTGAAGAAGCTGCTGAAACCGAAGAAAGCGAGTCCAATTTAAGCTTCAATGCCGCAGTGGTAAGTGATTATGTATTCCGTGGTATTACACAAACCGATTTCGAACCCGCTGTGCAAGTCGGTGTCGACTACAGTTTTGGTGATTCCGGCTTTTACATTGGTGCCTGGGGCTCGAATGTGGATTTTGGATCGTTCGACGGCACGGACTATGAAGCGGATTTGTATGTCGGCTATAACGTTGATCTGAACGATGACTGGAATCTTGATTTGAATGTCACGCGTTATGCGTATCTCGGCAGCAACGACGGTGTCGACAACGATTATTCGGAATTCATTACCGTTCTTACTTACGGCGAGCAATACGGCCTTACCATTGGCTATACCGATGACTACGTCAATACCGGCGCTTCACAGCTTTACGTCGGACTGAATGGTACCTGGGAAATTGGTGCCGGCTTTAATTTGACTGCCGGTGTTGGCCGTAGCGATTTCGAAGATGACTATAACTACACCGACTGGACCTTTGGCGTTAATCGTGATTTCGGACCGGTCAATATCGGCCTGAACTATTACGATACCGACCTTGATACCAGAGCATCCGATCAAGTTGTCCTGGCGATTTCAATCGGCGGTTAATATTTTTTGTCACACAAAAAACGGGGCTACGGCCCCGTTTTTTATTGCATGTAATTTGCGATCAATTCCAGCTGCAAACCACTTTTCCGCATTGGCCCGATTCCATCAGTTCGAACCCCTTCTGGAAATCGTCGATGTGAATTTGATGCGTCAATACTTTCTGCAGCGGAAAACCGCTCAATACCATTTGCGTCATCTTGTACCAGGTTTCGTACATCTTGCGGCCGTAGATGCCGTGCATGGTCAGGCCCTTGAAAATGACTTTGTCCCAGTCGATGCCGGCGCCTTTCGGCAGAATGCCGAGCAGGGCGACTTTGCCGCCGTGATACATGCAATCGAGCATGTCGTTGAAAGCCTGTGGGTTGCCGCTCATTTCCAGCGCAACGTCGAAGCCTTCCATATGCAAATCTTTCATCACGTCTTTCAACGATTGTTTTGAAACATTCACCACGCGCGTAGCGCCCATATCGGCCGCAAGTTTCAACCGGTAATCGTTGACGTCGGTGACGACGACATTGCGTGCACCAATATGTTTGCAAATACCTGCAGCGATAATGCCGATCGGGCCGGCCCCGGTGATCAACACATCTTCGCCGATGACATCGAATTCGAGTGCGCAGTGGGCGGCGTTGCCGTATGGGTCGAAAAACGACGCCAGTTCCGAAGAAATGCCATCCGGGATCGGCCACAAGTTTGAAGCCGGCATTGCGATATATTCGGCGAACGCACCGGTACGATTTACGCCAATACCGACGGTATTCGGGCATAAATGCTGGCGACCGGCACGACAGTTGCGGCAATGACCACAGACGATGTGGCCCTCGGCCGAAACGCGGTCACCGATTTTGTAACCGGTTACCCCCGCGCCCAAATCTACGATGCGTCCGACAAATTCGTGGCCGATGACCAGGCCGGGCTTGATTGTGCGTTGCGACCATTCGTCCCATTTGTAGATATGCAAATCGGTTCCGCAGATGGCGGTTTTTTCGAGTTTGATCAGGACTTCATTCGGGCCCGGGGTCGGCACCGGCACCTGTTCCATCCAGATACCTTTTTCGGCATGGCGTTTGACCAGCGCTTTCATCATTGCAGTCATGAGTGCTCAATCCGTCGGTAATTTCGAGGCGGGTATTATAAACCACCTGCCCGCTTTACTCGAGGTGAAGACCCTTGTAGCGCGTGTTGTGCGGCTCCTGGATCTCGTTTTCCGGTCGTTGCGTCGAGTAGTAGTACATGGCGATCGAACGTCGCCATTGGCCTTGCGGGATTTTCAACGGTCTGGGATGGCCGTGAAAGGTATTGCTGGTCGTATTGAAAATCACGGCGCGATTGAAGATCGGCGCGATGCTTTTCACGCAATGCTTGGCATCGGTCGACCAGAGTTCCAGATCGCCGTCATATTCCGTCAGCCAATTCTCGTTGAAATAAATCATCATATTGACGCGACGGTGGGCTTGAAGTTCAGGATGCCAATTAAAATCTGCATGTATTCCGAGAACGCCATCGCGGCCAACCAGATGAAGTCCGCCGCCGAGCATATGGGGGTCGGCAAATAAATGATCGATGCCGGTGAGTTCCTGCAGAAAACGGATAAACGGGCCGCTGTTCAAATCATGCAGCGCATTTTTTATCAAGGATGAAAATTGTTCTTCGCGCGAAGTGGCAATTTTTATCTCGTAACCTTCATAGCCATATTGATCCCAATGGATACCATCTTTGGATCCCGGGAAGTTTTCCAGTATTTGTCGGGCGGCGTGATCCGTCAGAAAATTATCGAGCACGATATGCGGATAGGGTTCGGCAGTCGAATAGCTTTCACGGCAATTTTTTGCCGTTTGCCCGAGTTGTTCCAAATCAAAAATATAAGTCATCGATAAATCTGGCAGGAAAGTATGCAAGTACCGCATTCTATCCTGCGCGATTCAAACATGTATTCACGCGATGTAATCAGAACTCCATGCGCCAACCCAATGCCAGGCTGCGTTCCTGTAAGAACTCATGAGCGAAACGCTGGCGATATTCGAAAAATGCCTGATGGCCTTTTTTCATGACCAGGCTCACCCCTACAGCCACTTCGCCCCATTGGGTGTCAGGGTCGGATGTATCAAAGGTGATATCGGTATTGGTGCTGTCCTGTTCAAGCTGAACGGTGAGTTGTCGGCCCGGGTTGTCGAATTCCTTGCGGATGCCGGCACGTGCATTCGGTATCAATACACCCCAATCAAGCGAGAATGTTTTCGAAATGTTGAAGCTCAGTGCGCCAGTTCTCGATTTGATTCTCCGTGTCGGAACTTCCAGCGCGA
The DNA here is from genome assembly GCA_036676335.1 of Arenimonas sp. Lineage (GTDB taxonomy): Bacteria > Pseudomonadota > Gammaproteobacteria > Xanthomonadales > Xanthomonadaceae > Arenimonas. The sequence continues at coordinate 149,605 of JAKFDD010000003.1, read as the reverse complement.
AGCCGTCGCCACCGGTCTCGGTATAGGCATCGAGCGTCGTTCTTGATTGATCGAGCGCGAGACCGATGCCGCCAGACCAGGCGTTTTTGTTCCACTGCCAGCCGCCGCTGATTCCAGCCACGTCGCGCTTCATGTCGGAGGAACCAAAGGCTTGCGTTGAAAAAAACAGTAGTGAACCAGGTTCTTTTTCGAATGCATACGCAATATTTCGAATATTGTCGGTGCTGCCGTTGAACGTGCCCCAGTAAGCATCGAAATTGAGATGTTCGGTCGGGGTGAAATTGGCCATGAACACCGCACCATTCATCCTCGAATCATTCTGGCTGCCCGAGTCGTCGAAGTCCAGATTTTCCCGGGCACGGTTCAATGCCAGTCCGAGCAGTAATTTCGGATTGGCCTGATAGTTCACGCCAACCGTCAAGCGATCTGAGCGGCCATCAAATGCGGCTTCGTTTTCGCTAACGCTCCGATCCAGTTTCCCCAAATCGACACTGGCAAAAATGGACCAGCCATCACCGAACTCTTCGCTGGCGATTTGCTCGGTTTGCTCGCCTCGAGTACTGGCACGTCCTTGTCCTGGCAACTCTTCCAGTCCCTGTCCCTCGGATAGCAGATTTCCGGCCTGCGAGTTCGGAGAAGCGGCGAGTTCCTGGCAACGGAAAGCCAGCGCAGTACCGGGCGTTGCCGCTGCACAGATGGCATTGATCGAACCGCCAAGCGAGTCGCCGCCACTTTGGGCCATCGTGGCTACCGGGGCGCAGGAAATCGCCAGGAACAAGAGTTTACGCATTGAATTTTCCCCTGAATAAAACTGACGGCTAGCAAAGCATGATAGCCGGATACATATAAGCAAAACGTAGACCAATGACACCCCCGGTCAAGAAGCCGGAAAATGCCGACATTTGCTCGTATGAAACGATTGAATCGATGATTTAGGCTATTTTAACGCCAAAATTGCCCGCCGAGAACCGTAGCGATCAGGAATCAAGCAGCCATCGTGCTAAACATTTCGGTGAAATTGGACTACCCTGTTTTTTCAGTCCCTGGCCAGGTGTTGATCATGAGAGTCAGATTCCACGGTGCAGCCGGTGAAGTCACCGGTTCATGTCATGAAGTACACGCGAACGGAAAAATGTTGTTGCTCGATTGCGGCATGATCCAGGGCAGCGATGAAGATGAAAAACGCAACGAACTGGAATTTCCATTTGCGATCGATGCCATTGATGCCGTAGTACTCAGCCATGCGCATATCGATCATTGCGGTCGTCTGCCATTGTTGATCAATCGCGGCTATCGCGGACCGATTTATACCCAGACCGCTACCGCGGATTTGCTGAAAATATTGCTGGAAGATGCGGCGTCACTCGCACAAATGGATGCCGAGCGAGACAACAAGCATCGCCGGGACGGCCATCAGAATCATCGCCCGCTTTTTACCAAAGCCGATGTTGCCAGTGTGTTGAGACATGTAAAAGTCATGGCCTACGAAGAGCCGGTCGATATTTTTCCGGGAGTGAAAGTGACCTTGCGCGATGCAGGGCATATTCTGGGTTCGGCTTCGGTCACGCTCGAGTCGGAAGGAAAAACGCTCTTGTTTTCCGGTGACCTCGGACCCTTGGGAACGCCGATATTGCGTGATCCGGCAATACATACAAAAGCCGACCTGGTCTTGCTCGAATCGACATACGGCGGACGTTTGCATCGCTCACGCGAAGCGACAGTCGCCGAGTTGGGCGAAATTTTTGCCCAGGCCTGGCGTGATGGCGGCAATGTATTGATTCCCGCCTTTGCCGTGGGTCGAAGCCAGGAATTGCTGTATTGGTTCGCCAAGCATTTTGACGAATGGAACCTTAGTCGATGGAAGATTTTCCTCGATAGCCCGATGGCGGTAAAAGTGGTCGATGTCGTCGATAGACACGTCGATCTATTCGACGAAGAAGCGCAAAAAGTCTGGCGCGGTAAAGTGCAGCCGTTCAACTTGCCGAACCTGCATTTCACGCCGGAAGTGGCGCAATCAAAAGCGATTTCCGACGCCAAGCGCGGTGCGATCATTATCGCCGGTTCGGGTATGTGCACGGGCGGTCGCATTCGCCACCATTTGCAACATCATCTGGGCAACAAAAAACACCACATTATTTTTGTCGGATATCAGGCAGTCGGAACGCTCGGTCGCCGACTCGTGGATGGCGTCAAGATGGTACGGATCTTCAATGAGGAATATAGCGTCAACGCACAACGCCATACCATTGGCGGTTTGTCGGCACATGCCGACCAGGAAGGATTGATGAATTGGTACGGCCATCTGGAAAATCATCCGCCGGTCGTATTGGTGCATGGCGAAGATGATGCGCGGCTTGCCTTGCAGGAAGTCATGCATGACAAGTTTGGCAATAAAGTGCGATTGGCCAAGCCTGAGATGGAAGTCGAGGTTTAAAAACAAGTCAAAAAAACGCCCCGAATTCGGGGCGTTTCTTTCAAGCAGAATTTTTTTTTATTTCTTGCTGGCGATCCAGCGATTAATTTTTGCATCGAGTACCGAAAGTGGCAAGGAGCCGTCTTTCAGGATTTGATCATGGAATTCGCGGACATCGAATTTACTGCCTAATTCGGCTTTAGCGCGGGCGCGCAATTCGGTAATTTTCAATTGACCGGTTTTATAGGCCAGTGCCTGGCCGGGAATCGCCATATAACGTTCGGCTTCCGCGACGGCATCGGTTTCCGAAACGGCGGAATTGTCGCGCATGTATTTGATCACTTGTTCGCGACTCCAGCCCTTGTCATGCAAACCGGTATCCACTACCAGACGGATTGCACGCCAGAGTTCGCCTTGCAGGCCGCCAAAGTACATGTACGGGTCGGTGAATACGCCCAGTTCCTTGCCGATCGTTTCGGTATAAAGTGCCCAGCCTTCAACATAGGCAGTATCGCCACCGAAGCGACGGAACTTCGGAATATTCGTCAGTTCCTGTTGCAAGGCAATCTGGAAGTGATGGCCCGGAATGGCTTCGTGCAGATACAGATCTTCGGAGTCCCAGGTTTTACGAGTCGGCAAATCGAAGGTGTTCACGTAGAAAATGCCTGGACGGGTGCCATCTTCGCTGGGTCCCTGATACTCACCACCGGCAGAGGAGGCTGCACGGAAAGCTTCTATCGGGCGAATTTCGAAACCGGCTTTTGGCGTTACGGCGAAAAATTCCGGGATTTTCTTGTCGACTTTTACGCGCAATGCGTTATAGGCATCGAGCAATGCTTTTTCATCCTTGAATTCAAATCGCTTGTCGGTATCCATGAAGTGGAAGAAATCCTGCAGGCTGCCTTTGAAGTTTGTCTCTGCCATGATGCCGCGCATTTCGCCGTGAATACGCGCGACTTCCGACAGGCCAATATCGTGTAATTGCTTTGGCGTTAGATCGGTCGTGGTCGAAATCTTTGTATTGAAGGCGTAGATGGCCTGGCCATCCGGCAATGCCTGCATGCCAACGGTGTCGCGGCAGGCAGGCAGATATTCGTCTTTGACGAAAGCGCGCAATGCCTTGATCGAAGGTGTGAGCTGTTTGCCGATCAGGCTGCGATATTGTTCGGTCAAGCGTGTTTTATCCGCTGCCGAAAAAGTAGCCGGCATATTTTTGATCGGTTGCCAGAAAATACTTTCTTCGGTGTTGTCCTTGATGATGCCGTCAAGTTGAGGCAATACTTTGATCATCAACACTTTCGGCTGCACCATGCCGATCTTCATGCCTTCGCGCATATTGGCCTGCATTTGCGAAATCAGTTCCGGCATTTTGCCGGCGCGCTTGAGCCAGTTGTCGTAGTCTTCGACGGTCTTGAAAGGCTGGGCACTGGTACCCGAACCCAATTGGGCGAAAGCGCCGATGATGTTGCCGAACTGGTTTAGCGGCATCAGGTCGGTACGGAACTGGCTGCCTTCAAGATCCAGTTTCAAACTGCGTACGATGATGTCGTAGGACAAGCGGGTTTGACCGCTGACGTCGCTGGCATCAATCGCTTCAAATTTTTTCAGCCACTCTTTTGTGAATGCGATGCCTTCGTCGCGATATTCAGGCGCGAAAAAGTTCGGTAGCTGATCGTTGTAACGGCCATCACCCACGAACGTGGCTTGGACAGGATTGCGCTTCAGCGAGGCTTCCCAGTAATCGACATACATTTGTTCAAGTTGTTCGGCCTTGCTGGGTGCTTGCATGGATTTAGCTGCAGAAGGCGCTGCAATGACCGTGGTGACGCTAAATGGCAGAGTGAGGGCTATCGCGAGGGTGAGGTGTTGAAGTTTCATGTGGGTCTCCAATGTGTTTGGAGAGCATGGACCAGACAGCCCGGTTTGACGTGGGCTAGAAGTCATGTGTGATTGTGTTGTCGGGCCTGGAACGCCCTCCTGCAGAGCGTGAACTCGTAGGAGGACCTTCCAGGCCCGAGCGAATGGAACAATAAATTATTCGCGCGCAGCTTGTTCGCGCAGATGCCGGGCCTGGCTCTCGCCGAGATAGGAATTGATCAGGCCACGTGCGATATAGAGCAGCGGAATCAACGCAATCGCGGCACACATTTTATAGATATAGTTCAGCGTGCCGACTGCATAAAACAATTCCATCGACCATTTCTGCGGGCCGAGAACGAAGGCAATATAGAGCACGACAAAGCTGTCTACCAGTTGCGATACGGCAGTTGAGCCGGTGGCCCGCAACCAGGCTTTTTTCTCGCCGGTCGCGCGGCGAATCCGGTGGAAAACACTGACATCGATTAATTGGCCAAGCAAAAATGCGATCACGGATCCGGCAATGGTCCACAAACCCTGGCCAAAGATGACGGCGAAAGCCGCTTGTTGATCCGGCACGCCTTGCGCGGCATTGGCACCGATCCACCAACTTGCAGGAGCAAGATGAATGGCGGCATAGGCAAAAATAAAACCGTAGATGATCAGGAAGACGGCCAGCCAGCTGATGAAGCGCACACCACGGCGACCGTAATATTCGTTAATGGTGTCGGTCATGATGAAAACGATCGGCCACAATAAAGTGCCGGCGGTGAAATTCAGTGAGCCGCTTTGGCCAAATAGATTCCACTCGAAGGCATTCAGTCCGAACGTATCTTCCAGTGCAAAAATCTTGACACCGATGAACTCGGCCAAGACCGCATTGACGACGAAAAACGCTGCAAGAATGATGAATAATTTTTGCGAGCGATGATCACCGATCATATTGTCTATGCCTGTGTTTCTTTACGCGAGAAGGGCACTTTTTCCGGACTCATCGCGCCGCCGGAAATAATGAATGCCATCGCCTGATCGACCGTCCAGTCGGTCGGCGTGACCAATTCAATTGGTACCAATTCCAGATAGCCGGAAGTAGGGTTGGGTGTGGTCGGAACATAAACCGCAGCAATTTCCTTGCCGGTAATTTCATCGCGCAATGTGCGGGTGACGAAACCGACCGATTTCATGTCGCGATGCGGGAAATCGATCAGGACAACGCGCTGGGTGCCATCGGGCTTGGTTTGCAGCAGGTCGAGCAGTTGACGCGCACTGCCGTAAATGGTTTTTACCAGCGGAATGGAGTTCATTAACACTTCGAACCAGATGATGATGCGTTGTCCGATCACTCGTCGCGCCAGCCAGCCGACCACAAGAATAAAAGACAGGGTGAATGCGAGCGCAGCTCCCGTTTGTACCCAAGGCGCACTCATCCATCCAAGCAGTTCTGGCGAGGACGTCGCGAGTTTGGCGGTGATTGGCTGGATGATCGGCTTGCTCATACCCGAGAGCAGGCCAAAAATGAATTTGAATACGATCCACACCAACCAAATCGGGGTAAGTGTGAGCAGGCCGGTAATAAAGAGTCTTTGTAGTTTTCCCATGCCGGGATTGTAAGGCATAGCCATACGGCGCGCTCACGCGCACCGAAATTACTTGCCATATAAACGATGCGCTTTAGCTCACCTTGATCGATTTATTTCGCCAAATCGCTCAGGCTAACTTCACGTACCAAGCGGAAGCCGACATCGTCATAGCCACGATCGCCGTTCTGGTTGCTGGTGCGTGTAGAAGATGCGCTGGAGGCATCACGCCAACTCAGACCTGCAACGACATATTTGTCGCTACCGGCACCATCGTTCAACCATTCACTGGCATTGCCTTGCAAATCGTAAATGCCCAGCGGACTCGCAGGGGTGCCGCTGCCGGCCGAAGTACCTTTATTGCCGCAGGAAATGACACCGGCACGGCATGGATCACCTGCTTTGTAGCCAACCACTGCGCGCCATTCGCTTTGAGTGGGCAAGCGATAATTGAAGCCTGTACGTTTTCCGAGCCATTGGGCGTAGGCACGCGCATCCGAATGGCTTATGCATACCACAGGGTGCTCATTGCTCTGGTTGAAGCCGGGCTTGTCCCAGGAAATTTTTCCCGAAAATATCGAGGCAAACGCATTGCGGCAAATCGATGCAGGGCGATTCGTCGCCGAAGCAAATGCCGCATATTCGCCTTTGGAAACTTCTTCGCGCATGATCGCCAGTCCGGCGCGGGCCGGGCCGGGCACACTGCTCAATACCATGCTCGGACCTGCAGCCTTGAGGATGTCGCCGACGCGTACTTGCGGCAAGGAGTTGGCTTTCGACCAGGCCGGTTCCAGCAATGCAGGTTCAATGGAAAATTTTGCTGCGAGTGCTTTGGTATTGGAGATGCCGTCTCGATTCAGGTCGGTGGTGTCTTTCAGCAAACGGGCGGACAGCAAAGCAGGAATGCCAGCGCGAAGCGCGAGCCAGGATTTGCCTTTTTTACGGTCTGCATCGGCAGCGAATTTTTCAGTGCGCTGATAAATGGTTTTGGCTGTGTCGTCGTGACGCTCCTTGATCGCATCATTCAGGTTTTTTGCCAGACCATCGATGACCACGTCACTCAATGCAGCGATTGCCGGGTTGGTCGGGGCGGCTTTGCGTGCAGCCAACAAGGAGTCAATTGCATTGTCGCCAGGAGGAGTGCTTAAGCGATTCTGCTTGATATGTTTGTTCGCGCTTGCAATATGTTTAGCGCCCGGAACCGTCGGGTCGTAATCCAAAGTAGTAACGATGACACTGGCCTTGACGCCGGCAAATGGCGATGCCGGTGCAATAGCTTCTTCCGGAACGATCGCTGGAGCTTCGACCGGTTTTGTTGTTTCAGCTGGCGCGGGTGCCGTTGTTGCAGGCGTAATAGCAGGAGCAGGTTCAGCAGTTACTGTCGCCGGTTTAGCAACGCCGGGTTTTGGCTCTTCGGCAACAAAGAAATCATTGTTATCCGCTGGCGTTTTATCGCGGTTCAACCAGGTGTTCAGACCAAAGCCGATCAGTCCGATCCCGGCCAATGCCAGTACTGCCGGAATTAGCCAGGACTTGCCTGATATCGAGATTGGCTTTTTATCCGCGGCTGCAGGTTGTGCCGACTTCTGGCGTGTTGTATCGGCAAGTTGATTCAATGCACTAAGCATTTGCTGTGCGTTGCGAAAACGGTTTTCCGGAATTTTCGCCATCGCGCGATCGATAAAACCCTGCCAGTGTTTTTTATCGGCGGACAAACGCGGAATCGGGTCTTGTGCATGCATCAGCGCAAGTGCGAGCGGGTCATTCGCGAGATAGGGCAAACGACCGGTGACCAATTCGTAAGCCAGCACGCCGACGCTATACAAATCGGCGCGGCCATCGACGGCTTCGCCGCGCGCCTGTTCGGGCGCCATGTAGCCGCCACTACCTACCGCAAGGCCGGCGGTGGTGATACGGGTATTATCTTTTTTCGATAATGCGATGCCGAAATCGGTCAGCAGTGGACGATCGGCATTGTCGAATAAAACATTTTCCGCTTTGACGTCGCGATGCACGATACCGCGCGCATGCGCATATTCGAGTGCGGATAACAAAGCGCGCAACACTTCGAAGGTGCGGGCTTCGTCGTTGGTAAAATCGCGTTGTCCCAAATGCCCCTTGGCAAGATAGGGCAGTACGTAATACATCAAACCTTGATGACTACGACCCACCTCATGGATACCGACGATGCAGGGATGCTCGAGTTTCGCAATCGTGCGGGCTTCCTGTTCGAAGCGTTGTTTGCTGACTTCGTCGGCCAGCGCTTCCGGCGACATAACCTTGATCGCGACCTGGCGGTCCAGCGATTCCTGCACACCCAGATAAACCTGCGACATGCCGCCCTTGCCGATGCGGCGCAATACTCGATAGCCGGGGATGTCCGGCATATAGCTGCTGAGTAATGCAGAGAGTTCTTCCGGGGAAAGCTCTTCTTGTTGCATAAGACCGATGGCATCAGATGTCAGGGTCCATCAGCATACTGCGCTGCGGCACTCAGGTGAATAGAAATGTTAAGAAAAATTAAGAAAACCCGAAATGTGCGCCAAATCACGCTTTTGGGGTCGTGTCAGCCAGGTTTTTGGGCGGTTTGAGCCGGACATAGATTTGCTTGCGCACTTTCGCGACAAGGTCGCCCTGGCCGTCAATCACCGGTATGTCGAACCAGCGAAGGACTTTTTCGTTGCCGGCTGCCGCTGCCCGCAACTCGTCCAGAACGGCATCCTCGAGTTTGAATTCGGCCGTCACCAAGCCGCGTCCGGGCTTGATGAATTCGATTTCCGCTGCTTTATCCCAGACTACATATTCCGTGCCGATCGTTCGCAAGATCATGATCATCCAGAACGGATCGGTCATCGCGAACAGGCTGCCGCCAAAATGGGTGCCGACATAATTCTTGTTATACCAATGGCTGCGCAACTCCACTTTCACATAGCGAAAATCGTCAGTGAATTTCGTAATGCGAATGCCGGTGAACAGGAACGGGAACCAGATATTCATTATCCAGCGCAGGCGGGAAGCTTTCATAAGTTTTTCAATCAATCAAAATAAACATTGCAGTAGGGTGGGCATGGCCCACCATGTCCGAACTTCGTTATTGGTGGGCCATACCCACCCTGCGATTAAAAAAGAAGTGAAGCCATCTTGCGACGATACTGTCCGACCAGATCTTCATCTTCGATAATCCGGAAAGCATCGATTAGTGCCTTGCGCGGCAAGCCGTCTTCGAAGGTCTTGTTGCGTTTCAACATTTCCAGAAATTGTTCCAGCCCGGCTTCTGTTTTGTCTTCAAGCAGATAATGCACGCCGAGATAATGCCTTGCCCGGCAATCATCCGGATTGGCGGCAATGGCTTGTTCCAGTACAGACGCTGGTGGCGCATCTTTCAAAATCGCCGCGAAAGCCAGACGTGCCTTCGCTTTGATTGCGCGATCATCGGTCGCTAGATTGGCAGGCAAGGAATCCAGAATTTTTTCGGCTTCGACAAAACCGCCGGTTTTAAGCAGGGCCAACATTAAATCCAGTTTTAATTCGGCCTTGTCCGGGTCGGCTTGAATTGCCGCACGCAGATTCATCACGTCCTGTTCCGGATCAACAGCTTCGGGAATAATTTCTTCGGGAGTTTCCGGTAAAACTTCTTTCGCGACGATTTCGTGATGCTTCAGAAATTCACGCAATTGATTTTCCGGCAATGCGCCCGGAAAACCGTCGACGATCTGGCCATTCTTCAGCAGTATCACGGTCGGAATCGATTTGACCTGGAAATAACCGGCCAATTGCTGTTCTTTGTCGACATCGACCTTGGCCAGCAGGAAGCCGCCGTTGAATTCCGCGGCAAGCTTTTCAAGAATCGGTCCGAGTGCCTTGCATGGCTCGCACCAGCTTGCCCAGAAGTCCACCAGGATCGGTACTTCTTTCGATTTAAGAATGACATCTTGTTCGAAACTTGGAAGTGACGCGTCAAAAACGAAATCGGCAGTAGTCATGTGATGTTTTTTTGTTTGCGATGGTCAATAAATAGGGCTCGTATGCTTATTTACAAGTCACTCGGCCAATTCCCTGTAGACCATGCCGTCTTTCATCACGAACGCGATTTTCTTGGTCAGACTGATGTCGGTCAGCGGATTGCCAACTACGGCCACGACGTCTGCCTTGAAGCCGGCCTGTAATTGGCCCAATTCATTCGGAGCCAGAATTTGTGCAGGGTTGTAAGTGGCCGTCTGTAAAGCGATATTCGTCGGCATGCCGGCTTCGGTCATGTAGATAAATTCGCTGGCATTGTCGCCATGCGGACCGACGCCCATGTCGGTGCCGAAGGCAATCTTCACGCCGGCTTTGTAGGCATTCGCGAAAGTGGTCTGGATTTGCGATCCGATTCTTGCCGCTTTCGGACGAACAATTTCCGGATAATAGCCATCGACTTTGGCTTTATCGGCAACGAATTTTCCGGCGGTAATCGTGGGCACATACCAGGTGCCGTGCGCTTTCATCAGTTTGAAGATTTCCTCGTCCATGTAGGTGCCATGTTCGATAGTGGTAACGCCACCGAGTACGGCCCGCTTGATGCCTTCCTTGCCGTGCGCGTGTGCGGCAACGCTGTAGCCATAGTCTTTTGCGGTGTCGACGATGGCGCGTACTTCTTCAACGGTAAATTGCGGTGCGTCGCCGCTTTTTGCATAGCTCAAAACGCCGCCGGTCGCCGTGATCTTGATGACGTCGGAACCATCTTTGTAGCGTTGGCGCACTGCCTGCCTTGCGTCATCGATACTATTGATCACGCCTTCAGTCGGACCGGGCGGGCCGATCAAATGCGAAAGTTCGCTGTTCAGGCCATTGGTAGGGTCGGCATGGCCGCCGGTTGTGGCAATCGATTTGCCGGCCGCATAAATACGCGGGCCCTCAATCGTGCCTTGATTGATCGCATCACGCAGGCTCAGGCTGATTTCGCCACCCAAATCGCGAACGGAGGTGAAACCGGCTTGCAGGGTTTTGTCGGCATAGTTCACCGCACGAAATGCAAAATCCGCGTCATCCAGACGGAAACCTTCCGAGTAACTTTGCGGGCTGGACTGCTGTCCCAGATGCACATGCATATCGATAAAGCCCGGCATGCAGGTCAGTAGCGAAAGATCCACGATCTGCGCGCCATCGACCGCAATTTTGCCGGGACTGAGTGATTTGATCGTATTTTTCTCGATGACTATCGTCTGTGGGCCGATAAGTTTTGCGGATTTGGAATCAAATACGTTGCCACACTGGAGCGCTTTCAAATCAGCGGCTTGGGCAGGCAGGGCGGCGGCAATCAAGACGGCAAACAGGGTTCGGCGCATGGTGGACTCCTAGATAGATGCTCGATATTAGCAGAAGGCTCTCGAGTCAAATGGGACGCAAGTGGTACTCTAAGCGTCTGATTCTCGATTACTTTGAACCCCATGTCCGACGTACAAGACCCATACGCCTATACCCCCAAGGCTTTAGAAGCCGCTGCCCAAGATTATTGGCAACAAACACATGCTTTTGAAGTGAAAGAAGACTCCGGCAAGCCGAAGTATTTCTGCCTTTCGATGCTGCCATATCCTTCGGGTGCCTTGCATATGGGTCATGTTCGCAACTACACGATTGGCGATGTGATAAGTCGCTATCGCCGTATGTGCGGTTTCAATGTTCTGCAGCCAATGGGTTGGGATGCGTTTGGATTGCCGGCGGAAAATGCCGCGATCAAAAACAATACTGCGCCGGCTTCCTGGACTTACAAAAATATCGATCACATGCGTGATCAATTGAAAGCGCTCGGTTATGCGATTGACTGGACTCGCGAGTTCGCGACCTGCAAACCGGATTACTACAAACACGAACAAGCCATGTTCACGCGCTTGTTCAAGAAAGGCATCGTCTATCGCAAAAATTCGGTCGTGAACTGGGATCCGGTCGATCACACCGTGTTGGCGAATGAGCAAGTGATCGATGGTCGCGGCTGGCGCAGTGGTGCGCTGGTGGAAAAACGCGAAATTCCGCAATGGTTTTTGAAAATCACCAGTTATGCGCAGGAATTACTCGATGGCCTGGACAAGCTCGATGGCTGGCCAGATTCGGTCAAAACCATGCAGCGCAACTGGATTGGTCGCAGCGAAGGTTTGGAAATCAAATTTGCGGTTGAAGGCGGCGATGCACTGACCGTGTTCACCACACGTCCCGATACTTTGATGGGCGTGACCTATGTTGCCGTTGCCGCCGAACATCCGCTGGCTTTGCGGGCAGCAGAAAATAATCCGGAGCTGACCGCATTCATCGATGAGTGCCGACACGGCGGTGTTGCAGAAGCGGATCTGGAAACGCAGGTCAAAAAAGGTTGCGCCACCGGTCTGTTCGCGATTCATCCGATCACAAGTGAAAAAGTGCCGGTCTGGGTCGCCAACTTCGTGTTGATGGGTTACGGCACCGGTGCCGTGATGGCCGTGCCGGGGCATGACGAGCGCGATTTCGAATTCGCGCACAAATATTCATTGCCGATCAAGCAGGTAATCGAGATAGCAAACGAAACATACGATGCAGACCAGTGGAAAGATTGGTATTCCGATAAAACCCGCACCGATACCAAGGCGATTAATTCCGGCGCGATTGATGGTCTGAATTTCAAGGACGCTTTCAACAAGATTGCCGAGATTCTGGAATCGATGTCGAAAGGCAATCGTCGCGTCAATTTCCGCCTGCATGACTGGGGCGTGAGCCGCCAGCGTTACTGGGGTTGTCCGATCCCGATGATTTATTGCCCGAACTGCCAGGCAGTGCCGGTGCCGGAAGATCAGTTGCCGGTGGTGTTGCCGGAAGACGTTGCGTTCTCGGGTACCAATTCGCCGATCAAATCGAATCCGGATTGGCGTAAAACGACTTGCCCGCAATGCGGCGGAGCGGCCGAACGCGAAACCGACACGTTCGATACCTTCATGGAATCGAGCTGGTATTACGCACGTTACACATCGCCGGGTGCAAATGATCTGGTCGATGAGCGCGCGAATTACTGGTTGCCGGTCGATCAATACATCGGCGGCATCGAACACGCGATCATGCATCTGATGTATTTCCGTTTTTATCACAAGCTGATGCGCGATGCCGGCCTGGTAAAAACCGACGAGCCCGCAACGAATTTGCTGTGTCAGGGCATGGTGATTGCCGACACTTTTTATCGCGAAGACGCACACGGTGCGAAAGACTGGTTCAATCCTGCCGATGTCGAAACCACACTCGATGAAAAAGGCCGCGTGATCGGCGCGAAATTAATCTCGGATGGCCAGCCGGTGCATATTGGTGGTACCGAAAAAATGTCGAAGTCGAAAAACAACGGTGTTGATCCGCAAATCATGGTGGATAAATTCGGTGCCGATACCGTTCGTTTATTTTCGATGTTTGCCGCACCGCCGGAGCAAAGCCTGGATTGGAACGAGCAGGGCGTCGAAGGCATGGCGCGCTTCCTGCGTCGCGTCTGGGTCCAGGTGCAAAAACATGTCGCCGAAGGCAAGACCGAGAAATTGGATTTGTCGCAATTGACGGCCGAACAAAAAAACATGCGTCGTTTACTGCATGAAACCATCCAGAAAGTCGGGGACGATTACGGCCGTCGCTATACTTTCAATACCGCGATTGCCGCCGTGATGGAATTCATGAATGCGCTGTCGAAGTTTGATGATCACGGTGCGAATGGCCGCGCCCTGAAACAGGAAGCTTACGAAGCGGTTGCCTTGCTGCTGAATCCGATTACACCGCACACCTCGCATGCCTTGTGGCAGGCGCTGGGGCATGCCGAAACCACGCTGGAAGACATCGCATTTCCAAAAGTGGATACGGAAGCTTTGACGCGCGATAGCGTAAAACTTGCGGTACAGGTCAATGGCAAACTTCGCGCGACGATTGAAGTGGCAGTCAATACACCGAAAGACGAGATTGAGCGCTTGGCGAAAGCCGAGCCCAATGTCGAGAAACATATCGAGGCGCAAACGGTGAAGAAAATCATCATCGTCCCGGGTAAAATCGTCAATATCGTGGTCGGCTAAGCCGTTCGTGCAGTCATCTTGGAGCAGTAAAAAATGAAACGAATAATAATTGCCGGCGTTTTACTGATGAGTCTTTCGGCTTGCGGATTTCATCCGCGGGGCAGCTACGCCATTCCGGATTCAGTTGGCGCCGTGCAAGTGACCAATGCCGACACTTACAGTGCCTTGACCGATGGTTTGCAAACGGCAGTTGATCGTGCCAATGCGAACAAGGCAGGTGGCAGTGCAAACTCGGCGCTCCTGAAGATCCATTCCGAACAATGGTCGACCACGCCACTTGCGATCGATGAACAAGCTCAAGTGCGCGAATACGTCACGCGCTACAAGGTCGATTTCGATTTGACCGCCGCCGATGGCAGTGTCTTGCTCGAAAAACAGCAAATCGAACTTTCGCGCGAATATACCTATGACATCAACGTCGCAGTCGGCAACCCGGCCGAACAGGAAGTGATTCAACGCGAACTGCGTCGCGACATGCAGGCTGCGATAATTCGTCGTATGGATATTGCGCTTCGTTCCAAGAAATAGTCGCCGGAAATAATGGAATTAAAATTCGACCGCTTCGAAAAACAACTCGCTTCCGAACCGCTGAAGCCGGTCTATTTGATTGCGGGCAGCGAACCGCTATTGGTCCAGGAAGCCGGCGATGCGGTGCGGGCCAAAGCCAAGACTGAAGGCTATAGCGAACGTGAAGTGCTTGATGCCGATAATAATTTCGATTGGCAGTTGCTGACCGGTGGCATGGCGAATTTGAGTTTGTTCGCCACGCGCCGTTTGTTCGATTTGCGTTTGCCAACTGGCAAGCCCGGCAAGAACGGCAGCGAGGAAATCCAGAATTTCTGCAATAACCCACCCGAAGACACCGTGCTGCTGATTACCAGCCAGGATTGGAGCAAAAGTCACGCCGGCAAGTGGACTGAAGCCATTGCCCGTGTTGGTCATGTGTTGCCGATCTGGCCGATTAAAGAACACGAGCGCGAAGATTGGTTGCAACGACGATTGCGCAGTCGCGGTTTGCAAGCCAGTACCGCCGCGATTCAAGTGTTGAGCGATCGCGTCGAAGGCAATCTGCTCGCGGCCGCACAAGAAATCGACAAACTGGCTCTGCTGGCACCGAATTCCAAAATCGAAGCCGAAGAAATGAATCGTTTTGTCGCCGATTCGTCGCGTTTCGATGTGTTCCGCTTGCTGGAAACCGCACTGGCAGGTGACGCGGCGCGAGTTTCAAAAATATTGTCGGCCTTGAAAGCCGAGGGCGATCAGGTGCCGGGTTTGATGCCGATGGTGGCGATGGATATCCTGAAAATCTGTCAGCTTGCGCGTGTGCAGGCGACCGGCGGCAATGTCATGAGTGCGATGCGTGAGGCGCGCATCTGGGATAGCAAGCAAGCGTTGTACAAACGTGCGATGGATCGTCATAAAGCAGGCCGCTGGGAAATTTTCGTTGCCGAGTGCGGGCGCATCGATCGCGTCGCAAAAGGGCGCGATAGTGGCGATGCCTGGTTGTTGTTCGAGCGTCTGTTGATTGCCGTTGCCGAACCCAAGGCGCGCGGTTTGACTACCCAATGAGGTTACGGCTTTGTTATGGCGGTACGTTTGATCCGATTCACGACGGACATATCGCGGTCGCAAGGTTTGCCCAAAAAACCTGTGATGCCGATGTTTATTTCATTCCGTCGGCCGATCCGCCGCATCGGCAAAAACCGATGGCAACGGCAATGCAGCGCGCGGCAATGTTGCGAATCGCGATTACCGATCAACCGCTTTTTTTTCTTGATACACGGGAATTGCAGCGCAATAAACCTTCGTACACGGTCGATACACTTCGCGAACTCCGAGCCGAGATTGGACAACAAGTGCCGATTGCCTGGCTGATCGGTGCCGATGCATTTGCCCAGCTACACACTTGGCATGATTGGGAAGAATTGTTCGATTTGGCGCATTTTGTCGTGGCGGTAAGGCCCGGCTATTCGATGCAATCACCGCATTTTTCGATAAATGAGCGCCTTTGTGATGCGCCAAATGAGCTAAACGAGAGTCCGGCCGGCAGGGTTTTCAGCCTACAATGCCCGCTACGAAGCGAGTCAGCGAGCGCCATACGGCAGGCTTTTGCTGCTGGAATGCAGCCGGTTGGCCTGAATCCGGCGGTTCAAGCGTATATTCTAGAGCATGGCCTGTACCCGAAAGCCTTATAATCACCACCATTCATCCGCCACGAGATAGTGCTTTGAGCTCACAAGCCCACGTAATAAAAACCAAAATGCCGAATCCGGCGCCATCGCCGCAAGACATATTGAAACAAGTGCATGCTGCACTTGAAGAAATGAAAGCCAAAGATTCCACCGAAATCGACGTGCGCGGTAAAACATCGATCGCCGATTTCCTCGTCGTGGCATCCGGCACCTCCACCCGTCATGTGAAATCGATTGCCGATGAAGTCGTGCAGTTCGCAAAAAAATGCGGCGTGATGCCTTTGGGTGTTGAAGGCGAACGCGAAGCCGAATGGGTGCTGGTGGATCTGGGCGATGTAATCGTTCACGTCATGCTGCCACGCGTACGCGAATTCTATGCGCTTGAACGTTTGTGGACGGTTGGTGATCAGCCGCCAGACGACGAAATCTAAAATTTTTTTGTGGGAGCTGCTTTAGCAGCGATTGATGATTCAGTGTATAGAGGCCTGAAAGCTCTCATCGCTGCTAAAGCAGCTCCCACATACAACGCTCCCGCGACAGAACGGCGCATCGATCAATGAAAGCCAAACTTATCGCCGTCGGTGAACGCGCACCCAGCTGGGTTGCTGAAGGATTCGCCGAATATCAAAAGCGCCTATCGCATGGCTTGCCGCTGGAGTTGGTGGAAGTCGCGCCCGGTATTCGCGGCAAAGGTCGCGATGCCGCACGCGCGACATTCGAAGAAGGCCAGCGCGTTATTGCAGCCTATCCAAAAAACGCCTACATCATTGCATTGGATGGCCGCGGTAAATTGCACTCTTCCGAGCAACTGGCGCAGAGGCTTGAATTCTGGCGCCAGCAAGGCCGTGATTTGGCTTTCCTGATCGGGGGGCCGGAAGGACATTCGCCTGAAGTTATGGCGAGCGCCAACGAGAGTTGGTCATTGGGGCCATTGACCTTGCCACATATGCTGGTGCGTCTGGTACTTGCCGAACAGTTGTATCGCGCGCAAAGTTTATTATCGAATCATCCGTATCATCGTGCTTGAATAGCCAGTAACCCCGATTGCCAGGCACACGCGTTGCATAGCTTGAATTCCTCACCAAGGAGATAGCCATGTTTTTCAGAGTCTTGTCTTTTGTACTTTTGATGGCATTTGTGTCCGGCACTGCCAGTGCAGCTACTGCACCACCATCTAAAAAAACCATGAAGGCGTTTGCCAGTGAAAAGGCATTTCTAGCCTATCTGGAAAAGTTTAAAAAAGCACAACCGCCGCGCGCGATGATGCCACCGCCATCTCCCTCTGCGCCGATGGCAGAAGCCGTCGCTCCGGCTGCAGCATCCAAAAAATTAAGTGCCGACGCCAATAAAGCGGATGATGGCATTACCAATGTCCAGACCCAGGGCGTGGACGAGGGCGATATCGTCAAGAAACGCGGCGACTATCTGATTATTCTGCGGCGTGGCCGTTTGTTCACGGTAAGAGTGGCCGAGAATAATTTGCAGACTGTCTCGACCGCGAATGCCTATGCGCCCGATGTCGACGCCAATGGCACCTGGTACGACGAAATGCTGATCAGTGGCAACACTGTCGTCGTGATTGGTTACAGCTATCAACGTGGCGGCACCGAAGTGGGACTGTTCAATCTCAATGAACGCGGGATTCTGAAATACCAGGCGACCTATCATTTGAGAAGCAACGATTACTATTCGTCGAGAAATTACGCGAGCCGGTTAATCGGCAACAAACTGATTTTCTATACGCCACTGCATTTGAATGCCTACAACGATGTTGCCGATAGCATGCCTGCGATGCGTGCCTGGCACAAAGGCGCGACTAAAGAAGAATTCAAACGCATTTTGCCGGCCACGAGGATTTATAGCACCGATCAAAACCTGGATGTGTACGACATGAGTCTGCACACGGTCACCGTTTGTGATTTGGTACGTGCTGCCATGAGTTGCCGTTCGACCGCCGTGCTTGGCCCAAGCGGACGCGTTTTTTATGTCTCGGAAGATGCCGTCTATGTTTGGGCTGCGCCATGGGGAGGCAGTGGAAAAATAGCGAACCGTTCTTCGGTATTCAGAATGCCACTGGATGGTTCGGCGCCGGGTGCCTTGAAAGCCAGCGGTAGTCCGGTCGATCAATTTTCTTTCCTGCAACGCGATGGCTATTTGAATGTTCTGGTTACTGCAGATGGCGCTGGAGATGCCATGTGGCGTGCGGAAAGCAAAGCCGGTGATCTGGCCATGCTGCGCATTAGTTTGAACGAGTTTGGTGACGGCACTACAGCTGCAAAATTCAGGAATTACAAAGGGCTGCCGGGCTTTATTAATTCCTATGGTTTGCAGAATCGATTCGTCGGCGATTGGTTTATCTATGGTTTGCCTTATTCGGAGGACAAGGTGAAGGCATACGCGGTTCGATATGCACTACGCGGCAACGCACAGGCGTTAAACCTTTCGCATGATGTGCAACGCATCGAAGTGATGGGTAGGGATGCGATCGTGGTTGGCCATGAAGTCCAGGGTCTGACATTCACGTCGGTCAAACTTGCCCAGACTGCGACGCCGGTTTCGAGCTATACGCAACATAATGCCGCGCAGAGCGAGAGTCGTTCCCACGGTTTTTTCTATCGTCCGATCGATGGCGAGCACGGCATAGTCGGTCTGCCGGTGATCTCCGGTTATGCCATAGGTAGCGTATCTGCTTCCGTCATGTTTCTGCAGAACAATCGCCTGAAATTGAGTTCATTGGGGAAGCTGAATTCAAAAGCGCGCAGCGACATCGACGATGCCTGCAAAGCGAGCTGCGTCGATTGGTATGGCAATGCCAGACCAATATTTATCGGCGAACGTGCTTATGCGCTGATGGGCTATGAGTTGGTCGAAGGCCGATTCACCAATGGTGCTATCAGGGAAAAACGGCGAATCAATTTCACCCCGCAAGCCTCAGTGCAAATATCGAATTGAATGCGTGGGTCGGGCAAGGGCTCGACCTGCAATTACTTTTTCGCAGGCGGTGCCGGTTGTTTTGTCGGCCCCGATTTGTCACAGGCCGATAAGCTGCAAATCAATTTTCGCAGGGACGGATTGGCCTGCGTCATGAAATGAAAAATTACGCTTTGTTCCACCGTGCCGCGAACGGCATTTGCGCCGGGTCCTCGGGCCCAGATGCCGACGTCATCACCACCATGGGTTTCGCTTCCCATCGGCACGCCGGCTTCTTGCATGAAGTCGTGGTCTTCGGTATCGATGTCGCGCAAATCGGGCCGTGTTGTCGATACTTGTACCCCGGAAACATTGTGCGGGTATTTCTTCGGCCCCTCGGGTTGCTGGTCGCTGGCACCGGTATAACCTGGACCATTGGCGTAACTCAAAGTCGTATAAGGCATGCCGGTAGAGTCTAGCGCATAACCACTGGTGGGACCTTCGCCGCTTGAACCGACTACTTTTCCTAAAATCGGATTGCCTCGCACCGGATAACCGACAAACGAGAGTGTATGCGAGTGATCGGCAGTGACGAGGATCAAGGTGTCTTTGTCCGAAGTCATTTCCATTGCCGTACGAACGGCATCTGACAGTGCCACGGTGTCGCTCAGTGCACGGTAGGCATTGCCTGAGTGATGCGCGTGATCGATGCGGCCAGCTTCGACCATCAGGAAAAAACCGTCTGGATTATTTTTTAGTACGGTAATTGCAGTGCGCGTCATCTCGGCGAGACTGGGCTCGCCCGCAAGATCATTTTCGCGCTCCGACTCAAAATTCATATGTCCTGGTTCAAACAAACCCAATAAATGACGGGTTTTTTGAAGATCCAATGCATCCAATTGCTTCTTGTTCCAGACATACTGGCTGTCCGGTGATTTTTTCTGCCATTCCGCAACTAAATTACGATTATCCAGCCGGGCGCCGAAGTACTGCTGGTATTCCGGATCGTCGGCACCGGCAGCGAGAAAATGTTGACGACCACCACCGAGTGCCACTTCAATTCCGTCGCCAAAGTCAAAATCGACAAATTGCTGAGCGATATCTCGACAACCTTCGGCCTTGTTGGTGGCAGTCAGGTCGGTATCATTTTCCCAAACGCGTTCTGGCGTGTGTGAGTATGTCGCGGCGGGTGTGGCATGGGTAATGGAAGTGGTGGTGACAACGCCGGTCGAGAGTCCGGCGATTTCAGCCAATTCCAGTGCTGTCATCAAATTACCATTTTTACTGCTGGCGCAATTGCCCCGGTTGGCAGTTTGATCAATGCTCAAGAAACCGATCTTGGTTTTTGCGCCGGTAATCATTGCTGTCATGGTGCCGGCGGAATCCGGTGTCTGGCTGTCGGTGTTATAAGTTTTAGAAAGCGCAGAATTGGGCATGGTTTCAAAGCTCAGCAAATTTTCTTCGCCGCTTTGACCTTTGATCTGCCCTTCATAAATTCTGGAGGCTGCCACCGTAGTAAGGCTCATGCCATCGCCGACAAACAGGATGATGTTTTTCGCTTTGGCTTTGGCCGAGCCGCGCGCGATGGCTGCTCTCGCGCCTTGCGCAAACCATTGCGCTGCACTTTCATCGGGAACTTGATTGGTTTTCTGGGGTCTGTTCTGGGTGTTGTCGTCGGCCTGTGCCGTAGATTGGCTCAAAACCCCCGCAATACAGACGCTGAGGGCGGCCGTTGTCATCATCAATCGCATAGTGCTCTCCTAATGTCGACATTATTACTTATCGTGCTCGTCATAGGGCATTTTTGCCGCCACGCCTCCTGAACGGCTATCCTTAGCAAATGCTCTATCTAGCCTCACAGTCCCCCCGTCGCCGCGCACTGCTGGACCAAATTGGATTGCAGTTCGGTGTGCTTGACGTCAATGTTCCCGAGCAACGTTTGCCCGGCGAGCCTCCGATCGATTACGTCAGTCGGGTGGCCCGCGAAAAAGCAGGGGCCGGATTGCTGCAAGTGATGTCCAATAACAGTGCTGTCGTGTTGGGTGCCGATACCGAAGTGGTAATGGACGATGTGGTTTACGGCAAGCCCGTTGACGATGAAGATGCGGTTCGCATGTTACGTGAACTCTCCGGCAAAACCCATCGGGTGATATCGGCAGTATGGTTATTGAATGCCGGCAATGAACAACATGCGATTAGTGAGTCGCAGGTTCGCTTCAAGACATTGAGCGACGAGGAAATTACCCGCTATGTGGCATCGAAAGAATGTTTTGGCAAAGCCGGCGCCTATGCCATACAAGGTCGTGCCGCCAGTTTTATCGAGCACTTGCATGGCAGCCATTCCTGCGTGATGGGTTTGCCATTATTTGAAACTTCGCAACTACTGAAAAAATTTGGAATTATCGTATGAGCGAAGAAATACTGATCAACGTGACGCCTCGCGAAACCCGTGTTGCGGTCGTTGAAAACGGAATGCTGCAAGAGTTGCATATCGAACGCACTTCGAAACGCGGTGTGGTTGGAAATATTTACAAAGGGCGTGTGCAACGCGTCATGCCCGGCATGCAGGCAGCGTTCGTCGATATCGGACTGGAACGTGCGGCTTTCCTGCATGCTTCCGACATCATGCGCTTGCCGCAAGTATCGCCGGAAGAAAGTGAAGAGCCGGCGGCGCCGGCAATTTCAATTCCACCGCCATTGATTACATCGCTGGTGCACGAAGGCCAGGACATCATCGTGCAGGTATTGAAAGATCCGATCGGCAGCAAGGGTGCACGACTGACGACACAAATCAGCATTCCTTCGCGTTTTCTGGTGTTGCTGCCTTATTCGAAAGTGATCGGTGTTTCGGCGCGAATCGAAGATGAAACCGAACGTACGCGTTTGAAAACCCTGATGGGTGAATTGGTCAACGGCGCGGGGCTTGGTTACATCGTGCGTACCAATGCCGACAGCCAGGCATCGGAAGCACTGGCAGAGGATGTCGACTACTTGCGTCGGGCCTGGAAAATCATCCAGGACTCCAGCACCGGCAGTGTAGTGGGTCAACGAATATACGAAGACTTGTCATTGCCGCTGCGTGCGGTGCGCGACCTGATGCGGAAAGATGTCGACAAGGTTCGCGTTGACTCTCGCGAAACTTATGAACGTCTGGTTAAGTTTGTCCAGCAATTCATGCCTGATTGGGTCGAACGGGTAGAACATTACTCGGGTGAACGACCCATTTTTGACTTGTATGGTGTGGAAGATGAAATCCAGCGCGCCATGCAAAAGGAAGTGCCGCTCAAATCCGGCGGCTATCTGGTAATTGATCAAACCGAAGCGATGACGACCATTGATGTAAATACCGGTTCCTTTCTCGGCCAGCGCAATCTGGAAGAGACCGTGTACCGCACGAATCTCGAAGCTGCGCAATCGGTGGCACGTCAATTACGGCTGCGTAATCTGGGCGGCATCATCATTATCGATTTTATCGATATGACCGACGATGAACACAAACGCCAGGTACTTCGTACTCTGGAGAAGGGGCTCGTACGTGATCATGCCAAGACCACGGTTTACGATTTCTCTCCATTGGGTCTTGTGGAAATGACGCGCAAGCGCACGACCGAAAGTCTTGAACGACAGTTATGCGAGCCTTGTCACGAATGCGGTGGCCGGGGAAGCCTGAAAACCGCAGAAACGATTATTTATGAAATTTTCCGCGAAATTACCCGTGCGGTTCGCCAATTCGAAGCATCGCAACTGCTGGTCATCGCATCGCCGATTGTCGTAACGAAAATCACCGACGAAGAATCGGCCGCCGTTGCCGAGCTGGAAGAATTTCTCGCCAAGAGCATTCGCTTCCAGTCCGATGACCAATATTCGCAGGAACAATTCGACGTGGTGCTGCTGTAGATCATGGTAACTGCAATGAAACGCCGGTTACGCCACGCACGCCGAATTATCGGCTACAGCGCATTGGTGTTGCTGATTTTATTTGCCGTGCTGGTGGGCTTGTTGAATCAGATGTTGCCATGGGTAGAAGAACATCCGGAGCAAATCAAGGAATGGCTGAGCCAGCGTATTGGCGAGCCGGTAAATTTTTCCAAGGCGAAAGGCGAATGGACGCGACGCGGCCCGGTTTTCACGCTCGATGATTTGCACGTCGGCGAGGGCGATCAGACACTCAAGGTCGGACATGCCGATTTGTTGGTCGCGATTTATTCCGGACTTCTGCCAGGCGAGCCGCTGACGGAATTGAAGATCAATCAGCTGTCTTTGCAATTGGTGCAAACCGAAGATCTGCGCTGGACCCTGAAAGGATTGCCGGGACAAACCGATCCCAATATCGATCCACTCGAAAAACTCGAAGGATTTGGCGAGTTGCAAATTGAAAAAGCTGCGCTCGGAATCCGCGCGCCACGCTACCAGCTTAATGTCGATATTCCGCGCGTCGATATGCGTTTACGGGTATCGAACAAGCGAATCAAGGTGGGGGTTTCGGCCTGGGCATCGACAGCGAGCGCTCCTCTGAGTGCCGTCCTGGACATATCACGCAGTCAATTCAACGGAACCGTCTGGGTAGGCGGAAAAGATCTCGACATGAAAGATTGGTCGCCCTTGCTGAAGGCGACCGGTATTACCTTGAAAAGCGGTGAAGGCGAAGCAAATGCCTGGGCGAATCTGGAAAACCAGCGCATTACCAGTTTGCAGACACAAGCCGATCTGGAAAACATTCAAATCGTTTCCAGCAAGTTGATAACACTGGATAAGGCGAATGCCATTTCGCCGGATGCAAAGTTCGATCGTCTGGAAGTCAGCGCCAAGTGGTTCAAACAAAAAGACGGATGGCAATTTACTGCGCCGAAATTGCGTTTTCATCGTGACCAGGAAGTGGCATCACTTGATGGTCTGCTGATTGCCGGAGGCAAGAATATTATTTTGCGGGCACCGCAAATAGACTTGCAGCCGGCGTTCACGCTGTTGTCTTTGACCGATCAATTGCCGGCGGGATTGCGCCAATGGTTGGTGCAGGCTGCACCGACGGCGAGATTGAGCGATGTTGATCTGCAGGGTTCGACCGAGGGTCCCTGGAAGGGATCGGTAGTCATTCACGATTTGAATATCGAACCGGCTGGCACCCGTCCTGGTTTGCATGGACTCAACGGCCGGCTGCAAATGGACGGGCAAGGCGGCATATTTGAAATAGATAACAAGCCGATCCAGTTTTTATGGCCGGCAGGATTCAGGCAAAATCTCGATCTAACGCTTGCCGGTAGCCTGGCATTCTGGCGCGATGGCGAAACCTGGACAGTAGGTACCAGCGCTTTGCAAATCAGCGGTCCGGACATTGGTGTGAAAACCCGTTTCCAAATGGGCTTTCAAGGCGACGGTACTGCGCCGACACTGGATCTGGCGGCCGACTTGCAGCCGGCCAGTTTCACGCAAGCCAAGAAATTCTGGATCATGCACAAGATGCCGCCGGCCACCGTCAAATGGCTGGATAATGCATTGATTAAAGGCGATGTGCTGAATGGCCGCATCGTGGTGAATGGCGATTTGAATGATTGGCCGTTCCGTAACAAGGAAGGCGTGTTCGATGCGCGTGCGCGTATCCGCAATGCCCAAATCAAATTTCATCCGGAATGGCCGGTGGCACAACCATTGGATATCGATGTGGCGTTCGATGGCCCGGGCTTCAGTTTGATTGGCAGCGGTGGCTTGATGAATAACAAGATCACCAAAGTTACCGGCGGCATCGAAGATTTCGCAACGCCGTGGTTGAAACTCGATATTTTGGCAAACGGCAAAGCAGAAAATTTGCGTGCTCTGGTGTTGGCAAGCCCATTGCAAAAAAAATACGGTGAGCATGTCAGGGCAGGAACTGCCAAAGGTCTGGCAGATGTTGCCTTGAATTTGCAGCTTCCTTTGAACAAGGCGCTGGGGTCGGAAAAAATCTCTGGCACTCTCGACCTCAAGAACGCTACGTTAACCGACTCGCGCTGGAATATTGCATTTACCCAGGTCGCTGGCCGAACCCGGTTTGATCAGTCCGGATTCACTACCGAGAATCTGAAGGTGATGTTCGATAAACGACCGGCAGTATTCAATTTATCCGTCGGCAGTTTTACCCATGACCCGAAACTCGCCGCGATAGCTGCGTTGGACGGCAATCTGGCGAGTCAGAGTTTGCTGAATCGGTATGAGAATGTCGCCTGGCTCAAGCCCTATCTGGAAGGCAGCAGCAACTGGTCGGTACGCGTGGATATTCCGAATGCCGTAAATGGAAAAGCACCGGTATCGCAACTTAGCCTGAGTTCCGATTTAATCGGTACGCAACTGGATCTGCCGGCACCGCTAAATAAAACTTCATCGCAAAGCATGCCTTTGCAAATCAACAGTGCTATCCCGCTGGAGCAGGGTTTCATCGTTTTAAGTTATGGCAATGTATTGAATATGCGTGCAGCCCAAAAGCCCAATATGCCGATGAATGGTGTGTTGCAGTTTGGCGGCGAAGCAGGAGGCAATCTCCCTGCAAAAGGTTTGATCGCGCGTGGCAAGGTGGCGCAATTGGATGCCGCAGGTTGGATGGCATTCGCCAGTGGCGGAGAAGGTGCTTCCGGGTTGAATGAAGTCAATTTGGTGGCCGACAAACTGGTTTTCCTGGATCAGCCTTTTGCGAACAGTAAACTATCGTTGAGCAAGAATAATGCCGGCACGCGTCTGCAAATTGATGGAACCGGTATTGAAGGCAGCATTGATATTTCCAGCGATACGAAAAACGGCGTGCTTGGCCGTTTCAGCAAATTGCACATGCAGGGCGCTGTCAGTCCTGCCGCCACTGCTGCTAGTGCTGCAACAGCATCCCCCAAGCCACTGGTTGAAACCGATCCAGCAAAAGTACCACCGTTAAAATTTACCATTGACGATTTGCGCGTCGGCGCATCGCAATTGGGCAAGGCGGATCTGCAAACAACCCAAATCAGTAATGGCATGCGCATTGATCGCTTCGTTACAAAATCGAAAAACTTCAGCATCAATGCAACCGGTGATTGGGTAAAACAAACGACCGGTACGCGTTCAAACCTGAAACTGGATTTCACGACCGACAGTCTCGGAAAAATGATGGACGCGATGGGCTTTGTCGGCATGATCCAGAAGGGCAAAACGAAGGCACTGTTGAATGCTTCCTGGCCGGGATCGCCGGGCGCAATGAGTTTGGCGAATTTGAATGGCAACTTGAAAATTGAAGTCGGCGAGGGACGTTTGCTGGATGTTGAACCGGGTGGTTCGGGTCGCATCTTGGGCTTGATCAGTCTGGCGGAAATTCCGCGACGCCTGACGCTGGACTTCAGCGATTTCTTTTCCAAGGGGTTTTCGTTTAATACGATGCAAGGCGATATCGTTTTTTCCGATGGACTTGCCGACACCAGGAATTTGCGGATTAACGGCCCGGCGGCGGAAATCAAAGTCGTCGGTACCGCCGATCTGCGCAAGCAGGAATACGACCAAAAAATAGAAGTGCTGCCCAAAGCCGGTGGTATTCTGCCTGCACTGGGCATGCTGACGGGCGGGCCTGCTGGTGCGGCGGTCGGTGTTGCGGCACAGGCGGTTTTGCAAAAACCTTTGAAGCAAACTGCACGAACGGTTTACCACGTCACTGGTCCCTGGAAAAAACCGAAAGTCGAAGTGGTAGAAAAAGGTCCGGCCAAATCTTCAACTACGAACAAGCCTGCGCCCGTAGGTCCGTGATTAATTTATCGAGAGTTTTCCAATGAGTGATTCCCTGAGTTTGGTCCAATCCCGTCTGCTTGCGCCGACCAATATGCAGTTGTCGGATCTGGATGCGGCATTTTCAGCGTTGATGGGGCCTGGTGTCGATTTTGGCGATCTGTATTTTCAGCATAGCCGCCGCGAAAATTGGACCGTCGAAGACGGCATCGTGAAAGATGGTGCGCATTCGATCGAACAAGGTGTCGGCGTTCGTGCGATCAGCGGCGAAAAAACCGGTTTCGCCTATTCCGACGACATTCGCAGCGAAGCATTAATTCAGTCGGCAAGTGCGGCACGTGCGATTAGTCGCGAAGGTTCGCAGTCGAATGCCGGACAGCGCATCATGGTGCCTGGCCGCGAATTGTATGCTCCGATAGATCCGATCGAGATGATGCGGCCGGAACAGAAAATAAATATTCTGCGCGAGATCGACGTTTTTATCCGTGCGCAGGATCCGCGCGTCAAACAAGTCATCGTCAGTTTGGCCGGTGCAGTCGATACTGTTCTGATTGCACGCAGTGACGGTATTCTGGCGTCGGATATTCGCCCGTTGGTGCGCTTCAACGTGCAAGTCATTGTTGAAGAAAACGGTCGCCGTGAATCTGGCTATGCCGGCGGCGGCGGACGCTTTGCGTACGAAGAATTATTTTCCAATTCCCGCCCGCAGGAAATTGCCAAAGAAGCATTGCGGCAAGCCCTGGTAAATCTGGATGCCGAGGATGCACCGGCCGGCACCATGACCGTGGTGCTGGGGCCAGGCTGGCCTGGCGTGTTATTGCATGAGGCCGTCGGCCACGGCCTGGAAGGCGATTTCAATCGCAAGGGTACATCGGTGTATGCAGGGCGCATTGGCGAGCGTGTCGCCGCACCTGGCGTCACCATCGTCGATGACGGCACCCTATCGGGACGACGTGGTTCCTTGAATGTCGATGACGAAGGTACGCCGACACAATGCACGACTCTGATTGAAGACGGCATTCTGCGTGGTTACATGCAGGACAGTTTGAATGCACGCCTGATGGGCGTAGCTCCTACCGGTAACGGACGCCGCGAAAGCTTCGCCAACATCACGATGCCTCGTATGACCAATACCTATATGTTGGGCGGCAATTATCCACCTGAAGAAATTATTGCCTCGGTCAAGAAGGGCTTGTATGCCCCGAATTTCGGTGGTGGCCAGGTCGATATAACGTCCGGCAAATTTGTGTTTTCCGCCAGCGAAGCTTATTTGATCGAAGACGGGAAAATTACCCGCCCGGTAAAAGGCGCAACCTTGATCGGGAATGGCCCGGAAACGATGACCCGTGTCAGCATGATCGGCAATGATTTAAAGCTCGATGCCGGTGTCGGTATTTGCGGCAAGGATGGTCAAAGCGTACCGGTAGGTGTCGGTCAGCCGACATTGAAAATAGATGCGATGACGGTTGGTGGCACCCAGGCGTAAAAAAATTGCGGGAGCTGCTCTTGTGGGAGCTGCTTTAGCAGCGATTGAAACTTTCAGTTTGCGACGAATTTGAACATTTTATCGCTGCTAAAGCAGCTCCGACAGAATCAGGATTCTTCCGGCATCTCATCTTCATGATGATCATCATTGATCATTTCGCGCAGCTCGCGAAATAAATCGCGATAGGCATGCGGCGGTTTATTTTTCAGTTTTTCTTCTTTGGCATTGCGGGCCAATTGGCGAAGATGCTGGCGGTCAACGGTCGGATATTCGTTCAATAGCTCGGCAAGTGCTGCATCACCTTCATCAATCAGCCGGTCGCGCCAGGCTTCGACTCGATGCAGGGAGGCGGTTTCCTGGCGAGCCTTGTTCTTGTCGAAATCCAGTGCGGCCCGAATGGCGGTCAATACTTCGTCATCCTGACGACGCAATTGCTTGGCCAGAAATTGCATCTGGCGCTTACGGGCGATCTGCGACGTGATTTTCTTGGATTCAATCGTCAAGGCGATTAATTCGTCGCTCATCGGCAGCGTTTGGATACGGGAATCGTTCTGCTCGATCATCTTGCTGGCAAGATCAAGTACGGACAGCGCTTCGCGGCGCAACTCGCCGCGGCTCGGGCCTAAATACTCGCCAGTTTCTTCATCAACGCCGCGCATGTGGGTTCTCGTAAGTGTCGGATTCCTGCATAGTATGCGGATGAATACACTTATCGACAAATCCAATTCACATGGCTCTCAGGCCGATTACCTCAGCGAGCTCGCGGAGCAGGTGTTAAGCCTTTGTAAGCAGCAAGGCGCCAGTCAGGCGGAAGTTTCATTGAGCGAGGACAGCGGTCTTTCGGTCAATGTGCGCATGGGCGAGGTAGAAACCGTCGAGCGAACCCAGGACCGAGGGGTGGCCGTCACGGTCTATTTCGATCAACGCAAAGGCACGGCCAGCACGGCCGATATTCAGCTTGGCAGTTTGAAGTCGACGGTGGAACAGGCCTGCGCCATCGCCCAGTTTACCGAGAAAGATATCGCCTCCGGATTGGCGGACGCAGATCGAATGGCGACGGTATTTCATGATCTGGATTTATGGCATCCACATGCCATTTCTGCCGATCATGCGGTTGAAATGGCATTGCAAACCGAAGCCGCCGGACGTGAATTTGATCGTCGCATCTCGAATTCCGACGGCGCCAGCATGAGTCATGGCGACAGTGTTGCCGTGTATGCGAACAGTCATGGGTTTATCGGTGCCGAACGCAGTACGCACTTTTCGTTGAGTTGTTCGTTGATTGCCGGTGCGAACGATGACATGCAGCGCGACTACTGGTATTCCAGTGCCTTGCGTTTCTCGGATATGGAATCTGCCGGCAGCATCGGAAAGCAGGCGGCCGAGCGCACGGTACGACGCTTGAATCCACGCAGTGTCGATACCGGAAATTATCCGGTATTGTTTTCAGCCGAAACCGCACGCAGCTTGATTGGCCATTTTATCGGCGCTGTTTCGGGTGCGTCGCTTTACCGGCGCGCCAGTTTCCTGCTGGATTCTCTGGATACCCGAATATTTCCCGAATGGTTTTCATTGCTCGAGCAACCCCATGTTCCGCGCGGATTCCGTTCGGCAAATTTCGATGCCGAAGGGGTCGCCACGAAAGAGCAATACCTGATTGAAAATGGTGTGCTGCAGCATTATCTGCTGGGAAGTTATTCCGCACGCAAGCTGGGTTTGCAAAGCAGCGGCAATGCCGGAGGCATACATAACCTTAATGCCAGTGCGAATGCAGGCGATTTGAATGACTTGGTTCGCAGCATGGGCCGCGGTCTTCTGGTAACAGAATTGATGGGGCAAGGCGTCAATGCCATTACCGGCGATTATTCGCGCGGAGCAGCCGGGTTCTGGGTTGAAGCTGGCGAGATCCAGTATCCGGTGGATGAAATCACGATTGCCGGCAACTTGAAGACCATGTTCCAGGCCATTGAAGCTGTGGGTTCTGACGTAGACAAGCGTTCCCACGTGCAGACCGGCTCAATCTTGATTGGCAATATGACGGTGGCGGGCGAGGCCTGACTTGACAGTTCGTGCGAGTGGGGCGACATTTACGCTCTGGCGCGACATTGCGTCTTAATTGGGGGGATACCGATGAGTGAAGTAAGTCAAGACGATAAAACCATGGGCATGATTGCTCACCTTTCACCTATTCTTACCTGGTTTGTTGGCCCGTTGGTAATTTGGCTGATCAACAAGGACAAAACCGATAAAGAATGGCTGAACGGCCAGGCGAAAGAGGCATTGAACTTTCAAATCACGGTAGGCATTGCCTATATCGTCGGAATCATATTGACCATGGTGACACTTGGAATATTATTTTTCATCCCGTTATTGATCGGTCTCGGCGCCTTGATTCTCTGCATCATGGCCGGCATAAAAGCCAACAGCGGTGTGGATTATCGTTACCCGTTTGCGATTCGCCTGATCAAATAAGCGAAGCAGGATTTCAATAAAAAAGCCCGGTTCGCCGGGCTTTTTTATTGTGTGCGATTTACCGCGAAATCGGCAATCTGCTTCAGCGCGGATGTGTCCCGCGGCAGCGATGACAAACTCGATTGCATCTTGTTTGCGTAGATCTCGAGCAATTGTTTTGCCTCGGCCATTCCAAGCAAATTGGGATAGGTCGATTTGTTTTGTTCGGCATCCTTGCCGGCAGTCTTGCCTAGCTGTTCGGAACTGGCCTCAATATCCAGGATGTCGTCGCGTATTTGAAACGCCAGGCCTAAAGCATGGGCAAATTGGTCCAGTGCTGCCAATTCGGTCGCATTGGCATTGCCGATTAAGGCCCCCATGCGGACACTGGCGCGGATCAGTGCACCGGTTTTCAAGCCGTGCAGCGTTTCAAGTTCGTTCAAACTTAGCGTTTGATTGGTGGCATCCATATCCATCTGCTGTCCGCCGCACATGCCAGATGCACCTGAGGCATCAGCGAGGCATTGCAGGATCGCGACACGAACGCCATCACCTGTTTGCGCTTGCACCAGATTCAAATAGGCCTGCGTCTGCAAGGCATCGCCGGCCAGGATCGCGGTAGCTTCGTCAAAAGCGATATGCAGTGTCGGTTTTCCGCGTCGAACACTATCGTTGTCCATCGCAGGCAGATCGTCGTGGATCAGCGAATAGGCATGCGTCATTTCGACGGCGGCAGCGGCAGCGTCCAACGCTTGTTGCGAAGCACTGAATATAGCGCCGCTAGCGTACACGAGACAGGCGCGAATGCGTTTTCCGCCGCCAAGCGTGGCGTAACGCATGGCTTGATGCAGACGCTGCGGTGGAAGGTTTCCGGCAGGGAGGGCTTTGTCTAGTACTGATTCAATTCGACCGCGCCAGACTTGCAAATCATTTTCAGCTTGACCAGACATGCGTCTGTTAAGCGTCATCGGAATGAAAATCCGAAGCCGTCTCGGGTTTCTCCGGATTACTCAAGAGCCGAACGCGCAATTCGGCCTGTTCCAATTCGTTTTGACATTGGCGATAGAGACCAACGCCACGCTCATAGGCGGCTAACGAATCGTCAAGGCTGAGATCGCCTTTTTCCATTTTCTGCACGAGGGCTTCGAGCTCGTCGAGCGAGCGTTCAAAGGGCACTGATGCGGGTGTCGAGTCTGTTTTCTTGGTAGCCATGTGATTAGTCTGATGGCTTATGGGCGGATGGTCAAACCTTGCGTATAAATCTTGTGCCATATGTGCTGCAGAAGGCTTCAAAACGGGCTGATAGCAACACGTCGCCAACCGCCAGGCATTCGCCGGCAGCCGAGACTACCAATGGTAATCGGCGTCTTTCCCGGGGCGGAATGCCCAGTTCCTGCAGGCGATTTTTGATGATTGAATGATGCTCCCGCTTTTCAAGCAGAATTTTTTCACCCCCCTGTCGTAGCGTGATCGATAAATCACCGGCAAACTCTGTGTGAATGGCGGTCACAATGTCAGTCGCGTTATCGCGCAATTCAAACAGCCATTGATCGCCGTTCGGTAGAGTCAGCTTATCGAGCCCGTTCCATGTCTGTTGCCAGCCGATTGGCATATCGGTTTCTTGTTCGGACAGATACAGACAGTCGCGCCAACGTGATATTTGCGAACCCGACCATTGCACGTATGCTTCGGCGTCCGGCCGTGCAGTTAATAGTGTCAGCTCGATTTCCTGTATCAAGTGGGCAGGCAATGGCGCGGCGTTTAGTGATTCCGTCCATGCACGCAGGATTTGAGCACGCCAGGGTTTCGAATATTGCATCAGTGCTGTAACCGAGGCCGCGCATTCATCGACACCTTGTGCCTGCGCAAGAAAGCGCAGGCTTTGCTCGCGAAGACATTGATGTTCCTCTGCGAGCAACTCGGCGCTCCGCGCAAAACTATCCGCAACATGTGGCCAGCGCTTTTCCAGCATCGGCATGATTTCATGGCGCAAGTAGTTTCTGTCGAAATCGGTTTTGCTGTTTGAAGGATCTTCAATCCATGTCAATTTTTCGTCTTTGGCGTAGGTTAGCAATTCAGCTTTCGGAACGGACAGCAAAGGGCGAAGCTGTTTGAAGCCGTGTGCCGAACTCAGCTCACGCATTGCCGCCAGACCATGGCTGCCCGAGCCACGCAATAATCGCAGCAACAGGGTTTCCGCCTGGTCCTGTCTATGATGCGCCGTCAGTAAAACTTCATCGTCCCGGATTTGTTTTGCAATTGCCTGATAGCGGGCATGTCGAGCGGCGGCTTCTATTCCCTTGCCATCGTCTTTTCTCACTTCGACATTGACGACTTCAAGTTCGATATTCTGATTGCGGCAGAATTGGATGCAGTGCTCGGTCCAGCGCGCCGCGTCGGGGTGCAAGCCATGATGGATATGAATGGCGCGAAGTTTAATATCGAAGATTCTGGATGCAGCATGCAATAAAACGGTAGAGTCCAGACCGCCACTGAATGCGCAGAGAAATTTCTTGCCGTGTGGTTCCAGCTGCGTCCGCAATTTATCCGGTAACGCATTATTTTCGGAAGACTCGGCTGGTGTTTTGTTTACGGCCACACGGATGCTTGCTGATCGAAATTCTTCGAACTTTGTTTGACGACGCAAAAACGTTGTCCGGTCGGAGCTTCCATCACCCACCAGGTATGAATTTGCTTGACCCGTTTGGCGCCGAGTGCTTCCAGGCGCGCCACTTCGGCTTCGATATTGTCGGTCTCGATATCCAGATGCACGCGAGACTCATGCGACACTTTCTGGACTTCGATATGCAGATGTTCGGTAGGGTCGAGCAAGCGCACATATTTTTCGCCTTCATCGGCCGGCAGTTTTTTTACCGTCATGCCGAGTGCGCCGCCCCAGAAATCGGCTGCGCTGTTCACGTCATCGGTTTGACAATCAATGATGAAACCGCAGAGTTTGCTCTTGTGCATGCCGAATCAAGCCTCGAACGCTCCATAACTACGCAGTCTTTTGTAGCGCATTTCCAGCAGAGTGGAGATGTCGTGTTTCTCGAGTTCTTCGAGTTCGCTCAAGATCGTCTCTTTGAGTGTCGCAGCCATCGCAGCAGGGTCGCGATGCGCTCCACCGAGCGGCTCGGGAATAATCCGGTCGATTAAATTATGTTCGAACAGGCGGTTGGCAGTGATGCCCATCGCTTCGGCGGCATCGCGCGCACGCTCGGCGCTTTTCCACAGAATCGAAGCGCAACCTTCGGGCGTAATGACTGAGTAGGTGCTGTATTCCAGCATCAGGGTTCTGTCACCGACACCGATAGCCAATGCACCA
This sequence comes from Arenimonas sp., assembly GCA_036676335.1. GTDB lineage: Bacteria > Pseudomonadota > Gammaproteobacteria > Xanthomonadales > Xanthomonadaceae > Arenimonas. Next base: position 115,636 of record JAKFDD010000003.1, on the reverse strand, counting down.
CCGGAACCGCCTTCGCCGATGACGGTGCAGATGATCGGCGTTTTCAGTTCGGCCATTTCCAGCAGATTGCGTGCGATCGCTTCCGATTGTCCGCGTTCTTCGGCACCGATACCGGGGTAGGCACCCATGGTATCGATCAGGGTAATCAAAGGCAGTTTGAAACGCTCGGCCATCTTCATCAGGCGCAATGCCTTGCGATAGCCTTCCGGACGCGGCATGCCGAAATTGCGTTTGATTTTTTCCTTGGTGTCGCGACCTTTTTGCTGGCCGATCACCATGAAGGCGCGGCCATTGATTCGAGCAAGGCCGCCGACAATGGCGGCATCGTCGGCGAACGCTCGATCACCGGCAAGTTCGTGGAATTCATCGCAAATCAGGCCGAGATAATCCAGCGTATAGGGACGCAACGGATGGCGAGCCAACTGCGAAATCTGCCAAGGCGTCAGTGCCTTGAAAATTTCGGCGGTACGGGTTTTCAGTTTCTTTTGCAGGCCGCTGACTTCGGTATCGATATTGACCGCGGGTCCGGTACTGGCACGTCGTAATTCCTGAATCTTGGCCTCAAGATCGGCAATGGGTTGTTCAAAATCGAGAAAATTGGGATTCATGGGCTGCAATTATTGTGCTTGTTTGTGAGGATTCTAGCGGCTTATGGGCTGCATCACTAGTGACGCGGGTTTTCGTTATTTTTTAATTAACGGCCAACCAAGGCTTATGCAGCGTCAGCGCGACATTCGTTATGCCGGGTAGGGCACGCAGCGAGGAAATCAATTCAGGCTCGCTGCGCACTGAATTGGGGCCATTCAAGTCCAGCGTACCCTGGCTGGTGTCGGTACGTAATTCCATACGCAGTGGTGTGCCGCCAGGGCGATACGCCGACATGATTTGTTGCATACCTTCCCAGGTTCCGGCTTGGCGCAAATCGGCGCTGAGCGACAAACGACGACCTTGTTGCGAACACAATGTCTTGAAATCCCAGCATTGTTTTGCGCGCAAGGACATGCCGCCGGAGAAATGATCTTCTGCCAAGCCACCTTCAATCACCATGATGCGATCTCGCGTTGCCAGTGCACCGTATTGCTGGAACGCTTCGCGGAAAAATGTCACTTCGAGCTGACCGTGACCATCTTCGATTTGTACGATGGCCATATTCTCGCCGCGTCTTCTGACGCTGGTCACCAGACCGGCAACGACAATCTGCGCTTCGCCGCGATGGTTCTTTTTTTCGCCCCAGATTTTTTCGCACTGGCTCAAGTCAAAACCAATCAGGTTCTGCAATTCATTGCGCCAGGGGTCGAGTGGATGGCCGCTGAGATAATGACCCAGCGTGTCACGTTCGCCATTTAATTTTTGCTCGAGCGGCCAATCGTTGACTTGAACCAGTTCGATATGAATTTCAGGCGTCGCACTGCCGCCGAACAAGGAAGTCTGGCCGGCATCGCGTTCACGCGCCAATTGTTCGGTGGCTTTGATGACTTCCGGCAATTGCTGCATCAGGCTTGCACGATTGCTGCCGAGTGAATCCATGCCGCCGGCATGAATCAAGGCTTCCAGCACGCGACGATTGAGTTTTGCCGAGTCCACCCGTTTGCAGAAATCGAGCAAATCCCTGAATTCGCCACCAGCCATGCGAGCTTCGTAAATCGCTTCGCAGGCGCCGCGTCCGACGCCTTTCACCGCGCCTAATCCGTAACGCACGGTCTTGGCGTCGAGTGCATAAAACATGTAGCCGGAAGCATTCACGTCGGGGGCTTTAACTTGCAATTTTAGCGCGCGTGCCTCTTCCAGGAAGTTCACCACTTTCTCGGTGTTGTCCATGTCCGATGACAATACCGCCGCCATAAATTCGGCTGGATAATGCGTTTTCAACCAGGCGGTTTGATACGCGACCAACGCGTATGCCGCCGAGTGGGATTTGTTGAAACCGTACTCGGCGAATTTTTCCATCAAGTCGAAAATGGCGGTGGCCACTTTCGCATCGACATTTTGTGCGGCGGCGCCATCTTCGAATTTGGCGCGTTCCTTCGCCATTTCTTCCGGTTTTTTCTTGCCCATCGCACGCCGCAACAAATCGGCACCGCCAAGCGAATAACCGGCCAGGACCTGGGCGATCTGCATCACCTGTTCCTGATACACGATCACGCCGTAGGTCGGTGCCAAAACCTGTTCAAGCGATGGATGCGGATATTTCACCGCGGCATTGCCGTGTTTGCGATCTACCCAGTCTTTATCCATGCCTGAACCGAGCGGGCCGGGACGGAACAAGGCAGCAAGCGCGATGATGTCTTCGAAGCGATCGGGTTTCGCCCGTTTCAACAATTCGCGCATGCCGCGCGATTCAAACTGGAATACCGCAACCGTGTCGCCTTTCGCGAACAATTGGTAAGTCCGCATGTCGTCAAGCGGTAATGCGGTGATATCGAGCGGTTCTTCGCCCGCGACTTTGCGGCGAATATTGATGGCTTTCACGGCCCAATCAATAATCGTCAGCGTACGTAAACCCAGGAAGTCGAATTTGACCAGACCGATCGCTTCGACGTCGTCTTTATCAAATTGCGTGACGATACTTTTTGCAGTTTCGCCCTTGCCGACATGTTCCGCGAACAGTGGCGAAAAATCGGTTAGTGGTGAAGGTGCAATCACGACACCGCCGGCATGCTTGCCGGCATTGCGTGTCAGGTCTTCGAGTTTCAATGCAAGATCGAGCAAATCCTTGACGTCATCTTCGCTGCGGTAACGCTGAATCAGCTCTTCCGATTTCAATTCGGAATTTTTCTGCGAAGCTTCCGAAGTGCCGAGCGCGTCGGACAGGCAAATGCCCAGCGTCAACGGAATTAATTTGGCAATGCCATCAACAAAACCATAGGGATAGCCCAGCACGCGACCGCAGTCGCGTACCGCAGCTTTTGCCGCCATCGTGCCGTAGGTGATGATCTGGCTGACTTTGTCGCGGCCATATTTTCTGGCGACGTAATCGATCACTTCATCGCGGCGATCCATGCAGAAGTCGATATCGAAGTCGGGCATCGATACCCGTTCCGGATTCAAAAAGCGTTCGAACAGCAAATCGTATGGAATCGGATCGAGATCGGTGATACCCAATGCCCATGCAACCAGCGAACCGGCGCCGGAACCGCGGCCAGGGCCGACCGGGATGTCGTTTTCCTTTGACCAGTTGATGAAGTCGGCAACGATCAGGAAGTAGCCGGGAAAGCCCATCTTGATGATCACGCCAAGTTCGATATCAAGTCGCTGTTCGTAATCGGCAACAGTATGTCCGGGTGCCGGACTGTGTTTCGCCAGACGTTTTTTCAAACCCAGATGCGAAGTTTCGCGAATCCAGCTGTCCAGCGTATGGCCTTCCGGTACCGGAAATTGCGGTAAATAATAGGTGCCGAGATTCAGCTCGTAATTACAACGCTTCGCTAATTCGACCGTGTTCTGCAGGGCTTCGGGAATATCCGAAAACAATTCCTGCATTTCTTCGGGCGATTTCAAATATTGTTCGCGACTGTAATCGCGCGGACGTTTCGGGTCGTCCAGTACGCGACCGGTGGCAATGCAGACGCGCGCCTCGTGTGCCTCGAAATCTTCGCGCTCCAGAAAACGAACGTCATTGCTGGCCAACAACGGCAAATCATATTCCGCTGCCAGGCTTATTGCGGCAGCGTTGAAATCCTGTTCGCCATCGCGATCGGTGCGGGTGATTTCGATATACAAACGATCATGAAAGAGTTGTTTCCATTCCGACAGCGTTTGTTTGACGTGCTCGTTTTTCCCGCTGGCGATTTGCTGGCCCAGCAGACTTTCACGGCCGACAATCAAGATCAGACCATCGTTGTCGTGCTGCAGCCAATCGCTTTGAATGGAAACAAAATCGCCGCGATGGCCTTCAAGATAGGCGCGCGAGATCAAACGCGACAAACTCAAATAACCCGATTGGTTCTGGCAGAGAAACGTCAGTCGCGAAGGTGACTGGTTGGGTTCGGCCAGAAACAAGTCGGCGCCGGCGATCGGCTTGATGCCTTTTGCTTCGGCTGCCTTGAAGAATTTCACAAGTGCAAACATGTTGCAATTGTCATTGATCGCAATCGCGGGCAGGCCCAGGGCACAGCATTGCTGGATCATTTCATCAATGCGCAGCGTTGAATCAACCAGCGAAAATTCGCTGTGACAATGCAAATGGACGAAGCTGGGATTCATCGTGCTGGGTTAATCGAGTGAATACGAAAAATAATCGGCATAGGGTTTTATTTTAGCCAAATACGGTTCGAATTGCGGACGATAATGTTGCCAGCGACTCGTCGAACGCAGATGAGTCGGTTCCGTCGCCGGATGATAGCCGCCGGTTTTAATGCGACGTAGATTTTTCAAGCCGCTTTGATGCGTGCTTATGCCGTCAATCCAGGGCAGTTCGAGAAAACGGCAAACTTCCTGCAGGGTGCGTTCGGTGTCGGACACCAATTGTTCGTATCGCACAAAATGTACCGGGATCGGCATCAAATCGTTCGATGTTTTCCAGATGCGCATTACGCGCTCGTATATACGGGTGCTTTCGGCCAGTGTATTGAAATGCACGAAGACTTCGTTGGCAGCAAAGTTCTGCATATAGTTGCAAAGAATGACATCACAGGGATGTCTCAAGGCAAACAGGAATTTCGCGCGTGGAAACAGTCGATGCATGCTGGCTGCATGAATGGTGCGTATCGGCATTTTGTCCACGACAACGCCATCGCCGCCAGACTTGATGCCTTCTTTTTCCAGATGTGCGCGATATTGTTTCCGCAGCATGTCACGCTGCGAGCTATCCAGATTATTGGTGCCAAACGGATAACCGCCAAATTGTTTGTCAATCGTAAAAGCAATATGTTCGAAGGTTGCCCGCTCTTCCAGAATTTGCGCTTTTGGATGGTCGTGCAGCATTGCGTCCAGTAACATCGAATCGGAGCAGGGGAATCCGAGCAGGAAGCAGAGGTCATCTCCGAGGTCTTCGTGTTTTTCGTATTTTTCGACGGCAGCGCCGCCGGCAAGCCACTCCTCGACCGCATCCATGTAGCGGTCGAAGGCGGCGAAATCCGTTTGTTTTGCGCGAATGCTACCGGTCGCGAGTTCATTGGCTTTTTCAAAAGTCTGAAATGCCGCCTTGTATTCACCGGCACGATCAAGCGTGCATGCAAATTCAAAATAGTAAGACTGGAAAAACCGCGGGTGCAGTTGTCGAGGATCGATTTTCCTGAATATGGCGACGCTTTGCTCGGCTTGATTGTTCAGCCGCGCCAGCTTTGCCGAAACGTATTGAATATTGGCGTCATCGGGCGATATGCGAGTGGCTTCAGTCAAGGCCTTCTGCGCTTCGTCGAGCCTGTCGGCACGTTCATAGAGTTCGATTAGCTCGGCCCAAACATCGCTTAGGCGAGGATTGATGGCCAGCGATTTTCGAAAGTATTCGATCGCGGATTCGGTGTCGGATTCGTCTGAAAACAATGTGGCCAGATGACGCAATGCGGTATCGTTTTTTGCGTCGATCTCCAATGCCTGTTGGTAGTGAAACTTCGCCCGTTCGATATTGCGCAAAATGTGTTCGGCAACGCCTGCATTGATATGCGCATCGACATTGCGTGGGTCAATATCCAGTAATTTCCTGAAGCACTCCAATGCCTCGCTATTTTTGCCGCGGGCAAATTTGACGACTCCCAGGTTTAACAAACCTGAACGGTAATAAGGTGCCAGCTCGACTGAACGTATGTAGGCCTTTTCGGCTTCTTCGAGTTTGTTTTGTGCGCGCAGTACGTGCCCGAGGTTATGCCAGGCTTCGAAAAAATTCGGTCTTATCGCAAGCGCTTTTTCAAATGCCGATTGCGATTGTGGCGGATGACCGGAATTGAAAAGCACGCGGCCAAGCTGGTTGTAGGCACTGGCGTCTTCGGTGTTAAACCGCAGTGAGTTGTTGCAGGCGGCAATGGCGCCCGGTAAATCGCCACTTAATTGTTTGCGGATCGAATCGTTGATATGGGCAATGCCAGGATCACTGAATCGTGATTTGGCAATCAGATTCATGGCTGCGTCATTCATCCGTTCACCAATGAAATAATCGCGCAAACGAACAAAGATTTCGGCATTGTCGGGATGCTCATTCACGAATTGCGTGGCTTCGGCGTATTTCGACTCGTGAATCAAGATGTCGGTCAGTAGCAAATGTGCGCCTTGTGGCGTCGGCGGCATGCGTAAACGCATACGTAATGCCTCTTCCGCTGCCAGAAAATCACCCTTGGCCATCAGGGATTGGGTGAATTCGAGAATATTCGATTCCGACATCAGCTCGCCGTGCATTGGATTTCTTATTGAACAGGGATTGTAGGCCATGCCGGCCCACGCCGACTTCTTGCGGCAAAAAAAAACCGTCTTGCGACGGTTTTTCATGTATTGGTGCCCAAGAGAGGACTCGAACCTCCACGGTTTTACCCGCTAGTACCTGAAACTAGTGCGTCTACCAATTCCGCCACCTGGGCCTGCTTCAGCGAACGCTAAAGAGGCGCGTAATCTAGGCATTTATCGGCTATTTGTCAAATGAATAATGGAATTTGGCCGCTTTTCGTTAAGCATTTAGTGCGACGGTGTTACCATCTTGCAATGAAAAAAAGCACTCGTAAGCCGTCAGGCGGCACCAAGCGTCCACCCTGGATGCCCGATTCAATGCAGCTAAGCAATTCCCAGCCTTCAAAGCCTGCAAAAGCAGGCGGCAAACCGAAAAGTAAAACTGACGCTGCAGCTGCCTCGAAGCCGGGTTTCGCGAAACCCGGCAAATTCGCTGGCAAACCAGGCGCAAAACCTGCATCAAAAGGAGCGCCGGGCCAGAGCAGGCGCGGCCCGAGACTCGATCCGCATGCCGATCGCGAAGCAGCCAAGTACAGCCAGCCGATTATCAGCCGCGAGGCACTGACGGAATTTCTTTCCGATGCGCCCGGACCGATGACTGCGGAAGAAATTGCGCACAAATTGAAGCTGACGGCGCCGGACCGTTTTGAGGCATTAAGCCGCCGTTTGAATGCGATGCAGCGTGACGGACAAGTGTTGGTGAATCGTCGTGGCGGCTATGCTGCCGCCGAGCAACTCGATTTGATTGCCGGTTCGGTGATTGCACACCCTGACGGTTTTGGTTTCCTGAAGCCGGAAAAAGGCGGTGATGATTTATTCCTGCCGCCGGCAGAAATGCGCAAATGCCTGCACGGTGATCGTGTATTGGCAAGCGTTGCCGGTGTCGATTATCGCGGACGCCGCGAAGCCAATATTGTCGAAGTGCTCGAACAGCGTTTAACGCGGATCGTTGGTCGTTACAGCGAACGTGCCGGTATCGGTTCGGTAATTCCGGATGACAAACGCATTCTCGCCGAATTGATGATTCCAACACTCGATAAAAACGGCGCGAAAGACGGTCAGATTGTCGTCTGCGAAATTATCGAAGCGCCGAGTAAAGGTCGCTCGCCGGTCGGCAAGATTTTGACGGTGCTGGGCGATAAATTGACGCCCTCGCACTTTGTTGAAATGGCCATCCATTCCCAGAATCTGCCAAATGAATTTCCGATTGAAGCCCTGAATGAAGCCTCCGCAGTGCCGGTCGATGTGCAGGCGGAAGAAATTCAACGTCGTGTTGATCTGCGCAAAATGGCACTGGTCACGATCGATGGTGAAGACGCCAAGGATTTCGACGATGCCGTCTATTGCGAGAGCAATAGCGAAGGTTTCCGTCTGGTCGTCGCGATTGCCGACGTATCGCACTATGTGCGACCCGGGACGGCGCTGGATGATGAAGCGACAAATCGCGCAACTTCGGTGTATTTCCCCGGTTTCGTGGTTCCGATGTTGCCGGAAACCCTGTCGAATGGTATTTGTTCGCTGAAACCGAAAGTGGAGCGACTGTGTTTCGTCTGCGACATGCAGATGGATTTCGAGGGCAATGTCCGGCATTCGAAATTCTACGAAGCCGTGATGAATTCGCACGCGCGCCTGACCTATACGCAAGTCTGGAAAGCGATTGGCGAAGACGATGAGGAAGCGCAGACCCAGATCGGTGCGTTATTGCCGCATGTAAAACGCCTGCACCAGCTGTACGACATTCTCGCCAAGGCGCGCGCGAAACGCGGTGCAATTGAGTTTTCGTCGAGCGAAGTACGTTTTATTCTCGACAACAAGGGTGATGTGACCCAGGGCGGCATGCTGGAGCGCAACGACGCCCACAAGCTGATCGAAGAATGCATGATTGCGGCCAACGTCGAAGCGGCGAAATTCATTCTGCAGAAAAATATTCCGGCGCCATTCCGCGTGCATGATCGTCCACCGGAATCCAAATACGCCGAATTGCTGGAATATCTGGCCGAGTTCGGTTTGCGGCTTCCGTCCTACAGCGCGGTGCAGCCGAAAGACTTTACCCATCTGCTGAAAAAAATCCGCGAACGTCCGGATGCGGCGCTGCTGGAAACCGTCTTGCTGCGCTCGCAAAGCCTTGCGGTTTACGCGACCGAAAACAAAGGCCACTTTGGCCTTGCGCTAGAAGCTTACGCACATTTCACGTCTCCGATTCGCCGTTATCCGGATTTGTTGCTGCACCGTTCGATCAAGCATGCTTTGTTGAAAGGTAACGAAGATGGCTTCTCTTATTCCGACAAGGAAATGGATACGCTCTGTCTGGCCTGTTCGGAAAAAGCACGCCGTGCCGATGAAGCAGAACGCGAAGTCGATGAGCGTTTCCGCGCCGCCTGGATGGAACAACATGTTGGCAGCGAATTTGACGGTGTCGTCAGTGGTGTGACCTCGTTTGGCCTGTTTGTCGAACTGGTCGAATCCAAAGTCAATGGCCTGATTCACATCACGCAGTTGCCGCATGACTATTACCATTTCGACCCGCTGCGTAAATCGATCAAGGGTGAACGTAAAGGTTTGAGTTTCCGTTTGGGTGATCCGGTTCGCGTATTGGTGTTGCGAGCCAGCGTCGAAGATCGCCGCATCGATTTTAAATTGGCTGATGAACCGAAAAAGAAAAAGGCTTGGGCAGAGAAATGAGTAAAACGAATGCATGGATTGCCGGTATCAATGCCGTCGCATCTTCTTTGGAACATGATGCAGAACATGTGCGTGAAGTATTGATCGAGGCAGGCGCGAAAAATCCCCGCTTGGTCGAAATTGAAGAACGTGCACGCCAGTTGGACATTTCGGTTCGCAAGGTCAACTCGCAAGCGATTGGTGGCGTTGCCGGCGATCTGCGTCATCAAGGCGTGGTCGCGCGTTATGAAGCCGCCAAATCGCTCGATGAAAGCGAACTGATTCCGCTGGTGGAAGCTGCGGCAGGCAAGGCCTTGGTTCTGGTGCTCGATGGCGTGCAGGACCCGCATAATCTCGGTGCGTGTTTGCGAAGTGCGGCAGCCGCCGGTGTGACTGCCGTAATTATTCCGAAAGACAAAGCGGCGCCGATCAATGCGACGGTTCGCAAGACATCGGCCGGCGCGGCCGATCGCATTCCGGTTTTCAGCGTGACCAATCTGGCTCGTACATTACGCAGCATTAAAGATGCCGGTGTCTGGGTTTACGGTCTCGATGGTGCAGCGACCGCCAGCATTCACCAGATCGATTTTAAAGGGAATGTCGCGTTGGTCATGGGCGGCGAAGCCGATGGCATGCGTCGCCTGACCCGCGAGCATTGCGATGGCCTGGTGAAAATTCCGATGCCGGGCGAAATGGAAAGCTTGAATGTTTCCGTAGCTACCGGTGTTGCTTTGTTCGAAGTCGTGAGACAGAGAGTCGGAGCCGCTTGATGAGTCTGAATTGGTATGACTACGTCGGTTTTCTTGGCGTCGGCTGCGTATTGAGTTCCTATTTTGCATTGCAGGCCGGAAAGCTGGCAGCCGACAGTGCGTTATATCAATGGGCAAATATCATCGGCTCGATTTTTATTTTGATCTCTCTTTACTACGAACCAAATAAATCTTCGATTACGATACAAATCGTATGGATTCTGATCAGCGTGTTTGGTTTGGTGCGTAGCCATCTCGCCAAGAAGAAAGCCGAACCGGTATGAGTTCGTTGCCGGACCTGCTTGGTTTCGCCGGTGTTTTTCTGGTTCTGCTTGCCTATAGTTTGCAGCAGTTGCGTCGCATCGACGGCAATGGTTTGCTGTATCCGTTTATCAATTTCATCGGCGCCGGCTTGATCCTGGTGTCACTGGTTTACAAGCCGAATGTGCCGGCGATTGTGATGGAAGCGGCCTGGGCCGTGGTCAGCATTGTCGGAATATTTTTCGCGTTGAAGACAAGGCAAAAAACGAAATAATAGGGTGCGCCTGTGGCGCACCAATTCCAAGTATGAGGCTGGTCGGTCGGGGCGCCACAGGCGCGCCCTATGCCTCTCGGGGTTCTGATAACCCCCATGCATTTCTACATGCAAATTCCTTATGGTGAATAGCCGTTCTTTGCGTTGACCCTGGTTTTCAATCCATATAGATTTTGTCTGGAATGTTAACCATGAAAGCCAAATACGCCCTCAGGGCCCTTAGTACTCTTGCGAAGCACGCGCCGGAGCGTTTGTTGGCGCGAACAATTGCAGCTGATGCCGGTGTGCCCGAGAAATTTCTCGAAGCCATTCTGGTCGAATTGCGAAACGCCCATTTAATCGATACCAAACGCGGCGCTGCTGGCGGTCATGCACTGGCACGCAATGCCGATTTGATCACCATTGGCGATATCGTCCGGGTGATCGATGGTCCGATTGCGCCGATTCGCTGCGCCAGCGTGACCGCGTACAAGCCCTGCGATGAATGTATTGATCCGCAGCATTGTGCGCTGCGGTTTTTGATGGGGGATGTGCGCGATGCAATGTCGAGTGTCATTGATAACCGTAGTTTGCAGCAGTTGTCCGATGAAGATAATCGCTTAACAAAACAGATGAAAGCCGGGAAACGCAAAAGGAAAGTTACATGAGTACCTTGACATTACATAGCACGACGTCACGGACGACTACTTTACAACTCAGTGATAACGAACGCGCGGTGCTGGAAACCATACGTGCGACACCTTTCGGTACGGTGGAAGTAGTGGTGCATCAATCAAAAATCGTGCAAGTAGTGAAAACCGAAAGGGTAAGGCTAGATTCGCCGCAATAAAAAACGAAGTACCGTTAATAATTCACCGACCAGACGACTGGAGGTATCCCTAAATGCATTTCATTGGAGGCTCCATGTCTAATCGTCATAAAAATCTCGCATTGCCATTGGCAATATTGGCGGCGTTATCTTCAACCGGCAGCGCAGTCGCGGCACAGGCAGCGAACAAAACTCTGGATAGCAGTGCAATCGAGGCATTGAATGCACGCTTGGAGCGTCTGGAGAAATATCTAGGTGCCGGAGATGCGGCCAGAGCCGAAGCAGATTCCGAACAGCCAGAACAAGTCGCCACGCTGGAGCAACGCTTGTCGATTCTGGAAAGAAAACTCGAGTTGCAACAGGAAGAAGCCAACACTAAGGCTTCGACGACGCCGGTCGTTACGGTGAATGAAAAAGGCTTGTCGGCAAAATCGGCCGACGGCAATTTCGAAATCAAATTGAAAGGCTTGGTGCAAGCCGATCAACGCCTGTTTTTTGGCGATGATGAAGTGCCGCAGAACGACAGTTTTCTGTTTCGCCGGATTCGACCAACGATCGAAGGTTCATTCGGCTCGTTAGTCGGTTTTCGCCTAACCCCCGAATTTGCCGGTGACAGCGCGACGATTGTCGATGCCTACGTCGATGTGAAATTCGATCCGGCCTATACCTTGCGAGTCGGCAAGGTGAAGGGACCGATTGGTCTGGAACGCCTGCAATCGGGTGGTGCGACTGCGTTGATTGAGCGTGCATTTCCTACCGAATTGGCGCCGAATCGCGAGCTTGGTGCGCAATTACAGGGTGAGCTGGCTGCAGGTCGCGTTAACTATGTCGTCGGTGTTTACAACGGCGCGGCAGATGGTCGTGATGATCCCACGAGTGATGCCGATGATAATTTTGAATATGCCGGCCGGATTTTCTTCGAGCCTTGGAAAAATGATGCGAATGCCTTATCCGGATTTGGCTTTGGCGTTGCGGCCAGTATCGGTGATAAGGAAGGTGCCGGAAATAATTTCCTGCCACGCTACCGCACACCGGGTCAGAATATTTTCTTCAACTATCGCAACACGGTATTGGCCAATGGCGAGCATTTCCGCTTGTCGCCGCAAGCGTATTTCTATCGAAATGTTTTTGGCCTGCAGGCCGAATACATTCAATCGAAACAAGCGCTGGAATTGATCGGCAATCCGGCATCGCATACCGAGTTGAGCAATAGCGCCTGGCAAATCACCGGTAGCTGGGTGCTGACCGGGGAAGATGCCGGTTATCGTGGCGTGGTAAAACCGAATGCGCCGTTTACCAGTCATGGCGAAGGTTGGGGTGCATTTGAACTGGTCGCACGCTACGGTGAATTGGACATCGATGATGATGCCTTTCCGTTATTCGCTAATCTTTCAAGCGCTGCCAGTCAGGCAACTTCTTGGGGTATCGGTTTGAATTGGTATCTCAATAGCAATCTTAAGCTGGCATTCAACCATACTCATACCCAATTCGAGGGTGGTGCTGGCGGTGGTGATCGCGAAGACGAGAAAACATTTTTTTCACGTATCCAACTTTCTTTCTGATTCATTACGCTCGAGGATTCCATCATGAAAAGAATTACCCAATTATTGGCGATGGCAACTTTGACGGTAGCCACAGGTCTGGCGAATGCGAAACAAGTTGAATTATTGAATGTATCGTACGACCCAACCCGCGAGTTTTATCAGGAAGTTAATCGCGAATTTGCCGCGCAGTGGAAACTGAAATCCGGCGATGATTTGAAAATCCAGTCTTCGCATGGCGGTTCCGGCAAGCAGGCGCGCTCGGTGATCGATGGTCTGGAAGCCGATGTTGTCACATTGGCGCTTGCCTACGATATTGATTCGATCGCCGAAAAAGGAAAATTATTGCCGCCAAATTGGCAGTCGCGCTTGCCGCAGAACAGCACGCCTTACACCTCCACGATCGTGTTTTTGGTGCGTACCGGCAATCCAAAAGCCATTCGCGATTGGGGGGATTTGATCAAGCCGGGTGTTTCGGTAGTCACTCCGAATCCGAAGACATCGGGCGGTGCCCGCTGGAATTATCTAGCCGCCTGGGCCTGGGCGCAAAAACAATATGGCGGTGACCAAATAAAAACACGCGACTATTTAAGCAAGTTGTTTCATAACGTCCCGGTATTGGACACCGGTGCACGCGGATCCACGACAACCTTCGTGAATCGTCGTATCGGTGACGTATTGATTGCCTGGGAAAACGAAGCACAATTGGCGATCAGCTCCGCAGGCGGCAAGGGTTTGCAAATTGTCGTGCCAAGTTTGAGCATTCGTGCCGAACCACCGGTGGCCATAGTCGATAAAGTGGTCGATCGTCATGGCACCCGCAAAGTAGCCGAGGCTTATTTGAATTTCCTGTACAGCGCACGCGGACAACAGCTGGCAGTGAAGCATCATTTCCGTCCTGCGTTGCCTGCATTGGTAAACCCGGCAGCACTGAAAGCATTTCCGGCCCTGCAATTGGTTACTATCGATAAGCATTTTGGCGGCTGGAAAAAAGCGCAGGCGATACATTTCGCGGACGGCGGGACTTTCGACATGATCTACAAGAACGCACGGTGAGCAAGCACTCCTCCAATCTGATCCATGTCTGGCGCAATCGCGGACCACTGCCTGGTCTGGGTTTGACCCTGGGACTGAGCCTGATGTGGCTCAGTCTGATCGTGATCATTCCGTTGCTGGCCCTGTTGATCAAAGCGGCCGGCCTTGGCTGGCAGGGCTGGTGGCAAATCATCAGCGATGAGCGGGTACTTGGCGCGATGAAGCTGAGTTTTGGAACGGCTTTATTGGCGGCATTGGTGAATTCGATTGTCGGTACGCTAATCGCCTGGGTGCTGGTGCGTTATCGTTTTTATGGCCGCGCCTTTGTCGATGCATTGATTGATTTGCCATTTGCATTGCCAACCGCGGTTGCCGGTATTTCTTTGACGGCCATTTACGCCGGCAATGGCTGGCTTGGCCAGTACCTAGAGCAATGGGGTTTCAAGATTGCCTATGCACCTGCCGGCATCGTGATCGCACTCATTTTTATTGGTCTGCCGTTTACCGTGCGCACCTTGCAGCCGGTACTGGAAAACTTGCATTTAGAACATGAAGAAGCGGCGGCATCGTTGGGTGCAAGCCGTTTCACGACCTTATGGCGTGTCATTCTGCCGCAAATTCTTCCGGCAATTCTGACCGGATTTTCGCTGGCATTTGCCCGTGGCGTCGGCGAGTACGGCTCGGTAATTTTTATTGCCGGCAACTTGCCTTATGTATCGGAAATCGCCCCTCTGCTGATTGTGATCAAGCTCGATGAATTTGATTACGGTGGCGCGACGGTTGTTGCGACCTTGATGCTGGCTGCCTCATTCCTGATTTTGTTCCTGATCAATACATTGCAACGGAGGCTTGCCCGTGGCCAAGCTCACTAATCCGACAACCCGTTTCAATACTGAGCCGGTCTGGCTGCGCTGGCTGTTGACGGCGCTCGCTGTCGGTCTTGTTTTCATCATCGTGGTGCTGCCGCTATTAGCCGTGCTGGTTGAAGCTGCCGCTGCAGGCATCGAGGGCTACTGGGCTGCCGTGACGGAAGAAGACACCATATCGGCGATCAAATTGACTTTATTGGTTGCCGTGTTGTCGGTCCCGTTGAATATTATTTTCGGTATTGGTGCTGCCTGGGCCATTACCAAATTCAAGTTCCCTGGAAAGAATTTATTGCTTACCTTGATTGATTTGCCATTCTCGGTATCACCCGTCGTGGCAGGTCTGGTGTTTGTACTTTTATTCGGTGCACAAGGCTGGTTTGGCCCCTGGTTGCAGGACCACGAAATAAAAATTATTTTCGGTATTCCGGGCATCGTACTGGCGACGATATTCGTGACCTTTCCTTTCGTTGCCCGCGAGTTGATTCCGTTGATGCAACAGCAGGGTTCGGATCAGGAAGAAGCTGCCGCATCATTGGGCGCCAGTGGCTGGCAAATTTTCTGGCGCGTGACATTTCCCAATATTCGCTGGGCATTGTTGTATGGCGTTTTGCTTTGCAACGCGCGTGCGATGGGGGAATTCGGTGCAGTGTCGGTAGTGTCGGGACATATACGCGGCTTGACCAACACGATGCCTTTGCAGGTGGAAATTCTGCATAACGAATTCAATACTCCGGCCGCATTTGCGGTGGCGTCATTGCTGACTCTATTAGCGCTGATTACGCTGGGCATGAAACTTTGGCTGGAAAGGAAGCATGGTGATGCACTTGCACGCACCACGCGCTCTCATTGAACAAGAATGGAATGATATGGATATTTTGATTGAGGGCGTCGGCAAGCAGTTTGCAAGTGTTCAAGCGCTTGCGCCGATAAATTTGAATATTGCTTCCGGACAGTTGGTGGCATTGCTGGGGCCCTCGGGTTCCGGAAAAACGACATTGCTGCGCCTGATTGGCGGTTTGCTGCCGGTCGATAGCGGGCGAATCCTGTTTGGCGAAAAAGATGCAACCAGAATGAGTTTGCGTGAACGCCGAGTCGGTTTCGTGTTTCAACACTATGCCTTGTTTCCACACATGAGCGTTTTCGAGAATGTGGCCTTCGGCTTGCGTTCGCAACCCCGCAAACAGCGTCCGAATGAGGCGGCGATCAAGACGAAAGTCGAATCCTTGCTGGAGATGGTGCAAATGGACACGATGCGCGATCGACTGCCTGCCCATTTGTCGGGTGGACAAAGACAGCGGGTGGCATTGGCAAGGGCGATGGCGATTGATCCGACTGTCCTGTTGCTGGATGAACCCTTCGGCGCGCTCGATGCGAAGGTGCGCGTTGAATTACGTCGCTGGTTACGCAGAATCCATGATGAAACCGGCATTACCACTTTGTTTGTTACCCATGATCAGGAAGAAGCACTTGAGCTGGCCGATCGAGTAGTGGTTATGAATCACGGCAGTATCGAGCAAGACGACACGCCGCATAATGTTTATACCAATCCGGTCTCGCCATTTGTGTTTGATTTTGTCGGACGCTCGAACCAGATTGAGGGTGATGTACGCGAAGGTCGTTTCGTGGCGCCCGGGGTTTCGATTGCCTTGACAAAAAGTGCCTGCACAGACGGCCCGGCAACTTTATATGTGCGCCCGCACGACATTGCCTTGTGTGATTCAGGCGTGTGTTTGAATGCCACCGTGCAAAGCATTCAACGTCTGGCCGGAAGAGTGACTCTGGAAGCGATCATCAATGGACAATCGCGCCCGTGGATAATGGATCTCTCGGCGCAAGATTTATTGCAAATGCCTGCGCGTGGCGAGAAGGTCAGTTTGTCGTTGAAGCATTATCTGGTGTATCCGCGATAGGAATGAGGGTGTTTTCGCAGGAGCGCCTTCAGGCGCGACGGATCATGCGAGACCTATCGCGCCTGAAGGCGCTCCAGCGAAACATTATTCTTCGTCGCTACCTTCATTGATTCCTTCGAACAGGAAGGTCGAAAGATAACGTTCGCCAGTATCGGGCAGCATCGCGAGAATCACGTCGCCTTCTTTCGCTTGCGTGTGAGCAATTTCCAATGCCGCTGCAAAGGTGGCGCCACCGGAGACGCCGGTAAAAATACCTTCCTTGCTGGCGAGATGGCGTGCGGTATCGCGTGCCATATCATCGGCAACCGGAAGGTTGTGGTGATAGACAGTGCGATCCAGAACAGACGGAATGATATTCGGCGTCCAGCCCTGAATTTTATGCGGCGTCCATTCCTTGCCGGCCAGCATTGCGGCAACGGCAGGTTCGCAAGTAACGATTTGTACTTCGGGTCGTGCGAGTCGCAGCATTTGTCCGGCACCGGTCAGCGTGCCGCCAGTGCCCCAGCCGCTGACAAACCAGTTCAGACGACGACCGGCAAAATCCTGCAGGATTTCGGGGCCGGTAGTGTTGCGGTGATACGCCGGATTGGCCAGGTTATCGAATTGCTCGGTGTAGAAAGCGCCGGTTTTTTCCGAATAGGCTTTGGCGCGTTCAATCATGCCGACGGCACGTTCGGCCGCAGGCGTCAGAATCACTTTCGCGCCGAGCATGCGCATCAATTTGCGACGTTCAATCGAAAAAGAATCCGCCATAAACGCGACAAACGGATAACCTTTCGCGGCGCATACCATCGCCAGTGCAATGCCGGTATTGCCGGAGGTTGCTTCCACCACTTCCTGGCCGGGTTTCAGAACGCCGCGTTGCTCGGCATCCAGAATAATCGCGTGCGCCAAACGGTCTTTTACCGATGACATCGGATTGAAGGCTTCGAGTTTTACATACATCTCGACACCGGCAGGTGCCAGCCGATTGATACGTACGATAGGAGTGTGGCCGATGGTATCGAGAATGCTGTCGTAGATCATTGCTAAGTCCTCTTTTGTAGGGCGGGCATTGCCCACCGTGAATACATTAAGCAGAACGCATATAAACAAAAAGGAGGGCCATCTTCACTCTACAGAGGCAAGGTTCCCCAGCGATTCAATATCTTGCAAAACAATTCTGCAGTTTTTTGGGTGTCATAAACGGCAGAATGGGCTTCATTGCCATTCCATTCGATACCGGCGGCTTGTACGGCACGGCTCAATACTGTTTGGCCGTAGGCCATGCCGGCCAGCGTCACGGTATCGAACACGCTGAATGGATGGAACGGATTGCGTTTGTGATCAACGCGGGCAACGGCAGCATTGATAAATCCCAGATCGAAATGCGCGTTATGGCCGACCAGAATCGCCCGCTGGCATTCGGCTTTCCGGGCCGCCATTCGCACCGCATGAAAAATATAATCGAGCGCCTGGCGTTCAGGCTTGGCATCGCGAAATGGATGCGTGACATCGATACCGGTAATTTCCAGTGACTTCGGATCGAGCTCGCTGCCGGGGAATGGTTCTACATGCGTGGTGACGCATTCGCCAGGCGTGAATACGCCATTCGCATCCATCAGGATTGGAATGGCGGCAATTTCCAGCAAGGCATGGCGATGGCATTCGAAACCGCCGGTTTCGACATCGACGATTACAGGCAGGAAGCCACGAAAACGATCGGCTATCCGAAGGGGGGCGGTCGGCTCAGTCATGGCCGACAGGATATCAGCTATTCATCGTCTGACAAAAAATGAAACAGCGCCCAATGCCACTGCAACGGCACTAACCGATAAGCCAAACATCGGGAACAAGATACTCAAAGGAGCTGCGATCACCAGCAGGCCCAAACTCCATGCGCGCAAATCGAGAATATTTTCTTCATTATCGATGTTGATGAAATAGGCAACCAGTGCATCGATGCTTAATTTTCCCGCGCCGCGAAAAATCAAAGGCAGCAACATCGCTGCGAATAACAAGGGTAATTTGAAGTTGCCGAAACCATCGTCGGAAATCGCATAACCCATCGCCAAGTCTTTCAACGTTTCCCAACTCATTGGCCAATGCACTGCCGCAGTAGCGACGATGGTCAATACAAATAGACTGAAAGCAAAAAACCGTGTTCCGATGCCAAACAGTAAAGCCAGGCCACCGATCAATTCAAACCAGGTCGCCATCGCCCAGCTGATATCGGCTGGAACGATATTGAACGGGAACGGGAAGTCCGATTGAATATCGGTAAACCAGTTTTCACCACGATATTTTTCGATACCGGATTCCCAGAATTCCCAGGCCAGCAACAAACGCAGGCCTAGAGGTGCCAGCCATTCGCCAACACCCTGCAAACGAGCCGTGACGGCGACATAGAGATCGGTAATTTTTACGAACATGATTCTTCCCAGGTGATTTGCACAAAACTGCTTGTGCATGATTAACGATTACCTGAAAGAGTCAGACAGTAGGGTAAAGGGTTCGCTGTTCGAGTAAGTTTTCGTACAGGCCAAGGCCGAGTTCGAGGAATTCTTCCAAATCTTCGGCATTGGCTTCTTCCGACAAGGCAGTCAGTTGCTGTCTTGCGGTCAGCTCTGGTGCATCGCTAACCAACTGCAGCAGACGAAAAATCAAGGCACTGATCTCGTCAAAATGTACCTTGTAGCCACGGTCGCGGCGCACCAATAAAAACGTTGGCGCGTCGGGCGGGTCTTCGGGAAGAAAGCCGGGACTAAGGCGATGCACCGGCCATTGATAACCCAGTGGCCATGCCAGCGATGACAAACTGAAGGCGGTATCGAGGATATCTTCATGATTAACGATGAAGTCGGCATCTGCCTCATCGTTCTCGGCCAGATCCAGCGCCAACTCTACCCATTCGTAATGAGCAAGTTCCAGCAGCCAGGCGGGATCATGTATGCCTTCGCCGGATCGTGTTTCCAGAAAGCGGATAAATTCGCGCGGTACTTCCGGAAATAAATGCGTTTGGCATAAATGCTCGCGATAAAAAGCGTGTACGAGTTCGTGCCAGGTTTCGTCGTCGAGTATTTCCCGGATCACCGGAAAATTGCCGGCAAGCAAACCTTCGATATTGCTGTAGAACAATTCGCGATAAATCGCCAAGCGACGGTCTTCGATATTCGGCGGCGGCGCATTCGCTTCGGGGTCGCGAATATGTTTCGACAGCGCAAATTGCTGTTGCCGCAGTTGTTCAGGCGCTTGCATGGTGTACCGCCTGAGCATTATGCAAACTTTGGTGTTCGCGGATCTGGCTGACTTCCGAAATCAATTCCTCGAAAGCGGGGAAGTTGAAATCACGTTCTAGCAGAGTAGGGCGGACCCCGTGCACGCGATAGGCTTCCGACAGCAGTGACCACACTTCGGGCTTGACCGGGGCTCCATGGGTATCGACTTTCAAGTCCTCGGCCTCGTCGTAATGGCCGGCGATATGGATATAGGAGATCCGCTCGCCGGGCAAGCGATGCAGAAAATCGACCGGGTCGTAGCGATGGTTGATGCTGTTGACGATGATGTTGTTCACATCGAGCAATAAATCGCAATCGGCTTCGGCCAAAACGGCATTGATGAAATCAATTTCCGGCATGGCCTGATACGGTGCGGCATAGTAGGAAACATTTTCCACCGCAATGCGTTGACCGAGTCTGTCTTGCACATGACGAATGCGCGCCGATACGTGATGTACGGCTTCTTCTGTAAAAGGAATCGGCATCAGGTCATACAACTGGCCATCATCGGCACAATAGGAAAGATGCTCGCTGAATACCGGTACTTGGTGATGTTGTAAAAAACGTCGCAGTTTCAATAAATAGGTTTCATCAAAAGGCTCGACGCCGCCCAAAGACAGCGAGAGCCCATGACAAACCAAAGGGTAACGCGAAGTTAGATCCTGCAGTGCCTCGCCATAACGACCACCGACACCTATCCAGTTATCGGGCGCACATTCCAGAAAATCAAAGGCACCGGTATCGGCAGTTTGCAGCGGGCTTAATAAAGCCCGCCGCAGACCGAGTCCGGCAGTATGTGCAGCCAGTGTGCGAGTTGCAGTCATTGATCAGCGCTTACTTCTTCTTGTCGGCGCCGCACTTGCCTTCACCACATTTACCTTCCATCTTGGCTTTGTCAGCACCGCACTTGCCTTCACCACATTTGCCTTCATGACTTGCTTTCATTTCGGCAGAAGTGACTTTGCCATCCTTGTTGGCGTCCATTTTGGCGAACATGGCATCGGCGTGGGCGCGATGTTCGGCTTGCGTGATGGTGCCGTCCTTGTTTTTGTCGGCCATCATCATGCCGCATTTGCCTTCGCCGCATTTGCCTTCATGTTTGGCCTTGTCGGCGCCGCATTTACCTTCACCACATTTGCCTTCTGCGACTTTTTCGCCACCTGGCGTAGTGACTTGGTAGCCGTTACCGAGTTGTTTGACGGCAAAAGCCGACTGCGAAACTGCAAGACCACCGAGCAACAAGGCACCAGTAGCTAACATGAAAGGTTTCAAGGTTTTATTCGACATGGTATTTCTCTCTCTGTGGTTATTGAGTTGGATGAAACGATTATGCACTTAAATATTCACGTGCCAGTGCTCGGGCACGGTGTAAACGGGCTTTGCAGGCTTCCTTGCTAAGTTGTAGCTGAATCATGATCTCCTGAATCGAAAAACCATCCAGATCGCGCAAAAGGATAATTTCACGGTAGTGAACGGGAAGTGATTCGAGCGCCATCGCAACATCACGCGCCAGTCCTTTTTGTTCGGGGTAATGCGGGCCTTCGATATCTTCGGTGATCGGAACTTGCATCAAGGCCGCTTTGGCGCGCTTGTAGCGATTGCATTCGCGCTTGACGATCCGGAACAGCCAGGACGTGAAAACTTCAAGGTTACGAAGATCGCCAAGTTTGCGGGAAACGATAAACAGCGAATCCTGGACCGCGTCTTCCATATCGTTGATCGCACAATGGAACTCGGCGAAACGACGCAGGTCCTGGCGTGATTGTTTGAGCACACGCGCCAAGGCTTCGGGGTCGCCTTTGCGTGCTTCGGTCAAATCACATACAAGTGCTGTCATCGTGGGCTCCTGGCTCAAGTAGTATGAACTTCGAGACTAAAGAGACCAAGAGTATTGAAAAGGGTTCGCCGATAACGAAATAAAATGAAAAAAACCCGCCAGAAGCGGGTTTTTAGTGTGTTTACGAGCCGGGAAAACTTATTGGCTGGTTAGATCGCGCTTTTCGCGCTGCTCGGATAGTGGCTCGCCGTGGACCAGGAACCAGGTGTTTTCGGCAATATTGGTGGCGTGGTCGCCAATGCGCTCTATATTCTTGGCCATGAACAGCAGATGTGTACATGGCGTGATTTGCTTGGGGTCTTCCGCCATATAGGTCAGCAGTTCGCGAAACAAGGCGGTGTATTGCACGTCCAGCTCGGCATCGCGTGCACGTACGGCTTTGGCGGCATCGGCGTCGCGTTCGGCGTAGGCACGTAGGGATTCCTTCACCAAGGTGTTGGCCAGCTTGGCCAAAAGCGGCAGGCTGTGCGCGAGTGAAACTGGTGCGCCCTGGTTCAAGACCATTGAACGTTTTGCGACGTTCGCGGCATAGTCGCCGATGCGTTCGATATCGGAAGAGATACGCAATGCCGCATACACCTCGCGTAAGTCGCGTGCCATCGGTTGACGCAGTGCAAGCAGGCGCAGGACATCGTGACTGACTTCGTGTTCGAGTGTATCGATCGCATCGTCGTTGGCGACAACGCGGCGTGCGGCATCGCTGTCGCGACGTTGCAATACATCGACGGCTGCATCCAGCTGCGAAATCGCAATTTCGCCCATGCGCTGGATTTCACCGTAAAGGCGCTGCAGTTCGCTATCAAAACTTTTAACAATGTGTTCGTGTGTAGGTGCCATTTTATTGCTCGCTCTATCGAGAGTTGGTTTAGCCGAAACGACCAGTGATGTAATCTTCGGTTTGCTGCTTGCTTGGCTTGGTGAACATGGTTTCGGTCACGCCAAACTCCACCAGCTCGCCCAGATACATGAAAGCGGTAAAGTCGGAACAACGTGCAGCCTGCTGCATATTGTGGGTCACGATCAGGATCGTGAATTGCTGTTTCAGTTCGGCAAACAATTGCTCGATCTTGCCGGTGGCGATGGGATCAAGCGCAGAAGTTGGTTCGTCGAACAAAATCACTTCGGGCTTCAGGGCAACGGCGCGTGCGATGCACAAACGCTGTTGTTGGCCACCGGAAAGGCCCAATGCGCTTTGGCCCAGTTTGTCTTTGACTTCGTCCCACAAGGCGGCTTGGCGGAGAGCTTCCTCGACGCGATTGTTCATATCGGCTTTCGACAATTTTTCATAATGGCCGATGCCATAGGAAATATTGTTGTAGATGGTCATCGGAAACGGTACCGGCTTCTGGAACACCATGCCGATCTTGCTGCGTAATTTATTCAACGAGTATTTTTGATCAAGCACGTTTTCGCCATCCAGCATGACCTGGCCTTCGGCGCGCATGCCGGGATAAATCGAATAGATGCGGTTGAAAATACGCAACAGAGTGGATTTTCCACAGCCGGAAGGGCCGATCAGCGAAGTCACGCATTTTTCCGCGACATCGAAATTCACGTCCTTGATGGCCTTGAAATCGCCATAGTAAAAATTCAGGTTTCGAGCCGTCAATTTAGCCGGTGCACTCAAGGCAGCCGCGTTCGCTTGAACGGTGCTGGGCTTGCGGGAAAGGGTGATCTCAGTCATGTTGAACCTTGTTTCTTAGCAGAATAATGCGTGCAGTGACGCTGATCAGGAGCACGAAAAGAGTGACGAGTAGTGCGCCGGCCCAGGCCAGTTGCTGCCAGTCCTCGAAGGGACTTTTTGCATACTCGTAAATCGTCATCGGGATATTTGCCATCGGTGAAGTCGGCGAGAAACTCCAATATTGATTATTGGTATTGGTGAATATCAAAGGTGCGGTTTCGCCGCTGATGCGTGCCAAACCAAGCAACACGCCGGTGGTAATGCCCGAGCGGGCGGCACGATAGAGTACGTTGGTGGTGACTTTCCATTGCGGTACGCCGAGCGACAAGGCCGCTTCGCGCATTTGGGCTGGAACCAGTCGCAACATTTCGTCGGTGGTGCGAACCACGACCGGCAGCACGATAAAACCGAGTGCAATCACGCCGGCGTAGGCCGAAAAGCTTTCCATCGGCCGCACGATAATCGTGTAAATAAAAAGGCCAAGCACGATTGAAGGTGCCGACAAAAGAATATCGTTGATGAAACGAATCAATTCACCACGTTTGGTGTGGTTGGCATATTCGGCAAGATAGGTGCCTGCCGCGATTCCCACAGGCGTTGCCCACAAAACTGCCGACAGACAAAGCACCAGGCTGCCGACCAATGCATTGGCAAGCCCGCCGGGCTCACCGGGTGGTGCGGTGGTAGTGGTGAACAAGCTCCAGCTTAGTGCAGGCAAACCTCTGGAGAATGTGGTCCACAAAATCCAGCCGAGGAAGAATAGTCCAATGACTGCTGCGCTAAGCGATAACACCATCGCGACGGCGTTCACGATCCGACGGCGTAAAAATATGTTTTGCGCACTCATTATTTGCCCTCCCGGTGTTTCAGGCTAAGCAGCAGCAGCTTGGCGACTGCCAGCACGCAAAAACTCACGATGAACAGCAGGAAGCCCAGTCCCAGCAATGCGGCGCGATGTTCATCGGCAAACGCTTCGGAAAATTCATTGGCAATCGTTGCCGAAATCGAAGTGCTCGGCTCAAGCAGGCTTGCAAGTCGGTTGGCATTGCCGATGACGAATGTCACTGCCATAGTTTCGCCAAGTGCACGACCAAGGCCCAAAAAAATACCGCCAACTACGGCTGATTTTGTGTAGGGCAACACTACGTCCCATACCACTTCCCAGGTTGTTGAACCGAGTGCGTAAGCCGATTCTTTCAGTCGGGATGGAACGGTCATGAATACTTCCCTCATCACCGAAGCGATGAATGGAATAATCATGATGGCCAGTACGGTACCTGCCGTCAGCAGGCCGACACCAATCGGCACGCCTTGAAAATATTGACCGATGACTGGCAGCTGACCGAGTTCATCATTAATCCACGGGTAAACATGTTCGCCCAGCATCGGAACCAGTACAAACAAGCCCCACATACCGTAAATAATCGATGGAATGCCGGCAAGCAACTCGATCGCGATCGCAATCGGACTGCGGATCCAGGGCGGCGCTACTTCGGTCAGGAATAATGCGATGCCGAAACTGATCGGCACGGCAAGCAGCAGCGCAATCAAGGAACTTACGAGAGTACCAACGATTGGCGACAGGCCGTGGAAAACATTGTTGGCCGGATCCCAGAAATCCGTTGTAATGAATTTCCAGCCCTCTTTGGCGAATGATTCCTGGCCACCGGCGTACATCACATACATTGCGCCGAGCAATGAAAACAGGACAAAAAAACCGGCCGCAGCAAGCACCCAGTGAAATAATCTGTCCTTGAAATTATCGGAACTCGCACGAGCTTCGACAATTCTCAATCTTTCGGCGAGGGCGGTGGCTTCAGGCATGAATCACGATCTCTAGATATGAAATAAAAAACGCCCAGGCAATAGCCGGGGCGCTTAGTTTAATGCAGTAAGGCAATTAATATTTGAACTTCGTGGCCCAGTAGGCTTCGATACGCTTCACCAATTCCGGTGACAGCGGCACGTAGCCCAACTGCTGTGCAGAAGCATCGCCACTGGTGTAAACCCAACGGAAGAATTTAAGAGCTTCCTTGGCATTGGCAGCGTTCTTCGGCTTTTCCGCCATGATGATGAAATTCGTTGCGGCTATTGGCCATGCGCCTTCACCCGGTGCGTTGGTAATGACCAGGCTGAAATCGACGGCTTTCGCCCAGTCGGCGCTCGCACCGGCCGCTTGAATCGATTGCACGCTAGGCTGGACAAATTTTCCGGCAGCATTTTTCATCGCGGTGTATGCCAATTTATTGGTAGTGGCATAGCTCAATTCGACATAGCCGATGGCGCCTTTGACTTGCTTCACGTACGCAGCAACACCTTCGTTGCCCTTGCCGCCGAAGCCACCCGGCCAGCGCACGGTGGTGCCTTCGCCGATTTTTTCTTTCCACTCGGGGCTGACTTTCGACAGATAGTTGACGAAGTTGAATGTTGTACCCGAACCATCGGCACGATAAATAAGACGAATCGGCATTGCCGGCAGTTTGAGTTCGGGATTCAACGCGGTGATCGCTGCATCATCCCAGCTTTTGATTTTTCCGAGATAAATGTCGGCAAGTACCGGGCCGGTCATTTTCATCGCACCGGCTTTAACGCCCGGAATGTTGACGACCGGCACGATGCCGCCGCTGACCGACGGGAATTGGCCGAGTTTGAATTTCTTCAGGTCAGCAGGCTTCATCGGAGCGTCGGATGATCCGAAATCTACCGTGTTGGCCTTGATTTGTGCAATACCGCCGCCGGAGCCGATCGATTGATAATTCACACGATTATTGGTGGCTTTATTGTAATCCGACGACCATTTGGTCATGGCCGGAAATACGAAAGAGGCGCCGGCGCCATTGGTTTCACCGGCATTGACGTTGAAGCTGAGTGCTGTGGCCAGGCCGATGATGACAAGCTTGCGTTTCAGTTGGTTTAACACGGATAACTCCCGAGAGATGAAGTGGTCAAGGTTTTACATTGGGCGCATTGTGTGGCGCCAACATGACGGCTTAATGTCTTGTTTGTTACAGATATATTTCATTGGTCTTAAATACCGTTTTGGAGCATTTAACGATTAGCCGAATTTATTCATGGCCTGATTTGGCTGCCTGAAATAACCTGTAGGGCAGGTAATTAGGGCATCTTGATAGAATGTGTCGGTCATATAAATGCAATAAAAGTCACATCACAGTGTCAGAAATCCATCTAATACTTCGCATGTCTTGAGCGACCACTGAACGTATTTATAACGATCAATGCTCTTGGGGTCCCGGGAAACCTTTCATTTATATCAATTCGGAGAATCAACATGCGTCACAAAACCCTTGCGCTCGCTCTCGCCGTAGCGATGAGCGGCATCAGCCTGAACGCTGCTGCAGATGAAAATACCGATCGGCAGATTGCAGAACTGAAGGCGCAACTCGAAGCGATGCAGGCCAAGATTGTCGAACTCGAGGAGCGCACCGACGCGCAGTCCGAAGTGAACATCGATACCTCGACCCAGATGACGGACATGAAGAACGCGATGCCGAAGGTCGAAACAAAAGGTGGCTTGAAAGTAACGTCGCCCGATTCGAAGTTCGAATTCTCGCTCGGTGGCCGTATTCATTTCGACGCTTATGCCTTTGATGAAGATATTGTGGCCACTACCGATACCACCGAATTCCGCCGCGCCCGTTTGACGCTTGCCGGTAAGGCATATGGCTGGGAATACAAGATGGAGCAGGACTTTGCGGCCGGTTCTAACCTTGATGGCTTGCGTGATCTCTACATCGCAAAAAACATGCTCGGTGGCAAAATGACATTCGGTCATTTCAAGCCCTATCGTTCGATGGAAGAGCTGACTAGTTCGAACGAAATCCTGATGATGGAACGTCCGTTCTCCTCGGCAACCGGTATTTATAGCGGCCGCCAATTCCAGCAAGGCGTCGGTTATTTGAGAGCCGGTGACAATTACACTCTGGGTGTTTCCGCATTCAATTTGCGCGGTGCAGCAAGCCCGCGTAATGAAGGCCTGGGTGCTTCGGCACGCTTTACCTTCGCACCGATCAATCATGAAGACACCCTGCATTTCGGTGTTTCGGCCAGTGTTGAAAATGCCAATTCGGGCTCTGCAAATCTTGTCGCTACTGCAAACTATGCCGGCCGTCGCGGACCAGCACAGACGATTGCGACGACACTGGGCGGCGCCAATGGCGGCTCGATAACAACATGGGGTCTGGAAGCGGCAGGATCGTTCGGACCGCTGTTTTTCCAGGGTGAATACACCAACAGTTCGTTTGAGCAGCCATTTACCGAGCAGGACGTGACTAGCTGGTACGTACAAGGTAGCTGGTTCCTCAATGGTGGCCACAAAGCCTATAAACCAGCTACTGGCGTGTTCGGTGGCCCGAAAGTGGGCGACAGCGGATTGTGGGAGCTCACAGCACGTTACGACACGATTGAAAACGAAGACATCGCCAATCGCGAAGTATCCAGCTGGATCCTTGGCATGAATTACTACATCAATCCGAACCTGCGCCTGATGTTCAATTACACGATGGGGGATAATGAGGCGAATGGTGACGAAACCAATCAATTCGCCGTGCGTACCCAGTTTACGTTCTGATTTTATGCGATAGATTCAAATGGAAATGCCCCGACTGGATCGGGGCATTTTTTTCTGCCTTCGATAATTCGTGCGGCTACTTCAGCGTCTTTTCCTTGTAGCTGCAGAGATCGCGAATGACACAATTCGGGCAATCGGGTTTCCGTGCTTTGCAGACATATCGGCCATGCAAAATCAGCCAGTGATGCGCATTCAATAAATATTCCGGCGGCACTGCTTTCAGCAACTTATCTTCAACGGCACGCACCGTACTGCCTTTTGCCAGGCCGGTCCGATTGCCAACGCGGAAGATATGGGTATCGACAGCCATCGTGGGCTGGCCGAAAGCGGTGTTCAGAACCACGTTGGCGGTTTTACGACCAACACCGGGTAATGCTTCAAGTGCTTCACGACTAGCGGGTACTTCGCCGCTGTATTGTTCCTGCAATATTTTACAAGCGGCCATCACATGCTTGGCTTTACTGTTAAACAGGCCAATCGTGCTGATGTATTTTTTCAGGCCGTCCTCGCCCAGTTTCAAAATGGCTGCGGGCGTATTGGCCACCGGGAAAAGTTTTTTTGTCGCTTTGTTGACCCCGACATCGGTTGCCTGGGCCGACAACATCACCGCGATCAATAATTCAAACGGACTTGAATACACCAGTTCGGTTTTTGGATTCGGATTTAATTCGGCAAGTCGCGCAAACAATTCGCGGCGATGTTCAAGTTTCATGGTGTCTTTTTCGATTGCTCGCGTTTCGCCTTCGCGCGTGCCAAAGCCTGGGCTATCGCATCGGGGCTGGTGGTTTGTTCCTTGCGTTCTTCAAGGCGCTGATATTTTTCTTCCGCCACGCGTATCAAACGCTGGTTTCTGCGTTCGTAACGTATACGCGCGGCATCGCGTTTTGCCTGTTCTTTCGGATCGCAGGGAATCACTTCAGTGTCCAGTTTTATCGGCCGACGAAATTGGGTTTGCGTTTTTCCAGAAATGCGCCAGTACCTTCTTTCATGTCTTCGGTCGAAAACGCGATTGCAAAGCCCTGGGTTTCGTAATCGAGACCAACATCCAGACCAGCTTCGCCGCCGAGATGGATTGCATCAATGACACCACGCAATGCCTGCGGTGCAAGATTTGCCAAATGTGCGGCAAATTTTTCGGTTTCTTCCAGTAACGCCTCTGCCGGAAAAATACGCGTGACCAGATTCAGTGCGAAAGCGCGTGCTGCATCAATTGTCTGGCCACTCAAGCAGAGTTCGAGTGCCGGGCCGCGACCTGCAAGACGCAATAATCTTTGCGTGCCGCCAAAGCCCGGAATCAATCCCAGGTTTACTTCAGGCTGGCCGAACTTTGCCGTGTCGGCTGCGAAGCGGAGATGGCAGGCCATCGCGAGTTCCATGCCGCCACCCAAAGCAAAACCATTGATCATGCCTATCACCGGTTTGCCGCTTTGTTCAATTTTCGACATCAGTTTTTGACCATGACGGGAAAAATCACGAGCCTGCACCGGACTTAATCCATTCATCTCGGAAATATCGGCGCCGGCTACAAAAGCTTTTGGGCCAGCACCGGTCAATATCACGACATTCACGGCATCTTCCTGGGCCACCTGATCAAAAGCCACGTGCAACTCGCTGATCGTGGCGCGATTTAGCGCATTGAGCTTGTCAGGACGATTCAAAGTGATAGTGCGAACTTTGCCTTTTTGCTCGATTGTAAGGTTTTGAAAAGCCATGGAAACTCCAAATACTTGAATGTAGGGAACTTTGCAGCCAGAAACGGGTCTCTGCTTTAGCTCGAGACCAGCCCCTCAGTGGCGGTTCAGCGTTAAGGCCGGTATCCTATCGCGTCTCGGGACTGTCGTAGGTCCCGTTTATTTTACTGGAGATTCACTAAATGAAATTGCGTGTGTTGGCTGCCACTCTGGCGGCACTAAGTTTAACTGCCGGTCTAGCCCTGGCCCAAACAGCAGCGCCGGCAAAGCCTGCAGCTGCCAAACCAGCTGCACCCGCTCAGCAACAGTTTCCGGTGCCTGATCGTGCAACGCTTGGTTATGCCTTGGGTTATGAACGCGGCAGCATGATTGCCCGTTCGGGTGCGGATGTCGATCAAGCTGCGGTTATTCGCGGTTTGCAAGACGCCATGGCTAAAAAAGAACCAACCCAATCACCAGACAAATTGGGTCCGGCTTTGGGCTACTTCGATCAAAAACTCGAAGGCATGCAGCGTGCCGCGATTGAAAAAGTGACTCGTGAAAACAAGACGAAGTCCGACGCTTTCATGGCCGCCAATAAAACCAAACCAGGTGTCGTCACAATCCCGGGCGGCGTTCAATATCGAGTTCTTCAGACCGGTACCGGCGCACGACCTACGGCTGCCGGTTCTGTCGTAGCGCATATGCGTGCAGTGCTCTCGAATGGCGGTCCATTGTTCGACACCTTCACTTCCAGCCCGCTTGCACCACCGACATTGAAAGTGTCGGAAATGCCTGTGGGTTTGCGTGAAGCCGTACTTTTGATGCCGGTCGGCTCGCGCTGGGAAATCACCATTCCACCTGAAAAAGGTATTGGTAGTAAGGAAGTCCGTGCACCGGGCGGCCCGAACCAGGTAATGGTTTACGATTTCCAGCTGGTCAACGTCAAGTAAGAAATATAACGCGCTGGGAAACCAGCGCGTTTTTTATGAGTAATTTTCAGCGCGCTATTCTGAGTCCCTGCATCGGCATCTGTGCACTCGATGAACAGGGCCTGTGTGAAGGCTGTCATCGTACAGGCCATGAAATCGCTTCCTGGTCTGTTTACAGTGATGACCAGCGAATGCATATCATGGAAACAATCCTGCCGAAGCGTGAGTCACAACGTGCGTGATCCGTGATTGATACAGTCTCTTTTTTTAATTCGCTTTCGGGTGGGGTCTTGCACGATGCAGCGGCACCACCTTCTCAATCGCCGTGGAATTACCGCGAGCTTATCGATTTAATCAATGAAAACGGCACGCCAATCCGTCCGGCGGCGGTATTAATCGGATTGATTGAGCGTGAATCGGGCTTGCAAGTCATATTGACTCGACGCACCGAGGCCTTGAGGCACCATGCCGGTCAGATCAGTTTTCCCGGCGGTCGCATCGAAGAAAGCGATCGCGATCCCATCGCAGCCGCCGGACGCGAGGCGCAGGAAGAAATCGGACTACAACCCGATTATGTGGAACCGCTCGGCTATCTGGATTCGTTTCTGACGATTACCGGCTTTCATGTGTATCCGGTAGTGGCGAAGGTGTCTGCGGATTTTGTTCCGAAAGCGGATCCAGACGAAGTCGATGAGATTTTCGAAGTCCCGCTCGAATTTGTGCTAAATCCACAAAACGCCAAACCGATCGAGATTGAATATCGCGGCAAGAGTCGTACTATTATCGAATTCCAGTATCGACACTATCGAATATGGGGAGCGACAGCGTCCATTCTGGTGAATTTCCGGAAACGAATAGAGCAGGTGCGACTATGAACTGGAATACGATTGTTGCTGCCGAAGAGTTATCGAAGCACTTGAGTGATCCCGGCTTGGTTATTGTTGATGCCCGTTTTGCGCTGGGCGATGCGCTGGCTGGAGAACATTCCTGGCAGAAAGCACATCTACCGAATGCTTCGTATGTTCACCTGGATCGGGATTTATCGGATAAGCAAAAACCAGCTCGATTTGGCCGACATCCTTTGCCTGATGCCGAGACTTTCTGTCGAACCGTGATGCGCTGTGGCATATCGCCCGATTCCCAGGTTGTTGTCTATGACACCAATGATGGTGCGATGGCCGCAGCCAGATTTTGGTATTTATTGCGTTTGTTGGGGCATGAAAAAGTAGCGGTGCTCAATGGCGGATTTGCCCATTGGCTGGAGCTGGGTTTGCCGGTCGACAACAAAATACCGCATATCAGGCCGTCAACGTATCATGCCGAGTATGATCAGGCGCAACTCGTCGATGCGGAGACAGTTAGGGCGAATATCTCCAGTCATCAATATGTAGTGGTCGATGCCCGTGCGGCCGAGCGCTATCGCGGTGAAGTAGAACCGATCGACAAACTTGCGGGACATATTCCAACAGCAGTGAATCATCCTTACAGTTTGAATTTAAATAATGACCGCTTTCGTTTGCCTGAAGACCTGAAGCAGGATTTTCTTGCTTTGCTTGCTGGGCATCCGGCATCTGACGCAATTCTGTATTGCGGTTCCGGTGTGACAGCCTGCCATAATTTATTGGCAATGGAAGTTGCCGGTCTTCATGGCGCGAGAATCTTCTCGCCGTCCTGGAGCGGTTGGATCAGTGATCCCGATCATTCGATCAAATAGGAATGTGACAACTTCGAGAAAAAAATGATTCTTCTTCATTTTGTCATAATCCAGTAGTGCCAATTGAGTAGCTTAGATAACGCCATGTGGCAAATATCGAAATTGGCTGCTCTCCATGAATTATCAGAAGCTCTTTTGCACCTTATTGCTGTGGCTGGCTGCCTTGTGCGGACCAGTTACCGCCCAAGACACGATCCGGATAAGTGGCTCCAACACGCTGGGCAACCGCATGGTTCCGATTCTTGTCGAAGGCTGGATGAAGAAATTCGGCTATGGCCAGATTGCCCGATCACCGGCAAATAAAGGAATTACCAAGATTGGCGCCAAGCGCGACGGTGAATCGGTAATTTTCGAAATAAATGGCGGGGGAAGCCGATCGGGCTTTCAGGATTTGGTGAACGGCGAGACTGAAATTGCGATGATGTCACGGGCACTGTCTGTGAAAGAGATCGATGATGGCTGGCAACTCGGTAATTTGAATTCACCAGATCAAGAGCATGTCATTGCCTTGCAGGCGCTAACGGTAGTCGTACATTCAAGTAACCCGTTGGCAGGACTGGATGTTTCCCAGTTATCGAAAATCGTTTCCGGAGAAATAACCGATTGGCGGCAGGTGGGTGGGAAGCCCGGTGCAATACGGTTGCATATTGCGCGCCAGGGAACTGGTTTGGCTGAAATGCAGGCTGCAATTTTAAATGCGGGTGTTCCAAACAGTAAGTCCGTGAAGCACGGCAGTTCGAAGGAGATTGGTGCAGCAATCGCGGCCGATCCAAATGCAATCGGGATAACGGAATTTTCGGTGGTGACAAATAGTTATCGCCTATTGCCAATACGTGTTGCGGGTCGATTGATCCCCGCGGACCATCTGCATATCAAAACTGAAGATTATCCGCTGACACGGCGTTTATATTTTTATACGGGACAAATAATCACGGCGCTTGGTCGTGGTTTTTTGACCTATGCCGAATCCGATGAGGCTCAGCGTTTGCTCGCAGCGCATGGCTACTTAAGCCTGTCGCCCATGCTATTTCCAGCCGCAGGCAAAAAGGAGTTTCCAGCGGAATATGCGCAATGGGTAGATGGAGCATCGCGGGTTTCATTTTCCTTCCGCTTTGGCAATGCGTACTCGATTTTCGATAGCCGGGGTGCGCAGGATTTGGCTCGACTGAAGGATTTCATGCGTCGGCCGGAAAATAAAAATCGCAAAGTTATTCTGGTTGGACATGCGGAAAAACAATCTTCTGCCTACATGGAAAACTCGGTCAGCAATGAATATGCGGATTTGGTGGCCAATTCATTGATGGAAATCGGCATCCATCCTATGAGGGTGAGAGGCGTCGGTTATTCCTTGCCACTGACAACTGTCGGCAACGGGATATATCGAAATCGACGAGTCGAAGTCTGGCTTCGTTAACTGCGTTGTGTTTCGTCAGCGCAGATGGTTGCCCGCCTTACAAAACTTATTTCTTCAGCTTGCCCATTAATGCATGCAAGGCGGTTTGGGTGTCTTTCGAATACCAACCCTCGACGAACATTTCCAGTTGGACATCGTTGAAGGCATTCAATGAATTGACGATATCGGCACGAGCAATTTTCCGTGTGGCCAGCATCGGTGTTGATGGCAAGGCGAGGGTCGCATCGAGCCAGACTTTCGCAGTCGCAACAACATGTGCCGCATCGCTCAATACATCGACCAACCCGATTTCAAGCGCCTGTTCCGATTCAATCATCGCGCCTGCGACTATCAGTCGTTCTGCGC
The DNA here is from genome assembly GCA_036676335.1 of Arenimonas sp. GTDB lineage: Bacteria > Pseudomonadota > Gammaproteobacteria > Xanthomonadales > Xanthomonadaceae > Arenimonas. The sequence goes on along the minus strand of JAKFDD010000003.1, from coordinate 81,712 downwards.
GTTGTGGGCCGACGACGCGACGCATCAGATATTGAATGGCTTCCGGTACGGCCAGGCCGACTTGTGTTTCATTCAGGCCAATACGGAACTGGCCGCGCGCCATCACGCGATAGTCGCAGCACAGTGCCAGCACGCAGCCACCCGCCGGGTTATGGCCGCCGATGGCTGCCACGACCGGTACGGGCGCATTTGCGATTGTACGGGCGGCGTCGAAGAAGCGGGACCAGCATTTCATCAGGCCGGCTTTATCCAGCGTCATCAAATAGGGAACATCCAGTCCACCGGAAAATACTTTTTCGCCGCCGGATAGAATCAAACCGCGCGCTCCGTTGGCAGGCGCGATTTGAACTGCATTGACCAAGGCATCCAGCAAATCAAAATTCAGGGCATTGACCGGTGGACGCGCCAATTTAATTTCGTGAACGTGTCCGTGCTGGATAATCTCAATCATAACTTTCTCAATTTGGAATTTTGACGTCGGGCGCCCAACGGTAGCGCACAGTGTAAGTCAAAGTCGTTTCGCTGTCGGCAGCTATCGGCACGTCAAAGCTGACGCTTTGTGCGCTGCGCTTCTCGAAGGGTACCGAGCTCGAAACCATTTCCCAGCTGCTCCAGCGCGGCAGTCGTTCGGTGACCCGAACCGTTGCCGCTTGGGCTTTTGCATTGATCAGTTTGATGCTGACGCGTTCGACCATCGTGCGACCATCGCGGTCGATCTGGAAATCCTCGCGGGTGCGGGTCGATTTCAAATCGAACACGTTTCCAATTTGCAAAGTCACGTCCTGATTGGCTGCGGTGTGGCCAATATTGGCTTCACCCAAAAAGTCCTTGCCATCAAACATGCGGACCCGACCGGCGGGCAAGGGAACACCCAAGCCGGCGGCCTTGCTGTTCTTGAAGCGCAGGGTGGCGAATACCGGTAATTCCTGGCCTTCAGCGGCGCCGTAGTTCGCATCGATGATCGGATACGGAGGCATCCAGTCGCCCATGCTGAAATTGGTCTCGTATCGGCGTTCACATGCAATGTTGTTAGCTGCATTGACCAAGGGCAGGCGTTGCACGCTACCTTGCGGCAATGAACCGGCGTTCGGCAGTTTGTAAGCCTGATATTCGCCAGAGGCTTGCGCATCCGGTGCGCCATCAGCCATCACCATTTGCTTTCGCATCATTGGGGCTGCGGCTGCCATCATTTCCGGTCCCGCCGATGGTGCGCGATTCGGTTGTCCGGCTACGAGGGTCAGCATCACATTATTGAAATCGGCGCCGGAACGATTCACCACCATCGCGGAGCCTTCGATATCCATTTTGCAATCTTTACCGAAGCCGCTGGCATTGACCAAATATTCTGCGCGCCAAGCCAATCCGGAAGTCGCGTAAGACAATGCAAAATTTTCGCGGCCGGCATTCGGATTGCTGATGCTCCAGCGCATCGTCGGTTCATTCACGACACCGTCGGGCATCCTGGGCAATTCAAAACTGGCGTAGTTCGATAACACCTTGATGCGGCCATCGGCGAGCTTCAAAGTCAGGCCATTGCCTGCAGACATCAATTGCCCGGTATAGGTTTGACGATCATTGCCGACGGCCTGTTCGACGGTAACCGTTTGACCCAGCGCACGGCGGAGTAATTCATCCTGTCCGGCAATGGCGAAATCAAAACGCTGGCCGCGCACTTTCGCACTGCCATCCGGGCGCAAGACCAACGAGCTGGAATCCATGCCGCGTGGCAGGCCGCCAAGCGATACATCGTTGTCGCCGGCTTTCAGATCGAAGCCGATTTTGCGTTCGAACAAGGCAAAGCCCGGGCCGCCGGAATTAGCTTCGGATTGGGCGACGGAATCGTAGTCGCCGCTGTAGATCGTCAGGCTGCCGTCGGCAGCTTCAGTCGTGTTGCTCATAAGGGCGAGACCTATGGTGATGGATGCGGCAATAAAATTCGTTTTCATAAACACTCCGTTCGCGGATAAAAGTATCATAGGCCCATGAACGGACGACAACTTCATTTAGGTCTAATGCTGCTGGGGCTTGCTTCAGCTCCGGTTGCAAGTCTTGCTGATAGTGCGACCAAGCCCTTGCGGAAAAAAATTACTACGACGTGCATGCCGGTTATTCAACAAGCATGGATACGCAGCGCGCCACCCAATTCAAAAACGATGGCCGGGTTTCTGGTACTGAAGAATACTTGCAAGACCAGCATCAAGATTGTCGACGTTGAAAGCAGGGATTTCGGTATGCCGATGATTCATCGATCGGTCGTCGAAAATGGTGTCAGTAAAATGCGCGAGCCGGGTGTATTGGAACTCAAGCCCGGCGCTTCATTGAAATTTGAAGCCGGCGGTTTGCATCTGATGTTGATGCAACCTTTGCGAAGCTTGAAAGAAGGCGATAAAGCGGGGGTACGCCTGGTGCTGGACGATGGCAGTCGTGTCTATTCGGAATTTCCGGTTCGGCGGGAAGCGCCAAAACCGTAGGAGCGCCTTTAGGCGCGACCGATATGGCGGGATTTATCGCGCCTAAAGGCGCTCCTACAAAACAATCACTCTTTGCAAGCGCTCAACACATTTTCCGGCAATGGCACCGTGCTGCCGCTTGCCGCATTGACCCACACCATTACTGTGTGGCCATCGGCATAAAGAATATTGGCATCGGAAGTTGAAGTGATGCGATGCGCGAGCTTCAGACTTTTGGTGCCGATATGCTCGCACAATAATTCAACATGGATTTTTTCAGGCCAGGAAATCGGTTTTTTATAATTATTTTGAATTGCCGCGAGGATCGGCGCGCAATCGGCATCGGCCCAGTTTTCGACCAGGGATCTGAACCACTGAACGCGTGCTTCTTCGATAAAGCGCAAGTAACCGGTGTTATTCACGTGGTTGAACGCATCCAGATCGCCCCAGCGAATATCCATCTCGATTTTGTACAGAGATTTCATGCGGTCTTTTTCCGTTTGACGGTTTTTTCAGTCGGCACATCCAACATTTTCGCGAGGAAGCGACCGGTATGCGAGACCGGGTTCTGCGCAACGTCTTCCGGCGTACCTTGCGCGATGATTTGCCCACCGCGATGGCCGCCCTCGGGGCCGAGATCGATAATCCAGTCCGCAGTCTTGATCACGTCGAGATTGTGTTCAATCACGACAATCGTATTGCCGTCGTCGCGTAGTTTGTGCAACACGGCGAGCAGATGTTCGATGTCGTGGAAATGTAATCCGGTGGTAGGTTCGTCAAGAATATAGAGCGTTTGCCCGGTGTCGCGACGCGATAATTCTTTCGACAATTTCACCCGCTGCGCTTCACCGCCAGACAAGGTGGTCGCACTTTGGCCGAGCTTGATATAACTCAAGCCGACATCCATCAAGGTTTCCAATTTTCTTGCGAGGGTTGGTACTGGTTCGAATAATTTTAGTGCGTCTTCGACCGTCATTTGCAGGATGTCGTGAACGTTATAACCCTTGTACAAAATTTCCAGCGTCTCGCGGTTATAGCGTTTGCCGTGGCAGACATCGCAAGGGACATACACGTCAGGAAGGAAATGCATTTCGACCTTGATCAAGCCATCGCCCTGGCAGGCTTCACAGCGGCCGCCGCGGACATTGAAACTAAAACGACCCGGCGAATAACCACGCGCACGTGCTTCCGGAACTTGTGCAAATAATTCACGCAATGGCGTAAACAAACCGGTATAGGTTGCAGGATTCGAGCGTGGAGTGCGACCAATCGGGGATTGATCGATATCTACGACCTTATCGAACAGATCGATACCATGAACTTCGCGATAAGGCGAAACGGTATGCGAAGCGCCATTCAATTCGTTGGCGGCGATGTGGTACAGCGTGTCGTTGATTAAGGTCGATTTTCCGGAACCCGAAACACCGGTAATTGCAACAAACAAACCTGATGGAATTTCGAGATCGACATTCTTCAGGTTGTTGCCGGTAGCACCGAGTAATTTAAGCGACATTTTTGGTTTGGCTTTATGCCGCACGCTCGGGATTTCGATTTTCATGCGGCCTGACAGATACGCACCTGTCAGTGAGCGTGGTGCTTTCAAAATATCTTCAATCGTTCCCTGGGCAATGATTTCGCCGCCATGCACGCCGGCACCGGGGCCGATATCGACTACATGATCCGCCAGGCGAATCGCGTCCTCGTCATGTTCCACCACGATTACGGTATTGCCCATGTCGCGCAGGCGCGTCAGCGTGCCGAGCAGACGTTCGTTGTCGCGTTGATGCAGGCCAATCGATGGCTCGTCGAGCACATACATCACACCGACCAGGCCAGCACCGATTTGCGACGCCAGGCGAATGCGTTGGGCTTCACCGCCAGATAATGAATCAGCTTTGCGTTCAAGCGTCAGATAATCCAGGCCGACATCCATCAGGAAGCGCAGGCGGTCGTGAATTTCCTTGACGATTTTGACCGCGATTTCGCCGCGCCAACCGCTGAGTTTCAATTGGGAAAAGAAAGCGATCGTTTCATCAATCGGCCAGCGGGTAATTTCCGACAGGGTTTTGTTTGCCACCGTGACGCTGCGCGCGGCCTTGTTCAAGCGCGCACCATTGCAAGTCGGGCAGGGCTGCACACTGATGAATTTCGCGAGTTCTTCCTTGACTGCCTGCGATTCGGTTTCGCGGTAACGGCGATCAAGATTCGGAACGATACCTTCGAATTTATGCTTGCGCTGCGTGCGACCACCGGATTCGGTCAGATAGGTAAACGAAATAATTTCTTCGCCGCTGCCGTATAAAACCGCATTGCGAATATCTTCGGATAACTTCTGCCACGGCGCATCGACATCGAAAGCGTAATGTTTGGCCAGCGAAGCAATCAACTGGAAATAATAGGCATTGCGACGGTCCCAACCGCGGACTGCGCCAGCTGCCAGACTTAATTCCGGATGTACGACGACACGGCTTGGATCGAAGAAATCCTTGATGCCAAGGCCATCGCAAGACGGACAGGCGCCCATCGGCGAGTTGAACGAAAACAAACGCGGCTCGAGTTCCGGCAAGGAAAAATCGCAGACCGGGCAGGAGAATTTCGATGAAAACAGAATTGGTGCGGCTTTGTCGTTATCGATTTCCATCACCGATGCCAGACCATCGCCCAGTTTCAATGCGGTTTCGAAACTCTCGGCCAAGCGTTGCTTCATGTCGGGGCGTGGTTTGAAGCGATCGATTACCGCTTCAATCGTGTGCTTGTTGCGCAAGCCAAGCGCCGGAACCTGGTCGATTTCGTAAAGCGCACCGTTCACGCGTACGCGTACGAAACCCTGGGCGCGTAGTTGCTCGAAAATTTGTACATGTTCGCCCTTGCGCTCGCGTATCACCGGAGCCAGCAACATTAAACGGGTATCTTCGGGCAAGGACAAAACCACATCGACCATTTGGCTGACGGTTTGTGCTTCCAGCGGGAAGCCATGGTCCGGGCATTTCGGCGAGCCGACACGGGCAAACAGCAAGCGCAGGTAATCGTAAATTTCGGTAATCGTGCCGACGGTCGAGCGCGGGTTATGCGAGGTCGATTTTTGTTCGATCGAAATGGCCGGCGACAGACCTTCGATATGATCGACATCGGGCTTTTCCATCACCGACAGGAACTGGCGGGCGTAGGCCGATAGCGATTCGACGTAACGGCGTTGACCCTCGGCATAGATCGTATCGAAGGCTAGCGAGCTTTTGCCCGAGCCCGACAGGCCGGTAATGACAATCAGCTTGTCGCGCGGCAGGTCGATATCGATATTTTTCAGATTATGGGTACGGGCACCGCGAATGCTGATCTTGTCCATGCGCCTAACGGGTGTGGGGGAACACATTAGTTTACCAGTTCGGCGTATCGATCTTGTGACTCTCGTCTGACCCTCCGGAAGGGCTAAAACGGGTGTTTTTTGCGATAAAAGCCTCATTTTCACGGGGAGAGGGCCTAAAAAGGCCTGTATCTGAACGCCGTTTCGGGTCGTTTTTCACACGAAGCTATTGAAATGAAAGGTTTTTTACAGCATAATTCCGCTCCTGTCCGCGACCTCGGGCAGGTGTTTCCAAAATAACTACAGAGGAATTCCGGTCATGTACGCAGTTGTAATCACTGGCGGTAAACAATACCGCGTTATGAAAGGCGAAAGACTTCGCGTTGAAAAACTCGATGTCGAAGCAGGCAATAGCATCGATATTACCGATGTGTTGCTGGTTGGCAATGGCGAAACTATTACTGTCGGTACGCCGAAAGTAGCAGGCGCTGTTGTTAGCGCAAACATTTTGTCACACGGTCGTCTCGACAAAGTGACCATTGTGAAGTTCCGTCGTCGTAAGCACTATCGTAAGCAGATGGGCCATCGTCAACACTACACAGAAATCGAAATCACCGGCATCACTGCCTAAGCTCAGGAGAAAACGTCATGGCACATAAAAAAGGCGTAGGCTCGTCACGCAACGGCCGCGATTCCAATCCAAAATACCTCGGCGTGAAAATGTTCGGCGGTCAAGCAATTGACGCGGGCAATATCATTGTTCGTCAACGTGGTACCGAGTTTCATCGCGGTGCAAACGTCGGCATGGGCCGCGACCACACCTTGTACGCTCTTAAAGACGGCACGGTGAACTTCGCAATCAAAGGTCCGAACAAGCGTCGTACCGTTAGCGTTATTCCAGCAGAGTAATTCCTGCCAGATGACGTAGCGCAAAAGCCCCGCCTGCGCGGGGTTTTTTGTTCCCGAAAGTTACAGCAACATCATTACTCAGAGTTAGCTAAAAATGAAATTCGTCGACGAAGCCATCATTACAGTATTTGCCGGTGCCGGTGGTAACGGTTGCATCAGCTTTCGTCGCGAGAAATTCATTCCGCTCGGCGGCCCAGATGGTGGTGATGGCGGCAATGGCGGCAGCATCTGGCTGGAAGCCGACGAAAATCTCAGCACGCTGATCGATTTTCGCCATGACCGTCAATTCCGCGCGCAGCGCGGTGAAAACGGCATGGGTCAGCAGCGCTTCGGCAAAGCCGGCGAAGACATCACGATTAAAGTGCCGGTCGGAACTTCGGTGACGAACGTTGCAACGGATGAAGTGATCGGCGATTTGACCGAACACGGCGCCCGCATGCTGGTCGCGACCGGCGGCGAAGGCGGCAAAGGCAATGTGCATTTCAAGAGCTCGATTACCCGCGCGCCACGCCGTTCCGAAAATGGCAGCCCTGGCGAAGAACGCGATATCCGCCTGGAAATGAAATTACTGGCCGATGTCGGTTTGTTGGGTTTTCCGAATGCCGGTAAATCCACCTTCATTCGTGCAGTCTCATCGGCAACACCAAAAGTTGCGGACTACCCATTCACGACCTTGTACCCGAATCTTGGTGTGGTCAGTGTCGAGGCTTACCGCAGTTTCGTGATTGCCGATATTCCCGGTTTGATCGAGGGCGCCGCCGACGGTGCCGGTTTGGGCAGTCTGTTCCTGCGTCACGTTCAGCGCACACGCGTGTTGCTGCATCTGGTCGATATGGCGCCGTTTGACGAAGACATTAATCCGGCCGAACAAGTTCGGGCGATTGAAAACGAACTGCGTAAATACGATCCCGGCATGTTGGAAAAACCACGCTGGCTGGTATTGAACAAAGGCGATTTGCTCGACGACGAGCAACGCGCGGAACGCGCTGCCGCGATCGTCAAGGAACTCGATTGGAAAGAGCCATGGTTTGTCGTGTCCGCGATTGGCCGCGAAGGCACCTGGCCGATCATGCTGAAGATCCAGCAATTCTTCGATGATGAAAAACATGCTGCGCTTGAAGCGGCCGAAGATATCGCCGAACGCGAAGCGATGAAGCCGCGGTAATATTTGTAGGAGGGCCTTTGGGCCCGGTCGCCCGCAAGCGGCCTCCTACGTCATATCTTGCCTAGTTGAAGTTTTGATTCAAACGCGCGCTCATATCCTGTAATCGGATCCACGAAAGCAATCCGCTGCGCTAATAGTTGCAACGGCTTTTCAAAATCATCCTGATCTGCTGCGCGATGCAACGGATATATCAAATCATTCAAAATCGGAATGCCGAGTGCCGCCATATGCGCGCGCAGTTGATGTTTTTTTCCGGTGATCGGTTTTAATTGATAGCACGCCAAATTATCGCGCCGCTCCAGCACTTCAATAAACGTTTCTGAATTGTCTTCGCCTTCGACGGCTTCCATCTGCATAAAGTTTCCGCTTTCCTGCAAGCGGCTCTTGTATGTCATCGGAAAATTCAAGTCCTCGCGATATGACGCAATCGCCTGATAGCATTTTTCGACCTGTTTGCTCAGGAACAGCGATTGGTAAGCGCCGCGGGTTTCCGGCTTGATCACGAATACGACAAGCCCGGCGGTTTCGCGATCAATGCGATGCATCGGCACCAAAGTTTCGATACCGGTTTTGCGTTTCAATCGCACCAACAAGGTCTCCTGCAAATAAATACCGGCTGGCATTACCGGCAGGAAATGCGGCTTGTCGGCAATGATTAAACACTCGTCCTGAAACAGGATGCTTTCTTCGAACGGAATCGGGGTTTCGTTTTCGATCGAACGGTAATAGAAAATTTTCAGGTGCGCCTGATAAGGCCGATCCGGATAAACGGATAAACCGTTTTCATCCATTACCAAATCATTCTGCATGCGTGCCAGCCATTCCTCGCGCGGAATGGCGCCGAAACGTTGTACGAGAAAATCGATAACGAGCGACCAGTCGCCGACCGGCAGGGTAATCACGCTGGGGCCAACACCATCGCGTGTCGGAAGCATCTCAGTCGTTCGCTGCAGCAAGTTTTTTGGCGCGATTCAAACGCCATTCGCCGTCCGGTTCGCCGTCGTAAACATCTTCCAGCGTGGTATTGGTTTCTTCCAGATGGGTATCGAGCGCGATGCGGTTGTCGAAAACAAAACATTCGCCTTGCCAGTCTTTTTCGGCGTCCGGCATTTCCTTGAAATAATTCAGGATGCCGCCTTCAAGTTGAAAGACAGGGATGTCCATATCGAGCATCCAGGCGCTGGTTTTCTCGCAGCGAATGCCGCCGGTGCAATACATCGCCACGCGTTTGCCTTCGGTTTTCCATTGATCGACATGGGCTTTCACGTATTCCGGGAAATCGCGGAAATTGCGGACGCCGGGATCAATCGCATTCTTGAAACGGCCAAGTCGGAATTCGAAACTGTTGCGGTTATCGAGCAGGACGACATCGTCCTGCGCAATCAACTCACGCCATTCCTGCGGACTTAAATTGGTACCGGTTTTGGTCGCGTCAACACCGGAAATACCGAGCGGCACGATTTCGGCTTTCTTGTGCACTTTCATTTTGCCGAACGGCACGGTTTTGCAGGGGCTGCGTTTGAATACGATGCCTTCGAATGCACCGCCGAGGCGAGGGTCGTTTTGAAGTGCCTGTTCGAAACCATCAATCGCCGATTCCGGTGCCGCCAGCATGCCATTGATGCCTTCGCTCGCCACCAGAATGCTGCCTTTCAGCTCTTGCGTAAGTTCGCGCAAAACAATCACGGCCGCATCGACATCTTCAATGCGGACAAATTTATAGAAGGCGGTATGGATAAGGGCGTCGATGTGCACGGCAGACTCGAAAAACATGGAAGTACGAAGGATTATTTTGCGCCAGAAATGAAAAAGCCGCATCGCTGCGGCTTTGTTCAATCAATGTAGCAGGCAATTAAGCCGCTTTCATTGCCTTGATGCGGGTGTTGATGCGACTCTTGTGGCGAGCGGCTTTGTTTTTGTGGATCAAGCCACGAGCCGAGTAGCGATCAAGAATTGGCACGGCAACTTTGTAAGCGGCTTCGGCAGCAACAACGTCATTGCCTTCGATGGCTTTGAGGATGCGTTTGACGGCAGTACGCAGCATCGAACGGTGACTGGTGTTACGCGCATTACGGACGACAGCTTGCTTGGCGCGCTTTTTGGCAGATTTAATGTTGGCCACAGCGGGCTCCTGAACGTAAAATGGGGTTGGAAAGACTGCAAATTATGGCGGATTCATGGACTTGAGTCAATTACCTTGGGGCTTTTGCCCCATTTACATGGAGTAGCGGTATGGCTCGGTCGGGCTTATTAAGGTCAACGGCAATATTCACCAGCATGACTTTCCTGTCCAGGGTCATGGGTTTTGCCCGGGATTGGCTGCAGGCCAGCCTTTTCGGCACCAATGCCGCGGTTTCGGCCTTTGTTGTGGCCTACCGGATTCCGAACTATTTGCGCCGGATTTTTGCTGAAGGTTCGTTTTCCTCGGCTTTCGTACCGGTACTGTCCGAATTGAAGGAAAAAGGCGACGAAAAGGCGCTGCAGGACTTTCTGGACCACATCGCCGGGGCCTTGTTGGCGGTTGTGATGCTGGTCACTGCTCTGGGCATATTGTTATCCCCTTGGATTGCCCGTTTATTCCTGATTTTTGCCGATGAAAACTCGGCCACGGTCGCGTTGACGGCCGACATGCTGCGGATCACCTTTCCGTATCTGATGTTTATTTCGATGACGGCCCTGGCGGGGTCGGTGCTCAATAGTTATCGCCATTTCGGCCTGCCGGCCTTCACCCCGGTCCTGCATAACTTGTCGCTGATTGGCGCAATGCTGCTGCTTGCACGCTATTTCGAGATTGAGGAATTTTCACTGGCCTGGGGTGTTTTTATTGCAGGTGTATTGCAGATGCTTCTGCTCTGGCCAGCGATGGCACGTCACGCCAAAACGCCGCATTTCAAGCTCAATTTCAAGCATGAAGGTGTCAAGCGCGTCGCCAAACTGATGTTGCCGACGATCTTTTCGTCTTCGGTTTCACAAATCAATTTACTGGTCGGCACCATGTTTGCTTCGCTGCTGGTGGTGCAGGCGCAGTCCTGGCTGTATTACTCGGATCGCCTGGTGGAACTGCCTTTGGGGCTGTTCGGCGTTGCGATCGGAACGGTCATCCTGCCGCATTTGTCTTCACGACATTCGGCGAATGATGCCGCCGGCTTTTCACATTCGATTGATTGGGGTCTGAGGCTGGTCATGCTGATTGGTTTGCCTGCTTCATTGGGTTTGATTTTACTGGCCGAGCCAATGACGGCGACTTTGTTTTTCCATGGTGAATTCACACTGCTCGATACCCGAATGGTGGCCGCCAGCATGGTCGCGATGGGGCTTGGCATTCCTGCTTTCATGTTAAGCAAGATTCTGCTGCCGGCATTCTATTCGCGGCATGACACCAAGACGCCGATGCGCGCTGCGGTTTTTACGGTAATCGTGAATGTCGTGTTGACTGTCGCCATCGTGATTCCGCTCTGGAAAATGAAATACCAGGCGGCCCATGCCGGGATTGCGCTGGCTACGGCATTGGCCGGCATATTCAATACCGCCATGTTGTGGCGTTACTTGATGCGGCTTGGTGTGTACAAGCCTGAGAAAGGCTGGCGCAAATTGATGTTGCAGATTGCGCTCGGTCTGGTACTGATGGCTGTCGTGGTCCTGGGTATTCGCTATTTTGTCGGTGACTGGTCGCAGTATGTCTGGTGGAGCCGTGTTTTATTGTTGCTTGGCGTCGTGGCAGCGGGAGCGGCAGCCTATGGCCTGGCCCTGATTGCGACCGGCATGCGACCACGACATTTACGCGAGCACTGATCTTCACAATCGCAGGAGGGCCCTTGGGCCCGAATAAAATTGAAAGCATTCGGGCTCAAGGGGCCTCCTACGCCTTTCAAGCATCAAGAAACTCCATATCGCGGCTATAATTGGGCCATGACGACTTTGTTTCGCGACGTATCGGGCAAAACGCTTTGTCCGCAGGGGAGTGTGGTTTGTATTGGGGCGTTTGATGGTCTGCATCGCGGACATCAAGCTCTGATCGAACATGCTCGCCAACGCGCGCGCGAATCCAGTCTCTCGCTTGCTGCATTGAGTTTCGAGCCATTGCCGCGCGAATTTTTTTCGAAAGAAGCGCCTCCGCCGCGTTTGTTATTGCCGCGTGCCAAGTTTGAAGGGATGGCAGCTTTGGGTTGTGATGTGGTCGGCCTGCTGCGTTTTAATGCGCGACTCAGCGAAATGAGTGCCGAAGATTTCATCGGACAAGTCCTGGCACGCAAAGTAAATGCGAAAGAAGTCTGGGTAGGCCCGGAATTTCGTTTCGGAAAAGGCCGGCGTGGCGATATCGAGATGCTGCAAGCACTTGGCACGCAATTTGGTTTTATCGCGAACGAAATCACACCGGTCCTGTTTGAAGGCGAGCGTGTTTCGAGTACACGTTTGCGCTTGCAGTTGGCAAGTGGCGATATGGCAGGTGCAGAGAGAGCACTTGGCCATCGATACTCCATTGCCGGCAAAGTGGTTTACGGCAAGCAGTTGGGTCGTAAATTGGGTTATCCGACTGCCAATATTCGACTGGCCGGCAAGCGCACGGCCTTGCATGGCATTTATGCGACCTGGGTGCATGGTGTTGGCGACGAGAAAATCGCCAGTGTTTCCAGCCTGGGTACGCGCCCCACCGTGTTCGGCGTCGAGCCTTTGCTCGAAGCACATCTGTTTGACTTCGATGGCGACTTGTACGGAAAACGCATCGAAGTGGAGTTTGTTGCCAAGCTTCGCGACGAAGAAAAATTTGATGATTTGGCGGCGCTCGTCAAACAAATGGACATGGATTCACAGCAGGCGCGCCAAATTTTGCGCCACGATAAAAAAACTACGGAGTTAGCGTGAGTAAGGACTATAAACACACCATTTCATTGCCCGATACCGCATTCCCGATGCGCGGTGATTTGCCGAAGCGCGAGCCCGATATGCTCAAGCGCTGGCAAGACATGAATTGGTACGAAGCGATTCGTGAAAAAACCGGTTCACGCGATAAAAAATTCGTGCTGCATGATGGCCCGCCATATGCCAATGGCTCGATCCATATTGGTCATGCGGTCAATAAAACTTTGAAAGATATCGTGGTGAAATCGAAACTGCTGTCGGGTTTTGATGCACCTTACGTACCAGGCTGGGATTGCCATGGTTTGCCGATTGAATTGGCGGTCGAGAAAAAGCACGGCAAGGTTGGCGACAAAATGGATGCCGCGGCCTTCCGTCAAAAATGCCGCGAATACGCGAACGAGCAAATTACCGGCCAATCGAAGGATTTTCAGCGACTCGGTGTATTGGGTAATTGGAAAAACCCGTACCGTACGATGGACTTCAAATTCGAAGCCGACATGTTGCGTTCGCTCGCGAAAATCATCGAACGCGGACATCTGGCGCGCGGTGCAAAGCCTGTTCATTGGTGCTTCGATTGCGGTTCGGCATTGGCCGAAGCCGAAATCGAATACGCCGATAAAGTATCGCCGGCCGTTGACGTCGCGTACGACGCGATCGATCCCAAAGCGCTCGCCGAAAAATTTGGTGTGATAGATAGTGGCGATGCCATCGTTACGGTTCCGATCTGGACGACTACGCCGTGGACGCTGCCGGCCAGCATGGCAGTTACTTTGGGTGCAGATCTTGATTATGTTTTGATCGAAGGTCCGTCCCGCGCCGGCATACGTGTTTTGGTTGTTATCGCAGAAGCATTAAGCGAAGCCGTAGCCGCACGTTATAGCTTGGGCGAAGCCAAAGTTCTCGGTCGCGCCAAAGGTGCCGATCTCGAATTATTGAAACTTCAGCATCCATTCTATTCGCGCGTGGTGCCGATCATTCTTGGTGATCACGTAACAACCGATGCCGGTACCGGCGCCGTGCATACCGCACCGGGTCACGGTCAGGAAGACTTTGTCGTCGGCGCTAAATACGGACTGGAGGTAGTGAATCCGGTCGATGGCAAGGGTGTGTATTTACCGAATACCGAAATTTTTGCCGGCCAATATATTTGGAAGGCCAATGACACCATCGTTGCCTTGTTGCTGGAGCGCGGCATGCTGCTGGCTTCGGAAAAATTGAGTCATAGCTACCCGCATTGCTGGCGCCACAAATCGCCGGTGGCATTCCGCGCCACGCCGCAATGGTTTATTTCGATGGATCAGGCGAATTTGCGTGCCGATGCGCTCGAGTCAATCAAAAAAGTTGCGTGGATTCCCGAGTGGGGCGAAGCCCGCATCGTCGGCATGATTGATGGTCGCCCTGATTGGTGCATTTCGCGTCAACGTACCTGGGGTGTGCCTATTGCCTTGTTCATCCACAAGCAAACCGGCGAGCCGCATCCGCGTTCGGTGGAGTTGATGCGCGAAGTCGCAAAACTGGTCGAACAAAAAGGTGCCGATGCCTGGTATGCAATCGACCCTGCAGAATTTTTGGGTGCAGAAGCCGCAGATTACGATCAGGTCAAAGATATTCTCGATGTCTGGTTTGATTCCGGCGTCACGCACGAATGCGTGCTGGCATCACGTCCGCAAGACGGTTTGATCAAGCCTGCCGATTTGTATCTCGAAGGTTCCGATCAACATCGCGGCTGGTTCCAGAGTTCACTGTTGACCGGTATTGCGATGGACGGTGTTGCGCCATACAAGCAAGTGCTGACGCATGGCTTTACGGTCGATGCACAGGGCAAGAAAATGTCCAAATCTTTGGGCAATGTCGTCGAACCGCAAAAAGTGAATGACGCACTAGGTGCCGATGTATTGCGTTTGTGGATCGCCGCGACCGATTACCGCAACGAAATGTCGGTATCGGACGATATCTTGAAACGAAGTGCCGATGCCTATCGTCGTATTCGCAATACCGCACGTTTCCTGCTGGGCAATCTGGCGGGTTTCGATCCCGAAAAAAATCTTGTGTCGCATCAAGATATGTTGCTGCTGGATCAGTGGGCGGTTGCGCGCACATTGGCTGTGCAGGAAGAAATTGTTGCTGCCTATGAGCGCTATGATTTCGCGGCCGTTGTCAGCAAGCTGCAAAACTTCTGCACCAATGATCTGGGGGCCTTGTATCTCGACGTGACCAAGGATCGCTTGTACACGATGCAAGTCGATAGTCTCGGCCGTCGTTCGGCACAATCGGCAATGTTCCATATCGCCGAAGCTTTCGTTCGCTGGATTGCACCGGTATTGAGTTTCACCGCCGATGAAATCTGGCGCACGCTGCCAGGCAAACGCGATGCCCATGTGTTGATGGCGACCTGGTATGAAAACCTGCAAGCTTTGCCCGCGAATGCTGCTTTGAGTTCTGCCGATTTCGAAGCGGTATTTTCCGTTCGCGACGCGGTCAGCAAAGTGCTCGAACCAATGCGCGTCAATGGTGAAATTGGAGCGTCATTGCAAGCGGAAGTCGATGTGTTTGTCGATGATGCATTGCTGAAAACATTACAGCCGGTCTCGGACGAAGTGCGCTTCCTGTTTATTACCTCGCAATTGAATCTGAAATCATTGTCGGCAAAAACCGGACAAGCGATTGCCGTGGAAAACTCGCCAATCTTCATTCATGCGCAGGCATCGAAACATGTGAAATGCGTGCGTTGCTGGCACTACCGTGAAGACGTCGGTAGCCATAGTGATGACCCAGAACTTTGCAGTCGATGCGAGGTCAATGTAAACGGCGCCGGTGAAACAAGGCGCTTCTTCTAAACAATCACTGCGCTGCAGAAAACTGCAGCGCACTGCGAGATTTTTTGAATCTGATGAACAGCAAACCCAAAACTCCTACCGCATTAATCTGGCTGGCACTTTCCGTGGCCCTGATTTTGTCGGACCAATGGACGAAGAATATCGCAACGGCCAATTTGCAATTGGGTGAATCGGTTTCCTTTGTTGCCGGTTTCTGGAACTGGACCCTTGCGCATAACACCGGAGCAGCATTCAGCTTTCTTGCCAATTCCGGCGATTGGGCGCACTGGTTTTTTGTTGTAATGAAAATTGCCGTGAGCCTGGTGCTGACGATTCTGTTGTTCAGAATGCCCCGCAATCGCTGGAAAGATGCATTGCCATACGCCCTTATCATTGCCGGTGCATTGGGTAACCTGGTTGATCGATTCCGTTTCGGCTATGTCGTCGATTTTATCGAGTGGTATTACAAGGATTATCATTGGCCTGTGTTCAATATCGCCGATAGCTGCATTGTCGTCGGCGCGGCCTTATTGATACTGTTCAGTTTTGGTAAAAGGGACGAAGTGAAATGAACATCGTACTTGCCAATCCACGTGGTTTTTGTGCCGGCGTTGATCGCGCGATCGAAATCGTCAAGCGCGCCATCGAAAGTTTCGGCGCCCCGATTTATGTTCGCCATGAAGTCGTACATAACCGTTTCGTGGTCGAAGATTTGCGTCAGCGCGGTGCGGTCTTTGTGGAAGAATTGAATGAAGTTCCCACTGGCGCGACTGTAATTTTCAGTGCCCACGGCGTTTCGCAGGCAGTGCGTGCCGAAGCCACGCAGCGCGGACTGAAAATTTTCGATGCTACCTGTCCACTGGTGACCAAGGTTCATATCGAAGTGGCACGTCATTGCCGCAATGGTCGCGATGTCGTATTGATTGGCCACGAAGGCCATCCGGAAGTTGAAGGCACGATGGGTCAATGGCGGCAGGAAGACGGCAAGGGAAAAATCTATCTGGTCGAAGATGTCGAAGATGTTTTGAAGCTTGAAGTCGAGCAGCCGGATAATTTTGCCTACACCACACAAACCACGTTATCGGTCGACGAAACCCGCGATGTGATCGAGGCGTTGAAAAAGCGATTCCCCCTGATTCAGGGGCCGAAGCACGACGATATTTGCTATGCCACACAGAACCGGCAAGACGCCGTGCGGGAATTAGCCGCGAAATGCGATCTGGTTTTGGTAGTGGGTTCGGTGAATAGCTCCAATTCGAATCGCTTACGCGAGTTGTCCGAGAAAGAAGGTTGCGAGGCCTATTTGATTGATGGCGCCGAATTCATCAAGCCTGAATGGCTGGAGGGTCGCAAGAATATCGGCGTGACTGCCGGCGCATCGGCACCCGAAGTGCTGGTACAGGGCGTGATCAACCGATTGCAGTCGCTGGGCGCCGGCGCCGTTACCGAACTCGATGGCGAGCCGGAAAACATCGTGTTCGCGCTGCCAAAGGAATTGCGTCTGGTGCTGGTGGATTGACGTTTTAAATTGACCCACCTCCGCTAAAGCCTTAAAATCGCGGCCTGCGCCGGAATAGCTCAGTTGGTAGAGCGCGTCATTCGTAATGATGAGGTCGTAGGTTCGATTCCTATTTCCGGCACCAAAAAGTAATACGCTAGAGTGCGTCGCATGAATGCCAAACCGAAGGCAGCCATGCTGAATCGGCGCTCTGAATGCTAATAGCGCCTCATGGCGCTTTTTTTGTATCTCACGTTCTGAGAATCATTTGTAGGAAAATGCCGACTGCGAAAAACCCTTGTATCCGAATTACTTTCACAGTCTTTCAGATATAGTGGTTTGGCGTCACAGCTTTCTTGCGAGATCCCTTCATTCCGCGAATTATGTAAACTCCAATGGCCACAGCTAAATCAAAATCCAAAACCGCCTACGTCTGCAGTGAATGCGGTGCCGACCACAACAAATGGCAGGGCCAATGCGGCGAATGCGGAGCCTGGAATACGCTGAGTGAATTCGTGATTGAATCTGCAGCAGCGGCGAAGCAATCCACGCGTCAAGGTGGTTGGGCTGGCGATATCCATACACCGAAAATCACTCCGCTGAAATCTGTCAATCAATCCGAAGAAACCCGGATGCCGACCGGCATCGGTGAATTTGATCGCGTGTTGGGCGGCGGTTTGGTCGAAGGTTCGGTCGTGTTGATTGGCGGCGATCCCGGTATCGGCAAATCGACCTTGTTGCTGCAAACGCTCGCACATATGGGCGCGCACATGAATGGTCTGTACGTCAGTGGTGAAGAAAGCCTCGGACAAATTGCCGGACGCGCCACGCGTTTGGGTCTGAATCTGGATGTATTGCATGCGCTAGCCGAAACCGGCGTCGAAAAAATTATTGCGCAGGCATCGACGACCAAGCCGAAATTGATCATTGCCGATTCCATCCAGACACTTTGGTCGGAAATGTTGACGGCTGCACCGGGCTCGGTCAGTCAGGTGCGTGAGAGTGCTGCACGTTTGGTACGTTTTGCGAAAGAAACCGGCACAGCCGTTTTTCTGGTCGGTCACGTCACGAAAGAGGGTGGCATTGCCGGTCCGCGCGTACTCGAACATATGGTCGATGCGGTTTTATATTTTGAAGGCGATAGCGGCAGTCGTTTCCGCGTGTTGCGTGCATTCAAAAACCGCTTTGGTGCAGTGAACGAGCTTGGCGTTTTCGCGATGTCGGAAAAAGGCTTGAAAGAAGTGCCGAATCCCTCGGCGATTTTTCTTTCAGGTTCGCAAAGCCAAACGCCGGGCAGCATCGTGCTGGTGACTCGCGAAGGCACGCGTCCGCTGCTGGTCGAAGTGCAGGCGCTGGTCGATAAAAGCCCGTTGGCGAATCCACGTCGGGTCACGCTGGGTTTGGAACAAAACCGATTGGCGATGTTGCTCGCGGTATTGCATCGTCACGGCGGTGTTGGCGTTTACGACCAAGACGTCTTCGTTAATGTAGTCGGTGGTATTCGCGTGCAGGAAACTGCTGCCGATCTGCCTGTGCTGTTATCAGTATTGAGTTCCTTGCGCGACAAGCCATTGGCTGATAAAACCGTTGCCTTTGGCGAAGTAGGTTTGTCCGGCGAAATTCGCCCGGTGCCGAACGGTGAAGAACGTCTTAAAGAAGCTGCAACACACGGTTTCAAGCGCGCAATCGTGCCGAAAGCCAACGCCCCGAAAAAAGGCATGTTCAAGGATATGGAAGTGGTGGGTGTCGAGCGGTTAAGCGATGCTTTGACTGCTGCGTTTTGATAGACACCGGCTGTATGTCAATAATCAATAAACTTTTCGCGAAGATAGCGGTGGTCGCCATCGTGGTTTGTCAGGCTGGCTGCGTCGAGGTGACTTATCGTCCGCTAATGCAATTCCAGTTTGAGACGAAAAGAAGTGAAATGGATATGCTGATCGCAGATATCAGGGCGCCACTGAAGAATCATGCGGGCATTACTTCCTATTATTCGCGAGATCAACATGATTCGAGCGGTGCGGCATACTTTACATGTAAAACATTGCCACTCTTGTTTGTAACGGAAATCCCGGGCCAGCGTCAGCATGACGCAGACGCGCAGGTAGAATTTGCTTTAGATATTTTCCCGATGAGTTCGCTAGATAAAAAGACCAGCGATGCCATTCTGAGAGCTCTGGAGAAGTATGTTCCCATTAATAGCGCCGCTTACGATGATGTGCGTATCAAATATAAGCACGATGAAGTTTTCAATATGGAATCCGATGCGCTAAATCTGGATGATCAATGCAAAAGTCCCTGACTTAAGGGGCCTTGATTCTGAAAAATCAATCGTCACACGCGTCCCAAAATCTCCAGCACCGCACGGCTGCCGAAGTAGGACAATAGCAGCAAACTCATCGCAATTAGGGTTAATCGCACGGCACGCGGGCCGCGCCAACCGTAGCGCCAGCGACCAAGCAGCAGGCCGGCAAAAATAATCCAGGACAAAATTGACAGCACGGTTTTGTGCCACAAATGTTGCGCCATCATGTCGTCGACGAATAAAACGCCGGTGACCAACACAAAGGTCAGCAAAATAAAGCCGACGCCGACGGTGCGAAACAGCAAGGTTTCCATATGCACCAGCGGTGGCAGTGCTTTTAGCCAGCCGTGAATTTTATGATTCCGCAGCGCGCGTTCCTGGAAAAACAGCATCAAGGCCAGCAAGGATGCGATTGCCAGAGTCGCGTAGGCGAGCAATGCCAAAATGGCATGCATCATCAATTGCCAGCTGAGTTGCACCGATTTGTTGTCGCCGAAAAAATAAAACACCACGACAAAAATGGCGGCGAGCGGAAACACGGCTATGCCGAGCGCCTGCATCCGCTGATTCAGCGACACGCTGGTAGTAAGCGCCGCCATACCGAGCGCGACTAGCGACAAGGCGGCAAAAAAATGCAGTTGCAGGCCGGTGCCATTGACGATTTCAAGAATATGCACAAGCGTGTGGCAAAGAACCGCGTTTACCGCCAGAAAAAACGCAGGCTTGTGCGGCGAATCGGTGTCGGTCTCTGTGCGCTTCAGCAATAAGCCGGCTGAAACGAGATACAGGAGGGCGGCAAGGAAGGTGAATATCATCCCGCAAGTGTCGCATGTTCAGTTAAGTCTGAGAACGTGGGGCCTGAAAAGTCACGCCGCTGGGCTATAATTAACCTCTTTTCGATAGCCGGATACACCATGTTCGAGTCACTTACCCAGCGCCTTTCCAGCACCCTGCAGAATTTGCGTGGTCGCGGTCGTTTGAGCGAAGACAACATCAAGGAATCGTTGCGCGAAGTGCGCATCGCCTTGCTGGAAGCCGACGTCGCGTTGCCGGTAGTGATGGCCTTGATCGAACGCATCAAGGCGCGTGCGATTGGCCAGGATGTGATGGCAAGTCTTACCCCGGGTCAGGCGCTGATTAAAGTCGTGCATGACGAAATGGCCGCAGTCATGGGTTCGCAAGCGACCGATCTGAATTTGAATGTACCAGCGCCGGCCGTGATTTTAATGGCAGGTTTGCAAGGTGCCGGTAAAACCACGACCGTCGGCAAACTCGCAAAATTCCTGAAAGAAAAGCGCAAGAAAAAAGTGATGGTCGTCAGTTGCGACGTTTATCGTCCTGCCGCTATCCAGCAATTGGAAACCCTGGCCAAGCAATCGGGTGCCATTTTCTTTGCATCGAATGCCAATCAGAAACCGGAAGATATCGCCCGCGCCGCGATCGATGATGCCCGCAAAAGTTTCGTCGATGTCCTGATCGTCGATACCGCCGGTCGCCTCGCAATCGATGAAGCGATGATGCAGGAAATCAAAGCCTTGCATGCGGCGATTTCGCCAGTTGAAACCTTATTCGTCGTCGACGCGATGACCGGCCAGGATGCCGCGAATACCGCGAAAGCCTTTGCCGATGCCCTGCCATTGACCGGCGTCGTGCTGACCAAAACCGATGGTGATGCCCGCGGCGGTGCCGCCTTGTCGGTACGCCATATCACTGGGCAGGCCATCAAGTTTGTCGGCGTTGGCGAAAAACTCGATGGCTTGGATGTTTTCCATCCGGACCGTGCCGCCAGCCGCATTCTGGACATGGGCGATGTGCTCAGTCTGGTCGAACAAGTCCAATCGCAAGTCGATCAGCAAAAAGCCCAGAAATTTGCCGACAAAGTCGCCAAGGGCAAGAAATTCGATCTGAACGATATGCGCGACCAGCTCGAGCAAATGCAGAACATGGGCGGTTTGTCCGGTTTGATGGATAAATTGCCGGGCATGTCGCAGGTACCCGACCATGTGAAATCCCAGGTCACCGGCAAGGAAGTGCCGCGGATGGTCGCGATCATTAACTCGATGACCAAGAAAGAGCGCCGTAACCCTGCCTTGCTGAATGGCTCGCGCCGTGCACGGATCGCGAAGGGTTCGGGTACCACACCGGCCGATGTGAACAAAATGCTCAAGCAGTTCCAGCAAATGGAAAGCATGATGAGCAAGCTGGCCGGTGGCGGTATGAAGGGCATGATGCGCGCCATGAAAGGCATGATGGGTGGCGGTGGCGGCTTCCCAGGCGGCGGTTTTAGGCGTTAACCGGCCAAAATAGCCGGAAATAGCTCCTTCAGGGTTTCCCTGAGCTTATTTCCCCGCTATAATCTCCGGCTCCCCGGCGGTCTACTTAAACGTAAACCACCAATTCACCTTAAGAAAGTAGAGCAAATATCATGGTCAAGATTCGCCTGGCCCGTGGCGGCGCCAAAAAGCGTCCCTTCTATCACGTCGTTGTGACCGATCAGCGCAACAAGCGCGATGGTCGTTCCATTGAGCGCGTGGGTTATTACAACCCTGTTGCCCAAGGCCAAGAAAAACGCGTTGAACTCAATCTTGAACGCATTAATCATTGGGTTTCGCACGGCGCGCAATTGACCGACAAAGTCAGCGTGTTGTTTAAAGAAGCTGGTAAGGCTTCGGCCTAAGCTTTTCGCCATTTAATAATGGCGATGCCTAATGAATAACTCGGAGCGCCGCATCCTGATTGCCAGGGTGGTCGGCGCTTTTGGCGTTCGTGGCGAAGTGAAATTGCAATCCTTCACCGATCCGCTGAAGCAAGCCTTGAAATACCAGCCCTGGGTTCTGGTTCACCAGGGCCAGGAAAAAGAAATCGGCGAAATCCGCGCCCGCGAAACCAATAAAGGTTTGACGGTGTTTTTCCCGGGTATTGAAGACCGCGATGCCGCCGAAGCGCTCACAGGCGCCGAAGTCTGGGTTCCGCGTTCGCGCCTGCCAGCTCCGAAAGCCGGCGAATATTACTGGATCGATCTCGAAGGCATGCAGGTCAATAACCTGGAAGGCGTCGATTTCGGCAAGGTCTCGCATCTGTTCAACAACGGCGCGAACGACGTCATGTTTGTCCAGGGTGAGCGCGTACGTCTGCTGCCATTCGTGATGGACGATTACATCAAGAGTATCGATTTCGATACCCAGAAAATTACTGTCGATTGGGATGCGGATTTTTAATCGATACGGGAAAAATCATGCGTATTGATGTCATTACATTGTTCCCGGATTTCATCGCCCAAAGTGCCGGCGTCGGCGTAGTGGGGCGCTCGCAGGAGCGTGAACTGCTGCAGGTCAAGTCCTGGAATCCGCGCGATTACGCGACCGGTAATTATCGCCGTGTCGATGAGCGTCCGTTTGGTGGCGGCCCCGGCATGTTGATGTTGAACGAGCCGCTGAGCGCCTGTCTGGAAGCCATTCGTGGCGATTCCGATGTGCCGGCCAAAGTCATTTATCTCAGCCCGCAAGGGCAGCCTTTGACGCAAGCCAAGGTCAGGGAATTGGCATCAAGCGAGCGTTTGATTTTGCTCTGCGGTCGTTATGAAGGCGTCGATGAGCGTTTTATTGAACAGCATGTCGATGAAGAAATCTCGATTGGCGATTACGTATTGTCCGGCGGTGAATTGGCGGCAGCGGTGATCATCGATGCAGTCGGTCGATTGCAGGACGGCGCTCTGGGGCATGCCGATTCGGCGGCCCAGGACAGTTTCGAGGATGGCTTGCTGGATTGCCCGCATTACACACGGTCCGAAGTCTGGGGCACCGAGGGCGTTCCGCCGGTCTTGTTGTCGGGCGACCATGCCGCGATTGCCAAGTGGCGCCGCCAGCAAAGTCTGGGTCGGACCTGGCTGAGAAGGCCGGAATTGTTGGCTAATCGTCCATTGAACAAGGCAGATGCCGCTTTATTGGCCGAATTTCAGGCCGGGCACCTGAAAAAAGTGAAAAAGCCCTAGCCAATCAGGCACTTTGACCTTTATAATGTGCGACTCACTACGGCTGTACTGACGCCAAGTGCTTACGAATTCTTACCTAAAACTACTTAGTTTGGTGCAACCATGAACAAGCTTCTCCAACAATTTGAAACCGAGCAAATGCAACGCGAGTTGCCGAAATTCGGCCCAGGCGACACCATCATCGTTAACGTAAAAGTTAAGGAAGGCAATCGCGAACGCGTCCAGGCTTATGAAGGCGTCGTTATCGCTATCAAAAATGCCGGCCTGAACTCCGCTTTCACTGTGCGTAAAATTTCGCACGGTTTCGGCGTAGAGCGCGTTTTCCAAACCCACAGCGCCATCATTGACTCGGTTCAGATCAAGCGCCGCGGTGATGTGCGTCAAGCCAAGTTGTATTACTTGCGTGATCTGGAAGGCAAGAAAGCCCGCATTAAAGAAGATCTCAACGCCGCCAAGTAATTCCGGCCCGCATTGTTTTCAAAAAAGCCACCTCCGGGTGGCTTTTTTATTGCGATAATTAATCGAAGCCGTTTTTTCGCGGCAAGATAACCCCCATGAATAAAAAAGTTTCACATGAGCCGTTAAGTTCGACAAGAATCGATCTCTGGCTTTGGGCTGCACGTTTTTACAAAACACGCGCGCTGGCGAAGCATGCGATCGAAACCGGCAAAGTTGAAATTGAAGGGCAGCACATCAAGCCATCGCGCCTGGTCAAAGCCCAGGATCAATTGCACATTACGCGCAGCAATGAATTATTCGTCATTACCGTAGTGGGCATTAGTGAAAAACGCGGCAGTGCCAGCGTTGCACAAGCGCTTTATATCGAATCCGATGAAAGCCGGCTAAAGCGCGAAGCGGAACGCGAGCGTCGCAAGATGGAAAATGCCGGCTATAAAGCACCAGCCACGAAGCCCGACAAGAGAGCGCGACGCCTGATAAATGCCTTGGGTGATTTGGATATGCTTTAAGGCGGTCAAATTTTGGAGATGAAATATGGATTCGCAACCAATCGGCGGCTCGTGTTTGTGCGGTGAAGTGGCTTTCGAAATCAGACCGCCGTATCTGTTTTTCCAATATTGTTATTGCTCCCGATGCCGAAAGAATTCAGGTTCCGCGCATGCTGCAAACTTGTTGATTGATGGCGGGCAATTCAAATGGTTGCGCGGTGAGGAAAAAGCGAAAGTGTTTCGCATGCTGGATGTGCGTGCTTTTTCGACATGCTTTTGCACGGATTGCGGATCGGCGTTACCGTGGCAAACCAGGAATGGGAAGTTCTATCTGGTACCTGCCGGTGGATTGAATGAAGATCCCGGCGCGAAGCCCGACCGGAATATTCATTGGGGTTCGCGCGCGCCCTGGTATGTACAGGAAAATGAATTACCGTGTTTTGAAGAAGGAAGCCCGGATTAGCAACGCAAAAAAACGGCGCCGGGAGGCGCCGTAACGGGGAGCGTTTTGGTGATTGAGAGTCAGGCTTCCTGAGGCTGATCGGTGGCGCTGGTTCCCTTGATGCGATCATCGCCAGCCGGATCAAGCTTGAGTGCTCTCGCTACACCAGCGCCGTAAGCCGGATCGGCTTTCGTGAAATGCGCGATTTGCCGGCGCTGGATTTCGACCGGAACGCCTTGCATTGCCGCAGCGATATTGCCGAATAAACGTTGTTTCTGCGCATCATTAAACAGGCGGAATAGATTTCCGGCTTGCGTGTAATCGTCATTGCCATCGCGATGATTAAAACGGTCCGCATCGCCATGCAGCGGTAGCGGCGGTTCGCGATATACGGGATTTTCCCTGGCCGAACCTGCGACCGAATTCGGTTCGTAATAGGCGTCGACATTGCCGGTTTTCGGTTCGAAGAAACGCATCGAACCGTCCTTGTGGTAATGATGCATCGGGCACTTCGGTGCATTTACCGGCAATGCTTCGTAATGCGTGCCAAGGCGATAACGATGGGCATCAGCATACGAGAAAATTCGTGCCTGCAACATTTTATCGGGCGAGAAGCCGACACCCGGAATCACATTCGATGGCGAAAACGCGGCTTGCTCTATTTCGGCGAAATAATTCTCTGCATTGCGATTCAATTCGAGAATGCCGACATCGTGCAGCGGAAAATCGCCGTGTGGCCAGACTTTGGTCAGATCAAACGGATTCCAGCCGGTGCGATTCGACCATTCGTCTGCCTGCGCATCGGTCATGATCTGCACCTGCATTTTCCATCTCGGGAAGTCGCCTTTATCCAGTGCGTTGAACAGATCTTCCTGCGTGGATTCGCGGGTACGACCAACGACTTCCGCGGCTTCTTCATTGGTCCAGTGCTTGTGGCCTTGCAGGGTCTTGAAGTGAAACTTCACCCATACACGCTCATTTTTATCGTTGATGAAACTAAACGTATGTGATCCATAACCATTGATATGACGGACATCGGTCGGTAATCCTCTATCGGAAAACAAGGTGGTAACTTGATGCAGGCTTTCCGGCGACAAGGACCAGAAGTCCCACATCGCAGTTGGCGAGCGCAGATTCGATTTAGGGTGACGCTTTTGCGTGCGAATGAAGTCCGGGAATTTCAGCGGATCGCGGACGAAGAAAACCGGCGTGTTGTTGCCGACCACATCCCAATTGCCTTCTTCGGTATAGAACTTGATCGAGAAACCGCGCACATCGCGTTCGGCATCGGCCGCGCCTAGCTCGCCGGCAACGGTGGAGAAGCGCATCACGACATCGGTTTTCTTGCCGATCGCATTGAATAATCTGGCCTTGGTGAATCTGGAAATATCGTGCGTGACCGTGAAGGTGCCGAATGCGCCCCAGCCTTTGGCATGGACGACGCGTTCCGGAATTCGTTCGCGATTTTGATGCGCGAGTTTTTCGACCAGGTGCACGTCTTGCAATAACAATGGACCGCGAGGGCCGGCACTTAGGGAATTTTGATTGTCGCCGACAGGGTTGCCGGCTGTAGTGGTGAGTTGTGGCGTCTTGCTCATGGCGATACCTCAAGAAGGGTGCCAGGACAAGATAGGCCACATATTTCCATTAGTAAAATTGAATGATTTTACTAATTCGATAGGTATTAACTATCGAAAAAACATCGCCCCGACGAAAGTCGGGGCCCAGAAGTGAAATGCAAGGTCGTCATTTAGAGCTTACTTCGTCTCATGCTTCTGGATCCCGATTTTCGTCGGGAAGACGATGCACTTTGAGCTGGAATCAAACAAATAAACTAACTCAACAGTTTAAGGCGATACAGCGCTTCCAGCGCTTGTTTCGGCGTCAGTTCATCGGGATCAATCGCGGCCAAGGCGTCTGCAATCGGCGATGGTTTAACAAACAAACCCATTTGTTGCGGTTGTTCCAATGTGACAGGCGACATTTCGCTCGCGTGCGAAGGACGTGCTTCCAGTTCAGCCAGCGTGCGTTTTGCATGCGAAATAACGCTGCGCGGCAAACCGGCGAGTGCGGCGACCTGCAAGCCGAAACTGCGATTGGCCGGGCCATCTTTGACCGCATGCATGAACACCAATTTATCGCCGTGTTCGATTGCATCCAGATGCACATTCGCAATGCCGCTACCGGCTTCGGCCAGCGCAGTGAGTTCGAAATAATGAGTGGCGAATAATGTGTAAGCGCGATTTTGTTCGGCCAGATGTTGCGCGCAGGCTTCTGCCAACGATAAACCGTCATAGGTTGAAGTGCCGCGGCCAATTTCATCCATCAACACGAGTGAATTTTTCGTCGCGTGATGCAGGATGTAACTGGTTTCCGACATTTCCACCATGAAGGTCGATTGCCCTTTTGCCAGGTCGTCGCCGGCGCCGATGCGGGTCAGGATGCGATCAATCGGACCGATCACCGCTGCGCTCGCCGGTACGTAACTGCCGATATGCGCGAGCAAAACGATCAATGCGTTTTGTCGCATGTAAGTCGATTTGCCGCCCATGTTCGGGCCGGTAATTATCAACATGCGACGATTCTCGACGAGCTGCAGATCATTGGGTTCGAACGGTTCGCTGCGTACCGCTTCGACGACCGGATGACGACCGCGTTCGATATGAATGCCGGGTACATCCGATAATTCCGGGCAGGCCCAATCGAGTGCCTGTGCGCGTTCGGCGAAACAAGCAAGCACATCGAGTTCGCTTAATGCCGCGGCACAGCGCTTCAGCGATTCGAGATTTTCATTCAAGGCATCGAGCAATCCCTCGTACAGGAATTTCTCGCGCGACAACGAGCGATCTTTCGCCGACAACACTTTATCTTCGAAGTTTTTCAGTTCTTCGGTGATATAGCGTTCGGCGCCGGTCAGTGTTTGCCGACGCGTGTAGTGTGTCGGCGCTTTGACTGATTGGCCCTTGCTGATTTCGATGTAATAACCGTGCACGCGGTTGTAACCGACTTTCAAGGTCGGAATGCCGGTCTCGGCTTTTTCGCGAATTTCCAGATCGATCAGGAATTGGTCGGCATTGGTCGCCAGTTCGCGAAATTCGTCGAGCTCCGCATCGTAGCCATTCGCAATCACGCCGCCATCGCGCAACAGCACCGGCGGTTGCGTTTGAATGGCTGACTTCAATAATTCTGCCTGCGCATCGTGTTGACCGCATTCGAGCAATAAAATTTTCAGACGTGGAGAATCAAGCGGTGCAAGCGTTTCACGTAAACCCGGCAAACTAAGCAGCGCGTCGCGCAGCGTGCTCAAGTCACGCGGTCGAGCCGAACGCAGCGCAACCCGCGCAAGAATCCGTTCGATGTCGCCGAGTGCACGAAATTGTTCGCGCAGGCTTTGCTCGCTGCGGTTTTCGATCAGGGTTTTTACCGCATGCAAACGTTCACTGACGACAGCACGATTTTGCAAAGGGCGATGCAACCAGCGCCGCAACAAGCGTCCTGCCATCGGCGTGACGGTTGAATCCAGCACGCCAAGCAAGGTGTGTTCGATACGACCATCGGTTCGCGAATCCAGTTCGAGATGACGGCGAGTTGCGGCGTTCATCGCGATACTGTCGTCGGATGATTCCAGCACGATGTTCGACAAATGTGGCAAACGTTGCTTCTGGGTCTCTTCGACGTAAGCCAATAATGCACCGGCAGCGCCAATCGCCAATGGCATCGTCTCGATACCGAAACCGGTCAAATCATGCAGCGAAAAAAAACGCAGCAATTGACGACGGCAGGTTTCGCTATCGAATAACCACGGCGCACGGCGACGAACGCCAGTCATGCCTTGCAAAAAAACCGGTAGGCCATCTTCATCCGGAATCAAAATTTCTGCCGGATCCAGACGTGCAAGTTCCGCCTGCAGCGCATCTTCATTCGCGACTTCGTTTACCAAGAAACGTCCGGCCGATAAATCCGCCCAGGCCAAACCGAAGCCATGCTTTCCGCGCGAAACGGATAGCAACAAACTATCACGACGCTCCTGCAGCATCGCTTCGTCGGTGACGGTGCCCGGCGTGACGATGCGAACGACTTTGCGTTCAACCAGACCTTTTGCCAGCGCCGGATCGCCGATTTGTTCGCAGATCGCGACCGATTCGCCCAGCGCAACCAGTCTCGCCAGATAACCTTCGGCGGCGTGATAGGGGACGCCGCACATCGCAATCGGCTGGCCGGCCGAATTGCCGCGCTGGGTCAGCGTGATGTCCAGCAGTTTCGCGGCTTTGCGGGCATCGTCGTAAAACAATTCGTAGAAATCGCCCATGCGGAAGAACAGCAGAATGTCGGGATATTCAGCTTTCGCAGTAAAAAATTGCCGCATCAGCGGCGTGTGTTGGCTTAAATCCACGGCTTCATCATGGCTTTCATCGGCAAGGCCCACTATTCTAATGGAATGAACGATATCGCCAACGAAAATATTGCTTACGACGACAACCAGCTGCATGCCCTGGCTGAACAGGTCGGCAGTGCATTGAAAGCAGCGCATTTAAGCCTGGTCACTGCGGAAAGTTGCACTGGTGGCTGGATTGCCAAAATGATTACCGATATTCCCGGCTGCTCGGATTGGTTTGAAGCCGGTATGGCGGCTTATAGCTATGAAGCCAAACAGGCTTTGCTGGGCGTGCGCCCGGAAACCTTGATGCTGCATGGTGCCGTTAGCCAGGAAACCGTGATCGAAATGGTATCCGGCGCGATGATTACCTCGGGTGCGAGTGTGTCAGTCGCCGTGACCGGCATTGCCGGCCCTACCGGTGGCACCGATGACAAGCCGGTTGGCACCGTCTGGATCGCCTGGAAACGTCGCGGCGGTTATCCGATTGCGAAAGTTTTCCATTTTGATGGCGATCGCGAAGCCGTACGCCGGCATACCGTGGCCGAGGCATTGCTGGGTGTCCTGAAGCTGCTTGCACACGATTAAAACAACAAAGCGATTAGATAAAAAACATCATGAAAATAAAGTTCTTTCTTTCGATCGGGTTCCTGTTTTTTCTCGGTGGCAATGCCGCATTGGGCGGCGATTTGCTCGATGAAGAAAGTCGTTGGAAATATGTCTTGGAGTCCAACGATATCGGCTCCGTGCATAGTTTTTTACTGAATTATCCCAATAGCGTTCATGTGAAGCAGGCAAGGGAGATGCTGGCTTTGTATCCAAAGCAGCCATTGGGAAAACTGACTACGGATACTCCGGTCTGCCGAGATGCGCTTTCAACGCGATCGGCAAGCCAAGTCAGTTGGTACAAGAAGAATGAAAAGTACGGAATGTATGATTTCATAATTCCGGAAAACCACTTTGTAAGCGCGCCTACCCTCGAAATCGTGCCTAGAGGTTCGTCGGCCGATAAGGTGCTTCTCGAAAATAAATTCATGATCGATCTAATTGCAACCAAGACGGGAGGTTGCGCCATATATTTGCGTTGGAGCAGCGGGAGCGGCTTGCCTGCCGAATGCAAGTGCGAACCCGTCGACAAGAACTTCGAATTCGAATCCGACTTGGCGAACGGCATTTTGACTGATTATTCCAGAATGCATGCTGGCAACGACGTCTGCAAAAGCCACAATAAGGATTATTCCGCCGAAATAGAAAAATACCTGGCTGAAGTCATCCGGCTAAAAAAAGCACGCGCCGACTCGATTCGCAAGTTGAAAGAGACCGGAAAATTCGTGCTGCCTACCGAAGTGGGCGAAATGGAAGATATTTATTTCGCATTGCCGCGAATTGAAAAGAAAACAATGCAACGTACCGCGTACGAAAAAACGAAATCGGAGCTCGAATTGCGCGAGCTCGATAAGCTAGGTAATTTTTGTGAAAGACAGTTGCCGAAAGATATTTCCGAAGCCCGTTCCCGGCTGAAGGCTGATTCGATGAAGGTGCAATAAGGCGTTTTATCCAATCACCTGTTTCGTCTCGCTTGCATCGAAATCAATCTCGAAATCACGATCGCCAGATACAACACACCGATCAATTGTTGAATCATGACGAGTGATCGTGCGTGGTCACTAACCGGAGTAATTTCGCCAAAGCCGACGCTGGTCAGGCAGGTAAAGCTGAAATACAACATTTCAAACCAGCTGAATACGCCGTCCGGATTATTACTGCTGTTGATGTAGAAAGAGCCCGGCGAGAAATATTCGACAATCGAATACAGGTAAGCGAAAACGAATGCCAGCATGGCGTACATCGATGCGGCGGCAAACAATTCGTCCAGCGTCATGACTTCATCGCTGAGGACGTAGCGAAACAGACAGACGATAACGAATGCGTGCAAGGCTGCCTGAAACACCAACACAATAACGTAGATGCCACCCTCGCCGGTGAGTGCACCTGTGGCTTGAAGAAGAATCGTCGGTATCAGTAAGGCATAACCAAGGTTTGTCTGCACGCCGGTCGATTTGGCCGAGCGCAACGCGAGCGCCAGAATCGCCCAGTCGAAGGCAATCACGGCTACGCGGCCAGACTGCAAGCGTTCAAGAAACGGGTAAAGCACGATCAGCGCGACCAAGGCCAGCAACAACTGCACATTGGGTAACATCATGTATTTCTTCATGGTCGTGATATTAACTGAAGCGTCGTAAGGAGGCAGGAAATCTTTTCACATGGATGAAGCCCGTCACGCCACGGGGCCCTTTTGTAGTAGTAATATTCGGCCATGAGAAAGGCATTGATCAAATTCTTCGCATTGCTAACCGTGCTCTGCAGCACGGTTTCTTTTGCTGCCCCCGGGCACTACATCGTCGTTACTCTGGACGACAGCGGTAAAGCCACTCCGGTGTTTTATCGCGCGGTAAATTTTTCCAGCGAACGGTCGATTTCGAACACGGTATTGAAGTCGACACCGCATGATGCCGATCACCTTGTCGTCACAGGCAAGGGCTGGAGCGAAATTGCCGAAGTACCGCGTTTTGTAAGAGGCGAGTTTGCAGCCAACGGTGTCGATGGCGCGATCAAGGCATATCAAGTCGAAATGGCAGAACGATCGTTTGCCTTGCGGATTCCATCAAATGCCGGCACGCGCATCAAACTGAATTACATGGGCGTGCAGTCGGAACTCGATGTGCAACATGTGGCGGCGAATGCTTCGCGTCTCGCTCTGGCTAATACCGAAGTGAAATCGACGACCAAGGCATTCGTCAATTCATCGAATCGTGTCGATATTCTCGTACTGGGCGATGGTTACACCAGCGCAGAGCAGGCATTGTTCAATGCCGATGCCGAAAATTTGCGGACGGCGATGTTTAATTATTCGCCTTACAATCAATATGCAAATATGGTCAATTGGACAACGACATTTAATGCATCTGCACAATCGGGTGTCGACCATCCGCCTTATCTGGCCGGTTGTACAAGCTCGAGCTGTTGCGCAGATACGGCAGCGCAAAGTGACCCGAAAGCGGCAGGCGCAGGCACCTTTGTCAGCACCGCTTTCGATGGCAAGTTTTGCACTTCGCAAATCCACCGTCTGGTAACGATCAATAGTTCGAAAATTTATACTGCTGCAAGCGCATTCCCGGATTGGGACCAGTTGGTGGTGATATTGAATGATGCCGTTTATGGCGGTTCCGGCGGCAGCATTGCGGTGACCACGACAAACACCAATGCAAAACTTATCGTCATCCACGAGTACGGTCATACTTTCCACAATCTCGCGGACGAATACACCACGCCGTATCCCGGTTATCCGGCCTGCAGCGATATCAACGGGCCGGCATGTCGTGCAAATGTCACCGATCAAACGGCACCGTCATTGATCAAATGGAAAAGCTGGATCGGACCGACGACACCGATTCCCACGCCAGCGGGCACTGCAGGCATCGGTTTGTTCGAAGGCGCGCAATATCTTTCGACAGGAATGTACCGGCCCGCCAATAGTTGCGGCATGCGAAGTCTGGGCGCACAGTTTTGTTCGATCTGTTCGCAGGCTTATGTGCTCAAACTTTATCGTGGCGGTTTCGGCACGCCATCGGCCGGTATTGATTTAATCGAACCTGGCAGCGAAGTGCCGTCAGCTGCAAGCAACGTTGCCTATAACGTAGGCAATGTCCAGAATTTCAGTGCAACGGTTTTGCGACCTTCGCCCGATACGGTAACGATGCAATGGTATCTGGATGGTGTGGCAGTGAATGGCGCGACCAGCAGTAATTTTAATTTCCAGCAACTGACATCGACGCCGACATCGCGAAGTCTTGAATTACGCGTTACCGATAATTCATCGTTGGTGAAAGCGGAAATGGCAGGCAGCTACATGGTGCATTCGCGTACCTGGAATATCCAGGTAACCACGCCGCTTTCCCTGTCGATAAATAATGTATCGGTTACCGAGGGTAATTCCGGAGTCAGGCTTGCCAATTTCACGATCAATTTGTCAGGCGCTGCACCAGCGAGCGGTGTGAGTTTCGATGTCGCAACTTCGTCATTGGATTCGTATGGCAACGCGGCATTGGCAGGCAAGGATTACGCGGTCTCGCAACAAGTGGGGCATACCATTCCGTCCGGGCAAAGCAGTGCGAATTTTTCCGTAAAAATAATGGGCGATCGCGTTACTGAATCGAATGAAGTCTTCGGTGTGCGCTTGAGCAATCCTGTGGCGGCGACGGTTTCGAATGGTTTAGCCGTCGCCACTATCATCGATGATGACAACGATAGCCCTAGCGGCCGCAGAAACGGCCCCGGTATTGGCGGAGTCGCTCATGCCCGGAATATCGCGTTGAGCGAATGCCAGCGATTGCAAAAAGAAATCGCCAATATCGAAACCAAGGTCGCTGCGAATCGCCAGAATGAAACCGACGGCGTGCAGGGCATTTTGCAGCTCGAGGGCAAGCGCGCCCAGCTAGGTTGTCGCTAACCGTATGAAATTACTGGAAATAATGGATTTTCCGGATTAAAGCTTGACACTGATATTTTTGTTAGTAGTATTACTACTAATGGATATCACCGAAAACCAGCAAGCGATTTTGAACTTCATTGCCGAGCGTATCGAGCAAGACGGCGGTTCACCCTCGCAGACTGAAATCGCCAATGCCTTCGGCTTCCGTGGCGTCCGCGCTGCCCAATACCATCTCGATATTCTGGAACAGGCCGGTTACATCCGTCGCCTGCCGGGTCAGGCTCGCAGTATTCGCTTATGCCATCCGGAACCAATGGAGTCTGCGGAAGACGTTGAAGTGGCGATGCCTTCCAAAACCTTGGACGACAATGCATTGCGCCTTCCGGTTCTCGGTCGCGTTGCAGCGGGTTTGCCGATTGGCGCCGATATCACCGGCGAAGACTATGTGCTGCTTGATCGCGTGTTCTTTTATCCATCGCCTGATTACTTATTGAGAGTGCAGGGCGATTCGATGCGCGACGACGGTATTTTCGATGGTGACCTGGTCGGTATCCACCGTACCAATGAAGCGAAGTCCGACCAGATTGTCGTGGCGCGTATCGATGACGAAATCACGATCAAGCGCTTGAAGATCGGCAAGAACGGCATCCGTTTATTGCCGCGCAATCCCGATTTCGCACCGATTGAAATACGCCCCGATCAGGATTTCGCGATCGAAGGTTTGTATTGCGGTTTGATTCGGTCATCACGATGAAGAGCGTTTATTTGTATTTAACCCATCTAGAGGCTATTGCCATGACTAAGAAGCCAGGAAATCACGGTAAGCAATGGAATCAAAAAGATGTGCAAAAGCTGGAAAAGCTTGCAGAGCAAAATACTCCAACGAGAATTGCTGCGCTGAAGTTAGGTAGAACCCCCGACGCTATAAGTAAGAAAGCTTCAGAGGAAAACATTTCACTCAAGCCTACGAATCAATCTCCATATGGAACTAAAAAGAAATAATCAAACGTTATATCTCCCTACAGAGCAAGGCAGAAAAGCCTGACACTGAATCGGAAATAACGCTGACTTCAATAAATTTTACATATGGCAAATTGATTTCGAGCCTGTCTCAGCTTATGCGACAAGTGCGAAATACACTTCTTTACACCAAATACTAAACACCTAAGGAATACCGTCATGGCAATCGATGAAAACAAGAAACGCGCACTGACCGCCGCTCTGAGCCAAATTGAAAAACAATTCGGCAAAGGCACCGTGATGATCATGGGCGACAAAGCCATTGAAGCTGCCGACGTGATCAGCACCGGTTCGTTGATGCTCGATATGGCGCTTGGCATAGGCGGCTTGCCAAAAGGCCGCGTGATTGAAATCTACGGACCGGAATCTTCCGGTAAAACCACGCTGACCCTGCAAGTGATTGCGCAATGCCAGAAAGCCGGCGGCACCGCAGCTTTCGTCGACGCCGAACATGCACTGGATCCAAACTACGCTTCCAAGCTCGGCGTGAAAGTCGACGACTTGCTGGTGTCGCAGCCAGACACCGGCGAACAAGCGCTGGAAATCGTCGACATGCTGGTGCGCTCGAATGCCGTGGATATCGTGGTCGTCGACTCCGTTGCTGCATTGACGCCGCGCGCCGAAATCGAAGGTGAAATGGGCGAACTGCAAGTTGGCCTACAAGCCCGTTTGATGAGTCAGGCGCTGCGTAAGCTCGCCGGTAACATCAAACGCAGCAACTGCATGGTGATCTTCATCAACCAATTGCGCATGAAGATCGGCATGATGATGCCCGGTCAAAATCCTGAAACCACCACTGGTGGTAACGCGCTGAAATTCTACGCCTCGGTGCGTCTGGATATCCGCCGCATCGGTTCGGTCAAGAAGGGCGATGAAATCATTGGTAACGAAACCAAGATCAAGGTCGTCAAAAATAAAATGGCGCCTCCGTTCAAACAAATCGTTACCGAAATTTTGTACGGCGAAGGTATTTCTCGCGAAGGCGAAATCATTGACCTCGGCGTGGATGCCAAATGCGTAGAAAAAGCCGGCGCCTGGTACTCGGCACTTGGTGAGCGTATTGGCCAAGGCAAGGAAAATGCTCGTCAGTACCTGAAAGACAATCCGAAAATGGCGATCGAACTCGAAGCCAAGATTCGGGAAAAACTGGCACCGAAGATCGTGCCGAAAAAAGACAGCGAAGAAGCAACAGAAGCTTAAGAAGTTCTTATGGCAAGACAGCGAGAAGAACCTTCCGCCTACCAGCGAGCCCTCGCCTTGCTGGTCAGGCGGGAGCACTCGCGCAAGGAACTTGGCCGCAAGCTGAAAGCCAAGGGTATCGAGCGTGAAGACGCCGATACCGCTCTGGACAAGTTGAACAAGCAGGATTTTCAAAACGATGCGCGCTTCGCCGAAGTGCTGGCGCGCTCCCGGGTTTCCGCCGGTTATGGCCCAACCCGCATCCGTGCCGAACTCGGCACCCACGGCCTGAGCCGTGACGACATCGACAACGCAATGGAAATCATCGAAACCGATTGGGCCGCAACGGCACTCGAATTGATTTCCCGCAAATACGGCAACAAAGACCTGGCCGATCAGGCCGTTCGCCGCAAAGCCACCGACTTCCTATTGCGCCGGGGCTTCGATCAAAAAACCGCCTTCGCCGCGACCAAGCTAAGCAACCACGTCCTCGACGATTAATACGCTCTCGTAGGAGGGCCCTCGGGCCCGACGCTTCTGGCCTAAATCAGGACGATAAAATGCCGAAAACCTTGAATCCATTTTCTCAGTGTGTATCATACACATGAGAAGCGATAAGCTAATTCAAGAGATCAAAAAGCAGGGTTGGGTTCTGAATCGTATTCGCGGTTCACACCATGTGTTCACTCATCCAGAGCGAACAGGAATTGTCGTTATTCCACACCCCAAAAAAGAACTTGGCATTGGACTTGTCGCCGCAATTCGAAAGCAGGCTGGCATCAAGGAATAAACGTGCGTTATCCCATCGTTATAGAACCTGGCAGTAATAAAACCGCGTTCGGCGTTGTCGTGCCCGACATGGAAGGCTGTTTTTCTGCCGGCGACACTCTGGAAGAAGCGATTTCCAATGCGGAAATCGCGGCGGCTGCGTGGATTGATACCCAGATGGATCGCGGTTTGAATATTCCGCAACCATCGGAATTGTCCGAGCTGCAGAAAGATCCGAAATACGCGAAATGGATTTGGGCTGTGATCACCATTGATCCGGCTTTGCTGGATGACCGCATCGAGCGCGTCAACATCACCTTGCCTCGCCGTGTTTTGAAACGCCTTGATGACGCAGCGAAAGCCGTCGGTGAAACCCGCTCCGGCTATATCGCGCATCTCGCGTTGAAATAAAAACACTACAAGAAAAACTTAACCTTAAAACTTACGAACCTAGTTGATAAACCCCATGACCCAGCCCGCCCCCGTTTCCACCTCCGACATCCGCCAATCGTTTTTGAAATTCTTCGAATCCAAAGGCCACACCATTGTTGCGTCCAGCCCGCTGGTGCCCGGCAATGATCCGACCCTGTTGTTCACCAACGCAGGCATGGTGCAATTCAAGGATGTATTTCTGGGTGCGGACAAGCGCAGCTACAAGCGCGCGGTGTCCTCGCAGCGTTGCGTGCGTGCCGGCGGCAAGCACAACGATCTGGATCAAGTCGGTTACACCGCACGTCACCACACCTTTTTTGAAATGCTCGGTAATTTCAGCTTTGGCGATTACTTCAAGCACGACGCGATCGTTTACGCCTGGGAATTGCTGACCGGCGTCTGGCAACTGCCGAAAGAAAAATTGCTGGTCACGATTTACCACACCGACGACGAAGCTTTCGAGATCTGGAACAAAGTCGTTGGCCTGCCGCCGGAACGCATTATCCGCATCGGCGACAACAAGGGCGCACCGTTCGCCAGCGACAACTTCTGGCAAATGGCCGATACCGGTCCTTGCGGTCCTTGCACCGAAATTTTCTACGATCACGGCGCGCATATTCCTGGCGGCCCTCCGGGTTCGCCGGATGAAGACGGCGATCGCTTCATTGAAATCTGGAACAACGTGTTCATGCAGTTCGACCGTCAGCCCGACGGCACACTGTTGCCGTTGCCTGCGCCTTGCGTCGATACCGGCATGGGCCTGGAACGCGTTGCCGCGGTGCTGCAGCACGTGCATTCCAATTATGAAATCGATTTGTTCCAGCACCTGATCAAGGCCGCTGCAAAACTGACCGACACCACCGATCTGGAAAACAAATCGCTGCGCGTGATCTCCGATCATATTCGCGCCTGTTCATTCCTGATCGTCGACGGCATTCTGCCTTCGAACGAAGGTCGCGGTTATGTGCTGCGCCGGATCATCCGTCGCGCCGTTCGCAATATCTGGAAACTCGGCGCATTGAATGCCGAAGGCCAGTTCTGGCGCATGGTGCAACCGCTGGTCGAAATGATGAGCGACGCCTATCCGGAATTGAAATCGAAACAGGCGCTGATCGAACAAGCCCTGAAAGCCGAAGAAGCCGCATTCGCATCGACACTCGATGCCGGCATGCAGCGTCTGGAAAATTCCCTGAAAGCCAGCGGCAATAAACTCGATGGCGAACAACTGTTCCAGATGCACGATACCTACGGTTGCCCGCCGGATTTGATCATCGACATCCTGCGCGAGAAAAACGCGACGCTGGCCGAGAACGCCAACGAAACCTACGAAACCCTGATGGAAGAACAGCGCACCCGCGCACGTTCGGCGGGCAAGTTCGCCGGTCAAACCGGTTTGCCGGCCGAGCTCGTCGCGTCTTTGCACGCGACCGAATTCCTCGGTTACGAAACCCTCGAGGAAGACAGCTGCAAAGTCGTCGCGCTGGTCAAAGACGGCAAGCCGGTGCAGTCGATCGAAAGCGGTGACGATGCCATCGTGATTTTGAATCGTACGCCGTTCTACGCCGAGTCCGGCGGTCAAAGCGGTGACAGCGGCGTATTGCTTGATCCGGGTTCCGATCATTTCGATGTCAGCGACACGATCAAGATTTCCGCGATCTTCCACGGCCATGTCGGCAAGCTGACGAAGGGCGCGTTGAAAGTCGGCGATAAAGTTTCTGCTCGTGTCAATGAAGAACGCCGCCAAGCCATCGTGCTGAATCACTCGGCCACGCATTTGTTGCATGCCGCATTACGCAGCGTACTCGGCACCCACGTCACGCAGAAAGGCTCGCTGGTCGCGCCGGATAAACTGCGTTTCGACTTCTCGCATTTCCAGGCCGTTACACCGGAAGAATTGTCGCGTGTCGAAAAAATGGTCAACGAAGAAATTCGCCGCAACCCGGAAGCCGAAGTGCACCACATGGGCATGGACGAAGCGATTGAATTCGGCGCCATGGCCTTGTTCGGCGAAAAATACGGCGAGCGCGTCCGCGTGTTGAAGATGGGCGATTTCTCGACCGAACTTTGCGGCGGCACCCACGTGCACCACACCGGCGACATCGGCGTATTCAAGATTATTTCCGAAGGCGGCATCGCGGCCGGCGTGCGTCGTATCGAAGCGGTCACTGCCGACGGCGCATTGCAATATTTCGCCGAACAGGAAAAACAACTCGATGAAGCCGCCGAACTGCTCGGTGCCAAAGGCAACGATGTCATCGACAAACTCAAAGCCTTGCTCGACCACCAGAAAAAACTCGAACGCGAACTGAAAACCATCAAGGCAAAAGCCGCCTCCGGTGCCGCGTTGGACCTGGTCAGCAGCGCCGTCGAAATCAACGGCGTGAAAATTCTCGCCGCCCGCCTCGAAGGTCTCGACACCACCGGCCTGCGCGAAGCCGTCGATGCCCTGAAAAACAAACTCGGCGATTCGGTCATCGTGCTGGCCTCGGCAGAAAATGGAAAAGCAGCATTGATCGCCACCGTGCAGGGCACCGCACTGGGCAAAGTCAAAGCCGGCGAATTGCTGACCCACGTCGCCGGCCAAGTCGGCGGCAAAGGCGGCGGTCGCCCCGATGCCGCCCAGGGCGCCGGCAACGACGGCCCGGCCCTGGTTGCCGCCCTGAACGGCGTCAAAGACTGGGTTTCCTCGCGTTTAGCCTGATAAATACCCCGTAAATGTTCATAAAAAGGCCCGAAAGCCGATGTTTTCGGGCCTTTTCATTGCAACTCGGCCAAACCCGCACTAACATCGGTTCAAGCTGAACAAGCGGGAACCGCGTGGCTACAAAGCGCGGACCGGTATACGGACGTATCGGGAGGGAGATGCATGCTAATTTTGACTCGCAGGGTGGGAGAAACCCTGATGATTGGTGATTCAGTCACCGTAACGGTGCTGGGCGTCAAAGGTAACCAAGTGCGGATCGGAATCACCGCACCCAAAGACGTGGCAGTACACCGCGAAGAGATATTCCAGCGCGTCGACAAAGCAGGCGCGAAGGACGCAGTGGATAAATCGGTAGATAAACCAGAAGAAACTTAAGGTTTACCGAATAGGGTGCAATCCGCTAAACTACGCAACTTGATAGAGGCTTGACCGTCTAAATCAACAAACCCGGAGAGATGCCCGAGTGGCCGAAGGGGCTCCC
The DNA here is from genome assembly GCA_036676335.1 of Arenimonas sp. GTDB lineage: Bacteria > Pseudomonadota > Gammaproteobacteria > Xanthomonadales > Xanthomonadaceae > Arenimonas. The sequence continues at coordinate 41,580 of JAKFDD010000003.1, read as the reverse complement.
CTGCTAAGGGAGTATGGGCTTTAACTCCCATCGAGGGTTCGAATCCCTCTTTCTCCGCCAAACAAATAAAAAGACCACCCCGAAACGGGTGGTCTTTTTATTTGTGCGGTGCAAAAGGTTTTCGCGCGATCCCTCGGGTTCGACTGATCGGCAGGATAGCCGATCAGCACGGCGAAGCCGCCCGGAGGGCGAGGGCCATGGATGGCCCGAGTGATATCCCTCTTTCTCCGATCTCTTTCGCAGTTAGCTTGCAAAGCCTAGACAGAACCCACGCTATCAAACATTTCCCGGATTACGGTGCTACGCACCTCAATTTAGTGATACGCGTCTGTCCGACAATTGTCGCTTCGAGCGTTAGGGTAGAGATGGCGTGAGATGCTCCGAAGGAAAACATCTGAAGAATCGTGAATCTCAAGATCAGAGACTTGGATGTGGTTAAATGGAAAAAATATAGCTGGTTTAAAAAAAACGGCTGTGTCACCAATACGTTGTTATAACTGATATGCATAACGTCTAAATCAGTCAATATTCAAGTTCGCTATTTAGGCATCAAAAAATATTTTTCCGAGCCATTAATTGGAGATATGAATGTCTGTTTTGATAATTCACTTGACCGATGCACATTTGCGAGAAAGCGATGAAAATGTATTGGTGCGTGCTGAACAAGTAGTTGCTGCTTCACTTTCACCTGTTATGAATGTAGATGCATTTCATGTGATTCTTTCAGGAGATTTTACTCAAAGTGGAAAAAAGGCACAGTTCGAATTAGCCAAGCGTTTCCTGGAAAAAATAAAAGCACTGTTAAAACAAAACGATGTCAAGGTTGATTGTATTGTTTCAGTTGCTGGGAATCACGATTGTGATTTCGAAGGCGACCAGTCAGTGCGAAATCTGCTGTTAGAAGCCGTCAAGAAAAATCCGAAAGGCATGACGCCTAGTGTCGCATCACAGATTGGATCAGTTCTAACTTCGTATAAAGAGTTTAGAAGCTCCATTTCAAGTAGTCTCGTTGAAATAAATCCGTGGATTTCAAGTTGCGTAGTCGACGGAGGGTTGGTGATTCAGTACTTTCTTATTGATTCCGCACTTATGTCGCAGTTAGTAGAAGAGCAAGGTCATCTGTTTGTAGGCTTGCCAGAGCGTGAAGATATATCAGTTAAAGCAGATCGTGTGATTTATGTGATGCATCATCCCTTGAATTGGCTAAGTCCCGACAATGCTCGTGAGTTGGCGCAGTTTGCATCGGCAACAGGTGATATTTTTCTCATGGGTCATGAGCATATCAATTGGTCACAAAGAGTCACGGAGCTATTCGATAACTCTACTATTCATTATTTAAAGGGGCATGTTTTTCGAGACTCCTCAGACCCATCAAACAGCGCATTCCAAACAATTGAAGTCTGTAAGCAAGCTGGTTTTAAGACAAGAAAATATGTTCACAATGGTTCTCGCTTTGTCCAAGATGAAACTGGTGGAGCAGTTGACTTTGTTGCATGGCCTGCAAGTTCGAGAACATCCGGGTTGGCGTTCTCAGATGGCGGTTTCAAAAAGTTATCGGATGCAGGCGCAGCCTTTACGCATAGGCGTAAAGGCTTAATTACTTTACCAGACATATTTGTATGGCCGGAGTTGAAGTCTGCAGTTACGAGCAAAGAAGCTGGCGGAGTAGTGCTTGACGGAGGGCAACTAAGTGCTGAGAGATTGTTGAAAGAATACAGTGAGCTATCTCCAGTTATTCTTATTCGAGGAGGTGAGCAGTCAGGTAAGTCGGCATTATCTAAGATGCTGTCGGTAGGTATGAACCGCCAAGGTCTATATCCATTGCTTCTTTCTGCATCTGACGTATCGTCTTGGCGGGAGAGGAGTCTTGACGACAGAATTGATTCGGCCATTACTGATCTATATGGAAAGGATTCACGTGACGAATATAGGCAGCTGCCTAAAGACAAAAAGTGTCTCTTAATTGATGACTTTGATTTATTGCAGGTTACAAAAGGGTACTACGACGGACTAAAAGCACTTCGTTCTTCATTCGGAAAAATTTTCTTGATGATTGATTCTCATCCTGGGATGGAGCTCGCCTTGAATGAGTTTCTTAAAGACGAGAGTTTTGTTGATTCTGAAATATACGAGCTTGCGCCGATGAGCTACAGCAATAGGCTGGTGCTTATTGAAAAATGGCTATCCATCGGGGCTGAGGAAAATGATGAGGACTTTGACGTTAAGGTTTTGGCAGCGAAGTTCTCGAAAATAGTGGATGAAACTCTCGGAAGAAATTTTATACCTTCAGTTCCGCTATTTGTTTTAATTATTCTTCAGCGTTCCGAGTTGGAGCAAGACCTAAATACAATGGTAAAGAGTGGATCGCATGGGTTTTTATACGAGTCCCTTATAACGCAGGCGCTAAGCACTGGGGTGCGAAGTTGTACTCTAGATACGGCTTTGACTTATTTATCGCACTTGGCAATGCGTATGTATAAGTCAGGAATTGATTCGCTAACGGAGAACGAATATGCGCATTTCCATCTTGATCACTGCGAAAAATACGACCTTGGGTTGAATCTAAAAAAACTTAGGGAAGAGCTGGCGTCTGCTGAGGTATTGTCATTTCAGGAGGATTTTGTAAGGCTGACATATCCTTATCAATACTATTATTTTTTAGCTCGGCATCTTGCCACAATAGTTTCTTGGGTCGATCTAGAGCCTTACATTGTTGACTTGGTAAGTGAAATCCATACTGAGAAAGCGGCTAATGTGCTGCTTTTTTTGGCGCATCTTACGAGAAATCCGAACATTGCCGCTTTAATACTTGAACGCGCTAACTCGATGTTTGAAAAGTATGAAGAGGCCGATCTTTTCAGTAATCACAAAATTTCCTCTGAATTTACTGTTCCCGTAATACGACAGTTTTTGGTAGACGGAACGCGCGCTCAGAAAATTGAAAATTACAATGCAGATATTGTAATTGCAGATGAGGCGGCTGAAGGGCTGACAAATGCTGCACGAAACCGGCTCCAAGCTAAATTAAACGATGCATTAGCGATGAATGCATCCTTTAAGGCAATTCAAGTATTGGGTCAGTTGTTGCGCAACCATGCTGGTTCAATGGAGAAAGACGAGAAAAGGCAAGTGGCCTCTGCTTGTGTTTCTCTTGGTTTAAGAACACTAGGCTTTCTATTGGATACAGTTGAAAGTCACGGCAAGGAAATTCTTGAATTTAGAGGATTACAACTTAAAGCGGAAAATCCTAAACGAGACAGGGAGGATATTGCTGAAGAATTAAATTTTTACCTTCCGTCTATGGTTTCAGGGATAACTGTTGGAACCCTGATTAAAGTTGCAAATGCAGTGGGATCTGAGGAGCTTGCTCCAACATTGGCATCTGTTCTGAGTGACGGTGACACAAAGAAATTAATAGGTATTATTGCAGAGCTCGAGCACTTCTCGGATTTTCCGGAAAAAAATATTCTCGATTTTAATCGTGAAAAAATTAAGCCGGCTGACGTACTTCCGTACTCAATATTGAGGCGATTTATAGTTCGTAGATTTCATTTATTTCCAGTCATGGAAGAGTTGAAAAACAGTATCTGCCAGGTCTTCAAGATAAAATCAAAACCTTTTGCTTTTTTAGAACAGAAAAAGGCTCTTCAACACCAAAGTAAAGGCACTAGGCAGTAAATTATTTAAATTTCAGGAGCTTCAATCCATGACTCTTCTTACAGATGCGGAAATCCGCAACGTAAATGGCATTGCAAATGAAGATCAAAATAAGATTATTGATTTCCTGCAGGGCGCAGTTTATTGCTGGTGCAAAAATCGACCAGATGAATGGTTTGCACTGCGCGATTTGATGGGTGGCGACAACACATACTGGAAAGGGACGCCGCTTTTAGCTGTTTACGAAAAGCATAGTAATTCACCTGATGCGTTTGAACTCGCAGGAAAAGACGCAGGCTGGCTTTTAAAAAAGACTGTTGCACAAGATTTGCGAATTTTTGAGACTAAGGTTTCTGAGCTTGTGCGCCATTACAGGTGGGTAAGATAGTAATTTTTTTGATAGGCCCAAAAAAATAGAATTTTAATCAGTTGTTATGATTAAAATTCTGCACGGAAAATACCGATGAGATCGTAATTTAATAAGAATCTAGGATAGATTTTATAATGAATACGAATTACCCAGAAAGACCAGAAAGCCATCAGTTAGAAGAGGCTTCGCATAGGTTTTTCACGCAACAACTACCCAGGAGTTGGGTCTGCGAAAAGCCTGCGCATGATTACGGGGTCGACTTGCGAGTTGAGATGTTTGAGAATAACGCAGCAACTGGGTTAGAGCTTTTGGTGCAGCTCAAAGCAAGTGCGCGAAGTTCGACTGGTGAAACTGAGTCGCTTGTACTTAGGGCGACTACATTCAATATGCTTCGTAATAAGTTACAAGTTGTAATGCTTGTAAAGTACTCAGAGGAAGATGGTGAAGCCTACTGGCAGCTTCTTCGTGATGCCCGTGAGCCAGGGCAAGAGAATGATTCTGTCACTATTAGAATTCCGAAGGAAAATCAATTGTCGAAAATTGACTGGCATGAAATTCTGTTGATTGTACGTGGTGTGACAGAGGTGAAGTTGGCAGCCAATCGTATGTGAGCATGTAGTGCAATCAATTTGATTTAATCACACTTTAATGAAATAGGAAGGATTCTATGTCAACCACAGATGATCGGATCGCTGCACTTGAGCTTTTACTGAAAGAGCAGCATGGTTTGTACATGTTTCTGTTCACTATGATCTTTCGCTCAAATGATGAGTTCCGTCTAGCTGCGTCAGAGGCAATGCGACTTGCCATTCAGAACTCTGTAGAAACACATCCGATCTCAGACATCATGCGCGATCAACTGCGTTCTTTTAGAGACGAACTACTTAAGCCTCCTATGTCGGCAGTCACAGACACTGTTTCACGGCCACCAGTCCGTCCTGTGTGACGACGAAGTTAAAGCAGGAATGAGCAGTTTTAACGCCGGAGAAAGAATTGAAAGATAAATTATCGCTAACGTTAAACGCCCAATTCTTTGTGCCAAAAAAACAAATTAACGCTGCGGATATTAAGGCTATTGTTGATGCGGCGACAGGTAATGCCGCAGACAATGAGCTGGTTCATTCAGAGTTTCGTATCGAACGCAGAGCAATAGATCGGGATTTCAGCTACAAATATTCTCTTTCAATCTTCAAGACTGAGCGGCAAGTCTATTTCTTAACAGAAAGTGATCTTAAAGATAAAATTTACGGATTCATCTTGTTGTTGGAATTTGAAAATCACTTGGTTGTGCTTAGAAAAAGTTCAGATAATATTTATCCTGCTGTTGAAAAGAATTTCGACCTTTTGTCATCGGATAAATTGACTTCAATATTCGATGATGATTTAGTGGATTTTCAGAAGATCAGTATTAGAAACATGACTGTTTCCGATAAGGCGATACGATCAAGGTCATATGAAGCAGTGGATTTGAAAGGCGCTCTCTCGTCTCATGCTGCAGGACGGTCAATCCCATACTTTCTTAGGCTCAGAAACGGCGCATCCTTGACTACGATGAGTTTGAACGCTGGACGTGTTCATGAGGCATCCGCGAGACGCTCACTCGACCAAGTAGCTTTATGGGCTGGCGAGGTGATATCAAGACTAAATGCACGGCCGAAAGATAAAAACTTTCTAAATAGTTTTGCCAAGAAAGTAGAGCTCAGTAACGTATTGAGTAAATCAAAACCTGCCGCGCTATTAATTGAATGTGGTGCACTAAAGGACAAAATTGATAACGATGATTTGGTCTTGATTTATAAAAATAAGCTTGGGAGAACTATACCGTTACGGAAGGGAAAGATAGAAAAATTATATAAAGAGCTTGAGGAGGTTTATGAAATAGATCCTAAAAATCTAAATATGGTTCACAACAAGTATGTTGGGCATTTGGTTTTAAATAGCAAGTCAATAACGCTTAGAATTAGAACGTTGGGTCGTCTGTATATACGCAAGAATGGTAAGGATGAATTAATTCAAGGGTTTATTTCGAAGCATGGCTTTTTCAGCATATGTTTCACTGATCCAAAATTCATGTATTTCATGGGGGAGTGTTTCGAGGACGTTTCTGGAGTTGCGGAAATTAAGAATCTTTTGAAATTAATGGTTCCGCTTCCAAGTCTTAAAAATGTGACTTCTGAGAAAGGGGTGGTAACGGCAGCCAGTAAATCATTTGATCGCTCCTCTGTTTTTGATGCGGTCGAGAAGCATCACGCTAATGATACGTACTTATTTTGCGACGACCTCGGAGATGAGTGGGCAGACCATATTTCACTTAACATTAAGGACTCTTGTGTTGCCTTTATACACTCTAAGCATGGAGAGGTTAGCCGGTCGGCTAGTAATATGCATGACGTAGTAGGGCAGGCGATAAAGAATTTAGGAAATATGTTTTTTGACTCGAATAGGTTTATTGCTAAACATGGTTCGAAATTGAAAGATACATATAGCGGAACAAAAATTTCACGTTGTCGTAAAGGAAGGCAGAAAGCCCTGGTTGGCGAGGTTGAAAAAATTCTGGCAGATCATCGGTTGCACAGGAAATGTATTTTGGCTTGCTCTTTTCTATCCAAAAGACAAATTACTACTGAGTTCAATAAGATCGCCAGCGGGAAGACTGTTAAAGGAAATATCTTGCAATTGCTGTGGATTATTTCGTCCTTCTCTCATGCATCGAAAGATGCAGCTGTGGTGCCAGTTATTTACTGTAGGCCATGAGCCAAGCCCGTAACCCACATTAAAACAGGAACAATTGTGGACACCCATCAACCCCACATTACCTGACAAGCGATTCAGGAAATTCCTACAAAGACATCAATAAAAAACGCCCCGAATATTGGGGCGTTTTTTTTCTGGTTTGCTTAAAGATCCGCTTGCAACAATTGTGGACACCCATCAAACCCACATAAAAAAGAGGTCAGGTTAGTTAGTGCAAATTGGCGCGGAACCAGGCCACCGCCTCGGCGACCACTTTCGCCGGATCGAGGAAGTGGTCCGCGCCCTCGAACATGATCAGCCGGTTCGGGCGTTGCAGGGCGTCGAGTCGCTGTTTCATCTTCGGTCCGTTCTCGGGCGCGACGCGCTCGTCCGCAGTGCCATGCATGAGCAGGATCGGTGCGGCCTTTGGCAGTTCCTCGGCCCAGGCCAGTGCGGAGCGCTCGCGCAGTAGCTGCTCCTTGCGCTCGCCGTAACCGGGCATGCGCTCGCGATACACCGCTTCCATTTCCGGGCGGAAGGCGAGGTCGGCCTGCAGGTCAACCACGCCGTTCACCATCGCCATGGCGCGGATGTCGTTGCTGTTGCGCGCTGCCAGGTAGCCTTGCATCACGCCGCGGCTGAAGCCGAGCAGGAAGATGTTGTCCGGATCGGCGCCGGGGACTTGCCGCGCCAGCGCGATCAGCTTGCGCACGTCGTTGACGTCGGCGCCGCCGAATTCATCGGCGCCAAACTTTGCCGGCTCGGTTTCGGTCACGCCGCGGTACTGGCTCGCGAGCACCAGGAAGCCTTGGTCGGCGAGCGGAAATGCATGGCTAAACAGGTCCACGAACTTCAACGCGCCGGTGCTGCCGTTGCCACCGCGGTTTAAGATCACGACCGGCAGTTTCTTTCCGTCCGGCGCAGCCTTCGGTGCCACCATCCAGCCCAGGATGGTCAGGCCGTCGCTCTCGTAGCGAATCGCGTTGCAGTCGAAGCGCTGCTGGGCTTGCTCGTACTGGGCGCGCGGGAATTTCTTCTCGATCATCGCCATCTTTGCGGCGTCACTATCGCCCTTGCCTGCAAGCCGGGCCATGAAGTCGTCGTAGCTAAGGCTGAAGCAGGGCTTGGCGTCGAGGAAGGGCGAAGGCGTGGCCTCGCCTGCGGTCGCGTGGGTGCCGAGGGTCAAAAGCAGGGCGAAGCAGGCCCTGCGCAGGATGCGCATGTTCATGTGGATCTCCTTGTGGTTGTTTTTGCTTAGTCGTCGGACGTTGGCAACGACGCGTCGAAGGCGAGCAGCTCGCCGGGTTGGCACTCGAGCGCCGCGCAGATGGCCTCGAGGGTGGAAAAACGGATCGCCTTCGCCTTGCCGGTCTTCAGGATCGACAGGTTCGCGACCGTGAGGTCGATGCGCGCAGCCAATTCGGTCAGCGTCATGCGGCGCGCATGCAGTAACTCGTCGAGGTGCACGATGATGGCCATGTCAGACCGTGCCTTCGAGGTCGGCGCGCATGTGTGCCCCACGCATGAACACCCCGGACAGTACGAACAGAAGCAGGATGGCGAGCCAGGGCACCGGGGAGAATCCACTGCTGCCGACCTGGTGGATGGCCACCGCAGCGCCGATCGCGGCCACGGCGAGGCGCAGCAGCTCGACCCCCAGCAGACACCACGCGATCGCCTGCAGTCGTTGCGCATTCTCGACGACGAAGGGGTCGCCATTGCGCACCGAGTGGACGATCGCGAGCAGACGCCGCAGGATCAGGTACACCAGCCCGACCAGCACCAGGCCCAGCACCTCGATCGCACGAAGGCCCAGCGGCAGGTAGGCGTGCATGGTCGCCGGGTCGTAGCCCAGAGGTTTCATCGGCCACTCGGGCAGCACGAAGCTGGCGACGAGAAAGGCGATCAGCATGGCGCCGTAGATCAGGTTCAGCACTATCGCCACCAGGATGGCGGGACGGCTAAGGGTCAGGGCGGTGGCGGGCAGACGGGTCATCGAAGGGTCCTTTTTTGTATCGATATTCGATAATACACATATTGATTATCAATATGCAAGGCCGGTTCGATGGGGTCAAGGCCATTAAGGAACAATCCTGCAAAAAAGGGGGCAGGTTCATTTTCGCAATCAAATGAACCTGACCCCTTTTATTTTTCTTTTATTGGCGCTCGTTAGCGGTTTTCGCACTCGATTTGGCGATGGACTTTTGCAGAACGGCATCCACCGCCATGCTCGGGCTGAATGCAGAGTCTTCAACTTCCAGGTCAGGCTCCAAGTAATATGGAACAGCGCTTCCAGAGGGACGCGTTAATAGAAAACGGGGCGTCCACAATGCGAGCCCAGTATTCGATAATGCAATTTTTTGCACGCCTCCACTCTGCTTGCTCCTCGCGCTGCCGCCCGTTCCAGCAATCAAGGAAAAACCAAAGTCCTGCATCGTGTTTGCGAACAGTATCGCCGATGAGTATGTGGCTGGACCAACCAAGACATATACCTGACCGCTGAAATGCAGTGGGTTGTCCGGCACAGGCGCAATCCATCGATCAATATTTCCTTCTACGACATCGCCCAAGCGTTCGTTCTTGGCAGGATCGGCTTTTACCACCTTCTTGATATATCGCGATGCCCAGCGATAGGGCTTGTCAGCCAAGTAGGGCAGCATTCCTTCAAGCCACATGGCGTCGTCTCCACCGCCATTGTTACGAACATCGATGATCAAAGTTTGAGTGCCAGCTGCCTTCATCTGCTCAAATGAGCGTCGAGTGAATTCGTAAAACGCATCGAGATCGGACCATGAGAAGGTGTTGATGGTCATGACTGCAGAACGGTCCGCTTTTACTTCGAACTGGAATTGATGATCGAATGTATCTTCGCCGACGAGAACGGCTGGCTTTTCTGTGCTTCCCTTCCTTTGCAAAACGCTGACCGACTTTGTCTTTAGTTTTAGATCATACGTGCTTGGTGCGCCGTAAACTTTCCAATAGAAGAACCACCAGCGTTGGGACAGTAACTTAGCTCGAAAACGCGGGGTATCACCATGGACACGAGAGAGCAACTCACGAACAACTTTGCTTGCACGGATTCCATTAATGGAGTCGATTTCGTTCCCAACCGACTTGCTTGCTTGTCCCCCGAGCTCTGCGACGATGTGAACCTTCCCGTTTTCACTCACGGCGACTTCGAACGGAAACAGGGCGCCACCTTCTTTCAGATGAAGAGCAGTTTCATCGCGCCAACTGGAATAACCGACGAATAAATGTCCGTCAGCAAGAACGGGATTGAGTGTCGCCAGTTCTCTCCACACTTCGTCCCGAGTGAGATCTCTGTCGATACGTTTGCGCAATGAGCGGACGGCAGACTCAAACTCAGCGGGGCCGACTGAGTGTGAAATATCGGGGTGCGTCGCCCTAATCCCGGCAACTATAGAGTCAATATCCTGGTGCACTTGTTGCGGTGTGAAGCTTTGGGTGTTCGTCGCTGCCAGACATGGGTGGAGAAACGCACTCATGACCACTAGCAGCATCCCCAACGATTTATTAAATCTCATTATTACGCTCTTTTTTTAGGACGCACTTTGCGTCTTTGTTGAAAATATAGCATACTATTTCAACACAGCAGCGAACGAGAATGAGTTTGGACACAAGAGCCATTGATGATCCGCATTGTATTAAGGTGCTTGCATCATCGGTACGACAAGAGCTAGTCGATACGATGGCTGCGCTGGGAGGGCAGGCGACAGTCGCGGCTCTTTCTGAGCAGTTGGGCCTGCCTGCAGATGGCCTGTACTACCACATGCAGCTTTTAAAGGATGTTGGACTGATCAGTGAAATTACCGGTCAGGGGGAAAGTGAGCGTAGCTTCCGACTTAGCGGAGCAGGGGACTCGCCACTCCGGCTGGCCTACAATCTCGACAAGGACGGCGCAACACAGGCATTACGTGCTTACGCCAAAGGCCTCTTACAGGTCGCCGAGCGCGATTTTCAGGATGCACTTTCGCTTCGTGAAGTCACGGTCCAAGGATCTCAGCGACAGCTTTGGGCTGCACGGAACAAAGGCTGGGTTAATAAAAAAGATTTGGCGGAAGCGAATAGGCTTCTTGAGCGCTTATGCGAGCTAATGAGCCAAACACGGGAGAATGCAGGAGATCAGCTTATGTCCTTAGCGTTTGTGCTGGCGCCGAAGGTCGCGCGTAACAAGCGTCGACAAGGAAAGACACCTAAAATAAAGTCAAGGCCGTAAGCCGCAATCAAAAATCAATTGACGTAGTGTGGATCCCGCGCAGCGGAATCCACGACCCTAACCCAAATCCCACTCCCGCCCATCCACAACCCTCCTCAACTTCTCCGGATTGCGTTGAACATAAATTTGCACGATGCGTTCGCCGTCGGTGTCGTAGGATGACGCACCAATGCTTGATACCTGGGTTTTCGACGGATGAAAATGACGGCAATCTGTTGATTGTGTTTGCTTCGCTGGGAGGATCCGGCAAGGTGCGTTTGAAACACACCCTATGAAACTGATGTTCCCTCGGAAGACGGCGACGTTTGGTTTCAGGATAATGAAGAATGATCGTCTTATCCGAGTGGAATCAGAAATCAATCATGCACTTTTTGACCTTGTCTCGATTCTTTGCACTGATATTTTTATGCACTTTGGCCAGTTGCGACGGCGAAGGCCTGTCGTCGAGCAGCGTGTTGTTGTTCGAGGGCCCAAGCACCACTGCCGTGCTTAGCACGAGCAGTGATTCGGAGTTGTTCACGCATCCGATCAACAGCGAATTGAATGCGCCGCTCGTCGCCTTGCGTCGCGATGGCGAGCGATTGCACTACGGTTTTTATAGCGAGCGCGGCGCGACGAGTGCGCGCAACATCGTGCCGGATTTTTCGCGCGCAGGTTATATGGGCGGTGGCATCGGCTTACCTACCCGCAAGAGCATTCCGGTGCGTCAGATCATCACGCCAAGCGCGAATGGCGACGACTACACGCGCATACAAGCGGCGATCGATGCAGTCGCTAAATTGAATGCAGACAGCCGCGGTCTGCGCGGCGTGGTATTGCTGCGGCGCGGTCGTTACACGTTGAACAACACGCTGGTCATCCGCAACGGCGGCGTGGTGCTACGCGGTGAAGGTCGCGGTGCAGATGGCACGGTACTTCGTTCCACCATCAGCGTGAGCCAAGGCAAGATCATCGATGTCGGCAACAGCGAATCGCGAGTATCGAATGTGGCGAAAAATTCGCAGCGGACTGCGATCGTGATGAGCTATGTGCCGGTGGGTGCGATGCGAATCGTGGTGAAATCCGCGGCGGGCTACCGTGTCGGAGACACGATCGCCATCGTCAGGGAACCCAACGCCGCATGGCTCGGACCCGAAGGCATCGATACAGCGCGTTATGGCTGGCAAGTTAAGGACTACACCATGCATTACGAGCGTGTTGTCACGGCGTTGAACGGCAACACACTTTCACTCGATGCCCCAATCGTGGACGCCATCGATGCACGCTTCGGCGGCGGTAGCGTGTATCGCACCGACATCACACGCGTAACGCAACTGGGCATCGAAGACCTCCGTGTTGAAGGCGACCCCGACACCGGTACCGCCAACGGCACCCCTGACTCCGGTCCCTTCATTGCAATCCGTTTTGGCGGAGTCCGCGATTCCTGGATCCGCAACGTCACGGTGCGCTTTGTGTCGCATGGATTTGTGACGCGCAGTGGCGCCCACTTCAATACTTTCGAGGACATCGCGTACCTCGATCCGCGCTACGGCGAAACCGAAGGTGCCCGCAGGTACGTGTTTCTCTACGAAGGCAACTCCGCCTTCAATCTGACCCAGCGTTGCTACAACCGTGGTGGTCGCCACACGTTCGTGATTGGCGCGCAGGTGCCCGGTCCCAACGTGTTCCTGGACTGTCTTGCGGTGGGCGACAGCAACGATAGTGGTCCGCATCACCGCTGGTCCACTGGGACTCTGTACGACAACACCAAAGGCTACATGCTACGTGTACAGAATCGACGCGCAAGCGGTTCCGGGCATGGCTGGGCCGGCGCACAGCAAATGTTTTGGAACACCGAACACGAGGTGTATGTCGTGCAAGCGCCCCCGTTTGCGATGAACTGGAGCGTGGGGCAGGTTGGCAAAGTGATGCCTGGAAAATTTCCGCCCGAAGAGCCAGCGGGCATCGTGGAATCAGCTGGCAAAATGGTGATGCCGCGTAGCTTGTATCTGCAGCAACTGCGAGATCGTTTGGGCGACCAGGCGGTGGTCAACGTGACCACCGCCGCGCAACGGAAAGGTCGGGTCTGGGGCAGCCTATCGACACAAGTCGGCGAAGGTCATAAGGTGCGTTAGAAACGCACCCTATGCGCTATTACTTTTCTCATCCAGCTTGGCACTCAATGTAATTTCCGCGTTCAGCAACTTGGACACCACGCAATTTTCCTTGGCTCTGATCGCAAGCGATTGAAATGTTGCATCGTCTGCAAAAGGAACAGATGCAGTGAGAACCAGATGAAGATTCGAGATAGAAAAACCATGTTGATATTTCTCAAGCGTCAATAGCGCTGTGGTGTCCATGCGCTCGACGGTGAAACCCGCCTCAGCCAATATCAACGAGAGATACATCGTGAAGCTGCTGGCATGTGCTGCCGCAATCAGTTCCTCCGGATTCGTGCCGGCGGCATTTTTAAAGCGGCTACCGACAGCGTATGGATGAACTTGCAGAGCACCGCTCTCGGTCGAAACAAAACCGCCGCCTTCGATGCCATCGCCTTCCCAGACGGCAGTACCGGAACGTAAGGCGACGAAACCTCCGCTGCTCATGGTTCGATTACCAGCAGTGTCGAAGTGGCCGAGGCGTAAAGCCGACCAGTGGCATCGATCAACTTTGCCTCGGCAAACGCCACGCGTCGACCCATCGTGAGTACGCGTCCTTCCGCACGAAGTGCGCCGGTCTGATTCGTCAACGCTTTGTGGTAAGCAACCTTGAGTTCCAACGTTGTATAGGACTGCATGGCTTTCAAGTTCGAATGCACTGCACAGCCGCAAGCCGAATCGAGCAAGGTCGCCGCGTAACCTCCGTGAACCATGCCGATCGGATTGTAGGCATGCTGTCCTGGTGTACCTTCGAACACGGCAAAACCAGTGTCGACTTCGGTGAGATTAAAGTCGAGCGAGTCCGCAATGCCGGGGCGTCGGCCGGATGCCATCAGCGCACGCAGTTGTTCCAGACCCGTCAGATCGGTCTTGTCGAGTTGGCTCATGACATCAGCAATCAAGTTCATTTCTTCCTCCAGTTTCATGCGGCATTTGGACGCACATTCTCGGTCGCTCTCATGCTGATAACGACCTTGCCTTTTGCACGGCCGGTTTCAAGATAGTCCATCGCTTCGTTCGTTGCCTGGAATGGAAATATCCGATCCACGACCGGCTTGATGATATTGGATTCGACAAGCGAAGTGATCTTGCTTAATTGGTCGCCATTTGCACGCATGAAAACAAACGAGTAGCTGACGCCATGCCGTTTGGCTTTTTTTCGAATGCTGAAACTCAACAGGCGCATGACTTGCTGCAGGAACCAGTTCAATCCGTTCTCTTTGGCGAATGCCATATCAGGAGGCCCGGATATCGAAATGAGTTTTCCGCCGGGCTTCAACACCTTCAGGGATTTTTCGAGCGTGTCCTTGTCGAGGCTATTCAGCACTACGTCGTAGCCATTCAAAAGCTTCGAAAAATCTTCTTTCCTGTAGTCGATGACGACGTCAGCACCGAGGCTTTTGACCAGATCGATATTCGCCGTGCTGGTAGTCGTCGCGACAGTTGCGCCGATGTGCTTCGCCAATTGGATGGCAAATGCGCCGACACCACCGGAACCCGCGTGAATCAAGACTTTTTGCCCCTTTTTCAGATTGGCGCGCTCGATCAATACTTGCCATGCAGTCAATCCCACCAATGGTATCGAAGCAGCCTCTTCCATCGTGATATTTTTTGGCTTCAACGCGACATCGGTTTCATTCATGGCGATATATTCCGCAAGCGTGCCGATCCGGTCCTTGTGTGGTCGCGCGTACACTTCGTCGCCTGCTTTGAATCCTCGCACCTTGGACCCAACACGGACAACGACGCCGGCCACATCGTTGCCAGGAATCAATGGCAAGCGATACGGCAAGATAGCCTTGAACTCACCATCCCTGATCTTGGCATCCAAGGGGTTCAAACTGGCCGCGTGGATGGCAATCAGAACATCATGCTCGCGAACTTCCGGTTCCGGCATTTCGCCGAGGCGCAATACGCCTTTTTTCTTGTAACGATCAATGATGAATGCTTTCACGATTTTTTCTCCTTCGATGCTTTGCCGATGTGCTTACGCGTCGACAGGATTGGCAAGAGACGTCGTCGGTACTGCATCGAGCTGCAGGTCTTTTCGAATGCCGGCGTCTAGCAATCGCGCTGGCGCAAATCTGCGAAGCAAACGCAGGCGATTTGCGAGTCCACCAGCAGCGTAGCGGACTTTGGGTTTGTCAGCCGTGGCTGCTTTCAGCACGACATCGGCCACGACGCTTGGTTCATCGGCGTTTGTCATCACTTTCGCGAGCACCTTATCGAGCAGCGTGCGAACTTCGCGATACTCATCGAGCTTCGAATCCGGCGCCAGAAAATTCGCGTCGAATTGTGTCTTCGTGTAAGCGGGCTCGATCACCGAAACCCGAATGCCGCGTGTACGCAATTCGTGATCGAGCGATTCCGAATAGCCTTCAACCGCATGCTTGGTTGCAGAGTAAAGCGCGCCGTATGGCATTGGAAGAAAACCCAGCACCGAGCCAATGTTGATAATGCGGCCATTTCCCTGGCGTCGCATATGCGGCACGACGGCACGCGTCATGCGGATAAGACCGAAGAAGTTGGTTTCAAAAATTGCCTTGGCCTGCTCGATCGAACTTTCTTCCGCTCCGCCCGGTGCAACGCCGAAGCCGGCGTTGTTTACGAGCAAATCGATGCGGCCTTCCAGTCGAATGATTTCATTCACCGCCGCTTCAACCGATGCATCACTGGTCACATCGAGTGGCAGCATTTCGAATGATTGCTTGCCCGGCAGCGCCGACAGTGCACCGCGTCTGCTAGTGCCGTAGACCTTGTAGCCCGCCGTTGCGAGCCGCTGTGCAGTGGCTTCACCGATACCTGAGGAGGCGCCCGTAACAAGAGCGATGCGTTTATTGGTTTTCATGGAAGTTCCTTTAGTTTGATTGGAAGATAATGAAATATATGATGTTCATCATATTAAAGATCGAATGTTTGCCCGCTGATTTCAAGCGGGCTTAGTGCTGGCTTGGTAAGAGTTTTTTCAACGCTGCCTCGCACAGCGCATCGGATAACCTGGCGTCATCAACCGCACGCGCCAGCACCAGTGTGCCGACCATCGTCGCGATGCTGACCAGAGCCTGTTCGTGTGCACCCGGCTGCCCCCAGTCGGGTGACTGTCTGGCAACAAGGTCAATCATTTCCTTGATGCGACGCGTGGCGGCACGCCTTACTTCGGGGGCTTGGCGCGGCATTTCGGAACCCAGCGCGGCAATGGCACAGCCGTTTTCGATCCCTTCAAGGTGTTCCTTCGAAAGATAGGCCTGCATCATCGCAGAGAGTGCCTGCTGCGGTGGCAGGCTGGCGGCGATGCGCTCCATCATGGTCACTGCTTCACTGCCAGCCCGGTCGGCGGCCTCGGCGAGCATCGCCTCGCGTGACGGGAAATGGGCATAGAAGCCGCCATGCGTCAGACCGGCGTCCTTCATGATATCGGCGACGCCGGTGCCGCTATAACCACTGCGCCGGATCGCACGCGCAGCGGCATCGACGATGCGATCGTGAGTGATTTCTTTGGAGGATTTGTGGGCAGTTCGTTTCATATGATGATCATCATACGCAATTTTGGGTAGGTTGCAAGTCTGGAATCCCAACCAATCATCTGAAGCTCACCTGCATTGTTCTCCAGGGAAATGCGGTCGTCCGCAATTGGCCGAATAGCGACTGGCGTGATGGGTGTCCGTTGATGACTACCGTTGATGACTTTTGATGAACGTTGATGATCGCTAGACAGGCTCTCATCACTGATCGACATCGGGCAAGTTGGCTACTAACTTGCCTGCGATCTGCAACGCCGACTCGAAATCGGCGACAAAATACAACTCGCCTTCGCGTGGATGCAGCTTCATTTTCTCGAACACGCGATGCGGCTGCGGCTGTAATCCCGAAATGACCAGGACGATATCTCGGCGACGGCAACGCTCAAGCAAGGTTTTTAGTGCATGCACGCCGCTGGAATCCACGATTGGCACCAGTCGCATCCGGAGGATGAATACTTTGGGTGGATCACGGAACTGGTCTAGCAGGTTGTCGAGGCGACTCGCCGCGCCGAAGAACAACGGGCCACTGATCTGGAAGACCTCGACACCGGGTGGCAAGTGATCACGTTGTGTGAGATCGGCGTTCTGTTCGCCGTTCTCGTCGATGAGCTTGACGCCCGAGCTGACCTCGACCGCATCCGCCATCCGGAACATGAAAACGAAAGATGCAACGACGAGCCCTATTTCTATGGCCAGTGTCAGATCGAAGAACACGGTGAGAAAAAAAGTCAGCAACAGCACCAGTCGGTCGCCTTTCGGCGCAGATAATGTGTGACGAAAGTGCTCGTACTCGCTAATGTTCCAAGCGACGACCAGAAGCACAGCGGCAAGCGCCGCCAAGGGTACGTACCGCATCAGCGGCGCCAGTACCAGAAGGAAAATCAGCAGGAACACAGCGTGCAATATCCCTGCGAAAGGC
Source organism: Arenimonas sp. (assembly GCA_036676335.1). Classification (GTDB taxonomy): domain Bacteria; phylum Pseudomonadota; class Gammaproteobacteria; order Xanthomonadales; family Xanthomonadaceae; genus Arenimonas. The sequence goes on along the minus strand of JAKFDD010000003.1, from coordinate 24,005 downwards.
GTACGTCCTCCGGCGCGGATGTTGGTGGCGGTTCGCGCGATCGCGCCTGTGGCCGGTAGGCCGCCGAACAGGGCTGAGCCGACGTTGGCGATACCCTGTGCGACTAGTTCGCCGTTGGAGCGATGACGGCTACCGGTCATGCCATCGGCGACCACTGCGGAGAGTAGAGATTCCACGCCGGCGAGAAAGGCGATGGTGAAGGAACTCGGTAGGAGTTCGGCCGTACGCTCGAAAGGAATGCGCGGAAAATCAAAGACTGGCAGCGATGACGGTAGGTTGCCGAAGCGACTGCCGATAGTGTCTGTAGGTAATGCCAGAGCTGTTGCCACGATGGTGCAGATCAGCAACGCGATCAGAAACCCCGGCCAGTTTGGTCGCCATCGCCGCAACGAAAGAATCACGGCCAACCCGAGCACCGTAAGCGTGATGGTCGCCGGCTGCGCCGTCGCCAGGTGCTTTCCGTAAGCCATCCAGCGCTCCAGGAATTCCGCTGGCACACCGCCCATACGCAGGCCGAGCGCATCCTTGATTTGGCTGGAAAAAATGCTAATCGCGATACCGGCCGTGAAGCCGGTAATCACCGGCTGCGGCATGTATTTCATCAATGTACCCAGGCGTAGCAGACCTGCGGCGATCAACATCAATCCGGCCAGTAGCGTGCACAAAATCAGACCGCCGAACCCAAACTTCTGTATGACCACAAACACAACGGGGATGAATGCGGCCGTCGGCCCGCCGATCTGCACGCGCGATCCGCCCAGTGCCGAGATCAGGAAGCCAGCAATGATGGCCGTGTACAAACCTTTTTCGGGTGTCGTGCCACTGGCGATGGCGAGCGCCATCGCCAAAGGCAACGCGACGATCGAGACCGTCAGGCCGGCAACGGCGTCCCGACGTAGGTCAGCAAAGCCGTATCCCTCCCGTAGTACGGTAAGCAGCTTTGGTTCGAACAATTGTGCGTACTGTTTGGCTGCGTTTGATGTGTTCATCCGGCATCCTTAGCAAGTTCAATTCGATAACCGATTGTCGACCCGATTTAGACAGTTGTCCTTTAGCATGTTGATGTTACTCACAACAACACTTGTCGTGTTTGCACTAAAAAATCGTGCACTTCCTCTTCAATGCGTGGACTTGTCATATACACCGGTCGCTTGCCATTGGGGCAAGCCAGTCGTTGTGTCGTGCCAAACAAACGACAGATAAGTGGCCGTTCGCCATACACTTCGCAGCCATGCTTGCCGAGATACACGCAATTATAGTGAGCCAATGCGGACTCGTGTTCGGCTTCTGTTTTGACAGGCAGCCTCGCGACTTCTTCCGAAGAAGCTGTCACAGGGCCACAGCAATCATGGCAGCCGACGATGCAGGTGAATGAAGGAATGTGTTGACGCAGCTCGTCAATTTTTTGAGCATTTTCGAATGCGGACGGTTTTTTTGCTTGCTCGTCGGACACGATATGAAGTTTCATGATCAACGGCGTTTTGAAGCTTCGGTCACTACAATCCGACGTGGTACTTGTACCAACTTTAATCGAATCGCATCGTAAATTGGATTGCTGATCGAAGGCGAGTTCAAGTAACGCGCAACGGCAGCGCTGGCAAGATTCGCCAGCTCTAACGGTAGCGGATATTTTCCAATGTCACAGGACTGTATTTGCAATGTTTCGAAAGTGGTTTCTGCTTGTAGACGAATACGGGCCTCTTTGAATGCTTCCATCAGGCGTGTATGTCGTTGCTGAGGATGTTCTGCCGTCATAATTAAACGACACGATTCATATGCCGGCGACTCAAGAAACGCCTGATAGCCGCCCAGACAATCGAGAACGGCTGCTCGGTAATATGTATCCTCGCTGTCCTTCTTGCTTTTGTCGATGATCGCCATCGCAAACGAAATCTGGGCGCGGGAAATCCATGCCGCCAACGTGCTTTCTTCGGCCGGATTGTCTCGAAAGGGCGCGCCCAATTTTGGTACCGCGGCGAAAACCCAGGAAGGAGGTGATGGCGGACCTTTGGCCGGTCTCGCAAAAGGTGTGGATTCATCCCGATAGGCTTTCATCGAATCCCAGGACTCGTTCAGCGCGGCCCATCCTTGTGCTGTCCGCGACCAACAAAGAACTTGGACATATAACGACTTATCGGCAACTGATCGAATCGTAGCTTCCGACTCAAACTCACCCAGGAATGCAACCTCGGCAGGTTTGAGTTCCGCCAGGCGGACTACCCGTCGCGGACGTTCCGAGGAAATGATATCTACTGTGTTTTGTTCCAGTTGTTTCTTGTGCTGAGCCATCTTCATTCCTCGTTGGTGCTGGCGACACTTGTCGCCACGCAGCACCCTTTCGGTCAGGATGACTGCGGTGTTTTTAGTCGAACCCCTCGGCCACTACCTTGGCTGGGGGTGTTCTCGCCGATAAGTTCGATACCCGCTCGATCCAAGGCAACGACGATCTTGGTCAGGGATTCAACAACTCCTCGCACATTGCCCGTGCTTGCTTCCATGCGTTGAATGGTCGGAAGCGAGACGCCCGACAATTCCGCCAACTGCTTTTGATCGACACCTAATAAGGCACGTGCTGCACGTAATTGTGTGGCAGTGATCATGGCATTTCTTCCTTGTATACTTTACTATAAATGTATTAGATGTCTCAAGTGATGTATAATACATCATCGCTGGCCATTGCATACTTAATTGGACTACCAAATAAGTCCTACGCCATCTTCATGACTCGATGTGGTCATGTAGCGATGGTTTGACGAATTATTTTATATAGCGGGAGCGCGTGTGTGGGTCAGGACAGTCTTGAACAATTAGTAGCTAAAGCCGATGCCGCCGAGAAGACTTGCGACGAGGTCCGTCTAGCCGTCTACCAGACATTGGTCGAGAACGACCCCGAATTGGCGGTTTATTTACAGCGAATGGGACAACCGCAACAATGCGAAGATTGGCTATTCCATACGGCGATTCGGTTTGGCGGAAAACGGCCAATTGATGTCTATCGAACCGATCGCGCTGACCTCGTCGATTATCTGAAGCGCATGTTAGGTGATCGAGTGCTGTAGGCATTCAACAACTTATGTTTTCAGCCTCATGTAGCAAAGGAAAATAAAAGTTAACCTCGACTTGAATCGTCCGTACCTCGTAGACATCGACGTGATTGTCTCGCTATTCGCTTGAACCTTATCGATGAACTTTCTTCACGGAATCCAGTTAAGCATTGAGAAGTCAGTCCGGCTCAGAATTACAATAGACACCAAACAACCTGATCAACGAATATATAGAGAACCAGAAAGATGACAGATTTCCCGAAATGCCCGAAATGCGGCTCAGAATTCACCTATGTGGACAACGAGATGTTCATATGTCCCGAATGCAGTCACGAGTGGATCGCATCGGAAATTTCCGAGGTGCAAGAGAGCGTACTTATCGTTCGTGATGCATTCGGAACCGTTTTAAGTGATGGCGATAGTGTCACTGTCATCAAGGATTTGAAGGTAAAGGGATCTTCCTCAGTCGTTAAAGTCGGTACGAAAGTACGAAGCATTCGCCTTGTCGACGGAGACCATAATATTGACTGCAAAATTGACGGTATCGGAGCAATGCAACTCAAGTCCGAATTTGTCAAAAAAGCCTGAATGCAGATCCCGGATATAGTGTTCATCAGTTCCTGTTAGGCCAAAAGGGAACGTTGAACGCACTCGATCCGTCACAAAAAGGGGTTAGGTTCATTTTTAAATAATCAAATGAACCTGCTTTTTTTGTCATGACCGAATAGATGGCGCGCCAGCGGAGATTTAACACTGTAAGTCGGGCGTGTTGCCGGGCGCCAAAAAATGCTCCTGCATTTTTTGCACTCCCGCCATCCATGGCGGTCGTATGCCCGACCTAAGGCGCTATTGCTGCTCAATATCACGATGAGTCAGGTAGAGGCGCAAATCGAACTCCAACTGGTGATAGCCAGGCTCCATATGCGTGCACAGCTGGTAGAACGACTTGTTGTGCTCGGCTTCCTTCAGGTGCGCCAGTTCATGGACCACGATCATCTTCAGGAACTCGGCGGGCGCATCACGGAACACGGTAGCGATGCGAATCTCGCGGCTGGCTTTGAGCCTATCGCCCTGTACCCGTGAGATCGCAGTGTGGGTGCCGAGCGCGTGCTTCATCACCTGCAGCTTGCTGTCGTAGATCACTTTGCCCAGCGGCACCGATTTTCGTAGATGCCGGTCTTTGAGCGCCTGGACGTAGTCGCGCAGCTGGCCGTCGCTGCGCACGGCGTGGGCTTGGCCGTACTTGTCGGCCAGCATCGCGCCCAGCCGACCCTGCTCGATCAGCTCGTACACCTGCGCCTGCAGCTGTTGTGGGTAGCCGGCGAGATACTTCAATGGGTCGCGGGGAAAAGGAGGCGGGTTCATTTAATTGCGAAGATACCTGATGAAATGAACCTGCCCACTTTTTTCCAAAAAAGTAAGTCGGTAAACCACAATAAAAGTATATTGATGCAAGGTGGATTCCGGGCAGCGGTATCCACCAAAGTTTTATAAGAAAAGCTTCAGAAGAATAGCGTCAATGTCGCGTCAGCGGTGATGGGTTTGACGGATGTCCGTTGATTATTCGCAACACTCAATGCGATATGTTAGAACGCCATAAGCTGCGTTTGCGCGCACAGTAAAAAAGGTCAAGTCAGGCCGCCCTTTTTTCATCCGTTCATGTCTATAATCGGTCCGCTCGGCGGGGAAGTGTCGATGCCATCACAATAACGATAATGCGGCAACGGGCACAGGCCGTTGATCGCTGCTAACCGGGGACTACTTGATGCGTATTCAATTTTTCGCGGCCGTAGTGGCTGCGCTTTGCCTGCTGGCTACGTCAGCTCATGCCAATGAAGGCCAGGGCTTCGGCGTATGCAAGACCGGTTTCGCCGATAGCACCCGCGTGAAAACCGAATCGCGCGGCGAAGTCACCATTGCACAGGTACAGGTCAACGATCGGGTCTGGTCGTACAACGAGTTCATCGGCAAGCCGGGCTGGAGCAAAGTGCTGAAGCGCGTCGACGGCGGCCAGAGCTACAAGATACTGGCCGATTTCACCGAGCCGGGCTCCTCTGTGGTAACCAAGGCGTGCTGGTTGATCAAGCGCCCCAGCTGATCCCGCTTTCCCCAAAAAAATTCTGGACACCCAGGATTTGAAATTGAAGGCCATAAGGTGCGTTAGAAACGCACCCTATGAATCTTGCGAGATATATCCGGCAAGGTGCGCTGAACGCACCCTACACCAAACCCCGCACCACAACTCCTTTGCCTTGTTGTTTGCCGGCATACATCGCGGCATCGGCGCTCTTCAGCAAGGTGGCTACCTGGGTGCCGTCTTTTGGCACCAACACATAACCGATCGTTACGCCGACACGGCAGCCGTGCGCGCCGTGGTTGAATGGCTCCTTGAAGATCATCAGCAGCTTGGTGCCGAGCTCGATGGCCTGTGCTTCGGTTTTTACATCGGTCGCAACGACCACGAATTCGTCGCCGCCAACGCGCGCCACGATGTCATGTTCTCGCACGGCCGCTTTTAGACGGGCGCCGATGGCGATCAGCAATTCGTCGCCGATGTCGTGCCCGTATTGGTCGTTGACCGGCTTGAAGCCATCGAGATCGAGCATGTAAATCACCAGCATCCGCTCCGGAGTCGCGTGCGGCACCAGTGCGGCGAGTGCCTCGTTCAAGCCGCGTCGATTATGCAGCGCGGTCAGCGAATCGGTGTTGGCGAGCGACTTCATCACGTCGCGCTCGCGCACGGCCTGTTGCGCCAAATGGTGTTCGGCTGCAGTGCGCAGGATCACGATGCGCATAAACAACAGCATGTCGAAGGTTGCGCCGAATTGCAGCGCATGCAAGGTCCAGAAATTGACGCCGATGTGGCCGTTGATGGTCAGCGACAAAATCACGCCGGTAAAAAAATAACCGGCCCAGGCTACGATGAAATAGGTACCGACCGTGTCGCCACGCCGTACCCGTTTCATCGCAGCCTGCAAGCCGATCAACGCGGGCATTAGTCCGAAGAATGCAGAGACGATGCCGAGCCATCGGTTGTTCATCCAATCCAGCGCGAACAGCAGCGCGAACAACGCGAGGAGGGCGGCAAGCGCCTTCAGGGCCAGGCGTGCGCGCGGGTGCAAGTCGTTCGCCAGCACCGCTTCGACAAACAGGGCGAGTGTGGCGGAGACCATCAGCAATGAAAGCCCCGCCATATGCACTTCGATCCACGGTCGGTCGGTCCACAAGTAGATCGCACCCAGACCGAACAGATGCATGTTGAACAACAAGTGGCAAACGATCACTGCCACATATTTTCCGTACACCGAGTCTTTCAGCGATATCCACTTTTGCAGACTGAAGGCCAGCAGGCACAAGCCGATTGCGATCAGGATGCCTTGCAAAAGGAACTCGTGATTGGCGCGAGAGTGGAACGCGGCCGGCTTCAGAAATTTCACCGGCACGATGACCGAACTACGTGTGTCGACGCGGAACAACAGGTCGACGTTTTGACCTGGCGGAAGATCGAGTATCACCGCCGGCGTGCGCGAACCCAGCGGGCGATCGCGGAACGGCAGCAGGCTGCCCATCGTGGCGACTTTCTCCGCACGGCCTTCGCGAACGACGAAAATATCGGCGCGGTTCAACAGCGCGTAGTCGATTTCCAGAACCCAGCGACCGTTCGAATTGCTCGCGACCGTTACCGGAATATGAAACCATACTGCATCATTTCGAAAACCCATTCCTGCATGCGGCGAAGCCGGTGGCGCGAATTCCGCCAGGCGCCGAAGTGCTTCGGTTGCGTCGATGTTCCGTTCGGGGTCCGACAACACCCGCACATGCGGCCATGCGTCGTGAATGCTGATTGCGTCGTCGAGCACGAGCTGTGCCGCGGCAGCCGGACTTGCGCTGAGCGCCCACAATAAACACCACAGCCCCGCCGTGAGAATCCGCTGCATGAATACGCTGCCGAATCACTTGTCGAGAGTCAGTATATTGGCATCGCAATGCGATCACAAACGCGTGAAGCGAAGAATTTACTTGTCTCGCGAGCAAGCCAAAACAGATATTTCGACTATATCGAAATGTTCTAAAACTCGATCCTGCACAGTAGTCACAAGGGACTGTCTCAGGTAGAGTTTGAAAGGCGTCACTTATTGATGAACCGATGAGTGTCTACTGCGATTCACTGGTCGGCCAGGAGGGGTAATGTCGGAACAGGTTCGCGATCTGCCTCGCCGGGAACGCCTGGGATGGCGCCTGATGGGCATCACGCTGATGCTGGCGTGCGCGATCGGCATGGTCCTTAACATAGGCCAGATCCTGTTCGACTCGCGTTCGCAAAGCGCCGAGATCGATCACAGCGTTCAGCGCCTCCTCGCCGTAATGCGCGAGCCGGCCACCGAAGCCGTTTACAACATCGATGATCGCCTCGCACGACGTGTACTCGATGGCGTACTCCGCTTCGAGGGAGTTCTTGCCGCCGAACTGGTGGTCGGTGATAGTGAGGTGTTGGCACGCGATAAGCGTGAGCCGATCGCGAGTCCGTTCCGGTTTGTCACGGCTGCGTTGTTCGGCGATCGCCGCGACTACCGCATCGAGTTGAAGGCGGAGTCGGGCGAGACCGTCGGCAGCCTTCGGCTGCAACTCGATACCTATCCACCCGGTCGCGCCTTCCTTGCGCGCGCCGGCGTGGTGCTTGCGCTCGGCATGTTGAACGCGGGACTGCTCGCGCTCTTGCTACTGACAGTCTTCCATTACTTCCTGACGCGTCCGTTGGTTCGCATGGTAGAAGGTTTGTCGTCTTTCGATCCAAACATGCCGGAATCGATCCGGCTCGACGTGCCCGCTGGCCATGAGCGCGACGAGTTGGGACTGTGGGCGCGCTCGGTGAACGATCTGCTGACGGCGATCCGCGAGAACCTCGCACGGCAAAGAGAAGCCGAAACGAGGGCCTCCTGGCTTGAACATTTCGACACCCTGACTGGCCTTGCCAATCGCACGCTGCTGCTCGCCAACACGACACATGCCATGACCGGGGCGACGCAGGACGGCGAACAAGTGCCCCCGCTTGCCATCGTTATCGTCGACATCCGCGAATTCCGCGACATCAACGCGCAGTACGGCGTGGAATATGGCGACCAGGTGTTGCGAGAGGTGGCGCATCGGCTGAACTTCATCGCCACCGGCAGCACTGTGTTGACCGCACGCCTGGCCGAGGACGCCTTTGCCTTCCTGATGTCGGGTGCGCATGTGCGCGAACGCGCCGACAAGCTTGCCAAGAGATTGAATATCGCGTTCGAGGCCGCATTGGGCGTCGGCCCGAACCTGTTGAATCTCGGCATCGACATCGGCATCGCCGTCTATCCGGAAGATGCGGACAGCGCCGATCAACTGATCCAGAACGCCGAGCGAGCGCTGTCGTATGCGAAGAAGCACCAACTGACCGATGCACAGTTCTACCAGGCCGAGCACGACAAGGAACTGCAGTTGCGCAAGCGCCTGGTCCGAGATCTGCGCGTCGCACCACAACGCGACCAGATCCACCTGCACTATCAGCCGCTGGTGGGAGCGCAGAACGGACAGGTAGTCGCGGTCGAAGTGCTAGCGCGCTGGACCCATCCGGAGCTCGGCAACATCGCGCCGGTCGAGTTCGTGCCGCTGGCCGAGAGCAGCGGCCAGATCGTCGCACTTGGCGAGTGGCTGTTGCGTCGTGCCTGCCAGGATGCCGCGATGTGGCGACGCGTGTGCCCGTCGCCGCCGCGGGTCGCGGTGAATGTCTCGCCGATGCAGTTGCGCGAACGCGGTTTCGACCTGATCGTCGCGTCGGCGCTGGCCGATGCGGGCCTGCCGGCCTCGCTGCTCGAACTTGAGATCACCGAGACCGCCCTGATCGAGAACATCGAGCAGGCCATCGGCATCCTGCAGCGCCTACGCGAGTCCGGCGTGCGCATCAGCATCGACGATTTCGGCACGGGACTGGCCAGCTTGAGCTACCTCAAACGCCTGCCGATCGACCAACTCAAGATCGACATCAGTTTCATCCGCGACGTGCTTCGCGACCCAAGCGATGCCCAGATCGTCAAGGCGATCATCAACCTGGGCCACAGCCTGGACCTGGAGGTCGTGGCCGAAGGCGTGGAGGAACTGGCGCAACGTGATCTACTGGCTTCCAATGGTTGCGACCTGATGCAGGGCTACTTGTTCGCGGCACCAATGGATACCGCGGCATTCATGAACTACTTGCAGCGCCAATCGTCGGCCCGATCCGTGGTGGTGCCGATCAGCGGCGGTCGGTCGTCGGTGTAAGAATGTAGTGCTGATACAGCGCGTCAAGTCGTCCGTCCGCGTGCATTCTCGCCAAGCCCTTGTTGAACGTCGCCAGCGACGTCTTCATCCGTGGCGCCTTGCGCGAAAAGGCGATGTACAACGAGTTCTCCGCCAGCGCCGGCGACATCGGTTCGATCTTGTTCGCGAATTGCGGATAATCGGTGCGGATCAAATGTTCGGCCACGCGGCGATCAATCACTGCAAAATCAATGCGACCGTAGACCAGCTTGCGCAGATTGGTGGCGTCGTCGTTGGCTTCTTCTTTCTTCAGGTATGTCGCCGCGTCGAACACCGGCGTGTTGAGGTAGCCACGCACGACACCGAAGCGCTTGGCTTTGAGGGCGCGCAAGGCCGCGTCCTGGTGTTTTACGGGATCGGTGCTGAAGACAATCTTATCGCCGCGACGCTTGTATAGAACTAGCGGTCCACCGGGAAACGGCGCCGAATATTCGAATTCGGTTTCGCGGCTGGCATCGAAATACTCGGGCATCAACCCGTCGACCTCGCCGGTACGAGCGAGATGCAGTGCGCGCGCCCACGGATAGAACGTGATCTCCACCTTGACGCCTTGGTCGGCGAACGCGGCGCGCACCAGTGCTGCTGCATAGCCTTGGTCCGGCATCCGTGTGCCGATGTAGGGCTCCCATTCCAGTGTGGCCAGGCGCACAACGGGCTTGGTAGTTGCGACCGGTTTCTTCGTTGCAGTCTGGGCAGATGCCACCGATAGGGTGACCGCCAGAAAAGTGGTGAGGAAGGCAGCGATAGGCGTGTGCAGCTTCATCGTGCGACTCCTTGCTTCAATCCACTTTCAGCAGTATAGGTGGTGCGTTGATGCGGTCAAGGATGGCCTCCGTTCGTAAGTCGGGTCCCGGCCCGACGTTTCATGCAGATTGCGATATTGTTTATGTCGGGCCTGGGCCCGACCTATCAATTAATTCGAAAGGAGAGGGAATCATGCCTACCGGAACTGTTCGATTTCATCGTGTGCTGCGTGCGAAACCCGAGCGTGTGTATCGTGCATTTTTAGATGCCGATGCGATGGCCAAATGGTTGCCGCCTTACGGTTTCACCTGCAAGGTTCATGAACTCGATGCCAAAGTGGGCGGCAGCCACAGGATGTCATTCACGAATTTCACCACCGGCAATGGACATTCGTTTGGTGGCACATATCGCGAGTTGGTGCCGTCGGAAAAGATTGTCTATACCGATATCTTCGACGATCCGAATCTGCCCGGTGAAATGCTGGTCACGGTCACTTTGAAGCAGGTGATCTGCGGAACCGAATTAAACGTGGTGCAGGAAGGAATACCCGAAGTGATTCCGGTCGAGATGTGCTACCTCGGCTGGCAGGAATCCCTGGCTCAGCTTGCGACATTGGTCGAGCCGGAAATTCCGGATTGATGTCAGATTTTTCGCGCGGCGGAAAAAAGTTATAGGGTGCGACCCGGCGCACCAATGTCTCGGTGATTGATTCGTGTCGAAATGATAAATGGCGGCAATCTGACGCTTGTGTTCGCTTCGTGAGATACATCTGGCAAAGGTGCGCTTGAGCGCACCCTAAGCCGTTCGCAATAAATTCCTATTCCTCAGGCTTCTTCTTGTTGAAACTCGCCAACAACAAAAGATCGTAAACAATCTTCAATACACCGCAGGCGATCAACGGTGCTGCCAGCCATCCGGTCGCGAGTAGGGCGCTACCGATTGACGGACTCAGCGCGGACGCCAGGCTGCGAGGGACTGCGGTATAGCTCGCGGCGGCGGCACGTTCCGATGGCGTTACCATCGACATCACATAGGCCGAACGCGTTGGTACATCCATTTGCGACAGGGCGGCACGCAGCAATAGAAAACCCATTGCCATTTCCAAAGTTGGTGCAAATGCGGCCGCAATCAGCGCGAGGCTCGAAGGGATATGTGTAAACACCATCGTGTTCAACAAACCGAATCGTTTTGCAATCGCAGGAGCAGCCAATTGCGATAAGGCCGACATCAATCCGGTCCAGAAAAAGAATGCACCCGCCGAAGTCAGCGATAAATCGAAACGTTCGAACAACCAAAGTGCCAACAGTGATTGCACCAATAGTCCGCCGGCGAAGGCGTCGAGCGAGAATAGTGCCGCCAGTCGTATCACGACCGGTCGCGATTGCCCCAACGGTGCCGGAGGCGCTTCCGATTCGATGTTTGGTGCGGGTAGTCGTCGATACAACAACCAGATCGCGATACCGACAAAAGCGTAAAACAGAAACATCAGACGCATGGCCGACAAAGTATTGATGCCGATATGCGTCAATACTTCCGGTGCAGCTGCGGCAAGTGCACCCAGCGCTGCGACCAGGGAACCCGTCAGGCTGTAACGTGCAAACAAAGTGGTACGCGTTTCGAGAGTCGATGCTTGCGCCAGGCGCATGTGTTCCAGCGGCAGAAAGACACTGACATCGCCGGAACTGGGATTGAGTGTGCCGAAAAATGCCACCAGCAATAAAGGCCAGAACGAAGACAGGCTCGCGAAAGCCATGCCGGTGCACGCCATCAGTATCGCTGCGGCCAACAACAGACGGCGATGATGAATGCGATGCCCCCAGGTACCCAGTGCCAGAGTCATCAACGCAGAGCCGAGCAATGTTGCAGTGCTGAGCAGGCCGACGTGCCAAATGCCAAAACCCAGTTCGAGCAGATAGGCAGGCAACAGAATGGCCACGAAGCCATCGACGAAAGCGCGCAAACCCCGGCCAATCAACAATAGACGAACTTCACGCGGGAGATGGGTTGATGTCATGTCCGCCGCAATAATTGGATGGCGATATTGCGACTTTAACCGATGCAAGGCGATAAGGTGCGCTTGAACGCAATTGGATTGCCGAAAAAGGATGACCTAAGCTGACTCCTTTTTCGGCACTCCTGTAAACTTCGACTCGATATAAATCTTCTGAAAGACACTATGCCAATTTTGCTGCAATATCTTTTTGTGATTGGCGCCTTTCAGGGCTTATTGCTTTCTTGCTTGTTGGTTTTTGGTACGCAAAATACCAACGCCAGCCGAATTCTGGGTGTTTGGTGCCTGTTTCTTGCGTTAAGTTTTTTAGGTCCGTTTATTACGCTCATCCCGGAAGTAAATATGTTTTCCGGTTTGATCGGCTGGAGTTTTTTTCTGCCCGCCAGTTACGGGGCCTTGTTATTCCTGTATTGCAGGCACGCGATCATCAACCGCCCGCTGCGCGCGGTGGATCTTGTCCACTTTGCACCCTTATTGCTTTGCTACGTAATCAACTCGGATTTTCTTTTTTCTTCGGGGGAAGAAAAGCTTGTTTTCCTGAGAACCAATTCATCGGATTCGCTCGAGTTGATGATTGGCGAAGCTATTTTATTTTTACAGGCTTTTATCTATCTCGGATTTAGTGCGGCTTTAATCCGGAAATATCAGAAGGAAGCCAAAAATACGCTTTCCAGTTTCAATCCGGACATATTCAGCTGGTTATGGAAGCTGCTGATTATTGACTTGGTGATCTGGTCCTTGAAAGCCGCAGCCAATTTCTCGGAATATCACTTTATTCTTTCTACCGCCGGCGACGCGCTTATCATCGTGCTGATTTACAGCATTGCGATGGCGCAATGGCGTAACCCCGGCTTGTTTACCATCGAGCAGTTCAGCATAAATGCCGAAGGCAGTATTGAAACCCATTCAACGGGGCAGCCGGCAGATAGAAATACTTTGGACGAAGAAGTACCACCCAGAAATACCGGTGCACTGGATGCCAGCATTAGAAGCAGCTTGCTGAAAGCCGTTCGGCAACATATGCAAGAGCGGCAAACCTTTCTGGACAGTCAGCTGACGCTGACACGCTTGTCCGAGGCCGTCGGGGTAAGCACTCATCATTTGTCCGAGGTGTTAAACCAGCAAGAAGGCAAAAACTTTTACCAGTTCGTCAATGAATACCGAATCGGCTATATCTGTGATCAGCTTAAAGTTAACCCCTCGATCAAGATTCTGGACCTGGCAATGGCTGCCGGGTTTTCTTCCAAAAGCACCTTCAATGCCGTTTTCAAGCAATTCACCGGCCTTACGCCCAGCCAATACCGCAGTCAATTGATAGCAAATTAGTCCAATGCGTGCGAATCGGCCGATTCGTACGTCCAAAATGGCCGATCAAGACGCATAAGCTGCCGCATATCGCTGTAATCACCTCGTTATTCAAACAGGGTGATTCTTATGGAAGTGAATGAAGTTATTGGCGTGACATTGTCGCCGCAACACTTATTTGCCTGGGCCAGTCAGGCGGCATTGCTAGGCTGGGTGATTCTGGTTTTTCTGCCTCGCCGGATAAAACCGCTATTTTTCATCCCGCAATATCTGATCCCGTTTGGACTGGCGTTGTTATATGCCGGGTTGATGCTGACGTACTTTTTTGCCAGCGATGGTGGCTATGGCTCCATCAAAGCTGTGCGTACGCTGTTCGAAAATGACTATGTCTTGCTGGCTGGCTGGATACATTACCTGGCCTTCGATTTGTTTATCGGCGCCTGGATCGCGCGTCAGGCAGACCAGATCGGAATGACTCGCCTGATTCAAGCGGTGATCTTGCTGGCTACCTTCATGTTCGGGCCACTTGGGTTGGTTCTATTTTTATCGATGCGGGCCGGGTTCTCGCGAACGGTATTTTCAAAGCAAGGGAGTAAGGCAGATGCGTAATATTCAGCAGCTGGCATATCCGGATTTACCTTTTGGTTTGGATAACGATCGTGTCACCCGGACATGGGTGATGAGCGCGTTGTTTTTATTTGGCGTATTGGCGGTTTTATTATCTGCCAATTACTTCGATGTGCGTTTGCTAAACGGAGTGCCGATTTGGGCGAAACCGCTTAAATTTTGCGTGTCGCTGACGATACATTTCCTGACGCTCGCGATACTGGCACAGCAACTTGGGCGTGAACGTCGCGCGGGGATTGCGCTGACATCCATCGGCTACGCGGCCGTTGCCGCGATGTTGTTCGAACAAGTCTATATTTCATTGCAGGCTGCGCGTGGACGTCATTCTCATTTCAATCTTGAAACCCATTTTGAACAGATGATGTACGTCTTCATGGGGGTAGGGTCTCTGCTGCTTGTTCTTGCCTCTTTCGTCCTGGGTGTAATGATCTGGAAATACGCCGCAAAGAACAATTCCGGTTTTCGTCTTGGCTCCATTCTCGGTCTGATACTCGGCTCTGTTCTGACGCTGATCTTTGCCGGTTATATGTCTAGCGGAACATCGCATTTGATCAATGCGACTGTCAGCGATGCCAACGGGATTCCGCTTGTGGGATGGTCTCGCATGACAGGTGACTTGCGCGTACCGCATTTTCTGGCAACCCATATCATGCAAATTCTGCCACTTGCCGGATTGCTGTTTGATCGCTTGAAACTACCATCGCGAGCGATGGTGGTGATGAGTGCAGCATTGCTGGTGTTGCTATGCATTGCGTTATTCGTGCAGGCTTTGTCGGGCCAGTCGGTGTTGAATCCATAATCTACGTCATTGGCAAAAAAGTCGGGTTCATTCATGGCAATCAAACGAACCCGGCCCTTTTTTTCCATTAATGCGACAATGACGCCTGATTAATCTCACTGGGATTCTCGCTTTGCATTTTCTATTAAAGAAAAAAACTTATCTGATCTCGCTGCTGTTGTTCATGGCAGTCTCGCTTGCAGGTTGCGGGAAATCCGGCGAGGAGGAGCAGCTTGCGGAATTACGCGATAGTTTTAGTTATAAGCAATATCGGCGCGTATCCGAAAAAGGCGTGCCTGTCGGCTTGCAGGCATATGTTGCAGGCAGTGCATCGCTGGACATAAAGCAAGCGCCAAAAATCACGCCGGATAATATCTGCATTGTGCGCCTGGCTTTGGCTTATGGCGCGGTCTTGAAGAAGTCGTACACGGTCGCGCTGGTTGAAACCGACATCATTCAAGCCAGCAGTGATTGCAGGCCTGAGGACCGTGCGATCGCCGATTCGATCCGGGCGATTGTTTTCCAAAATCTGAAATGGCCGAATCTTGCGATCGCCGAAAGCAGAAAAGCGCGTGCAAGCAAGGACAGCCTGTCAGGCGAGAGTTTTGCCGATCGTGCATTGATGATGCACATGGCCTTCGCTTATTTGCACGCCTCGGAAAAGCAATGGAAGGAAGCCAAATTCCATATTGACGGGATTGCCGTGCTTGTCGAAAAACCCTGGATTTCAAAAGTTGGGGATTTTGCATTGGCTGTAAACGAAAAACGGCTTAAAGATGCAATTCGAATTGCGCAGGAAATCAGTACCGACCCCTGTGTCCCAATCGAAGTCCGTCGTTATTTTTCAGAAATATATGCCGACATGGGTGGCGATATTGCTCGCATGGCGACCGACCCCGCGTTTCTCGCAGAAATGATGTCGCAAATACTGTGGTCGGCGGCCAAAGAAAGTGGCTCCGCGCAATGGAAGAAAGTCAACGCTTTTGCCGACGGTTTTGACGCCACAAATTTGTCTGCACAGACCAGTGGCGTTATCGATGGCGCCATGTCGAAAATAAAAAATGCCGTCAAGAAACAGGAAAAATCGGACCCGGATCAAACTCAACAAGCTAAGTCGGACTAAGGCTTGCCTGTGAAAACCGCCAATTGTGCGTCGAATGCACGCTGGTAGGCGGACCGCGATTCGCCACGGGCAACATAGGCAACGAGGTTCGGATATTTTTCCAATAAGCCCGATCCGTCCAATCGACGCAGCACCGTCACCATCAACAGATCACCCGCGCTGAATGTACCGTCGAGCCAGTCGGCATCGTCAAGCCGAGTGGAAAGTTCGTACAGTCGTGTGTGGACACGATCCTCGAGCATAGGTAGGCGCTCTGCATGCCAGGGTTTGTCGCGCTCCAGGATCATTGCCATGCTGCGTTCAACAATCGGCGGCTCCAAGGTGTTGAGCGCGGCAAACATCCAGGTGATCGCGCGCGCGCGGGCATTCGCATCGTCGGGTAGCAAACCTGCATGGTGCTCTGCGATACGCAACACGATTGCGCCCGATTCGAACAATGCGAGATCACCTTCTTCGTAGGTCGGAATCTGCCCGAACGGATGCAGCGCTCGATGCGCGGGTTCTTTCATCGACGCAAACGAAACCAGACGAACCTCGTAAGCCAGGCCTACTTCTTCAAGCGCCCAGCGAACGCGCATATCTCTTGCCAATCCCCGACCGCGATCGGGCGAGCGTTCGAACGCAGTAATGGTTGGGGTCATGGTGATGTCTCCTCGCTGGATACGAAATTTTACTGCTTATCAACTAGACGTTCGGGAAAGGCCTAAATCGACATCCGGGCAGAGTGCGAGCAATCATACCTTGCACAACAAGGTAATCATGTAGTACAAAGTAAATACGTACTGCAAGGACTGATGATGGACACTAAAGACGACTTGGAAGCGAAGTGGGATGTGCAGCTTCGCAAGGGTTCGCTGGAGCTCGTGATCCTGGCGGCATTGAAAGGCCGTCGCTTATATGGGCTCGAATTGCTGGGACTGCTGCAGGGCTTCGAAACCACCGCCATCACCGAGGGAACGCTGTACCCACTGATGGACCGACTGAAACGTGATGGCGTGGTCGATGCCAGTTGGGAGCAGGTGGGCGACGCCAAGCCGCGCAAGTACTACCGGCTGACTCCACAGGGTGAAACCAAACTCGCTGACTTCACCCATCGCTGGCGGCAGTCCGTCTCGGACATCGAGTACCTGCTGAGTCATCCAGGCCCCCAACCGCTGAACCCGAAAGGAAAAACAAAATGACCGAACGTGAGCAGATCAATGACTACCTGAAGTCGTTGTCCAAACATTTGTCGCGCCTGGACCGGGCCGACGCCGATGAAGTCCTGCGCGAAATTGAAAGCCATGTCGATGACGTGCTCGAAGCGCAGGCCATCGCACAGCCACAGCGGCCGGTCGATGTCGGCCGGATCCTGGCCGGGTTCGGTTCGCCGCGCGAGCTGGCTGACAAGTATGTGGCGCATGTGCTGCAGGGTAGCCCGCCGCCTCCGGGTTTCCGGGCCATCCAGCGTGTGAAAAAACAGGCAACCATCGGGCTTTATTGGGCCACCGCCGCGTCGGGTTATGGCATGGCTTTGGCCTTGATCCTGTTGGCGATCTACAAACCGCTGGCGCCGTCGACCCTGGGACTGTGGGCTGATGAATCGGGAGGCGTTGCCGTGCTGGGGATCTTCCAGCAGAGCCCGCCGGGGATGCGCGAAGTCCTGGGCTGGTGGATCGTCCCGCTCGCCGTTGGCTTGGCGATCATTGCGTTTTATTTGACGCGGCGTTTGCTCGCTGCCTTGAAACCGCTGCTCTAAGCCCGCCGAGATTTTGCAGGCCGGCGGCGTAAGTCGCATGCGCCATCCACTCTCGCCTTTCCGGGCGAACCAACTCTCACCACGCTCACGGGCGCGGTGCAGGCACCGCTTTGTCAAAATTCTGGAGGAAGACCCATGTCCACATCTCGCACACCATGCCATAGCAAAGATACCGAACATTCAATTGCGCAATCCTCCGAAGACCACGGAGCGCTAACGACCAATCGAATGGACCGCAGAAATTTTCTGACCACCGCCATAACGGTTGGGGTTGGACTGTCATTGGCGGGTCTGTTGCAAGGCCTGACGGGCTGCTCGTTTGGTCCGTCGCGCCAGCTTCCCAATCTGGTGAAGGATCCGCGCGGTATCTGCGATCTGCCGAAGGGGTTCACCTACACGGTGATTTCAAAGTACGGCGAACTTATGTCCGATGGCCACACGGTGCCCGATTATCACGATGGCATGGGCTGTTTTGCCGGTCCGGCCGGCACCACGATCCTGGTGCGGAATCACGAGATATCGACTTACTTTCCGTCCGACCCACCGTCCCCGGCGCCCGCCCATGCCTACGACCCCGCATCGAGCGGCGGCACCACCACCATCTGGTTGAACGACCGCCTGGAGGTCGAACGCCACTATCTGAGCCTGACCGGCACCATTCGCAACTGTAGCGGCGGCAAGACCCCGTGGGGCACTTGGATCAGTTGCGAAGAGGCAGCGCGCGAAGGCTGGCTGATGGGGAAACGTCACGGCTATAACTTCGAGGTGGATCCGCGGCAACCCCTGCGATTGACGGCGCCGTTGACTGCGATGGGGCGTTTCAATCATGAAGCCGTCGCGATCGATTCATCAAGCGGCATCGCCTACCAGACCGAAGATCAGTCCGACGGCTGCTTCTACCGCTTTGTGCCCAAGGTGAAAGGACACCTGGATCAGGGTGGCACGTTGCAGGCGCTGAAGTTTGTCGATTCAGCGATTCGGCACACCACCGATCATCGGCTTGAACTCGGCCGGTCATATGCCTGCAAATGGGTGACTATCGACGAGCCCGATCCCGCGGACGACACCGTCCGCTTGCAGGCCCAGAAAAAGGGTGCGGCGGTATTCGTTCGCGGCGAAGGCATGGTGGCGCATGCCGACGGCATCTACTTTGTCTGTAGTGCGGGCGGAATCGAGGGAGAGGGACAGATCTTCAGGTACCAACCAGATGCCGGGGGCGACGGCGGGCTGCTTGAATTGATCTTCACCGCCGGCTCCGAAACCGTGCTGTCAAAACCGGACAATCTCACAGTCGCGCCGTGGGGGGATCTGGTGCTCTGCGAAGACAGCGGGTACGGCGAGAATTGTCTTGCAGGCCTGACTCCCGAAGGCAAGGTCTACTGGATCGCTGCCAATGCACAATCCGAATGGTGCGGTGCCTGCTTTTCTCCGGACGGTCGCACGCTGTTCGCCAATATCCACAAGAAGCCCGGCATGACCATCGCCATCCGCGGGCCTTGGGAGTCGCTCCGGATGGGAATTGAAGCCTGACGAGAAAAAAACAAAAATAAAAACGCCCCGGCAAACCGGGGCGTTTTTGTTGAAGCACTGAACGCGATTATGCGAGATCAGGGGCTGGTTGTTAGCGTCAGGCCGTAGGCGCTCAGGATTGGACTGAGCGGCTGGAAGTAGCTCTTGCTGCGACGGCCACCACCCTTGCAGCTGCCGCTGCCGCCCGAGAGCACACCCTGGGCTTGGCCAGGACCGGTGATGAACGAGCCGCCCGAATCGCCGCCTTCGGAGCAGGCGGAAGTACGTGTGAGGTTCAAAATTGTTTCGCCGGAGCTGTAGTTGACGGTCTGATTCAGGGCCTCGATCGTGCCGCATCTCCACTTGGAGGTACGGCCTGAGCGGCAGACCGCCGAGCCGACGCCCGTGGCAGTGCCGCCGTGGACCGTAACATCGCCGCCGCCCCAACCGTAAACCGTGGCCGGCTGCGTATTGCCCGACAGCACGGTGACGTACGAATAGTCATTGCCGGTCTGGCCGGGATTGGGGAAATTGGACGCCGTGAAGGTGCCGATCTGCGGACCGAGCGTCCACTGTGGACCGGTTCCGGCCGCGCCTTCAAAATAGACCTTCTCGCCGGCATCGCCGCAGTGACCGGCGCTGACGTAGGCCGGGGTGCTGCCCTTGGTCACGTTGAAACCGATCGAGCAAGCGTAGAGGTAGCCGTCGCCGGGATTGCGCAGGTAACCCAGACCACCCTTCAGGGTGCCACGCAGGCTTGGTTGCTCTTCATCGACCACGAAGCGCACGCTCTCGGCATTGGCGCCGCTGGCGGCAACGAAGTCGATGCCGGCCTTCTGATGGCCCTGGCCGATGCTGACTACGACGCTATTGCTTTGCATATCGACATACCAGCCGTATACGCCATTGGGTACCTTGGCGCCATGTGCTAGCACATTGTCGAGCTCGGCCTTGGAGGCATCGAGATCGGCGAGGCTGTGGCGCGCGTTACGGATTTCAACGCCAACGGGGCCTTTCTGCGGACGTATTGAAGTAGTCGCGATGACCAATTGATAGTTGCCATCCGGTTTTTGTTCGATCCAACTACCGGCGAAATTGCGTCCCTGTGCTTTGGCCAGCTGTTTCTCTTGCTGGGTTGCGAGGCGTTCGATATTCAGATATTGCGAAAGTTGAGCCGAGGTCAGCCCGAGGTCACGTTGCATCGCGGCACGGATATTAGCTGGCACGTTGTCGGAAGGCCCTGCGGCGGAAGCGGCCATGGCGAAGACGAGTGGGAGGATCGAGAGTACTAACAGGCCGCGTTTGGCCGAGGAAACAAACTTGCGCATATGCGAATCTCCAGTTGGATAGTCGAATTGCTGGACCTCTGGCCTCGTGGACGCACTCGCGAAGTTGGCCCGGCTCGCGGACCATATCAAAGGAATGTGACATACGCCACAGTTCTGTCGAATGGCAAAAAAGCCCGGTCTCATTCTTGGAAAAAGAAAGGTTTTTCTAGTGTCGACAGTGTGAAGCGTTGGTTCAGGTTGGCGGTAAATCAACTTGTAAACCCTGCTCGTAGACCGCAGACTCGGGCACCTTTCTTCCGGTAATCCTAATGATTTCATATCGCTTTGCGGCCATCTGCATGTTGGCCATGGGTTTCCTGCGCTCAAACGATGCCCGTGCCGATGATTTGATCTGGCTGGTCAATGCCGGCGGCGGGCAACAATCCAATTCCGAACAGGACAACCGCATGGTGGGAGCTGACCTGATTTTTTATCAGCACTCGCGCAGCGAACGCCAGGAAATCGTCATTGGCGTGGGTTATACGGATATCAATACCAATGCCGGATTCAACGAGCATGTGCAGGCAGTTTCGATTTTTCCGCAACTGAATCTTTACGGCAAAGGCAATGATTCGGTGCGACCGATGTTTTTCGTTCGCGCATTGGGACCGACATGGTTGAGCAACAGGAATCTTGGCGACCGCGAACAAGGCAGCAATTTTGCCTTTCAGGCGCAAATCGGGGCGGGGTTGTGGTTTGGCAAGGAAAAAGATTGGTTGGTCAGTCTGTCATACAAACATTTTTCCAATGCCGGTTTGGCCTCGCCTAATGAAGCATTCGATGTGCCGGTATTGTTGACGCTGGGATACCGGCAAAAACAATAAATCACGGTTAGCAAGGCAACGTAAAAAAGATGTCAGGTACATTTTTTGCGAACTCGGAACAACTTATCGCGAAGGCTATGCATTGCTGCGTGATGCAATCCCGACGCCATGGCTGAGCGAGCTTCGCAGCGCAATATCCAATGGCCCGTATCGCGTGACGTGGATTGGCGGCATGGAAACATCGTGGTTCGATTTCATTTGAGCGAAAATACTCGCGAACAACTATTTATTTTCGCTTGCCCAAAATCGATTCGAGGCGGCTGCGCGTGAAACGCTGCAACAATATCGGATACACATTCGTCACCACATTCCCGAGTCCGAGATACATCGCCCAGCCTTGCCACCCGATGTGCCATGCATACGCAGCCGAGAAAAATCCAACGGCTAACAGCACCAGATGACTCTTCTCGCTCAACTGTGTTCGTGTGACGAAAGCCGCTGCGAGACTGCGATTTCGTATGATTCGCCAATCGGATTGATTGCGCCGCCGGTACCGCTGTGCCAAATCTCCGTCAGGTACCAGCGCTCGAAAATAGCGGACACCCAATGCCGAATAGACACGGCCGCTTCGCTCGAAGGGATAGACCCGATAGTACCAAGGCGGCAACCACCAAAGCGCAATGCATAAGCCCAATGAAACGGAAAACCACAACAGCGATGGAGCCAGATTTCCTGCCGGGTAGTCAAAAGGTCGCAACGGTCCCCAGATGTACAACCAAAACATGATCAGTGGTGCCAACCAGCCACCTGCCATTACCGCGAACGGGATCAGATTGAAGCCCTTGGTCTCGTTCGCGAACTCCAATTGTTGTGCAGACACATTCGCTCCTTGGTAACCGTTCAAGTTCGGGTTTAAGTATAGGGCACCGCATATCGAAAATTAATGTAAGCTTTGCTCCGTCCCTGACCACGTAATGAAGGTGACCGCAATGAAATTACCTGTTTTGCGAATGGCGATATTTGCCCTTGCGTCGGTTGCTTGCCTGATGGCTGCAGGGCCGATTACGTTCCTGCTATTCGGTGCGTCCGGCAGTACGCCAGTCTCGTTTTCGTTCGTGATCTCGCTGTTGCTGATTCTGACGACCGTCGCTTTGCTTCGCATGGAAGGCATGTCTTTCAAGGCAATGCAGACCTTTGTTCCCAGAAATGGCTTTCAACAATTACTCGGTGGATTTGTCGTTGCAGCACTCGTCACGGGAGCGGCCGTTTTTTTGCGCGCCGCATTGGTTGATGTGCATATCGAGATTGCGCCGCTGACTGCATGGAGCCTCGTATCCGGTCTTCCCGCGATGTTGGCGCTTATGCTGCCCGAAGAATTATTTTTCAGGGGATATTTGCTTCGCAGCTGCAAGTCGTCGATCGGCGTAACTGCCGCGATTGGTGTATCGGCTGTGTTGTTCGGTCTCTACCATGTTGTCGGCAAGGGTTTCTGGGGCGTGGGCGCTTTTTTCCTGTTTTTAACGCCTGCGGTAATGGGTGCGGTGCTTGCTTGGGCTGCGTTCCGGACACGAAGTCTTTGCCTTCCAGTCGGACTACATCTGGGTGGAAACTGGGCGCTGAATATTTTGCTGCCGCTGCATGGCGCGAATCAGAATGATGCGTTTGCCAGAGTGTTCTCGCCGGATTTGCAGATTCAAGGTCCGATACTTCTCGCCGTGTTGTTGCTTGGTGTCTATGTGGCTTTCAGTACAAGAAAACGATTAGACAAGTCATTCGAATCGGCTTGATACAGTGTGTTGGTAGTCGTTGCACAGTTGCGCTATCTTTGGGACGCCAGACTTCATCGAAGGGGTTGAGCCAATGTCAGAATTAACGCCGCCGCCGATCATCGCTTGTGCTCGCGTCATCTGCTACGCATTCGTTGACGATGATGTGCGCTTCACGGGTCGCTGCGAGATGCTTGTCGACGGCAAAGCACTCGGGCCCGTCAAACGACTTGCGGTCTGTACGAATCCGATAGGCAACGCTTTGATACTGCTTTATTGCGATGAAAACTGGAACTGCCTGGCCGCCGAGGGGCACGCAACCGTCGAGAAAGCCCAGGCTTCTGCCGAGCGCGCCTATTCCGGCATCTCGGATAAATGGCGAAATTCAACTTCTACGGATGCTGGCGCAGATACGGTGGTAAATCTTGCAGAACATTTTCCGCCATGTTCGTTTTGTGGCAGACGCGGATTCGAAGTCGCCAATTTTATCGAGGGCAATCACGCCCGTATCTGCACGAAGTGCGTCGAGCACTTTCATCTCATATTGAATCCATAAGAACTTTATAAAGTGCGCCTGTAGCACGGCATTGTCCCGGATTGTAATTTCCGCGCTAAAAAATATATGCAACCTCGCGAGTGCCAACTGTCTCTACTCAGATTCTTGCCACTCGAAAGGATTCGCCTGATGCGTCCACTGATGCTGTTCGTTGCGATTGCCGCGACCTTGTTGCCTGCTTCCCTGATCGCTGCCACACCGGCGACGCAGGCCGATGTTTCGCGTTACGCAGAAAAATTACTTGCCGATAATTACGGCGCCGACGGCCCGGGCGCCGCAGTTCTGATCGCACGCGGCGACGAAATTCTTTTTCGCGACACGCGTGGATTGGCGGATATCAAAACCGGCAGGGCATTGAAGCCGGATGATGTATTTCGCATTGGTT
>JAKFDD010000002.1:0-190407 GCA_036676335.1 Arenimonas sp. | reverse complement strand
AACTCAAGCCGGCACAGGCAGCGAGAACTCAATTGCTTTGTAAGCTGAGCGAAGTCGCGAACGAAACGCGGGCGAAGAATAAGTGAAGCCCGACTAAAAAGCTCTTACCCGTCTAACAACCAAAATAAGGTGCCGACGCACCGGATGTGAAACTTGAAACCAGTATTTTCACGGCGGTCACCTTGATTGCGTAGTTAGAACTATGGCTCGGAAGTGAAACACCTTTCATGCATGGGACTTTCGGATTTTCGATAAGAGAACTTACCCCACTTACCGCTGAGAGTCATTTCACCGTCTGCAACTGATACGCGATCAGTGCCCCATATTTCATGCCAGCGAATCGAGTTTGGCGAAATAAACCTCCCTTTTGACTTGAAGACTGCGCCGCTTGGTGCATAACGGCATTGAAGAGTCGTGCCATCAGCTTTCACCTGAATCCAAACAGTTCTGTCAGGGAATTGCCACAGCCCCTCCATACTTTCTAAGGACGTTGAACTAGCAGTTTGAGCACAGCTACAAACTAATAAACATAACGCTACCAAGATATTACGCATAGTTCTAACAACCAAAATAAGGGACCGCCGCAGCGGATGATTCACTTGAATGCTGGAGTTTCACGGCGGTCCCCTTGATTGCGTAGTTAGATGCACTTAACTAGTTAACTGTTACAAACCCACTGCACTTAGTAATGGCAACCAGCCCACCTGAAAATCTATTGTCGTCCCCTTTTGCAGTTGAATCAAATGTGCCCTCAACTAATACGGCCTGAGGACCTTCAGCTTGCGGATGAAGATTCTCGCAGTCTTTCATTTGAAGCCACAGTCCATTCTTGAAATTGAGAAAACGTGAGTCTTCTAAATGGGTATAAAGCGCAAACTCGTTTGTACCAAGCGCCATATATCCAATTACTTGGACTTTCTTTTTGTCGAATCTCTCAGGAGTTGCAATTAGTTGGACCAAAGCAACTGGCTCTGTTGACTGAGTTATTGGTGTAAGCGGTCACTTGGTTTGTCACTCGGTGACACATGGTTTGTTAGAGCGTAAAAAACGGCTTTTTGCGTGCCCTGGGCACCAATCAGGGCCACAAACCCGGCCCAGCCTGGCAATCACCAGGCACTAAAAACCCGGCTTTAAACCGGGTTTGAAGGGCTTTCGATGGCACTATTATGCACGCTTTTTGGTGGCCTTTGCGGCCCGTTTCGGGGCTGCTTTTATGGCCCTTTTGGCCACGGGTTTGACGGCTGGTTTGCGGCCAGAATCAGCAGCTGGTTGCGTGTCTTGGCTGGCATCGGAAATGGGGGCTGCTGCGGCCGCGTCGGGCACTTCTGCGGCACCCATAAACTTTAGCAAAACCGGCCCAGCATCCAGCACCGCATTCAGGCCAGCACTGCGCACGCCAGCATCAAGCAGGTTGATGGCAATTTGAAATTCTTTGTCGCTTAATTTGACGATTCTCATGGTGCTTGTAATCCCTAGTAAATAACAAAAATATTGAATAGAACGCCAACGGCAAAATGGCAACCGGCGTTCAAGTGTCCAGCGCGTCTTCAGCGGCGCGTGCCGCCTCTTTGCGCATGCGTCTGGCGTGCCTGCGCCAGCCGTCAACGGCCTGATCGAACTTAAAAAGAAGCCAGGCGCGCTTTTGATTTGCCGACAGCGTTGCCTTTGTCACGATTGCTGGCAAAAAGAAGTCTGAAACTTCCTTTTCTTCAGCCAGTAAAATCACATCATCAATGCGTGCATCAATTACCGCTTGAGCCGTTGCGGTATCGCCAATGCCATCAAATATTGATTGCAGCCGAACTGTGTTTGTTGCCATGCTAAACCCCTTAAATGATGTTGATCACGCCGCCATTGTTCCAAATCGCGCCAGAGGTAAGACCAGCAGAACTTGTCGGTAGATTATTGAACCGCACCGAACCGCGAACACCTGTGCCAGTCGGGTCGCCGCCGTTAAAAATTAAGTCACCGCCGTTGTTATTGCCTGCTGCGCCCTTTCCTGCATGCACTTGGAGGTGGTGCCCTGCACCTGTGTAACCGCCGTTTCCGTCTTTTACGTTAGGGCGAATAATTTGCGTTGTCACGGTGTTAGAGTTTGTGGTCATTTCAATGATGGCCTGGCCAGTCATTGAGCTTGTGCCAGAACTAACGCAAAGCTTCGCACCGGCAGCACCAAAAACATTAAAGTTTCCATCAAGGTTCATGCCTGCGCGAGCATCAACAATGCCGCCATAGTAATTTCGAATAATTGAACCAGATACCTGCAAACGATGACCGGCAGGATTGCCTGCGAGTATCCACAAATCACGATATGAACCCGAACCTATTTTGTCGGTCACTAATTCAAAACGATTAGTAACCCAGCGAAGGCCGCCAAATTCGTTATTGGCTGCGTCGGTGTAAGTGTTCATTAAATAGTGGGCTTGTGGATTCACTCCGCGCCTCTGCGTCAAAACGTCGTTGGCATCTCTAAAAAGTGAAAGCCCTGATGTGCCGGATAGGCCGTTGCCATCCTGCGCCCATCTCAATTCATGCGTGGAACCCAGGCCGAGCATGCCTGACGTGAAACCGACGTTAACCGCATTTGTTCCGGCCCTGAAAGACGCAAGCGCTCTTGCTGAGCCATCTTTATTAAACAGATAGCGAAATGAGCCGCCCACATTCAAACTTAATAAATTTGACAATGAGTTGCTGGCTGTGTCGGTAACGTCAAAATACAAAAGGTTTGGAGTGCCTGTCGTGTTCCAAACTGCCGTGCCGCTGAATAACGAAGTCGCCTGTGAACCAGTCAATGACTGCCCACTTATTGACATCGCACCAGTGAAAACCGGGCTGGCTTTCAGTGCATAAAGTGCTAGCGAATCATTCACCAACTTTGCACTTGGGTATTGATCATCAGTCGGCGCAGCAAACGCGGTCACTTTGTTTGAAAGCAATTCACGCAATGCATCAGCGGCCGCCTGCGCGGTGCTAACGGGTTTATTCACGTCACTGGTGTTGTCGGCATTGCCAAGCCCAATGTCGGCCTTGCCAAGCACCACGGTGCCTGCCTGGCCATTAACAGTGGTAACGGGTGCAGCGGGGTATTCAATCGCCTGCCAGCCGCCTATGACGGCGGGATTGGCACCGATGATGATATACACCTGGCCTTCATCGTTGCGAATGCACCAGTCACCTTTTTGGCCGACAAGTGCGAGCATTGCGGCTTCGTTTGCAACGTTGCCCAGGAAGTCAACAACGGCAATGGCTGGCAACTGTGCCGTTGGAATAACACCACCGACAAGATCAGCCTTGCTGGCCAACTGCGTTGTGACAGAACCAGACAATGCAGTGAGTGAATCATTCACTAATTTTGCACTTGGGTATTGGGCATCAGTCGGTGCAGCAAATGCGGTCACTTTATTTGAAAGCAATTCACGCAATGCCAGCGAATCATTCACCAGCTTTGCGCTTGGGTATTGGTCATCAGTTGGCGCAGCAAATGCGGTCACTTTATTTGAAAGCAATTCACGCAATGCATCAGCGGCCGCCTGATCAGCACTGACTGGTTTCAGCGCGTCTGGCGTGTTGTCAACATTAGCCAGGCCGACATCATCCTCGACCAATTCCAGGGCTGCTTTTGTCGCTGCGATATCAGCAGCAATGGCCGTGTTCACGGCGGCGTTTGTCACGGCACCGCCTGCGCCCAATGCTTGAATCACAAACAAAGGAATTTTCTTTGGTCGGTTGAAGTTGCTTTTCGCACCTTCAATGCGAGCCATTGAAATCGTGTATGTCGGCAGCACGTTCAAAACAGTGGTCATGGTGTCACCGCTGGCAATAGTGGGAATTCATCGGTGCTTGAATAGACAATTTCGCCACTGGCATCAATCAGTTTTGCGTCACAAAATACTTTGCAAGGCGTGAACCCGGCCGTGGCCAGCTTCAATGCGAACACACCCGTGCTTGGCCTGGTCAAAGTGAAGTTGCCCAGAACCGGGCCATCAACGGCATCACGTCTGGCAACACCCGTGATTGTCCAGGCGCTGATATCCTGCAAAACACCGTTTAATGCCACTTCACCGGCATATTTAATAGTTTCACCAATCTTGTATGACATCAGGTTTTGTCCGAATTGTGGGTTGCGATTCGGTTGGCGGGGTTTTCGCCTGCGAAATAACAACCGTTGTCAACATTGATGAAAACAACATTTCTTGTTTTCACATATCTGCATTCAATGACGCGCTCCCAGATCAAGCCTTTGGGGCCGTCAACCAGGGCCAATTTGCCCAACATATCGGGCATGTAACAGGTGGTGCCATCAATCAGCGTCATTGGCGTGCAGTCACTGGCCACGACGGCCGCGCCGGATGTGGTGACAATGCGAACGCATGGCGCTGGCTTGATCGTGTTGCGCTTCACGCTGCGTTTTTCAATGCCAACGGGAAAGTATTTTGCACAATCAATTTCATCACCCAGCTGCACACCACCGGCTTGCATGTGCGAATTCAGCCACATATCAAACGCAACGCATGGGCCGCCACCGCCACCCGTTGACCTGGTGCCAATTGCTGCAAAGCGCGGGGCAATCTCGGCACCGGCTTGTTTCATGCCGGTGGTGGCCGTGCTGGCCGTGCCGACTGGGGCCGGGGCATAACGCAAGTTCAAATCAACACCGTTGATTTTGTAGCCGGTGAAAGCGGCCGGTGTGTCACTCACCTGGATTGGTTCAAACAATCCGTCAATGTCCACCGAAATGCGTTTGTAATTACTTGGCATTTTTCACCGCCAAAGCTTCAAGCCTGGCCAATCGTTTTTCAATTGCCCGGCGCTGCTTTTCCTGGTGCTTCATTGCAGACAGGCCAGCCATGAACAATGTTTGGTAGTCCACCGAATTTGGCTGATCGTTTTCATCAAGACTGACTGAATGCGCCAAGCCATCAATCAAAAACACTTCTTCAGCGATCACGCCAAACTGGTGGCGGCCGGTGCGTTTGTTTTTGAATTCGACAATGCGCAGCTGCTGCAACAAATCAAACATCACTTCAGGCTTCAGTGATTTGATTTTTGTTTTGTAGCGCTTCGATGATGTGTTATCGAAAGACGGCGCGGTGACTTGCCCGGTGAATGTTGGCGCTGAATTCAGCTTGGCATACAAATCAACCATGCTTTTCAATCCGGCCGCCGTGATGGCGCGCACGGTGTCAACTCCTGCGATGGCTTCAGCCGTCGTGGCCAGTTCCACTTTACCCTTCACGGTGTCGGTGGCATCGGGCACGCCACCAGCGGCCGCAATCATCAATGCGATGGCATCACGCACCTGGGTGCGCGTGCCTTTGGTTGGCACCAACGGCCCGGCCAAAACAACATTCAGCAATTCATACATCACTTCATTCATGAAAGCGGCATCAACACGGGTTGATGAACCGGCTTCTGAAAATTCGTTTGACACGTTGCCTGCTGCGTCGGTCTTATACATATTTATTCTCGATTCTTAAACGTAAGCAAATGAAAGTGATGTGTGTGCAGGCTTGATGGCCAGGAAATAGCATTCAAAAAAATCATGGTTGTATGAAATTAAGCGTTCACCCACCACCGAATTGCCCACGTTGAAATATGTGGTGGTAGTCGCTGGCGCGGTGATCAACCAGGTGTGCGTGGCAGGCTCTGTGATCGTGATCACATAGCCAAGCTGCAATGCCAGGGCAATGTAATAATCAATTGCCGCACTGCCGCCACCAGTTAACTTGGCCACCACGGCCGAACGTCTTTTTGCCAGGGTTTCTTCCAACTGGCCAACGCATTCATCAGGCAGGGCCATCACCCTTTCCCAGTCGGTGATCAATTCCGTTGTGGTGTTTGGCAATATTTCAATTGGCAGTTCTTCAGCACGCACGCCTATTCGTGCGAATTCTTCAGCCAATGCGTCAAGCGCTTTTGTCAGTGTCGCGTCATCATGGCGTGGCCATGCCGGGCCGCTTGGCAGCAGCGCCTGCATTTGTTCACGATAGTTGCGCGCAGTTAAACCCATGTGATCGTGCCCAGTGAAAGGATTTGTGCAGCGGTGGCCGTGACATCAGCGCTTGGCACTGTCATCACGTGATTGTTTTCACCGGCTGCAATCGAAACCGCTTCACGCAAATGGGAAAGCAGGATGGTGCCGCCTGGTTCTGCTTCACGCAAAAACACGTCTTTCAATTGCGCGGTGACGGCGGCGCGGGTGTCGGCATTGTCCGGGGTCAAAGCAATGGTCATGGCCGTTGGCGTGTCTGTCGGTGCCGCCACGGTCACAACGGCGGTGACAGGCCGCAATGTGTCAATGTAGTTTTGCAGCGTCGTGACTTCGCCAGCGTCGGGTATGTAGCTGGCATCATTGTCACGCACAAAGAATATTTGCACGGTGCCTGCGCCGGAATATAGCGGCCGCACCCAAACGCGGGTGACACCGTTGATTTCCAGGCACCAATTTTCATAGTCACTGACTGAACCACCTTGTGGCGGTCTGCGAATTTTTTTCAACATTCTTGAACGTAATGATTCAAGGTCTTCAGTATCTGTGCCGTTGACAATACCACCAACACCGACAACAGCATTGGAGTTGATACCAGCAACAGGTGACACGAAAAGCAGCGCGCTGCTGGCCGCCGTGTTGCCGATTTGCCCGGCCACCATTGCACGCAAGGTCACGCTCGCGGTGCCGCCGGTCAACGTCGTGTCTGCAACCACTTCAAATTGAATTCCATCACTGCGCTGAACAAGCTCGCCTGCTTCAACGACGATGCCTGCGTTGCCGGTCATGGTCACTGGGCCGGTTGCTTTCACCGCTGCCAGTTTGAAAACACCCCAATTTGCGGCGTGTCTTTCCAGCCATTCAACGGCGGTGTCGGGCATGGCTTCTTTTGCAATCTCTTGCAAATAGCCATAAAGGCCATGCGCCACGGCTGCTTGCACGGCGGCGGTGACAGTCAGGTTTGACCGGCGCAAGCGTGCATCCGCGCCTGGCAACTTGGCTTCAATGTCGGTTGCAATGCGTTCAACCAATGTTTTCAGTGACGGCCGTAATAGTGGCATTAGGTTTCAATCCAGTTGTTTTCAAATTTAAATTGCTGCGCGTTGCCGTTTGGTTTTGAAATGGTGATGTAAACAGCCAGCACGCCAGGCCGGAAAACTTCAGCCACCACGTCAACCGATTTGGCCACGCCGTCTTGAATCATCCATTGCAACGCTTCAACGCAATATTCACGGGCCTTTAAAAGCACGTTAGGCATTTGTTTTTCGCGACTCAAAAGCCAAAGCCGTGAACCAATCTGATCGCCATCGACGGCGGCAAAGTTGTCACCAAACCAGCCGCGACGATCACCCGTTTCATTGGGCAGCACGTCATCCGCATTGGCACGGCGATCTGAAAACAAGCTGATGATGATGGCCGTTTTCAAACCTTCATCTTCAGCAAGCCCAGGGCTGGCAAGTAGCCAGTCTCCGCGCTCCAAATCCCATGTGGTTAAAATATCCATAAGGTCACATTTGCTGCGGTGGCACGGCGGTGCCGTTGCTTGGGTTGGTGTGGCCGTTGTAAATGGCACGCATTTGATTCATCGAACTGGTGTCATCGGTTATGTTGTTATCGCACGTGATGCTGCCTTCAACATTCAGATTGCCTTCCATGTTCACACTGGGGCATTTGATGTTCACTTGCGTGGTGCATTTGATTTCAATGTTGCCGTTGCGCTTGATGTGTATATAGTCGTCTTCATCGGTGTATATGCACACCTCACCTGGCTGCATGTTTCTTTTGCGGTAACGGCGATCATCCACCGCCACCACCACCGGGTGACTGCGATCACCACCCAGAAACATCACCACAGCTTCAGCACCGGCTTTTGGCACCGATGTGAAACCGTAGTTCTGGAAGCGCTCGGCATCGGCTCTCACTTCACCTTCAAGCAGCTGCAATTGAACCGACTGCAATTTTGTGCTGTCGCTGATTAGCTTCACCACTGCACGGCCCAATGACAAACGCAATTTATTGACCATATTCATATCAAGCTTTTTGCCTTTTGTTCTGGCACCGGCAACAGGGTGTATGCATCGGGCAAGGCCAGTTTCAAATCAGTGCGGCTGCCACTTTCATCAAGGGTAAAATCCACTTCACTAATCAGCAGTTCACGATCTAAGCGCAACCACGGGTCACGCACGGTGATCAATTGATTCGGCCGCCACAATCCCTTGCTATGTTTGAAACCCTGCACGGTGATTGATGCAGTGCGCCCACGGGCAGCACGCACGTTGGCTTCAAAGTCGGCACGCTTTTTGAATGTGGCAATGTTGCCCTGGTCTTCACTGACAATAATCATTGGCCGGTAACGCTTCACGCCTTTGTCTTTGGCGCTGGCCTTTTGGCTGGTGACGGCTTCACCGTTGGTTTCGTCATCACCGGCCGCCTGGCCTTTGACAATGTATTCACTAAAGCGCTGTTCAGAACTGGTTTCACCGCTGGCCGACAGAATGTTGACACCGCGTTCAAGCGTGATGCCCAGTGATTTTTTTGATGGCCTGGCAATGATCAACGTGCCTTTGCCGTCGGTGATCAACAACACACCACGGTGGCGTGCGGCACGCTCCAATGTTTCATGCACGGTTTCGCCTGGCTCGATGGCCCACTTCTTGAACACTGCGCCCGTGTCGGTATCAACTTTCACTGTAATGCCAAACGGCTTGCACAAATCTTTGGCGATCTGTTCAAGCTTTGCATTTACCCATTCACCAGACTTGTGAATTGCAGCGCAATCAATAATGTCTGCGGTCTTGTCGCGGCCACGCACCTGCACCGTGTGGTTGTTGGTGTCATAACTCACGCTTACTGCGTCAACATAGCCAGTGATTAAAGTCTCACCGGCCAGGCTTACACTGCATTGATCGCCATCTTTAATTTCACGCGGCGTTTTTTGCTCGGGCCAGATTTCAGTCACGCCAATGTCAAAGCTGCTGCTGCATTCTTCAATGCCCAAATGCACCCGGATGCTTTTCCAACCACCATATTTTTGACCATTGGTTGCCAGTATCAATTCATCAGACATTGGCCACCACCTTCAACGGCCGTTGGCCAGGCACAAAGCCTGGGTGCTGAATTCGGTTTAATTCCAGAATTTCATTTTCGCGGCCGGTGTCGCCATATAGCCGATATGCCAACACGCATGCTGGCATCGTTGCACCAGGCGTGAAGTCAACCTGCTTTGCCAGGTCTGCGGTGCGTGCCTGGATATCGCGAACAACCACCGCACGCAAACCCTGCACGGCATCAAACAAGGCATCGCTTGGCGTGTTTTCTGAAATGGTTTCGAGTACATCAAGCACGTTGTCGCGAATCAGCAATGCTTCATTCGTGTTGGCAAATTCAATGTCGGTGATGGCAATGGCGGCGTTGACGACGGCGGCCACTTGCACCAGTTCCACCAGGGCCGCTTCATTGCCTGCCTGCACAATGCGTGTTGGCGTGGTGGTTGGAATTGCTGCGTGGTTGGAACCGAAATTGAACAGACCGACAAGCGCACCGAATGCATCGCGTGCATTGGGTGCCAATTGCCGCAAACTTGAAACGGCATTGAACACCGTTTGTGCCAGCGTTAAAGGCCCATTGAGCAAGGATTGAACATTGCCCAGGGCACCGCCAATCAGACTGCTAAAATCGGCATTAGCGATGGCATCGACAAATGGAAACGTGCCTGCGGCACCGAACTGTGAAAAGGCATCAGTCAAACCAAAGCTGGCACTTTCCTGCACAAAGCCTGGCTGGCCTTCCAGGCTGAATTCATTGGTGAATGCTTCGGTGCCTGCGGCTTCGGTCACGGCCGCTTGATCAAGCACCTGGCTTTGCGTGTTGGCCGTTTGCGCCGGGTAGGTATATGCACCGGCTTCAACACATGAAATGCTGATGCGGCACATGCCGCCCTGGTCGCTGCTATCACTCACCCTGACTGACTCAGTCAACGTGACTTGCATCTCACCATAATAGGGGTGAACCAGGGTGCCTTCACCGGGCTGTTCGCACGCGCTGATCAGGGCATCACGGCCCTGCATATAATCGGCACCGATGATGATGGCTTCAAGGGTGATGTTGCGATCACGGCGGCCAAGGTCTTCAACAAACGGTTTGTCTTTCAACGGGTATAAATGCACCACCGTGCGGCGGCCAACGCTGATGTCATTATTGATGACATGAAACGGCACGCCACGAAAACTGGCATCACGTAAATTATCGCGCCAGCTTTTTTCTGTCATATCTTGCCTGCCATTGACATCAAGCGGCCGGTGTTGACGTTCACGGGAATGCGCGGGTTGGTGCTCGTGTTTTGTTTCACTATCGGTTGGCCCTGGGCAGTGATATCAATCTTCAATGCGCCTTCAAACTGTGCGGCCTTTTCCATGCGTGCGACGGCTTCGCCTGCTTCTTTGTTGCCAAAGAATGCCAGCGCCTTTGCAACACCGGCACCGATTTTGTCGCCAACACTGGTGCCAGCGATCGCGTGATTGTAAGCAAGGGTTCCTGCGCCATAACCGGCCGCACCTGCAACGCCAACACCACCGGCCAATGCAGCGCCGCCATAAGCACCGGCACCTGCCAACGCACCCACACTGGTGGTGCCCAAACCGGCCACTGAACCCAGGCCCAAATACCCTGCCAAACCAGCACCACCGGCCGCCAATAATCCACGGCCCTTGGTTAGCAGTCCCAGGGCTTTTTTCCCCATGCCACCTTTGCCGCCACCCACTGCATCAAGCCCACCGCCAAGCAAACCAGCAGCTGGCATGTTAGTCACAAAAACCGGCGTGATGCCTGCGGCCGCTTCCAGGGCTTTGCCTGCGGCAACGCCAGCGGCGGCGTCACCTAATTTTCCTGGTATCTTTCCGCCCATTTTGCCGCCGTAGCGTTTTAAAAGCAGTGCGGTTGCTGCCAAACCAGCAGTGCCAAGTGCAATGTTGGTGCCGTTTAATTCCATGCCGCCATCGGCTTTTTTATTCATCAACTTGCCAGCCATCCCGGCAATGGCTTCATTGATCGGCTGGGCAAATCCATCAGCAGCTTCACGCAGCGTGGATTTTAAACGGCCGACTTGATCAACGGCATTGGCCACCGCTTTGGGCAAGTCGCGTTCAATGGTGCCGCTGGCACTGCCAATGGATGTGGTGAATTGTTTGATGTTGGAAAGACTGTTGCCAGACAAAAGGGTTTTCAAACCCTTGATGGTGTCCAGATCGGCTTGCCCGAATGCCTTGGTCAAAAAGTTTTGCCGTTGTGCATCGGTGCGCAGCTTGTCGTATTTTTTCTTTATGTCATCCAATACTTGAATCGGGTCACGACGGCTGCCAGCTTTATCAAAAAACTTGATGCCGGTAGCCTTCTGTGAATCCTTCATATATTTTGCGTTGGTAAACAAACGCAAGGTGCTGTCTGCCAAGGTGGCCAATTTTTCTGGCTGGCGTTCGATCAGCGAAAGCCCTTCAACAAATGCCAGGGTTTTATCAAATCCAAAACCGGCACCGGCTGCATTCACACCGACGCGTGACATGATGCTGGCCAGGTCTTGCAATTCGGCATTGCCCTTGCGGCCTGCCACCGTCATTTTGTCCAGGATGGTTAGCGC
The DNA here is from genome assembly GCA_036676335.1 of Arenimonas sp. Lineage (GTDB taxonomy): Bacteria > Pseudomonadota > Gammaproteobacteria > Xanthomonadales > Xanthomonadaceae > Arenimonas. The sequence continues at coordinate 178,786 of JAKFDD010000002.1, read as the reverse complement.
CTGGCCTGGCTTCGACAAATCGAAATTGAAAGCCGTGGCCGACACACCCAATGCACCGGCCAGGGTTTCAGCCTGTGCGCCGGTCACTGCCATTGTTTTGTTGGTGGCATCAATGACTGAAAGCGATTCGCGCCAGGTCAAGCCCGATTGAATCAGGACATTGAAACCGGCTTGCAAATCGTCGGTGTTTTGTCCGGTTTCGGATGAAAGCCTGAACAGTTCTTTTCGTAATCCGCTAACGTCTTTTTGCGATGCGCCAGCGGTCTGCCCGATTTGGGTCAGTGTTTTATCCATCTTGGCCGACTGCATCACCAGGGCGGCCGCACCAATCGTGATGCCTAGCTTGGCGGCAAAACCTTCAACGGAATTCAACGATGTTTTCAGTGCAGACAATTCACGCTTTGCACCGCCAACAAATTTTTGCATGCCACTGCCGGCCGTTTTCAAGCCCTGGTTCCAGCGGCCTGCATCCAACAGAAGTTTTGCAGCAAGGGTGAGATTGTTAGCCATCGTTGTTTTTAGTCAACATTTCCAGGTAATGATTAAATTCATAAAGAGGAAGCGCCAGAATTTCTGAGCGCTTCCAGCCGGTCTTTAATGCGATCAGCAGCACCGAATCAAGCCGGGTTTTTAGTCGGGCTGCTCGGCTTCCCCCAGCGCGTCAAGCTCCAATTGTTTTTGCTGCATGATCTGTGTATCAATCGGTTTCAACTTGCCCAAAATTGCGAGCGTGAACGGGCCGGTGTATTCGCCAATGCAAATCAACTGCTGGCAAAGCATCGCCGTGTTGAATGTGAAAGGCTTGCTGGCCACGCTCATGGCTTCGGCTTCCATGATGTCTGCCGTGGTGGCTTCGCGAAGCTCAAAGTTTTTGTGTGGCACGCCGCCGATTTTTAAACCATGCTTTAACGTGCCTTTGATAGTCAGGTCTTTGTCACTCACCCGGTTATCTCCTCGAACTTATCGCAGGCGATTACCAAAGGAATATTGCCGCCATTCTCTGCGGTTGCTTCCAATGTTTTTGTTAGAAACGCGTTCGCGCCACTCCACGCCTGGCCACTGTCGGCAATCACGGTCACAGTTTTGTCTGAAAAATCCAGCGCCTTCAGTGACTGGCCTTTTTTCAATGCCACTGTGCAGTCAAGCATTCCTGGTTCATATTTTTCTGAAAAACCAAGAAGCCCGTTTGCGCCAACTGTCGGTTCGCGAGCGTTACCGCCAAGATTCAACTTGGCACCTGGCATGGTATCCAGAACCATGCCGCCAACTTTTACCGTAAATTTTCCAATAGTTTGCATTTTTAAACTTTCCTTATTCGATCAATTACAAGCGGAATTGAACAGCGGCCGCAAACACGCGGAATTGGTTGATGGTGTTAGGCGGTATCACTGCATCAACACGATCAACATCGGTGGTGCTGCGTTCAACGATCAGATCGCGTTCAAACTGCGCATAGTCTTCAGCCAATCCGGCCGCCATCCATTCGCGGAATAAATGCAGAATTTCAAAACGCAGCAGCAGCGGCGTGACAATCGGCTGGCCACTTGCAATTGGCGTGTCGTCGTTGGCCAACTTGTGACGCGGGAAACGCTGCGCAATGCGAGCGCGCAACGAATAGCGCAGATAGCCCAGGGTGCGCATGGTTTCGATGTTCAAATAGCTGACATCAGCAAAGCCAAGCGCGTTGGTTTTGTAAGTGGTAATCAGGCGTTCAATCAGCACGTTGCCGCCGTCATCAACAATGAATGTGCTGATGCCACCTTGAAGCAGCGAATCGCGTTCAGTGCGGCTGAAATTTTCTTGCAGCAGTGGTGGCAGGCAACCAGGCAAACCCAGCGTCTGGCGTGGGCGTGCGGGGTCTGGTTCTTTTGCATCCACTGCACCGGCCACGGCGGCAAAGATATATGGCGGCGTTGGCGACTTGCCAGCACCGACGATTGTCAGGTGCGGGCTGTTGCGTGTGTTGCCCAAAGCGGTGAGTGTTCCCAGGCTGCCACTGGCACCGGCAAAAATATGGCCTTCCATTTGCGAGAGTGGGCCAAAGCGTGCAGACAATTCTGTTTCCAGTTTGCCCAGGTTGGTTGCGTCGGTGTATGGGCTTAACCAGGTTTGGAACCAGGAACTGGCCACGGCGGCAATGGCGGTTTCAACATCCGGGCTGGTGGTACCACCGGACATTGCGGCAATGGTGACGGTCAAACCTGCGCAGGTGGTTTCGTTGAAACCATAGTTCACGCGCAAATCCAGACTGTTGCCAACTTCACCCTTGTGTTTGAACGTGAGGGTGACAACGCCAGCCACGTTGGCTGCCGTTACCGGCAACCGAACAAGGGCATTGACTGCGGCAACGATGTTGCCAGCAATCACGGTGAGTGATTGGCCAACGGCCACGGCCACTGAAACGCGTTCACCGCCGATATACAAATTCACCGTGCCGTTGGCAGTGGGTGCGGCCGTCAATGTCACGGTGCCGGTGGCAGCCGCGCCTGCGCCATTGTCATCAAGGGCAACTGCCCAGATTTCAGTGCTCGGGTTCGCGATGCGTGCGGCGCTGCACATATTGGCCAGCATCGAACCGTTGCCAAAGGCACTGTGCGCCTGGTCGGGTGAATAAATGCGGGTTGGTACGTTTGCCAGGATAAGGCCAGCGGCCATGCGCTGGGCAATCACCAGGATTTTGTGCGGCGTTTGCACCAGGCCGTTGATCGCTTTTGAATTGTCAAATTCCAAAAAGGAACCAGGCGTGCGGATTAGCACCGGGATTTGATTGAATGCAATTGTCATGCTTGTTTATCCTTGTTGGAATCGTTTGAAGGTGGTTTTTGTTCAGTGGTGACAAGGGCAACATCGCCATCGTCAATGCGGCGTTGCCAAAATAAATTGCGTTCGACTCGATCACCGGCTTTTGACACAACGGCCAGCGAACCAGGAATGAAAACGGTGCGGCCTTTAACTGCTTTAACGGTGATGAAATTGCTGTTCATGCTTATTGCTCCAAAACCTCTGCGCCTTGAATTTCATTCACGCCATCGGTTGGCGCAACATCAAGGTCAAAATTAAATCGAATAAAATCATCCAGGCTGCTTTGCTCAAGCGTTGACAATTCAAACGCCATTGGCATTGTGAAAATGGCGGCGTATGCGGCCGCGCCTTCTTTCTCAAGCTCGCCTGTGAATAAGTTGTTGCTGTCGGAAAATGTCAGGGTGCCCACGTCTTCAACTGTGAAGCCATGCATTAACGGGATTAGCCGCTGCATAATTTCATAGGCACCGATTTCAACCTTGGAACCGTGGCGGCGGTTCAGTTCGCCACCGGCATTGGTGGTCACTGCGATCATCACCCAGCGGCCTTGAATCATCGGGGCTTGCCCGCCTGGTATTGCCGGGCCAAAGCCAAAGCAAATGAAAACGCCAGGTGCAAGCCGCAATATGCGTTTGAATTCGGTCACATCAAAATCAATTGGCACGCTTTCAACGGCCTTTAACCGGCCATCGAAATGCGTTTTGATTCGGTCAATCATGATGTTTTCAATGGCGGCAATATTCATCAGAAGTCGGCCAGCGTGTCTTTGTTGAATACGCGATCAGGCGCAAAGAATTCAGGCACCGATGCCGTGCTTGGTGCTTCGCTGCTGGCATCAACACCCAGCCGGGCCTCACCCTTTGCCACCATTTTCAAAAAGGCGATGGCATCCTTGTATCGCTGGGCCACTGCTTCTGTTGGCCGGTCATCATATAAGTGATACCTGGCAATATCGCAGCCAATGCGGCGCAAGACTTCTGGCACCGATGTGAACGGCAGGTTGTAGCGTCCTTGCAGATATCCGTCCACTTCGGCGTTCGCGTCGGTCAATTTATCATCCAGCACCGACACGTTCAGAATGCCCACGCCAGCACGATCAGTCAGTTCAACAATTTCCTTGTCGCCAAAGCGACTGATCATTTGTGCTTGCGTGGCATAAGTCATGACTGGTGTTTACTTCTTATCTTTGGCAGCGTCGGCTGCGGCTTTGGCAGCTACTGCGGCGGCGGCATCGTCAAGTTTCTTTTGTGCGGCTTCAGCATCTTCACGCGCCTTTTTTTCTTTGTCGGTTTCGGGCTTCTGCTTTTCGGCTTCCGGCTTTTCAGACAAGGTGCCTTTCGCAACTAAATGCTTGGCATCTTTTTCGGCCAGTTCAATTTCACCGTCGCGTTGAATCTCGGTGCCGTTGTGAACCGGGTCATTGACTAAATACATTTTTTTCATGGTCGTGGCTCTTGTTTGGTTTGCTTACTTCCAGCGGCGCAATTGCGCCGCTGGTGTGTAATGGCTTCGACTCGCTAAACGCTCAATCAACCAGGCTTTATGCCAGGCCAGCGTCTGCCAGCAGATAGCCTGCGGTCATGCCCGAAAGCACCGGGCTGTTGTCAAACGCGACACCGTAAACCCAAGACTTGGTGTTGTTATCCCAATACGGCACTTCAATGCTTGGCATGCCGTCGATCACGTAGGTATAGCCGTAGCTTGGTTCCTCGGCATTGGCATCACTGTTTTCACTGACATAGGCAATGATCACGTCGTTGCCCCAAACATCACCGAATGTGTCAGCAGCGCCAGTGGCAACAACTGCACCACCGACAACCACGGTTTTGACACCAAACAAGGTGGCCAGAATTTCAACGGTCACACTGTCGCGGCCGGTGTACTTGATGCGGTCAAGAATCTTGGCGCAAGACTTTGCAGCGGCAAACGCGGTTTCAGACAACAACACGGTGTTTGCTTTGATGCCCGTGGAAGCGCGGATGGCTTCTTTTGCGGTTTCAATATCTTTCACTGGGTCGGCGGTTGCCGATGCAGTCCACTTGGCGGTGCCGGTGAGTGTCAGCTTGTGGCTGGCATCGTAGTTGGCGGCGTTGCGTGCGATCTGGGCACAGTTGTATTCGTGTTCCAGTTCCATTGAATTCATGACGGTGTTCACCGCACGGCTTGCCAGGTTAATGCCAGGCACGGCTTGTGCGTCTTTCATCAATTCACGTGGCACCGATGCTTCCAGGCCGCTTGGCGTGATCGCATAGGGTTTGCCTGCATAACCAAAACTGATGCGCTTGGTGCTAGAGCCTGGCGCACGCTTGCTGTTGTAAAGCTTGAAACCTTCCTTGCCGAATTCGATCACCTGGCCGCCATACGATGGCACTGGCGCAAGCGGGAAAAGGGCACGGGCCACATTGCCTGGGCGTTTATAGCCGCGCGCATGTTCCGAAAGAATCGGGTCAACAACGCGTGCCTGGTTGCCTGTCTGTTGCATAGTTATTTGTCCTGTTAAAAGAGAATTGAGAAAATCAATTTAGTGCGTGCAGCGTTGTTGACTGGGCCGGGTTAATTCGGAATCAAAAGCACTTCGATGCGATCACCGGCAGCGGTGGCCGCCTGCAAAGCTCGGGCAACGGTGACACCGGCCGACTTAGTGACGGCCTTGCCATCGGCGGCCACTTCGATTGCGGCGTTGACTGCAATCACGTCACTGGCAACGACAATGGCGGTGCCCAATGCATCAACCGGGAAGGTTTCGCCAATCGCGGCACCAGTAGCAGCAACACCGGATGCGCGGCCAGCGGCGGTGGCCGTCGCACCGCCTTGCACAAAGCGCTCACCCACAACAACGGCGGTGGCGACAATGGCCAGTGTCAATAAGGATATTTTTTGCGACATTTGAATTGCTCCTGAAAATTAAATGATTTGTTTTTTGCTGCGGTTGAAAATTCGGTGCGCGGTGATTACCCGCCAACAGCAGCCACGGCACCAATCCAGGTTGTGCCTGGGTTCGATGCCTGGTAAGCCTTGGCCTTGTTGTGAAGCTCGGCACGATCACCATCAATGCTGGTGCCAGCCGGTGCGGCAAATTGCAGGTTTTGAATGTCGGATACACGGCCAGACTTTTCAGCAAAGCTGATTTGTTGCGGCATGCCAATCAGTACCTGGCGCAGAATTTCTTCGGCGGCAACTTCCTTGGTGCCATCGCCTTCGGCAAACGAAATGGTTTTGTCAGCAGGCAGTGCCATGAACAATTCAATGACACCGGCTTTTTGTGCTGGCAGCAATTTGCCATTTGTCACCAGGCCGTCTGCAAAGTCGGTGGCGTTGGTGCGGCGCGCGGCGTTTTCGCGTTCAGTCAAAGCGGCGGCACGTGCATCAAGTGTTGCCTTTTCTGCGGCAAGCTGGGTTTCGCGTTCTGCAAAATCGGTGGTTTGGTCTTTCATGGTTGCCTCGTTGGTGTTGGCAATGCCTGGTGCGGCATAAGCGGGAAGGGTTGCGGCTTCACGTGATGGCCTGGCCGCGTCTTGTATGTTTTCAATTTGATAGTCGGGAATGATTCGATCAGCCACTTCAATGCCATCGGTGCCAATCAGGTGATCGCGCAAATTGCGAAAGACGCTGGCCACCATTCGCCAATTCCAAAAATTGTTTTCATCGCTGAATTCAACAAAGCTGGAGTCATCGGCAAAACTGCAATCACGCAAACCTTTGACGGCTGGTGCGGCGGCACCTAAAAAACCGACGTGCCGCAAATAGTGTTTGCCTGGTGTCGGGTTGCCTGGGGAATCGGGCAAGAAAAAAGAAGCTGATCGTTTTTTGAATCGGCCAGCGTTGACCATTTCACCAAACGATGTTTCAACCTGGTGCGGTTCTGCCAGCAATACATCACCTTGTGCGGTGAGATTTTTCACCCAGCCGTAGGCCGGGCCATTTAGTTGCGGATGACCGACAACCAGGGGTGCTTCACTGTTGGCCGCACTATAAGAAGCGGCAATGGCTGCAATGTCGGCCTGGGTGAACTCGGCCACGTTGCCGTTCACGTCGGTGTGTTTACCGGCGCGGAAAATCTCGATCAGATTAGGTTTCACATTGTCGTTGACCTGGGGCATTGGGTTGGCTGCTTTTGGAGTAGCCCCTAGATTGCCCACTGCCGGTGCCCTTCCGGGTTTAACCTTGATTAAAGGTTTCGGGCATTGGCCGGTTCGCGCGTGACGGCATAAACACGCCAGGCGAACGGGGGCTTTTTAGCATGGTTTTGCCAGTTTGGCGAAGTGCGCCGGGAATAATCCGGCCAAACCCCATTTAAAACCCGTTTAATTCTCCCAAGGGGAGCACGGCGGGGTGCATGTGCGGCATCCATGACGGTTGCCCCTGCCTGGGGGCTTTAAAGGGCCGTTTTAGGCGGTTTGAAATTTTGGGCAATTATCGGCGGTTGGCCAGGCGCGTGATGTGCTCGCCTAATATCTCCAGAATATCGTCTTCATCCTGGGAACTGAAACCCAAAAACGGCCGGGCATGGATTTTCATCCGGCGTGTGAATGTTTTGACGTTGGCATATACGGCGGTGCGCAGCTTGCGGCCAAACACCTGATGCACCAGGCGCGTGTGTGCGTTTACCGTCACGTCCTGGTCAATGCCGAACTGATGCACCTTGGCATATATCTTGTTGGTGCCCACTTCGACCTGACGCTGATCAGCCATGAATAGGATTGAGTCAAATAAGTGCCCGTCTTTTCTCAGTGCCTGGCCGCCACGCTTCACCTTGCGCCAGGGCGTGCCATCGGGTGCGCGCTGATCGCGGAAACGCAACTTGGTGGATGTTTGCAGCATGCGGCCAATTTCCCGCATGGCCGGTGCGGCGTGGCCCTTGCTGAGTGATCGCAAACGCTCAAGTGCCTGGTTGATCTTGGCGTTGTCCAATTCAATGCGGGGTTCCATCAGTCACCCTTCAGCAATTTGGTTTTGCTTTTCAGCGTGGCATTCAAATGCGCCTGGCGTGATTCGCCTGGGTTATATTCAAAGCCGGGGTCAATGCCCTTGGGCACCAGCATCACTTCACCCGTGCGCTTGTTGACGTATTCGCGCTTTTCAATTTTCGGTGCATCGTCGGCACCGGATTTGCCCAGGCGTTTCAGTTCGCGATTATTTATTTGAATCACTGAGCAACGACAGTTCCAGCCATTAGGTGGCCGGTGCGAATGCCAAAACGAATCATTGACTGGCAACACGATGCCATCCCAGGCTTTGTGCTCTGGCCGGGTGTGGTTGTCATCTATTGCGTCATACATCAAAAACGGTGCATCGCTTTCATTCTCTTTTATCTTTTCCCAATCACCGGCTGCATGTGCCATGCGCATGTTGGTGCGAAAGATAGTTTGCAGTCTGCGTGGGCTGCCCAGTTGCACCAGTTTTGTTTTGCCGTCTAAGGGGTCGGTTTTCTCTTGAACTCCCCACCAGCCCTTTTGCTGCATGATCGGGATTAACAGTTTTTTGAATTCGGCAAACGTGGTGCCGCTGGCCAGCGATTTATCCAGGGCATCTTTCACGTCTTGCAACAAATCGGTGTCGGCCATCTTGGCCACGGTGAATGCCGCGTCATGCTCTTGCTGCCAAACGTCTTGCCAGGCAAAACCTGCTTTCAAACCCTTGGCGCGAAAAAACTTCAGCGCCTTTTCAGGTGGCAAATCAAATGTTGCCGCTATGCTCACGCGCTGGTTGCCCTGGCCAGCAGGTGCGAACTGAAACCGGCCTTTTGCAACGCCAGCACAAATTCTGCATTGGGTTCAGCACCGGCCATTTCGATCAATCGCGCCTTGAACAATTCAACATCGTTGGTTTCATCCAACAGCGTTTGCAGTTCTGCCATGCGTGGGCCAATAAACTTTTCCCAGGAATCGGCAAGATCAATTGATGCATTCACGATTGCCTGTTGCTTGTCGGCATTGGTTTTTCGCAATGCCAAAAATGGATCCATTTTCTCGGCAAAAGATGTGGCAACAGGTTCATCAACCGGCACCGGCTTGGCGGCCTGCAATTCGATGGCAGTCAAGACGCGCTGTTTTTTCACCCAGTGCGCACCATAGGTTTGATGCACATATTCCATTTCCGGTTCAAAGCCCATATCAATTACTTTCAAATCAATTTCAGCTTGCTTTGAAATGTCTTCTTCAGCTTCCAGCATGCGATACACACGCGGCAATGCGGCGGTTGGGTAGTTGCGTTCAATCAACCACTTCACCGGGCCAAGGTTGAAGCTTTCATCATTCAGATCACTATCCCCCTTGATGATGTCCTGGCGCACATCCATGTGAACGTTCGCTTGTGATTCGCTGGAACCGTCCTGTGATGTCATGGTTTGGCCAAGCACTGCCTTGGCTATGATTTCATCCATTGTGTCATGCAGCGCTTTATAGTCGGCTGTGCCGCCACGTGCGGCTTCAAGCAAATCCAGTTGCATTTCCTTTGGCATTATCACGCCGCTGTCAGATTGAATTGCTCTGATCGCTGCCAGCAGTTTTGATTTTTCCGGGTCGCCTGCATTGGAATCATATTTGCCAACGACGGTTGGCATGCCGAATTTTTCCAGGAACATCAGCCAGAACTTGATTCCGTTACGCTTGAACAGCACCGGCCAATAGAGCCAATGCCCCAGGCCAACGCCATACGGTTCATCATCATTATCTGAACCCGTGGAATATTCCCAAAAGTAAGGTGGCGAAAGTAGTTCACCAGGTGAAATGTTTTTTGGCGTGATCAAACGCAAGTTGTTGTCAACGTCATATTTGAAGCGGCGGCGGTTTCGCACCTTGATGGCTTTCCAGCCAAGCTTGTTGCCTTGCACTTCATACAATATTTCAGCCACGCTGAAACCATAGTGCAGGCCATAAAGCATTTTGTCGGTGACATTATCCCAGCCGATTTTTTCCAGTTGCAGGCGCAAGAATTCAGCGGCTTCAAGATCAATAGGACGTTCGCCACCGGCATCAACTTGCCACGATGCCTGGGTCACTGCTTTGCGGCGTTGTTCAAAAACCGTTTTCACTTGCGGGTCACTGAGCACTTGCTCATAGATTTTTAAATCATTGCCACCGCGCCCACTCAAGATGCGGTCATAAGGCAGCAGCAAGCCGGAAGTGTAAGGCCGCGTAATGTCGCGGCCGTCACCCGTGCCGGTTATCTCTTGCGCCGCTTTTGGTTTTTCGATCATGTCATTCATGCGAACCCTTGAAAATCGTTGTTGCCGGTAATGGAACCAAAGCCGCTTTCAGTGGTGCGTGCGGTGCCGCCATCAAATGCGCCTGCTGCAAACCGGCCATCACCCGTGGATTGAAAGTCTATTTCGCTGCCCAGGTGGCGGGTGGCGTAGTGCATCAATGCAATGGCAATGGCTGAATCGCCATGCCGGTTGCCGCCGTCTTTGCCTTTGGTGCGCAGCGCTGGCACACGCGCAATGCCGTCAATCAATTTGACCATGCGCAAATCATTCAGCACGTCGGCATCACGTGGAATCAAAATTGTGTCGTCTTCAAATGCACGCTTCAGTGGCGGCATGTTTTCGCGATACCAGGTTTCAGTGAACTTGATCAGTTCGATTCTGTGATACCCGTATTTTTGCGCCATGAATTCGGCAACGGCACTACCATTGCCACCGGCATCAATCGCGGCCTTTGAAAAGCGCGGCAAGCGGTCTGCAATATATTTCAGGATTTGAAACTGCTGCGCATGCGGCATGTTTCGCAGTTCGACTTGAAACGGCACCACGCATTTCATGCCGTCTGCCAATTGGCACGGCGTGATCACGGAAAGGTCACTGCTGCGCGCAAAGTCCATGCCAAAACAACTGAGCCATTGCGGGTTCAATTTTGCCAGCAACGGTGCAAGCTCAAGATCAAGCCATTGTTTGATGTCGGCTTCACGGTCTGCTTCCGGCCGCTGTTCAAATCCAACGGCAGCGGTATATCGCAGCACCGGCACTGAATGCATGCGCGCTTCGATCAATGCCGCACTTAGCCAGGCACCAGAACCCTGCGCCGGTATGACATCCAATTCTTCACGCGATGCATCGCCATAGAATTTGTAAACGCTCGCCTTCCAGGCATCCTCTGTTTCTTGTGTCCAGGCTTTATTGCCACGCAAGCAAATGCGCTTGAACAAACCTTGTTCGATGGCTTCGCTGAAGTCGGTGCGATGTATCGAACCCGAACGGCTGCCAGAACGGATGTCATTGATTAGCGTGTTGAAGTCGTTTTTGTCACCGTTGTGCGTGGATATGATGCGAACCTTGCCGCCCCAAATCAACAATGCAAGTGCGGCCTTGATCAGTTCATCGAGTGAATCATGAAACGCGGCTTCGTCAATAATCACGACACCTTGCTTGCCTCGCAAGTTGGCAGGGCGTGAACTCAGTGCAACGATGCGAAAGCCTGATGCAAATTTAATTGTCCAGGTCTTGATGGCCTTTTCATCTTTGCCGTCTTTGAATATTTCCTCGCCTTCCTCGATTGCGGCAACAACATTGCTGAATGTTTTTGCCCAGCTGGCGCAAGCCTCGATGTATTCGATGGCCATATCCATGTTATAGCCGATGTAATAGCAATTCATGCCCCCGGCTTCTGCGGTGCTCGATGCGATCAACACATTGTCGGCCGCTTCTGCCCAGGTCAAACCAATACGGCGGGATTTTTCACCCACTTTCAACTGGCTATTGTCGGCCATCCATTCTTGCTGGTACGGCAAAAAAACCATTGGCACATCAGATTGTGTGCCGGTCTTTGTTTCAGCGGTTAGCAGATCAAGTGTCATGCCTGTGATTTCACACCCAGTATTTGTGCGCGGATAATTTCGGCACTGTCGTTGCTCAATCCACCGGCTTTCACGACGCTAGACAATGCGGCACTTTGTTCACGCAACAATCTGTCGCGTGCTTCCTTTTGAAGCTCCTGGCGTTCAGCCAGGCTGATGCGTCTGGCGTGCATGGCATCTTTCGCGGCACGTGCCAGCTTTCGGATTTCTTCAATGCTGATGTCGTCGTTGTCCTGGGCATTCAATGCAGCGTTGGTGGCCAGCGTAGTGATGGCATGCGCCAGCAGGGCACCGGATTTTTCACCGACGCTTTCACCCAGTTCACCAATCAAGGCATTAGAAGCGGTTTCAATATCCCGCATGCGCGATGTCATTTTTTCCATCACGTTTTGATAGCGGTTTAATCCCGAACGGCTCGGCACTTCCTGCCCTGGGAACTTGTCCTGAATTTGTTGCATCATTTCGTTTAGCGTCAAACGATCTTCACGCAACAGCTTTTCAATGAACTGGCGAATCTCCACCGGCATGCGTTTGATTTTCGATTTGGCGGCCATGTTATGCGCCCGGCCGTGAAACACCTGGCACGATCACCAAGCCGCGTGCCGCTTCCTGGCCGCGTTGTGTGAGTGTGGCCACTACCAGTGGGCCGACTTCTTCAACCGTCACCAGGTCTTGTTCCTGAAGCCAGGCCAGCTGCGTTTTCACATAGTCGCGGCTCACCGCGTGGCCGTAGTGCTCCATTGCGATTGTCAGCACACTGCTGTTCGCCTTGTAGCTGATCATTTCATTCAGTACGCGCAACAGCAGCAAGCGGCGGTCTGCGGTCATTAGTTTTTCAAATGACATTTTATTTGCGCTCCATTAAATAGTTTTCAATCCGGTTCACGGCGCTGTCAGTATTTCGCGAACGCTCGGCAACCGTTGACATTGAATTTGCCAGGTCTGAAATGCGCTTGTGAATTTCGTTGATATCGTTATGCGTCGGCATTTGCTTGATCTGGCTCTCAATCATGCCAACACGCATTCTTATTTCATGAATTTCAGTGTTGTTTGAAACCTTGTGTTCAATCAATTTATTTTCATCGGTAATAACGCGGTCTTGCAGACTGTTAAAACGCTTGTCTTGTTTCGACTTGATGAACAAATAAACATTCAGGGCTGCGCTAATGATCACCACCAGCATGCTGAACAATTTGTATGCGATATCCACCTTGGCTAAATCCATTTGCGTTCTCTTTTCATTTGGTCTTCCATTTCCCTTGCACAAGCAATGCAGAACCGTGTGCCGGGTTCTGCATCCAATCGTTCTGGCTTAATGTCTTCATCGCACCCGAAACACACGGTGCTTGCGCCATGCATCAATGAAGCCCGGCGCAGTCTTGCGGCCTGGGCTGCATGGTGATTGGCAAGCGCGTCGTTTATGTCTTCATCACAAGCGCGTTGCACCTTGTCCATCAAATCACTCATTTGTGGATTTTCTCAAGGGCTTTGGTGGCACGATCAATGCGTTCTGCTTCAAAGCGTTTGCGCTCGGCTTCGGCATCAATCAAGCCCTGGTGTTTTTGTGCGCACGCGTTCGACATATTAGCGGCGGCCAGGTGGTTTCGTAGCAGGTCGGGAATTAAGCCGCTGTTTGTTTGTGGCAGCGCCGGGCAAGGCACCAGCAGGTTTGCATCCGGCGATGGCTGCGGCTGCATCAGTGCCAGAATTTCGCCTGGTATCGGCTCCGGCATTCGCACGGTTCCACTGGCACAAGATATCAGCGCCAACAGACACACTGGCAAGATCAGGGCGAGCACGCAACGCATATTCAAGATTGCTTGTAAGTTCATGGTTCAATTTTCCTTGCGCCTGCAAATTGATTTCCACTTGTGATGCGATGGCAGACATTCGCACCTGGGCTGCTGCGTTTTGTTTGATGGCAGCGGCCAACGTGATTTGCTGTTTGTTCAAATCATCAGTGGCTTTTTTCATTGCCGCTTTTAATTCGGCAACGTCTTTTGATGCCTGGGCATCTTTCTGATCTTGCTTGCCCATGAAATACGCGCCAATGCATGACGCGGCACCGACGATCAAAACAACGGCCGCAATGATTGCGTACAGTTTCAGTTTCCCGGCAGCGAACACGGGCATGGTTGGCCAGTTCATACGGCTAAAGCCTTTTGCATCCAAAGCATGCCGGTTTCTATGTGGGTTTTAGCAATTGACAGACTTCGTTTGTCAACGTCATTACATTCGCCAAGCGCCTCAATGCACTTGTTTAATTGTTCTTCAGTTTCTTTCAGCGCCTGCAAAAAATCCGCACGGGCTTGTGTTGTCAAATTTTCGTTCTGATTCACGTGCGTTGCTCCATTGAACAATTCACGCGGCCAGGCCAGCCAGCCGCGTGATAGTAAGGTTCGAGTTTTAAAAGGATGCGGCGCGGGTAGCCGGTGTTTTCGGTGTGTGCCCATTTGGCGCGTGAATTGAAACCCGCAACGGCAAGCCAATCATTGGCGTTCTGGTTAGCTGCCAGGGCCATGACGCGTTCGCGCTTCAACCAGCCTTCACCACCGTTATATGCACGCAATGCAAATGCCATTCGGCTGCAATCATTTAATGGCCCGTTACCGATAGGTTTAACGCGCTTATAAAGCCACGCGTCATAGCAAGCCAAACCACGCACGGCCTGGCTTGAATCCCAGCGATCAAAGCCTTGCAGATCGGCACATATTTCAGGCAGCCACTTTGCGGTTGACGGTGTGAACTGTGCCAAGCCCTGGGCAAACTTCGATGCCGCTGTTGGCCGCCAGTGGCTTTCTTGGTGTATCTGGGCAGCGAGTGTGGCAACGGGTGCATCGAGTCCGAAATAATCGCCTGCGGCGCGTTCTAGCTTGATGCGATACGTGGCCGACACTTCAGGAATTCGGATTGCATCAGCGGCGCGTGCATTGGTAAATGCCGCGCCCATGAATACAAGCAGCGTCACCGTTGCGATCACGATGGCCCAGCGCCTGATTGCTTGCATGCGGTGTTCCCTCATGGCAGCAACGCGGTGGCAATCAATGCTGCGGAAATAATGCACGCTCGACGCTTCCAGGCAGTGCCCTTTGAAACACCTTCAAGCTTGTGCGGCCGGTCTTCCGGTCTGAATGCGGTGCGGTCTGTCCAATAACCGATGTAACCGCCAAGGGCTAGTTTGCTGATGCCCCAAATGGCCAGGCCAGCTTTTTGCGGTGCGATAAACAGCACCACCGCGAACGTGACCAAAAACAAAATGGCCAACGGAAAGGCTCGCAACTTGTCGGCCAGTTTTGAAAACGTTGAATTCAATTCTTTCATGCGCAGCGCTCCTGGTGAGAAAGCCGGGTGCTGCGCTTGGAGTCGCAACACCCGGCAAAAATGGGGTGTGGCGTTCACCCCATAATTTCAGGCTACGCGTGCGCGTGTTGTCGCTGGGTTTAACCTTGATTAAAGAAAAGCCCCGCAATGCGGGGCTTCAATTTCACGGTGTGGCGCAGCCTATCAAATTTGGGTTGCTAAATATGCATCAGGCTTTTTGTCACCCGTGCATATTTGCACACACACTTTTTTGGATGTGATCATGCTGGGCTTCGGCTCGATGCCGATTTCGTAGCTGCATTCATTGCTTATTGCGTTGGCAACGCCGCTTGGCTGGTTCATCACCACAAATGAAAACGTGGCCGATTTAGTCCAGCCAAATTCACGGCGGCCGCTTTCGGACGGTTGGCCCTCGTTGGTCGGCAGCACCTGAACTTGCAAATCAGTGTCGTTGAATTTCGGGCACGCCTGGCGCAACAGGGCTTCAGCTTCATGCAGATAAGCTGAACCCGATGAATTGGGTGATTGCAGCGATGGCAGCGGTGCGGTGCAAGAAGCAATCAGCATTGCCACGCCAACGGTTAAATATTTAATTTTCATGGGTTCACCTTTCCAAGTGGTAGTTCAGTTTGAATGCGCTTGATGTGCAATGCCTGCTGCGTGCGGATGATACGGTAAATGTGAATGACACTGTGCTTGAACTCTGCGGCCAGGGCTTCGATATTACCAGCCTTGGCGCGGCGGTATATCTCCGCATGCTCCAGGGCCGTTTTCAACTCATCGC
This sequence comes from Arenimonas sp., assembly GCA_036676335.1. GTDB lineage: Bacteria > Pseudomonadota > Gammaproteobacteria > Xanthomonadales > Xanthomonadaceae > Arenimonas. Next base: position 163,086 of record JAKFDD010000002.1, on the reverse strand, counting down.
CTTTGGGCAGGTATTCGACACGGCCGCCGCGATACTCTGCCAATTCCATGACGCTATCACGCGCCATGTTGAATGCCTGGTCTGCTGTCATGCCACGGCGCACATATAGGCTTTCCAAAACTTGCACGTACTCAACCAGGGTTTTGGCCCACTTGAATGACGTTGGCGCGTCTTTGGTTTGTTCCAGTATTTGGCGGCGCAGATTTTCATCCGCTGGCAATCCAATCAGTTCCAGGTTTTCTTCTGTCATTTTGACACCCCAAACTTTTTCAAAATAATGCCGCGTTCAATCTCTGCGGTTTCCGGCGACATTTGGCCAAGGTGAACCAGGTGTGCAACGCCATTCAATTCGCGCTGCATCGGCGTTTCGCTTGCGTGCTTTTCGACCTTGACGTGGCGGCCCTGCTGCTTGTTCTTTTCGGTGTCGCGCTCGGCTTGCGCGTCGGCTTTATCGGACACCGTGAAAACCACTGAACGCAAATACCCGTGGCCATCCAATGGCAGTACCAGGCTGTTGCGTTGCACCAGCATTGTTTCAATCGCTGCTGCCCACATTGCCGGTGTCGCTTTGCGGCGCACACCGTTGCGTTCATCCTTGCACACGCTGCCTTGGGCCACTAGCTCGGCAACTTCTTGCGCGATCTTGGCAGCACGTGCCAAACGCAGTTGTGTTTTCACCGGCTTGAATAACCCCAGGTAGCCAATCACGGCCCGGCCAAGTGCTGGTTCCATTTCAGCCAGGCACGCGGCCAGGCGCTTGCCGTCGTCTTCAACGAAAAACGCACTGATGTGCGAGCGTTCACCGCAACTTGGGCACGTTGGGTGCATTAGCTTTTCACCACTTCCAGTTTGTTGCTGCACTTGCCTTTGCGCATGGCTGGTGCCAGCCAGTTTGTTTCTGGCGTTTTCCAGGGTTCGTGCCGAACGCATGACGCGCAATTAAAATCAAACGTGCGGCCGTTATAGATCACATGCTTTTGCTTGTTGGTCACTAGATTGCCTGGGCAATTTCTCGCTTTTGGTTCGCTCATCTTCTTTTCTTCCTGTTGAAGTGTTTTTGGTTTTGCGCCTTTATTTTCCGGCGCGCGTCTAGTGCTCTGCATAATTCAACTTCAGTTGCTGGTGCCCGTGCGACTTCCTCAGTTACATAAACAATTTTTGGCGCTGTCTGCTCCATTGCACGAATAATGAAACGCATTGCAATAGAACTATCGTTGCCAATGATCAGCACGCGATCTTTCATTTTTTTGCATCCCGGTTGGCATCCATTTGCAGGGCCGACACCAGTTTGTGCAGCTGCTGATCATTCAGCCATTCAACACGTGTGACATCGAACATTTTTTTGGCCATGCCGTGTGCATAACTCCACGGCCGTTTTTTGTTGGCCAGCAGCGCTTCACATTTTTTCAGCAGCGGCACTTCCTTGATATTCTTTGGCGCACCGGCAAACACGCGCTTGCGTTCGCTGGCTTGAACTTCCTTGAAGCCCAGCCGGGCAAATTCCTTGATCACGTCATTGCGTTGCCGCCAATCCATATCTGCGCTCGAACGCTGGCCGGTGATTCGAAGCAATAACGCACGGTAGGTTTCATCATCCAGGTTCAATTGCTTTTTTGCCTGGTGAATTCTGCCAAGCTGTTTTTTGCGCATGATGTCTGCACTGGGTTGATTATTCTGTGGCATTGGCAAGCTCCGTGGTGTCGGTGATCAATTCGACTTTCACCGGTTTGCTACGCCAGCCAAGTGCCAGCAGTTCTGCCCAGGTTTTGCCGGTGCTTACCAGTGCCGTTGAAGCAATCAAACGCGGGTTGCGCACCACGATGGCAATCACACCCTTGGGTGTGATCAGTGCGCGGTAATCCAAAACCATTGGTTCATTGTTCATGGTTCAAAGCTCCTGGCCGACGTGGCCGCCCGGCAATGGGAAGTGATGCGGCAAGGTGGCATCCGCTGCCAGTGGCCGTGTTTCAAATTCATGGTCTTGTGTCCAGCGCACCTGGTACACAGTGGCGCATTGGCACGTGATCGTTTGCCAATCAAATCGGCGGCCATCAAAAGCGGCCAGATTGTCATGGTCTTTTTTGCAGCCTGGGCAGCAGGGCCAAATTGTTTTCACTTTAGTTTTCCCCATTGAATGTTCATTGCACTGGCGATGCCCGAATATGTCGCGCTTCTTTCTCTTGCGCGGTTTGGGCCGGGTGGCATGTGATGCACGCGCGCACGCTGATTGATTGGCAGCTTCATCATTTCGTTTTTAACATCGTTTGTTGGCTCAAGCGGTGGCAGGTTTTTCAGCCATAGGCATGTGGCTTTTGTTTCCATGTGGCCAAACTGGTGCGGCTGAATGATTTGATCAGGCTTGCGAAACAGTGATGACAAAATCCCAATCGGCTGTTCTGCTGCCATGAATTCAATGTGCTTTTCACCGTGCCGCCAAAGCTCCATGAAAAATGAAACACCGGATTGTTGGCGGCCGCACATTTTCTTCATCGCAAAATGTTTGGAACCGCTAACGCAAACATCAGTGCATGGTGCGTGGAAAATCATCATGTCCCAGGGGAAGTGCAATACATCGCGCACATCACCTTGATAGTGCGGCCCTGGGGAGCGCGTAGGGAGCAGATCGCAACTCATGGCTTCATGCCCCCCCCCCTATGAATGCATCGCGCACTGCGCCTGATTCCTCGCATGCAATCAGCACTTTCATTGCGCTACTTCCTCTAGCTTGGCTTCAAAAGGTTCAATGACAAAATCCTCTTTATCTTTTGAAAGCTTGATGCCTGCGATACCGGCAACGGCAAACTGATCAGCCAGGATGGCTTCCTTGTTGACAGAATCTTTGGTGCGAATAAAGCGGTGCAGGTTCGCTTTTTTTAATTCTTCAATCACGTTTTCTTCATCGGTGACTTTCACCGACGCTGGCCGGGTTCGCCAGTTCACTTGGCCACTGCCCAAGTTGGCGAACTTCTGTTTGTTGTTGTTGGTGATTTCCGCACGGTTGGCTTCGCACCACAATTGCACGCCCTGGCTTAGTGCGGTGATTGCGTTGGCTTCGACGGCGGCCAGGTCTTCAAACTTCTTTTTGATCGTTGCCATTTCATCATTCATGGCGGTTTCAAGCCGCGCACGTTCGCGTTGCTTGATGCCAATTTGCAAAATGTCATGGCTGACTTGTTCGCGAGTTTGCGGCACAACGATGGTGACGGCGGGTTTTTTGATTCTATTTTTCTTGGTGGTCATTTTCGTTTCCGTTGAATTGTGGTTGTCGTGCGTTTAGGAAGTCATTGCGCCATTCGCGTGCGCCTGTCAGGCCGATTTTCAAATATCCGGCCACCTCGGCCGGGCTTGGCAATCTGGGGCTTTTTTGCATCCAGATCACAAATTTGATTGCTTCGATTCTGCTGACTCTGCGTTTGTTGGTTCTGCCCATTTCTTTTGCCCTTCATTTGCTGCCAAAGCCGCAGCCGACGCTGCCAAATCTCTGAAGCGTTCACCCAGGCACGGCGGCAATTCATCATCAATGTTCATTGCTAACTTCCAGCGGCAATCCCAGCTGGCCGCGCAGCTCTGGCATTGCCACTTTTTTCATTGCTGCGATTTGTTGCAGCGATGTGGTGGCACGGCCAAGCAGGAATTCGCACGTTGAATCAAGTTCTTTGTCGCTGGCCGCCATGAAATAACCGTGCGCCGGGTCTGCACATACGGCATGACCTTCACGGCGCAGCTGTTCAACGACGGTGCGCAATCGGCGTTCATCGCCTGGCGTGCAATCGAAAATCAATACCTTGACTAATTCAGCAGCCGTGATGCCGTTGGCCGCACCCACGCGCCGCTGAAGTTCAGCCAGCACGTTTTGTGGATTGATTCCTTTCAATGCGAACAGATCAGCAGCGGCTGCGAATGTCATTGTGTTTTCACCTGGCGTAATTGAAAAATATTTTTCTCTGGGTGCAATGCACGCTGGCGCTGGCGTTCTTTTTTCATCCAGTGCTGGCGCAATCTCATCATCAGCTGAATGCCTGCGGCCGCACGGCGCGCAATTGAATCTGGCGTTGCGTCGTAGTCTTCAGTTTCTTGGGAGCAACGCGCCTGGTATGCCTCGACGCGCTGCATGTGATTGCTGCCTGGTGTGTTGAACAATAGATTGATCGGTTTCATTTGATTAGCTCCTGCAAAACGGTGATTAACCGGCTGGCATCACCCTTGGTGAACGTGTCAATTAAATGGTCAAGCGATGTGCCAACATCGGCACTGCACCACAAGCCTGCTTTCACAAGCACTGGCTGGTGAACCAGTGAAATTGTTTTTGTTTCCAATTCGGCTTTTTTCAAAAGCGTGCGAATCAGGCCGCGTTGTGCGGTGGTTGCTCTATACATCATGATCACGCTGCCCCCCGGCGATGCTTGCACGTTGGGCATGCACGCGATAAAGCAACGCGCACGTGATTGGTGGCGGCAAAACTGCGGCGCTGGTAATCCAGGCAGACGTTGCGGGGCAAATCGCCAATCACTGGGCAATCCACCGTCATGCCCATTAACGCGCCTTCGACGGCCTGTTTAATGGCTTTAATGTCGCCTAGGTATTTACCACTTAGCACCTGGCTAACCGTGGTTGCGCTGTACTTGATTTTGGCAGCGGTTGGCCCGTTGCCGTGTGCGTCGCGATGTTCGCGCAACACGGTCAACCAATCATCTTGATGGCTCATATAGTGTGCTCCTGTTGCGTGTTGTGGTCATAGACAACGGTTGCGTAATGCACCACTGATGGGCACGTTGGGCCGGTGTCACGTATCAGCAAATAGCTGCATTCATTGGTGCTGGGTGACACACGGTTCATGGACAAATACCCGGCACGCTTTAGTTTGTGCAGGTAATTTTTCACCCCGGTTCTGTGATTGGGTTGCAATTCACAAACGGCCAGCAAGTCATTGATCGTGAACCGGCGCATGATGCGCATGACCTGCCAAACTTTTGCGTGCTTGGCGGTGTCGCCTTTTGTTTTGGCAATCCGCTTGCAATGGTTTCTAAGCTTTGCATTCACAATTAGCGCCCTGTTGAATTGCGTGCTTTCGGGCCTTGGGAAATAAACAGCTGCGTTTGTGGTGTCCAATCGGCCATGCCGATTTTGTGCAGGTTGTTGGCGCGTGCCACTTGCTCAATGCGGGTCAAACCGACAACCACCGAGCGCACCACGCCAGCGCTTTCAGCGTGCAGGTATTTCACCAAGTCATCTTTCACTTCGACTTCTGCCAATTCCTTTGCAAGCAATTTGGTGTCTTCAAAGGTGGCTGGCTGGAACTCCACCCATTGCGCAATGCGGTTTTGCAATTGCGGATAGATTGAAATTTTGCGTTCGATGCCTGCCATGCCAATCAGCACCACCGGCACGCTGGCCAGGTCGTGAATGTCACGCAGTGTTTCAACTAGCACTTCACGCTTAAGCAGATAATCAGCTTCATCAACAAACAACGGCCGGTTTGAAACGGCCAGTGCCTGCACGATGTCTTGCACGGTGGCCACATTGCTATGCCGCTTTGAAATTCCCAGTTCAGTGCAAATGCTTTCAAGCAAGCTGCTTGGCGTGGTTGCAGACAGTGCGCGAACGTACACGCCATTTTGACGCGTAGCCAGCCAGGCAATGGCGGTGCTTTTGCCAAGGCCGCTGAAGCCGTAAACAAGGCCCATGCCAGGGCAGCCAGGCGCACGCGTCACCAGTGCTTTGCCTGCTTCGGATAGTCGCGACACGTTGCTGATTGGTACAATTTTCGCTCTCATTTTCAATTTTCTCCAAGGTGTTTAAGTTGCGTGTAACGGTTATAAAACGCACCGTCTGGCATCAATTCCAGATAGGTGTCATCAAGGCCCACTGCGCCAGGGCCGAAACTCTCGAACATTTCCCAGCTGCCTAAAAATTCAGCGCTGCTGGTGTAGTTGCTTAAAAAACGCCGGTCTAAATCATTGCGTTCATTTGCTGGTGTCATCAGCAAATCAGCCGTGCGCTTGAAACGCTGCTTGCTGGTTTCATCTTTCGCCAATTCACTGGCACGCAAATCACGCACGCCATCAAGATCAGCAATCGTTGTTTCGCGGATTTGTTCGCGTGGTGCGGCGTTGATATAGGCGGCCGCGTCGGCTGCTGCTTCCAGTGCCGGGGTGATGTGAACCACGTTGGGTGCCGGGAATGCTGAAAGCTTTGCGGCTTGCTCGGCTTTGCTGGCCAGGATGTCTTGCACCACCTGGTTGGTGTCGGCCTTGCGTGCCAGGCGTTTCAGTTCGCGGCGTTGCTCGCTGACATTTTCATTTTGAATTTTCTTGGCTTGCGCTGCCACTTCCAAACGCGACACGCCAACAATATCGGGGCACTCGGCAACGCACAGGAATGCTTCATTGTGATAAACGGTGATCTGTCCGATGTCGTCCAGGTAACGGCACATGACCGGCTGGCCAACCACCATTGCCAATTCAGGAGCAATGAACCAATACGTGCCAACTTTGATGCCTTTCTTGCTGACAGTGCGGATGCCGTTATTGTCTGGCACGTCGGCCAGCAACATATCCAGGGCACGCACATCACTGACAGTGCGCACGTGGTGACGCAATTCAGCGGCACGGGCGAACGGTGTTTTGCCATTAAGGCCGCCATGTGCTTCGTGGGCATATACGTTGTCAGTCCACTGATCACAAAAGCTTTGCAACTCAGCCGCTGAAATTTTCAGTTCAGTGACTGCATTCTTTTTGAACATGCGTTCTGCAAAGCTTTTGCTGGCGCGTAGCGTTTGCGCTTCAGCGACGTTGTGACCGGCAAAGCCTGGTAGCAATTCCAGCAGGCTATGGCTGAAGGTTCTAAAGAACCGTTCAATGTTGCCTTTTTCCCAGGGTGAAAACGGCGCTGAAAAACGCGCCTGAATGTGTAGTGCTGTCAGTGTGTACTGCACACGATCACTTGCATAATCGCGGCCGTTGTCCATTTTGATTGTTTCCGGGTAGCCCCAGGCTAAAATGCTTTTTCTGATCAGCTTGGTGACGGCTTGCGCGGTGCTGGTTTTTTCAACGTGAAGTTTCACGCGGCGTGTTGCAATATCAATGCAGCCTAAAATGTTGTATCGGCCATCAATCAATTGAATGTCGCCTGGCGTTGAATCGACTTGCCAAAGCTGGTTGGCGCGTTCAACACCTTCATCAAGCGAACCTAGCGCGATTTTATATTTGTTTTTCCAGGCATCCGGGCTGGTGATTGCGCTGAATGCTTCAGCATTTTCAGCTTTCCATTTCGCCATGAACCGGGCCACGCTGCGTGGGCTTGGCAAGTCTTTAAAACGCACCGCAATGGATGATGAAACCAGCTTTGCTGAAATGTGCGGTTTGTCGGCCATCAGGCCAATGACAAAATCACGCATGGCGGCATTTGTTTCAATGATGCTGCTGCCACTGCGATTGCCATAACTGCCACCTAGTGCAGCTGCGCCTTTCAGCTTCAATGCCTTGCGCCAGCGGCGCAGTGTCATTGGGCACAAGTCAGGGCCGACAAAGTGACGCACGGCCACCGGCACTTGCACGTTGCCTGCGCCATAGGCGTTGCAAAAATCCTGCATGGCATTGCATTTGCCAATGCGCATTTTTTCTGCATAGGCATCAAGCCTGGCGAGAATATCCAGGCGTGCTTCCATGCGTTGTTTTTTGATACCAGTCAGTGCAGCTGCATTGGTGGCACCAACGGTGGCAACACGGTGCTGAATTTGGCTTTCAATGCTTTCCGCAATAATCGAACGGCGCGCGATACTTTGACCGGCTTTGAATTCGGCACTGGCTTCAGTTTTGCTGGCCGCTTGAATTGCCTGGTGACGCACCACCGCCGCTTGCACATCACCTGGGAGCGAGGCCAGGTTATACAAGCGGCGGCGGCCGCCGCGAACGGGTGTTTCAGTGAATGCCCAATTTTCTTTTTGTGACCGCATTTGAACGGCACGTTTTGTTTGCGCCAGGGCTTCAGCGATTTGCTGAAAATCAAGTTCGACATCAGCCGCTGATTTTTGAATTTCGTTTGGTGCGTTGCCGTCGGCCATTAGCGAAGACCTCCAACATTTACCCAATATGATTTTCGGATTGATTCAATCCATTCATTTTTTGTTTGGGTGCATTCACCGCACCAAAGGCAGCGCCTCGTGTTGCCTTTTTCTTTCCAGCGGGTTTCATGCCCGATAAAGTGAACACTATGATCAACGTCAATGGCGCAGCGGCCAATGCGGTGATACTCGGCAACAAAGCCAGGCAACAGCTTGAAATTTTCCGGGCTGGTGTAGAAAAAGCGGCTGGCTTTTGAACCGCCACAAAGAATTTGGTTTAACCGTGCGCCAATAAACCCGTTGTCACATTTAAAGCCAAGAAAAATATTGTTCGATTCGCCAACGTGCGCCTGAATTTGATCAATGAAGTGCTGCTGCTTTTCATGCTTCAGCCACTTGAACAAATTGGGGCTGAATTTGCTGCCATTTTTTGGATTGATTAACGCCAGTTCAAAGGTGGTTGCTTGTGTATTCATTAGCGCACCTTCCTGCGTAGCAGGCGCAGCTGCTTCAAAGTTTCTGCGGCTTCATATCGGGTTGATTCCAGGCGGCCAATTTCGGCATCAATCGCAGCCGGGCCAAGTAGCAAACGGCCGCCGCGAACTTCAGCCAGCCATTCAGTCAGCAGTGTTGATTTGCACGCGGTTTCAAGTGCTGGCACTAGGTACAAAGGCAGGTTGAATGTTTCGCGGCTTTCAGCGGTGTAACCGTCAAGCATTAGCTTGCTGACTTCCTTGCCGCACAGACGCGAACAAATGGCCGCGATGTAATAACGATCATAGGTTTCATCAGCCGCATAGGCAGCTGCCAACATTTTTGAAACCAGGTGTGACAGCTGCGGCCGAAAATCCATCGAACCCGGCGTGGCGGGTGCGGGTTGCGGTATCGAGTTGAACAAGTCCAGGGTTAGATCGTCACGATCAATTGCGCGGGTCATAGTGACGCCCCTGCCTTGGCCACGCGGGGTGAGATATCAGTCATATCTAGCCCCGCTTGCCGGTTTGTATATTGCCAGCGCTGTTCAGGCTGGTACTATTGAACAAAGGCAGCGTGCGTGACTGCATGGCCTTGCGGCCCTTGGTTCTGTTTGGCGTGCCGTTGGTGTTGTATCGGCTGGGCCAAATATCCTGGGGTTTCAGGTCAAGCGCAGCTGCAATGATGGCTTCAGATTTTGGGTAAGGGCTGCGCAGCGCCAGCGTCAAGGCGCTGCGGTGCGAATAACCGTTTGCAATGGCTAACTGACTCAGCGAAATATTGCGACGATGCAAGGCCGCAATGATGTCCACTTTGTGCCAATCCTCAACGATTGGTTTTTTTAGTGCTGGGGAACTCGCCATGTATTCAAACCAATTAATGTTATGTCTTGGCGATAGATATAAGCAGTATATTGCCGAACGTCAAGCAATTTATTGCTTCGCACTTAGAATATTTAGGCAGTTATCTGCTTTTGATTTTTCACCCAATAAAAACAATGATTTAGCGAAAGCGCGAAACGGCCAGCGCTTCGCGCTTGGCTTCGCACTTGGGGTGCAGTTAAGTGCGAAATAAAGAAAATGCGACGATTGGCGGCCGAATTAAGCAGATTCGTGCTCATTTGAGCCAAACCGCGATGGCTGAAAAACTGGGTGTGTCGCTTCGGACATACCAAAGCTATGAACGCGACGAAACCGACATTGGAGCAGCTGCACTGTGCAGGCTGCTGGCACTGGGCCACAACGTGAATTGGATATTGTCCGGGCAAGGGGCCGAAATGCTGGAAGCCGCGCCAGTGCTATCTACTGACCGGCAATTATCAGAAGTTGACAAGGGTTCACAACATGGCCAACGCGAACAGCTTAGACTGGCAATTCAACTTGTCAGTGAAGTGATTGCCAACAATCGCCTGACTATTTCACCCGAAAAACATGCCGAAATCATTACCCTGGTGCTGGAACTTATCCAAGAAGGTTTGCCACAAGCCACGGTCTTGCGTTTTGCGTCAATAGCGGCTGCCTAAGCCGCAAAGGCACTACCTTGAGTGATCAGCGGCTTGCGCGTCTGCGCGAACTGTTGCAAGACGCTGCCAATCCAACCGATAAGCCGCTTATTTTGGAGGTAGTGAACAACCAGCATGTGCCTTTATGGCAGCTGGAACCCTTAGTTACGAGGTGTTTTTTGATTCAGCAAATTGAAAGCAAAGCCCTAGAACACGGCTTGTTCGATCATGTGCAGGGCTATGTGCTCGGCACCGGGCAAGTTTCCCTGGTGGCCCTGGATAGCGACAGACTAGCGCTGCTGCTGGCCTGGCTGGTGTACTTGGTTGATCGTGGCAGCGTCGTGGCCTTTCCAGGCCCTGGGCCGGTCGGCCGAAATTTATAACAAACCATGTGACCAATTTTTTGCGCCTGGGCTTTTCGGTGACAAACCATGTGTCTTTCGCGCTTTTTTTTCTAAGCCTTTAAATTGGCCTCAAACCCTTATAAACGCTGAATTTTGTGCCAATTTTTCCCGGCTTGTCTCACTATGTCCCGGTTCAACAATCCAACAGACCAACAACAATTGGCTGAGGTTCTTGCTGAGTACAAGCCGTTGCGAGTAGGGAGATTATAAAAACGTAGATTAGCTTTTGCATTTCATCTAACAACCAAAATAAGGGACCGACGCGCCGGATGATAACTTGAATGCAATGTTCATGCGGAGGTCCCCTTGATTGCGTAGTTAGATTTGTTGCTTAGTAGCAAATACGCAAAGGAAGAAAAGTAGAAGACCAGCCAATGGCCGGAAAAACCACGGACTGCGTTTGCTTGGAAAGCAGCGTACTCCTCAGCACTGAGGTGACGGATTAACTTGCCGTGATTGAGCAGCACGTACTGTCCACCTTCTATTGCAGGATTGCCGCCCTGAGTGCCTGCAATGAAAAGCATAAAATTTATTACTGCATAAGCAAAAATTAGCGCGCCTAGGATAAATGCCCAGCGAGGAAGGGTGGCTCCAATCTCCATAAGTGATGGCCGAGTGCCAAAATCTTTCCAGCTGTAAAGCATGAATGGCATGAAGACGACAAAAATGCCTAGATGGAGAGCCCAAACTCCCTTAAAACTAGCAGCAACATCGATACCCATGAGAGCTGAAACATGGACTCCAAGAGACAATATAAAGCCACAGAGTGCGGCGAGACCAAATATCCGGCGAGGTAAATTGCTCATGAAAATCTAACTACTAATTAACCCCATTAGTGGGGTGTAACAAGGGTATCCCGCTGCTCTGTTTGCTAGCAAGCTTTTCCTGCAAGGGTTTCAGTGGGTTCCTATGCAGCAGTTCTCGTCTGAAACTGAATGATGGGTGTTACACACCATATTGACCCCGGTATTCAATACGGACCCAAATCGACCCCGTATAAGCACCCCGGTATTTTTGTTGAGAAATTGCAGTCTAATTGTCGGAAAGTTTTTTGAAGTCTGCGTTATTGCCGCTTTTCCATGCTCGTACAGCTGCAATATGCCGGTTATTTAGATCTAACTTGCGTTGCACGGTGAATAATCCCATTCATCTTTTCCGATACCGCGAACTTGCAGTTTCCGTTATCGTGCACTTTTTCAACCACGCAAAAGGAGTGATCGCCATGGGGTATTTCATCTGCTGTTCCCGCTACTCCACGACTGATGGAGCAGGTTTCTACAACGTGTCGTCGTCGACATTTTAGTCGCCGTACCGAAGAGGCATACCGGTTCTGGATCCGGAAATATATTTATTTTCACGACATAAAGCATCCACGCGATGTCGGAATTGCAGGCATTGCACCTTTCATCAACTATCTTGCCGTCGAAAAACATGTTGCGGCTACTACGCAGTCGCAGGCCCTGAACGCGCTTCTATTTCTTTATCGCGATGTTCTTGAAATCGAAGTCGGGCACATCGAAGGTTTGCGACGAGTACAGCACATCAGTCGTATTCCGGTTGTCTTGACGACGGAGGAGGTGCGTGCGGTTTTCTCGCATATGACCGGTACGCCAAGATTGATTGCAGAATTGATATACGGTGCCGGGTTGCGCGTGACGGAAGCGATCACGTTACGCATAAAGGATCTCGATTTTCGTTCGAACACGATCGGCGTTCGTTGCGGAAAGGGAGGCAAAGACCGCACGAGCGTATTGCCGTTGCGTCTATCCGGACCACTGCAACAGCATCTGTTGCGCGTTATCGCACTTTACAAAAGCGATGCGATGAATGGCCGGGGATTTGCTCCGCTTCCGGGGGCATTGGATCGCAAGTATCCGAATTCCGCACGTAGCGTCGGCTGGCAATTTGTATTCCCATCATCGATGGTTAGACAGTGTCCGGAAACGGGGCGCATGCTGCGTTGGCATGCATCCGACTCTACCGTTCAAATGCACCTGAAGGCGGCCCTGGCCAAGGCCGGGATTTACAAGCATGCAAGTGTTCATACTCTACGCCATTCGTTCGCCACTCATTTGCTGGCGGAGGGGACCGACATTCGGACCATCCAATTATTGCTCGGACATCGGAATATCAATACGACGATGATTTATACGCATGTGGAACAGGCCATTCGACGGACAAAAAGTCCGCTTGATCGACTGTAGTCGGCAGTATGCGCACGGACGCCTTTCAATCCAGCACTTTCAATCCCATTTGCGCGAGCAGTGCAGTCATTTGCCCCGCCTGCATTGCTTGTTCACTCGAGGCATTGCCTTGCTGCGCACGCTTGGCAACGCCCTGCGCAATGGCGGCGAGTCGGAAAAAACAGAAAGCCAATACGAAAGTCCAGTCTTCCGGAATTTCGCGTTTGGTCAGTTCTGCGTAACGCTTCAATATTTTTTCTTCGCTGGGAATGCCGAGCTCCTTGCGATTCAATCCGGCCAAGCCAGGCAGTGCGGGATTGCGCGGCAGACGCAGCGCCATGCAGAAATAACCGAGATCGGCGAGCGGATGGCCGAGTGTCGATAATTCCCAGTCAACGATCGCACTGATTTGAGGTTTGCCTTTTGCGAACATCAGATTGTCGATCCGGAAATCACCATGCACCAGCGCAACGCTGCCATCGTCGTCCGGGCAGCGCAGCGGCAGCATTTCGATCAGGCTGTTCATCGCATCGATGTCGTCGGTTTCGGCAGCGCGATACTGTTCGGACCAGCGCGCAATTTGCCGAGAGAAATAATTGCCGGGTTTGCCGTAATCGGCAAGCCCGGCGGCTTCGATATCAACCGAGTGCAATGCCGCCATCGTTTGCAGGATGGCATCGTAATATTTGCCGCGTTGCTCGACGGTGCAATCGGGAAACGATGGGTCCCAGAAAATATCGCCATCGATATATTCCATCACGTAAAACATCGAACCGATAACGCTGTCGTCTTTGCATAAATGGTACGGCTTGGCGACCGGCACCTTGCTATCGAGCAATGCCGTCAATACGCGAAACTCGCGATCGACGGCATGCGCCGAAGCCAGTAAATGTCCAGGTGGCTTGCGACGCAGGACATAGTTGCCATTGGCGGCTTCAAGTAAATAGGTTGGATTGCTTTGGCCGCCGTTGAATTTTTTTGACACCAGCGGACCGCAAAAACCATCGAGATGCTTCTTCAGATAGATGGCGAGAATTTCGTCGTCGAGATCGAGAGTCGTATTCATTTCGGGTCCAGGATCGTTGGCGTTTCTATCATTGCATCAGGGTTTCAACATCGAGCGGGCGAGTGCGGCGATATGTACTTCATCAGGGCCGTCGGCTAAACGCAAGCAACGTGCACCAACAAAGGCATGGGCAAGGAACGGGTCCTGCAAGCCACCGGCGCCATGCATCTGGATTGCGCGGTCGATAACGTTACAGGCCATACGCGGCGCAATGATCTTGATCATGCCGATTTCGTCTTTCGCGGTTTTATTATTGCCTTGATCCAGTGCGGCGGCGGCATTTAATGTCAGCAGACGGGCTTGTTCGATTTCACAGCGCGACAATGCGATTGCTTCCTGTGCCATGCCTTGCGCGCCCAGTGGTTTTCCGAACGCGACCCTGGATTGTGCGCGATGGATCATCATTTCGAGTGCGCGTTGCGCCAGGCCGATCAAACGCATGCAGTGATGAATCCGGCCAGGACCGAGACGTGCTTGCGCCAGCGCAAAGCCACTGCCTTCGGTCTGGATCAGATTTTGTTTCGGTACGCGAACATTATGGAAATTTAATTCGACATGACCGCTCGGGGCATCGTCGAAACCAAACGCCTCCAGCGCATGCACGACCTGCAATCCTGGCGTGTCCATCGGCACCAGGATCATTGAATGTTGCGAATGCTTGTCGGATTCGGGATTGGTAACCCCCATCACGATCAGGATTTTGCAGCGCGGATCACCGGCACCGGTAATCCACCATTTGCGGCCATTCAAAACGTAATCATTGCCATCGCCATGAATGCGCAGCGCAATATTGGTCGCATCCGATGAAGCCACGCCGGGTTCGGTCATCGCAAACGCCGAACGAATTTCACCATTCAACAACGGAGTCAGCCAGGCCGCTTTTTGTTCGGCGTTCGCGAAATGCGCGAGCAATTCCATATTGCCGGTATCGGGCGCATTGCAATTGAATACTTCCGAAGCCCAGAGCACGCGGCCCATCTGCTCGGCCAGCGGAGCGTAATCAAGATTCGATAAACCGGCGCCGTGAGTTTTGTCAGGCAGAAACAGATTCCATAACCCGGCTTTTTTCGCTTCGTTTTTCAACTCTTCGATGATCGGTGCAGAGGTCCAGCGCCTGGCTGGATCGGCGTCCCAGGCAGCCACGGTTTTTTCGGCCGGATAAACGTGTGCCGCCATGAAGGCTGCAAGTTGTTGTTGCAGTTCAAGAGCGCGTGGCGAGAAAGTGAAAAGAGAATTCATGGTTAATCCCGATAATCAGCAGCCATCATTAAGTGCAGCATAATTCAAATCGAAGCGAATATTGTGGGAGCTGGTTTACCAGCGATTAGATTTCACGGTTTACGTAGTACTGAAACATCAATCGCTGGTAAACCAGCTCCCACAAACGCTACAACAAGGTATTAAAAATATGTCCACATATCTTTTGCATTGTGTAAATGCGGCAAGGCATTCCACATACCCAGCCGCCATTGCCGGTCGCGGGCATGGAATTCGCTCAAGGCCGAATTACGCAATGAAATATTCAAGTCGACCGCGCGTTGATCCGGTACCTCCAGCGCTGCCTGCGCAATACGCGAAATCAAACCGCCGGAACTGATCACCAAAGTCTCGTCGCTATCGACATCGTGCAAACGTTCGGCTGCCTGACGGGCACGGGCACCGAAGCCATGCCAGCTTTCCGGCAACTCACCAAGGTTGTTATTCATCCAGGCGACCAGCGCTGCGTAGACCATCGCACCGGTTGCGCGGGTTTCGCCGGTGGCTGCCGCTTTCACGATCGCGCTGTCGGCGTTTTGTTGAATATAGGCGGTGAATACCGTGCCGTGATCAAATTCATTGAGATCGACATCGATGTCGTGATCGGGCAGGGATAGCCCGCGTTCCTTGTAGGCTTTGGCGATGCCGTCAAGTGTTTGCTTATGTCGATGCATGCCACCAATCCGCACATGCGAAAACTGGTGTTGGTGGTCGGCAAGCCACAGACCCAAATGATAGGCCTGGGCATGTCCGCGTTCGGACAGCTCATCGTAATTGGCCTTGCCGAAACTGGCCTGGCCGTGGCGTACCATCAATAAAGTCACTGGCTGTAAAACTCCTGGAGAAAAGTCATCCGCATCGGCTTCTGTCTTTCAACTTGCGCAATGATTTCAAAATTGACGATTTCATTTTTTGAAATGCTCAGCTCGCCAAGATAATAGATATCCCGCCCTTCGCTTGTGAGCTGCATATTGATGTTGCTGCGCTCGCCATTTTTTCTGATCGCAACCGCAGTAATTTTTGCTGGCAGGGTCTTGTCCTTGCCCGGCGTGCCTTTGCGAACCACGACATGAAGCAGTACTCGCGATGCCGAACGGGTGATGCCATATTGCCGCGCCATCTCGGCATTCAATTGCGAACTCGGCATCGCGTTTGCGTAAACGCGGATATCTCCGGATTTCAGGAATTGGGCATGCGCGAATAATGACGCTGAAAAAAGTAGCACACCTAACAAGATTGATTTGTGAAAACGAAACGACTCCCCTCTCTCTGCGGGAGATGGGTTGGGGGAGTGGGTAAAATTACGCGTAATCATATTTTGCTCCATCGTGTTCGTACCCTCTCCCGGCGCTATGCGCCACCCTCTGATGAAGCCACTCCCTTCGGGATCCCGTTGGAGAGGGGTAAAGCTAATCAATCATTCGCCGCCGACAAAGCGCGACCACGTTGCGTTGCGGCATCAATTGCCGTGTTTACGATGTCGCGAAACCCCTGCGCTTCGAAACTTTCAATCGCTGCCTGCGTGGTGCCGCCGGGCGAGGTCACGCGTTGACGCAATACTTCGGCAGGCTCGGCTGTTTCACTCAGCATACGGGCTGCGCCCAATAAGGTCTGGTTAGTCAGTGCGCGGGCAGCTTCGGTCGACAGGCCTTGCGCTACGCCAGCAGCTTGCATGGCTTCGGCCAACAAGAACACATAAGCCGGCCCGCTGCCGGAAACGGCAGTGACGGCATCCATCAGGTTTTCATTTTCGATCCAGACCGTGATACCGGTGGCTTGCATCAAGTTCTGTGCATGTTGTTTTTGTTCTGAGCTGACATGCGCGTTGGCAAATAAACCGCTGGCACCTGCACCCAGCAAGGCGGGTGTATTCGGCATAATGCGCACGACCGGCATCTTGCCGCCAAGCCAGGCATCGAGTTGTTGCGAAGTGATACCGGCGGCGATCGAAACAATCAAAGGCTTGTTGGCCTGCGCCAAAGAAGCCAGTTGCTGGCACACCGTTTTCATGACTTGCGGTTTAACCGCGAACACCCAGATGTTCGAGCCCGCTGCGGCTTCGTTGTTGTCATCGAATGTCGCGACCGAAAAATCTTTCGCCAAACCTTCGGCCAAAACAGCAACCGGTTCCGACACTTTGATTTTGTCGGCGGACAAACCTTTTTGAATCAAACCGCCAATCAGGCTGCGCGCCATATTGCCGCCGCCGATGAAAGTAATCGTTATGTTCGAATCTGAAGACATGAGAATGAATATTTGAAGTGAAAAATCATTATGGGCCGCGAGCCAAGCAAGACGCTAGGCTTTTCGTGCGCCAAACAGGGCGGAACCAATACGCACCAGTGTCGAGCCTTCCTGGATCGCAAGTTCGAAATCCTCGCTCATGCCCATCGATAGCGTATCGCAGTCCGGGTAGCGCGCTTTTAATCGTTGAAACAAGACGTTCAGTTGCCGAAATGCAGCGCGACGTGCTTCGGGGTTTGGCGATGGTTCCGGAATTGCCATCAGGCCGCGGAGTTTTAGACGCGGTGCCTTGGCTATTGCGTCGGCAATGGCATCGATCTCACCGGGACTGCAGCCTGACTTGCTGGCTTCGGCATCGATGTTCACCTGAATGAGTACATTCAGCGGCCCGGATTGTTCAGGCCGGTAACGGTTCAATGGCTCGACCAGCTTGATGCGGCTTAGGCTGTGGATCCAGTCGAAGTGTTTTGCTGCCTCGGGACATTTATTCGATTGCAAGGGACCAATCAGATGCCATTCCAGATCAAGATCCGTCAGCTCGTTCTGCTTGGCCAGCGCCTCTTGCACGTAATTCTCGCCAAAGGCCCGTTGACCGAGCATCGCCAAATCATGGATGGCGGAGACTGATTGCAGCTTCGAAACTGCCAGCAATCCAGCCGCTTGTGGCCGACCGCTGGCTTGGTTTGCGTTAGTTATCCTTTGCAAGATGCTGTTATAAGCCTGGTGTATTGAGCTGCTCATGCCGGGATTTGTGTTGGGGGATTGTTGAGTTCGATGGGAAGGTTATACTGCCCCGAGAACATAGCTTGTGCATACAACTGGTTTTGCACTTTTGGGGAGAACGGCAATGGATATCGCAGAGTTACTGGCCTTTTCGGTAAAAAACAAAGCTTCCGATTTGCATCTTTCGGCTGGGTTACCGCCAATGATTCGAGTCGATGGCGATGTCCGACGCATCAATATCCCCGCGCTCGACCACAAGCAAGTGCATTCACTGGTATACGACATCATGTCCGACAAACAACGTCGCGACTATGAAGAATTTCTCGAAGTGGACTTCAGCTTTGAAATTCCGGGGCTGGCCCGCTTCCGCGTAAACGCATTCAACCAAAACCGCGGCGCCGGTGCCGTTTTCAGAACCATTCCAAGCCAGATTCTGACGCTGGAAGAATTGGCCTGCCCGAAAATTTTCCAGGAACTGATCAATCAGCCGCAGGGTTTGATTCTGGTGACCGGCCCGACCGGTTCCGGCAAATCCACGACGCTGGCCGCGATGGTGGACCACATCAACAAAAACGAGTTCGGCCATATTCTGACGGTCGAAGATCCGATTGAATTCGTGCATACCTCGCAAAAATGCCTTTTGAACCAGCGTGAAGTCCATCGCGACACGCACGGGTTTAATGAAGCATTGAGGTCCGCCTTGCGTGAAGATCCCGACTATATTCTGGTCGGCGAGCTGCGCGATCTGGAAACCATTCGTCTGGCGCTGACCGCTGCGGAAACCGGCCACTTGGTGTTCGGTACCCTGCATACCAGTTCGGCCGCGAAAACGGTGGACCGGATCATCGACGTGTTCCCGGCCGGTGAAAAACCGATGGTACGTTCGATGTTGTCGGAATCCTTGCGTGCCGTGGTATCGCAATCCTTGCTGAAGAAAGTCGGTGGTGGCCGTATCGCAGTCCATGAAATCATGGTCGCGGTTCCTGCTATCCGTAACCTGATTCGCGAAGACAAGGTCGCGCAAATGTA
The DNA here is from genome assembly GCA_036676335.1 of Arenimonas sp. Classification (GTDB taxonomy): domain Bacteria; phylum Pseudomonadota; class Gammaproteobacteria; order Xanthomonadales; family Xanthomonadaceae; genus Arenimonas. The sequence continues at coordinate 144,143 of JAKFDD010000002.1, read as the reverse complement.
TTCGGCCATCCAGACCGGGCAAAACGCCGGCATGCAGACCCTGGACCAAAATCTGCTCGATTTCGTCAAACGTGGCCTGATCACCAAAAATCAGGCTCAGGAATACGCCAAAGACAAGCGTATTTTCGATTAAGCCCAGGCTTGGCGGAATGAAAATTGCCGCAATAACACCTCGATTCGTTCACGTTAAAGTGAACGAATCTAAACCGGCGAGGCCGGACAATCGCAACTGGCAGACGTTATGCCCGAGTTGCGGTATCTTAGACAGACCCGAAAGAAGCGGACGCTCCGGTGTACGCTTCATCACTCCACGGAGTTCGCCATGAGCAGCATTGATTTCACCTCGTTTCTAAAATTGATGGCGCATAAAAAAGCGTCCGATCTTTTTATTACCGCAGGCGTGCCGCCTTCAATGAAAGTGAACGGCAAACTGTCGCCGATTACGCAAAACCCGCTGACGCCGCAACAAAGCCGTGATCTCGTGTTGAACGTGATGAGTCCGTCGCAGCGCGAAGAGTTTGAAAAAACCCACGAATGTAACTTCGCGATTGGTGTCTCCGGCGTTGGCCGTTTCCGTGTCAGCTGTTTCTATCAACGCAACCAGGTCGGCATGGTGTTGCGTCGTATCGAAACCCGCATTCCGACCATCGAAGAATTAAGCCTGCCGGCCGTCATCAAGACGCTGGCAATGACCAAGCGCGGCATCATCCTGTTCGTCGGCGCGACCGGTACCGGTAAATCGACCTCGCTGGCGGCGATGATCGGTTACCGCAACATGAATTCGTCCGGCCACATCATCACGATTGAAGACCCGATCGAATTCGTCCACAAACACGAAGGTTGCATCATCACCCAGCGCGAAGTCGGCATCGATACCGACAGTTGGGAAGCCGCTCTGAAAAACACTCTGCGTCAGGCGCCCGACGTGATCATGATCGGCGAAATCCGTACCCGCGAAGGTATGGACCATGCGATCGCATTCGCGGAAACCGGCCACTTGGTGCTGTGTACGCTCCATGCCAACAACGCCAACCAGGCGCTGGACCGGATGATCAACTTCTTCCCGGAAGACCGTCGTAGCCAGTTGTTGATGGACTTGTCGATGAACCTGAAAGGCATCGTTGCGCAGCAACTGATCCCGACGCCGGATGGCAAGAGCCGCCGGGTCGCTATGGAGATTTTGCTCGGTACCCCGCTGGTGCAGGATTACATCCGCGACGGTGAAATCCACAAGATCAAGGAAGTAATGAAGGAATCCACCAACCTCGGCATGAAAACCTTCGATCAGGCTTTGTTCGAGTTGTACCAGGCCGGTGAAATTTCCTATGAAGACGCCTTGCGTTACGCCGACTCGACCAACGAAGTCCGCCTGAAGATCAAACTGGCGCAAGGCGGCGATGCCCGCTCGCTGGCGCAGGGCATGGACGGCGTGGAATTGTCGGAAGTTAAGTGAATTCCGCACTTCAATAATCGAAAAAGCCGGGCAATGCCCGGCTTTTTTGTGGAAATCGGCTACGAGGGCTAAAATATGGCCATGTCGTCCAACTCATCGCTTACCGCGCACTTCCTGATTGCCATGCCGGCGATGGACGATCCGAATTTTGCCCAAGGCGTCACCTTGCTCTGCCAGCATGATGATGAAGGTGCGATGGGACTGGTGATCAATCGCGTGTCCGAGTTCACGCTGGGCGAGGTGTTCGAACAAATGCAGATCGTCACCGACTCGCAAGAGCTGTCGGATATTCCGGTTTTGCTGGGTGGCCCGGTACAGCCGGATCGCGGCTTTATCCTGCATGACGATCCGCGCGAATGGAGTTCGACTTTGCGCTTCGGCAATGGTCTCGCGGTTAGTACTTCGCGCGATATTCTGGAAGCGATGGCAAAAGGCGAGGGTCCGAAAAACGCCGTGATTGCCCTCGGTTATGCCGGCTGGTCGGCTGGACAACTGGAAGCCGAAATTGCCGCCAACGCCTGGTTAACCGTTGAAGCTGATCAGGCGATTTTATTTAAGACCCCGATCAATGCCCGCTGGCATGCGGCCGCAAAAAGTTTGGGCATCAATTTGTCGCAAATCACCGATTACTCGGGGCGGGCCTGATGAGTGTCGTCACCGTTTTAGGTTTTGATGTGGGTGCCAGAAGAATCGGAATCGCTGTCGGAAATTGCATTTCGATGAGCGCACGCGAAGTCGGGGTGCTGGATGTATTCGATAACCAGGTGGACTGGGCCAGCTTGAATCGTTGGGTGAAAGAATGGATGCCGCAAGCCCTGGTCGTAGGCGACCCGCAAACACTCGATGGTGGTGATCAGGCTTCGCGCCAGCGTGCACGTAAATTCGCGATCGAAATCGGTAAGCGCTATCAGCTTCCGGTCGAACAGATCGACGAACGGAATTCTTCGATTGAAGCGGCCCAGCGATTTGCAGAAGCGCGTCGGGCCGGCACCAAAAAACGCCATCAGGCGGCGAATCTCGATGCCCTTGCCGCCGTCATTATTGTCGAGCGCTGGTTGAATGAACCGGGCGCACGCACACCCATTGATCCTTCTCCAAATTCAACTACTAATAGCGTGGAACCAACATGAGCATGCAATTTTTCCCCGATGGTCGCTTCAGGCATTTCCTGAGTCTTGAAGACGTACCTACGCCTGCACTGGAAAATTTGCTCGACTCAGCCCAGCAATTACGTGCCGATGCGATGGGCGGCACTGCGTTGCGTCATCATTTACAAGGTAAGGCGGTCTGCAATCTTTTTTTCGAAAACTCCACGCGCACACGAAGCTCGTTTTTACTGGCCGCACAGCGTTTGGGTGCCGATGTATTTACTTTCGATGCTTCCACTTCGTCCGGCAAAAAAGGCGAAACCGATATTGATACGCTGAAAAACCTCGAGGCGATGGGAGTGAATGCCTTCGTGATTCGCCATTCGGAAAATGGTGCAGTTGCCAAGCTGGCACAAGCAGCTAATCCTGGAACCTGCGTGATCAATGCCGGTGACGGCCGCCATCAACACCCGACCCAGGGTTTGCTCGATATGCTCAGCATCCGGCAAGTGAAAGGAAATGATTTTTCAAAACTGAAAATATTGATTGCAGGCGATATCAAACACTCTCGCGTCGCGCGCTCGGACTTGAATGCATTGAGAACCTTGAAGACCGGCGAAATTCGTGTCTGCGGCCCTGCCAGCTTATTGCCGACCGATGGCACGATTGATGGTTGCGAACGCTTCGAGGATTTTGATCAGGCAATCAAGGATGTCGATGTCGTGATGATGTTGCGTTTGCAGCGCGAACGCATGGAAGAAGGTCTGGTGGCTTCGCTCGATGGCTATTTTCACGATTACGGCTTGACGCAAAAACGTTTGGCGATGGCGAATCCAAACGCTATCGTAATGCATCCGGGACCGATGAATCGTGGCGTGGAAATTGCCGATGAAGTGGCCGATGGCCCGCAATCGGTCATTCTGCCGCAAGTCAGCAATGGTGTAGCGGCGCGGATGGCGGTGTTGAAAGCCTTGCTCGGCTAGTCAATCAAAACGTTTCCAGATCGCCGCCACCGAAATCCCAGGTCCGGGTGATGTGTAGCACATCTATTTTTTCGCTGGTTTTCGGAATGGGCGCAAAAGGTTGCGCCAATTTGACGATTTTCATCGCCGCCTGATCGAGAATCACGATGCCGCTGGGCGTCGTCAGTACGATATCTTCGACGCTGCCGTCGGCACGAATCGCCACCGTCATTACCAGTTTGCCGGATAGATTCTTGATTCGTGCCTGCTCGGGATAGTTGGCATTGCCGACGCGCTCCACTTTACGAACCCAGTCGCGCATATACGAGGCATATTCGTAGGCTTGCGTGCTGGCAGAAATAAATTTTCGCTTGGGGCGCTTGGCGTAAAGTTCCTGTTTGCGTTCAATCTCGGCTGCCAGACGCGCCATCTCCAGGCTTTGTTGCATCAATTCACGGCCGCTTGGCAGTTTTTGCGGAGTGGTGATTGGATGCTCTTCCGGTTTGACGGCTTTGTTCGGGCTGTCGGCCGCGGTGCTGAGTACGCGTTGCTTTGGATCCGGCTCAAGCGCTGGTGCTTGTTGGGTCATCTGAATCGGAGCAATGCCGGGATCAGGTTTGGGCACGCTTGCGAGTTGCGAATCACGTGGCCGTCGCGCTTCGTCCTTGTCGCCGCCGCCCTTATTGTTGGCTTGGGCGATAAAGTCGGCTTGCTTTGGCGCCTCGGCGGTTTGGGTTTCGGTCAGGATGACGTCCAGTGTAGGCATCACCGGAGCCGCATCTTCCAGACTAAAGCCCACGCCAAGAATCACGATGCCATGCACAATCGCGGCCAAGGCCAAGGTCGCACTCAAGCGCTCATTGGGGCCGACTTTTGGAGCAACAGGAAGTGCTGCAGTGGTTAAATCAGGAGTGCCGCTCAAGTCGTACCTCAATGGCGTCAAACATCTGGCCAGCAATATTCAACCCGAATTGCTTGTCCAATTCGCGGATACAGGTGGGACTGGTGACGTTGACCTCGGTTAAATAGTCGCCGATCACGTCTAATCCCACAAAAATCATGCCACGTCGTTTCAATTCGGGGCCTACCTGGGCTGCGATCCAGCGATCACATTCGCTCAACGGCCGTCCTTCACCGCGACCGCCAGCAGCCAAATTGCCTCTGAATTCAGTCCCTTGCGGTATTCGTGCCAGGCAATAGGGAACTGGTTCCCCGTCAATCATCAAAATGCGTTTATCACCCTGGCTGATTTCCGGGATGTAACGCTGCGCCATCGTTAGTGCCTTGCCGCCTTCGGTCAGTGTCTCCAGAATCACGTTGAGGTTGGAGTCTTGATGGCTGGCGCGAAATATCGAGCGGCCACCCATGCCATCCAACGGTTTCAATACGGCCTCGCCGTGGCTGGCCACAAAGGCTTTCAATTCGTCCTTGTCACGGCTGACCAGTGTCTCCGGGCAGCATTCTGGAAACAGCAAAGCCGCCAGTTTCTCGTTCAGGTCGCGCAGACCCTGGGGATCATTAACAATGAGTACGCCACTTTTTTGAGCCAGGCCAAGAATCTGGCTGTCGTGCAGATAATGTGAATCGACCGGAGGGTCCGAGCGCATCAACACCACTTGCATATCGCTGAGTGGTTTTGACTCGAATGCGCCAAGCTCAAACCAATTTTCCGGGCGATCGGTGACTTTTAAACTTGCCATGCGTGCCCAAGCTTGCCCGTTTCTTACGCTTAAACTCTGCGGTTTGATGTAATGCAGGGTATAGCTTCGCCGCTGTGCTTCCAGCAACATGGCAAATGTAGAATCCTTCGCAGTGTTGATCGCGTTAATTGGATCCATCACAACGGCACAAGCAATCGACATCCCAAGACTCCGGCTTCAAGAAGGTGTAGCCTAACAGGGCTAAGCGACGAGGTGCAGACTGTCACGTTTTGTTAAAAAAGTGCTTATAAGGCTTGACACCTTAACGGGTGATTGAGATATAAGTCAGTGTGTAAATGCCATACATGGCGCCATGAAACAGGGAATGGGGATTGAGATGGAAGACAACAACCTGGCCGGCTTGCGTGTCATGGTCATCGATGATTCGAAGACGATTCGTCGTACCGCAGAAACTTTGTTGAAAAAAGAAGGTTGCAATGTCGTCACGGCGACAGATGGTTTTGAGGCGTTGTCCAAAATTGCCGATCAGCAGCCGCAGGTAATTTTTGTCGACATCATGATGCCGCGTCTCGATGGTTATCAGACTTGCGCGCTGATTAAAAACAATCAAATGTTCAAAGCCATTCCGGTCATCATGCTTTCATCGAAAGATGGATTATTCGACAAAGCGCGCGGCCGGATTGTGGGTTCGGATGAATATTTGACCAAGCCGTTCACGCGTGACGAATTGCTGGCCGCGATTCGTAAATTTGTGAAAGCGAGCTGAGGCCCGCATGGCAAATAATTCCGCGCCCCGCTTAAGTTCGTTCGATTTGCTGCATGACTACGAGCAACGCTCTCTGCTGCATGCCCCGGGTCGCCCGGAAATGATTGAAGCTGCCGGACATTGGCGTGGCGTTGGTTACCGTCTCGGCAAACGCCGTTTTGTTTCATCGTTCGATGAGATCGTGGAAATTATTACGTTGCCCGGGGTGACCCCCGTCCCCGGTGCGAATCCCTGGATGCTTGGTGTTGCCAACGTGCGCGGTAACTTGATTCCAGTGGTTGATCTGAAACAGTTTCTCGAAGGTGATCGTACTGTTGTACATGATGGCCAGCGTGTATTGGTAGTTCGTCAGACAGGCGGCAATGTCGCTGTCTTGATTGATGAGCTATATGGCCAGCGCACATTCAACGACACCCATCGCGTCGAGCTTGAAGAGCAGTACGAAGGCCGTTACAGCAATTTTGTCGGTCAGATTTATCAATTGAATGATTCACAATGGGGTGTGTTCAACATGTCTTTGCTGACACGCACACCAGAATTTCGGCAGGCTGTCCTATGAAGTCAGCTTCTAATGTTTTTTTATGGGGTGAGGTTTAATTATGAGCAGCAAATTCAGCTCGTTATCGAATAAAGTATCGGGTTTCGGTACCCGAATCTGGGCCATTATTCTGGTATTTTCATTGCTGGTGTTCCTGGCCAACTTCCTGGTAGCTGCTCGATTAAACGGCCAAGAAAATAGTGCCCGCGCCCTGAGTGCCGAACTACAGGTGCTGTCATACAAACTGGCGAAATACTCGCAGGAATCGGTGGAAGGTAAAGCCGAAGCTTTCGATGAATTCCAGGCCACGAAGTCGCGAATTGCCGTTATCGTGAAAGCCTTGAATGAAGGAAGTGCCGGTGAAGGCGTGGTGGCCTACAAAGGTAGCTTGAATGCTCCGGGCGTCAGCTCTGCGTTAGCCAAGGTGACCGAGACCTGGACCCGCATGTCGAAAGACGCCGATCGAATTTCGCAAAGCCAAAAACAAATTCTGGAATTCTCCGACAACGCCGACAGCTTCACCGCACGTATCCCCCAAATTTCGGCCCGACTGGACGAAGTGGTGCGCAGCATGTCGGACTCGGGTTCGAATTCGAATCAGATCAATCTGGCCAACCGCCAAATCGTGTTGGCTGACCGGATGTCGCGTCGTGTAACGGAAATCCGAGCCGGTGGCGACAATGCTATTACTGCCGCCGATGCGCTCTCGCGCGACTCCTCGGTGTTTACGCAGGTGCTGGAAGGCTTTAAAAAAGGTAACACTGCCATGGGGATCAGCCAGGTCTCTTCCGGACCGGCTGTTGCTGCGGTGAGCGCCGTAGAAAAACTCTACGTCGATTCACAAAAAGAAATGGACGCGATTCTGCAAGCTTCGACCGACCTGTTCGAAGTGCAACAATCCAATGCACAAATTTCTGCCGATTCGAACACGCTCGAAGAAACCTCGAAGGCTTTGCTGGACTCTTTCGACACCATTTCATATAAGCGCTTTTTCCCGAATAACTACTGGGCCATTGGCTCAGGTGTTGCTGCTCTGCTGGCACTGGTCTTCTTGTTGAGAACAACATCGGCAACGCAGCGCCAACAATTGAGTGAAACCAAGCAAATCAACCAGCGTAACCAGGAAGCTATTTTGCGACTGCTGGACGAAATCGGTTCGCTCGGTGAAGGTGACTTGACCGTAAAAGCGACAGTGACCGAAGACATTACCGGCGCGATCGCGGACTCCATCAACTTCGCCGTGGATCAGCTGCGATCTCTGGTGTCGACCATTAATGAAACCGCCGTGCAGGTGGCTGCTGCTGCCCAGGAAACCCAGGCCACCGCGATGCATCTGGCGGAAGCTGCGGAACACCAGGCGCAACAGATCACTTCGGCTTCGCAACAAATTAACTCGATCGCGAGCTCGATTGATCAGGTGTCTAAAAACTCCGCCGAGTCGGCAGACGTGGCATCGCGCTCGGTGCAAATTGCTGCAAAAGGCGCCGACGTTGTGCGCCAGACGATTCAGGGCATGGACAACATCCGTGACCAGATTCAGGAAACCTCGAAGCGTATTAAACGACTGGGTGAAAGCTCGCAGGAAATTGGTTCGATCGTGGAACTGATTAACGACATCTCGGAACAAACGAACATTCTTGCTCTTAACGCCGCTATTCAGGCGGCATCCGCCGGTGAAGCAGGCCGGGGCTTCGCGGTCGTGGCCGACGAAGTGCAACGACTCGCAGAACGCGCATCGAATGCGACGAAACGAATTGAAACCCTGGTGCAAACCATTCAGGCCGATACCAACGAAGCCGTGAGTTCGATGGAACAAACCACCGCCGAAGTGGTGTCGGGTGCACGCCTGGCAGAAGACGCCGGCTTGGCACTGGGTGAGATTGAAAAGGTGTCTAACGATCTCGCAGATCTGATTCAAAATATTTCGACTGCTGCTCGTCAGCAATCCACCGCTGCTACGAATATCACCGCAACGATGTCCGTGATTCAGGAAATTACGACACAGACCTCGCAAGGTGCCAGCCAAACCGCCGACTCGATTGGTAACTTGGCGCAACTCGCTGCAGATCTGCGTCGTTCGGTAGCCGACTTTAAATTGCCGGGATAAGACCTGGCGATTCGGGGATGGATTTTTTGAATGCTGGTTTAAACGAGGTGCTTGGTTTTCCGGGCATCTCAGCATGAGGACCTCGGCATGAGGCTGCAAGATAGTAACGATTTCACCACACTCACCTGGGTAAAGCCGGAGCTTGACGAGACTTTGCGTCAAGCACGTAACGCTTTGCAGATTTATGTCGAAGAGGGTGAAGACATCACGCAGCTGAAAGACTGCGCTTCATTTCTGCATCAAGTGCAAGGCACGCTTCGCATGGTCGAGCTCTACGGCGCCGCGATGGTGGCCGAAGAAATGGAGCAACTCAGCAAGGCATTGATCGACGGCAAAGTCGAGCAACGCGACAACGCCTATGGCGTGTTGATGCAAGGCATCGTGCAATTGCCGGATTACCTCGAGCGTCTGCAAACCGGACATCGTGATATCCCGATCGTGTTATTGCCTTTGTTGAATCAATTGCGTTCAAGTCGTGGTGAACAAGGTCTGTCGGAAAGCGTGTTGTTCTCGCCTGATTTGTCGAGACCATTGCCTGATTCCGCCAAAGGTCCGACTTATCCATTGGCTGCAGACGAATTACGCCGCCGTGCCGATATGCTGCGTAATCTGTTCCAGGGTGCACTGTTGCGCTGGCTGAAAGACGATAACAGCGCCAGTACCATCAAAGATATGACCGATGTTTGCGAACAATTGGTCCCGATTACTTTTTCCGAGCCGGCCCGTCGTTTGTTCTGGGTCGCCGCTGGGACGCTGGACGCGTTAAGCAAGGGCGCGTTTCAAGCGAGTACGGCACTCAAGCAATCGCTGGCGAAAGTCGAACGTGAAATCAAACGATTGGCTGAAGGGGGCGATGAGGCATTCCGCAACGATCCACCCATCGAATTGACCCGTCAGCTGCTTTATTTCGTCGCACATGAAGCTACCGATGCGGGTCGTATCGGTGAAATCCGCGATGTTTTCGGTTTGAATGACAATGTTCCCGATGCAGCCGAGCTTGCGCATGCGCAAGGCAGTTTGACTGGGCATAACCGTGCATTGCTGGCTACCGTTGCCGTTGCGATCAAAGAAGATTTGATGCGCGTCAAAGATTCGCTCGATTTACATCTACGCACCCCGAATGCCGCTTCTTCGGATTTAAATTCCCAAGTCGAAGCACTGGATCGCGTTGGCGATACTTTGGGTATGTTGGGTTTGGGTGTAGCGCGCCGCGTGGTGCAAGAACAACGCACGGCGATCAACGATATCGTTACCGGTCAACGTGCCGCCGACGAAGCCACTATGCTGGATATTGCCGGTGCGTTGCTCTATGTCGAAGCGTCGCTGGATGACCAGGTATCAAGATTGGGTCAGGAAGAAAGTGCAACGGAAACTTCCGAAAGCACCAAAATAACCCTGCCGGATTCGGAAGTACGCAAAGTATTGGATGTGTTGCTGAAAGAAGCAGCAACCAACTTCACCCAGGCGCGCCAATGCTTTGTGGCTTTCGTGGAAACTCACTGGGACCACACGCAGCTTAATGATGTCCCGCGTTTGCTGGATGAAGTAGCAGGCGCTTTGCGCGTTTTGAATGTAGAGAAAGCACCTGATTATTTGACCGGTATACGCCGTTTTACCGAAAGCGAATTATTGCGTCGCCAGCGGGTACCGAACGGTCAGCAAATGGATCGTCTGGCAGATGCATTGGCCAGCCTGGAATATTTTCTGGAAGCGGTACGTGACCGCCGCCCTAATCGCGAACATATTCTCGAAGTCGCACAAAACAGCTTGGAAGCACTGGGATACTGGCCACTTCCTGCACAGGAAGCTGCCGAACCAATTGCCAAACCTGTTCGCGCAGCGGCCCCCGTTGTAGCAGAGCCTGCACCATTGCAACCAATCGTGCCTGTGCCGGAGCCGCCTAAAGTTATCGAAGAAATTGCACCTGCCGCAATCACGCCTGCTCCGGTTGCTGAAGTCGCGACAGATGCAGAGCCAAGCTTTGCCGACATTCTTAAGGAAGCCGCATCCACTACTGCGTTTGATACACCCAGTTTTGAAGCACCTGCAATTGCAGCTGCTGCTACCGCCTCAGCGCCGGCAACTCCTGCCGCTGCAGCTGTTTCTGTTTCCGCAGCGCCGGTCGTGGGCCAGCTAATCGGCAGTTTCGACGGCGCGAGTGACGAAATTGATGACGAAATCCGCGAAGTCTTCTCGGAAGAATTTGAAGAAGAAATCGGAAATCTTGAACAGTTGTTACCGCCTTGGCGCTCCGCGCCCGACAATCCGGAATTATTGCGACCGATTCGTCGTGTGTTCCATACGCTGAAAGGCAGTGGACGTCTGGTAGGCGCGAAAACGCTGGGTGAATTTAGCTGGAAAGTCGAAAGCTTGTTGAACCGAGTACTCGATGGCAGTCGTACAGCGACTCCTGCAGTCGTCGCACTGCTTGATCAAGCCTTCAATACATTGCCATTACTGCGCGCTGCGTTATTAGGCGAGACTGTTTATGCCGATCTCAAAGGCATTGAAGAGGTCGCTGAAAAACTGACTGCGGGCGAAGAAGTTTTCTACAAGGCGGCACCCCTTGCTGCGGCTGCTGCGAATATTCCAGTGGGTGGATTGACCGACGAAGTGCCTGCCGTCGAGCAAGCAGTCGAAGCAGTTATAGCGCCAGTTGAAATGATCGAAGCAGTGGAGGCTGAACCTGAAGTTGAACCAGCCGATGGCGTTGAATTCTCGATCGATCCGGTGTTGTTCGAGATTCTGAAACCGGAAGTCGCCGGTCATCTCGAAATTGTCGATGGCTGGGTTACGGAATCCAAATTGCATAGTACGGCTGCGGTTAGCGAAGTACTTTTACGTTCAGTACATACCATGAACGGTGCCTTCGGAATGACCGAAGTCACGACAATTACTGATGTAACCGCGCCGCTCGAAGGTTTCTTGAAACGTGCCATGGCGCATGCCCTCAGTCTGGATCGCCATGCGATTGATCTTGTTGCAGAAGCGGCTGATGCAATCCGTCAGACAGTGACAGCGCTGGATCGAGCAAAACCGGTCTTGCCGAGATTCGAAGACTTGGCAGCACGCACGCAAGCTTTACGCGATGCACTGCCGGAATCGATGCAACCTTCGGTTCCAATTCACCTGGACCAAGACCAAGACGAAATCATGCCGTCGGTCAGCATGCTTGAAATACCTGATGTTTCGATGATTCCTGATTTTGCATCACGCGATACAACGCCTAGTGCATCTGCCGCCGCCGAAGCCGCCGCCGAAGCTGCCGCCGCCGAAGCAGCCGCCGCCGAAGCAGCCGCCGCCGAAGCAGCCGCCGCCGAAGCAGCCGCCGCCGAAGCAGCCGCCGCCGAAGCTGCCGCCGCCGAAGCTGCCGCCGCCGAAGCTGCCGCCGCCGAAGCTGCCGCCGCCGAAGCAGTCGCCGCCGAAGCCGCTGCTGCTGTCGAAATCGCAGAAACAAGTGAATTTGAAATCAGCGAAGAGTTGCCTGAAAGGGAACATATCTCGCTTGATTCGTTCCTGGACATGGAGCCTGAAACCAGCGAGTTAAGCGTAAGCGAAACCGAGGTCGCTGAAGTCCCAGCCGTCGAGGAAGAAATAGAATTTGTGATGGAAGATGCTGCTTCGGTTGAGCAGCTTGAAGCTGTTACGGAAGCTGAAGTTGAATTGGAACTTCCTGGAACCGACGACGCACTCGCGGCAATGATTGCGGCCTATGGCGAGCAACCAAGTGTTGAAGCTGATCTTGCTTATGCGGTCAAAGACGCAGTGGTTGAGGAAACCGCGGTCGGCGAAGAAGAAGTTGCTGCCGAAGAAATTACCGACCACGTTGACGATGGTTTAATAGTTCCTGCGCAATCCGAAGACACCGTCGTCACCGAAGCTGCGATGGCAGACGAAGATTATTACGGCATGAGTGCAGAAGAGCTCGATGCATTGACATCGCCGGGCGATGCTGTGCCGATGCCTGAAGCGATTGCAGATGACGAGGCCGCTGAAGTCAGCGCTGACGAAGTCGCTGAGGCTGTACCTGAAGAAGAAATAGTAGAAGAAATTGCCGACGAGCCCGAACTCGAAACCGCGAGCGTTGTGCTTGAAGAAGAAGCTATCAGTGCTTCTACGACGACAGACGAATTTGAAACTGCGACGGTTCAACTCGCGATCGATCCATCAGATCCTGATGAAGCGCTCGACATGAGCGACCTGGATCCGGAATTGCTGGATATTTTCCTGGAAGAATCCGGCGATATTCTTGATCACTCGGATGGCGTGCTCGCGAATTTGCGCGACAAGCATACTGATATGGGTCTGATCGTTGAATTGCAACGTGACTTGCACACCTTGAAAGGTGGTGCACGGATGTCGGGCATTTTTGCAGTCGGTGAACTTGGTCACTCGATGGAATCGCTGCTTGAAGCGGTTGCCGAAGGTCGCGTGCCGCTCGATAACACTGGCGTAATTGTATTGGAGCGTGGTTTCGATCGACTCCACAGCATGATTACGCGTGTCAGTGAACGCAGGGCATTGGCATTGCCAAGTAATCTGATTGCGCAGTTCGATAAACTGGCACTGGGTCAGTCGATTGAAGTAGCGCCAGAAGCAAAAGCCCCAACCCCAGCTGCGCCTGAAGTCAGCAAGCCTGAAGTTAGCAAAGTTGCAGAAGCTAAAACACCTGAAGCCAAACCGGCGGCACCTGTCTCGGCTCCTGCAGAAAGTGCAGTACCGGCAGCGCTCAAACCCTTGTCGGCTCCAACCGAAGCAGTGGTCGAAGAGGACGATGCTGGCGTACGCGCTCCGCAAGAGCAGGTGCGTATCCGCGCCGACTTGCTTGACAAGCTGGTGAACTACGCCGGTGAAGTCGCGATCTATCGCGCGCGACTGGAACAGCAGTTGGGTGCATTCCGTGGTGCACTGGGTGAGCTCGGACAAACGACTTCGCGTCTGCGCGAGCAATTACGTCGTCTGGAAATCGAAACCGAAGCGCAAATTGTCGCGCGCTATCAGCGCGAAGGCGAAGATACCGGTGAAAGCTTCGATCCGCTGGAACTCGACCGTTTCACCACCCAGCAACAATTGTCGCGTTCCTTGTCGGAATCGGCGAATGACTTGATCAATCTGGAAACCACGCTTGACGATTTGACCCGTCAGTACGAAACCTTGTTGTTGCAACAAGCGCGAGTCAGTTCGGATCTTCAAGAAGGATTGATGCGTACCCGCATGGTGCCGTTCGATGCACTGGTGCCGCGTTTGCGTCGTGTGTTGCGTCAGGCCGCTACCGATACCGGCAAACAAGTTCAGTTGAAGGTTGATGGTGCATCCGGTGAAATGGATCGTAACGTGCTTGAACGCATGACTGCACCGCTCGAACACATGCTGCGTAACTCGATGGCGCATGGTCTGGAATTACCTGCCGATCGACGCAAAGCGAAAAAACCCGAAGAAGGCACCGTCCGCATTGTGGTGCAACGCGAAGGGTCTGAAGTCGTACTGAAAATTATCGACGACGGTCGCGGCTTGAACAAAGCCGCCATTCGCAGCAAAGCCATCGAACGCGGTCTGCTTTCAGCGGATGCCGAAGTTACCGATTCGGAACTCTACGCATTGATTCTGGAAACCGGCTTCTCGACCGCCGAAACCGTTAGCCGCTTGTCGGGCCGCGGCGTCGGCATGGATGTGGTGTACAGCGAAATTCGCCAATTAGGCGGTACGCTGCAAATCAATTCCGAAGAAGGCAAGGGCAGCGAATTCATTATTCGCCTGCCGTTCACGCTGGCGGTGACGCAAGCGGTATTCGTGAAAATTGGCGAAACCAGTTTCGCGGTGCCAATTGCTTCCGTGCAAGGTGTGGGCCGTATTGGCCGTAGCGAATTGGATACGCAGCTGGCAGGTGAAAATCCGGTATTCGCGTACGCCGGTGAAGATTATACGATTCATGATCTCGGTCGCCTGATTGGTCACGGTACTGCGAAGGCCGCCGACAGCTTGCAAATGCCGCTCTTGCTGGCACGCTCCGGTGATTTGCGTGCGGCCATCTGTGTTGACCAGGTCATGGGCAGCAAGGAAATCGTGGTCAAGCCGGTCGGCCCGCAAGTGAACTCGATCCCCGGTATTTTCGGTGCCACCATCATGGGTGACGGTCGAGTCGTGATGATCCTCGACGTCGCACCGCTGGTGCGTCGTTACAACATTAGCCAACGTGAAGATGCTGTTCCGGTGGTGCCAGTGGCTGCTCCGGAAGTCCGGCGTATTCCTGCCGTTATGGTGGTGGATGACTCGATCACGATGCGCAAAGTGACCGGTCGTGTGCTTGAACGTAATAACTTCGAAGTGCTGACCGCGAAAGACGGCGTGGATGCAGTCGAGAAAATGGCCGAGCGCGCGCCCGACCTTGTTCTACTCGATATTGAAATGCCGCGCATGGACGGTTACGAAGTGGCGCAACATATGCGTTCGGACCCACGCCTGAAAGACGTGCCGATTATCATGATTACGTCTCGTACCGGTGACAAGCATCGCCAGCGTGCGATGGATATCGGCGTGGATCGTTATCTCGGCAAGCCTTATCAAGAAAATGAATTAATGCGCAACGTTTTTGAAATTCTTGGTATGGAGCCCGTCAATGGCTGATGCTGGTGTCCGTGTTGCATTGTTGGCAAGAGCTGGCGAATCTCGCGATCAACTCCGGGCTGCGCTGCAGGATTTAGGCGCGGAATTGGTTTGCGAAGGCGATCCAACGGAGTTGGTGCCGAGTGCTGTCAGCAGCCTCAATCCAAGAGTTATGGTCGTGAGTCTGGAGCCTGCAACAGAAGCAGCATTGGACAAGTTCGATGATTTGCTCAGTAGCGCAAATATCGAAGTGGTATATGACGATGCCGAAGCCAGTGCACAATTGACCGGCTGGGATTTGAATCGTTGGGCGCGACATCTTGCGGCGAAAATCATCGGAACCGATTTAATGCCGCCGGTGCCTGAAGGTTCGGCGATGGCGGCCCATGATGAATGGCAACCGAAGCCAGGTGCGCCTGAGACGCCGGCACAAGCCATGGCAGATGCCAAGCTGGAAGATTATTTGCAAGAGACCCAATCTCTGGCAACCGATGTGCCGGTCAATGAAAGTTATTCCGATGCATTGCAGCGTGATGTTCCAGAAGTACAGGCTCCTTCAGAACCTGAAGAATCGCTTGATTTCAATCTCGATGATCTAGAACAAGCCATGCGGTTAAATGTCGATGGTGACCAAGACGCACCATTGCCGGAAGCGAAGGTAGAGATTGAAAAAAGAACGGCCGATGTCGATGAAATGGAGCTTGCCGAATTTGACAGCTTTATCTCGGATGAAGCGACTGCCGCAGTTGGTGACGATTTCATTACCCCAGAAGAAGCCGTAGAAGAATTTAATGTGCCTGAAGCGGTTGCCGCCGGATCGATTGTCGCGACTGCGGAAGATGACTTCATCGACTTCGACAACGTGCAGGCCGAAATCAGTGATGAAATAAGTCTGGGCGATGACGCCAGTTTTGATCTCGACTTGTCCGCTCTGGAAAACAGCGAAATCGGGACCAAGCAAGCGGATAGCTCGTCATTGGAACTGGAAGATTCGGCAAGCACTCTGGCTGATTTCGAAATGAGCGATGCGCCGGTTGCCTTTTCAAAATACCAGGCTGACGATGCCGTTGAAATGAGTAGCGACATGGACGCCGATGTTGCGGCCTTGGCTGCGCAGCTGGACGAATTTGAAAAAAATGACAATCGTGCGGTCGCCAAAAACATGGATTTCGGCACCATCCCGGATGAGAAAAAACCGGAGCCGCCGAGGGAATCTCCTGCCAAGGCAGCGCCGACAGCGGAGTCGACCAGTAAACCGGAAGCAAAAGAACCGAGGACATTCGATTTATCAGGATTGTCGCTCGTTGATTTGGATGCTGAAATTCCGGCGGCTAAATCTGAACCGGCCAAGCCGGTAGCCGCTCCGGCATTCAAGAAAAGTTCTTTGAGTCTTGAAGCAATTGACGGCGAAGAACCTGCGGAAAAACCATTGTCGAATATTGGTGCAGTCTTGATTCTGGCCGGTATGGGCGGACCTGATGCCGTACGCCAATTGTTGAAAGCATTGCCGACCAGTTTGAACGTTCCTGTGCTGTTGTATCAGCATCTCGAAGTGGGCAAGCATGATCGCTTGGTCGCGCAACTTGAAAAAGTAAGCAATATGCCTGTGTATTTGGCAGTTCAAGGTCAATCTGCCGAGCCGGGCCAGGTTGCGGTAATTCCGGTTGGCATCGGGCTGGATTTGGTCGGGAACGAACTGTTTTTCGGCGGCGCCGAAAGCCAGCAGGCTCTGGTGGAATCGTTACCTGCAAAGCATAGTGTCGTGGTCGTATTGAGTGGCGCTGCGAATGAAACAGCTGGCGCAGCCGCAAAGGTACAAAGCCAGGGTGGCTTGGCATTGGCGCAAGATCCGAAAAACTGTTTCGAACCAGCAGCTGCAGAAGCATTGGTACAGCAGGGCGGAAAAACCGCCGAAATTCCGGCACTGGCAAAACTTGTACTGGACTATTTCAAACACTAGAAACAATAGCGGTTAGCGTTACCGGGAAACTATTTGGAGTTGCAACATGAGCACAGTTAAACAAGCAGACGTACGAGGCGTATTGATCAGTGTCGCTGAAGGACGCCTTTTGCTGCCCAATGCGAATATTGCAGAAATCATTACCTTCTCGGAACCAGAGCCGGTGGAAAATGCGCCAGACTGGTTGCTGGGTCGTGTACGCTGGCGCGGTTGGCGTTTGCCCCTGATGTCATTCTCGAAGTTTGCGGGCTGGGGCTCGGAGGTCGGGACCTTCGGTACAAAAGTGGCTGTGCTTAAAGCGCTCGGCAACAATCCCAAATTACCTTTTTTCGCGGTGCTGTCCACGGGCTTCCCGCGACTGGTAACGGTGAGTACCAGCAACTTGCAGGAAGTGTACGATATCAAGGAACTGCCACTCGGCATTTATTCCAAAGTAATGTTGAATGACGACGCAGCTATCGTGCCGGACATGTTATCGATTGAATTGATGCTCGATAAAGCACTGAACCAGGCAGCTTAATCATTTCGAATCAGGCATCTGCCGCCTGCTTTGGCTCGTGCGTAATTATTGCTTGTTGCCAGAAGTAGCCTGATTCTTGGCTGCACGTTCTTTCACTTGCTTGGCATACGTATCCTGGTCTCGCTTAAACGCAGGATAGAAGTTGGCTGTCAAAGCAACGGCTGCAAGCAGCAGCACTATGGAGAAAACCCTTGGGCGTTTCGATGCGAATATGGCTGGAACCGCAGCGCAGATTGCGGCCAGGATCAACAGTGCGAAAGTCCCGGATGGCGAAGTAAGCGACAAGCCAAGAATGACCAGGATGGCGGCAGTCCACGACAATGCATTGGCAGATTTTGGGTTCATAAGGTTGTTATCCGGTTGTTGAAATTAGTCATAACGGAGCCAGCCTGCTCGTTTCGAAGTACCTGCAGATGAATTCGATGCGACGGAAAATCGCTCGTCATATCTTGCTTCCTTTGGTGATGGCATCTTTGGTTTCCCGCAAAAACTGCTTCAGGCTGCCTCGGTAATACCAGACAAATCCGCACAAAATATACAGGATCAGCGAAGCAAGAAAATTGACGTCGCGCATCATCGCCAGTGCTTCCGGATTCTTGTAACTCCAGTAAAGCCAATAACAACCATCGACAGTAAACCAGGTAAAAAACAACATCAGTGGAAAATATTTCCATCGTCGTTCGACAATGACGCGCAAGCTCCAGGCTGCAGTCAAATACGAAAACAACGCCATGATGAAACTGATGGGAATGTCCCAGTCGGGAGCCGGGAAGTAATACGAACCAGCGACCAGCAATGACAAACCGGAAAACAATGCGAACAGTTTCCAGGGCCTTCTGTACTCGACCAGTTCATTCTGAAACTCGTGGTGAAGACTCATGGATAAGGTCTTCTGGAACGTGCTGGCATGCGTTTCAATTATTTTCAGACCGGGTCAATGAGAAATTGCCGCGCCAACTCCCGTTATTCCAGGTGATGCCGCCCATCACATTGGAATTTTCGGCGAGCAGCAGTTTGTATTTGTCGAGGCCGAGGATATTGTTCGGATCGGCTTTGCTGATCCCCGCAAATGTCAGCACCCGGCTATTGGCATCATAAGTGCCGCTGACAAACTCGGTGCCAGTCATGCCCAGCTTGGATTGTTCTTCGGCATGCGGTGATTGCTTCAAGGTCCAGTGAATCTTGCCGAGGATACTTCCATCGCTTGCCGACGATAATTGCATATTTGCAATATAGAGGTAGCCACTTGGATTGCGCCATTCTCCCTGCCATGTACCAACAAAGCCGGGCTGATCCTGGGCGACTACACTGGGCGGAATGAAAGCAAGCGCGAATATGAATAGAACGGTTTGCAGAAATATCTTTTTCACGAGCTAGCTCCCGGTTAACGACACTTGATGGGCAGATTCTTGTCGGGCTTGGATCCGGTACATTTCCAGGTCACACCGTTCGCAGCAATGGCAGGCTCGAGCACAATCATCTGGCCATGTTTGCTGCTGCGAAACACGATGGTGCCGTCAGTCGCGACTTTTAGAAAATCGGCGTTCGGAAAAGATTGTTTGGCAATGGCTGGAACTAGAGCGTCACCCGCATTCGCGACAGAATTCTTCGTCACGATGATTTCCGCAATCTGATTTTGCAAGGGCGTTACCGATTGCATGGTCTCCGACAGACTGGCGCGGGCCGCATAATCGCCATAAGACACCGCTGCGAACATTGTCAGTAAAGCGGCCAGAAAGAACCCGGCGAATCCAAGCAGGAAGCAGCGCATAGATTTCCCCAAATCAGAGTGCTTTGCCCACTATACGCCTGAATCTTCCTTTGGATAAAAACTCCCGGTCTTACTTCCAATCTCCGCACAATACATTCAATGCAGCGATAGCCGCAGGGCCTGCGGTTTCTGTTCGTAAAATCCTCGGCCCCATGCGCAGGCCCTGAAAACCGCCGGCTTTCAGCGTTGCCAAATCACGTTCACTGAAACCACCTTCTGGACCAATTGCCAGAGTGACGGCAATCGGTTTGGTCGTAGCCAAATCGGAGAACCCGAATACACCATTCGGATCCAGTGCGAATTTGTTGAAATTTTTATCGTGCTGCGGCCAATGCGAGAGCGGACAGGGCTCGATAATTTCGGGTAACCGGGCACGTCCGGATTGTTCACAGGCCGATGCGACGACGCCGAGCCAGTGATTCATTTTTTTATCGGAGCGTTCCGAATCCAGTTTGACTTCGGTGCGATCGGTAATCACCGGGACAATGCGCTGCACGCCAAGCTCGGTCGCTTTCTGCAAGATCCAATCCATTTTTTCGCCGCGGGCAATACCTTGCACCAAGGTGATATGGACCGGCGATTCGTTGTTGACAGCGTGCGACGAAACAATTTCCACGCCGGCGCCGCGTTTGGCGACGCTGGTTATTTTTGCCTGATAGTCGGAACCATCGCCATTGAATAGCACACACGTATCGTCAACGCCGAGACGCAATACGCGTACCAGATGGTTAGTTGCGAGTTCGGATAGCACCAACTCCTGGCCAACATGCAGGGGGTCGGAAATATAACTTCGGATAATGCGCATTATCGGGTTGCCTCGTCTAAGGCCGATGCCGTGACAGTGGTCAAATATTGCAAAGCTTCATCGTCAATGCAATATGGCGGCATCCAGTAGAGAATATCGCCCAGAGGTCGCAATACAACGCCATTGGCGATCGCATGTTGATAGGCTCGCAAGCCGCACCGCTCACTTGCTGCGAAGGCAATTTTATTTTTTTTGTCTTGCACCATTTCAATTGCGAGAATCATGCCGGTTTGGCGTACTTCGGCAACATGAGGATGTGTCTTGAATTGCCCGGCCAGCGCAGACATTTTATTGGCCGTAATTTTATTTTTATCCAGTACATTATCCGTGCCGAAAATTGTCAGCGAAGCCAATGCTGCCGCACAGGCCAATGGATTGCCGGTGTAACTATGCGAATGCAGGAATGCGCGTTCGCGCGAATCATCCAGAAAACTTTCGTACACGTGTTGTGTGGTCAGTACCGCCGACATCGGCATAAAGCCGCCGGTCAGCCCTTTCGACAAGCAGATGAAATCCGGACTGATATTGGCTTGTTCACAGGCAAACATAGAGCCGGTACGGCCGAATCCGACTGCAATTTCATCGGCGATAAGGTGCGCACCGTATTGCGTACAAATCTCTCGGGCACGTTTCAAATAAATGGGGTGATGCATCCGCATGCCGCCGGCACATTGCACAAGCGGTTCGAGTATCAATGCACACACTTGGCCGGCATGCTGTTCGAAAATGCTTTGCAGTTTATCGGCGCAACGCAGGGCATAACTTTCTGCGCTTTCACCGGCTTCGGCTTCATAGGCATCCGGCGAAGGGGCGAATAACGGCTCCAGCAATAAGGGCGCATAGACTTTCCGATACAGCGGAATATCGCCCATCGATAAAGCGCCGAGCGTTTCGCCGTGGTAGCCATTGCTCAGCGAAATAAATTTGATGCGCTTGAAATCGCCGCGATTATAAAAATGGTGGAAACTCATTTTCAGCGCGATCTCGACCGCCGCCGAACCGTTGTCGGCATAGAACACTCGCGACAGACCTTCGGGTGTCGCAGCTACCAAAGCCTCGGCCAATTTCAGGCCGGGCTCATGCGAAAACCCGGCATACATCACATGTTCCAGCGTTTGCGCCTGCTCGGCGATGGCAGCCGCTATTCTTGGCTCGGAATGACCGAATAAATTCGTCCACCAGCTGCTGACCGCATCCAGATATTGCTTGCCGTCGACGCCTTCCAGCCAGACACCACGGCCACGGCGGATCGGCACCAGCGGCAAGGTGTCCGGATGTTCGGCCATTTGTGTGCAAGGGTGCCAAAGCACTGCCAAATCGCGCTGCCGCCAAGCCGCCGCCTCTGTTAGCATGTGCGCATTAGTATTATTTTTCATGACGCAATGATGTCGGCTCGTGTGCTTCGTGTCCATGCCCATGTGCAGCGTCAGTTCAAGGATTGCGATGTCGAAATTACCCATCATCCACAACACCGAGGAGCAGGACTTCGGGCATTATCGTCTGGAACGGCTTGACCTGGAATTCTCCAATGGCGAGCGTCGCCGTTACGAGCGCCTGAAAAGCCGTGGCCACGGCGCCGTGATGATTGCCGCGATTCCACAGCCCGATACCATTTTGCTGATTCGCGAATACGCTGCCGGCAAGCATCGTTACGAAATCGGCTTGCCGAAAGGCCGCATGGATGCAGGCGAAAGTATTCTCGATGCCGCCAATCGCGAACTGAAGGAAGAAGTCGGTTTTGGCGCCAGAAAACTGACGCATCTGCGTTCGATTAGCCTGGCTCCCACCTATATGAGTCATGAAATCCATCTCGTGGTCGCCGAAGATTTATACGAAGAACGATTGCCGGGCGACGAGCCCGAGCCGCTCGAAGTGATGCCATGGAAATTCGACAACTTCGGCGAATTGATGTTGCGTGAAGATTGTTCGGAAGGCCGTTCATTGGCCGCGATGTATATCGTGCGCGATTGGTTGGCCAATAGAAAATAAAACCAATAGAAAATAAAAAATGAAACTAAATCCAGATTTGGAAAAAGCCATTCTGCAAATCGCCCGTGATGCCGGCGCCGCGATCATGAAAGTCTATCAACAGGACTTCGCGGTGGAATTCAAAGGCGATAATTCGCCCTTGACCGCCGCCGATACCGCTGCCCATCACATTATCGAACAAGGTCTGAATATTCTGACGCCCGGCATGCCGGTGTTGTCGGAAGAGTCGGCCGATATTGATTGGCAGACGAGAAAAATCTGGCCGCGCTACTGGCTGGTTGATCCTTTGGACGGCACCCGGGAATTCGTGAAAAAGAATGGCGAGTTCACCGTGAATATCGCACTGATTGAAGACGGCCGTGCAAGCTTCGGTGTTATCTATGCGCCAGCCCTGCAGATTTTGTGGTGGGGCGATGATGTGCAGGGTGCATTTATGCAGCAGGACGGCGAGGTCAAAAAGATTGCCGTCGATAAAACCGAAAGAGCAAGTCTTCGCGTGGCGGCATCGCGTTCGCATCTCGACGATACGACTGCCGCAGCATTAGAGCGCATGGGTGAAGTCGAGCGCCTGAGCATGGGTTCATCGCTTAAATTTTGCCGTATTGCCGAAGGCGCGCTTGATGTTTATCCGCGTTTCGCCCCGACCTCGGAATGGGATACCGCAGCGGGCCAAGCCATTCTGGAAGCGGCCGGCGGCGTGGTATTGAATCTCGATGGCAGCCCGTTTCGCTACAACACCAAAGATAGTTTATTGAATCCCCATTTTATTGCCTTGGCGAACCGTGATTTGCCATGGCGGAGATGGTTGCATGACTGATATTCAAAACTTGATCGATATCATGGCGAAACTGCGTGACCCGGATGGCGGTTGTCCCTGGGATGTGAAACAGGACTTCTCGACGGTCGCGCCGTACACGATTGAAGAAGCCTACGAAGTCGCCGATGCGATTGACCGCAATGATATGCATGATTTGAAAGACGAACTTGGTGATTTATTGCTGCAAGTGGTGTTCCATGCCCGCATGGCGGAAGAAGCCGGTCATTTCAAATTTTCCGACGTGGTCGAAAATATTTGTGACAAGATGACCCGCCGGCATCCGCATGTGTTTGCCGGTGCCAGCGTCGAAGATGCCGATGAGCAAACGCGTTTGTGGGAAATCCAGAAAAAGCGCGAGCGCGAAGATAAAAATGGCGTACATGACGACAGCGTGCTGTCTGGGATTTCACGTGGCTTGCCGGAATGGCAGCGTGCGGTGAAATTACAGAAACGTGCAGCAACTGTCGGTTTTGATTGGCCGGATCCGAATCCGGTATTCGATAAATTGCATGAAGAAATCGAAGAGCTTCGCCAGGAATTCGCCAAAGGCGTCGGCCATACCGAGCTGGAAGATGAGCTGGGCGATGTGCTTTTCGTTGCGGCGAATTTAACCCGGCACGGCAAGGTGGATTTCGGTACGGCATTGCGTCGTGCCAACCAGAAATTCGAACGCCGCTTCCGGCGCATGGAAGCAATGATTCATGAACAGGGTAAGCAGCTTGCCGATTTGAATCTGGAGCAGCAGGATATACTTTGGAATGCAGCAAAAGCCGAGGACAAGCGAGGTGAGCTATGAGCCAATACAGCAGCTTCCGTGATTTCTATCCGTTCTATCTGGCCGAGCACAGCAATCTGATTTGCCGTCGCCTGCATTTCATCGGCACCAGCGGCATCGTGATTATTGCGGTTTTGGTGGCAGCTCAAGTGTTGCCATTGGTATGGCTTTGGGCGATACCGATTTGCGGCTATGGCTTTGCCTGGGTTGGGCATTTTTTCTTCGAGAAAAACCGTCCCGCGACTTTCAAATATCCGTTCTATTCGCTGATCGGCGATTGGGTGATGTACAAGGATATGTTGACCGGCAAGATCCGCTTCTGATTCCGTAGGAGGGCCCTTGGGCCCGACTTGCCGAATCAAATCGGGATTCAATGTTCGCTTGCTTCGTCGGGCCCAAGGGCCCTCCTACGGAATCAGGATCTCCATCAAAACGATTTGGTTTGGCCGCCATCGACATCCAGTATCGCGCCCTGGCAGTAGGCAGCAGCCGAAGAGGCCAGAAAAGCCACCGCTTTCGCAATTTCTTCCGGGTTGCCGAAACGCGCGACGCCTAATTTATTTGCCATCACTTTTGCCGCATCGTCCAGGTTGATGTTTTTTTCGTTCGCAGTGGCTTGAATTCTTGATTGCAAACGTTCGGTTGCGATCGATCCCGGATTGATCGCGTTCACCCGAATGCCATCCTTGCTTCCGCGGTCGGCCAATGCCTTGGTCAGATACATCAAGGATGCATTGACCGAACCACCGATAGTGAAATCGGCATTGCCGGTACGTCCGCCAACACCGGCGATATTGATGATCGCGCCTTGTCTCGTTTGCAGATGTTGCCAGGCGGCACGGCTGCAACGCATCGCAGCATGGAATTTCAATGCGAAGCCGTCATGCCAGTCGTCATCGGTCAATGCAAAAAAATCGTCGCGCTTGGTCGCGCCGGCGTTATTGACAAGTAGGTCGATGTTTCCAAAAGTGGTAATGGCAGCATCAACGACTTTCTGAGCTGCATTCGCATCGCGTAAATCGATGGCAACGACGCAAGTCTTGGTTGGGCAGCGCGAAGCTACGAGATGCAAATCATTTTCTGATCGGGCAACCAGCACGACGCACATGCCTTCGGCCGATAAAGTTTCTGCAATGGCGGCCCCGATCCCACGACTGGCACCTGTAACTATCGCAACTTTATCTTTCAGCCCAAGATCCATGGCAGCTCCCGAAGTATTTACTAGTTAGCGGTAACGATTAATCTCGTCACGCAACGTGAGTGTTGCTGTGCGGGCCGCATCGGCAAAATCTTCGCTGGAGCTCGCATACAAAATAGCGCGTGACGAACTGATTACCAGGCCATCGCCGCTTGCCGTTTTGCCATTCTTGACCATTGCTTCGACATCGCCACCCTGTGCGCCGACACCGGGAACGAGAAAGGGCATATCGCCGACCAGATCGCGTACATCGGCAAGCTGTCTTGGCCAGGTCGCGCCAACAACCAGTATGCAATTGCCGTGCTCGTTCCATTGTTCGGCCACCGTTCTGGCCACGTGCTGATAAAGCGGTTTGCCGTCGCTGATCAAATCCTGAAAATCACCCGCGCCCTTGTTTGAAGTGCGGCAAAGCAGAATCACGCCTTTATCTTTGCGATCGAGGAATGGTTGAATCGAATCGCGACCCAGGTATGGATTCAGCGTGACGGCATCGGCCTGATAGCGATCGAAGGCTTCGATCGCATAGCGCTCGGCCGTGCTGCCGATATCACCACGTTTGGCATCGAGAATGACCGGAATGCCGGGATAGGTTTCGTGGATATAGGCAATCGTGCGGAGCAGTGATTCTTCGGCGCTTAATGCCGCGAAGTGCGCAATCTGCGGTTTGTAACAACACACAAGATCAGCAGTCGCATCGACGATCGCTTTGTGAAATTCAAACAGTGCATCCGGATGGTTTTGCAGATGCGCTGGAAACTTGGACAACTCGGGATCAAGCCCGACACAAACCAGAGATTGATTTTTTTTCTGTGCTTCGCGGAGTGTGTTGATAAAACTCATGCAGACCTCGAATTGGGAATTCTCTAATTTATATACAGACATCCCGGCTTGCGCCGGGATGATGGGGTTATTTCAATGCCTTGTAACGCAGACGATGCGGCTTCGCGGCTTCATCGCCGAGACGACGGCGTTTGTCTTCTTCGTATTCCTTGTAATTGCCAGGGAAGAATTCGACATGTGAGTCGCCTTCGAATGCCAGGATATGCGTGGCGATGCGATCCAGGAACCAGCGATCATGCGAAATCACCATCACGCAGCCCGGGAATTCGAGCAACGCATCTTCCAGTGCACGCAGGGTTTCGACGTCGAGGTCATTCGATGGTTCGTCGAGCAGCAATACATTGCCGCCTTGCAGAAGTGTCTTCGCCAAATGCAAACGTCCGCGTTCACCACCGGACAAAGTGCCAACCAGTTTTTGTTGATCGGCGCCCTTGAAATTGAAGCGGCCGATATAGGCGCGCGACTGGATTTCCACTTTGCCGATCGTAAGGATGTCGGAACCGCCGGAGACTTCCTGCCAGACGTTTTTATCGCCAGCCAGCAAATCGCGGCTTTGATCAACGTAAGCGATCTTTACCGTGTGGCCGATATTGACTTCGCCCTTATCGGGTTTTTCCTGGCCGGTGATCATTTTGAAGAAAGTCGATTTACCGGCACCGTTCGGACCGATGATGCCGACAATCGCGCCAGGCGGAACCGCGAGACTTAAATCGTCGATCAATAAACGATCACCGAAAGATTTCGTGACGTTTTTGAATTCAATGACTTTATCGCCTAGGCGCTCGCCCGGTGGAATAAAGATTTCATTGGTTTCATTGCGCTTTTGATATTCCTGCGCATTCAATTCTTCAAAGCGGGCCAGACGGGCCTTGCCCTTGCTGCGGCCACCCTTGGCATTGCTGCGAACCCATTCGAGTTCTTTCGCCAATGCTTTTTGACGCGCGGATTCAGCCGACTCTTCGCGTTTCAGGCGATCGCCTTTCTGTTCCAGCCAGGCGGTGTAATTACCTTTCCATGGAATGCCCTTGCCGCGATCGAGTTCGAGAATCCATTCGGCCGCATTTTCCAGGAAGTAGCGATCATGGGTGACGGCAACCACGGTGCCCGGGAAACGGGTCAGGAATTGTTCCAGCCATTCAACCGATTCGGCGTCGAGATGGTTGGTTGGTTCGTCGAGCAGCAGCATGTCGGGTTTCGACAACAGCAAACGGCAGAGGGCGACACGGCGTTTTTCACCGCCGGAGAGTTTTCCGCAGATCGCATCCCAGGGTGGCAGGCGCAGCGCATCGGCTGCGATTTCCAGTTGCAGTTCCAGCGTATCGGCATCGGCGGTCGCGAGAATGGCTTCCAGGCGTTGCTGCTTGGCGGCCAGTTTGTCGAAATCGGCATCCGGTTCGGCATACGCGGCATAGACTTCATCGAGCATCGCTTGTGCGTGCAGCAATTCGCCGACGCCTTCTTCAACGGCCTGGCGCACGGTGTGCTCGGGATTCAAGCGCGGTTCCTGTTCCAGATAACCGACCTTGATACCGGGTTGCGGGCGTGATTCGCCCTGGAAATCGGTATCGACGCCGGCCATGATGCGTAGCACGGTGGATTTGCCGGAGCCGTTCAGGCCCAGCAGGCCGATTTTGGCGCCGGGGAAAAAGCTGAGCGAAATATCCTTGATGATTTCGCGTTTTGGCGGCACGGTCTTGCTGACGCCGATCATGGTGTAGATGTATTGCATGTGGACTCCGGTTCAATCTGCTGACGCGCAGGCGGACGCGTTGCCCGAAGCAACGTTCACCTTGACGGTCGTTTAATCCCCGATTATCCCGCAAACACGGGCCAGACGCTATATTTTGTGGCTCTGGAGGGGCTTGGGCGCTACAATTTGCGCCTGCCCACAGCTCTGAGGTGTTCATGTTTGCCCGTGAAATGCGTATTGAAGGCTACGACCCCGAATTGGCGCGCGCAATTGCGCAGGAACGCCAGCGTCAGGAAGACCACGTCGAGCTGATTGCCTCGGAAAATTACGCCAGTCCGCGCGTGCTGGAAGCTCAGGGCTCGGTGCTGACCAATAAATACGCCGAAGGCTATCCGGGCAAGCGCTATTACGGCGGCTGCGAATACGTCGATATTGCCGAATCGCTGGCGATTGAACGCGTCAAGAAACTGTTCGGCGCCGATTACGCCAATGTGCAACCGCATTCCGGTTCTTCCGCCAACATCGCGGTATATCTCGCGCTTCTGACTCCGGGCGACACCGTGCTCGGCATGAGCCTGGCGCACGGCGGTCATTTGACCCACGGCGCGAAGGTGAATTTCAGCGGCAAGATTTTCAACGCGGTGCAATACGGCATCAATCCCGATACCGGCATGATCGATTACGACGAAATCCAGGCGCTGGCGAACGAACACAAGCCGAAAATGATCGTCGGTGGTTTCTCTGCCTATTCGCAAATCATCGACTGGGAACGCATGGCAGCGATTGCGAAATCGGTCGGGGCGTATTTCTTCGTCGATATGGCACACGTTGCAGGATTGGTCGCTGCCGGTTTGTATCCGAACCCGGTGCCACATGCCGACGTCGTCACTTCGACCACGCACAAAACCCTGCGCGGTCCACGCGGCGGCATCATTCTGGCGAAAGCCAACGAAGCGATTGAAAAGAAATTGCAGTCGCTGGTTTTCCCGGGCACGCAGGGCGGTCCATTGATGCACGTCATTGCCGCGAAAGCGGTGGCCTTCAAGGAAGCTTTGGAACCCGAATTCACCGAGTATCAGAAACAAGTTGTACTAAACGCGAAGGCAATGGCGAAAACCATGATGTCGCGCGGTTACAAAATCGTTTCCGGCGGTACCGAAAACCATTTGATGCTGATCGACATGATCGGCCGCGAAACCACCGGCAAGGATGCCGAAGCTGCACTCGGCGCCGCGCACATCACAGTGAATAAAAACTCGGTGCCGAACGATCCGCGTTCGCCGTTCGTGACTTCCGGTTTGCGTATCGGTACGCCTGCCGTCACGACCCGTGGCTACAAGGAAGCCGACTGCGTCGCGCTGGCCAACTGGATGTGCGATGTGCTCGATAATCCGAAAGATGAAAAAGTTATTGCCGGCGTGCGTGAAAACGTGACGCTGCAATGCAAGCAGTTTCCGGTTTACGGATGAAAAGCAATGGGGCTAGCGGTTGGGGACTCGGGGCTGAAAGCAAGAGCCCGAGTCGCCGCTTTATCCTGCCCCCAGTTCCCAGCCCCCAGTCCCGATAATTATGCATTGCCCTTTCTGCCAGCATGACGATACCCGCGTGATCGATTCACGCGTTTCCGAAGATGGAACCACCATCCGTCGTCGTCGCGAGTGCCCGTCCTGCACCGAGCGTTTCAATACTTTCGAAACGCCGGAATTGAAACTGCCTAGCATCGTCAAAAGCGATGGTCGTCGCGAAGCTTTCGATGAAAAGAAACTGCGGACCAGTTTCGATCGCCCCTTGCAAAAGCGTCCGGTCTCGGCCGAACAGGTCGACCAGGCGGTTCGCAATGTGATGCATGCGCTGCGTTTATCGGGCGAACGCGAGCTGCCATCGATGCGGGTTGGCGAATTCGTGATGAACGAACTGAAATCACTCGATCACGTCGCATATGTGCGCTTTGCTTCGGTCTATCGCAGTTTTGAAGACGTGCAGGAATTCCGCGAAGAAATCGAAAAGCTCGAACGCGATTTGCCGGGCCTCGACAAGGCGCAGCTCAGCTTGCTTGAAGTCAGCGTCGGCAAGGAAAAAGGTAAGCGTTGAGTGGTGCAGATCAGGTTTCTTGCCGATGCGCCCGAACATGTCGATCAACTTGCCGATTGGCATCATGCGCAATGGCAGTATTTGTTTGCTGGCTGGACTCACGAAGTCGCTCGGACCGAATTGCTCGATCACACGTTACGGAAAACTTTGCCAACTTCCTTGGTTTTGCTTGAAAACGATAAGTTGCTGGGCTCGGTCAGCTTGCTGGAAGAAGATGCGCCCGAGTTATCGCATATCGGCAGTCCCTGGTTGGCGAGTTTGTACGTAAAGCCGGATGAACGCGGCAAAGGCTATGGCGCGCTGCTGGTCAAAGCATTGATGCAGCATGCAAACACTATTTCGGTAAGCGAGATGTTTTTATTTACGCCCGAGCACAAAGCGTTTTACCAGCAGCTCGGATGGAAAGAGCTTCATCAAACACATTTGAATGGCGAGCATGTTGACGTGATGAGTTATCAAACCCCGGGATCAATCGCATGACTTTCTCCGAACGCGACCGCCAAATGATGGCGCGCGCATTAGAGCTGGCAGAATGCGGCGCTTACACGACGAAACCAAACCCGATGGTCGGTTGCGTGATTGCGCGCAGCGATAAAATTGTCGGTGAAGGTTTCCACCAGCGCGCCGGCGAGCCGCATGCCGAAGTGTTTGCCTTGCGCGAAGCGGCTGATCAGGCGCAAGGAGCAACCGCTTACGTGACGCTAGAGCCTTGTTCGCATTTCGGCAAGACACCGCCCTGTGCCGATGCTTTGGTGCAGGCGGGAATTACCCGCGTCGTCGCGGCGATTGCCGATCCTTTTCATGCAGTGTCCGGTCGCGGTTTCGAAAAACTCGAAGCGGTCGGCATCCAGGTCGAAACCGGATTGCTGGAACGGCAGGCGCGTGAATTGAATCGCGGTTTTCTCTCGCGGGTACAACGTGGCAGGCCGTGGGTAAGGGTCAAGATGGCGATGAGCCTGGATGGCCGCACGGCTTTGGCCAGCGGCGAATCCAAATGGATCAGCTCGGAAGAGTCGCGGCTCGATGTCGCAAAATGGCGGGCCCGCAGCGGTGCGATTTTGACCAGCGACGTCACCGTGAAATACGACAATCCACAGATGACCGTTCGTATGCGCGAATCGGAAAGTTTCAAGGCACCAATTCGCGTTGTACTCGATAGCCAGGGTTATCTTGGCGATAACTACAAGATTTTCGATGACAGTGCCGAGAGTATTACCGTGCATGCAATGGATGTGGTGCCCGATTACGGTGCGCATCGCGACGCGATTGCGGTACCGAGCAGTCATGGCCATGTCGATTTACCGGCGGTGCTGACCCAACTCGCGCAGCGTGGCGTCAACGAAGTGCAGGTCGAAGCCGGTCCGCGCTTAAGCGGAGCTTTCCTGAAACAGGGGCTGGCCGACGAAATTCTGTTGTATATCGCGCCGATCATTCTGGGCGATACCGCGAAACCTTTATTTGCAGGTATCAATATCGTCGAGATGAGTCAGCGTTTCAATTTCGAAGTCATGGACAGCACCAATATCGGTTCCGATGTCCGTTTGTTATTGCGTCAAAAAATCAACGAGTAAAAATGTAATGTTCACGGGCCTTATTCAATTGGTAGGTAATATCCAATCACTGCAGAAAATCGGCGGTGATGTGCGTTTGGCAATATCCGTCAACGGCTTGCCGATGCAGGATGTCGAGCTCGGTGAAAGCATTGCCGTCTCCGGAGTTTGTTTGACCGTGGTTGCATTCGATGCGAATTATTTCGCGGCCGATGTATCCAATGAAACTTTGTCGCGCACCACGTTGGGGAGTCTGGTTGTTGGCGACAAAGTGAATCTCGAGCGTGCGCTGCAGGCAAGCTCGCGAATCGGTGGCCATTGGGTATCGGGCCATGTCGATGGCGTCGCGTCGGTGCAATCCATTGTTGAAGATGCGCGTTCGCAACGCTGGCGTTTCAAGGCAGATAAATCTTTGCTTCGCTATATCGCCGAAAAAGGTTCGGTCGCGGTCAATGGCGTCAGTCTGACCGTGAATCAGGCGGATTTCGAAGGCTTCGAAGTGAACCTGGTGCCGCATACCGTCGAGCACACCAATTTCTTGGCGCTGGCAAAAGACAGTCCGGTCAATATCGAAGTCGATTTGATGGCGCGTTATGTCGAGCGCTTAATGCAATTCAACGTGGAAGAAAACAAATGAGTTTCGCCAGCATTCCCGAAGTACTCGAGGCCATTCGCCATGGCAAGATGGTCGTGGTCGTCGACGATGAAGATCGCGAAAACGAAGGCGATCTGATCATGGCGGCCGAGCTGGTAAAGCCGTCCGACATTAATTTCATGGTCACGCACGCTCGCGGGTTGGTTTGCCTGTCATTAACCAAGCAGCGTTGCGAACAATTGCAATTGCCATTGATGGTGACCGACAACCGTTCGCCGTATCAAACCAATTTCACGGTCAGT
Source organism: Arenimonas sp. (assembly GCA_036676335.1). GTDB lineage: Bacteria > Pseudomonadota > Gammaproteobacteria > Xanthomonadales > Xanthomonadaceae > Arenimonas. The sequence goes on along the minus strand of JAKFDD010000002.1, from coordinate 112,062 downwards.
ATTGAAGCGTCCGAAGGCGTGACTACCGGCATCTCGGCCTATGATCGTGCGCATACGATTCGCACCGCGGTGAAGCCCGATGCGAAACCGCAACACGTTACCCAGCCGGGACATATCTTTCCGCTAATGGCGCAAGCCGGTGGCGTGTTGACGCGCAGTGGTCATACCGAAGCGGCGGCGGATTTGTCGCTGCTGGCCGGCTTGGAACCTGCCGGCGTGTTGGTCGAAATTCTGAATAGCGACGGCAGCATGGCACGGCGCCCGGAATTGGAAATCTTCGCGAAAGAACACGGCTTGCTGATTTGCAGTATCGAAGAATTGATTCGCTATCGCCTGAATACCGAGCACACGGTCGAACGCGTAGACGAGCGAAAAATCACTACCGAGCACGGCGAATTTGATCTGGTGACGTATCGCGACAAGATCAGTCGCGATATCCATTTCGCGCTCGTGCGTGGCGAAGTAAATGCCGACACACCGACCCTGGTACGCGTGCATGTCAAAAACCCATTGACCGATGTGCTGCATTGGCAGCGCCATGATTTGTCTTTGAGTGCGCATCAGGCGATGGCCGCGATTGCGAAGGAAGATAACGGTGTCCTGGTCGTGTTGTCGGAACCGATGTCATCGGAGCAATTACTGGCGCAAATTACCGAGCAAGACGGCCATGCTGCGACCCGGATCAAGCAATGGCGCCAGAACGGCGCAGGCGCGCAAATTCTGGCCGATTTGGGGCTTTCCAAGCTGCGCGTACTCGGCACGCCTAGGCGGCAAGTGGCTTTGGCGGGCTTCGGGCTCGAAGTTATCGAGTATGTGAGCCCGCGCGGTTAAACTACGCGTCTGCCTTTGTGATCACAGAACACCATGTCCCTGATTGAAGCCGACCTGCGCGCCGATAGCCGTTGCAAAATCGCGATTCTGGCGAGCCGCTGGAACCCGAGCATTACCGATACGCTGGTCATGGGCGCACGCGCCTGCCTGAAGCAAAACGGTTTAAGCGATGATCAGGTCGATGTCGTGCGGGTACCGGGTGCCTGGGAACTTCCGATTGCCGCCAATGCGCTGGCAGAAACAAAAAAATATCATGCAATCATCGCGCTCGGTTGCGTGGTGCGTGGTGATACCCGTCACTACGAACACGTGGCCGATGAATGCGCCCGCGGTTTGATGGACGTAGCATTGAATCGCGATATCCCGGTCTGCAATGGCGTATTGGCCGTCGAAGATTACGCCCATGCACAGGCACGCGCCGGTGGTTCGGCCGGAAATAAAGGCGAAGAAGTCGCACTTGCGGCGCTCGAGATGGCAAACTTGTTTACTAGAATTAAAGAGATCGCATAATGAAACACGCTCGCCCTGATGGTATCGACCCGGCTGCACGTTCGCGCTCGCGTCGTCGCGCCCTGCAAGCAGTGTATGCCTGGCAAATGTCGAACTCGCCGATCAGCAAAGTGATCGAACAATTCCAGCATGAGCAGGACATGGAAATTGCCGATCTTCTGTACTTCGAAGATTTGGTGCGCGGCGTAGCGCAACATCATGACGAACTCGATGCGGAACTCGAAAAATACCTTGATCGTACTTTGGTACAGGTCGATCCGATCGAACGTGCCGTGTTATTGATCGCGGCTTATGAACTGCGTCATCGTCTTGATGTGCCGTATCGCGTCGTAATCAACGAAGCGATTGAAACTTCCAAACGCTTTGGTTCTGATCAGGGCCACACCTACGTCAACGGCGTGCTCGATAAAGCGGCAGCCGATTGGCGTGTTACGGAAATGCAGCAGAAGCGTTAAGCGTAAAAATGCCCGGCGAATTCGCCCTGATCGATCTTATTCGCAAACGTGTTAAATCACGCAGCGATGTGGTTTTGGGTATTGGCGATGATGCGGCGTTGTTAGAAGTGCCCAGCGATCAGCATCTAGTCGTCAGTACCGATACCTTGAATAGCGGTGTGCATTTTCCGGAAGACACTGCCGCAGAAGATATTGGCTATAAAGCGCTCGCGGTGAATTTGAGCGATCTTGCGGCGATGAGCGCGACACCCGCCTGGGCCAGTCTCGCGATCAGTTTGCCGAATACCGATGTCGATTGGCTGGAAAAATTTCTCGACGGTTTTTTTGAATTGGCCGATGAACATTCGGTGCAATTGATCGGTGGCGATACCACGCAAGGGCCACTTTCGATTACCGTCACGGTGCATGGCTTTGTTCCGAAAGATCAGGCTTTGCGTCGTGACGCAGCAAAAGTCGGCGATGAAATTTGGGTGACCGGTTCGATCGGCGATGCGGCGGCCGGTCTTGCCCAATGGCTTGCCAAAGGTTTGCAATCGGCCAAACTGCGTTACCGACTTGATCGGCCAACGCCGCGGATTAATGTCGGCATCGCATTGCGCGGTATCGCCAATGCCGCGATTGATATCAGTGATGGTCTGCTTGCCGATCTCTCGCATATTTTGAAAGCAAGCAAAGTGGGTGCGGAAATCGAAGTGTGCCGGGTGCCGATGTCGAAACCCTTGCTCGATCATTTTCCGGATGATCAGGAACGCTATCGTCTGCAATTGAGTGGCGGTGACGATTACGAATTATGTTTTACCGCGCCGGCGCATCAAAGTCTGGACATTGAACAAGCACTGGCCGAGTGTGATGTGATCGGCACGGTGATTGGCCACGTAGTCGCTGGTTCGGAATTGAAGTGTTTCGACGAGAACGGCGAATTGTTTGACGTGAAGAAAAAAGGTTTCGAGCATTTCAGCCGCTCGATAAATTAATATGACGATCGGCCAATCAAAGTGATTTCCCCAGCATGAGTGTTCTTCCCGAAGGTACCCGTCGTCGCTTGATGAAACATCCTCTCGGCTGGATAGCGGCTGGTTTCGGCAGCGGTTTTTCGCCGAAAGCGCCCGGCACCGTCGGCAGCCTGTTCGCCTTGCTGCCCTGGTATTTCTTGATGCGCGGCTTGCCAATCTGGACTTATGTCGGAGTATTGCTGGTCAGTTTTCTGATTGGCGTGTGGGCATCGAGCTGGGCGATCAATCAAACCAAAATCGAAGATCCGTCCTTGGTGGTTTGGGACGAATATGTCGGCATGTGGATGACCTTGTTTCTCGCACCAGCCGGTTGGATCTGGATGCTTGCCGGTTTTGCGCTATTTCGTTTTTTCGACATCCTGAAACCCTGGCCTGTGAGCTGGGCAGACCAAAAACTGCATGGCGGATTTGGCGCGATGCTCGATGATGCACTCGCCGGTGTTTATGCATTTTTGTGTTTGCAGTTGGCGGCGTATTATCTGGCGAATTGAGAAAAACGCTTGTGGGAGCTGCTTTAGCAGCGATAAATTCTCAACCAGCATCGCATGTTCGGCATTTTATCGCTGCTAAAGCAGCTCCCACGCAAAGCCGAAAAAACTAAGCCAAAACCTCGGCAATACGCTTTTTCAGTTCCGGTACGACTTCCGATTCAAACCACGGATTTTGATTGAACCAGATCGTATTGCTGGGATTCGGGTGCGGGATCGGAAAATAACGCGGCGCGTAATCTTCATACGATTGCACGGTTTCGGTCAGCGATTTTTTGCGTTGTTCGCCGAGAAAATAAGCGTGGGCGTAATGACCGACCAGAATGATCAGTTTTACTTCGGTCAATAATGGAAATAATTGCGGATGCCAGGTCTGTGCGCATTCCGGGCGCGGCGGTAATTCGCCGGACGAACCGCGTCCCGGATAGCAAAAACCCATCGGTACCGTTGCGATGTCGGCTTGCTGGCTGAATTTGTTTTTATCGACGCCAAGCCAATGACGCAGACGCATGCCGCTTGCATCGCTCCATAATTCGCCGCTACTTTGCACCATCGCGGAAGGTGCCTGACCGACGATCAACAATTTTGCCGTACTGCTGACGCGAAACACCGGCTTGGGTGTAAGCGGCAAATGTTCTTCGCAAATTCGACATTCGCGAATCTGCTGCGAAAGGCCGTCGAGTCCAGATAAAACGCGGTTCATTGCGGTAATACTTTTCCCGGATTCAAAATACCCATTGGATCCATGCTGCGTTTGATATCGCGCATCAGGGCGAGGGTAGGTGCATCGATTGCTTGTGTCATGAAATCCCGTTTCGCCATGCCAATCCCGTGTTCACCCGATAATTGCCCGCCTAAACTAGTTGTGCAAGTAAACACTTGTGACATTGCGGATAAAGCGCGTTCAGATTCGGATTCAGATTCTTTGTCGTAAAGGATATTGACGTGAACATTGCCGTTTCCGATATGACCAAAGCAGACAATGTTCAGTGAATTTTGCTTGGCGATATCGGCTATTTGAATGCAAAGATTCGGTACTTGCGACACCGGAACCACGACATCTTCATTGATCTTGCCAGTGCTAATCGTACGCAATAAAGGCGACAGGGCTTTTCGTGCCGCGAACAGTTCATCAATTTCATTTTGATGGCGCGCGCTGCGAATTTCGATACAGCCCTCATTCCGTGCTACGCGTTCCAGTGCCGATAAAGCATAGGGCAGGGTATCGGCATCACCATCGGCTTCGATAATCAACATCGCACCGCTTTGCATTAATTCGACGCCGGCTTGTTCGCGCACGAGACGCACGCATTCGCCATCGAGAAATTCCAGCATCGATGGAATCACCGGTTGCGCCATGATGCTGGCGACTGCCAGTGCCGCGCTTTCGACATCGCGATACAGGGCACGCAAAATTTGTTGTTGCGCGGGAATGGCACTCAGTTTCAAGCTGGCTTCGACAATCAGGCCAAGCGTACCTTCCGAGCCGATCAGCAAGCGCGATAGATCGTAACCACTCGATGATTTTGTAACTGCTGCGCCGCAATGCACGATGTCGCCAGTACCGGTGATTGCAGTCACCGCCAGAACATTATCGCGGCTCGCACCGTATTTCACCGCGCGTGGCCCGCCGGCATTGCAGGCGAGATTGCCACCGATGCTGGAGTAGGCCGCACTGGTGGGGTCGGGCGGCCAGAATAATCCGAGCGGTTTCAGTGCCGTTTGCAGGTCGCCATTCAATACGCCGGGTTCGACAATTGCGACGCGATCGCCGGCACGAATTTCATGAATTCGATTCATGCGTTCAAAACTGACGACAACGCCACCCTCAATCGGCACCGATGCCCCGGTGGTATTGGTACCGCGGCCACGCGCCACGATCGGCGTTTTGAATTCGCGGCAAATCTGTACAAGCTTTTGTACTTGTTCTTTTGTCACCGGGAATACCACGGCTTGCGGCATGGCCTGGCGACGCGAGTTGTCGTAACCGTAGGTCAGGCATTCCGCCGGATCAAACAGACAGGCATCGGCCGGAAATATTTCCTGCAAGGCGCTCTGCAGTTTTTTATCCAGCGCATTCATCTAGTACTCGTCCAGAGTGAAAGCCGATTTTATCCAGTCGCACCGAAATTCATCTTGATGCCAGTCGACGGCGATGACATCGAAACGGCAGGCGGCATTCGCCCATTGTTTATGGCTGGAAAGCCAGGCTTGCGCCGCATTCGCCATTTTTTTTCGTTTCGATGCGGTCACCGATTCGATGCCGCCGCCAAAACTTTGATTGCGACGAAAGCGAACTTCGACGAAAACCAGTTCCTGGCCATCCTGCATCAGCAAATCGATTTCGCCGAACGGATAACGCACGTTGCGTTCGAGCAATTTGAATTGTTTCGCCAATAAAAAATCGCAAGCGGCCTGCTCTGCGTTTTCACCCGCAACAAGATGGGCCGCTTTGCTCATCGATTAGTATGCTGCTACGCGTGGACGACCACCGCTGTAGATGGCCCAGGACGGATCGCGTTGCACATTGCCCATGCTATCTACCCGCAAATTGCCTGTGGCGCCGCTCAACGTGAAGCCGACATCTTTTTGCAGACGATCAAGATAGGCGCTGAGTTGCCAGGCATCGGCACCGAATGCAAATAAACGCTGTGCAGGTCCGCGAATATTCGGTATGGTTTTGGCGACGCTGTCGGCACTCGCCAGGCCACCGTATTGATTCAGTAGCCAGGGCAGTTCCGGAATTTCGATGCCGTCCAGAACGACGTCCTGCGATGCACTCGCACCGCTGAGGATGAGCGAGCTTGCCAATTTCGGTGTAGCAGAGAAACCCGAGACTCGTATTTGTGTCATCAATGAACGAGCCTGCGGTGCTTTCAACGCAATATAAATCGCGGATGCATTCACATTGCTGCCGCCAAGCATCGCGGCAATTTTTGCCGGCAGGTCAATCGCCTCGCCTTCGACGATATGTTCGGCAATTATCTGGCCACCGCGAATTTTGTATTGATCCTTGAATGCAGCCACGGTGCGCTGTGCGGTGTCATCGCGCTGGGTAAAAATGATCACCGACATCTGATTGCGATTGGCAAAACGATCGGCTGAAATCCAGCCTTCTTCATCCGGCGAAAGTGCGAAACTCAAATTGCCTGGTGCCGGTGCATTTTGTCCGCGATTCAAAAACAACACCGGGATATTCAGATCGGCCAGGTTTGAAACTGCATTGACTTCATCACGAGTCAACGGACCGACAATCATTTGTGCGCCTTCTGCCATCGCTTTGCTGGCGGCGGCACGTGCACCATCGGCGTTACCGGCGGTGTCGTAAAAATTCACGCGAGGGCGACGACGATTTTCGGCGTAATACTGGCTTAAAAAACCATCGCGCACCGCAATGCCCGCACCGGCTGAATTGCCCGACAAGGGCAACAACACAGCGAGTTGGTTCGGTGGACGGTAACCATCGCTTTCGGCTGGCGGGAATGCATCGCTGCGAGTATTTCCCTGTGAGCTGGCGACTGCCATCGGCAAGGGCAAGCCGCGTTTTTTCAGCTCGCGCGCTGCATAGGCATAAAGCGGTTCGCTGGCCGACAAACCGGCACTTTTTTGCGAGAGTTCGGGGGCTGGCACCAAACCCAGCAAGCGTTCGATATTGCGACCGGCAGCGGCGCGTTCTTTCGCTTTCATGCCTTCCATCAACCAGATTTGTTCGCCGGCGGCATTGAACTTGGAGCCGGCAGCATCGAAGGCGCGATAACGTGCATTATGCCAACGCATGAGTTCGTTACCTGGAACGGAATCGCGGCGTTGATTCAAGAATGGAACGGCTTCAGCGGCACGTTGATCCGCGATCAAAAATTCGGCATTCAATAAGTCATGCAGTAAAGCTGCATCACCGGAAAGCTTTTTCCGTTGGCTTTGCGACAGTAATTGCCGAGCTTTGCCATCATCACCGGCTTTTTTCCAGGCGTCGGCAGCACGTGCCAATGCAGCATCGTGTGGCGTGCCTTTGGATTGCGCGGCTTCTGCTTCATAGACGAGCGCCGCATCGCGAAATTTTCCATCTCTCAGATACGCTTCGGCGACGGAATTGCCCGGCACATTGATCGGCGATGTGCTGACGGTAGCGCAGGCAGAAATCAGGAGAATGACAAGAGCGGGGGCTAATAATCGAAAACGCATAAGAAAATTCCAGGGTTGACGGTAAGATGATACCCGTTGACGAGGGAGAAGGCGGCATGGCGGCAGTAAAACCCGGCACTTTGTATGTGGTTGCGACTCCGATTGGAAACTTGTCGGACCTGTCCGCGCGCGCCAGAGAAGTGTTGACTGCGGTTTCGGCAATTTGCGCCGAGGACACCCGACACACCAAATCGATGTTGCAGGCATTCAGCATCGATAAGCCCTTGATCGCGCTGCATGAACATAACGAAGCCGATATCGCCTGGAAACTGGTCGAGCGCCTGAAAACCGGCGACAGTCTGGCTTTGGTGTCCGATGCGGGCACGCCGCTGGTGTCCGACCCGGGTTATCGCCTGGTACGTGAAGTACGCGAAGCCGGGTTTCCGGTCAGTCCTGTCCCGGGGGCATGTGCAGCGATCGCTGCGCTATCGGTGGCCGGCATCCCAAGTGACCGGTTTTGTTTTGAAGGTTTTTTGCCGGCGAAATCGTCGGCCCGTCGTGAGCGTTTGCAAAAACTCGCGCGCGAACCGCGCACGCTGGTGTTTTATGAAAGCTCGCATCGTATTGAAGAGTCGTTGGTGGATCTCGTGGCGATATTCAGCGCCGAACGCGAAGCGGTCATCGCACGCGAACTGACCAAACTATTTGAGACCGTGCTCGGCGATACGCTCGGCAGTTTGCTGGAAAAAGTGCAGCAGGATGAAAACCAGCGCAAAGGCGAGTTCGTAATTGTCGTGCGTGGCTGCGAGGACGATACCGGGGTCGCCCTGGCTGAAGGTCAAAGGCTGTATGCCAAGCTGGTCGAGCATATGAAGCCCTCGCAGGCGGCCAAGCTGGCGGCGGAGCTGAGCGGTGCGCCCAGGAAATCCCTGTACGGCAGTGAAACATGAGTATCCATTAGGGGCCGCTCGCTATGCCGCGGTACGTTAGCCCAATCAAGAAGGTGACCTCGCGGAACCTTTGATCCGTTTCCCGCTCATATTTCCAACCCAACCCGAGGCTGATCGTCATGTATACGAAATCGATTTTCCTGACAGCAATCCTTTCCTGTTCGATGGCTGTTGTTTATGCCCAGGAAGCCGAGCCGATTGCCAATCCGGCCATCGACATGCCGGCGTATCTCGAGGTTGCGCAAGAAGCGGCAAACCATCGCGAAACCCACCGTCTGACCGAAGCCGAATTCATCAAGATGAGCCGCGAACCGAACACGATTATTCTCGATGCGCGCAGCGCCGAAAGATATGCCGAGTTGCATGTCAAGAACGCCGTCAATCTAAGCTTTCCGGACATTACCGTCGACAGTCTCGCGGAATTGTTTCCGGACAAGAGTGTCCGCATCCTTATCTACTGCAACAATAATTTCAGCAATGCGCCAAAACCGTTTCCGACCAAACGCGCGGATGCTTCGTTGAATATTTCGACCTATATCAGTCTTTATAGCTACGGCTATAAAAATGTTTACGAGCTTGGCCCGTTGATCGATATTGAAAAATCGAAACTGAAATTTGTGTCAGCAGGTAAATAAATCCGTCACGAATTACAGATATTTGAAGCCGGAAAAATCGCGTTGATAAGTGCTCGAACGAGCGTAACCGCTGCTGCGGCCATAGCCGGTGCCCGGATTACGGGTTTGAGGTTGTGGGGCAGGATTTGGCTTGCTCGGGCTGGTCGGATACTTGGCTTGTGTGTTCATGGCTGAATCTCTGTGAGTTGGTGTGCTGGTAATCTACCACACCAAGACAGAAGTAAAATAGGCCGTAAGTCATGCCTGCCGAAAATAATCGGCAACTGACTGATTTTTAATAAAAAGTGGCGGAGTCGATCAGTAAGCCGGGTTCTGTCTAAGACAACCATTCCTCTAGGCCTTGCATCACTGCAAGGCTCAAGCAGCACACCCGTGTGCGAATCGAGCCAATTCATAGCACACCTATTTGGCCTTGCTCCAAGTGGGGTTTACCGTGCCCTGCGGCGTTAGCCCCGCAGGCGGTGGGCTCTTACTCCACCGGTTCGCCCTTACCACGCACCCTTGCGGGCCGTTCGGCGGTATATTTTCTGTTGCACTAGCCGTCGACTCACGTCGCCCAGGCGTTACCTGGCACTTTGCTCTATGGAGCCCGGACTTTCCTCGGCACGGTCAAGCCGTGACGCGGTTGTCTTGACCGACTCCGCCATGCGCATTGTCGCATAAGACCTGATGATCGCCGATTCTTGCGGGTTTTTCTTCTAAAAATCTCCCGCTGATCAGGAAATAAGCATTTTTTTGCGCAAGCATTGAAATGCGCAGTCGGCTCCACCATCAAAATCGTGAATTTCGACTCTGTCTATCGGCTCACATTTTCGACGTGTTCTGAAACACTTTTTCTGTAAAAACAACACTTCCCCAACAGTTGTTAAACCATTGTCTGAACAGTGGTGCAACGTGTTGATTCTCCTAGATAAATTCATTGGATTTTTTGCTTGACACCTTATGTTCTCAGGCATAACGTGGGCGAACGTGGAAAAACAATGAATTTTGTGGGGAAAGGTGGAATGTTTCAGGGTGAAACCGCTGTCACGCTAGATGACAAGGGGAGATTGGCGATTCCAACCGCCTTTCGTGACCTCGTCGCGCGTGCCGGAAACCGCCTTGTGATCACCTATAACCCGTACGAAAGTGGTTGTTTGTGGCTGTACCCGGAGAAAGCCTGGGAAGCCGTGCGTGATCAGGTCAATGCCTTGCCGAATGCCAAACGCGTGCATCGCAATCTGCAATTGAAACTGGTCGGCGCCGCCACTTTTGTCGAGCCCGACGGCAATGGCCGAATCCTGATGCCGAGTAGTCACCGCAATGCGGTTGGCATCGAGAAAAAAGCCGTGCTGCTGGGCATGGGAAATAAATTCGAATTGTGGAGCGAGTCGGCTCACATCGCACAAATCCGCCAGTCCATCTCGGACGACGACTTGAGCGACGACATGCTCGATTTGAGGTTGTAGTAGGGATGGCTAGGGTGTCAGGGATGACGCAGAGCCCAGGCCATCTTCCGGTGATGTTCACGCAGGTGATGGAAGGTCTGCGGGTGCTCAAGGATGGCAAGTATCTGGATGGCACGTTTGGTCGTGGTGGCCATGCGCGTGGTGTGTTGGACCGGCTTGGGCCGGAAGGAAAATTGTTGGTAATGGACAAAGACCCTGTTGCGATTGCGTGCGCCGCCGAGCTGCAAGCGGAAGACGCACGCGTCGCTGTGTATCGGGGTTCATTTGCGGACTTGTCACATTGGAGCGAAACCGCCGAGGGCCTGGATGGCGTGTTGTTTGACCTCGGCGTCTCTTCCCCGCAACTGGATGTTGCCGAGCGCGGGTTTAGTTTTCGTAATGATGGGCCTCTGGACATGCGCATGGACAATCAATCAGGCCAGAGTGCCGCCGATTGGCTTGCGCATGCTCCGGAAAAAGAAATTGCCGATGTGTTGTGGCAATACGGCGAAGAAAAACTCAGCCGTAAAATTGCCAGAACCATCGTCGAACGTCGCAACGAAACGCCTTTGCTGCGTACCGCGCAATTGGCCGATTTGATCGCATCGGTTGTTGGGCGCGGCGATGGAAAAATCCATCCGGCCACCCGCAGCTTTCAAGCGATTCGTATTTTCATCAATCGCGAACTCGAGGATCTCGAGCTCGGTCTCGAAGCGGCTTACGCAAAACTGAAAGTAGGCGGACGTCTTGCCGTGATCAGCTTCCATTCGCTGGAAGACCGGATCGTCAAACAATTTATCGCCAAATATGCAAAAGCGCCGGCAGGTAATCGCCGCATGCCGATCGAAGTATCGTTCACTCCGGGTTTGAAAGATATCGGCGGCGCCATGCGCGCAACCGACGAAGAAACCAGAATCAATCCGCGTTCTCGCAGTGCCGTATTGAGGGTTGCAGAAAAGCTGGAGCGCGTCGCATGAGTTCGCGCCACTTCATCATTCTGTTACTGATTCTCGCTACTGTTATTTCCGGCGTGGGCGTGGTCTATTCGCGTCATAAACATCGTCAGGCCTATATCGAATTGTCCCGCCTGGAAAAACAGCGCGACGAATTGAATATCGAATTTTCGCGATTGCAACTGGAGCAGGCGACCTGGTCCGAAACCAATCGTATTGAGCAAATTGCCACGGAGCGTCTTGGTATGAGTTTTCCACAGGATGTGGATGTCGTGTTGGTGCGCCCATGAAGCTGAGAGCACGCGCCTACAATCCAAGAGTCCGCTTGCAAATATTGGCTGCCTGTTTTGCCGTGTTCGCCTTGTTGCTGGTAGCTCGCGCCGCATGGATGCAATTGATTAACCGCGATTTCTATCAGCAGCAAGGCAATGCGCGTTTCTTGCGCGAACTTCCGATAGCGACTTCGCGCGGCATGGTGGTCGATCGGAACGGAGAGCCACTGGCAGTGTCGACACCGGTTGAATCGGTCTGGGCAAATCCGAAGGAGTTATTGCAGGCGCCGGAAAACATGCCGGTTTTGGCGAAGGCGCTTGGAATTCCACGCGATGTTCTGGAACAAAGGATTGCCCAAAAAGCCGGCAAAGAATTTGTCTACTTGCGACGACATATCAATCCCGACGATGCACAAGCTGTGGTTGCCTTGAAAATTCCCGGTGTTTATTCCACTCGGGAATTTCGTCGTTTCTACCCGCATGGCGAAGTGATGGCGCATGTGCTTGGCTTCACGAATATCGATGACATGGGCCAGGAAGGTCTGGAGTTGGCTTTCAACGATTGGCTGACCGGCAAGCCTGGTGCGCAGAAAATCATCCGTGACCGCAGTGGTCATATCGTCGAGAAAGTCGATTTGATTCGCGAAGCCCAGCCGGGCAAGGATTTGACGCTGTCGATCGATCGCCGCATTCAATATCTCGCTTATCGCGAATTGAAATCGGCCCTGATCAATGCGCAGGCGCGCAGTGGTTCGGCCGTCGTGATCGATATCAAGACCGGCGAAATTCTGGCGATGGTGAACCAGCCTTCGTATAACCCGAATTCGCGTGAATCCTCATCGCCATATCTGCATCGCAACCGTGCGGTTACCGATGTGATCGAACCGGGTTCGGTCATCAAATCCGTGACAGTTGCAGCGGCGCTGGAAAACGGCGTCGATCCGAATATTCGAATCGATACCAATCCGGGCATCATGACGCTCGATAAATATTCGATTCGCGACACTTCCAATCATGGCGTAGTTTCGCTCGAAGGTTTGTTGCAAATGTCTTCGAATATCGGCGCCGCGAAACTGGCCGAAAAGATGAGCAATGCGCATTTGTATGACGTGTTGCATCGCTTTGGTTATGGACAAACCACCAATAGCGGATTTCCGGGTGAATCGGCCGGCGTTTTGGCGCCGCCACGCAATTGGGGGCCGGTTGAAAAGGCCACGATTTCCTACGGTTACGGTCTGTCGGTAACGCCGCTGCAAATCGCACAGGCTTACGCCACGCTCGCTAATCACGGTCGCATGATGACACCGACCTTCGTCAAAACCGATGAACCGAAAACCGGTACGCAGGTGATGGATCCATTGATTGCCAATGAAGTGCTGGCGATGCTGGAATCGGTTACCAATCCCGGCGGTACTGCGCAAAAAGCGGCGATTACCGGTTACCGTGTCGGTGGCAAAACCGGTACTTCGCGCAAGTTCAGCGCAGGCGGTTATAGCAAGCGTCACATTTCGTTGTTTGCCGGTGTCGTTCCATTGACCGACCCTAAATTCGCGATGGTTGTTGTCATCAATGAGCCCGCAGGGCACGACTATTACGGTGGTTTGGTATCGGCACCGGTTTTCCATAACGTGATGGAAGGTGCGCTGCGTCTGATGGATGTTCCGCCGGATAATGTCGCAGCCTGGTATGACACCAAAAAGCCGGCACCGCCGATGGTTATCGGTAACGCGCCGATTGCGGCTGCCGTACCTGATATCAGCGAAGAAGAAATCGTTCCCGATACTGCGGTAGTACCGGGGGCGAAGCCATGAGTATGAGTTTGAGCATGTCCTTGCATGAACTGCTGGCTGATCAAATCAATGTTATGCCTGCGATCAATCCAGTCGTGAATGGCATGAGCTCGGATAGTCGCGCCTTGAAAAAAGGCGATGTGTTTATTGCGCTGGCGGGTGCCACCACGCATGGTTTGAAATTTGCAAAGCATGCGCAGGATGTCGGCGTGTCCGCCATATTGTTCGAGACCCCGGCTCCGAAAGATTTTGTCGAAACAGACAATACGATTGCCGTCCCGGATTTGCGTAAAAAATGCGGTGCAATCGCCAATCGTTTTTTTGCGAAACCATCGGAACATCTGAAAATGTTTGGCGTCACCGGCACCAATGGCAAAACATCGACCGTGCAATTGATTGCCCAGGCGCTAAGTCTGAATGGCATCGTGACCGGCACGATCGGTACGCTCGGTTCCGGTTTGTATGGAAATCTGGTTGAAGGCGAGCGCACTACGCCCGACGTGATTGCGGTGCACGGCTTTCTGGCCGATATGCGCGATGCCGGTGCGAGCCATGTCGCGATGGAAGTGTCGTCGCATGCGCTGGATCAGGGGCGTGTCGATGCGGTGGCATTCGACGTCGCGGTGTTTACCAATCTGACAAGAGATCATCTCGATTACCACGGCACGATGGAAGCCTATGGTGAGGCGAAAACAAAACTATTCGAATGGCCGACATTGTCTGCTGCGGTAATCAATTTTGACGATACTTATTCCGAGGCATTGATCAGAACGCTTTCCAGTCATGTCGCCTTGATTTCGCTGAGCTCCCGCGGTCATGCTGCGGCGAACCTGCAAGCAAAGAATGTGCATTTGAATGCCAGCGGCATTTCATTTGACCTGTGCCGCGATGATAAGGCCATCGCAGTACGGTCGTCTTTGCTCGGACGTTTCAACGTCGATAATTTACTGGCCGTTGCCGGCAGTTTGCTGGCGCTCGACTGGTCATTGGAAAAAATTGCCGAAGTGTTGCCGAAACTTTCACCGGTTGGCGGCCGCATGAGCCGCGTTGGCGGTATCAATGGCAAACCTTTGGTGGTCGTGGATTACGCCCATACGCCGGATGCGCTTCAACAAGCGCTGGAAAATTTACGTTCGCATACCGAAGGCAAATTGATTTGCGTGTTTGGCTGCGGCGGCGATCGTGATAAAGGCAAGCGCCCGGAAATGGCTGCCATTGCCGAACGTGGTGCCGATGTCGTGATCGTGACCGACGACAATCCGCGTACCGAAGATGGCGATGCCATTATTCAGGATATCCAGGCGGGTTTTTCCGGTACGTCGCGCGTGATGGTCGAACGTGATCGTGCAAAAGCGATTTTCGCCGCGCTTGATCAGGCAGGTAGCGCCGATGTGGTGCTGATTGCCGGCAAAGGTCATGAAACCTATCAGGAAGTAAACGGCATCAAAACTCCGTTTGATGATTTGGTGCAGGCGCGCCAGTACCTGGGAGCCAATGCATGAGGCCGGTACTGCTTTCGCAAATTGCCGAATGGTGTGAAGCACGCTTGCTGGGTGATGACCTGAGCATTTCGCATGTCAGTACCGATACCCGTGCACTGAGCAAGGGAAGTTTGTTTGTCGCACTGCGCGGCGAAAACTTCGATGCCCATGATTTTATTGCGAACGCCGAGCAAGCCGGCGCGGCTGCCGTTTTGGTGTCGCGCCCGGTAGAAACTTCTTTGCCGCAAATTCTTTGCGCCGATACCCAGGAAGCGCTGGCCGAGTTCGCCGCTGGAATGCAACATGGACGCAAAGGGGTAGTGGTTGCCTTGACGGGTAGCAATGGCAAGACCTCGGTGAAAAATTTAATTACCGAAATACTTAATCGTAGCGGCCGCACTTATTCGACACCGGGCAACCGCAATAATGAAATCGGTTTGCCGATGGCGGTGCTGGAAGCACCGGAAGATGCCGAATTTGCGATCTACGAAATGGGCGCCGGCAAGCCGGGCGACATTGCGTACTTGTGCAGCATCGTGGCGCCGCAGGTTTCGGTGATCAACAACATCGGTTCAGCGCATCTGGAACGCATGGGTAGCTTGCTGGGCATTGCGGAAACCAAGGGCGCGATTTACGAAGCGCTTTCGGACGATGGCGTTGCGGTGATCAATGCCGATGATGCTTTCGCTCCGTATTTCGCACAGCGTGTAGGCAATCGCCGGATTTTCCGCTACGGCATCGAGAACGACGCCGATATCCGTGCGACCCATATTCAGCTGCATGCCGAACACTCGGTATTTGAATTGCATACGCCAGCCGGAAAGCAAACGATTACCTTGCCTCTGCCTGGACGTCACAATGTAATGAATGCCCTCGCGGCAACCGGCTTGGCGCTTGGTGCCGGCGCGCATTTCGACGCGATCGTGCAAGGCTTGCAAAATGCGACGCCGGTAAAAGGCCGTCAAATTTCCTACGTGCTCGATAACGAAGGCGTGTTGATTGACGACAGCTATAACGCGAATCCGGGCTCGGTCGCCGCTGCGATTCAAACATTGGCGCAAAACAAAGTGGGCAGCTGGCTGGTGTTGGGCAATATGGCCGAGTTGGGCGAGAACGCGGCCGAATTGCATGCCGAGATCGGTGCGCTGGCTAAAAAATCCGGCATCGAAAAATTCTGGACCGTCGGCAATCTTGCAAAAAATGCCAGCGATGCATTTGGTTCCACAGCAAGGCACTTCGAAAATAAAGTCGCACTAAGCGAAGCACTGATTCACGAACTCCAGGTGGGTTCGCGTTGCCTGGTAAAGGGCTCGCGCTCGAGTGCGATGGATGAAGTCGTAAAAGCGGTATTAAAAGAATTAAAACAAAAAAATATGGATACAAATAATCCGGGGGGATCACCAAATGCTGCTTGAATTAGCGCGTTGGCTACAAGGGTTTGCACGCTTCTTCGCATTGTTCGACTACCTGACCATGCGTGCGATTTTGGGTGCGCTTACGGCTCTGGCGTTTTCTCTGTGGTGGGGTCCGAGTGTGATTGCACGTTTGGCGAAACTCAAAGGTGGCCAACCAATCCGTAGCGACGGCCCGCAAACGCATTTTGTCAAAGCCGGTACCCCGACAATGGGCGGCATGCTGATTTTGCTGAGTCTCGGCGCATCCACTTTGTTGTGGGCCGATCTTCGTAATCGCTATGTCTGGGTTGTACTCGGCGTGCTGGTGACGTTCGGTTTGATTGGCTGGATGGATGATTGGATCAAGATTGTGAAACGCGATCCGAATGGTTTGAAATCGCGTCATAAATACGCATTGCAATCCTTGTTCGGCTTGATCGCTGCTTTGGTGCTTTTCTTCACCGCAGATGCTGCATCCAATACGACATTGTATTTGCCGCTGTTGAAAAACGTCGCGATTCCGATGGGCGCCATGTTTATTGTGCTGGCGTATTTCTGGATTGTCGGTTTTTCGAATGCCGTCAATCTGACCGATGGTCTGGATGGTTTGGCGATCATGCCGACCGTGATGGTGGCAGCCGGTCTGGGTATCTTTGCATACGCCTCGGGCAACTCGGTGTTCTCGCAATACCTGCAAATTCCCGCCGTGCCGGGTGCCGGCGAACTCGCGATTGTCTGCGCCGCAATTGCCGGTGCCGGTCTCGGATTTTTGTGGTTCAACACCTATCCCGCGATGGTATTCATGGGCGATATCGGTGCGTTGGCACTGGGTGCTGCGCTCGGCACCATTGCCGTGATCGTGCGTCAGGAAGCCATCCTGGTCGTGATGGGCGGGATTTTCGTGATCGAAACCTTGTCAGTAATGATTCAAGTGGCCAGTTTTAAACTGACGGGCAAGCGAGTGTTTCGCATGGCGCCGATCCATCATCATTTCGAATTGAAGGGCTGGCCGGAGCCACGCGTGATCGTGCGTTTCTGGATTATTTCTTTCATTCTTGTGCTGGTCAGTCTGGCCACGTTGAAGGTGCGCTGAGATGGCATTCTTTCCCGATCGCGCCAAGCAGGCATTGAAGTTCGACGAACTGAACGGACAGTTTGATCCGTGGCTCGTCGCGATTTCGATTGCCCTGGCATGCATCGGCATCGTGATGGTGGCATCGAGTTCGATGCCGTATGCCGTCAAGAACAATATGGGCGAATTTCATTATCTGACCCGCCATATTATTTTTCTGATAGTCGGTTCCGCGATGGCATTGGCGATCATGAAATCGGATCTGAAAACCATCGAAACCCATAGCCAGACGTTATTGTTGATGTGCGTGCTGTTGCTGGCATTGGTGATGGTGCCCGGTATCGGTAAATCGGTGAATGGCGCGCGACGCTGGATCAATCTCGGCTTCTTCAGTTTTCAACCGGTAGAAGCGGTGAAAATTTTATTTATTGTCTGGGTCGCCAGTTATCTGGTGCGCTTTCGCGACGTCATTGGTCATCAATGGAAGGCCTTGCTGAAACCACTTGGCGTTTCGATTTTTCTGGTCTGCCTGTTATTGGTCGGCAAGGATTTCGGTTCATCCATGTTGTTGCTGAGCATTGCGCTCGGGATGGCGTATCTGGGCGGCGCAAGATTGCAGCATTTAAGTCTGCTGGTGCTTGCCGGCCTGCCATTCATCGTTGCGGCCGTTTATTTCGAACCTTATCGTCTGGAACGCGTGTTGAGTTTTCGCAATCCATGGGCTGATCCGTTTGATAGCGGATTTCAGTTGGTGCAAGCCTTGATTGCCATTGGCCGTGGCGAATTTACCGGCGTCGGTTTGGGCGGCAGTATTTTGAAACTGGATTATCTGCCGGAAGCGCATACCGACTTTGCATTTTCGGTATTGGCCGAAGAGATGGGTTTTATCGGTGTGTGTGCAGTGATTTTATTGTTCGCGGCATTCACCTGGCGTGCGTTCAATATCGGCATGCGCTGTCTTGAACGCAGTCGTCCGTTCAGTGCGTATTGCGCATTTGGCGTCGGCATTTGGGTTGCCCTGCAAAGCATGATTTCTATGGGCGTGAATATGGGCGTGCTGCCTACCAAGGGTCTGACCTTGCCATTGATTTCATCAGGTGGTTCGAGCGTGTTGATGACCTGTGTCGCGATTGGTTTGCTGTTGCGAATCAGCTATGAATTATCCTGTGCCGAACGTACGGTGAATTTGCGCCGCAACGAAGGTTTGATGACATCGCCGCGTGCCGAATACGACGAAGACGTGACTTCGCCGAAAGCAGTCACATTGCCGGTAACGGCCAGTCTGCCGCGCTCGCCGCGCGAACGTCTGGAACCGAAGTGGGGGTCACGCGCATGAGTTCCGTGAACACTGCCCCCGTGATGATTCTTGCTGGTGGAACCGGCGGTCATATTTTTCCAGGCTTGGCGGTTGCCAATGAATTGCGTGCCCGGAATGTTCCTGTGATCTGGTTGGGTTCCGACGGCGGCATGGAAACGAGACTGGTTCCGCAGCATCAAATTGCAATCGAAACCATTGCCGTTCGCGGTTTGCGTGGCAAAGGTGTAATGGGCATGTTGAGCGCACCCTTCGTGATCCTGCGTTCGGTTTTCCAGGCGATCGGAAAAGTTCGCAAACATAAGCCACGCGCAGTATTGAGTTTCGGCGGTTTTGCGGCCGGTCCTGCCGGCATTGCAGCTTGGTTCACCCGCACCCCATTGATTGTGCATGAGGCCAATCGTGCGCCGGGCTTTACCAATCGCATATTGGCGAAAGTCGCCGATCATGTGCTGTGCGGATTCCCGGACAGTTTCAACAATATGCCGAATGATGTCGTCGGTAATCCGGTACGTCCCGAAATAGCCGCATTGCCAGCGCCCGAGCAACGCCTGGCAAATCGTACGGGTGCAATTCGTTTGCTGGTACTTGGTGGTAGCCAGGGTGCTCGCGCGATCAATAGTGCCGTACCCCATGTAATTGCATCGCTGAAAGGCGTGGTCGAATTTGAAATTCGCCATCAATGCGGCGAAAAATTAGTGGTCGATGCCAAGCAGGCTTACGAAACGGCAGGCATCAATGCAAGTGTTGAAGCCTTTATCCAGGACATGGCGTCTGCTTACGGCTGGGCCGATATCGTGATTGGTCGCGCCGGTGCACTGACGATTGCAGAACTTTGTGCGGCTGGCGTCGGCAGCATTCTGATCCCTTTCCCGGGCGCGGTCGATGACCATCAGGCTCGCAATGCACAGTATTTAAAAGAATGCGGCGCCGGTGATTGGTTGCGTCAAACCGAAACACTCGAGCATGACTTGAAACAGTTGCTTGGTGAATTTTGCGAAGACCGCAGCTTTCTGATGCAGCTTGCCGTCGCTGCTCGTAAAGCAGCATTACCAGATGCCACTAAAGATGTGGCGGATATCGTTTTATCGGAGGCTCTAGCATGATGCGCCATCGTTTTCAGCAGACTGGAGATCTCGCCAAAGCATTCCCACGTATCCATTTTGTCGGGATCGGTGGTGTCGGCATGAGCGGCATCGCCGAAGTCATGCTGACGCTTGGTTATCAGGTTTCCGGTTCGGATCAAAATGAATCCGCCGCAACACGTCGCTTGGTCAGCATGGGCGCGAAAGTCATGCGTGGTCACGCGGCCAGCAATATCGAAGATGTCGATTGCGTCGTGGTATCGAGTGCGATCAAGCCGGAAAATCCCGAATTGCAGCAAGCGCACGCGCAGCAGATTCCGGTCGTGCCCCGTGCGGAAATGCTGGCAGAATTAATGCGTTTCAAACGCGGCATTGCGATTGCCGGCACCCACGGCAAAACCACGACAACGTCGTTAACCGCGAGCGTGTTGTTCGAAGGCGATTTGGATCCGACCTTTGTAATCGGCGGGCAACTTTTGAGTGCCGGAGCGAATGCGAAACTCGGCACCAGCCAGTGGTTGGTTGCGGAAGCCGATGAAAGCGATGGCAGCTTCCTGCGTTTGAATCCATTGATCGCCGTCGTCACCAATATCGATGCCGACCATCTGGAAAACTATGGCGGCGATTTTAATCGCGTGAAAGCAGCGTTTTCCGAATTCCTGCACCGCCTGCCGTTCTATGGTCTGGCCATACTGTGCGTGGACGATCCGCTGGTCGCCGAATTGGCATTGCAAACACCACGCCACACGATTCGCTACGGCTTGTCGGAACAGGCGAATGTTCGTGCTACCGATGTCGTGCAAGCCGAAGGCGCGATGCAGTTTGTTTTGCATTTGCCCGATGGCAGCAAGCGATCGGTCACGCTGAATTTGCCTGGTCAGCACAATGTATTGAATGCTTTGGCGGCAGCGGCCGTCGGTTGGCAACTCGGTGTTTCATCCGAAGCGATCGCCAGCGCCTTGAAAAAATTCCAGGGTATCGGTCGCCGTTTCAATATCAAGGGCGAACTGGATTTCGGCAATGGCAAAGCCCTGCTGGTGGATGATTACGGGCACCATCCACGCGAGCTGGAAGCGGTCTTTGCAGCGGCACGAGGTGGTTGGCCGGACAAACGACTCGTCGTTGCCTTTCAACCACATCGCTTCAGCCGGACCCGTGATTTATTTGACGATTTTGTCAGCGTGCTGTCGACCTGCGATGCCGTGGTGTTGACCGAAGTCTATGCTGCCGGCGAAGCGCCGATAAACGGAGCGGATTCGAAATCGCTCGCGCGTGCGATTCGTGCACGCGGACGCATCGATCCAGTGGTGGTAAGCAATGCACGCGAATTGGCAATCGTGTTGCCGGATGTTTTACACGGTGGCGATTTGCTTTTGATGATGGGCGCCGGTGATATCGGTGCAATCGCAAGCGATATCGCCAGTAAAGGATTTGAAGGAGCCAGGCAGGCATGAAACGTATTAAAGACGCAAAAGAATTTGGCCGCGTTGCCGTGTTGATGGGCGGCACCAGTTCCGAGCGTGAAGTGTCGTTGAACTCGGGTGCGAATGTGCTTGAAGCATTGCTTGCGCGTGGTGTCGATGCAAAGGCCGTCGATGGCATTCCGGCACTGGTAGAAGCGCTGCATCAGAAAAAATTCGATCGGGTTTTCAATATTCTGCACGGCACCAAGGGCGGCGGTGAAGACGGCATCCTGCAAGGTTTGTGCGAAGCGATGAATGTTCCATACACCGGTTCGGATGTGCTCGGCTCGGCCTTGAGCATGGACAAGATCCGCACCAAGCAAGTGTGGTTGAGTCTGGGGTTGCCGACGCCGCGTTACGTACGTTTGAGCGTTGGCGATGACGTTCATGCGGCGGCGCAATCGCTTGGCTTGCCGGTAATTATCAAACCCTCCTGCGAAGGCTCCAGCGTTGGCGTTAGTCGTGTATTCAACGATGCCGATCTCGATGCAGCAGTGGAATTGGCGGCGCGCTATCCCGGCGAAATGCTGATGGAACAATTGATCGAAGGTGGCGAATACACCATTGGCGTGCTCGAAGGAAAAGCGCTGGCGAGTATCCATATCGTACCGGCCGGAGAATATTACGATTACCACTCGAAATATATCTCCGACGAGACCCAATACATTTGTCCCGGCTTGCCGGAGGTCGAAGAAAAGAAAGTACAGAAACTTGCCGAGAAAGCGTTTGTCGGCGTCGGTTGCCGTGGCTGGGCCCGCATTGATTTCATGCGCGATAAAAGCGGCGGGATTTTTCTACTTGAAGCCAATACCGCGCCTGGCATGACCAGTCATTCCTTGATGCCGAAATCGGCGAAAGCTTTCGGCATCGATTTTGAAACCTTGTGCTGGACTATTCTGGAGTCGAGTTTCACATGATGAAAGCCGTATTCCGCCTCACTGCATGGACACTGGCGATTGCCTTGGTGGTCTTGCCCGTGGCTGCGGTTTTGAATGGCTGGATTGGCGGTGAGCGTTCGCCGATGCGCCATCTGCGAGTGTCGGGCGAATTTAATCTGGTCACCGATCAACAAGTGCGTGACACCGTTTTGCCGAATGTCGACAAAGGCTACTTCGCGGTGAATCTCGAGCAGGTGCGACAAAATATCGCTGCCTTGCCGTGGGTGAAACAGGTCGATGTCCGCAAGCGCTGGCCAGATCGTCTTGAAGTCACTGTGGCCGAATACAAACCCTTGGCGCGCTGGGGCGAGAAAAATCTGCTGGCGGAAAACGGCGAGATTTTTGCAATACCGAAAAATGCAAAATTCAAGTTGCCGATATTTGAAGGCCCGGATGCCAGCACCAGCGACATGATGGCTTTTTACAGTTATGCCAAACCCTTGTTTTTGACCATGGGCCTGCAAGTGCAAAGTGTTCGCATGAGTGCGCGCGGTAGCTGGAGCCTGACGCTCAGTGATGGACTGGAAATCGAGGTCGGCCGTGGTGAGCCACAGCAACGATTGGCGCGTTTCGCGCGCCTGATGCCGCAGATAAAAAATGATGAACTCAATCGTCAGCTGATACGCGCTGATCTTCGCTACACCAATGGCTTTGCCTTGAGCTGGAAACAAATCAGCAAAATCAAAGCAGAAAATAATTTACAGCAGGGCAATACATGAATCGCAAGGGTGATAAATCATTAATTGTCGGGCTGGATATCGGCACTTCGAAAATCACGGCCATGGTGGGCGAATATTCCCACGGCCAGGAATTGGAAGTGATTGGTATCGGCTCGCATGAATCGCGCGGCATGAAACGCGGCGTCGTGGTGGATATCGAATCCACCGTGCAATCGATCAAGCACGCGATCGAAGAGGCCGAGTTGATGGCCGGCTGCGAGATTCGTTCGGTTTACGCGTCGATTTCCGGCAGTCATACGCAATGCCGCAATTCACCCGGCATCGTTCCGGTGGCGAGTGGCGAAGTGACTTATCAGGATCTTGATAACGTCTTGCAAGCCGCCAAGGCAGTCGCGATTCCTTCGGACCAAAAAATACTGCACGCAATTCCGCAGGAATACATCGTCGATAATTCGCAGGAAGGTATTCGCAATCCGGTCGGCATGTCGGGTGTTCGTCTGGAGGTGCGTGCGCACATTATTACCGGCGCCTTGTCGGCGGCTGCAAACATTAGCAAATGCATCAATCGCTGCGGCTTGCAGGTCGATGAGCTGATTTTGTCTTCGATTGCATCCAGTACGGCGGTACTGACGTCGGATGAGAAAGAGTTGGGCGTCGTGCTGGTGGATATCGGCGCGGGTACAACCGATATCGCGGTATTCGTACAGGGTTCGATTCGCCATACCGCATCGCTGCCGATTGCAGGCGATCAGGTCAGCAACGACATCGCACATTTGCTGCGTACGCCGACGCCGGAAGCCGAACAAATCAAGGTGCGCTATGCCTGTGCATTGGCACAGCTGGCAACCGCCGAAGAAAGCATTCAAGTGCCGAGTGTCGGTGATCGTCCGCCACGCCGTCTGGCGCGCCAGGCCCTGGCCGAAGCCGTGCAAAACCGCTACGAAGAAATTTTCGAAATGGTGCAGGCTGAGCTGCGCCGTTCCGGTTTCGAAGAATTGGTTCGCGCCGGTTTGGTACTCACCGGTGGTTCATCGCGGATGGAAGGCGTTGTCGAACTCGCGGAAGAAATGCTGCACATGCCGGTGCGGGTAGGCATTCCGCAAAACATCAAGGGCCTGGGCGAAGTGGTGGGTAATCCGGTGCATGCCACCGGAGCGGGTTTGTTGCTTTGGGGAAGTGCGAGCGAAAACCCGCGCAGGCCGTCATTGTCGAGCAGCAAGGCCGGTACTTTGTTTTCAAAACTTCGCACGTGGTATCGCGGAGAATTTTAGTGGTCGCTACATCAATACATAAAAAGAATATTCATTTAAATCACGGAGGATCTGAACATGGCACATTTTGAATTAGTAGAAAAATTGGCACCGAACGCAGTCATCAAAGTCATCGGTGTCGGCGGCGGCGGTGGCAATGCGGTCGCACACATGGTGAATGCCGGTGTCGATGGTGTGGAATTCATCACGGCGAATACCGATTCGCAGGCGATTAAAAATGTCGGTGCAAAATTCCAGTTGCAACTCGGCAGCAATGTCACCAAGGGTTTGGGCGCAGGCGCGAATCCGGAAGTGGGCCGTCAAGCCGCACTGGAAGATCGCGAGCGCATCGTCGAAGCACTGGCCGGCGCCGATATGGTATTTATCACTGCCGGCATGGGCGGTGGTACCGGAACCGGTGCAGCACCTGTCGTTGCGCAGCTTGCAAAAGAAATGGGGATTTTGACGGTGGCGGTTATCACCAAGCCATTTCCGTTCGAAGGCCGTCGTCGCATGCAGGTGGCCTTAAAAGGTATCGAGGAATTGGCGCAGCATTGCGATTCCCTGATCACCATTCCGAATGAAAAATTGATCACGGTGCTCGGTCGCGACGCCACGATGATGCAGGCTTTCCGCGCAGCCAACGACGTATTGCTCGGCGCAGTGCAGGGCATCGCAGATTTGATCGTGCGTCCGGGTTTGATCAACGTCGACTTTGCCGACGTGCGTACCGTGATGAGCGAGATGGGTCTTGCGATGATGGGCAGCGGTACCGCCCGTGGCGATGACCGCGCGCAAGCGGCAGCCGAAGCGGCGATCAGCAATCCATTGCTGGACGAAGTCAATCTGGCCGGCGCAAACGGCGTGTTGGTGAACATCACCGCAGGTCCGGATTTCACGATGCGCGAGTTTGACGAAGTTGGTCGTATTGTTGACGAATTTGCTGCCGAAGATGCAACGGTTGTTGTTGGTACCGTGCTGGATCCAAACATGCAGGACGAAGTCCGCGTGACGGTCGTGGCTACCGGTTTGAATCGCGGCGTTGCTCGCAGCGTACGTCCAGATCGTGCCGAATTCGGTACCAAGGAACCGATGCGTGCACCGGTAAAATTAGTCCGGAATGCCACAACGGGTTTGCCGGATTACGACAGCATGCTGAACGCCGAAGCCAGCATGGCGGGAAATAATCTGGGTCTGCGCGCTTCCACTCGCGGCAACGAATCACAACCACAAACAGCATTAAGCGATTTGCCGACCGACCACAGTTACCTGGACATTCCAGCTTTCTTGCGTCGCCAGGCAGATTGATCCGTAGGTCGGGCCCTGGCCCGACTTGCATGTAGTTAGAAACAGCATCAAGGATGATGCTGCCTGTCATGTTCACTTGGATTCACTTCAAGCCCGCCGTTTGGCGGGCTTTTTTTATGCTTGATGCTTGTCGGGATCAAACAGTTTTGGTTCAGACAAGGAACTTCAGACTCAAATGCACTGTCTCTAATGTTCGTGAGACTGCCAAGCGTTCCACAATTGGAACACTAAATTGTTGCAAGTCCGTGAAAAACAGAGGCTTTTTTACTTTTGCGAACCGGGAGCTGTGATATCCTCGCGGGAGTTTTGGGCTGTCCAATCGGGGCCTGATTCAAAGGGACTAATCATGATGATGAAGCAACGCACCTTGAAGAATGTCATTCGCGCCACAGGCGTGGGGTTGCACAGTGGCCAAAAGGTTTATATGACCTTGCGCCCTGCTGCGCCGAATACTGGCATCGTGTTTCGCCGTACCGATTTTGCCAAACCGGTTGAAATCAGGGCGAACGCACTCTTGGTAGGTGAAACCAGCATGTGTACTGCCTTGGTGCAGGACGATGTCCGGGTCATGACGATCGAACATTTGATGTCGGCCTTTGCCGGCCTTGGCATCGATAATGCCTATGTTGATTTATCGCATTTTGAAGTACCTATCATGGACGGCTCGGCCGGCCCCTTCGTCTTCCTGCTGCAATCGGCCGGCATCGAAGAACAGAATGTAGCCAAACGTTTTATCAAGATCGTCAAGCCCATCCAGGTCGAAGATGGCGACAAATGGGCCCGTTTTGAGCCATTTGATGGCTTCAAGGTTGGCTTCACGATCGATTTCAAACACCCGGTGTTCACCAAATCGACGTCCAGCGTGGAAATCGATTTCTCGACTACCTCCTTTGTAAAAGAAGTCAGTCGTGCCCGTACTTTCGGTTTCATGAAAGACATCGAGTTCCTGCGCGACCGTAATCTGGCCTTGGGCGGCAGCATGGATAATGCGATCGTGCTCGACGACTACCGGATTCTCAACGAAGACGGCCTGCGTTATGAAGACGAGTTCGTGAAGCACAAAATTCTCGATGCGATCGGCGACCTGTATCTACTAGGCCATAGCCTGGTTGGCGCTTTTTATGCCTATAAATCCGGTCATGCCCTGAATAACCAGTTGCTCAGAGCCATGTTGGCCGACCCGAGTACTTGGGAAGAAGTCACCTACGCCGATGACCCGGCGACGGCACCGATTTCCTACACCCAGCCAGCGCACGCCCAATAAAACAGGGCAAAAAGCCGCAACGATCTTGCAGTTTGCGGGGTGTATCACATTGAAATGTCTGGATATAACGGGTTTTTAACGGCTCGGGTAACGGATTGCGGCACAATGTCCGGCCATTGTTGTGTTACATCAAGGCAAGGACGCTAGTTTTAGGAGTTGTTCCCGCAGTTGCGGGTCTTCCACGGAGTGGGCGGTAGTCCGCAGTGAATCGCGAACTGCCTGAGTGAGGGGCTTACCAGTTGTTGGATTCAGGGGGACCGAATCCGGGGGAGTCACTTTTATCGTCAAAGCCTGGACTTGAAACCCGGCTGCACCGGCTGCGCTTATCAAAGCGTCGCCATAAAGGCGCAGTTTGGACTTCCAGACCGGATTTGATACCGAATACACCAGTTTTTCCTTACTGATATTGGCGAGCCGACACTCTTTCGCCAGTGCAGGGGGCAAAATTTGGCGCAGTGTTTGGTCGAGCTGGTCCAGTTGCTGGGCGCGCTTGATCAGTTTCATCAGGTTTGATTCGTTCGCTGCCTGCAGCGCTTGAACCGGACCGGTAGAAGCCACCGCGCCATGGACCTGATTGTGAGAACGTTTAAGCATGATGAACATTATCATCGTTTCAAAATTCTTTCGCACGCCAAAAAAATTGGCGTTCGATGATCCAAAGACCGCCGCAATTGCCGGTGGTTCAATCTTCCTGTTATTAGCGCTCGCTTTCAGCATCGGCTTTTTTGGCCGTGGCGCCAATGGCGCTGCCAAGGCGGAAATTAGCCGCTTGCAAGCCCAGCTGACCAAGCAAGACAAAGAACTCAAAGCAGCCAAGGCCGACGCCCAGCGCGAAATCAATGCAGTGGCTGCACGTGTCGGTGAACTCCAAATCCAGGCAAACCGTTTAAATGCATTAGGCGAACGTTTAGCCAAAGACGGCAAATTCACCGATGGTGAATTTAATTTCGACAAGCTGCCGGGCGCTGGCGGTAACGAAACCGTTGAAGACGTAAAGTCGAAAGACCTGCTGAGCGACCTGAGCGCTCTGCAGGTCCAGTTCGATGACTCGGGGCGTCAACTCTCGGTTCTGGAAGCGATCTTGTTCGATCAGCATCTGGAAATGAGCCGTACCCCTTCGAAACTGCCGGGTCGCGGCTATATCACCTCAACCTTCGGAACCCGGTCTGACCCGTTCTCCGGCGGTCGCGCGCATCACAAAGGCATCGATTTTGAAGCCAACACCGGTGATCCGGTATTTGCCGCGGCTGATGGCGTCGTCAGTTTCACTGGTGTAAAAAGCGGTTACGGCAATGTCGTAGAAGTGGACCACGGCAATGGCTACACCACACTTTACGCCCATAATTCCGGCTTTACGGTGCGCGTTGGCGACCTGATCCGCGCTGGTCAACAAGTGGCGAAAGCTGGTTCGACCGGCCGCTCAACCGGTCCGCATATTCATTTTGAAGTTCATGCAAACGGTACGGCGGTCAATCCCCTGCCATTTCTGGATAGTGTTAAACGATAATCGCTCGGGTTGATATCGCTAAAACCGCCCACAGGTTAAACTATGCGGCCGCCATGTAAGCATGCGCGGCCGTTTTCATGATTAGCCTTTAATTTTTCGCGCGGACTTTGTCTGCCTCACATGGTGGTTTGATTTTCTCATGCTTAATAGTCTTCTTACCCGCATTTTTGGCAGCCGTAACGAACGTCTGCTGCGTCAATTCCAGAAAAATATCGACCGCATCAATTCGCTTGAACCGGAAATGGAAAAGCTCAGCGATGAAGAATTGCGCGCCAAGACCGACGAATTCAAAGCACGAGTAGAAAAAGGCGAAAGCCTTGACCAATTATTGCCGGAAGCCTTTGCGGTTTGCCGTGAAGCCTCCAAGCGCGTGATCGGCTTGCGTCATTACGATGTCCAGCTGGTCGGTGGCATGGTGCTGCATTCGGGTCGCATTGCCGAAATGCGTACCGGTGAAGGCAAGACCTTGGTGGCGACATTGCCCACCTATTTAAATGCATTGTCCGGCAAGGGCGTGCATGTCGTTACCGTGAATGATTATCTTGCACGGCGTGACTCGGCCTGGATGGGCCGTGTTTACAATTTCCTTGGCATGAGCGTTGGCGTGGTATATCCAGGCATGCCGCACGGCGACAAGAAAGGTGCCTACGCCGCCGATATCACCTACGGAACCAATAACGAATACGGTTTCGATTATCTGCGCGACAACATGGCGCTTTCGAAAGAAGATCGTTTCCAGCGCGGCCAGAATTTCGCGATCGTCGACGAAGTCGATTCGATTCTGATCGACGAGGCACGTACACCACTGATTATTTCCGGTCCTGCCGACGAATCACCCGAGTTGTACATGAAGGTGAATCGTCTGCTGCCGAAATTGACCCGCCAGGAAAAAGAAGATGGTGACGGCGATTTCTGGGTTGATGAAAAACAGAAACAGGTACATCTGTCAGAAACAGGTATGGAGCACGCGGAAGAATTACTGCGTGAAGCCGGCATCATTAATGCAGAAGACAGTTTGTATTCCGGTCAAAACCTGACCGTCGTCCACCATTTGAATGCAGGCTTGCGCGCGCATGCCCTGTATCAGCGCGACGTTGATTACATCGTTCGCGATGGCGAAGTCATCATCGTCGACGAATTCACCGGCCGTACTCTGGCTGGTCGTCGCTGGTCCGATGGTCTGCATCAAGCCGTTGAAGCGAAGGAAGGCGTGCCAATCCAGCGCGAAAACCAGACCCTCGCATCGATTACGTTCCAGAACTATTTCCGCATGTACAACAAGCTTTCGGGCATGACCGGTACGGCCGATACCGAAGCTTACGAATTCCAGACCATTTACAATCTTGAAGTAGTCGTGATTCCAACCCATCGTCCGATGGTGCGCAAGGATCATCCTGATCTGGTCTATCTGACCCGTGATGCCAAATTCAATGCCGTCAGTCGCGATATCGCCGATTGCTACGAGCGTGGACAACCGGTTTTGGTCGGCACCACGTCGATCGAAACTTCCGAATTGCTTTCCAGCCATCTGAAAAAAGCCGGCATCCCGCACGAAGTGTTGAATGCGAAACAACATGAGCGCGAAGCGCAAATCGTGGCAATGGCGGGCAGCAAGAAAGCTGTCACCATTGCGACCAATATGGCCGGCCGTGGTACCGATATCGTTCTCGGCGGTAGTCTGGAAGCGCAGCTGCATGCGCTGGGCGAAGATGCCAGCGAACTCGACAAATCTCGCGTGAAATCGGAATGGCAAAAACACCACGATGAAGTGCTTGAGTTGGGTGGCTTGCATATCGTCGGGACCGAACGCCACGAATCGCGCCGTATCGATAACCAGTTGCGCGGACGTTCCGGCCGTCAAGGTGATAACGGCTCCTCGCGTTTCTATTTGTCGCTGGAAGACAACTTGATGCGTATCTTCGCCGCCGACTGGGTGCAAAACGCAATGCGCCGTATCGGCATGAAGGAAGACGAAGTCATCGAAAGCGGCATGGTGACCAAGCAAATCCAGAATGCACAGAAAAAAGTCGAAGCGCATAACTTTGATATTCGTAAAAACCTGCTCGATTACGACGATGTCGCCAACGACCAGCGCAAGGTAATTTATCAGCAGCGCAATGAGTTGCTGGAATCCGATTCGGTGCAAGACGCCATCGACGCCATCCGCGATGACGTGATTTCCGAAACGGTTCGTCGCTTCGTGCCGGTGAATTCGATCGACCAGCAATGGGATATCGAAGGGCTGGAACGCAATCTTGCCGACGAGTTCGGCATGCCGCTGGATTTGAAAAATCTGGTAGAGACTTCCGAAGAGCTGGATGACAACGCCTTGCTTGATTACGTATTGCAAGCGGCGGCAAAGTTGTTCGCAGAGAAGGAAGCACAAATCACGTCTGACATGATGCGTCAGCTTGAAAAGCATTTGATGCTGAATGTGCTTGATCAAAGCTGGAAAGAGCATCTGGCGCGCATGGACTATATGCGCCAGGGCATTCACCTGCGCGGCTATGCACAGAAACAGCCTAAACAGGAATACAAGCGCGAATCATTCGAGTTGTTCTCGGAAATGCTCGACAAGGTTAAACAAGACGTCATTACCTTGCTGGCACGTGTCCGCATCCGCGACGAAGACGAAGTGGCCGCGATGGAAAACGCCGAACGCCAGCGTCTCGAAGCGCAGTCGAAAAACATGCAGTTCCAGCATCCTGAAACCGGCGACTTCGGCGTCGATGATGAAATGGAGCAAGCGATGGCTTTTGCTTCGCAAGGCGCGGAAGTCCAGCCAAGAACGATTACTCGCGAAGCCGACAAGATCGGCCGCAACGATCCTTGCCCCTGCGGCAGTGGCAAAAAATACAAGCAATGCCACGGTCAATTAACCTGATCTCTTTGCATGTCCTCGGGGTCTAAGACATCGGCCCCGGTTCATGTCGTAGCGGGTGTGCTGCGTGACACCCGGGGCAGGATTTTGCTGGCAAGACGCACCGAAGGTCGCGACTTGGCCGGTGCCTGGGAGTTTCCGGGCGGTAAAGTTGAATCAGGTGAATTGCCAGCCGAGGCGTTAAAGCGAGAACTGCACGAAGAACTCGGCATTGATATCGGAAATACCGAGCCGCTGATTTCCGTGCCCCAGCACTATGCGAATAAAAGCATAGTGCTCGATGTGTATACCGTACTGTCGTACACAGGCAAGCCGAAGGGCCGGGAAAAGCAGGCGCTAGCCTGGTCGCCATTGGAAAAATTGATTTCATATCCGATGCCGTCGGCAGACAGGCCGGTGGTTGCCGCACTGACGCAACCCAATGTGCTCGCGATCACGCCGGAATATTATGGCGAGAAACAAAATTTCCTCTTCAGTATCGAACGTCAATTGATTTCCGGCATTCGGCTGATTCAATTGCGCTGTAAAAAAATTGCCGGAAAGAAACTGAAAGAACTTGCGCTTGATATCCGTACCCTGTGTCATGAGCATGATGCAACCTTGTTTATCAACGAAGATATCGAACTTGCGATAGCGCTCGACTGCCCAGTGCATTTGAAATCGAATCAACTCATGCAGACAGATATCGGAATGAAATTGTCCGGGCATCGCTTTTCGGCCGCCTGTCATTCGGTTGATGAATTAAAAATGGCAGAAAGTTTGTCGGCGTCATATGCAGTATTGGGGCCGGTGCTCAAGACCAATTCGCATCCTGGCGTGTCCGGAATCGGCTGGTCGGGCTTTACCAAGCAACGCAACGAAGTCTCATTGCCGATTTTTGCCCTGGGCGGATTAGGGCTGAAAGATATTTCCCGGGCCAGACAGCATGGCGCTCAGGGCGTTGCCGGCATTAGCCAGTTTTGGCCATCGCAGCCGTAGCCAGCTCGCTGTAGCGTTTATCCAGCCGCTGCACGCTTTCACGGAGCGATTTGAAATCATGCAGATTGCTGATGACATCATCGGCAATGGCTAGTCGTTGTTCGCGGGATGCCTGGGCATCCAGCATCTTGTCTGCAAGCGAATCGGATATCCTGTCGCGCGCTATCAGGCGGGATTTTTGAATTTCCCTCGGGACGTCGACAACCAGTATGCGATCCAGCCACGAATAATGTTCTTTGTTGCCCTCTGCAAGCAGCGGAATGGCAACGATTGCAAAAACAGATGCAGCATTTTTGCACTGCTGCATTAATAAATGGCGAATACGTGGATGCGTGATTAGCTCCAGTTTTTTCTTTGCATCGGCATTGTCGAAGATGAGTTCGCGTAATTTCTGGCGATCCAGTTGGCCATTAACGACGATATCGGAGCCAAAACAGTTTGCAATTTCCTCGAGTGCAGGTTGGCCTGCTTCAACGATTTTCCGGGCAGCAATGTCTGCATCGGCTATTGTGATGCCGAATTCGGAAAACAATTCAGTGACTGCCGATTTGCCCGAAGCAACGCCACCGGTAACGGCTACGACAAAGTTTGCCATGATTCGGCAGTCTCCTGATAATGAGGGCGATCAACAACCGCAAAGCCGGAATGTTTTTTTGAAAACGAGAGCACGAGAATTATTTGGCAATTTAAGAGACGATCAAAAGCAATTCGCATCACGCTTTTTGGAAGCATTCATGTGTAATCATGGGTCAAGCATCATGTTGGCATTGCCCAGTTCATGTAGGCGCCAAGCAGATCAACGCCCAATATAAATTGCACCCAGCCAGCTGCGGCTAAATATGGGCCAAATGGAATCGGCGTGCCGTTATCACGCCCTTTGATCGCCAAATAAATCGAGCCGATAATCGCGCCGATGAATGACGAGATTATTACTATCGTCAAGATGGATTTCGGCCCGCACCATGCTCCCAGCGCAGCGAGTAGCTTGAAGTCGCCGTAACCCATGCCTTCCTTGCCAGTGATAAGTTTAAATAATTTGTATACGCTCCATAAACTCAAATAACCCAGAGCGGCCCCTAAAATGGCATGCCACGGATCTTGAAAAAGAGGGATAAGACTGAGCGCCAGGCCCGACCACAGTAGCGGCAGGGTAATGTCATCGGGCAAGTACTGAGTTCGTATATCGATGCCGGAAAGCGCAATCAGGCTTGCCGTAAAGCCAAGTGCTGCGAGGCCTTCCCAACTGACACCGTATTTCCAGATGCAAATCGCGAACAGTACGCCAGTCAAAAATTCGACTGCGGGATACTGCCAGGAAATGCCGGTTTTACAGTGACGACAGCGACCACGCAAAAATAGATAGCTGACGAGGGGGATGTTTTCAAATGCCGACAATGGATGTTGGCAATGCGGACAGTGCGACCCCTTCACCACGATATCGGGTGGCGCGGGTTCATATACTTCCGGCAATTCAAGTAGTTCGCGGCTTTCATGCCGTGCCTGCCACATCAAGCGGTTCGGAAGTCGCAGAATCACGACGTTCAAAAAACTGCCGATCAATAACCCGAAAAAGAACGCCACTGTGATTAACAGTGGCGTATTGCTCATCAGTAATTCCATTTTGTTTACATGGCCGCAGCAAGTTTGAAGATTGGCAGGTACATGCCGATAACCATGCTGCCGACGATTACGCCGATGACCATCATCACCATAGGCTCGATCAAGGTCGACAGAGTATCAACGGCGTTATTGACTTCCTGCTCGAAGAATTCGGCGACCTTGTAGAGCATCGTGTCGAGTGCACCGGCTTCTTCACCGATGGCTGTCATTTGCACGACCATGTGCGGGAACAGACCAACCTGTTTCATCGCCATATTCACCTGGTAACCAACGGCCACGTCATCGCGAATACGCAACACGGCTTTTTCATAGACTACATTGCCGCAGGCGCCGGAAACGGTTTCCAAGGCCTCCACTAAAGGCACACCGGCCTTGAAGGTAACGGCCAGCGTACGCGCAAAGCGGGCAATTGCCGAGTTGTGCATGATTTCGCCGATCACGGGAATTTTCAATATCACTCTATCCAGGAATTCGGCAAATGCTTTCGACCTTTTTTTCGCTGCAATAAAGGCAAAGACAGCACCGGCAGCGCCCGCGATGATTAAATACCAATAAGCAATCACGAAATCCGAACACGCAAGGATAAACAAGGTGAATGCCGGCAGGTCCGCGCCAAAACTTTTAAAGACGTTGCGGAATGACGGTACTACGAAGATCAGCAATACGGCACTCACCAAGACGGCTACTGCAATAACCATCGCAGGATAGAAAAGTGCTTTTTTGATTTTGCCTTTCAGGGTTTCGATGTTTTCCTTGTAGTTGGCAATGGTGTTGAGCACCACTTCCAGTACACCGGCGCCTTCGCCGGCCTTCACCAGGTTTCTGTACAGGCTGTCGAAATACAGCGGGTATTTTCCGAGTGCTTCCGAAAGCGATGAACCACCCTCGATCTCAGCTTTCACGCCAAGGATCATGTCTTTTAATCTCGGGTTTTTCTGGCCGGTACCGATGATTTCGAATGCCTGCACCATGGGCACGCCCGATTGCATCATGGTGGCAATCTGGCGGCTGAAAATCGCAATATCTTTCGGCGTGATTGCCGAACCTGCAGAGCCAAACAACGGCTTCGTCTTGGGTTTGACAATGATCGGATTGATGCCTTGCTTGCGTAATTCGGCACGAAGAAGGTTGGCATTTTTTGCAAGCGTTTCGCCTTTCATTTTAATGCCGCGTTTGTCGGTACCCTCCCAAACGAATTCACCCATCGCGGAAGTGGCTGCGCGAGTTTTAGTTGCTGCTGCTTTGGAAGCTGCCATGGTTTAGTCCTTTGTTACGCGGTTGATTTCGGCAAGGCTGGTAACGCCAGCGCAGGCTTTGATAAGTGCGGATCGTCTTAAATCATTGACGCCTGAAAGCATAGCGGCTTCACCGATCTGAAGTACATTGCCGCCTTGTAGAATAATTTTCTGAATTTCTTCGGTCATCGGCATGACTTGATAGATACCTACGCGGCCTTTATAACCTTCGTTGCAATCCGAGCAGCCAACGGCTTCATACAAGCGTACACCTGCCTTGATGTCTTCATGAGTGAACCCCTCGGCAAGCAAGGCAGCCTCGGGCAAAATCATCTCTTTCTTGCAATCATGCAGTCGACGCGCAAGCCGTTGTGCAATCACGAGCGTTACCGATGATGTAATGTTGTAGGGTGCAATGCCCATGTTCATCAGGCGGGAAATGGTTTGCGGTGCATCGTTGGTATGCAGGGTAGACAACACCAAGTGGCCAGTTTGAGCCGCCTTGATCGCAATTTCCGCAGTTTCCAGGTCACGAATTTCGCCGACCATGATAACGTCGGGGTCTTGTCGCAAGAAAGAGCGCAACGCGACCGAGAAAGTCATGCCGCGTTTCACGTTCATCTGCACCTGATTGATGCCCGGTACGCGAATTTCGACCGGATCTTCAGCGGTCGAGATATTCCGTTCTTCGGTATTGAGAATGTTCAGGCCCGTGTACAGGGAAACGGTTTTACCCGAACCGGTAGGGCCGGTCACCAGAATCATGCCGTATGGTTTTGCCAGGGCGCCCAGGTAGAGTTGTTTCTGGATATCTTCGTAGCCGAGTTTATCGATGCCGAGCTTCGCGGCACTGCCGTCAAGTAAACGAAGTACCACCTTCTCGCCAAACAGGGTCGGACAGGTGCTCATCCGGAAATCCATCTGTTTGGTTTTGGAAATATTGAGCTTGATACGACCGTCTTGCGGCACGCGTTTTTCCGCGATATCCAGTTGAGCCATCACTTTCAAGCGTGCCGAAATACGAGGTTGCAGTTTTACCGGGGCCTTGGCGACATTTTTAAGTACGCCATCGAGACGTAAGCGGACGCGGAATTCGGTTTCGTAAGGTTCGAAATGGATATCCGAAGCGCCTTTCTTGATCGCATCCAGCAACACCTTGTTGACGAATTTTACGACCGGCGTGTCATCGCCCTTGGCTTCGACGCCCGAGTCGGCAAGTCCCTCGTCATCGCCACCGGATGACTCAAGGTTTTCGAGCCCTTCATCGTCTTCGTCGTTCTGATTGAGTGAATCGCCGGCGGTGAGTGCCTGGTCCAGCGATCTTCTGAGCACTTCGTCGCTAACCAGAATCGGTTCCACCGTCATATTGGCGGCAAATTTTATTTCGTCCAACGCTCGCGTGTTGGTAGGGTCGGATATACCTACATAAAGTCGATTGCCACGTTTGAACAATGGAAAGACATTGTGTTTTTGCAGTAAATCTTCGCCAATCAGTTTGACAGCGGATTGTGAAAGATCGAGTGCATTTGTATCGAATAAGGGCATGCCGAATTCAACGGCATTGGCAGCAGCAATTTGTGTCTGCGACACCAGGCGCTGTTCGAGCAGATAGAGATGAACCTGTTTCTTTTGCTTCGCAGATTCATCGAGTGCGCGACGGGCATCCGTTTCATTTAG
Organism: Arenimonas sp.; assembly: GCA_036676335.1. Lineage (GTDB taxonomy): Bacteria > Pseudomonadota > Gammaproteobacteria > Xanthomonadales > Xanthomonadaceae > Arenimonas. Next base: position 75,468 of record JAKFDD010000002.1, on the reverse strand, counting down.
CACGCCGTCCAAGACCAGGCGACGAGTGATACCTGTGATGCCTACTAAGTTGGCTACGGCCGTGTTCATTGCAGCCCCTTTTCCCTACTAATATCCGGACTTTACCGCAAATTCCTCATCTAGCGTAGCATTGTAGAATAAATGCCCCAAACATGGTCTAAATTGGACAATCCGAGTACTCTTCGACTTCAATATCTGGGGGCTACATGCGAATTTCGGTGGTATTACCCGCTAAGAACGAAGCGGAGGGACTGCGCAGGACATTGCCAAGTCTGAAGGCGCAGATGCCGGATGCCGAAATTATCGTGGTTAATGATGGTTCCACGGACGAGACTGAAGCCGTAGCTGCCGAATTCGGGGTGCGAATATTAACGTCACCATACTCGATGGGGAATGGTGCGGCGATTAAGCGGGGAGCTCGGGCCGCAAGCGGCGAAATTCTGATATTCATGGACGCCGATGGCCAGCACGGTGCGGAACATTGTCTGCGCCTTCTGTCCAGGCTGGGGCAGGGTTTTGACATGGTTGTTGGTGCGCGCGGCTGGGATGGCCAGGCCACGGTGAGTCGCGGTTTGGCGAACGGGCTGTACAACCGTATAGCCAGCTGGATGACTGGGCAAAAAGTCGCCGATCTGACTTCGGGCTTTCGCGCCGTACGCGCCGATAAATTCAGGGAATTTTTACATTTGTTGCCGAACGGTTTTTCCTACCCGACAACGATCACGATGGCCTTTTTCCGAAGCGCGTACGCGGTTGCCTACGAACCGATACCCGTGGCTGCTCGCGTAGGCAGGAGTCACATTCGCCCGGTTCGCGATGGCATCCGCTTTCTTTTGATTATTTTCAAAATTGCGACGCTGTACTCACCCGTCAAATTATTCGCCCCGACCGGGCTTTTTTTCTTTTTGCTCGGGCTGATGTACTACGCGTATACCTATGCCTATGAAGGACGTTTCACCAATATGAGCGCATTGCTGCTCAGCGCGTCCGTGATCATTTTTCTGATCGGTCTGATATCGGAACAAATCACGGCACTGACCTATCGGCGCCATGATTAACCATAACGTGAATGGTGCGTGAGATGGCCGGTATCGGGCGAAACTTGGAGATTCCGGCAGCAATACCGACGCCGACGCCGAAAAATACCTGCGCCATCGTTATTACCTACAACCCCGATACCGAATTCAAGCTTCGCGTTCAGCAGGTGCTTGCTCAATTTGCACGGGTGTTCATTGTGGACAATGGCTCTGCCAATGACGCACGGGCAATGTTATCGACAGTGGCGGAAGACGGAAAAGTTTGCCTGCTATCGAACGCAGCGAATCTTGGAATCGCGCAGGCGTTGAACCAGGGGATGTCGCGGGCTTTGCAGGAAGGTTTTGTCTGGGCCGTAACGCTGGATCAAGACACACTGGTATTTGCTGACATGCTCGAGACCTTAATTGCCGTGCATGCAGACTGCGGTCTGGAGCAAGTGCTGGTGGGCGGCAATTACCTGAACGTCAACAAGCAAAGAAATTTTATTGACTGCAAGCGCGACCGTGAACGTTATCGCGAACGTAAAACCTTGATCACGGCCGGCACTCTGATTCCGCTGGATATGGCCACGCGCATAGGTGGCTTCAGAAGTGATTATTTTATCGATTCGGTCGACCATGAATTCTGTTTGCGCGCGCGTGCGAATGGATTCAAGGTCATCATCAGTTGCAAACCGGTGATGAGTCAAAGTATCGGCTCGGGCATAGTGGCAGGCTCGATGTTATCCAGATTCGCATCCTTCAATCATTCTCCCGTCCGGAAATACTATATCGCCAGGAATACGCTAGTGACGGCACGGGATTATTTTTTCGACGAGCCGGCATGGGCGCTTCGCCAAATGTGGCGGCTATTGTCCGATTTCATTTCGATACTATTGTTCGAGAAGGGCAAATTCACGAAAGCCAGGGCATTCCTTCTGGGTATTATTCACGGGCTAGGAACGAAGATGGGCCCGATGAATACTAATCAGGATTTTCTCGGGAAGTCATCCGAATGAGTCCGACAACGACAGTCAAAATCATACGGGCGCTGGGTTTGGCATCGTTCGTGAAGTGGCTCAAGAAAGTGCTTGTCGGCTTGAAGCTTTGGCCCAGGGATGGTTTTCGCCACAAACATAGGAAACAGGCTTACCAGCTCTTGTCAGGCAGAGGGCTCGAAATAGGAGCGCTGCATTTTCCGGCGAATTTGCCGGCCACCTGCAAGATTGAGTATTGCGACGCGAATTCCAAACAGGATTCGGAGAAACTGTTTCCGGAGTTGGATAGCAATTTACTGGTTGATGTCGACTACATCGTCAATCTTGATGAAGAACGGCTGTTTCCGAAGGTGAAGCCTCCTTACGATTTCGTCATCATGAATCATGTGATCGAGCATGTGGCCAACCCGTTATCCGTGTTGGAGCAATTGTTCGAAGTGTTAGGCCCGGGCGGGTTGCTGATAATCGCTGCGCCCGACAAGGAATTTACTTTCGATAAACCAAGACAACTGACGTCGTTCAGTCATTTGCTGGATGAATATAAACGCGGCGTCAGTTTCGTTGAAGACGATCATTATCTGGATTTTATCCGTCATACCGCGCCGGAGATTTTCAACTCCGGCGATGCGGATATGCTTGCGGCTACACTCAAATCGGTGCGTGATCGCAGAGAGCATGCCCATGTATGGAGTTCCGAATCGTTTCTGGATTTTCTGGGGGAATCCATAAAATTCCTGGGAGTGAATGCGAAGATTGAGTACGTTTCCGAAGCACGTTCGAATCATGTCGAGTGTTTTGTGCTGCTCAGAAAGGCAGGGGCATAGAGTGTCGAAAATGCCGGCAGACAAGAAGAAACTTTTGATCCTGGGTGTTCATATGAACTCGGAGGCATATCCGAATACCCGTTTCCGCCTGGAGGCATTGAAACGTTCGGAACTGTTCGAAGTGACTGAAATAAACTTTCCGCTGTCGAGCGCAAACCTGAGCAGAATTAACGGCGCAATCCGAAAATTCGGTTCGGGGGTGCGGGGGCTGTTCGCGCATGTTTTTGTCATTACGCGATATGTATTTTCAAAAAAAAGCGACATCGTCTACGTTCCTTATCCTGCGGTCTTTGTGCTCTTCATGCTTTCCTTGCTGCCAGGCAAGTTGCGGCCGAGGTCGGTCGTCGCTGATGCGTTTATCTCGCTCTACGATACGATCGTTAACGATCGCGCGCTGCTCGCTCCGCGGCATGCGGCTTCCAGAATGTTGTTCTGGGTGGAAAAAAAAGCATACGCATTTTCCAGGAAAGTGATTGTCGATACGCCTCAAAGCGCCCGTTTCTTGTCTGCGCTGTTCGATGTTGAGGAATCGAAAGTGGAGGCGATTCCATTATCAACCGACGAAGACAATTTCCTGCCGACGCCATATCGGCAAGAAGCCGATGGACTCTGTCGGGTCCTTTTCGTAGGAACGCTGGTGCCGTTGCACGGAGTCGAAACCATATTGGCGGCGGCCAGTCTGCTGGTGGACAGGAAGGATATCGTTTTTAAAATAATCGGTGATGGGCAGGATGCACGCAAGGTGGAAGAGTGGAAATCAAAGCATGATGTTCCGCTTCAGTGGGAGCGAGCCTGGCAATCGTCCGCACAAATCGCCAGTGAGATTGGTCAGGCAGATATCTGCCTTGGAATCTTTGGTGCTGGCAATAAAGCCATGCGCGTATGCCCTTTCAAAATTTACGCTTATGCCGCCGTCGGGAGGCCGATTATTACCGGCGATACGGACTGGGCCAGAGAGATGCTGGCCAGAACGGGCGAACAATTTTTCGAGACGGTGCCGGTTGCAGATCCGACGGCCTTGGCCAGAAAAATCAGCCGACTCGCCGATGACTCGAATTTGCGGGAGATGCATGCGTCGTATAGCAGAAAATTTTACGACGAACAGCTGTCCAATAAAATTGCGCATGCACAGCTGGAGCGCAGCCTGCAGTCGTCTTAATGCCAGCCCATCAGGATAAAAAACCTGAGTGCAATATTTTCAAGAAGATCATTTCGGGCAACCTTTGGCTGCATCGAATAGCGCAGACGGCCAAAGACACCAGACTTTCTTAGCTCGATTAGTTCACTGACGACCTGCCGCTTTTCTGCTGCAAGATCCTGATAGGTCGCGATAAATAAAGCGGCCTGGTTAAGCGAATCCATGCCTTCCCGGCCGGTTTTAAGCCGCGCGCGCAGGCTGGAATAACGATCTAGCAATTTCCCAAGCCGCGGTTTCCATCCGGCGACATTGCTGTCGTGTTGCCGGTACAAGACACTTTGCCTGGCGTCATAGATTACTTTGCCGAATGCCGTAGCGAGCAAATATAGCCACCAGTCGTGCATGACCATGTGCGAAGGGTTCGCTTGCAGAAATCTTCTCTTAATTTCACTGCCAAAAACGACGGAACACCCGGTGGCGCTATTTTCAACCACGGCATTTGAGAAATAGGTGTTGCCTGGAATGCCGGAAAGCCCCAATGGCTTGAGGTCGGAATCCACATATTGAAGCCGCGTGCAATAAAGCGCGGATTCCGGATCACTGCAGTCAAGAAATGCCTGTTCGGCCTGCCTGAGCTTGTCCGGAAGCCATACATCGTCCTGATCGGCCAGCGCAGTGAGCGTGCCCGTACACAAATTTATTGCTTGCTGAAAGTTCGCGATTGCCCCCAGGTTGGATGGGTTACGGATTATGCGTACCGGAAATGAAACACGGCTGGCAAATTCCTCGAGCATGGCAATGGTTCCGTCACTCGACACGTCGTCGCATGCGACCAGCTCATCGGGAAGACGGGTCTGCGATGCAATGCTCTGCAATTGCCCGGCGAGGAAACGGGCGCCGTTGTAGGTGCAGAGTGCAATGGAGATTTTCATTTGGAGGGAAAAATGTCGGAAACCGGTTCGGATGATGCCATTCTTTCGCCATCATTGATGGCGCGATGAATCAGGCGTGCTCTGGAGAGCCTTCCGTACAGAATCCCGAGAAAATAAGCATAGGCAAGAAAAATATACTTGTTGATCAGGTATATCGGGAAACTGCCGGCATAATATTTTCGCGCCATGAAATTCCGGTTTCTTGTTTCATGGAAAACCTTTATATCCGGTAGCAGGAGCATCCTGCGTCTGATGTTGCTGGTGTTGCCGCCGACGGCATTCCAGGCGGTGTCCTTGTCCGTGATAAGGGCATCGGGGACAAGCACTATTTTTCCGCCGTTCCAGACAAATCGCGATGTCAGTTCGTAATCTTCCGCGTATAAAAAGAAGTCTTCTCGCGGAAGCCCCAGTTTTTTCAGTGCCTGCCGCGGAATCAGTAGCCCGCCCCAGGGAGCCGAACCAATAAAAAAACGACGGGTTTCGGCATCGTAATCAATCGGCTCGCATTCTGCTTTTAGTATGTTCAGGAAATGGAATCCGATGCAGCAGCCCGGTCGTGGTCTCCTGATGGCAATTTTCTTCGTCACTAAATCAGCCAGCTCGGGAAGTCCGGGGCGGTAGGCGAGTAGAAGCGTGTTATCGAGTTTTCCCGGATACGATTCTGCGGCTTTGAACAAGATCTTGATGCAATCCGCTTCGAGTTCTAGATCATCATCCAGCAAGAGCAGATGATCCGCTGTTTCATTGTCGCGAAAATTTTCGATCAGCTTGATGTATCCACCCGCCGAACCAAGATTTTCGGGGTTGAGATGCACAGAGATGTTGGAAGCCCGGGATTGCAGTTCGGCAAGTAAATGGCTTACTTCCGCTGACGGAGCATTCCAGAAGATCGACAACTTGCGTACCGAAGGCAGGCGGGCAATTTTAATCAGCGCATCGGCAGAAGGCGGGCGACTGCCGTAGCCGAGAATGCCAATGACCGCTTCCCGTGATTGCGTCGACGCATTGCTGGATTCAGGTTCGAATTTCATGGTTTGCAATGCGGATTGGAAGTAATGTCGAATGGAATAATCGGTATCAATTAATCTTTGTCGCCGACCATAACACAGTATTGACTCAGGCCCTGGGTGATCGTCATGTCGTCGATCATCAGCAGCAAGTTGAGAATATTCGCATCTCTTACCTCGTCAATATTCTTGATTACATCATTCAAGGTCGTGTGGTAAATCAGGCCGCCGGTAGGTATTACGGTGCCGTCCGGAAACAATGCGGTAAATGCCGGCAATATGCGCTCGCTGTCGGCGCACTCGGTTGGATCAATCGCGATGGCCTGTTCGACATCAACGCTGGGAATGACGGAAGGTAATTTTCGCCACGGAATGCGTGGGTGGCGCAGCATGCGGGCAGGCAGACTCGAACGGACGGTAGAAGCGATACGCAACATTTCCGGTGTCCACTCCATGCGGTTTGGCCCGATGAAATCGTTGACGTAAATAACGCCACCCGGTTTCAGTTGCTGCTTGCTCCACAGCGTTGCCTGGGTAACATCGAGCATGTGATGCAAGGCGTTGTTCCAGTAAACCAGATCGTATGCCGGACTGCTCGGGGTTTCTGTGACATCGACCGCCACTTGTCGGAAGCTCATCGCTTTTTCGAGCCCGGCTTTTGCCGCGAGTGCCCGGCCTTGATCGATACGGACGCTCGAAATTTCGAACAGGTCGAAATGGGCGACGAGGCCGGATTTCACCAATTCGAGTTCCTTGTTGCCGTTGCCGCAGCCAATCGAAACCGCATTTTCAAATTTTCGGCCGGGATATCGTGCCTTCAGCAGGGCGATGTCTCCGGCAGTAATTCCATCCAGGGGCTGGCCACAAATTCGGCGATTGACATGCCGGATGATGCTGGGGCACTGCCACCATCTAACCTTTGAATGAAATCTGCCGAGCCCTTGGAGTTTGTTCCAGTGTGCAGCAGCGATTGACAGGGTATTACTCATGAAAACTTCCTGGTTGCGTCGAACGCATGGCAAAGTTTATCGCCTTTCATTTTTTCTTTCCGCGATGAGCCATTTTGCAAACGCGTGCAACCATCGAAATGGCACCAGCAACCATTGCAAGGCGAGCGGGGGCAATAATTTTTCGATCAAGGTACCCGACAGGAAGGTTTCAGGTCGCACCTCGGGATTCAATGTCGAAGCAAATCTGGCGACCCTGTGCCAATGCGATGGCGAGAGATAGAAACATTCATCCGCCATTTTCCATAATTCGGCGGCGGCGACACGGGTTCTTGAAGAATCCATCCGCTGCTTCGAATTCAGTTCGATCACGGTATCCGTCAATATTCCGCTGGTCGTCTTCAATGCCGTGTGCACGGATTTGATTGCGTTTCTGGAGATGCGATAGCCTTGGTGATGGTGCCAGACGCCAACGAGCGATCGTGTTTTTATCCAGCGCGGCTCGGCATGCCTTGCAACGGCATGAATCCAAAGCTGGTCCTGGAGGAAGGGCTGGTATGGCTGCCAGCGCAACTCCCGGACGAACTGGCGTCTGAAAACGTGTGCAATATTCATCGAGGCCGTCGTCCTCGAAAGCAGCGATGCAATGAAATCCGTCATCGTTGATGGCATCACCACTTCAAACTCATTGCCGTGCTGATCGACCTGGCTCACGGCGCCGGTGCAGACGTCTGCGTTCGATTCGTCCATGAGTTGATATTGTTCTCTCGAACCAGCGGTGATCAGGACATCGTCGTCGTCGAGAAATCTTACATATCGTGCAGTAGCCTGCAGCAGACCATGGTTTCTTGCGGTATTGGCGTCGGCAGTTCCAATCGGCAACGTCTTTACCATCGGGTTGCCGTCGAATACGGAAAGCGCTTGCTGCCATGATGTATCCGGACCATTCGGAACCACAATGACTTCAACTTCGCCCTGGTTAAATCCGGCCAGACAACTGGCAACGGCTCGCGGCAGCAGCTGCGGTCTGCCACTGGTCGGTATCACAACGCTTATTGTCGGCTCGTCTTGCATGGATCCCTGGAACGGGAGAACTGCGGGCATTATTACATTAACGCGAATCGGCTTTCATCGGTTGATTACGCTGTCCGGAGTCAGGGAATCATTAACTAAAATCAGGATTTGAAAATTCCTGAAATATCGTTGCGTATTGCCCGGAGCAGAAGTTTCGATGCGATTACCCAGACGCGACACAAGTTGAGCGGAATCCATTTCAACGGGCATGCGAGCACGACATACATTGACCAGACAAACGGATTCGATATGGCTCTGATCGAGAACAGCGCTTTGAAAGTTGAAAAAAAAGAGTCGGGTTCGATGCGCCGAATTCCGGTAGCACTTTGGTCGCTCCAGATTTTAAGTGCCGGATCACTCATCAATTTGAAGCCTTTGTTGTGCGCCCTGATCGTGAATTCGTAATCGGATGCGTAGTGGGGCAGCAGATGCGGGCGGAAGCCACCGATCTCATTGAGATCCGAGATCCGCAAAAACAAGCCTCTGGTCGAAAGACAGTTGATCTGGTCGACATTTGCCGCCTGTTCGTGCGACAGCTTCGCCCAATCGACCCGGATGCCGGCATCGATGAGCTCTTCGGTTTGCTGGCTATAGCATTGAGCCAGTAGCAGTGTTCGCTTTCGATTGGCGAGAAGCGTCTCGGCGGTCGCGAGGAAATCAGTTTCAAACTTCGTATCGTCGTTCATGATCAATACGAGCTTGTCGTCGCTGATATTATTTCCTTTCAACCACTGAATCCCCTTCTGGAGCGCGCCGGCCCACCAGAGATTTCCATCCCCGTGCAACAAGGTGGCTTCGGGCTGCAGTTGTTTCACCATGTCCGCCGTCCCGTCACTCGAACCATCGTCAATGACGATCAAATGATAATTTTGCATGCTTTGCGATTGCAGGCAGGCAAGAAAGCTTCGGGTAATTTCCTTGCGGTTGTGAACCGGAAGCAGTATGAAAATTCTTGCATTCATCATGGTTTTCGCAAGAAATAAATTCGGTTGTCGCCAATGTTCAGGACATCGGCGAGCCTGGTTACAAGGTGATCGAATTTCAGAATATGCACAAGCCTGATCACGAATCGACAGAGCCTGCGGACAGGACTCCAGCGTCCTCCCGGTGACCAGAATATCGAAGCTACTCCCGGGCTGGGATAAGTCAGCAAGTGCAACCATTGGGCGTGAAGCCAGTACGATGGCGTGATGCAATCAACGGTCTCAAGTCGAAGCCCGGTTTTTTCTGCAGCAATACGCATCGATGTAGGGGTAAAAAAATGCAGGTGATATGGCGAGTGCCAATTGATCCAGCGCTTGCCAAAGACCTTGGCCCCCCAACCTTTGGCGTTCGGGCTGCTCAAGATTGCGATGCCGCCCGGTTTAAGTACGCTTGCGATGTCCTTCAAGGTTTGCAGCGGATCGGTAACGTGTTCGATCACTTGACCCATCGTAACCACATCGAAACTGTTTGCCTGATAGTTTGCCGGATCGAATAGACCGACATGCACGTTATAGCCATATTTCTCGGCCACTCGGCGAATGTTCTCGTCGGCTTCTACCCCGTAGGCATCGCAATCTTGTTCGCGCAGATAGCCCAATGATTCGCCGAAACCGCAGCCGATATCCAGAACCTTCTTTCCTTTCGGAACCCAGCGGAACGGAACATACAATTCACCGTTGAGCCATGTGACGAACGCATTGTTTACCCTGTATGCAGGGTGGTTTTCCAGGTCGAAATAGGAACGCGGATAATAGTTTGTATACAGGTCCTGCAATGCCTGAGCCGGAAATGCAGCATGCAAAAATCGGTGCCCACAAATGCTGCAGCGGATAAGCGGAAATTTTCCCGGGTAACCATATCGGTCGTCGTGATATTCCATTGCCTTGCTGGTGCTTGCCGGGCTTTGACATATCGGGCAAATGATTTCCGCTGCGTCAATCATAGACTTCCTGCGACTTCGTAACGCTCGCCGGAAACTCTTTTGAGGTTTCCTTGTTTATCAATTCTGATTGCGTTGTACACGGGGCGTCCAAACATCAATCGAAAGTAATGCCGTTTCAGAAAGGCACCAAGATATTTTTCATATCTTGTATACGTTTTAATTTTCTTGCTGAGCGGATCGTTGCCGGGTAGAAACGCAATTGCTTCGCGCAGATAGGTTTCCGAATCCTGGCTTAACTGTCCCTCGACATATCTGAAACAACTCAACAATGACTGGATCGAAATCAGTGGAGTCAGTTTGGCGAAGCGGGACCAGAGTAGATAGTCGCCCGCCAGCTTGACGTCAGGGGTGAATTGCCCGGCTTCTTTCCACAGCCACGAGCGCCAAAAGACACTGTCTTGCTGAATGAAATGATCGTCACGGCCATAGGCACCAATCTTGATCCATTCCTGCGTATATAAAAGACATTGTCCGGTCCTGTATACGGAAGAATTTTCCGTAATGTACGAGGTGATGCCTTTCACCCAGTTCACGTCATCAAATGTCGAAAAAACCCGCGCAATCGTCGAGAACGCACCGGGCAGGTAAATATCGTCGGAATTAATCCATGCCATGACATCGCCATTGGCGAGCGCGAAGCCCTTGCTGATCGCGTCGTACATTCCCTGGTCCGGCTCGGACTTGAAGATCAGTTCGACACCGTTGCATGCAATCGGTAATTCACCGTTTTCAAGCAGGCGCTGGACTTCAGTAACAATTCTTTTTGTATCGTCGGTAGAACAGTTGTCGCAGACAATGTATTGAATCGAAAAATCGCCCGCCTGTGTGATGACGCTCAACATCGTCTCGCGAATAAAGCGGGCCGAGTTGAAGGAGGGCGTTACGATGCTTAATTTCACTGGCTCAGTCTGATGTGAACGGTTGCCGATTATGTTCGCATAAACCCGCTTGCAAGGTTAGCCCTTCGAGCCGGTGCTGTTCCGCGAGATCGATGCGCCGATGCGCTCGAACGCACGAAATAGACGGGGGCTGATCATCCTGAGACGCTGTTTGAAAAAATACCAGCGTAGATGAACCCGAATTCCGAAAATCTTCTTTGTCATTTGCGCATAGATTCTTGCTGAAGCTATCGCGGCATCGTCAATAGTGGCAATCCCGAGTTTTCCTGTGTTCGAAACAAGCCGGGCTCTTGTCATGGACGCACTGCTAAACGGGGAAATTTTTTCGGGTTTTGCCTGGTTGCCGGGATCGAACGAAACACCGTTCTTGATTGCGATGGCTTTGCATTCCTGTTCGATGTCATGCAAGTGAGCTGCCGGCGCCACTTTCATCGCAATAAGCAGTTGTTCAGCTAAATCGATTCCCATTTTTCCGTGATGGATATGCCATGACTGCAAATAACTTTCATAAATCATTACCTGCAGCGACTTGCCCAGCAACAGTGAATGATGGAAAGGGATATTGTCTTCGGAATGGAATTGCAAAACCGATTTATCGCCCTTCCCGCTGGATGAATGCATATTGGCGCTTCCGGTGCTGTGCCTGGATGCACCATTGATGGCAATCGGGGTTTTGACGGATAAAAATCGGTCGGTCGCCGATGACAAAGCGATTGCGGAATAAATGTCCGGGATCTGCGAGCGGAAAAATTTACCTTCGTTGTCACGCAGTTTATTGATTAACTCAATGGAAGCAGCACCGCCGTTGTATAGCCACGGTAATTCGCCGTAACGCTGTTTGCCGGCGAAGACTTTTTCAAGTTCATTGCGTGATTGCTTTATTTCCACGCCGTATGTCAACGGAACGGTTAGCGATCCATCGCCTTGCCATTCGTATTGTCCCGGCCAGATAAAGATTCCGCATTTGGAGCTGACAGCTTGAACTTTTGCGGCTTGAATCTGCGTATTTAATTCCGACAGAGCCCAGGGATACAGTCCGTCATCGTCACCGATGAACATTACCCAGCCATCGGTAACATGACTCAAGGCGAATTCCCAGTTGTGGCTCATGCTGAGCCGTTTGCCGGTATTGATGTATTCGATTCTTTGATCGGCGAAATCGGCAACGACTTCACGGGTGTTGTCCTGGCTGAAATTATCGCTGACGATGATTCTGAAATTCGGGTATTCCTGGGCAATAAGCGTACGCAGGCAAAAATGAAGCGTGTCTGCGCGTTCCCGGGTAGGAACTATCACATTGAATTTGATATGGCCTGACATTTCGATGCTTTACAGACGGCGCAGAAAGCCGTCTGGCGCCACGGTAATCAACAATTTATTCTCGGTCATCTTGTCGATTTCAAGTTGCAAATCTTTCCCGTCACTGGCTTTGCGACCTTCTTTTTCGAGTCGGTTCAAAAATTCCCAGACTGCCGTTTTGGGGTTGTTGCCCTTGCCCCAGGGGCGATCGGGAAACATGGTATCAGGCAGGTCTTCGACGATCGTATCAAACACCACGCAGTAGCATCCCTTGCTGGTCAACGGGGCATAGGCTTCCAGCTCGGCAAGCACATGCTCGTGGGTGTGATTGGAATCAAGAATAACCATTACCGTGTTGTGTTTGCTTGCGATCTGATGAACCTGCGCAATGATTTCCGGCGCAATGGATGAACCTTCGATCATGTTTATTCTGTGTGCCATCGGGTGCGCTTCGATGGCTGCACGGTTGTGGGCGCGGATATCAATATCGATGCCAAGCACCCTGCGTCTCGTTGATTTCGGATCGAGCGTGGTACCTGATTCGACTGCATCGCAGTAGTCCAGCAATGCCAGCATCGAGGCGTTGAGAATCAGCGAGCCACCATGTGCAATACCGGCTTCGATGATCAAGTCGGGACGCGTGCTCCAGATGATTTCCTGCAGCGCGACCATGTCTTGCGGATACTGGATGACAGGCCTGCCCAGACTTGAAAAATGATAGGAATATTTGTTTGCCAGCGAGAGATTCAACCATGCGCCGGTCTGCTGGTTCAATGCCTGGTCCTGTCCCTGTCTGGCAATTTCAGCCTGGCATTCTTGTGCAAATTTATCTGTTGGCGACATGGGATATTGTTTGTCCTGGAATTGTGATCAGGGATATTTACTGGTGGTGATCGGCAATTTTGGCGGGGATGCCGACAACTGTTTCACCGGCCGCGACACTTTTCGTTACGACAGCACCTGCGCCGATAATCGCCCCTCGACCAATATGCAGGCCCGGCAGAATCAACGCGCCCATTCCGATAAATGCGAAGTCCTCGACCCGGACCTCGCCCGCAAGATGTGCGCCCGGTGCAATATGTACGCCATCGCCGATTATGCAGTCATGGTCGACTGTTGCAGCCGTGTTGACGATAACGGCTCGTCCAAGCTTTGCATTGGCGCATACGGCCGACATTGCCAGTATCTGTACGCCTGCGCCAACAGAAGCCGACTTGGCCAGATAAGCGCGCGGATGAATAATGTTGAGTGGTGAAAATCCTTGCTCATCAAGCCAGTCTTGTAATTCAAGCCGGTCAACGCCACGGCTTCCTCCAATCGCAACACAGGCTTGGATATTGTCGCTATCAGATTGCTTGTCTTTCCATACGGAAAACCCTTCGCGGCCAACATGCAGCTGCACACCAGGAAAAGGGGATTCGATTTGCCGATTATCGAATATCGCAACAAGCTTATAACTTGAAGAATCCATGGCGTCATGAAGAACGCGGGCCTGACCGGTGGCACCCCAAAAGATCACGTGATTCATTGGTTCTTCCCAATATGCGACTCGACACAATGAACGACACGCTTCAGTTCATCATCGGTTATGTCGTGATAGCTCGGTAGATTCAAGGCGCGTGTGTACACATCGTAGGAAACTTTATTGCCTGGGACGGGCTGGAACATGGGTTGCGACGATAGTGGCCAGAAAAAGACACGGCCATCGATATTGTCTTTCTTGAATTCCTTCAGCAGTGAATCCCGATCAAACGCCGTATTGGAATCGACAACAATTGTCGGCATCCAATAGGCATTGATCGTATTTTCCGGCTCCGGATTCATCGCAAGCGGCAAATCGCCAAGCATTTTTGCATAAGCATGAAAAATTCCGCGTTTGCGATTCACCAGTTCGTCGACGCGCTCGATCTGGGCCAGTCCGATGGCTGCCTGCAGATTCGACATTTTGTACTTGAAGCCGATTCGTTCGGGCCAGAACTGTCTTGTCTCGCCGCGTTGACGACCATGGTTGGAAAGCGTCAGTACGCGTTCGTAAAGCTCGCTGTCGTTGGTAACAAAAGCGCCGCCTTCGCCGGTGGTGACTGTTTTGGTGCCGTGGAATGAAAAGGTTGCAAAGATACCCATCGAACCGGCGCGTTTGCCATGCCAGACCGAGCCTACGGCTTCGGCAGCGTCTTCGATGACCGGAATGCCGTGACGCTTGCCGATCGCCAGCAAAGCATCCATATCGCACAAATTGCCATAGAGGTGCACGGCGAGAATCGCCTTGGTTCGCGGAGTAATCGCGGCTTCGACCGCGGCAGGATCGAGGCACCAGGTGTCCGGCAGAATGTCGACAAAAACCGGCTTCGCACCGAGGTAGGTAATCGGCGCCGCCGATGCAATCCAGTTAATGTCGGCGAGGATTACTTCGTCATCACGACCAATGCCCAATGCCGCCATGCCCATATGCAAAGCACCGGTACAGCTCGAGGTGGCGATTGCATGCGAGACATCGAGGTGTGTGCACAGTGCTTGTTCAAATCGGTGAATATATTCGTAACAGCGCTCACCCCAGCCATGAGTGGCTGCATCCGTCACGTAATCGATTTCACGCTGGGTGATCGATGGTTTCGTGTAATAAATGCGGCTGGGAGAAAGTACGGTCATTGGATTTTCAGCTCGGGTACTGCGGTAACGAACTTTCCGTCCCACTCGCGAATATAGGCAAGTTGTTCGGATATTTCCGTGTGCAGATTCCATGGAAATATAACAACAAAATCAGGTTGGGTGCTGCGAATGATGCTTTCTGCCAGTACCGGAATACGCGACCCCGGCAGGTATCGACCGCGCTTATGCGGTGATGCATCGACGACGAAAGGCAATAGATCGGGTTTTACGCCAGCGTAGTTAAGCAAGGTATTACCCTTGGCGGCCGCGCCGTAGCCGGCCACTTTTTTGCCGTTCTTTTTGCACTCGAGCAAAAACCGCAGGAAGTCATTCTTGATGGCATCCGCTCTTGCTTGAAAATCCTGGTAGTAATCAAGATCGAGCATGCCGACGTTGACTTCCATTGCGAGCAACGAGGCAACCGAAACGCATTCTTGATGTGCGGCATCCTGATGGCATGCCCAAAGGCGCAGGGAGCCGCCGTGGGTTGAAAGTTCTTCCACATCCCAGATACGCAAGCCATGTGCGGCGAAAATCTTCTGCACCGTGTGCAGGGAGAAATAGGAAAAATGTTCGTGGTACACGGTGTCGAATTGTCCGTTCGCGACCAGTTGCAGCAAATGCGGGAATTCAACCGTGATGACGCCGTCGTTCGCCAATGCGGCCGCAAGCCCGGCAACGAAATCGTTGATGTCGGGAACATGGGCCAGCACGTTGTTGCCGATGATCAGATTCGAATGGCCGCGGCTTGCAGTAAATTCATTCGCATATGAAAGCCCAAAAAAATGCTCCAGTGTCTCGATACCTTTTTCGCGTGCTGCCGACGCTGTGCTGGCAGTCGGTTCGATACCGACACAGGGAATATTGCGCTGCTTGAAGTATTGCAGCAGGTAGCCGTCATTCGAGGCAATCTCGATGACCAGGCTATTTTGATTCAAACCGAGACGTTGGGTGGCAGTAGCGACGTAGTTTTCGGCATGCGCCAGCCAGCTCTGCGAGAACGACGAGAAATAGACGTAATCGCTGGAAAACAAGGCGTCGTGTTTTTGGACTTCGTCGATTTGAACCAGCAGGCAATGTCTGCAAGTAAATAATCGCAGCGGAAAATAGGACTCTGGGTTCCCGAGGTCGGCTTCGAGCAGAAACGCATTTGAAGGCGGTGCGCTTCCCAGGTCCAGAAAAACATCTTCTAGTTCGCTGGTACAGAAACGGCATTTCACAGGCGTATCCCCGTGAAGTCAGGCGCAATTAACGGATAATGCATATCTTTTTCCGAAACGATAGTCGCAGCCAATGGCCATTGAATGGCGAGCCGCGAATCATCGAAACGCAGACCGTATTCGTTTTCCCGCGACCATGGCGCCGTATGCATGTAAAGCAATTGCACGTCGTCGCTGAGCGTTTGAAAGCCATGCGCAAAACCTTCGGGAATAAAAAGCGCCCGATCATTGTCTTCGCTCAATGCCACGGCATGCCATTGCAGGAAAGTAGACGAACCTTGCCTCAGATCGACGGCGACATCGAACACGCGACCGCGCAGACAGCGGACCAGTTTTGCTTCAGCCACAGGTGGTGTCTGTAAATGCATGCCGCGAATACTGCCTTTCTGCTTCGTCTCGGAAATATTGATTTGCGTGAAATGCAAACTCGGTCGGACAGCACGGAAGTCGTCTTCGCAAAATAGACGGGTAAATTTTCCGCGCGAATCATTCAATGCGGAAGTCTGTATCTCGAAAAGGCCCTCGAGTGGCGTGGTCACGATATTCATTTTGTCCACGCCAGGCCTTGCCGGGTCGCATCTGCAAGATAGCTGTTCAAGTCGTCGGCGGTATTGAGCTGCCCGGCTTCATGATATCGGCGATACCAGGCTCCGGTTTTTGCGGCGGCGGTTTCCAGATGCCATACCGGTTGCCACGCCAATTTTTGTTTTGCCTTGTCGCAATTCAAATGCAGCGTAGCGGCTTCATGCGGGTGGTTCTGGCTGTCTATTTCGCAATGCAGATTCGGCCAGCTTGCCGACAGCAGCGCGACAACGTCTTTTACGCTGCGCTCATCAACGCTATTGGGACCAATATTCCAGGCATCCGCATATTCATCCCGTTCAAGCAGTAATTGTCCAAGGCGAAGATAGGCCGACAGCGGTTCGAGCACATGCTGCCAAGGTCGGGTGGCATCCGGATTTCGAATATTTAGCGGTTTGCCCGAAACAGCGGCGCGCACGAGATCGGGTACCAGCCGATCCGCTGCCCAGTCACCACCGCCAATCACATTGCCGGCACGGGCGGTTGCCAGCCGAGGTGAAAATTCGTCGGTGTTCGAATTAAAAAAACTCTTGCGATAACAGGCGGACACTATTTCGGCGCATGCTTTCGAGCTGCTGTACGGATCATGGCCGCCCAAAGGATCGGTCTCGCCATAGCCATCGACCGTTGGACGATCTTCATAAACTTTATCGGTAGTGGCATTGACGACGCTGCGAACCGATGCGCAATGTCGAATGGCTTCAAATACATTGATCAGTCCCATCACGTTGACATCGAATGTTTCGACCGGCTCTTTATAGCTGCGACGAACAAGAGGCTGTGCGGCAAGATGAAATACCATTTCCGGTTTGTGCAATTCAAAGACTTCGCGAACCGCAGCGGCATTGCGCAAATCGACGCGATAGTCGGCAACATCATCCAGCCCAAGTAATTCCCAATGCGATGGATCGGTATCCGGATCAAGTGAAAGACCCGCGACATTCGCGCCCATCGAATGCAGCCAGAACGTCAGCCATGAGCCTTTGAAACCGGTATGTCCGGTAATCAATACGCGGCGGTTTGCATAGATGCCGCCAAAAAGCTTGTTCAAGGCCATACCTTCCACGGCGCCTTGCCTTCTTGCCACAGTTCTTCAAGCTTTACCTTGTCGCGCAAGGTATCCATCGGTTGCCAGAAACCACGGTGGATGAAAGCCGATAGCTGGCCATCCTTCGCGAGGTTTTCGAGCGGGCCGCGTTCCCAGATGCTGTCGTCGCCATCAATATATCGAAGCACGCCCGGTTCAAGAATAAAAAAGCCGCCGTTGATCCAGGAACCGTCACCGGAGGGTTTTTCTTCGAAACGCGTAATGCGATTTCCCTTGATGTCGATTGCGCCAAAGCGGCCCGGTGGTTGCACGGCGCACATGGTGGCTAGAGACTGGTTGCTTTTGTGGAATGCCAGTTCCTGCCCGATGTCGAGATCCGAAAGGCCATCGCCGTATGTGAAACAGAAAGTGTCACCGTCGAGATAATCCGCCACGCGTTTGAGACGGCCGCCGGTTTGTGTGTGTTCGCCGGTATCGACCAGGGTAATGCGCCATGGCTCTGCATGCTTTTGATGCACTTCGAGTTTGTTGGTCGACAAATCGAATGTAACATCGGAGTTATGCAGAAAATAATTGGCGAAGTATTCCTTGATGATATAGCCCTTGTAGCCAAGGCAAATAATGAAGTCGTTGATCCCGTGGTGCGAGTAGGTTTTCAGCAAATGCCATAGCACCGGTTTGCCGCCGATTTCGATCATCGGCTTTGGACGCACGGCGGTTTCTTCGCTGATTCGCGTTCCCAGTCCACCGGCCAGAATCACTGCTTTCATGGGGTTGCCTTTTCTATTTTCCAATCGAGTTTTGGTCGAAGCATGCCGGGTATTGGTCCGCCATAGCCGTAACGGTTTGAACGCACATCCATGGGGTCGATCACATTGAAGGTGAGTGCACTGCGATCGAAAAATTCCACTTCCAGATTGCCAGCATCGTAATACGTTGTGAGTGCCAAACCAACAAAGTAGGCGCCCTCGTTGAGCAGGTTGCCCGGGATGCGGCATTCCGCGAAGTAATCGCCAGCCGGCATGTGGCTGACGCCTTCGGCACTGGACACGAAAGCGACGCTTCCATCGGGTGAGAAAAAATGGAAGTTGGGCACGCACTTTCCGTTCAGTGTTTGCTTGATTCTGTACTTCATGCGCACGACAAGTTCATCGTGAATTGTCAGTTCCAGCGATTGTCCAAGCCCCAGCAGCTCTGCTGAAATCAATCCCGCGTTGTCGCTTTCATGCGCCGTGTCTGAACCGTTTTTTTCGTGTGCGCCCTGGTAGTAATTCAGGATGGCTTCTGAAATCGGACCCTGGAATGCAGCACGGCCAGCATCGAGCACGATGCCTTTCCGGCACAGGTTCGAAATCATTGCCATGTTATGGCTCACAAAAAGTACCGTGCGTCCCTGTTCGCTGACTTCATTCATTTTGCCCAGGCATTTTTTCTGGAATTGCGCGTCGCCGACCGCCAATACTTCGTCGACGATCAATATTTCCGGCTCCAGATGTGCGGCGACGGCGAATGCCAGTCGCACGTACATACCCGAGGAGTACCGTTTTACCGGCGTGTCCAGAAATCTTTCGATTTCCGAAAACGCGACAATTTCATCAAACTTGCGATTGATCTCGGCCTTGCTCATGCCGAGAATTGCGCCGTTGAGAAAAATATTTTCGCGCCCCGTCAGTTCGGGGTGAAACCCGGTGCCTACTTCCAGCAGACTTGCAACCCGCCCCGTGATTTTGAAGCGACCAGTCGTGGGCTCGGTGATGCGCGACAGAATTTTCAACAGTGTGGATTTGCCGGCACCATTGCGCCCTATGATGCCTACACGATCGCCTTGTTGAATATCGAAACTGAGGTCTTTGAGAGCCCAGAACTCTTCGTTTGCGAAATCCTTCTCGAGGGCGTCACGCTTGAAAAGATTTTTGACGCCGTTTGCCAACACATCGCGCAGCAAGGGCGAGCGCTCCTGCTGCCTATGGCTAAGGATGTACTTTTTCCCCAGACCTTGAACATTAATGACGGATGGCATTGGCTATCATGCTCAGATTAAGTCGGCGAAACTGCGTTCTATTTTTCGGAAATACATTATGCCCGAGATCAAGACTACAGCAGTCAGGCCAATCGAGATCAGCAAGCTTGTTGAATTGAGCGGTGTGTCTCCGGCCAGTAGAGACCAGCGAAAACCGTCGATAATGCCAACCATCGGATTTAGCGAGTAGAGCAGGCGCCACTGTTCGGGCACTATCTCGCTGCTGAATCCCACGGGAGATACATAAAGGCCCAATTGCATCATAAACGGGCTGATGAATCGGAAATCGCGGTACTTGATGGTTAATGCGGAAACCCACAGGCCTGTACCAAGGGCGGCTGCGAATGCCAGCATCAATAACAAGGGTAATGCGAGCAGGTGCATGTCGGGTACGAAGCCGTACCAAAGCATCACTGCAACAATTATCGCGCCGGAAATTATTAAATCGACGAAGCTCACAATCACCGAGCTGGTGGGTATCACCATGCGCGGGAAATATACTTTTGAAATCATATTGGCATTGCCGATCAGACTATTGCCGGATTCTGCGACGGCGCTGGAGAAAAATTGCCAGGGCAACATGGCGGCCAATACCAGGAGAGGATATGGAATGCCGCCAGAGGGTAGTTTTGCAAGTTTGCTGAAGATAATCGTGAACACAATCATCGTCAGCAATGGGCGGATCAGGGCCCAGGCGAGCCCGAGCGTCGTTTGCTTGTAACGAACAAGAATGTCGCGCCATGCCAGAAAATAAAATAATTCCCGATAACGCCACAGATCTTTCCAATAATGACGCCCGGATTGACCTGCCTCGAATTCGAGTGTCTGCTGTTCTGACATGCGCACCCCATTCTTATCTGTTTATTCGCTCAAGAAATTGCAGTGTAGCCTGTGGTCATTGATTTCGTAATGCATCGAGCTGGGCTTGTTGTAGTTTTGTGTATTTGGGTTTGCTGAAAACCAGTTTTGCCATTACTTCCTGCGCGTGTTTGTGATCGTCGAGGCTGTTGGCCAGTTGATAGGCGAGTATTCCGGCATTGAAATTATGGGCGCTGTCCGTAAATGCCCAATCTGCCTGCTTGAATGCTCCCAGGACGTCGCCACCGGACGCCAGTAAGCGCGCTGAAGACAGGTGGGTTTTCCATACCCACTGTGAATCCGGCGGTTGTATCGTGCTGACGGCCCATTGGCCAGCAATGACGCCAAGTTCCTTTCTATCAAGACCAGGGCAAGCATTTGCTTCTGCAGCCGCACCGATGTAGCCCAATGCAGTGCCGGTGGCGAGTGTAATTTTATCGGCAGGTACATTTTTCAATGCTTCCAGCTCGTGTTTCGGGATAGGCGATTGCGAATAGCAGTAAGCCAGTATTCGCCAAAGCACCATGGTCCGTTTTTCATTTTGCGGCGCGGTTTGTGCCGCGATATCGACTTGCTGCAAGGCCGCATCCAGGCGTTTTGTGTATAGCGCATTCAAGAATAACTCGGAGCGCAGTCGCGATGAATCAGGATGGTGCCTCAGTGCATGCGTGAGCAGCGTCCCGGTGTTAGACCATAAGGTGGCGCGGCTGAAACTCGCAAGGCAATACACCAGGAAAAGGCCAATAAAAGCTGCCGGCATTATCCGCTTCAGTGAGATCGTCGCCTCTGGATAGCGATGCAGCAGTCCCGCGATCAAGCCGTAGGCTGCGAGCACCAGTCCCATCGAGGGCAGGTAGTTACGATGGGAAAAATATATTTCCAGCGAAAAGATTGACGATTCGAGCAGATGGCCAATAAAGAATATTCCGATGCCGGCGCTGAAGCTGGCGTAGTTCTTGCGAAGCATGATGGCTGCGCCAATCAAAGCGGCTCCCGCGACCAGGATCATCGTTTCGTGTGACGAGATATTCCGCGCAATCGGAAAATCGTCATTAAACAGACCGGCAGAACGAACCATCGGAATAAAGGTAGAGGCAAAGTAATCGGCGACTACCGATATTTGCGTCATTAAGCGTTCTTGCATCGTGAATGCACGATCGATATAGCCACGCATCACAACGTCGGGATTGAAACTTAAATATCCGATAGCGAGTATGCAGGGATAGATTACGCCCAAGCGAAAGCCCCACGTGATTATTCCGGGCCGTTGTTGTCCATGGCTTGGTTTGAAATAAATGCATTCAATCAGCAGGCAATACAAGGGAACCAGGACGCCGCTTTCTTTTGAAAGAATCGAAAGTATCGCCAGTACCACGGTGCCTGCGAGAAACAGTAGCCCGTGCTTGCGATTGGCTTCGATGCGTTCCCGTGCAACTACATATGACCAGCAAGCCAATACCGCAAATAATGACGCAAGTATCGTCATGCGCTGGATGATGTAAAACACGGTCGAGACATGTTGCGGCAAAATAAGCCATAAGGCAGCCGCAGAGACGCCCGCCAGGCCGGCATTTTCAATTAAATTCGAGTCGCGCTTGAACAGGCGTACGAACAGTGCCGCGAGACAGATGCCGGTAAGCAAATGAAGCAGTAAATTGCTTAGTTTCATCGCCCATATCTGCGGTCCGGTGGTCAGTGCATTCAGCACAAAAGTAAAAATGCTTACCGGGCGGCCGAATGGACCGGAATTATTTCCAAATATCAGCGCAAAGGTATCGGTTCTTGTATTGAGCCAGTTTTGGATCGGTTCCAAATGGATAAAGTCATCAAGTTGCAGCGGACCATTGATTGCCGGCAACAGACACAGTGTGGCAATGATAAAAAGCAAAGGGGAAAGTTTTATATTCATGCCGTATTGTAGGCAATAAAAAGCCCCGTAGTACCGGGGCTTCTTATGGGGGGAATGTGCTGCGTGTGGTTATGGACGGCAATTAGCCGGTGCATATCTGCCAGGTAATGTTCCGGCAGTGCCTCCGTTTTTGGTCGATCCAATTGCGTTGCATCCCCATTCCGCCACTTGGTCGTTACTGCTGATGGTCGGAGTAAGCGTTAGCGTCAGGTTGGTGATTTCAGCAGGAAGATCGTACGTGATCGTAATCTCGCCTGCAGTGCCGATGTCTACGCTGCGCACAATCGGAGTGTTTGCGCCGCCAAAGCCAGCGCCGGCATTGGTACTGGGAAAGCTGCCAGTCGTGAATCGGGTTTCAGTGACTGCCAGTTTTGCAGCCGCTGCCAGATTCAGCCCTTCCGCCACTTTTGCACGGATGGTGTAGTCCTGATATGCCGGAAGCGCGATGGCAATCAAGATGCCTAGAATCGCAATCACGATCATCAGCTCTATCAATGTAAAACCGTGCATTTTTTTCACAATATTCCCCTCAATTATTTCAGTGTGATAGCAATTACGAAACGTCAGGCCTCTATAAGTAGTGGCTACAGAACAGTCAGCAAAAACCGTGCCAGTCGAATAATCCCATCATTGACCAGAGGTAAAACCTCTTAATGATGCGAAATATGCGCACTCTGGGAAGGGAGGAATAAAAAAGGAAATAAAAAAAGCCCCAGCAAGCTGGGGCTTTTTGATACTAGCAATTATTACAATTACGGACGGCAGTTAGCTGGAGCGTACTTGGCAAGCAGGGTGCCTGCGGTGCCGCCGAACTTGGTTGAACCAACAGCGTTGCAGCCCCACTCAACGATACCGCCGCCACCGATGGTGCCTTTCAAATAAAGGATCTGACCGGTAATTTCTGCAGGTAATGCGTAGGTGATGCGAATTTCGCTACCGTCGGTATCGGCGAGGATTGCAATGCCACCAACGATGTCGGACTGAGCAGGTGTGTAACCAGCGCCAGCAGAGTCAGGCCATGTGCCGTTGCTGAGACGGGTTTCAGAAGCAGCAAGCTTAGCCGAAGCAGCAAGATTCAAGCCTTCCGAGACTTTTGCACGGATGGTGTAATCCTGATAAGCAGGCAGAGCGATAGCAATCAAAATACCGAGAATGGCGATAACGATCATCAGTTCGATCAGGGTGAAACCTTTTTGCATTTTCATGGGTAAATCCCCTAGGGTTGTGGATTGAGTTTACTCGTACTTGGAGCCAGCGTTCCCGTCCATGGTTGAGCGGACGCCGTGTACGTGCAGGTAAGACTTTGCATCATTCGTGCCAATAAATCTAGTGAGATATCGGTCACTAAATTTAAACGCATTTGCACCGGAAAAGCGGACTAAAGCAATGCTAAGTGCAACATCAGCATATTTTGAGGTCAATGTGTGACGCAAATTGTCAGCTAAAGCTCCATGTTCACTGGCCCAACGACTTCACCGGTCTCTGCCTTGACCAGGATGGTGGCGAAATTGCGTGAGCTGGCCAGTGTCAGGTAACGCAATTCGTCCGATGAATAGCCGTAAGATTCTGCCGCTTCCCGCAAAACCTTTGCCTGCGATGTAGTTAAGCCGTTTGCCTCGCTGAGCGGTTTCGCTCTGGCGAGCAGGTTTTTTGCGACAAGCGAATATTCGACAAAATATTTTGGCATCGTCTGGATATCGCCATTTCCGGTGACAGCAGAAAACATGATGCTTTGCCGCTCCTTGACGCTTTCCGGCATCACTGCACCAACCAACACGGGGTGGGTGAAACTTAATTTCTGAAATTTTTGAATCTTTGCTTCTACCAACTTTTCTTTCGTTATTTCGTTGGCGAACACGAGTTCAAAACGGTCCGGCACGGCAACAAGAAACACAGGACGTGAGTTCCAGGTCGTATACAGGCCATAGGCAAGAAAACCGAATTGCATGATTGCAATAATTGCCAGGTCGAGCTTTAGTTTCGGTTTTCCGGCTTTGTAGATGATCAAGGTCAGCAAAGGGCCGACGATCAGGTCTATGCCTGCTATCAGCAAGAGCAACCTGTCCGCTTTTGCCATGTGCATAAGTGCGGGCGGATACCAGAAATAGATGATGTATGCCGCTACGCTTCCCACGACTACTGCGCTGATGATCAAATGTATGAAGGCGGCTTTCCAGCGACTCATGCTTATTCCATCTCCAGTTTTTTAAGTTTGTACCGCAATGCCCGGAAAGTAATGCCAAGGTATGCTGCAGTTTTGGTTTTGTTATAGCGGCATGCCTCGAGCGCCTTCTGGATTGTTTCGCGTTCTATTTTTTCGAGCGCATCGGGCAGGGCCGAGGTATTCGATTTTGTATCAGGAATAATTTTGTCGGTCGGTGCGGAAATGGCGTCGATGCTTTTATTTTCCTGCGTCTGTGGAAGTTGCAGGTCTTTCGCTTCAATACTGTTGCCTTCGCAAAGTGCGACTGCACGCTCAAGAATGTTTTCCAGTTCACGCACATTGCCCGGGAATGGATAGTTCGCCAGCGCTTCCAGCGCGCTGTCGGCGAGGGGTGGCGCCGGATCGCCCCATTCCTCGCTAAGCCGTTTCAAAACGGCAGCGGCTATCACGGTAATGTCTTCACGACGTTCGCGTAAGGGGGGAACCGGCAATTCGATAACGTTGATTCGATAGTACAGATCGTGGCGAAAGCGTCCGTCTTCAACAAGTTTGGCCAGATTTTTATGGGTTGCAGAAAGTATGCGCACATCGATCGGGACTTCGTTCGCTGCACCAACCGCGCGAACGGTTTTTTCCTGGATTACCCGCAGTAGTTTCACCTGCATGTGCAACGGTAATTCGGCAACCTCGTCGAGAAATAATGTCCCGCCATTGGCAGTTTGGAAAAGGCCTTCCTTGTCGGAGTTGGCTCCGGTGAAGCTGCCTTTCTTGTGGCCGAATAATTCACTCTCCATCAGTTCGGTCGGAATTGCTCCGCAATTCACGGGAACGAAAGATCCGGTGGATCGCCCGCCCAGTTCGTGAATGGAACGTGCTACCAATTCCTTGCCGACACCGGATTCGCCACTGATATATACGGGGGCCTGGCTTCGCGCCACTTTGGCAATCGTGCTTCTTAACTGCTGCATACGCGGTGCGTTGCCTAACAGCTTGCCACTGGCTTGATGCTGATTCGAAGCGCGTCGCTGCTCATTGAGTTCAAGCGCATGCTGTATCAAGCGACGCAGCACCGACAAGTCCACCGGCTTGGAAACAAAATCGAATGCGCCGGCCTTGAGTGCTTCGACGGCAGCTTCGACATTTCCAAACGCCGTGATCATCGCAACCGGTGTTTCCGGAAAACGCTGGTTCAGATAGGAAATCACTTCCAGACCGTTGCCGTCGGGCAGCCGCATGTCGGTCAGGCAAATATCGTATTTATTCGCCGCGAGTTGGGCCTTGGCAGAAGCAACGTCGGCAGCCGTATCGACACGCAGGCCCATGCGGCCAAGTGTCAGCACCAATAGTTCGCGTATGTCCCGCTCATCATCGATTACCAGAGCGCTTCGTGGGGTGTTCGTCATAAATCACATCAAGAGTTGTCGTGCACACCTTAGCGCAAGCGGGCCAAAGGGCCAAGCGTCGAGGTTTGATTTATTCGGTCAGCATCAGGTTTTGCGTGCTTTGCATGGTGATGCGAAAACAGGAACCGCCGCCAGGCACAGGAACGTATTGCAAGGTGCATTGATTGGCTTCACAAAGTTGCTTTGCGATGTATAAGCCCAATCCGGTGCCGTGTGCGCTAGTGGTATAGAAGGGCGTAAATAGTTGCTCTGCGACGCGCATCGGGATGCCTGGTCCGCGATCGATAACTTCAATAAGCGGCGCAGCAGTGGCTTTATCCTGGCGTACCGAGACGGTGACTTGAGCTGGTTTTCCGGGTTCGCGGCCATAGTTCAACGCATTGTGGACGAGGGCAGTCAGCACTTGATGAAGCTGTTGTGGATCGGCCATTGCCACCTGCAGCCGGGCTTCGTTCACGGCCTGCATCACGTCGGTTTCAAGCGGATGGTTCTGGCGATATTCCTCGACGAAGCGTCTGGTGAATGCGGTAAGTTCGATACTTTCCGGTTGCGAGCGCTCGCGTCTGGCCAAGCCCAGAATATTTTCGACAATGCCATTCATTCGCTGGCATTGGCTGTGAATAATTTCCAGCAAACGTCGATCGGCTTCAGGCATGCCTTCCGACTCGTCCAATAACTGTGCCGAGTAGCTGATGGCTGCCAAGGGGTTGCGAATTTCATGGGCGATACTTGCCGACAGGCGTCCCAGGGTGGACAAAGTCAATTCTTCCGCACGAACCGAATAAATACGGCTGTCGTCAAGGAAGATCAGAAACAGGTTGTCAGTAACGTTGATGGAAACAAAGCGAGGCAGGACTTCCGGAGCGCTGTCGGCGATCGTCATGGCTTTGGGGGTTTCACTGCGGTTGCGCCGCCATTTCCAGAGACTTTCATGAAGTTGCAGTGCGACTTCGTTCAAGGCGCGTCGATCCGGCGAAGGGTTGCCCAAGAGTGCCCATGCCGCCTCGTTAGCGAGTCGAATACGATGGCCGCCGTCGACGACCAAAATGCCGGTACGCATACGTCGAATGACTAACTCGTTGATTTCAGACAAATTGGCCAGTTCTTCCCCACGCTTTTCGGCTAAGGCCTGACTTTCGTCCATTTGCTTGCTGAGTAATTGGAACAACAATGCGGCCGCAAGATAGGTGACCGAAAACATGGCAGCTTCAGCTGCAGTAATTGCCGATTCGATCTCCCAAAGGCGATTTGCAATGTAATTAGCTATCACCAGGCCACAGGCAATGAATGCAAAGCCTATGCTGGCTCTCAAGCTCAGGATCAGTCCTGCAGCGGCAATATTGAAAATCAGCAGCAAACATATACCGCTATCAAGGCCTTGAAAACCAAATAAGGCTGCAGCCGCTGCAGACAAGTCGAATAGCAGACCGAGCGCAATCTGCCTTCTGATGCGCATGTTCGACCGCGTGCTGGACCACATGAAAAAAACGGCCACCAGCAGGTAAACGATGGCGCCGGTTTTTGCCAGCCAAGGGTAATCCTGTTTGGCAATCAGCATGCCGACCGGTGAAAAGGCCACCAGGGCAAATAGAAAGGCTTCCAGGACCCGGTAGAGCGAAAAGAAATAAATTTCCCGCCGTTGCAGGGTTTTAGCGGTAATTACACTGATTCCGTGACTGGAAAAATTGGCGGACAAGGCGGAAACCCGGAGGGAGTTATGGCTCAGTATAGAGTTGTCAGGGTGCTTTTTGCCTTTGCCGCGCTGCTCGGCGACAATAGCGGTCTTTCCCGGGGCTGTTCGGCCTCGTTTTTTGCGGCTAGTCCGCTGTCTTCATATCGATAAGGTGTTGCATGAACTTCCACGAGTATCAGGCCAAACAATTGTTCGCCGACTACGGTATTGCCGTACCAAAAGGCATCGTCGCGCGCAGTCCAGAAGAAGCAGTTGCCGCTGCCAAGTCCATTCCGGGCGATTTATGGGTAATTAAAGCCCAGATCCATGCCGGCGGTCGCGGCAAGGCCGGTGGTGTGAAGCTCGCCAAGTCTTTTGACGAAGTTCGTGATTATGCCAAGGCCATGCTCGGCACCAAAATGGCGACCTACCAGTCGGCCGGCATTGCATTGCCGATTGATTGCGTCCTGGTTTGCGAAGGCACCGATATTGCGAACGAACTTTATCTTTCGGTATTGACCGATCGCGCCAGCAAAACCATCACCTTCATTGCCTGCGCCGAAGGCGGCGTGGAAATTGAAAAAGTGGCCGAAGAAAATCCGGATGCGATCAAATCCCTGCACGTGAACTACGTGCAAGGTTTGCAACCGTATCAATGCCGCCAAATGGGTTTCGATTTGGGCTTGAATGCCAAGCAAGTTGGCCAACTCACGAAAATCATGATGGGCTTGTACAAATTGTTTAATGAAAAAGATTTGGCTTTGGTCGAATTGAATCCGCTGGCCATTTTGACCAATGGCGATCTCGCCGTGCTTGATGGCAAGATCAACTCCGACGACAACGCCACTTTCCGTCACCCGGATCTGGCCGCGATGCGCGATATCCGCCAGGAAGACGAAACCGAAGTACTGGCCAGCAAGTTCGATCTGAACTACGTCACGATGGACGGCAATATCGGTTGCATGGTGAACGGCGCCGGTCTGGCGATGGCGACGATGGACGTTATTTCCTTGAACGGCGGTTCGCCTGCGAACTTCCTCGATGTCGGCGGTGGCGCGACCAAAGAACGCGTGACCGAAGCTTTCAAACTGATCTTGTCGTCCGACAAAGTACAGGCGATTTTCGTCAATATTTTCGGTGGCATCGTTCGTTGCGACATGATTGCCGAAGGCATCATTGCCGCAGTGAAAGAAGTCGACGTCAAAGTGCCGGTCGTGGTTCGCCTGGAAGGCACCAATGTCGAAAAAGGCAAGGAAATTTTGAAAAATTCGGGTCTGGCAATTACTGCTGCAGACGACATCAACGATGGCGCGAAGAAAGTTGTCGCGGCTGCCAAAGCCTAAGCACGAATCTAAGGAATAGAAAAAAATGAGCGTTTTAGTCAATAAAAATACCAAAGTGATTGTGCAGGGTTTTACCGGCACCCAGGGTACTTTCCACGCCGAACAAATGCTGGAATACGGCACCAAGGTCGTCGGCGGCGTAACACCGGGTAAAGGCGGCACCACCCATATCGGTCTGCCGGTTTTCAACACCGTACAAGATGCCGTCGATGCGACTGGCGCCGATGCATCGGTAATTTATGTACCACCTCCGTTTGCCGCCGATGCGATTCTGGAAGCGGCCGATGCCGGTATTCGCGTCATCGTCTGCATCACCGAAGGCATTCCTGTACTCGACATGCTGCGCGTGAAAAACACTTTGCGCGGT
The DNA here is from genome assembly GCA_036676335.1 of Arenimonas sp. Classification (GTDB taxonomy): domain Bacteria; phylum Pseudomonadota; class Gammaproteobacteria; order Xanthomonadales; family Xanthomonadaceae; genus Arenimonas. The sequence continues at coordinate 46,172 of JAKFDD010000002.1, read as the reverse complement.
TATGACGACGTTACCTTGATTGGTCCGAACTGCCCAGGTGTCATTACTCCGGGTGAATGCAAAATCGGCATCATGCCTGGCCATATCCATTTGCCGGGCAAGATCGGTATCGTTTCGCGTTCCGGTACATTGACCTATGAAGCAGTGAAGCAAACGACGGATGCCGGTTTGGGTCAGTCGACCTGTATTGGTATCGGTGGTGATCCAATGCAAGGCATGAACTTCATCGATTGCCTGCGCTTGTTCCAGGACGATCCGCAAACCGAAGGCATCATCATGGTCGGCGAAATCGGCGGTAGTGCCGAAGAAGAAGCGGCTGAATTCATTTCGCAATACGTGACCAAGCCGGTTGTCGGCTTTATCGCAGGAGCCAGCGCGCCGGAAGGCAAGCGCATGGGCCATGCCGGTGCGATTGCATCGGGCGGCAAAGGCACCGCTGCCGGTAAATTCGAAGCCATGGAAAAAGCCGGTGTCACCACCGTGCGTTCACCAGGCGACCTGGGTGCTGCGATTGCAAAGCGTCTTGCAAAATAATTGCGAACGATCTGCGTATAAACAAGAAAGCCGCGCAAGCGGCTTTTTTGTGGGCGTTGAATTCAGGCTGCACTTTTACAACCAGACCAGATGGTTCAGAATCAACACATGAGTACATCACTTCGTATCGCACTCGCCCAATATGATTTCCCGGTGGGCGCAGTCCAGGCCAATGCCGAAAAAATAATTGCATTGGCGAATCAGGCACGCGATCAGCATCATGCCGATGTGATCCTGTTTCCGGAATTGGCCATCAGTGGCTATCCGCCGGAAGACCTGCTCAATCGTCCGGACTTTCTGCGTGATTGCGAACGGGCAATAAAAAAAGTTTCCGAATCGATTGAAGGCATCGTTACGATCGTGCCTTGGCCACATGCCGTGGGTTCGGTGGTGTTCAATGCCGCCTCGGTGATTCGTGACGGACGGATTGAAGCTACCTACCACAAACGCGAATTGCCGAATTATGCGGTGTTCGACGAGAGGCGTTATTTTGCGGCGGATAATGAAGCCTGCACTTTTGTCGTCAACGGCGTCACGATGGGTTTGGTTATTTGCGAGGACTTGTGGTTTTCCGAGCCGCTGGCCGAAACTGTCAAGCAGGGCGCACAAGTGGTGCTTGTGCCGAATGCTTCGCCGTTTGAAGCCAGTAAAACCGCCCAGCGCGATTCGCTCTTGGCACAGCGTGTCAGTGAATCAAAATGTGCCATTGCGTATTTAAACGTGATTGGCGGCCAGGACGAAGTCGTATTCGATGGCAGCTCGGTATTGGCGGATGCCGACGGTACCGTACATCCGAATGCCGAGGCGTTTGCCGAACATTTGCTGATTGCCGATTTTGATTCGGCTTCAAAAAAATTCACGCGCGTGCATTGGCCGGCTGAAGTCGATGAATCGAAAGAAAGTCTCGCCTGGCGTGCGATTGTCTGTGGTATCCGAGATTACTGCGGGAAAAATGGCTTCAAGAAGGTATGGCTGGGAGCGTCCGGCGGCGTTGACTCGGCATTGGTGATGGCCTTGGCTGCCGATGCACTTGGTGCAGAAAACGTCAACGCCGTGCGTCTGCCTTCGCGATACACCACCGATTTGTCGAATGATTTGGCAGATGTACAGGCAAAAAAACTGGGCGTGAATATTTCGGAAGTCGCGATCGAAGCGCCGTTCAAGGGGTTTCTGGAAACGCTTGCTCCGATGTTCGCGGGTAAAGCCGTCGATGTTGCGGAAGAAAACCTGCAATCGCGGACGCGTGGAGCGATCCTGATGGCCTTGTCCAACAAGCTTGGAGGCTTGTTGCTGACCACCGGCAATAAAAGCGAATATGCGGTTGGCTATGCCACCATTTATGGCGATATGTGTGGCGGTTATGCGCCGATTAAAGATTTGTACAAAATGGAAGTGTTTGCATTGTGTCGTTGGCGCAATGCACAAGGCGACGGCGAAGTGATTCCGAATGCCGTCATCGAACGTCCCCCGACCGCCGAACTGAGAGATAACCAGAAAGATCAGGATTCATTGCCGCCTTATGAAATGCTGGACGGCATTTTGTATCGCTATGTGGATCAGGAAAAGTCCGCAGCGGAAATTATTGCCGATGGTTTTGAAGCCGCGACCGTGCAGCGAGTATTGCGTCTGGTGAAAATCAGTGAATGGAAACGTCGCCAGGCGGCGCCAGGTCCAAAACTTTCACGGCGCGCGTTTGGTCGCGAGCGACGCTATCCGATCACGTCCGGTTATTAACCGCCAATTATTAGCCGCGTAATAAAAAACGCCGAATATATCGGCGTTTTTTGTAGGCTATGAAAATTAAAGCAGGATTACTTGAACTCGCCCGAGAACGGATTCAGCTGGCGGAACAGGCCTTTCTTGCGTGGCCATTTGCCGACAAGATAAGGATGATCGGGCTGATTGGCTTGCAATACGCTGCGAGCATCATCTGCCAACGCTTTCTGGCCGACAGCGTTGTACGACACTGCCATCAAGGCCAATGCATCACCCTGATATTCGCTTTGCGGGTAGGTTTCGATCAAATATTTACCGCGACCCGCCGCCGCCACGTAAGCTCCGCGGCGCAAATAGTACAGGCCGACGTTCAGCTCGTAGCGTGCAAGCAGGTTGCGCAAATAAATCATGCGCTTGGTTGAATCGGCGGCATATGGGCTGGTCGGAAAGCGACGGACGACTTCATTGAAGTCGTTGAAACTTTGCGTTGGTGCACCGAGGTCGCGGGCCGACATATCGAGGCGGGTAATTTTCGCAAAAAGCGCATTTCGCTGTTCGAAATTGATAACGGCTTTCAGGTAGTAGGCGTAATCGATATGGCTGTGCGTCGGATAGGTGCGGATAAAGCGCTCGATGGTTGACGAGGCATCTTCGCGCAGGCCTTGCTTATATTGGACATAAGCCAGCTCGAGTTGCGCCTGCTCACTGTAGGCGCCGAATGGAAAGCGCGAGGACAAACGCTGATAAAAAGTTTGGGCCTTGGAATAGTTCTGATTATCCATGGCCTTTTTGGCTTCCGAATACATGTCCTCAACCGGTAAGGTTTCGGTTTTTTCTTCTTTGCCGCCACCAAACCATTTACCAACGGTTTTGCAGCTGCTCAGGCCCATGGCCAGACTAATGATCAACAAAAAACGAAACGCGGCAGAAAATCGAATCATGGGGCAACCAGTTTGAGAACGCCCGAAGGGCATCGAGAAGAGGGATAATAACGGAAAGGGGCCATCCGGCTCCAATCAAGAGACCAATCCGGTATGCACCAGACCGAATCCCCAGATGATAGCGACCGCGAAATCGTGGAAGCCATCGTGCCTTTGGAGGCCGCAGGCAAGCGTTTTGACGCCGCTTTAGCCGAAATGTTCCCCGAATTTTCACGTTCCCGCCTAACCGAATGGATTAAGTCGGGGGATGCCCTGCTGGAAGGTGAAATCGTCAAGCCAAAGGTCTCGGTGCGCGGCGGCGAGGCTGTTTCCCTGAGTATTCGGGTCGAAATCGAGACCCGGGGCGAAGCCGAGCAGATGGACCTGGATGTCGTCTATGAAGATGCCGACGTACTGGTCATCAATAAGCCAGCCGGCCTGGTCGTGCACCCGGGCGCTGGCAATCCCCACGGCACCCTGGTTAACGGCCTGTTGTATTTTGACCCGAAACTGGCCGAATTGCCTCGTGCCGGCATCGTGCACCGCCTCGACAAGGACACCTCGGGTTTGATGGTCATTGCGCGCTCCCTGCGCGCGCATGCCAGTCTGGTCGAACAGTTGTCCGCGCGCGAAGTGCACCGTCAATATCTGGCTGTTGTCGCAGGAACGATGGTTGCAGGCGGCACGGTAAATGCCCCGATTGACCGCCATCCAAAAGATCGCGTACGCATGGGAGTAACCAAGGAAGGCCAGGGTCGCGATGCGATTACCCATTACCGCTTGCGCGAAAAATTCCGCAGCCACACCTTGGTCGAGTGCCGTCTTGAAACTGGCCGTACTCACCAAATCCGCGTGCATATGACCCATATCAAACACGCGATTGTCGGTGACCCGATGTATGGTCTGCTGCGTTTGCCGAAAGGCGCCACTGCAGACCTGGTCGAGATGCTGAGGACGTTCAGGCGGCAAGCCCTGCATGCCGAGAAATTATCGTTTGTGCATCCGGTGACGGGCGTTGAAATTACCGCCGAAGCACCGATTCCGGAAGACATGCAGAATTTATTACGAGTACTCCGGGAAGATACCGCACAGGCGAAATTGTAAGAGCGCCGGATATCGCGAGCCAAATGAACTTGAACAGCATTCTTCCGGCCAACTGGCCAGCGCCAAAAAATATTCATGCCTTTACGACTTTGCGTTACGGTATGGGTGTTTCCCAATCGCCGTTCAATGAATTCAACCTGGGTAATCGAAATAGCGAACAGGGTGACGATCCGCATATCGTCGAAAAAAATCGTCAGCTTTTGACGCAGGTATTTTCATTGCCGGGTCAGCCTCATTGGCTGCGGCAGGTGCACGGTATCGAGGCGTTGAGGTTTGAAACGGCACCGAAGCGCACCGGCGATTTTCTTCGCGATGAGCCCGTTGCCGATGCATCGGTTACCTCGCAAAAAAATATCGTATTGAGCGTACTGACTGCCGATTGTCTTCCGGCTTTGTTTTGCAACGAAGCCGGTACCGAAGTGGCGGCCGCGCATGCCGGCTGGCGTGGTTTGGCGGATGGCGTACTGGAAAATACCGTGCGGGCGATGGCCAGCAATCCTGAAAGCATCATGGTATGGCTCGGTCCGGCGGCGGGTCCTGCGGCTTATGAAATTGGTGCGGAAGTGCGCGATGCATTTATCAAGCATGATATGAATGCAAGTACGGCTTTCATGCCTACGCGTGAAAATCATTGGCGTGTGGACCTGTACCGATTAGCTCGTTTGCGATTGCAAGCTATCGGAATTACAAAAATTTATGGCGGTGATCACTGCACCATCGGTGAGCCCGGCAAATTCTTCTCGCATCGTCGCGACAAAATCACGGGACGCATGGCCAGTATTATCTGGCTGGCCGGCTAGCCTAAGTAAGCAAGTCTCATACAAAATGACAACCGGCAGGTTCATCTGGCATTCGGCAATGGAATAATAAGCTCCAGTTTTTCCAGCCGGGGTTGTGCTTATGCGATATCTACTTTCTTGTCTCATGTTATATGTCTTGGCCGTGTCGTCGGTGTTTGCGGTAACGGCACAGGATGTGAAGCTCCAACTGGATTCCCGTGACAAGAAAGCATTGGCAAGTGCCGATGCATTGACCAAGGCCGAACCTAAGAATGCCGAAGCCTGGGTGTTGCTGACACGCGCCCGTCTGCAGGCTAACCAGGCGGAAGCAGCCATCGGCTCGGCGGAAAAAGCGGTAAAGCTGGCCCCGAATAATTCGCAAAGTCACTTCTGGCTAGGCAATGCCTACGGTTCGCGTATCGGTCAACTCGGCACGTTTTCGCAATTGAGCATGGCACCGAAACTGCGTGTAGCCTTCGAGAAAACCGTCGCACTGGATCCGAATAATCTGGATGCCCGTGAAGCCCTGATCCAATATTATTTGCAGGCACCGGCAATGATCGGCGGCGGCAAGGACAAGGCTGGCGTACAAGCGAATGAAATTGCCAAGCGTGATGTTGCACGCGGACATTTGGCACGCGCACAAATTTTCATGTCCGAGAAAAACAATGCGGCCGCATTGAAATCCTACGAAGCCGCGTATGCTGCAAAACCAACAGATAAAAACATTCGCCTGGCCTTGGGTATTGGTTATCAGATGGCCGAGCGATGGAATGATGCATTCAAATTTTTTCGTGCCTGGATTGCACAAGATGAAAGCGCCGGACCTGCCTGGTATCAAATTGGCCGCACCAGTGCGTTGAGTGGCTTGCAGGTTGAAGAAGGCATTTCAGCATTGCAAAAATACCTCGGCATGCCGCATGCGGTGAATGAGCCGCAGAACAAAAATGCCTACCATCGTCTCGGTCAGCTTTATGCAAAAGCCGGTAAAAAAGCCGAAGCGAAAGCGGCCTTGCAGGCTGCCTTGAAGCTGGATCCCAAATTTGCGGATGCCAAGACAGAACTGGCAAAGCTGTAATTTTATCGATGCTCCCGGTTTCCAGTTCAGAAACCGGGAGCATCGGAAGAACTTGATTTGAATCAAGTGGACACCCGTCACCGTGGATGACACTGTGCTGCAGGGCTTGAAAGCCCGAAACGATGACCACACAAATGAGGTATCAGCGGTATTGCCGCTTACTTCTTTTACTGGGTGCTCTTATGCGCATGGATAAACTTACATCGAAATTTCAGGAAGCGCTGGCCGATGCTCAGTCATTGGCGGTTGGTCGCGATCATAATTTAATCGAGCCCAGCCATTTGCTGTTGGCCTTGCTGGACCAGCAGGGTGGCTCGACCAAACCCATGTTGTCGCAAGCCGGCGTCAATGCGGCAACGTTGCGACAACGATTGGCTGAAATACTGGATCGCTTGCCGAAAGTATCGGGGCAGGAAGGCAATCTCAATGCCAGCAACGATTTTTCGCGATTGCTGAATATCACTGACAAACTTGCGCAACAACGCGGCGATGCCTTCATCGCGAGCGAATTATTCGTGCTCGCCTGTCTGGAAGACAAGGGCGAAGCCGGGCAGGCTTTGAAAGCCGCCGGTGCGAACAAGGCGCGTCTCGAAAAAGCCATCGAACAATTGCGTGGCGGTGAAAAAGTCAGCGATGCGAATGCCGAAGAAAACCGGCAAGCGCTGGAAAAATATTGCATCGATTTAACCGCGCAAGCCGAGAAAGGCAAACTCGATCCGGTGATTGGCCGTGACGAGGAAATCCGCCGAACGATCCAGGTGCTGCAACGTCGCACCAAAAATAACCCGGTACTGATCGGTGAGCCCGGTGTCGGTAAAACCGCGATTGTCGAAGGCCTGGCACAACGCATTATCAATAACGAAGTACCGGAAGGTCTGCGTGGCCGCCGCGTGCTATCACTCGATATGGGTGCCTTGATTGCCGGTGCAAAATTCCGCGGTGAATTCGAGGAACGCTTGAAAGCGGTGCTCAGCGATTTATCAAAGCAGGAAGGCAATGTGATCCTGTTTATCGACGAATTGCACACGATGGTCGGTGCCGGCAAGGCCGAAGGTTCGATGGACGCAGGCAATATGCTGAAACCGGCGCTTGCACGCGGCGAATTGCATTGTATCGGTGCGACCACGCTGGACGAATACCGCAAATATGTCGAGAAAGATGCGGCGCTCGAGCGTCGTTTCCAGAAAGTGTTTGTCGGCGAACCGAGTGTTGAAGACACCATCGCGATTCTGCGCGGCTTGAAAGAACGCTATGCCGTACATCACGGTGTTGAAATTACCGACCCGGCGATCGTTGCTGCAGCGACTTTGTCGCACCGCTATATCGCCGACCGGCAATTGCCCGATAAAGCCATCGATTTGATGGACGAGGCGGCATCGCGTATCCGGATGGAGATCGATTCCAAACCGGAAGAAATGGATCGCAAGGAACGCCGTCTTATCCAGTTGAAGATCCAGCGCGAGGCTTTGAAAAAAGAAAAAGATGCCGAATCGAAGCAACGCTTGAAAGACCTCGAAGACGAGATCGAAAAGCTCGAACGCGAGTTCAATGATCTGGAAGAAATCTGGAAAGCCGAAAAAGCCACGCTGACCGGCGCAACCAAAATCAAGGAACAAATCGAACAGGCCAAGCTCGCCTTGGAGGCCGCACATCGTCAACAGGATTTCGCGAAGATGAGCGAGATTCAATACGGGCAATTGCCGGAACTGGAAAAACAATTGAAAGCGGCGTCGGAAGCCGAGCACAAGGGCTTTACTCTGTTGCAGGACAAAGTCACGGCCGAGGAAATCGCCGAAGTGGTGGCGCGCTGGACCGGCATTCCGGTCTCGAAAATGCTGGAAGGTGAGCGCGAGAAATTATTGCGGATGGAAGCCGAATTGCATCATCGCGTGATCGGCCAGGCCGAAGCCGTGAAATCGGTATCGGATGCGATACGTCGTTCGCGTGCCGGTTTGTCGGATCCGGATCGTCCGAATGGTTCGTTCCTGTTTCTCGGACCGACCGGTGTCGGCAAAACCGAATTGTGCAAAGCGCTCGCGGAATTTTTGTTCGATTCTTCCGATGCGATGATCCGCATCGACATGAGTGAATTCATGGAGAAACATTCGGTCTCGCGTTTGATCGGCGCGCCTCCGGGTTATGTCGGTTACGAAGAAGGTGGTTATCTGACCGAAGCCGTGCGTCGTCGTCCGTATTCGGTGATCTTGCTCGATGAAGTCGAGAAGGCGCATCCGGATGTTTTCAATGTCCTGTTACAGGTGCTCGATGATGGCCGACTGACCGATGGCCAGGGGCGTACCGTGGATTTCCGTAACACCGTGATCGTGATGACATCGAATCTGGGTTCGCAACATATTCAGGAATTGTCGGGGCGTGGCGACTCGGCCTATCTGGAAATGAAAGCTTCGGTCATGGCCGCGGTGCAGGGCCATTTCCGCCCGGAGTTTATCAATCGGCTTGACGATATCGTGGTGTTCCATCCGCTTGAAAAAACACATATCGCGAAGATTGCCAGTATCCAGACCCGGCATTTGTCGAAACGTTTGCTCGAACGCCAGATCAAGCTCGAGATCAGCGAAGAGGCGCTGGCGTATCTGGGCGAAGCCGGATTCGATCCGGTCTATGGTGCAAGGCCCTTGAAACGTGCGATCCAGACTTATCTGGAAAATCCGCTGGCGAATAAAATTCTTTCGGGTGAATTTATCGGTGGCGATACGATTAAGGTCGAGTTGAAGCAGGGGACCTTGGTGTTTTTGAAATCGTAATGGCGCGGGTGGGCACGGCCCACCATTTCGCAACATAAACAATTATGAGTGGTGGGCCGTGCCCATCCTGCGTTTCATTTGCGTCGGGCCAGGGCCCGACCTACACTGCGCTCTGTTTTTATGATCGAGACTGAGCGCATGACGTATAAAGATACCGTTGCTCCGAATCCCGCGCGTTCGTGGCTGGCGCATATGTCTTGTGGATTGGGCATCCTGTCACTGATGGGTGTGCTTTGCTTTCATTTTCCCGAATTGCTGACCAGTCGTGAATTTCGTGCGGCGTATTCGGAAACCCTGGCGCGCAATCTACTGTTGATCGCACTGATCGCCGCTTTTGCGATGGGCACGATTGCCATCCTGCGTGATCGCAATCGCCGTATCGCGTTGACCGGCGTGATTACAGCGGCATTGGCTGTCTTGCTCGGCGGCGCAACCGTGCATTTCAGCAAGATCGAATCGACGCCGTACTCACTCGGACTGGATTGGTTTGTGATCTCGCTGTTTTTCTCGACGATTATTTTCGTGCCGATCGAACGCATGTTGCATGTCCGTAACCAATCACCACTGCGTCCGGAATGGCGGACCGATCTGGCCTATTATTTTGTCAGCCATTTATTGGTGCAATTTATCCTGATTGCCGTGACTGCTTCGACGACCACGATGGATGCACTGGTCGCCAGCCAAAGCCTGAAAGCCAGTATTCAATCGCTACCGGTCTGGGCGCAATTTATTCTGGCGGTTTTCTTCGCCGATTTGTTCCAGGCGGGCTTGCACCGCATCTATCACAAGGTGCCGATGTTATGGCGTTTCCATGCCGTGCATCATTCCAGTCGCCATATGGATTGGCTGGCCGGTTCGCGCGTGCATCTGGTTGAAATCATCCTCACACGTTCGGCGGTATTGATGCCGTTGGTAATCATCGGGTTCTCGGCGCCAGCAGTAAACGGTTATGTGATTCTGGTCGGTATCCAGGCGGTACTCGCACATGCCAATCTGCGAATCAATTTCGGCTGGCTCGAATACATTCTGGTGACGCCGCGTTACCACCATTGGCATCATGCCCGCCATGTCGATTACATGGATGTGAATTACGCGATCCATCTGCCGCTGGTGGATATGTTGATGGGAACATTCAAACGTCCGCCGTCCAATGTCTGGCCGGACGAATATGGCGTGATGAAACTGGAAACGGTACCGACCGGCATCGTGGCGCAAACCCTGATGCCGCTCGGTCCGAAAAAAACCTTTGCCGAATTTGTCGGCAAGCCGGAATAGTTTTTCTTGTGAAAGAATCGTAGCCCGGGTCATGGCTTTATCTGACCCGGGGCGGTTTGCCGTGCCGCCACTTCCTCTTTCGATTATTGTGCTTGCATTCGAGCAAACTTAGAGATCAAGTCTTGAAATGATTTTGCAGATTTTCCCGGGTCAGATAAAGCCATGACCCGGGCTACGTTAATCGGCCAAGCTAACTTTCTTTCTGTTATCGATTGATACCCGGTCAATCAATTTATTGTTCGGATCAAAGCCGGCCTGGGTCGGTAATTTATCAACGACCAGTGAAATCTTCGGATTCTTATCAGTGATGTGATGTCGTTTCAGATAAAGGACTTTCTGATCCTTGTCGTCGTCGCCGGCATAAACGCCCACTTCAATCCAGTCATCCAATTTCCCGGCGGTTTCCTTGCCCTTGCCGTCGGAGTAGAGCTTGTCGGCATGCAATGACAAGGTCACATCGTATTTGCCGTCGCTGCGTTTTTTCGCGGTGGCTTCCTCGACACGATTATCGTAGAAACTGATTTTTTCGAACAAATCAGTAATCAACACTTGTTGTGCCGGAGTCGCTTCCGCGCGGATGTAAGTCAGCAATTCCTTCGATGTCGTGAACGGCGCTTTCTGGAACGCTTTGGCAGCGATGAATTTGTGCAGCGCGCGATTCAACGCGGCTTCGCCCATTTCTTCGCGCAAGCGGTAAAACGCCATCGAACCTTTGCGGTAGTGAATGTATTGCTGGTTTTCCACGCGGAACAATGGTTGCTCTTCGACCAGTTCGCCACCTCGATCAGACAGATAGCGGTCCAGTTCGTATTTCAGGAAGCGGCGCATTTTTTGTGGGCCGTATTCTTTTTCCATCACCATCAAGGCGGAATATTGGGCCAGTGATTCTGACAATACGGTCGAGCCCTGCACGTTGGCACCAATAACCTGGTGTGCCCACCACTGATGCGCTATTTCATGCGCGGTGACATAGAACACGTAATCGATATTGTCGGGGTCACGCAGATCCGCGACGAAACCGATATCTTCCGAGTAGGGAATCGTGTTGGCGAATGCCTGGGCAAATCTTTCGTAGCCGGGGAACTCGATAATACGTACTTGCTTGTGCTGGTAAGGCGAGAAATTGGCTTCGTAATAAGCCAGCGATTTCTGCACCGACTCGATCATGCGATCGACGTTATACGGATGTTTCGGGTCGTAATAAATCTCGATCGGAATGTTTTTATACATGCCTTTCTTGATTTCCCAACGGGCCGACAAATAAGCATAGAAATTCAACATCGGGCGGTCCATCTCGTAGCTGAAGCAGCGGCGACCGTCGCGCGTGAATTCTTTCTGCAAATAGCCCGGCGCCAATGCCGTTTGGTCGGGCGCGGTACAAATTGTGGTTTTGAAATCTATCCAGTCGGCGTCATTGCTGATATAGGTGTTCGCACGCGCGGCCTCATCTTCCAGTTTCGGCATGCGTTTCGGCTCACCCAGATTGCGCTTGCGGCGTTCATTGCGGTCCAGAATTTGCGCTTCTTCGCTGTAGCCGAAGCTGGGCAACATCCGGTTGTTGAAAAAACTGCCGTTTTCGACCACGGAACTTTGATTGCCGGAATTCGAAAAGCCGTTTTCTGCCACGTCCACCACGAAATTCAAGTTCCGTTCTTCGCCTGGCTGCATGGGTGTTGCCAGGGCGTAGATCCGGTAGCCGATCTCTTCGTCATGGAATGACAATGTTGCTTTGCCAAACTCGATCGATGTCAGCCAATTGTCTTCGCCCATCTGAATATGGATTTCTTTCAGCGGCTGCTGATGGTTGTTGCGAATCCGGTAGCTACCCTTGAAGTGCACGCTTTGATCTTCCGGCCGTAAATCTACTTCAATATTGCTCGCAAGGATGCGTGGCTGCGGAATGTTTTCATATTTTTTAAAGTCTTTTTCGTAACGTGCCTGCAGATCCATTTGTTGGTCAGGCGTCATGTAGGTGTTCAACACATTGGTGTTGTAGAAAATAAAACCGCCTACGCCGGCAAATGCGACGACAAAAATGGTCATCGCCACGCCGGAAACACCGCGCAATTTCTGTTTGGCCAACGCGATACGTTCACGGCCGCTTGGAGCAACGCCGCGCACCCAGAATGCCGAAGCCAATATCAGCAAGATGCCTAGAAACAGTGCCCAATAACTGGTAAACCAGAGTTGTGCCGTCAGGAAATGGCCGTAGCCATTCATGTCTGAATACGATGCATTCGGCGTGCTGGCGTAGGAATAAAGATTGTGCGAGAAATCCATCATGCCTAGAACGGCCTGTGCAATCAGCACGACAATCAGCAGGCCATAACCGACGAATTTGTTATTGGTGAAAACCTGCAACACCAGCGACAGCCCGCCCAGCAGGATAAATGCAATACTGTTGAGGGCCAATATTTTTAAATACACCATTGGTTCGATTTGCGTGTAGCCCTTGCCCAGCTGAATCAGTATCGACGTGAGACCGCCCAGGGCTTGGAAGCAAAGCACAACGAATACCAGGGCGATAAATTTAGCAGCCAATGGCAGCCAATTCGCAATCGGCATCGCATCAGTCACTTCACCCAGCTTGGCGCTGCGTTCTTTCCAGACCAGTTCGCCAGCGTAGAACAGAGCGATGATGATCAAAAGCCAGCTGTAAGAGCCATTCAGTATTTCCAGTATTTGCGAGGTGACCGGATATATCGGCGTTTCGAAAAAGGACTCGGCGTTCAAGGCCGATGGAATGAAATTCACCATGCCGAAGGCCAGCATCACCAGAAATGGAATACTTCTGAAGACTCCGGCCATATCAAATCGAATCTGGTGGATAAATTGGGCAAGGCTTGTCGAGGCGCTGAAAGCAGGGGTCACGCGTGGCGGTGCCACGTGAGGTATTGCCCTGCTTGCAGGGGCGTCCAAAATCACCGGTGTTTTATTTTTTCTCGAAAACCAGGCCTTGCCGGTGCCGGCGCGTTCGGTTTTGAATAACTTGAATGCAGCGGCGATGATCAGGAACGACATCGAAACCCATAAGGCGCGATTTGCCAGGATGTAGCCTGCGATTGCCGGTAATCCGGTGTTTCTTTCCGCAGTCGACCAGTAACGGACCGTACGTCCCCAGGCTCGCAAACCAAATGGATCGAGCAATGATGCGATCCAGACATTGTCGAGTTTTGACAGCATGCTGCCACTGACAAAATAAAGCACCATGAAGCCGAGTATTCCAATATAAACCCACAAAATACTGCGTGTCGTCACGGCCATGAATGCCAGCACGGCGCCGGTGAATAAAACATTCGGAACGATGAAAACGAAGAATGCCCAAATAAACGGCTTCAGGCTGACAGGGCCCAAGCGTTCCGGATCTATCCAGGGCATGAACTGCGCGATGAATATGAACAAGGCGATGATCAAATAAACGATCAGGCTGGCAAATATCGCCGCGCCAAAGCGACCAATCAGAAAGTCGCGTTTCTTGATTGGATTGGAAAAAATAAGATCGGCGGTGCCCAGTTCAAAATCACGCAGCAAGGCATTACTGATGAACACGCCGATTATCAGCATACCAAGCAGAGTGAAGATGCCCATGAATTGAACAATCACTGTGGGCGCATTGCGATACACGTTGCCAATGGCGCCGCCTACTTGCACTGCATCGCTGGACGACGCACCAAACGCCATCAATCCGAATAAACAGGACAGTAGCCACAACAATGGCGAACGCAATTGTTCGCGCAGTTCGAACTTGAAAAATTCCCGAATCATGGTGTCGCTCCTTATGCCGCTTTGGCTTTATGGGCGCTCAGATGCTGGAAGTAGACGTCTTCCAGGTCGGGATCGATTTTATGGAAGCCGGCTTCTGGCTGGTCGTCGCTGTAAACGTGAATTACCGGCTGTCCGCCAACAAGTCGGGTCGAAAGCACGTTGTATTTATTTTGATACTCGAGCAATTCGGTTTTACCGACGATCGCCGACCAGACTCGCTCATTCAGTGCCGAGATTGCATCGTGCGGCTTGCCGGTCAGTAGTACCTGACCTTTATTGATAATCGCCATGTTCGGACAAAGATCGGTCACGTCTTCGACGATATGCGTCGATAAAATAACGACGACGTTTTCACCGATTTCGGAAAGCAGATTCAGAAAACGATTACGTTCTTCCGGGTCGAGGCCTGCCGTCGGTTCATCGACGATCACCAGTTTTGGATTGCCGATCAGTGCCTGTGCAATACCAAAACGTTGGCGCATACCACCAGAAAAAGTCCCTAGCTTGCGTTTGCGGGCATCCCAGAGATTCACTTGTTTCAGCAAGCCATCAACCACTTCCTTGCGTTGCTTGGATTGCGTCAAACCTTTCAATACCGCGAAATGATTGAGCAGATCTTCGGCGCTGACTTTCGGGTACACGCCAAAATCCTGCGGCAAATAACCCAATTGCTTCCGCACTGTATCCTTGTCTTTCAGTACATCGATGCCGTTGAATTCAATGCTGCCGCTGTCGGCTTCCTGCAAGGTTGAAATCGTGCGCATCAACGATGATTTGCCGGCGCCATTCGGACCGAGCAAACCAAACATGCCATTCGGAATTTCCAGACTGACGTTGTCGAGTGCGCGTACGCCGTTGCTATAGGTCTTGCTGAGAGATTTGATGCTGAGCATGTCATGGCTGCCGTTGAAGGGTAGCCGGCACGATATGACAGCATTGCAACTTTTAGCTATGGGGCTAAAGTCATGTTTGCGTTTATTTTTTACTCTTGCCTGTCGATTTCGTTACTTTCGACACAGGTGCGTCGGGTATGGAGAGAAGGTCCTTCGGTAAATCACGCAACACATCCGCCATTTTTTTCAGGAATTCATTCATTGCCGAACTCTTGCGCCAGACCAATGCAAGGCTGCGAGTTGGTGGCGGTTTTTTGAATGGCAATAAACTAATAAATTCGGATGCTGCGACAGGTGGTTTCACTGCGAGAATCGGAAGCAGGGTAATGCCGACACCTGCAGCCACCATTTGCCGCAAGGTCTCGAGACTCGTTGCGCGAAAACCTTCTTTCTCGCTGGCGCCGGCTAACGCACATACTTCCAATGCCTGGTCACGCATGCAGTGTCCATCTTCAAGCAGCAATAAATGCTGCTCGGACAATTCGTTCAATTTCAGATTGCGATGCGTTGCCAGCGGATGCGCCGCCGGTACCGCCAGCATGAAAGGTTCGTCGAACAGGAATTCGATATCGAGCCAATCTTCATGCAGGGGCAAAGCGAGTACGGCGCAATCGAGTCGTCCTTCGCGCAGCATATGCAGAATGACTTCGGTTTTTTCTTCGACCAGCAATAGTTCGAGCCTCGGAAAGCGCTTCCGGATATTTGGTACCACGTGCGGCAATAAATACGGCGCCAGTGTCGGGAAGATGCCAAAACGCACGCTTCCGGCTTCCGGGTCGGAGGTGCGTCTTGCGGTCTCGCGCATTTGATCGACTTCGGCCAGTATGCGACGTGCACGGGTAATGATGTCGCTGCCCGCGGGCGTCAGCATGACTTGTCGCGGCGAACGTTCGATCAATTGCACGCCGAGCTCGTCTTCGAGTTTCTTGATTTGCGTGGAAAGCGTCGGCTGGCTGACATGGCAATATTCGGCGGCACGACCGAAATGCCGCAAATCCGCCAATGCAATTAAATATCTGAGATCGCGCAGGTTCATATATATCCATAGTAATAAACTATCGTTTATATATTAACAATCAATTTTTATAATTGTCATGAATCCGGCAAACTATGCCCCTGGATTCATTTTCGTTTCAATCAACATGGAGTTTTACAATGCTAACCGTAGGCGATACCTTCCCGACATTCAAGCTCAAAGCCACCGTCAATAACGATATCAATACCGCATTCGTCGATATCGATAACAACACCTATGCCGGCAAATGGTTGTGCGTGTTCTTTTATCCGAAAGACTTCACTTTCGTTTGCCCGACCGAAATCAGCGGTTTTGCGCAGGTAAACTCGCAATTTGCCGACCGCGATTGCCAAATCCTGACCGGTAGCATCGATTCGGAATTCGTCCACCTGGCATGGCGCAAGGACCACAAGGATCTGAACAGCCTGCCGTTCCCTATGTTGTCCGACATCAAGCGTGAATTGTCGAATGCACTCGGTATTCTCGATGCGAACGAAGGCGTGAGCAAACGTGCGACTTTCCTTGTCGATCCACAAGGCATCATCCGTTTTGCCTACGTCACCGATTTGTCGGTGGGCCGCAATCCGGCCGAAGTACTGCGTGTGTTGGACGCATTGCAAACCGACGAACTTTGTCCATGCAACTGGTCGCAAGGCGATGAAACGCTGAAAGCAGCCTGAGGATAATCGTCATGAATTTGCAGGAACTACGCAGCCAGCTGCCCGATGAAGCGAAAGACTTGCGCTTGAATCTTGAAAGCGTGTTGTCCGAGCCGGGCGCACCTGGCTTGAACAAAAATCAAATCGCCGCGATTGCCTATGCTTCGGCATTGGCATCGCGTTTCTCGCCGCTGACGCGTGCCTTGCAAATGCATGCACAGGAGAGTCTGACCGAAGCCGAGCTTGCCGGAGTGCGCACGGCAGCCGCGCTGATGGCGATGACCAATGTCTATTACCGTTTTACGCACTTGGTAAGTAATTCCGAATACGCCACATTGCGTGCTGGTCTGCGGATGAATGGCATGGCCAACCCCGGTATCGACAAAGGCAGTTTCGAGTTGTGTTCGCTGGCGGTATCGGCCGTGAATGGTTGCGGTATGTGCATGGATTCGCATGAAAAAGTGCTGCAGCAACATGGCATCACGACACAGGGTATCCAAAGTGCCGTGCGCATTGCCGCCGTGGTACATGCGGTTGCCGTGACGCTGGAGCAACGCACTACGACTTCGCTTGCGCAGGTGGCCTGATTGCGCGTTATCATCGCGGTATTGAGGTGCCGCGATGACGACAGATCTACAAACTGAAAATGTAAAAAGCGACCCGGACTTCGCCGCTATTCCAGAACGGAATACCGGCGATGTCATCTTGCGGACGATGCAGCAGCATCACGTGCAGTTATCCGTGATGGCCGATAACAAGGCCAATATCCTGATTACGGTTTCGTCGATCGTGTTGACGATGATTTTGGCGAACCTGAAAGACCCGGATCTGCGGGCGGCCATGTTGACGCTGGCCGGCTTCGTGCTTATTTCACTCTTGCTCGCGATTATTGCCGTGCTGCCTAAATATCGGCCGCTGCGAGTCGGGCCAGGTCCGTTGCCGGAAAATTTCAATCTGCTGTTCTTCGGGCATTTCGCCGAATTGTCGCGTGACCGTTTTCTTGAAGAGATTTCACAGGCGATGAAAGCCGATGGTTCGGTCTACGAAACCATGGCAAAAGATGTGTATGCCATTGGTTATTATCTGGCGCATTTCAAATACCGATATCTGCGTTTGTCGTATCTGTTTTTCCTCGGCGGTTTCATCTGTGCCAGCTTGGTAGAGGCGATCCATCTACTGAGTAGTTGGTGACAACGATTGCAGCCTTGCTGCGCGAGGCAGGCAAGCAGCTCGAAACCGAGTCGTCACGTGTAGATGCGGAGTTATTGCTGGGATTTGTCCTGCAAAAAAACAACGCCTGGTTGATGGCGCATGGTGATGATGAGTTGCCGGATGAGTCGCATCGGAAGTTTTCGAGTTTATTGGATCGACGCAAAGCAGGCGAGCCGATCGCGCATATTATCGGCTCGCGCGGCTTCTGGACACTGGATTTGGCGGTAACCGCCGACACGCTTATTCCGAGACCGGAAACCGAATTGCTGGTTGAGCTGGCAATCTCGAAATGTCTTCCGTATAAAAAACTCAGAGTGCTTGATCTTGGATCAGGGACTGGTGCCATTGCGCTGGCAATTGCCACGGAATGCAAAAATGCCGAAGTCATCGCCGTTGATAAAAGTGCGGCAGCCATCGGAGTTGCACAAGGAAACGCACGGGTAAATAATTTACCGGTCGAATTCAAGTTGAGCGATTGGTTTTCCGCGCTTGAAAATCAGAAATTCGATTTGGTCGTCAGTAATCCACCGTATATTCCGGAGCAGGACCCGCATTTGTCGCAGGGTGATCTTCGCTTCGAGCCGCTAAGTGCGCTTGTTTCCGGCGTCGATGGCCTGGACGATATCAGAAAGATTATTTCGCAAGCGCCGAATCATTGTTTGCCGAAGGCCTGGTTAATGATCGAGCATGGCTTCGACCAAGGCGAAGCCATCCGTACGTTATTTTCGAATGCCGGATTTAGCAATGTGGAAACCGTGCAGGATCTCGAACAACGCGATCGCGTGACGATGGGGCAGTGGCTGGAAAAATCTTAACCCGCTGCCGTTTTCGCCGTGCTGGCATTCGCAATCAATGGCCAGCGTTTCAAGATCGCAGCACGAATTGAAGCAGCGTCCAGGCCCGCTTCAGCCAATAATTGTTCGCGGCTGGCGTGTTCCTGATACGCGTCTGGCAATCCCAGGTGAAGAATAGGCAACAGAATATTTTCTGCCGACAGCAATTCTGCAATTGCAGAACCCGCGCCGCCCATCACGACGTTGTCTTCCAGCGTGACGAAGGCTTCGTGGGTTTTTGCCAAGTCTAAAATCATTGTGCGGTCGAGTGGCTTGACGAAGCGCATATTCACGACCGACAAGCCGAGTTCATTTGCGACTTGTTCAGCGGCCGGCAAAACCGCGCCGAAAGCGAGCAGGGCAATCTTGTTGCCGCGCTGACGCAGTTCGGCTTTGCCAATCGGCAAGGTGTCGAGATTGTTCTGTACGGCAATGCCGGTGCCGGAACCACGCGGATAACGCACTGCGGCGGGTCCGTGATATTGATAGCCGGTGCTCAACATCAAACGGCATTCGTTTTCGTCGCTGGGTGTCATCACGACCATGTTGGGAATGCAGCGCAGGAAGCTCAGATCGAAACTGCCGGCATGGGTTGCACCATCCGGACCGACAACGCCTGCGCGGTCAATCGCGAAAAGTACATCGAGATTTTGCAAGGCGACATCGTGAATCAATTGATCATAGGCGCGTTGCAAGAAACTGGAGTAAATCGCGACGACCGGTTTGCCACCTTCGCAGGCCATGCCGGCGGCGAAGGTGACAGCATGTTGTTCGGCAATCGCGGTATCGAAATAACGCAATGGATATTCCTGCGAAAAACGCACCAGGCCAGAGCCTTCGCGCATCGCCGGTGTAATGCCAAGGCATTTTTCATCCGAAGCTGCCATATCGCACAACCAGTCACCGAAAATTTGCGTGTAAGTCGGTTTGCTCGGCGTATTTTTTTTCACGATGCCGATAGTGGGATCAAACGGAGCTACTGCGTGATACTCGATTTGATCGTCTTCGGCCAGATCGTAACCTTTGCCTTTGGTCGTAATCACGTGCAGCAATTGCGGGCCTTTCAGGGTTTGCATCGTGCGCATGGTTTTCACCAATGCGTTGATGTCATTGCCGTCAACGGGGCCGGAATAATGAAAACCCATTTCCTCGAACAAGGTCGATGGCACAAACATGCCTTTCCAGTGCTCTTCCCAGCGGCGTACAAAACGCGCAGCCGGATTCGTGCGTTTGTCACCGAGAATTTTTTTGCCGCCTTCGCGCATCGCATTCATGGTCGGGCTGCTCATCATGCGGCCGAGCATTTTTGTCAGGCCGCCGACGTTTTCCGAAATCGACATCCGGTTGTCATTCAAGATGACGAGAATATTCGGTTCGGGATCCATGCCGCCGGCATGATTCAAGGCTTCATAAGCCATGCCCGCTGTCATTGCACCATCGCCGATAATGGCGACAACCTGGCGGTCATCGCCTTGGCGTTGCAGTGCAATCGCCATGCCGAGTGCAGCTGAAATCGAAGTGGAAGAATGGCCTACACCGAAAGTGTCGTATTCGCTCTCGTCGCGTTTTGGAAACGGCGCGATGCCGTCTTTTTTCTTGACGGTGTGAATGGTGTCGCGACGCCCGGTCAGAATTTTATGCGGATAGCATTGATGGCCGACATCCCAGACGATTCTGTCTTCTGGCGTGTTGTACAGATAATGCAGGGCAACCGTAAGTTCGATCACGCCAAGGCCGGCGCCAAAATGACCGCCGACACTGCTGATGGTTTCAATCAGGTACGCACGCAATTCATCGGCAATGGCAGGTAATTCGGTGTCGGAAAATTGTCGCAAATCAGCCGGAACGCTGATTTTCGACAAGTAGGGATAACGCTCGGCATTCATCAATGACTTCTTAAGGACTTCACGTAATGTGTGAATTGTCCCGCGCCCCAGTCGAGAGGGCAAGTTAAAAACCCTTGAAATTACTTAATTCAGACGCTGGCGTGCCCGCTGATCAAGTTGGCGTTCACAAAATCGGTAACATCAGCCAAGGTGGCGCCTGATTGTTCGGCGATATCGGTCAACTTGGCCGGACCTTTCATCATGACCGTTGCAATGCGAAAGTGTTTCGGGAATTCACGCTCGGTTTGCGGCCATTTGCTCAATTTGAACAGACTGTTTGGGTTGTAAGCCGGTAGCAAATGGCCGTTTCCGACAACCAGGCCAGCAAGCCAGGACAGACGGGATAACGGATGAGAGCCGCCAAGTTGTTTGCTTAGCTGTTCAAATTCATCGTCATCAATCGCGAGAAAGTCCGATTCGGTCAGGGTTGCCGAGCCATAAACCATATAGGGCTTCAACGAGTTGCTACCCAGATAAACCTGGCGCGTGGTGTCAATTACCAGCAAGGGTGCGTCATTCAATTGTATTTTGACCGGACCGCCCAATACGCCTGGTTTCAGGAAATCCAGTAATTTCAATGCTTTTGGACCCATGGCAGGCATGGCGGCTTGTGTGCCGGTCGTGGTGCGGGGGCTGGCAGCCGGCGTGGCAGGTTGTTCTGCAGTGATTGCCGTTTGCGTCCCCGTTGTTCTCGCATTCGAAACGGCCGCTTGCGTGCCAGTCGTTCTGGCGCTTGGCGTTTCAACGGGAGGCATCGCAGCTTGTTGGCCGGTAGTGCGTGCGATCGGTGCAATGCTCGGAGTCTGATTGGAAAGTTGGCCAAGCAGTTGTATCAAGCTATCCATCGTTACCGGACGCGGTAGAACGTGATTTGCCTCGGCCCGACCGGAGGTGGTGACCGCAGCCGTGATTTTGCCGTCGGCATTGGCTTTAAGCCATGTCATATGGCCGTAAACGGTATCCATATCGATAACGATTAATTCGGCTTCTTTTTCGGTTGTCGCTACCCAGCGATTCGGCAAACGCATATTGGCTTGGTCAAATGCCGAGAGCACTTGAACTTCGTCTTCTCGCGAAAACCCTGAAAAACAAACCGTGTTGGCATTCATTGACGCAATCCCCAAAAAACATAGGTGTCATGTTCGACACTTGAATATAACCGAAGTTTGGCCGCGGGGATGGGCTTCGTCAATGTTGTTTTCAGGGGGCGTGAACCAAAGCACACTAACGAGCTTGGCATCGTATTCAAAGCCTTGATATCAAAGGCTTTGAGCAGGGTTAATTCTTGTTACGAAAAGCCCGTGCCAATTGAAAATGCCTGGTCTGTCCCGAGTCAGCTCAGGCCGCGATTGCGTTTAGGCAGGTGGTTTTTCAGGAAGGCCATTTGATCGGCCAGGATATGGCGGTTTGACAGAATCAAATGCTCGACCCAGCTTGGGCGGAACGGTACAGCCAGTAAAGGCATTCCGGCTTGCTGAGGGGTACGACCACCCTTTTTCGAATTGCAATGGAAGCAGGCGCAAACGACATTTTCCCAGATATCACGGCCGCCTTTTGATATCGGCATTACATGATCCCGAGTCAACGAATGCCGGCTGTATTCCTTGCCGCAATACATGCACAGAGAGCCATCACGCGCAAAAAGCGCGGTATTGGTAAGCGCGGGCGTTGGCGAAATCGCCATGTTCTTGGCATGACCACGTGCAGCGACAATGGGATGCAGGTCGATCACGCTTTGTTCGCCGGTAAAGCGATTATGGCCACCGTGAACTGTCAGGCAGGGCTCACCCAGTGTCCAGGAGACCGCGCCTCGCACGTATAGACAAACCGCATCCTGCCAATGCATCCAATCCAGAATTCGACCATGCGCATCCAGCGATAGAACTCGCGGATAGGGGCTTTCGTGAGGGGGCAGTGTGCCTGCCGGGGGGCGGTGACTCCCAGCGCCCACGATCGCTAAGTGCTTGGTGGGCATGTCCATAAGCCATGAGCATAACCGAAGTGGGGAAACTCGCAAGCCCCGCGACCGTGACTGTTAAACTATTGATATTCATCAGGAGGCAGCATGCGCACTTTGTACCCCGAAATTGAACCGTTCGACTCCGGTTTCTTGAATGTCGATTCCCGTCACCGGATCTATTATGAACAATGCGGCAATCCTGAAGGCAAACCGGTCGTTATTTTGCACGGTGGCCCGGGTGCCGGTTGCGGCGCGAAGATTCGCCGCTTTCATGACCCACGTGCATATCGAATTATTTTGTTCGATCAACGTGGTGCAGGACGTTCGACGCCGCACGCGGATCTGGTCGATAACACGACCTGGACTTTGGTTGACGATATCGAAAAATTACGCGAACACCTGGGTATCGATCGTTGGCAAGTATTTGGCGGTTCCTGGGGTTCGACATTGGCGTTGGCCTATGCCGAAAAACATTCTGAACGCGTGACTGAATTGGTGGTGCGCGGAATCTTCCTGTTGCGTCGCTGGGAACTGGAATGGTTTTACCAGGAAGGTTGTTCGCGCTTGTTTCCGGATGCCTGGGAGAAGTATCTGGAACCGATTCCGGAAGTGGAACGTGGCGATATTATTTCCGCCTATCACCGCCGTCTGACTTCGGAAGATGAAAGTGTTCGATTGGCTGCGGCACAGGCCTGGTCAATCTGGGAAGCGTCGACCAGTTTCCTTCTTCAAGACGAAGATTTTATCAACAGTCATCAGGACGCGCATTTCGCCTTGAGTTTTGCCCGTATCGAAAATCATTATTTCGTCAACGGCGGATTTTTCGAAGTCGAAGGACAATTATTGCGCGACGCACACAAGTTAAAAGGTATTCCGGGCGTGATCGTCCATGGTCGTTATGACGTGGTTTGTCCGATTGCCAATGCCTGGGATTTGCACAAGGTGTGGCCAGAAGCGCAATTGATGATTTCGCCTGCATCGGGACATTCGGCATTTGAACCCGAAAATGCATCTGCCTTGATCGAAGCGACTGATAGCTATCGTTGATGCTTGCTGTGTGGATACCGCGAAGCGGTATCCACACAGAGAAACCCATTCAAGTATCAAGCAGCGTCGCGAAGTTGAATCATCGGAAAATCGACCGGAACATCCAGTGCGATATTGATGTAATTGGTGAACAAATTCAGTGCGACATGCGCAATGATTTCGACGATTTGCTCGTCATTGAATCCAGCGTCGCGCAGTTCCTGTGTATCGGCGTGCGATACCTGTCCGCGATGATTGACCAGCTTCAGCGCGAAGCTTAATGCCGCCGCGGTCTTCGGGTCGGACGATTGTCCAGACTGTGCTGCATGCAATTCATCCACACTGATGCCCGCTCCTTTGCCGATATACGTATGTGCCGCAAGGCAGTATTCGCACTGATTGCGATTGGCGACGGCGACGGCAATTTTTTCGCCTAGTTTTGTTCCAATGACGCCTTTACCCATGGCACCGAATGCGCCCCACATGCTTTTTAACGAGGCAGGTGAATTGGCAGTGGCTTTGAACATATTCGGGATGGTTCCGAACGCTTGATTGACCTGATCGAGTAGGGCCTTACGGTCGGCAGTGGTATCGGCGGCATTGATTAATTGAACGCGTGACATGGGATTTCCTCACAGATGGGTTGGATTGGCGTGCACTTGGCACGGAGAGAAGTTTGCCCAAGAGTTCGGGATTAAATGCTATTATTAATCCTGATTATTTAACTTTTAGTCCTGACTCTATGGATCGTTTGGAAGCGCTGCTAAAGCATTTCACCGTCTCTGCCCGGATGTTTCACTCTGGCGCGCTCTGCGGCATCAATGATTTTGAACCGCAGAAAGGATTGGGTCAGCTGCATTTATTGCAAAGCGGCAAACTGCAAATCGAGCATCACAAAGCTTCGATCATTTCGGTTGACGAACCGAGCTTGTTGTTTTATCCGAGACCGCATTTCCATCGATTTATTGCCGACACGAAAACCGGAGCAGCGCTTACATGCGCACATATTCAATTTAACGGCGGCTTGAACAATCCGCTCGTGCAATCGCTGCCGGCATTTTTTATTTTGCCATTGTCGGAACTCGATGATGCGAAGGTATTGCTCGATATTTTATTTCGCGAGGCGTTCAATCAACGTTGCGGACGTCAAGTCATCGTCGACCGATTGTTCGAAGTCGTACTCGTCAATATTTTCCGTTGGCTGATGGGGCGAGATCATATCGAAAGTGGTGTGTTGGCTGGCATGGCAAATCCGCAAATTGCCAAATCACTGGTAGCGATGCATGCCAATCCGGCACTGGATTGGTCGCTCGAAAAGTTGGCGAAAGAAGCCGGTATGTCACGAAGCGTCTATGCCGCGAATTTCAGGAAAATTCTCGATATCACGCCGGTCGACTATCTCGCGCAATGGCGTTTTAGCCTCGCACAACAACGCTTGCGCTCGGGTCAGCCACTCAAGCAAATTGTCGATGAATTGGGTTATGGCAGCGTCGCGGCATTCTCGCGCGCCTTCAAAGCGCGTTGCGATATGTCGCCACGAGAGTGGCGCATGGCAAATCAGGTTTAACTCGGCTCGATGATCGCGTCGTTCGTTGAGATTGTTGCGTGCTTGTTTGGCGTTCGTGCCTTAAATGTCCGCTTTTTGCAGGCTTGTCAGTCAACTGCGCTGCCATCCGGATTTTTATCGAGCAACCACAGGCCTGCCCATAACTTTGGGTCCATCGAATAACCATCGGCCATTTTTTGCGCGAGCCAGCGTGGTGCATCTTTTACCGGCACTTCGTGGACGGTGATATTTTCGCTGGCGTCGCCACCACCGGCGTTGATTTTTGTCAGCTTTCGGGCGCGTGCGAAGGCTATCATCTCGTTGCTCATGCCGGCCGAGCTTGGGCCAATCATCAAGACCTGGATTTCATCGGCCTGCCAACCGGTTTCCTCGAGTAACTCGCGTTTGGCGGCAATTTCGATCGTATCGTTTTCGTCCAGGTCGCCAACTAAACCTGCAGGCATCTCGATCGTGTTGGTATTCATTGGTACGCGGAATTGCTCGACAAACAATAGATTGTCGTCCGGCGTCACCGCAACGATGATCACTGCAGAGCCGGCATTCGTGCGTTCGGCATATTCCCAGTCATCGCGTTTTTTCAAACGCAGATAATGGCCTTCAAAGAGTGTGTCGGTGCGATCCATGACTTATTCTAACGGCAATTCCAGTAATCGACGACGCGTCATCGGACCAAAGCGCAATTTTTCGCAAAGCGGAATCAGCAAGTCGCGCTGTACGCTGCCTCGCGTCGCCAAGGCAAATGATTCCGGCAACGGCACGTCGCAAATAACGGTAGCGAGTTGTCGCGACAGTAATGCAATTTCGCGATGCTCTTTCAGCCGTTCTGCGTGTTGCGCGCTGCCGCGTATGCGCAAATACGGAATTTCTGCTACGCGTTCCAATAATGCATCAAGACTACCGAAGTGTCCGAGCAAGGTCGCTGCGGTCTTCGGTCCGATACCGGGAACGCCGGGAATATTATCGACGGCATCGCCGGTAAGTCCGAGATAGTCGGCAATCTGATGTGCATGCACGCCGTAACGCGCCTTCACGCCATCGCAATGCCAACGATCATTGCGGGTAAAGTCCCATTGCGAATCACCGGTATCCAGCAATTGCGACAAGTCTTTGTCGGCAGAAATAATCGTGATGCTGTGGCCGGCTTCGCGACATAATTTTGCAGCGGTGCCGATTAAGTCATCGGCTTCGTAATGGCCATCGACCAATACCGGAAATCCAAGCGCGGCACACACTTCCTGACAGTATGCGAATTGCTGTTTTAGCTCGTCCGGCGCAGGTTCGCGATTGGCCTTGTAGGCGGGATACAGCTCGTTTCGATAATTACTTTCCAGCGAGGCATCGAAAGCAAAAGCGCAACGTTGCGGTTTCACTTTTTCAACGAAGTCGAGTACGAAACGAGTAAAGCCATGCACCGCGTTGACGGGTTGGCCATGGATATCGTTGAATTCCGGCGGCATTGAATGCCAGGCACGAAATATGTAGAGACTCGAGTCAATCAGATAGGTCGTTGGCGAGCTCACAGGCTTAAATCGCTCAACAAATCTTCCACTTTTGGTCTTACGCGTTCGGGTGCAATTTCGCTGACATTGCCGATGTGGATAAAACCAAGAATGCGTTCGTTTTCAGTAACGCCAAGTTTTGCCGTGATGACGGGATCGTAGGCAGGCCAGCCAGTTAGCCATTGCGCGCCATAGCCTAGTGCTTGCGCAGCTTGCAGCAAGGCAAAACAGACAGCGCCGCCGGATAGAATTTGTTCTTGCACCGGGATTTTGTGATTCGGCGTAAGTCGCGCGATTACCGTGATTATCACGGGTGCAAATGAAAAGCGCGCTCGGTCCTTTTCGATTACGGCGTTCGGCGCATTTGGGTCAATTTCCAGTGCGCGTTCCGCCAGAAGCTTGCCCAGAGCTAAACGGGTATCGCCTTGTATCCTCAAAAAGCGCCACGGCACTAGCTTGCCATGATCTGGTACCCTCAGCGCGGAGCTCAGCATTTTGTGGACTTCGGAGGCCTCTGGACCGGGGCCTTGAAGCGTACGTGAGGGCGTAGATCTGCGTTGGTCGAGTATATTTATGAGATTCATGTAACAAATATTAACATCCAATGCGATTATGCGAAAAAATGAGAGGTCGCTCACAGATTATATTTGTACGACCACTTATTTTAGCCTTGCCAAAAGCTCTCTTCCCCCCAAGAGTCCACCCAAGAGTAACGTATGAGCCAGAACGATTTCCAAGTGCAAGGTGAAAGATCGTATCAAAACGATCCGGAGCTTTTTAACACCTTGCGTAAACACACCATAAGCCATTTGACTATGGTGTTGGGCCGTGTTTTAGGAAAAGCGGACGACCGCTTGTTTGATCTTGCCCAGAAAGAAGAAGGGATGGCTGGCCCACAGCATATGGATTCAATGCGCATGCTGCGTGTTGCACGTACTGCATTGGAAAATGGTTTCAAACGGCATTTCGAAAGCGGCTTTGAGTCTATGCGAGTGGGTACCCAATCGCCACTGGCATCCGGACAGGTTTTGAGTCTGGTTGCCGATGACGAGTTGGAAGTGCAACTGGCATCCGAATTCGTCGTTGAAGCAATCAATAATGCACACGGCCCGGCGCTTGATGTCATTGCACAACGCTTTGGTGCTTTGGTTGGCTTGCGGACCTTGCCCGCCGAATTGAATCCATTGAGTGCCACCAGTTTGGCTAATTCCATTTATGTCGCACAACGCGACGTGCAATTGCCGTCCAGTGTGCGAGTTGTTCTGTACAAATATTTCGAACGTGAATTAGTGCAAAGCCTTGGCAGTTTGCTGACCGAGTTAAATGCACGCATGTCCGCAGCGGGTATTCGCGCCGAACTCGGCAATCCTCGCCCCGTGAACGCTGCTGCACCCGAGCCTGCTCCAGCCCCCGTTGCACGGCGTCCGCAGAGTGCGGCAGATGACAAGCAAATGTTTGAAGCTTTGTGCGATATGTTGCACGCCTTCAGGCCGCAAATGGCTGCTAGTGACAAAGCAGCCGGCGGACCGGGCTATGCCTTCAATCCGAATGCGCGTCCGATGGCCATGCCGGAAATGATGTCGGTGCTTTCGATGTTGCAAAGACAGGTACCGCAAGCCGTTGAAGCTGCAATGCAAGATCCAAAGGTTTCGCTTGCGCATGACCTGAAACACGAAATGCTCCGTAGTGCCAAAAATATTGGCTTGCCTGCAGACCAGGTTCGCTTGAGCCCGGATGATGAAGATGCCGTTGATTTAGTTGGCATGTTGTTTGACGTGTTGTTCGACGAACGCGATTTTGAACAATTGGCACGCAGCCTGATGTCGCGCTTGGTCGTTCCATATGTAAAAGCCGCCGTTATCGATCGCCGTATGTTCATGAACAAAGGCCACCCGGCCCGTCGTTTGTTGAACTCGCTGGCTGAAGCGGTGGAAGGCAATAAAGGCGAAGGTCCGCAAGAACGCGAACTGCTTAATAAGGCAGAAAACACTGTTGATACGCTGGTTGCGGATTTCAATGAAGACATTGCTATCTTCGAAACGCTGGAACAAGAACTGCGTAGCTTCCTTGACCAGCACCGTCGTCGGATGGAATTGGCAGAGCGTCGTGCTACCGAAGCACAGCGTGGTCAGGAACGTCTGGAGCAAGCTCGTACACTGGCAACTGCCGAATTGTCGAAACGCGTTTCCGGTTTGAATTTGCCGCCGGCAATGGACGATTTCTTCAGCCGTAGCTGGGCACACCACTTGTCGATGATTGCATTGCGCGAAGGCCCTGGTAGTGCCCCTTGGAATTCCGCGCTCGGTGTGGCGGATGCTTTGCTCGAATTGCTGCCGAGCGAAAGCAATCAAAAGCGAAACACGATTGCATCGTCTCTC
Organism: Arenimonas sp.; assembly: GCA_036676335.1. Lineage (GTDB taxonomy): Bacteria > Pseudomonadota > Gammaproteobacteria > Xanthomonadales > Xanthomonadaceae > Arenimonas. Next base: position 17,308 of record JAKFDD010000002.1, on the reverse strand, counting down.
AATAATATGCGGGAACCGCTTGAAACGGTGTTGTCGAGTTCGGGCGTGACCGGCGAATCTGCCCATCAAACAATCCGAGGATTGCAGATCAGTATGGAATCGATGCTGCCACAACCGGCAACCGTTGAAATTCCGGCTGCTGCAGTAATTGACGAACGCAAACCTTTGCTGGAAGTTGTTTCCAACAAAGACAATCTCGATTATGACGTTGAAGATATTCCGGTCCTGCGTAATCTGGCGGTTGGCATGTGGGTTCACCTCACCGCCGATGACGACAAATTGCATCCGGCAAAACTTTCCTGGATCAGCCCGATTTCTTCGCGCCTGATGTTCGTCAACCGTCGTGGCGTCCGTGTGCTGGTTGCTTCGCTCGAAGAATTGGCCGCGATGAAGAAACAAGGCAAGCTGGTAGTGCGCGAACAGGAAAACCTGTTCGATCAAGCCATGCAAAGTGTCATGGGCCGCTTGAAGACCGAAGCAGGCTAATCCTTTCTGGTAGCGTGAGCTAGCACTCGATAAATACTTCGATTTATTGATGGAGCAGCGTTAAATCCGGTAGCATCTCCCAATCGCCCCGCTAATGAGCGGGGCATTGTCTTGGGGATATCGCATGTCGGTCACAATCGCTTTTGTCAAAGAAACAGCACCGGGTGAACGCCGTGCGGCTCTGTCACCGGAAACATGCAAGAAATTGCTCGCGCTCAAAACCCGTGTCCTGATTGAACGCGGCGCTGGTTTGGCGGCACATTTCACCGACGAAAGTTATGTCGGTGCGGAAATTTCAGACAAGCGCGATGAAATACTTGCGACGGCAGATATCCTGGTTTGCGTGCAAACTCCCCCGAATTCGGATTTGGCAATATTGAAATCCGGAGCGGTGGTGATGGGCTTGCTGGCACCGCATGCCGATCCCGCACGTGTGCAAAGTTTTATCGATAAAAAAATCAGTGCATTCCCGCTGGAAAAATTGCCGCGTACGACGCGTGCGCAAGCGATGGATGTGCTGTCATCGCAAGCAGGCATGGCAGGTTACAAAGCCGTATTGATGGCAGCGCAATTGGCGCCACGATTCTTTCCTATGCTGACAACGGCAGCCGGTACCATTCGTCCATCGAAGGTATTGATCATCGGCGCAGGCGTTGCCGGTTTGCAGGCAATCGCAACGGCACGACGTCTGGGCGCGCAGGTCGAAGGCTTTGACGTGCGGCCGGAAACCCGCGAGCAGATTGAATCACTCGGCGGTAAATTTCTCGACCTTGGCGTGTCGGCTGCAGGCGAGGGCGGCTATGCTCGTGCATTGACCGACGAAGAACGTGCCGAGCAGCAGCGTCGTCTCGGCGAACATCTTAAAAATGTCGATGTGATCGTGACGACGGCTGCCATCCCGGGGCGTCCAGCCCCGAAAATTATTACTGCGGCCATGGTGACGAATCTGAAACCGGGTAGCGTGATTGTTGATTTGGCGGCTGAAACCGGTGGCAATTGCGAATTAACCAAGCCGGGCGAGAACTATGAAACCCAAGGTGTGCTGATTTCCGGCCCGCTTAACCTTGCCAGCCAGGGAGCGATGCATGCGAGTGAAATGTATGCGCGCAATGTATTCAACTTCCTGTCATTGATGATCGACAAGGAAGGCGCATTCAAGCTCGATTGGGAGGATGAGTTGATTGCGAAAACCTGTTTGACGCATGACGGCGTCAATAAATCCTGATGAGTTACAACTTCGGCTCCGGGGCAATACCCGGGCCGCCGGCTTCCAGCCATTGAGTACGCTGTTGCGGTGTGAGCGACGCCCAGAGTCGGCGCAATCTTTTTTGTTCTTCCGGCGGCAGGGTTCGCATATAACGCATGCTTTCGCGCATATTCTGGCGTTGCCTTGGCGTCATTTCCTGGAAATTCTGTACGCCTTCGCGCAGCGCCTCGCGTTTATGAGGCGGAAGTTTTTTCCAGCGATCATAACGTTCCAGGATTTGCACGCGGCGCGATGCCGGCATCGAATCCCAGCGCTGTGAAAAATGTTCCAGGTCTTTTTGCTGTTCGGCACTCAATTGTTTCCAGCTCGGCACGGTGACGCCTTGCGGAACATCCGCCTGCAGCGCATAGGCGCTACTGGTAAACAGGCACAGAGCAAAAAATACGGTGCGCAACATTACAAACTACCTTTCAAATGGGATGAAACTTCGACCGGAGCATCCGCCAGCCACGTCAGTATTTCCGCATCGGCATCATCTTCGGTGGAAATATAAACGGTATCTTGTTCGGTAACGGCTTTCGTGGCCTGAAATTGCGGCAGGAAAATCGCTACGCCAAGTGCAATTGCGAGGCTGGCCGACACAGGGATCAAGAATGCCTTGAACCGGTTTGGCGCTTGCTGCGACAACGTGTCGCGACGCATTAGACGAAGGCGATTCGCCGTTGCAACATCGAGCGTTGCAACCGCATGCTCGAACGTCGCACGGGATTTATTTGCAATAGGATCATGACTGTTCATTGCCAGTCCTCCAGGTGAATTCTAAGTGCACTCATCGCACGCGATAAGTGGGTTTTTACCGAGCCGTCGGAGCAGCCCATGGCAGCGGCAGTTTCCAGAACGCTCAAGCCTTGCAGCTCACGCAATAAAAAACATTCACGTTGCCTGGCAGGAAGTGCACGCACAGCCTTGCTCAATGCCTGCCACGAACTGTCATCGGTCAGGCGACGCAATGGATCTTCATTGTGATCGGGCAATGCTTCGATCGGGTCTTCATCTTTTTCGTCGGATTTGCCGAAGAATTGCATCACGCGTTTCTTGACGGCATTGCGACGATGCTTGTCGGTTAGCTGCCGGCGCAAGATGCTCCAGAACAAAGGCGACCACTCGGCCGCTGGTTTGTTGCGATATTGCAGAAGTTTGATCATTGTGTCCTGCACGACATCCATTGCATCTTCGCGGTGACCGAGTGCCAGCTCGGCCATCCGGAATGCACGGCGTTCGACACCGGCCAGAAATTCATCCAGCGTGGCGGGTAAACGAATCGCCGCTTCATTGGCGGCGATATCGTTCGAGCCGTTTTGCTCGAATACCATTTTAATGATGGCGACGGTCAAAGCGGTTCTCGCGACGTTGGCCTATGCGGTCGTAACGTGCATCGATTCGGTCGCCTCGGCGATCAAGTTTGTTTGCGCGGTGTTCATGACCGAGCGCATCTTGTCGTGCGGCTCTGGCATCGAGGCGTGCATCAATTACGTCACCGCGATGATCCCAGCGGCGTTCCATACGGTCGCCACGATCAGCAGCCTGGGTAAGGCCGGCGCAGAGCAATAGTGGAATCGAGAGCCAAAACATGGATTTCATAGTGCCGTTTCCTTTCGTTGTGGGCAACGGTAAAAACGCCAGACCGTTAAAATCGTTGACCTATTGCCCAGAATATTCAGCTAACGGTTATGATTAGCCCAGCACATCGTGGAGTTTGAACTAATGGATGGTTTTCTGGCGCTTTATGTCTTCATGCTGGCCGCATTTACCGGCTATGAAATTATTGGTCGGGTTCCGGTAATTCTTCATACACCACTGATGTCGGGCTCGAACTTCGTGCACGGGATCGTGCTGGTCGGCGCGATGGTGGTGCTGGGGCATGCCGATACCACATTCGAAAAAGTCATCGGCTTTATTGCCGTACTGATGGGCGCGGGTAATGCCGCAGGCGGTTATGTGGTGACCGAGCGCATGCTGGAAATGTTCAAGTCCAGCAAGAAAGAAGGAGATAAGTAATGGAGTCCTTCTTGCCAATTCTGGTCGATGCCTGTTATCTGGGCGCCGCGCTGCTGTTCATTCTCGGCATCAAGCGTATGGCGTCGCCAGTGACAGCGCGCAGTGGTATCCAATGGGCGGGTGTCGGCATGTTGCTGGCGACGCTCGCCACTTTTCTGACGCCCGGTCTGCATAATCTGGCTTTGATTTTAGTGGCCGTTGTATTGGGCACTGCCGTTGCCTGGATATCCGGCAAAAAAGTCGCGATGACCGATATGCCGCAAATGGTGGCTTTGTATAACGGTCTCGGCGGTGGTTCGGCAGCGGCGATCGGTTTTATCGAGTTGATGAAATTTTCCGGCAACACCGCCGAAACGCCATCGCAAACGACCTTGGTATTGGCCGTCGTCGGTGGCTTGATTGGTTCGATTTCGCTGACAGGTTCGATTATTGCCTGGGCCAAACTCGATGGCCGCATGGATAAGCGATTCACTTTTCCAGGTCAGCAATTGTTTAATGGCCTGGTGTTTCTCGCCTCTGTTTTGCTTGGTATTTTCGTCGTGTTTTCGCTGCAGCAACCACTCATCATCGGATTCTTTGCCGCAGCTTTGTTGTTCGGTGTGTTGATGACATTGCCGATTGGCGGCGCCGATATGCCGGTCGTTATCTCGCTGTACAACGCATTGACCGGTTTGGCGGTTGCATTCGAAGGCTATGTGTTGGGTATCGAAGCCTTGATCATCGCCGGCATGGTGGTGGGTGCCGCGGGTACGATGCTGACGCAGTTGATGGCGAAAGCGATGAACCGGCCGATCAGCGGTGTGTTGTTTAGTAATTTTGGTGCGAGTGGTGAGCAGCAAGAAATTACCGGTGCACAGAAGCCGATCGAAGCCGGCGATGTCGCAGCGATGATGGCTTATGCCGAGCGTGTAGTGATTGTTCCCGGTTACGGCTTGGCCGTCGCACAGGCGCAGCACAAAGTCTGGGAGCTCACGCAGCAATTGATGAAGCGTGGCGTCAAAGTGAAATTCGCGATTCACCCGGTTGCAGGTCGCATGCCGGGTCATATGAACGTGCTGCTGGCAGAAGCTGGCGTTCCATATGACTTGATTGCCGATATGGATGATATCAATCCGGAATTCCCGAATACCGATGTCAGCCTGGTGATCGGTGCAAATGACGTGGTGAATCCGGTCGCAAAAACCGATCCGGCATCGCCGATTTACGGCATGCCGATTCTGGATGTGTCGCTATCGAAAAATACCATCGTGATAAAACGCGGCAAGGGTACCGGTTTTGCCGGTATTGAGAATGCCCTGTTTTATCAGGACAACACGCGCATGTTGTATGGCGATGGCGGGGCAGCGATAGCGCAATTGATTTCGGAATTGAAATCACTAGATGGCGGACATTGATCAATTTCCAGAATTTGCTTCAAAAACATCGCGCCTCGGCGCGATGTTTTATTTCGGGCGTCGTAATCCCAGACGCCATGCCAAAATAACGGCTACGACCAGATAAATTGTATCGGTGTGATGAATCCGTAAGCGACTAAACTCCCAAACCAAGACCGGGCCTACCATTTGCGCAGCTTCGAGCGGGAAAAGTCCCAGTACGAGGCCAAATGCATTCGCAGCGATAAGCCATTGACTGGCTATCAAGATAATTGTTGCCCCGGATAAAACTCCAAGAAATCGCCACCAGCCTGCATCGACACCGGCGAAACGCATTATCAGAGCAATATCGAATACGGCAAGAATTGCCATCCATATGCAAGGTGCATCAAGCCAGATACTGACCCCGAGCCAGATTCCGATCATCCCCAGCACGCCCAAGCACCATGCAAGTGCCGGCCAAAGCCATGATTTACTAGATTTTTCTGACAAAACGTCGTCCCGGGGTCAACAAACGTTAAAATAGCTCATCTTCGTATACCGCGATAGGAACACCGTGAGTTATTCCCGAACCAGCGAACCAGTCAAGTTTGAACGAGATTGCGAAGCCGTACTCGTGCCACAAGGTGAAAAAGTAACGTTGCCTGCAGGCAGTGTTGGCTATATCACGCAGGCACTCGGCGGCTCATTTACGGTTTTCGTCGAAGGCAATTTATTTCGTATTGCCGGCGAAGATGCCGATGCTCTGGGCAAGGAGTTGCCAGCAGCATTGCAGCTTGATGACGAAGCCGACGATGATGCCGTCGAGGTGTTGGTCTGGAAACAATTACGGACGTGTTTCGACCCCGAGATTCCGATCAATGTCGTCGAGCTTGGTCTGGTTTATGACTGTGATATCGAGCGTCTTGAAGATGGCAGCCGCAAGGTGAATATCAAAATGACCCTGACTGCGCCAGCATGTGGCATGGGCGATATTTTGGTTGACGACGTGCGTACGAAAGTGGAACGTGTTCCGACAGTATCTGAAGCCGATGTAGACCTGGTATTTGATCCGCCTTGGAATCAGAGCATGATGTCGGATGCAGCACGGCTGGAAACCGGTATGTTATAAAACGGCCATGAATCAAAAAGGGGGAATGCTGATGAAACGTGTCTGGGTACCACTTTGTCTTATTCTTGGCTTCGTCATGTTGGCCCATAGCCTTTATTTTTGGGGAGGACTGGCGAGTACCGAAGAGGTGGGTTCGCTTGTACGAGAACGCGCTTCCACATTTAGTTTTATTGCCTGGTGCTATATCACGGCGGGCCAGGGGCTTCTGGATATGTCCGGCTATCAAGAATCGGCAGCGCTGTATGCCCAAGGTCAAGTGGGGAGTCTGTTCGCGACAATGAATGAGAACGCGTACACGGCACTCAGTCATCTGTTCAAGGAAGTTCCCGCGATTATCAAGGTCTCCTATTACGGCGGACCATTGATGATTTTGTTTGGAGCGTTTGCGCACCTGCGAAAACCAAAGCCATTCAAAACCTTCGGATGAATCTGATTTGTTGAGTTTAATGTGTTAACCCATAGCTCACGTCAATTAAATTCAACAAATTAATCAAAATCTTTCTTATGTTGCAATGCAACGTGACCTGTAAGCCACGTCACGTTAGGTTCCATGTGCGTGATGAATTGTGATGTTCATCACGCCGTCCGGGCACGCAAGTCCACACTCCTACTTTCGAACAAGGCTTCGGCTTTGCAGGTAAGTGCGTGAGTGTCGGGGGGTGGGGGCCGGACGAAGTTTAAATAAAAACATTGCCGCATAAGCGGTTTTTTTACTTCTACTACCGGGGACATCGCAACATGAAATTGAATCGCCATCGTGCGAGGGGCGTCATTGCTCTTTCGCCATTATTGCTTGCATTTGCTGCAGTATCTGCGAATGCCGCAACACGCGTTGATCTACAAAAACAAAACGTCGCACAACTCAATTCGCAGTATCAGGTTGCCAGTGCAAAAGCAGGCGGCGTCGCCAAAATAGCGAAAGAGCGTCACGCTGAATTGATCAGCCTGGATGTCGATTCAAAGCTTCAGGTTCTGACAAGCGATACCGATAAAGACGGCACTCGTCATTACCGTTATCAGCAAACTTTCCGTGGCGTGCCGGTATGGGGCGAACAAGTCATCGTGAGCGAAACCAAGCTGGGTTCCGTGAAAAGCATGTTCGGTCGCGTTGTCGGCGGCCTGGATCTTGATCTGCAGCCCGGCGCTAAAGTTATAGAAAAAGGCCGCGCTCTTGGGCTCGCGAAATCGGCACGCCTCGGTAATCGCCTTTCTTCGATGATTTCCGAGCGCGAAGATGCGCGTCAAATGATTTATATCGGGGATGACAACAAAGCCCGCATGGCTTATGTCGTCACTTTTTTTGCCGATCGTCCAGGTGGCGGCGCACCTACCCGTCCTACCGTCATTCTCGATGCGAAAACTGGCCGCGTGCTGAAACAATGGGAAGGTTTGACGCATGCTTTGGTCGGTACAGGTCCCGGCGGCAACGCCAAGACTGGCCAGTATGAATACGGCACCACCTACGGTTACATGGATGTTACTCAAAGTGGCACTACCTGCACGATGAATAACGCCAATGTCAAAACCGTTAACTTGAACGGTGGTACATCGGGTTCAACCGCATTTTCGTATACCTGCCCACGCAATACTGTCAAAGCCATCAACGGTGCCTATGCACCACTCAACGATGCGCATTATTTCGGCGGCGTGATTTACAACATGTACCAGTCATACATCGGTAAAGCACCTTTGACATTCCAGCTTTCGATGAAAGTGCATTACAGCAGCAATTATGAAAATGCTTTCTGGGATGGTTCTGCAATGAGTTTCGGCGATGGCGCATCGACTTTCCACCCGTTGGTCAGCCTCGACGTGTCTTCGCATGAAGTGTCACATGGTTTCACCGAGCAAAATTCGGCACTCGTGTATTCCGGTCAATCCGGCGGCATGAACGAAGCGTATTCGGATATGGCGGGTGAAGCTGCCGAGTTCTTCATGAAAGGTACGAACGATTGGTTGGTAGGTGCAGATATTTTCAAAGGTACCGGTTCATTGCGTTACATGAACAATCCGCCACAAGACGGCAAGTCGATCGACAATGCTGCCAACTTCACCAGTTCGATGGACGTGCATTATTCTTCGGGCGTCTACAACAAAGCGTTCTATCTGCTTGCGACAAAATCCGGTTGGGATACGAAAAAAGCCTTTCAGGTATTTGCCCGTGCAAATGATCTGTACTGGACTTCAAGCAGTACTTTTAATCAAGGCGCTTGCGGTGTAGAAACTGCGGCTACCGATCTTGGTTTCACCAAGGCCGATGTCACTGCAGCATTCACTTCGGTCGGCGTTTCTTGCGCAGGCGGTGGCGGCGGCGGTAGCACGGGTGGCCCTCTGACCAACGGTGTTGCTAAAACGGGTATTTCAGCTGCAAGCGGTGCATCGGTTAACTACACCCTGGTCGTGCCAGCAGGCGCAACCGGTTTGAAGTTTGTGATGTCAGGTGGTACTGGTGATGCCGACATGTACGTCAAGTTTGGTAGTGCTCCTACCGACAGCGTATATGACTGCCGTCCGTATGCTTCGGGTAATGCAGAAACCTGCAATATCGCAACAGCACAAGCCGGTACGTACTACGTTCGTCTGAAAGCCTATTCGGCATTCTCCGGCGTAAGCTTGACCGGTAGCTACGCAACAGGTGGCGGTGGCGGTACTACGCAAACCTATAGCAACACTACCGATTATGCGATTAGCGACAATGTCACAACCGACAGCCCAATCACGGTGTCTGGCCGTAGCGGCAATGCACCTAGCACCGCATCGGTCACAGTAGCGATCGTTCACACCTATCAAGGCGACTTGAAAGTGGACCTGGTCGCTCCGGATGGCAGCTTGTACAACATCCACAACCGCACCGGTTCGGGCACCGACAACATCAACAAGACAATGACATTGAATCTGTCGAGCGAGTTGTTGAACGGCACTTGGAAGTTGCGCGTGAATGACAATGCAGCAGGCGATGTGGGTTATATCAATAGCTGGTCAGTGACGTTCTAATCTATCGCTATCGAGTTACAAAAAAACCCGGCTTCGGCCGGGTTTTTCTTTGTGAATGAATAAAAAATTCAGTCGATAAAGAATTTCTAAAATTTATATCTGAATGAATAGATTTTGTTTCTTGCGCAAATGAATGCCAACGTTTTTTTTACTTCTTTTCTTATGATGGTAAATAATGCGATTTATGGCTCGATGTTGCTCAAATCGTCAAAAAAATTCAACGAAAAAAGCAGGCCAATGATTATGTTGCAGCGCAGCGTGACCTGTGAACTACGTCACGTTAGCGTCGCTGTCACGTGATGTTACAGAGTGTTAAATCACGTCGTGCGGGCACGAAAGCTCTACCACCTCTCTCAGTCGAGGCTACCGCTTCGCAGGGGAGAGCGTGTGTTTGGGGGGTGGGGGGTCCGAACGGAGTTGCTTAAGTAATCCATGCCGCACATGCGGTGGTCTTTCAACTTTTTCGGGGATACAAATACGTGACTATCAAAAATCTTAATACGCTTCGTCGCAATACGCTGGTTGTTGCAACCGTGCTTGCACTTAGCGCCTCGGCTGCCATGGCTGCCGGCAATGCCCAACCAGCACCTCGCGTCCTTCTGGGTGCATTGCAATCCGACACACAATTTGACCGCTTCATCGTCAAATACCGTGCAGGCACACCTGAAGCACAAAGCGTCGACACGGTAAAAAAAGCTTTGAATGACGCTTCTGTCCGTGCTCACCAAATGATTGAATCTTCGCGTCTGCAAAGCGGCGTGCGTACCAAGTCGGCCAAGCCATTGGCAGTCGCGCATTTCCGTCGCATGACACAAGGTGCCGATGTTATTTCCGCTTCGCAAAAACTCGATCGCGCTGGCGCGACGATTTTGATGCAGCAAATTGCGAAAAATCCTAATGTCGAATATGTGGAAATCGATCGCCTCAACCGTATCAGCCTCACTCCAAACGATACTAACTACAGCCAGCAATGGGGTTATTTCAATGCGGCAGGCGGTATCAAGGCCAATGAAGCTTGGGACGTGAATACGGGTACTGGTTCGGTTGTTGCCGTTCTCGATACAGGTATTACCAGTCACAGCGATTTGAATGCCAATGTTCTGCCGGGTTACGACTTCATTATTGATACAGCAGTTTCCAACGACGGCAATGGTCGTGATTCCAATCCAGCCGATCCCGGCGATTGGACAACGGCAGGTCAGTGCTATACCGGTTCGGTGGCTTCTGGCTCGAGCTGGCATGGTACGCACGTGGCAGGTACGGTCGCTGCCGTTACCAATAATGGCCAAGGTGTTGCCGGTACGGCTTTCAACGCCAAGATTGTTCCGGTACGCGTGCTCGGTACTTGCGGTGGTTATGACTCCGATATCGCCGATGCAATGATCTGGGCATCGGGTGGCACTGTTAGTGGTGTTCCAGCCAATGCCAACCCGGCTGACGTTATCAATCTCAGCCTGGGCGGTTCGGGTGCTTGCGGTGCAACTTCGCAAGCCGCGATCAATACGGCAATTGCCAACGGCACCACGCTCGCTATCGCAGCCGGTAACGACAACGCCAATGTGTCCGGTTCTTCACCGGCAAACTGCGCCAACGTAATTGCCGTTGGTTCCATCACCAGCACCGGTGCACGCTCGAGTTTCTCGAACTACGGCGCAGGCGTTGATATCGCCGCTCCAGGTTCGACCATCAATTCGACGTTGAACTCGGGCTCGCAAGGTCCAGGTTCAGAGACCTATGCTTCCTACAGCGGTACATCGATGGCAACCCCGCATGTGGCCGGCGTTATCGCATTGATGCAAAGTCGTCGCGCTGCTGTAAGTCTGCCGGCTTATACCCCGGCCCAAGTCGAAACATCGATCAAGACAACGGCACGTGCATTCCCGTCAACTCCATCGCAACCAATCGGTGCCGGCATCATCAATGCCAAAGCAGCGGTTGATGCCGCTGGCGGCGGTGGCGGCAACGTTGCACCAACCGCTAACTTCAGTTCTAGCGTCAGTGGTTTGACTGCTACCTTCACCGATAGCTCGACCGACAGTGATGGCAGCATCGCATCGCGCAGCTGGAATTTTGGTGACAGCACCACATCAACAGCAACCAACCCAAGCAAAACCTATTCGACAGCCGGTACTTACAACGTAAGCCTGACGGTTACCGATAACGGCGGCGCTACCAACACCGTTACGAAATCAGTGACCGTCGGCACTTCGGGAACTGTGTTAACCAATGGTGTTGCCAAAACCGGTCTTGGTGCAGCCACCGGTGCTTCGCTGAACTACACGATGGTCGTGCCAGCCGGTGCAACCGGTCTGAAGTTCGTCACCTCCGGTGGTACCGGTGATGCCGATATGTACGTCAAGTTTGGTAGTGCTCCTACCGACAGCGTGTATGACTGCCGTCCATATGCTTCGGGCAATGCGGAAACCTGCAACATCGCGACTGCACAAGCTGGTACCTACTACGTTCGTCTGAAAGCCTACTCGACTTTCTCCGGCGTCAGCCTGACCGGTAGCTACAACACCGGAACACCTGTGCAAACCTACACCAACACCGCGGACTACACGATCAGTGACAATGTCACGACCGATAGCCCAATCACGGTGTCTGGCCGTACCGGTAATGCGCCGAGCAATGCTTCGGTAACCGTTGCCATTGTGCACACCTATCAAGGCGACTTGAAAGTGGACCTGGTCGCTCCGGATGGCAGCTTGTACAACATCCACAACCGTACCGGTTCGGGTACCGACAACATCAACAAGACAGTGACCTTGAATCTGTCGACTGAAGTGTTGAACGGCACCTGGAAGTTGCGTGTGAATGATAATGCTGCAGGTGATGTCGGCTATATCAATAGTTGGTCAGTGACGTTCTAATGCGCTAAGTGCATAAAACATTTGTAAATGTTTGTTACACAACCCCGGGGAAACCCGGGGTTTTTTTATGCGATAAAAATTTTCGAGAAAGGCTTGCGTGCCTATTGCAACAGCTTGTCCGCGGTATGGCCTGTCTAAAAAATGTAAATTTTCTCACTCGCGACAAAGCGTTTGCGTGGTTCTGTCACCGCGTCTCTAACTCATCTCGTGAGTTAGTATTGCGACTTTGTTTGCAAAACGAAGTTTCAATAATTAAAAAACCGACCATCGCGTATTTGGCGTTTTGATGATGGTTAGGGATATCAATGTAATTAGATACATTTTTTCCGGGGATAGGTTAACGATGTTGACGCGCACCAAGAGCTATCTATTCAGTCCCGCTAATTGCGGTTTATTGCCAAGGATGACATTGCTCTTGTGCGTAATGTTTGCATCGCAGGCAGCCGCACAAACAACAACAGCAGTGCAAGACACCACATGTGTCGGCAATCGTTCGGGCAATTTGACCTGTTCTGCCGGCGAGTTCGCCGTTTTGCCGGCCTTTAGTGCCGCGCCGGGTACTCCACCATTTTGTGTGGCCGGGCAGAGTCTGAATCTTGATGTTTCGATCCAGCTTACCGGTTCGAATACCAACCGTTACGACATCGGATTTTTTACCGGTCAGGTAGCTAATGATCCGCGCGTTACCACTGGCGGCAATATCTGTTCTGCCGCAGTCGTCCCGCCCGCCAGTTTTCCCGGCGGGACCAATCCCTGGTACGACGATGATGGTGATACTTGCGGCGATCTCCACGAAACCACGCCACCTCCTGCCACCGACGCGGTGACGTGGTCCGTGCAAAACATAAAAGTGCTTTGCCAGGGAACGACTAGCGCACTGTCGATTCCGTATGTTCTCAGTTACAGCCAGACTTCATCGTTTTCCGCAAGTTGTAGTGCCTTAAACGTTGTCAACGGAGCTCCTTCGAAATGTAATTCCGGTACGGCCGAAGTCAATGTTGGCGTAACTCCGCTTCAGGTGGCTGGCTATGTTGATGTCACCAAACAGACATTGCCGGATAGCGATTCCCAAAGTTTTAGCTTTACTGCAACAGGGCCGGCGGGTTCGACCTTGGCCACCAGCACTGATGGCGGTGCAACCATTGTCAGCGCGGGCAGCAATACGGTGACAGTGAATCGCACGGACGGTCAAACCGTCCGTATTTATATGTCGGTAGTCGCGGCGGATCGCACGCTATCGATTGTCGAAGCTGCGACGACGAGTTGGGAAACTTCTTCGAATATTTCCTGCGCTGCCGTCACAGGTTCGCCAAATCTTACGACCAATAATGCGACGCGTACGGCGACCGCCACACTCAACACCACGAACATAGCGGCTGCCTGTACTTTCACCAATACGAAAAAAAGTCGTGTCACGATTGCAAAATCGGTCGATGGTCGCGTTAACGCCGCCGATCAATTTACGGTCAGTGCGAGTGCAGGTGTCGGCAATACATTAACTACCGATGCTGGCGTGGCTGCCAGTAGCCCGGTTTCTGTTTCAACCTCGGGTGCAGGTACGTCGGTCAGTACGATACTTCGCAGCACGCCTGGTTTGCCGCTCACGATTGCCGATGCGATGGCAGGCGGTAGTGTTTCGACACTTGGCGATTACGATACTCGGCTAACTTGCACGAATGCTTTTGCCGGTTCAGGCGCGACACCGAATGCTTCATTGCCGAGTAATTCAAATGTCAGCACTTTCGATCTCACCCCGGCCCCCGGCGACGACATTACCTGCACTTATACCAACTCTCCGAAGCCACGCATCAGTTTACAAAAAGCCATTGCCGCCACCGGCGGTGGTCGCGTAATCGCAACCGATCAGTTTGCCTTGACGCTGGGTACAAGCGCAGGCACCACGACTGGCACCGGTAGTAGCATTACGTCGGGTGCATTGTCATTCGTAGGCTCTGCAGGTGTGGCAGTCAGTCTTTCCGAAGCGGCCGCAGGCAGCACCAATCTGGCCAACTACAGCACCAGCATAAGTTGCACCAACAGTAATGCCGGTTCGGCAACCGTATTGCCAAATGGCAGCGGTATCAGTTTCAATTTTGTGCCGGCGAGCAAAGACGTCATCAGCTGTACGCTGACCAATACGCGTAAATCGGCGCCATTAACCCTGGAAAAAACCTGGGCCAATGCGGTCGTCAATAACGCAGTAAACGTCAGCGCAACGGGCATCGATAATCGCACGTTTGCTTCGACAGCCAACACGGGCAATGAAACCGATACCGATGCGACAACGCTCACGGTATTCGCCGGCGAAACCATCGCGCTCGCAGAAAGTTTCACAACGGGCAGTGCATCGAACTACAACGTTAATCTGGTTTGTGTCGGCAATAACGCTGCACTTACTTACACTGCTGGTAACACGAGTGGCTCCTTGCTTATCGATGCGAGCGACACCGGCGTTACTTGCGGATTTATCAATACGCGCAAGTCGGCGACATTGGTGTTGCGAAAATCCTGGGTCGATGCGCAGATTGGCGAAACGGCGACTGTGACCAGTAGCGGCTTTGCCAACAATGCGACGACGGGGCTCTCCACTTCTGCCGGTAACAACATCACGACCGGTGCTGCCGTCACGGTGTTTGCAAGCGAGTCGGGTACGATTGGCGAAACGCTTACCAATGGCGCCAATTACAATGTGTCGCTTGGCTGCACCGGCAATAGCATTGCGCTCAGCGGCAACACGCTGACGATCGGTTCAACTGATACCGCAATTATCTGTACGCAAACCAATCAGCGTAAATCCGCCACGCTTACTATTACCAAGCAGTGGGTCAACGGCATGATTGGCGATACTGCTACGGTATCGACAACCGGCTTTGGCAACAACGCCACTTCAACGGCGTCTGTTTCCTCCGGAAATAACAGCACCACTGGTCCAGGTTCTGCCGTATTTGCAGGTGAAAGTGGCACCATTACCGAAAGCTTCTCGGCAGGCGATGCAAATTTCTACAACACCGGCCTGGCTTGCAGCGGTAATGCAACACCTTTGTCCGGCAATGCTTTGACGATCAATGCTGCTGATACGGCCATTAGCTGCACGCTGACCAATACCTCGAAAGCCGATATGGTGGTTGATGTAAGTGGTTTGCCGACAAGTGCCGTTATCGGGACGAGTTACGCCGGTAGTTACTCATGTACAAACGCCGGCGGCTCCAGCGCAACTTCGGCAACTTGCTCGATAAACGGCTTGCCTGCAGGTTTGACGAGCAATTGCGTACCAGTGCCGCCAGCCAATCTCGCGATCGGTGCTTCCATCACATGCACGGTGTCTGGTGCGCCGACCACGGCCGGTAGCAATAACGTCAGCGTTACCACTTCGGCAACCGACGAAGGCAATACGGCAAACAATGTCGGCAATACGACGATCTCTATAGATCGCGAGGCCGATTTATCGATCAGCAAAACCGACTCGCCGGATCCCGTCATTGCAGGCAATGTATTGACCTACACGATCACCGTCACCAACAACGGCCCGAGCACGATTAATGTGGCCGATACGTTTACCGTCACCGACGTGTTGCCAAGCGGTTTGAGCAGCTGCAGCCATACTCCATCTGCCGGTACCTACACCGTTGCGAATGGTGATTGGACCGGTGTTTCGATTGCAAGCGCTGGCTCGGTCGTACTCACTATTGCTTGTACTGTCGATGCTGATTTTGCAGGTGCTTCCCTGAGCAATAGCGCAAGCGTTGCTCCGCCGAGCGGCGTAAGTGATCCGGTGACCGGTAATGATTCTGCCGGACCAGTGGTCACTACCGTCAATCGCGAAGCAAACTTGAGCATCAGTAAAACCGATGGCGTTGCAACGGTGGCTGCGGGCGGAACTACGAGCTATACGATTGTGGTCAGCAACGCTGGTCCGTCATTTGCCAATAACGCGGTTGTGACCGACACACCAAGTGCCGGGCTTGTACTTACCGGCGTGAGTTGCGTGAGTGCCGGTGGCGCAAGTTGTCCGGGCGCATCAACCGTCGGCGATTTAACTGGTGCTGGCCTTGTCATTCCACTATTGCCGCCGGGGGGAACTGTCACGCTGACAGTCACTGCCAACGTCACTGCGACGGGGCAATAAGACATGAAAGTATCCTCGACTCAGAAAACAGTTCGTTTTGCGTTGGCCGCTTTATTCGCATTGGCCAATATCGATGCCTATGCTCAAACGACAATTACCAACACCGTAACGATTTCGCCACCCGCTGGCGTGACCGATCCCAGCGGACCGAATAATGCCGTCGATACGAATACGGTTACGACAGCGGCGGATGTTTCGATTGTCAAAACACTGACCTCCATCGGCACGTATTCCGCAGGTGTTACGCCAATCACTTACACATTGCTCGTGAGCAATGCCGGGCCATCGGCCGCAAACAATGTCAGTGTTATTGATACGCCTACCAACTTGACGATCACTTCGGTGAGCGGTGGCTGCGTCGCTTTACCTTGCATTATTACCTCGATTGCCAGCGGCACGAGTGTGACGATCAATGTGACTGCTACTGCGATGGCAGCGGGCGCGTTCGACAACATCGCGACGGTGTCGGCGACAGAGCCGGATCCCGATCCATCCAACAACACAGACAACACCGGCAACGGCGGAACAGCTATAAACAACGCGGCTCCGGTGGCGCAAGACGATAGCTTTTCCACTGACGAAGACACGCCGCTAAATGGCAATGTGTTGAGCAACAACGGCAATGGTGTTGATACCGACGACAACGGTGTTTTGAATGTCGATACAACGCCAGTTTCAGGGCCAAGCAATGGCACACTGCTACTGAACAGTGATGGCAGTTTTAGCTACACGCCAAACGCAAATTTCAACGGAACCGATAGCTTTACTTATCAAGTTTGCGATGCCGGTGTTGATGGCAATCCTGTCACCACGGCTGACAATCTTTGCGATACCGCTGTAGTTAGCATTACGATAATTGCCACGCCTGATGCGGTCGATGACAGTGCCAACACCAATGAAGGCGTTGCGGTCATCACAAACGTGTTGACCAATGACGATCTGGGTACAGCGCCGACCACGATCACGGCCAATACCAACGGTGCGAACGGAACGGTCAGCTGCACCGCGAGTGCCTGCACCTATACGCCGAATGCGAACTTCAATGGCAGTGATAGCTATACCTACACGATCACCGACAGC
>JAKFDD010000001.1:0-192851 GCA_036676335.1 Arenimonas sp. | reverse complement strand
GCTGTGTTTACATGGCTAGCCGCAAGTGCCTCCTAACTACGCAATCAAGGGGACCTCCGCATGAAAGTGGCATTCAAGTTATCAACATCCGGCGATGCGTCGGTCCCTTATTTTGGTTGTTAGCGCGCATGTCACATCCAACAGAATATCGTGCCTTTCCTTCTTATCTGGCTTCAGATGTAACCGCTTTAATTCCCGCCTTGTCGCTAGGGCAATCACATTCTCCGCACCAGATTACCTACCAAGTCTTTGTTCAAGGCGAGAAGCTAGTGATTCCTTCTCGTGTGTACTATCAGTCAAACAATGTGCTCAATTTTGCAACACACACAGACATACAAGGTCACATTGCTCTTTGCCTTGGTACGAGACATTACGACGGGTATATACGCCAAAAATGCCTTAAGCGATTAATTTCAATCGAGCAGCCTTGGGTTGCGCCTTTCGTAACCCATCTTGTCGGGGAGTATATTGTGCAAATTATTCAAGACATTGAAAATGCACTCCCAAATCTAAACTCAAAGATATACGCTGAGTTTTTGGCAGAAAATCCAAAATTGCTTGGTACCATTGGTCGTCGTGTAACAAGCTATTGGAACGAATATTACAGGTCGCAATACCCAAGCATTAACGACTATCCGGGCTATCGTGTAGTCACTGCACTCAGTACACTAAGTGCGCTCTAACTACGCAATCAAGGGGACCTCCGTGGAAACATTAGATTCATCCGAACTGTCATCCGGCGCGTCGGTCCCTTATTTTGGTTGTTAGGTGTCAGTAGTGAAAATTGAATTGCCCCAATGGCACATGAAAACCATTTGCCCATGCTGTGAGCAAGGAAAGCCTTTATTTGTTGCATGCTCAAATTGTGGTCATATCGCAGCTCATTGCGAAGAACTAAATACTTTTTTTCCAGCACCATCTGATTTAAATTTGTATCCGTGGACTGTGAGTCCTCAAGACTGTCCTTCATGCAAGTCAACTAAAGCTGGTCTATTTTTACCTGCAACTTCTACTCAGTTAGCTGCAGCATCATACTCACCTGACACTTATGAATAGTCTGCCTCCTAACTACGCAATCAAGGGGACCTCCGTGGAAACATTAGATTCATCCGAACTGTCATCCGGCGCGTCGGTCCCTTATTTTGGTTGTTGGGCGGGTTAAGCAAGAATCTTAGTGTTGGTTTTTCGCAATCGGTTTTTTCTATTCTTCGTTTTGCTTTTTAGTCGCCAGTGCGTTGCCTGCACAAAGATCGTTCTGCCAGTTTTCTGAGCCGTCGCCGCTAGCGCGCAGGCACAACCTTTATTCTTCGTAGTGCCAGGTTTCGTTTCCCGCCCTGTTTAGGTTACGCTTCGCATCAGCGCCGCGACTCTGCTTTTCGTTGTTACGCACTGGGTCTGCTTTCAGTACTTACCGGCACCTCAGCCCAACTACGCAATCAAGGGGACCTCCGCATGAAAGTGGCATTCAAATCATCAACATCCGGCGATGCGTCGGTCCCTTATTTTGGTTGTTAGGCTTCTAAGGAACATAAATTGTCGCTTCCACAACACCACAAGGAACTAGTGAGCCATATCAAGACCATGGTTCCTGGGCACATCAGCGCCGCGAACTATCGAGACGACCATGGCAAGCGTCCCGTCATGATTTGCGAGTTTGGTCCAAAGATTTCGCGCTTTTATACAACCATCGGAGTATGTGACGCATCCTTGAGCCTACCTCCAGGCAGATTCGAGCTCGCTACTATTGGAAAACTGCCGTGGCTTCCAAATGCACTGGTTAGTTCCGTGTATTGGCTGAAGAAGCGCAAGGTTGATGAGTGGCCCTTGGTCTGTGAGGACGTTGTGCGTCCGAACTCCCGCAGTACGTACCGTCACATGGCATACATTCCAGCATCGTACTGCCACGAAGTCACCTCTGGCCCGCCTGTATCTTGGCTACTGGGTGTTCCCGTAACTGACCTGGAGATTGGCCTCTCGTTCTCGGAAGCTGTCGCACGCGTGGCGGCTGTTTTCCCTGCCTGGCTCATCAAAAGCGAAGCCTAACTACGCAATCAAGGTGACCTCCGTGGGTATACTGGTTTCAAGTTTTGCATCCGGTGCGTCGGCACCTTATTTTGGTTGTTAGATGACAAAGAAAATATCGAGCAATCAATGACGGAAGAAAATAAATCATATGCAAACGAGTATAGGCGTAACAGGCAAAATTTTAGTCTTGCCTGCCTTGTCGTTGTCCTGGTTACGATATTCTTTGCACTAAATAGTAAGTCTTGGGGTTTGAACATTGGTGGTATTGGTGTTTACGCGATAGTCATATTCGACTCTGTTTTAATTTATCTATTAAAGGTTAAGCTCTGGAAATGTCCTGCGTGTGGCTATGGTTTTGAAATGGGCGGCTATACAAACCCTGGTCATTGGAAACGCTCAAATCTTGCCTCATGTCCAAAATGCTCAGCATCATTTGAATAATTTCGGGAAAATGTTATTAACCGGTTTTGCAACCAAACGTTGAGCACTTTTTTGCTCAACGCAATGCATCTAACTACGCAATCAAGGGGACCTCCGTGGAAACAGTAGATTCATCCGAACCGTCATCCGGCGCGTCGGTCCCGTATCTTGGTTGTTAGCATCAGTTCGCACAGTGCGGGCTTGACTTCAATTTCCCCGTCCCCAAGTAGTAGCGACTAGAAACACTTGCGGCGAACTGATGAAAAACGTACTCGGCGTAGATTTCCGGCGAAAGTTCCTTGGATTGTGTGTACCCCCAATCATTCTGGCATTGGCTGACGGCACCCTCACAGTCTTAGGACAGAGCGAGATATATTGGTCAAATTTTCTCGCTGTGAACGAAGCGTCGCCAGGGTTTGGCGCGCTGCTCAAAATGGATCCATGGCTATTGGCAGTTGGAGCAGGGGTCTGGTTGGTATCCTTCAGCATGATGATAATTGCGGCTCCTCCAACTGCGGCATTAATACTAAGTATCGCCATCACGCTTGGTCATACGGTCGGCTCGGGTAGCTGGCTATTTGAGCATTTCAAGTTTGGATCCGGCTACCAAATCGCAAATGCTTACTATCTGTTATCCGCGTGCATTATTGGCTTTGGGGTGCGGTATGCATTTCCATCGGGTGTAATGAAGAGTGATAATGCATTGAATTTCCCTGATAAAACACGCTTCTTGGTAGCTGGAGGAATCTTATTGGCTGCATCCGCTATGTTCTTGATGCCTTTAGCTCGGTAAGCTGAATGCTAACTACGCAATCAAGGGGACCTCCGTGGAAATATTAGATTCATCCGAGCCGTCATCCCGCGCGCCGGTCCCTTATTTTGGTTGTTAGGCCCCCAGGAAACTATCGGAGAACAAATGAAGTACATCGTCGATTTCCAGTATCTCGCAGCAGGTGAAACTCATCCTGTTGATATTGTCGAAGCCAAGCAACTAGAACTGGCTTCAGCCTATGATCCTTCCTACATACCGAACGTAGGAGATTACGTCGCGTTTGGTAATTCTCTTCTCGACTACCAGCGCGAACATTATTACGGCAAAGTTCGCTCTCGTCTTTTCACCTACTATGGCTCACCTGAAGATCCAGTATGCGAAGTTACAATTGTTCTTCAGCAGGCCGATGGTGATTGGTCAGTTCTCAGAAAGAAATGACTGAGCGGTGGCCTAACTACTCGTTCAAGAGCGAACGTCACCGCAATGGGTGCATCAATGCCACATAGAGTTTGCATCGCTACGCCTATTGCGGCCCCGTTCCCTTAACTCAGGTGTTAGGTCTCAAGAAATGTCCATGCGATCTTTAGTACTGCTCATCAGTGTCGTCGGCACCCTGGTCTTTGGCACGGCTTTCGTACTCTCATACACCAATCCTGGGTTTGTGGAGTCAGTTGCTCGCGACCTAATTCGCATGCAGGTTGAGAGTCGCGTGACGGCAAAGATCGAAGAACTTGATGGCTCCCGGCTCGCATCAATTGCGGAGCGCATTTCGGGACAGCACGGTCGGGAACTCGCGAGAGCCAAGCAGGAGTTAAACGAGCGCCTACCCTCGAAAATCGCTGAAACGATCGCAGAAATGAGGAAGCTCGACTGTGAATGCCGGAAGGCGATCGAAACCCAGATGACCGGAATTCTCGGTTCGCGAATTGCCGATCTTTCTCGCATCAACGAGCGCCTGGAACTTCTCATTCGATCGAAGTATATGGAAACAGCTGATGCACTGACGCGTGAATTCCGCATATTCACTGGCGCGAATACTGTCGTTTTCATTCTGCTCGCTGTTACGACCCTCGTTCGCAAGCGCGCCAATCTTCAACTAGCGCTGCCCACCTTGGTTCTCATCGGCGCAGCCTGTATCGTTGCTTTCTTCTATGTTTTCAAACAGGACTGGCTGCACACAATCATATTCGCCGAGTACGTCGGGCTCGGATATTTCGCATACCTGTCTCTGGCAATTGCACTGCTCGCAGATATCGCGTTCAATAGCGCCCGACTCACAACGAAAGCGGTCAATGTGTCGCTGAACGCGCTTGGATCTGCGGTACAAGTACTTCCTTGCTAGTGTGAGAACCTAACTACGCAATCAAGGGGACCTCCGTGGAAATATTAGATTCATCCGAGCCGTCATCCGGCGCGTCGGTCCCGTATCTTGGTTGTTAGGCTCGTGATTTTTTGGGGTGGCACAACCCAGCAGCAGAGTCCGAACTTGTTTGGAGTGAACACATTGTGATTAGCGTGAAACGATGGTGGGAACGTTTGCTCCTAACCAAACCGAGCCAGACTGAAAAATTGATCCTTTCTGCAGCTATCAAGTCTTCGCCTGACCAATTTCGCGCGGCGCTAAAATACCAAGTTGGCGCGATTGCTGGCGTTAGACGCGAGGAAGACGGCGGAAAGATCTATTTCATTTACGACAACGACTACACAGAACAGTGGCGCACCGAATGTCTGCTCAACCTTGAGCCAACGGAAGTAGTATTTGCTCGCGTAGTTCTTGAGTACTATAGGTACATTGTCACCGCAGATGTTTGGATCGTTAAGAACGTCCTGTTTTCCATCGAGTATCCAGGCCCGGCAGTTCCAGGCGCACCCAATCACCTAAAGGTATTGAGTTGCGACATATTCCCAACACCGGCAGACGCGAATGCCTAACTACACAATCAAGGTGGCCGCCGTGAAAATCCAGCATACAAGTTTCACATCCGGCGCGTCCGCCCCTTATTTTGGTTGTTGGGCGTCATGAGCCCTCTTTCGGAGATCACAGCAATGCGTAGGCTCTTCCAGATTCTAACGATGTGCAGCGCACTTACAGCGGGCATTACGCACGCCCAGGTTGCAGTTCAAGCAAACATTGATCATGAAAAGTTGCTTGCTAGCGCCGATGCTAGGCTCGCTGCTAACAAGCACCTTGTCTATGACTTCTGGCGCGAAGTGTTTGAAGGCGGACACATGGAGCTTGCAGAGAAGTACATGACCGAATCTTACATTCAGCACAATCCAACGGTGCCAACCGGTCGCGCCGCGTTCATTGAATTCTTCTCCAGGTTCGCGAAGCCAAAACCGATCGAAGCAAGGGTCAAGGCGCCTTTGGTTTCCATCGTCGCCGAGGGCGACTATGTTGTTTTGAGCTTCGTTCGAGAAGTCGCTGAACCTACTGATCCGACGAAGAAGTACACAACGACGTGGTTCGATATGTTCCGCATCGAGAATGGAAAGATTGCGGAGCACTGGGACGGTGCTCAAAAGAAGTAACCCCGAGAGTGCAATATGCGACACCCAACTACGCAATCAAGGTGGCGGTCGAATGAATATCAGTTTCAAACCAACATCCCGTGCGGCCGCACCTTCATGGTTGTCAGCTGTCTATCAAACAGGTCCGTTCGCTATTAGTGTCTGGCCACGACGTCTCAATTTTTATGAGGTATTAGTATGATCCGAGTCATTGGCAATTATCGTTGGTTTGACGGCGCGCATTTCGATCACGTGAAATATCGAGATTCGCACATGCCTTTAACAACAAAGCTTTTGGAACCTTTAGGCCTGCGCCGATTGGAAAGCGACCAATCGTTTATAGGGCAAGAACCAAAGCCTGGACAAATCATTGCCTCGTCAGTAGCCTACTTCGATAGCGTTCAAGACGCACACGCAGCATTGACCAGCGTTGGCAAAGAGCTTATGGCAGATGTTGCCGAGTACTCCAATATTTCCCCCGAGCTTCATATTGCAGTTGTCAGCCAACATTTTGGCGAAAACAGCTAACTACGCAATCAAGGGTACCTCCGCATGAAACTGGCATTCAAATCCTCATCATCCGGCGATACGTCGGTCCCTTATTTTGGTTGTTAGGACTAATCCATGCAGCATTTTTTCCGGCCAATCCTGACACTATTTGCTTTCAGCATTCTTCCTATTCTCGTTCTTGCGATCTTGCAGGCAGTTCTTCGCAGCTCGTCTTCTTCAGATCAGGAATCCTTGCTGATGCTTCTCATGATCAATCCGATGTTTTCCCTCTTGGCACTCGCAGCCGGCTTGGCAGTACTGTTCGTTTCGGCCAAACTTGCTTGGCTTGTTTGGACGCTGCTCGGATCTGATTGAGTGCTTTTCGGAATTGCTCATTCAAGCCAACCGGGACATGCTGGCAGCGACCCGAGCCGTTAGGCGGCGGTGTTCAGAGTTCACACAACTCTGCTTTACTGGCCGTCCTAACTACGCAATCAAGGGGACTTCCGCGGAAACATTGGATTCATCCGAAGCATCATCCGGCGCGGCGGTCCTTATTTTGGTTGTTAGGCGAAAACTAAATATATGAGCAAGCGCATTCTTTCCCGGCTTCGACAACGCCCCATTGATAAGAACGTTGTTAACAGCGACTCGAAATCGTTTTCCGGTTCAGATCAGGGTGCTGATCCCGAAAAGGCTGGTTCGCATACATCCGGGGCCACGGATAAGCATCAACGTTCGGTAAGCCGGCCTGATGTGCCGTCCAGGGTCCCTGTTAGCTATAGCGGCGTGTTCCTTGGAATTACACTCATCATTTGTGGTGCGTGGCTATTTCTGTTTCCGGTGGATATGCTCGTCGAGCACCATCGACTAAGGTATTTGCCTTCGGTTGTAGAGCATGTCACTCCTGGTACGTCACAGTTCTACGGCGTAGCGGGCGTTATTCTGGGCCTATTGGTGCTTGCCTTCTCGACCTATAGTCCACGGCGCTGAAATGTTCGGACACTTTTCGCCCAACTACGCAATCAAGGTGACATCCGTGAAAATATTGGTTTCAGGTTTCACATCCGGTGCGTCTGCACCTTCGTGTTTGTTAAGCATCTTTCTAGGATAAATTCATGCGCCGTTTCTTGATTACTGTTTCTGTTCTTTTGTTTTCCAATGCGTTGTTTGCTGCCGACGAGAAAAGCTTCTTTTATCTTGACTCTAAAGATCTACCCGTCGAAGAGACTTCGTTTATACGCCCCGCAGTTAAAAACGAGCTGAAGAAAAGTACAAAGAGCGCCTGGGCGAGAGGGCTTACGGGCGAGCCAGGCACAGATCAAATACCGACATTTTTAGCTATCTCACCGGCTGAAAACGAGCAAGAAAAAGCCTCGCTCAAGGGCTACCAATCCGTCAGAGCGCCAGGCGGCAGCTATAAATTATTTGCGCGATGCAAGGGTCGCGGCGTCGTGCTCACTTTCGATGGCGTGATCATTGTTGAAAAAGCCAAGAGATATATCGTAAGTTGCACCGGAACAACCGTAGCACGTACCCGCTTGGTTGCCGTTGAAGAGCCATGATGTCTAACGGTTCATTCGAGCCACGCCGCTTTGCGGCGCGGCTTAATTCTGGCGCCAGGTGCCACGGATGCAATCCATGAAAGTGATTCGCAATAAATCCAGTGACGAAACATTTCAATTGCCGTCGGATACGTCTGAAAAGCTAGCCAGGCAATTCTGGTTTTTCTGCATGCTTGTTCATAAAGGCGATTTGGCGGAGGCAGCTTCTGCTCTTAAATCGAAACCAAATTCCGTACTTGCTGAAATTAAAAAGCTTGAGGTGGCGCTATCTCAAACTCTTTTAGAGACTCGCTCCCCGTCTCTTTACGTTACGCCTATCGGCGAGTCTGTTTTCCAACAGACCAGCCCTGCATTGGTGGCGGTTGAAAATGGCATCGCCGGTGCTTTCGCCGCTGTTCTCAAAAATCGGATACGCTTAATGTTTGGGCTAAAGCCGAAAACATAAAGCGGTATCCAACTAGGCAATCAAGGTGACCTCCGTGAAAATACTGGTTTCAAGTTTTGCATCCGGTGCGTCGGCACCTCCTTTTGGTTGTTAGAACGCAAATGTCCGATCCAGAAGTTCAAGCAAAAGCGTTTTACAAGCAAGTCGCAGCTACTCGTTTGGTATGGACAATACGTGACGAGGCAGGAATCCCCGTGCCAGAAAGTGATGATGGCACCCGGGCCATGCCATTTTGGTCGTCGCGTTCACTTGCCGAACTCATCATCCAGAATGTTGCCGACTACAATGGCTTCTATCCGATCGAAATATCGTGGCAAGATTTCAAAGACAAATGGGGACCCGGCTTGACAAGAGACGGTCTGCTTGCCGGTGTAAATTGGTCAGGTAGCACTGCATCCGGTTTCGATATCCTGCCTGCCGAGCTTATTAAAAATGTAGAGACAGCGATCCGCAATGCGATCTAGCTGCGCGATCAAGATGGCTGCCGTGGGTATACTGGTTCCAAGTTTTGCACCCGGTGCACCGGCACCGTGTTTTGCTTGTTAGGCGGCTCAACGAACTGGAGGTTGCGATGGCGAAGATTACCGGAATCGGCGGCGTATTCCTGAAGTGCAAGGGTGATAGCGCCGCGCTGGCGGCCTGGTATCAGAAACACCTGGGCATGCAACTGGAAACCTGGGGCGGTGCCATCCTCAGATGGCCGGACGACAAGGCTGAAGACTCGGGCCTCACTGTGTGGAGTCTCGCAGACAAAGACAGCAAATGGTTCAGTCCGAGCGACTCTTCCTTCATGATCAACTATCGGGTCGACAACCTCGTTGAATTGCTGGCACAACTGCAGGCGGCGGACGTGGCAATCGTTAGTGGCCCGGAGTCGCACGAGAACGGCAAATTCGCATGGATCATGGACCCGGATGGAAACAAGGTTGAGCTTTGGGAACCCATGCTCTGGGACGAAAAGAACAAAGGTGCGTGAAGCCCTTGCCCGCGTCGACTGGAACGCAATCAAAGTGACGGCGAATGAATCTTGGTTTCAAACCACATCACATATGAATGGAACTCAATGACTATTGATACGCTTTCCACATGGCATGACCTTGTTGAATCGCGAAACACGAAGGGCCTCAGCGCACTGCTCGCAGACGACGTCGTCTTTCACTCGCCTGTCGTACACACACCGCAGGTCGGAAAGACGATCACGGCTCAATACCTTGCCGCTGCGTTCCACGTCTTCTTCAACGATTCATTCAAGTACATTCGAGAAATCACCGGTCCTCGCGACGCCGCGCTGGAGTTCCAAGTGGAGATAGACGGCATCATCGTCAACGGTGTCGACATGCTCAAGTGGAACGACGAGGGACAGATCGTGGAGTTCAAGGTTCTGATTCGCCCGCTGAAAGCTATCAACCTGATCCATCAGAAGATGGCGGCAATGCTCCAGGCGAAGTGAATCATGCGGACACCAACGCAATCAAACTGACATAGATAGATCAATGCAAGAGTTGACCCGAAGTATCGTTGCGTTTTTTATTGGTATTGGTATTCCGGTGCGTGAGGGGTTGGTTGCCCCCGACTCCTTCCTTCCAGGCTTGAGTATCGTCGATGGTTCGCTGGTATACGACAGCGCAACTTTACAATGGCCGGGCGACCTTCTGCATGAAGCTGGACATATCGCCACCGTTCCAAGCTCGATGCGGGCCATGCTCAACGACGCATTGGATTGAATGGATGAATCTGCTTCGGTTCCAAGCCGAGGCCACTGCCTGGGCTTATGCCGCTATTGTGCATCTCGGTCTTGCTCCCTCTGTGCTCTTTCATGAGGGCGGCTATCACGGAAAATCCGCTCGGCTCATTACCACTTTTGCCTACGGGGGTTACCCTGGCAGTTTCAGCCTGGCACAAGCAGGCATGAC
This sequence comes from Arenimonas sp., assembly GCA_036676335.1. Lineage (GTDB taxonomy): Bacteria > Pseudomonadota > Gammaproteobacteria > Xanthomonadales > Xanthomonadaceae > Arenimonas. The sequence continues at coordinate 182,711 of JAKFDD010000001.1, read as the reverse complement.
GCTGCTGGGCGCCGAAGCAATATTAGCTTCAACGCCGCCATATCCACATATGACGCAATGGCTCAGAGACTAAGTTGTGCTTCAATGAGACTTGAAACGCAATCAAGGTGATCTCCATGAGAATATTGCGCAAGTTATCATCCGGTGCATCGGCAGCCTCGTGGTGGTTAGACGATATATGAATAATAGTTTCGAAGTTTGGCATACGTTCTCTTACGTCTGGACTGAAATCGGACTTGATGACGACGAGTTCGTTTCGTATGCAAATAAACTGAAAACCGCATATCCAAAATGGCAAGACATCGACAGAATCCTTTTTCGGGACATTTGCCTTTCATTCTCGTTGGAGTCTGCAATGGTATTAGTCGCCGCCTTCCCGCCCTTGATTCTTTTGGTTGGCGTTTCGCCCTGGCCAGACTGGGGTTATGAAACAGAGTATTTAAATAGCCGGGCACAAAAATGGCATTCAAGACCATACTGGCTGCACTTGCTTAATCCTCTTAGACTCATCGGGTATCCGCTTGCCGTGCTTATGGTTCTTGGTTTCCGGCACAAACTAAAGAAAGCCTTTCTGAAAGACAGTGTCGCCTAAACGCAATCGTCGCGACCGCCGTGAGAATATTGGTTTCAAGTTTTACATCCGGTGCAATGCTACCTTCTTGATTATTAGGCAATGAGAACCATCCGATGACAAAAGATCCGCATTTCACTTCTCTCGAGCGCATGTACCTGGCCGCTCCGATCAACGCATTTTTCCAGCCGACGATCGTCATTGCCGAGGCGGAATCGACTATCGAGATCGACGTCTCCGAAAAGCTGTTCCATTCCGGTGGCGCCGTCCATGGCTCGGTATATTTCAAGATGCTGGACGACGCCGCTTTTTTCGCAGCCAATTCGCTCGAGCGGGAAGTGTTTGTGCTCACGACCTCGTTCACCACCTATCTCACGAGACCGGTATCTTCCGGGCGGCTGCGTTCAATCGGACATGTGGTCAACCGCAACAAGTCACAATTTATTGCCGAGTCGGTGGTCTACGATTCGGAGAATCGCGAAATAGGCCGTGGCAATGGAATATTCGTGCGCAGCAAGTTGCCACTGGCTAACGCCCTTGGCTACGGCGCCTAAGCTGCCGCCATTAATCGTTATTGATACAAGAGGACTCGCGCTATGCGTTATCTGATTTTTTCTGCAGTCATCGTATTTTTATCACTTGTTTCAAGCACTGCTCGTGCAGACGAACCGTTCAGTTCTTCGGCCCATGGCGAAGCTTTGTACCTGGTAATGAGCACGCAAACCGAAACGCTCCGCCGGCTCGATGCAGACGCCGAGTCGCAAGAGACTGCACCACGCAACTGGGCAGTATTTCGGCCGGCCGGCAGTGGCGTGCTCGACATGACGCATACTTTTACCGTGACCTTTTCCATCGCCGGGAAACATGTAGCATCATGGTATGTAAATACCGGCGAGGGAACGGTCGAACTTCTCCCGGTTGCGGCAGAACCCGAGCCAGCAAAGTAAGCTGTGTGTATAAATTCGCTTCAAGCCATAAACCCGGTGCGTCGTCACCTTCGTGCTTGTTACGCCACTAAGGAGAATCACCCATGCCAAAGCTAGTTCGAAATGTGCTGGCCGTCGTTGCCGGAATCGTCATCGGTAGTGTCGTCAACATGGGGCTCATTACTGTTGGTTCGTCGCTTATTCCTCCGCCCGCGGGCGTGGATGTCAGCACCGCTGAAAGCCTGGCCAAGGCAATGCATCTTTTTGAGCCGCGGCATTTCGTGATGCCGTTCCTGGCGCATGCGCTGGGTACGCTTGCTGGCGCGCTGGCTGCATTCCTGATCGCGGCGAGCTACAAGACACGCTTTGCCTACGCGATCGGCGTGCTTTATCTGTGCGGCGGCGTGGCGGCATGCTTCCTGATTCCCGCCCCTGTCTGGTTCATGGCGCTTGACCTGTTGGTTGCCTACCTGCCGATGGCATGGCTGGCGATACAGATCGGCACCCGAATTCAAGACAGTAAAGGCGTACCGAAACAAGAAACCTAAGCTCGTTCTAGCCTTGGGCAAGACCAGGGCGACCAGGAGGACATATGGCTGACGACTTGATGTATCACGAAGGTATGCGGCAACTTCAGGACATGCGTGAAACGCGCGCGCTGGCCGATCGTCTTGAGCAGGTCATTGTGCGTTCGGCGTTTAACGACGAAGACTGCGCCTTCATTGAACGTAGTTCGATGTTCTTTATCGCAACGGCCGATACCGATGGCCATCCCGATTGTTCCTACAAGGGTGGGCTGCCCGGGTTCGTGCGTGTGCTGGATGATCGCACGCTTGCCATTCCCGACTACGATGGTAACGGCATGTACCGTACCTGGGGAAACGTGCTGCTGAACCCGCATGTCGGGCTGCTCTTCCTGGACTTCGAGCAACCAAAACGACTCCGCGTAAACGGCACGGCCCAAGTGATCAGGGATGACCCGCTGGCCGCCGAATATCCCGGCTGCGTGTTCATCGTGCGCGTCACGGCAAACAGGATTTTCCCGAACTGCCCGCGCTATCTGCACAAGATGCAATTGGTCGAATATTCGGCGCATGCACCTCGTCCGGATTACACTCCGCCGATTCCGGCATGGAAAACGTATGAAGTTTTCCGTGATTCGCTGCCGGCTCGAGACCGAACCGACGACCTGTAAAATATAAAGGCCTGAGGGATTTTTCGAGCTTCTCATCCGATGCGTCGGCATCTTATTCCAGGTGTTAAATCTCATGTTATATGGCGCTATTCTGCAATTTTGGTTTCAAGAGGTTTCGCCATCGCAGTGGTGGAAAGCGGACCCGGAATTCGACCGGATCATTGCCGAACGATTCTCCGACATTCATGCACAGGCAAATCGCTGCGAGCTCTTTGAATGGCGCCGCGCTCCGAAAGGGAGGCTGGCCGAAATCATTGTCCTGGACCAATTTTCCAGAAACATTTACCGCGATAGTCGGCTCGCCTTTGCCAGTGACCCGATCGCTCTGGCCCTGGCTCAAGAGGCGGTATCCGTTGGCGCGGACACAGCGCTTGCACCGGAAGAGAAAAACTTTCTCTACATGCCCTATATGCATAGCGAGTCGCGCTTGGTTCATGAAACCGCGTTACGACTTTTTCAGGCGAATGGCTTGCAAGGCAACGTTGACTTTGAGCTTCGACATAAATCGATTATCGACCGCTTCGGGCGCTACCCTCATCGCAATGAAGTGCTTGGGCGTAAATCCAGCGAAGAAGAGATGGCGTTTCTGGCTTTGCCGGGCTCAAGCTTCTAAACTCGTCGTGTGACATGCGGGTTGCAAATTTCCCATCCGCTGCGTCGGTACCTTCGTGGTTGTTAGGCACTTTATGAAAATAATACGCAGCAAGGAATTTACAGCCAGTCGCCCGTGGGGCGCCCTAGATATTGCGAACATGAACGGCATAACGACGCGCCTTCATTGGACCGATAAACCCTACAAATGGCATGTGAACGACGGTGAAGAGATTTTCGTAGTGGTCGACGGCCGAGTAGAAATGCATTTCCGCGAGAACGGACAAGAGCAATCGACAATACTTGACACTGGCGACATTTTTTACGTTTCCATTGGCACGGAACATGTTGCGCATCCGATCGGTCAGGCCCGCATACTTGTTATAGAAACCGATGGAAGTGTCTAACCGTGAAAATATTGGCTTCGAGTTTCAGATCCGATGCAAGCGTTACCGCAACATGGAAAACATAAAGTCGATGCTGCGCCTGCTTGCCTTGATCCTCGTCTCGGCCTGCATTGCCGCGTGCGGGAATCCCCTGATACGCGTCGAAAACCGCAGTGCCGTCACATTGGAAAGCGTTCGGGTTCACTTCCCATCGCAGACCGAGGAATATGGAACGATCCCGCCGAATACCGCCACCGAATATCGCAATATTCAACAGGCATACGGCACTCCGTACATCGAGGCAACGGTAGCTGGCCAACCGGCGTTCCTGCGTCCAATCGATCATGTCGGCGACAAACTGCTAGGCGCAGGCAAGTACACGTACGCGATTACCGTCAATGAGCTGGCAGAGTCACCGAATGACCGACTTCGGCTCGAGTTCGTTCGGAATTAGCAACACGCAAGCGATCCCATGCGCCGAGGCCCGTTGCTGCGATGCATTCGATCCCGTTTTCGCTGTAGAGTTCTCATTATTCATTCAAGCGGCCAGGACCGTGTATGAAAACACTTCGCTGCATGGCTCTATTGGTTTTCGCACTTGGCCACGCTTTGCCGCTGATGGCTCAATCCGCCGGCGCCTCAAATGTGTCCATCGAGGCGGCAATCCGCAAGGGGCGAGCATACGTCGCGAGCAAGGACGCCCAACTACGCAAGTGCCGTATTTCGAAAGTGGAGTACCGGGATTCAAAAGAACCATCGGACCGGTACTGGAGTATCTTCTGGACCGGCGGCACAAGCACTCGCGACTGTTTCGCGGAGTTGCGGGTTTTTGAAGACGGTACGGTGATACGAGTAGTAGGGTACTAGCACCATGCCTCTGCGCTCCGCAATTGGCTCTAAAATTCATTCAGGGTGACCGCAGCGAGAATACGGGGTAGGTTGCACCTTTATGCTTGTCATGTTTAATCAATGGAGTTTTACGTGAATTTCAAAAACATTCTTCTTGCGCTCTCTTTCCTGCTCTTGCTTGCCTGCGGCAAGAACGAACCTGGGGCAACCAGCGCTGCGTCTGACAAGCTTCTGAACTCTCTTCCCGCGACAGTTGAAGGCGTGCTCGTGCTCGATGTCAGCGAAGGCGACGGGGAATTCGGGGATTACACGGATTTCAATTTCGGAACTCTCACGATCGGGACGGAAGACGTGCTGGTTGAGGCAAGCGGAGAGGTTGTGCGTAATCTCAAGCTCCCGGACGATGGCGGGCGTGTCCGTGTAACCATCTCAAGCAAATCCGGAGAAGGCTACATGACCATGTACAAGATTAGTTCTGTGCAGCGGCTCTGAAATACAGAACGCAATCAAGAAGACCATCTGAAACACGGGCTTCACGCTTTGCGTCCACACTCCGATATCCGCAAGCTTGTTAGACATCAAAAACAATAATCAAAGAGACATTAAGCAATGCAATATTTTTTACTCTGTGTGGCAGTTTCCTGCTCCTTACTCTTTTCTCCCGCTGCAGCCGCCCAGGACTGTGAACAGTCGGTAGCTAACGCGCAATTCGAGAAATACTTCGACTCCGTATTTATGCAAGCCACTGCAAAATACAAGGCCATCGAGAAAGATAAAATCGCAGTCATGGAATCCTACGTAGACGCCTTGCTAAAAAGCGGCAGGTGGACGCAAGCCGACAAAACAAAATTCTTTGGCTCCATCAGTTCAGAACCCGGTTTCTCCGCGCCCGAGGAGAAAAAGAAGATTGAATTGGTAAGTCTCAATATGCACCTCGAAAAAGCCTTCACTACAAGCAAGTCCAGTCCAAAGGAAACCTGCGTTTCTTCTGATGCAGCCTTGGAGACACTAGCCAGAATTAACGCACAAAACGAAATTCAATGGGCATACATGCAATCGCGTTTGAAAGAAGTTGCCATTAAATTGCAAGTTTCGCTTCCGGCCAATGCCGGTGAAACGAAATAAGAATGACTTCTGTGAATATACCGGTTCCAAATTTTTCGAACAATCGGAGTACCGAATGACCGTTTCAAGCCCAATGCTCGCCCCTGTTATCGCACTCGTTATTTGGACCGCCATTATTTGGGCATGGATGTACGCGACGCGAATTCCGGCCATTTTCAAGGCGAGGATGGTTCTCGATCCGACAATGCCAAGAGGCGATCAGATGGCGCAGCTGCCGGCCAGCGTTCGATGGAAAGCCGACAATTACAATCACCTGATGGAGATACCCACGCTCTTCTATGCCGTGGCACTTAGCTTGGCGATGCTCGGAGATAACTCGTTTGGCAGCCTGGCCCTGGCGTGGGGATTTGTTGCACTTCGTGTCGTGCACAGCCTGGTGCAAACCTTGTGGAACCATATACCGACTCGATTCGCCCTGTTCTTTGTTTCATCGCTGGTTTTGTTTAGCCTCGCCTTCAAGGCTGCAGTTATCGTTTTCTAGGCTTCGCATTCAAACCGATTACACATGGAGTAAATTATGACAATGGATCAACTCCAAACATTTTTGATCTGGTGTGCCGTCATAAACTACGCGATTCTACTCGTCTGGTTCGCAGTCTTTGTCTTTGCCCACGACCGACTTTACCGTTTGCACACAAGGTGGTTTAGGCTTTCTGTCGAGATGTTCGATGCACTGAATTATGCCGGCGTGGCGACCTACAAAATAGGAATTATGCTTTTTATCCTGGTGCCGCTGATTGCGCTATCTCTTGATTAGAAAAATATGCCCCAACAGGAAGGAGTAATGCCAAATGAAATACCAGGGAAGCTGCCATTGCGGCCAGATTGCCTTCGAGGTTGAGGGCGATATTCCGGAAGTCATGTCGTGCAATTGTTCCATGTGTCAGCGGAAAGGCACTTTGATGTGGTTCGTGCCAAGACAGGCAATGACATTGCTGACACCGCCGGAAAAAATGAACACGTATCTGTTCAACAAACATGTCATCAAACATCGTTTTTGCCCGTCGTGCGGCATTCACCCGTTCGGCGAAGGCGTTGCTCCTTCCGGGCAGGAAATGGCCGCGATCAATGTCCGCTGTCTTGAAGGTGTAGATGTGTCGGCGTTGAAAGTTCAGCATTTCAACGGGCGCGAGCTCTGAGAAGGTAAGGTCGAACTCCGCAATCAAGTTAATTCGTAAAACCATTTTAATTTCCGGCGAATAAACACCCGGCTTGGATTATTGACATCGAGGAACAGAACTTGGATCTATATAAAATGTCGGACGCGGAAATTCTGGAAGTGGCCACTCCGATCATGGACAACCTGATGGAGGCGTCCACCGCGATCGACCATGAACGGCATACGCGCGACTTCACCGAACGTGCCAAGAGCGTGCTGCCGAAAGAATATTTGGAAGCCATCTGCAAGGACTATCAAAGCACCAAGGGGTTCTTCGCAAAACGCGAGTTCGTTGCGATCTTCCGGCGTCCCGACTCGGTCGCCATTATTTGGAAACAGTGGTTTACCAAGCAGCCCGGCGAATTTGTCGCCGAACTGGTCTTGCATGAAAAAGATGGCCGGTATCTGGTTGACCATGTCATGGTTTTCTAGCGGGTGCCGGCTTCTCTATTCAACCGTACTGAACAGGAGAGCTTCTTATGAGCAATCATCTCGACACGATTAAAAATGTTTACAGCGCTTTCGCTCATGGTGATGTGCCTGCCGTGCTTGCTGCACTGGCGCCGAATATCAGCTGGACGGAGGCAGAGGGTTTCCCGTATGGCGGCACTTACATCGGGCCCGATGCGGTGTTGCAAAATGTATTTATGAAACTCGGTTCGGAGTGGGATAACTATCGAGCCGTTTCGCACGAGCTAATCGGCAATGGCGATATCGTGATTGCATTGGGCGAATACAGTGGCACCTACAAGGCGACCGGAAAGAGTTTCAAGGCGCCGTTCGTGCATGTGTGGCGATTTGCCGGACAGAAAGTCGTCTCGTTTACGCAACATACCGATACTGCCGTGGTGCAGCGAGCCTTGCGATAACACGGCAATACTTGCTACAAAGCCTGTACGACCTGAACCAATCAAGGATCAATCATGAATTACTGGGCCGTTTTACTCGCCGCTGTTTCAAGTTTCATGTTGGGTGGTTTGTGGTATTCGCCGGCACTTTTTGAGCTCGCGTGGAATATCGAGAATGGTGACCATAAGAAAACCGGGCATCCGGCAAAAGTGTTTGGCATCAGTTTTATTTTTTCATTGATCGCAGCTGCATGCTTTGCGTATTTGCTTGGTGCAGCACCGCCGCTGGAAGCCGCGCTGAAGACCGGTGCCTTGGTCGGCCTGGGTTTTGTGGCGACGAGCTTTGGCATCAACTACCAGTTCGCACTACGTTCATTCAAGTTATGGCTGATCGATGCCGGTTATCACACGCTGCAATTCGTGTTGTTCGGCTTGATTCTGGGTTTGTGGCATTGAGCCGCAGGGTGGGCACGGCCCGCCGTTGTATGTATCAATAGAAATTAATGGTGGGCCATGCCCACCCAGCAAAATCAATTGCTTTCGCCAAGGCTGATGAAAATCAAGAAACCGATGATTGCGGCCAGAATCACCAGCACTATTTTGACCCAGCTCTTCGGATACTCGCCGGCCAGCGTACCGGTGTAACCATTCGCCAACACCTGAAAGTTTTTGCTGCCGTAGGTGTAAGTCACCAACCAGACCGGCACCAATACATGCTTGAACGTGCGGCCCTGGAAATCGGCATTGACGTTGAGATTGCGATAAGTGTCGCCGGGTATTTCGGCGGCACACAGGGCATCGGTTTTCTGTTGCATGTCCTGCAGACTGAGCTCGGATGCCTTGTGCAAATCAATCTGATAACGCTCGACGGTCCAGCCGCGCACGAATTCCGGCGAATAGGCTTTCAAATCGGTCAGGGTCGGAAACGGTTCGACTTTTCGCAACAGTTTTTCGTGTACGCCGGTGGTGCCGGGAATCAATTCGTCGTCGAAAAAATGTTGCAGACTGCCATTCGCATCTTCCCAACGCGTGTGGCGTACCTGTTTTGTCTGCGTGCGGCCGCTGCCATCGCGATAGGTTTCGGTCGTGTAGTAGTAATAACCGGCTTCTGCGGTCCATCGTGCATCGACATGCGAATCGAAGGTCCAGTACGGCAGATAAACACCGTGCAAGGTATCGGTCAGCGCGGCGCTCTTCAATTTATTTGGCGCAAACCAATGCGAGCCATACCATTTCCGGATCGCGTCGCGGACCTGACCGTCGCTGATCTTGAACGGCAATACATATTGCGGTGTGATCGCATCGCGTTCGGCTTGATGATCAATGATCGACGGCGAACCGCAGAACTCACAGCGTTGCGCGACTTTATGACCAACGAACACCGAAATCGCCTGGCAACTCTGGCATTTGACTTCGCGACGCTCTTCGCCCCAGCCGCGCTGGTCGACCGGATGTTTTTGCAGGGCTGCGGTTAAATCGCTTTCCTGTACTTCGCCCGGCAAACCGGCTTCGGAATTTTTCCACGGAACGATCGTGCCGCAGTAAGGACAGGCCAGCGATTGCTTGCCGGCATTCCATTGCAAATCCCCGCCGCATTCCGGGCAGGGATGTTTACCAACTGTCGCGTTACTCATGCGCCTTTCAGAAATTCTTCCAGCGCGGTTTTGGCGATGCGATAAGCGCTGCCGATTTTTCTGGCTTTCAATTCACCGGCGGTGATCGATGCCATTACGTCTTCGACCGATACGCCGAGCGCTTGTGCCGCTTGTTCCGGTGTCAACACTTCGAGCCCGCTTGCTGGTGCCGCGGTGGCTGCTGGAGCTGCCGCTGCGGCATTTTGTTGCTGCATGCTGCGCGTCATTTCCTGTGCCATCGAAAAACCCATCGCCATCTGCGCCGGCATCGCGGCAATCGCACCGGCATCGCCGGCCATCGTCATCGATTGGCCCATCTGGTATTTCACGTAATCATTCAAATTACCGATCGCGCCCATGCTGGCACGCTTGTCGATCGCCTGTTCGACTTCCGGCGGTACCGATACGTTTTCGAGCAGGAAGCTGGTGATTTCGATACCGTATTTCGCGGTCACGGCAGGGTTGATAATCGGCAGCAAGGCTTCGCCCATTTCGGTGTAGCGCGAGGCCACGTCGAGCGCCGGCACATTCGCGGTCGCAAGTGCATCGGTGAACACGCTGATGATGCGCGAACGCATTGTGTCGGCGAATTCGTCGAGCCGGAAATTCTGGTCGGTGCCGGCCACTTCCTTCAGGAATTTGGCGGCATCGACGATACGGAAATCATAGGTGCCGAACGCACGCAGACGCACGACGCCAAAATCCAGATCGCGCATCATGACCGGATTCGATGTGCCCCATTTATTGCCGGTGAACAAGCGCGTATTGATGTAATAGACGTCGCATTTGAACGGCGAGTTGAAGCCGTATTTCCAGCCCAGAATCGTGGACAGGATCGGAATGTTTTCGGTGCTCAGCGTGTGCTTGCCCGGATTGAACAAGTCGGCGTATTTGCCGGCAGCGACGAATTGCACTTGCTGCGATTCACGCACGATCAACTGGGCGCCGTTCTTGATTTCCTTGTCGTCGTCCGGAAAACGATAGGACAGCGTGTCGCGTGAGTCATCGTTCCATTCGATAATTTCGAGTAACTCGCCTTTCAGAAAATCTACGATGCCCATGACAAACTCCTGTGTGGTTAAAGCCGGGCGAAACCCGGAGATCAAATTCTAGACTAAGACTGTAAAGATATGACGAATACGTTGGGCCAGAGCGAACCGACGCGTTCGATTTTTCGCTGGCAGTACGGGCAGGGAAAATCGTGGGCGTTTTCGTCAATCGCCAGATGGCTGCCGCAGCCGTCGCAATTCACGCCTTTTTCTACGGCCAGCCGGTGTCCGCATTGTTCGCAAACGCATTGTTTTGCGCCCGGAAAAACCGGAATCGTATTTTTGCAGTAGGCGCAGCTGAGGTTTACCGACGGATTCGATGCGGTATCCAGATATTCCTGCTTCAAACCGGTCTTTTCCAGCAGCAACTTGGCCGTCGCTTCATGCAGATACGGCAACCAACCCTGCACAAAGCCGGAATAGCCGATGCGTTTCAGCAAGTCGGCGCTCGCGCCGTCCGGATGCGGCGTGTATTGCCCGTGCAGTTCATTCGAATAGGCGCGTTCCTGCGAGGCAATCACGGTGTCGAGTACCGCCTTGAAACTCTTGTGCGTGACCCGCATGACGCCGTCGTTGTGAGTCCACTGCAATTCAGCCGTCGCCCGAGTCATCGCATCCGATATTTTTTTATATTCATCGTCGAATGCGATCACCGTACAACACTCGGCCGAGTGGGCGACGAAGGCTTTTCGGAAAACGGCATCGCCAACCCGAACCGGCACCGCATTCGGACAAGCTTTTACGTAAGAATCGAAAAGTTCGGTTTGCAATTCCAGATATTTTTCGCGGTCGTTGGCCTGCAAGGCTTTTTCACATTGCGGTTTCAATGCGGCCGACAATTTTTCGTAAACCGGACCCGGCATGCTTTTCGGCTGCTCGCAGGCTTTTCTGAAATCGTAATCGGCCAGGCTGCCGCAAAAATCGCAGTACACGTAGGCCGTCGCCGAAGGTCGCGATTTCGCCGCGCCGCAACTCGGGCAGCGGCTGGCGAGGTAATACGTGCTGGCGGCTTTGTTCATGATTTCAGCAGTTTACGCAGATTCCCAAGAGAACGTAAAAATGCAGAATTTCCAGTCAGACCCCGGGCTTATTTCCAGAACGGAATTCGGACGACGTGTGTTTTTTCCTGCTTGCCGTCGTTCGATTTTTGCCTTAGCGAGATCAAGCTAAGTTCATGCTTGCCGACTGACAGTGCTTGTACCGGAATCATCGCCATCATGCCGCGCTGGCCGGTCTGTGGATCGCTGCTGCTCATCAAGCCGACGCTTATCAATTTCCCGTCAATCGAGATTTTCAGAAATTTTGAAAGGCAAATTAATCCCGCTCCGGCATCGGCCGATTTTTTTGTCAGTGCCTGCGGGCATTGCTTTTGCAAAACCTCGTTATGACGCCTTGGTACGTAAGGCACGAACAAACGCAGATAAGGACCATCGCTCACCGGGCTTTCTATATAAGGTTGCAGCGATTGATCATCGGCCTGTTGTCTTAGCGATGCGTAATATTCGACCGGAGCTTCGAGTCCATTATCCCGGCTGGATGAAGGCAAGGCATTGTAGGCGCCGCCGTCCAGGCCATTCATCGATAACAGCAGAGTGCTTGCCGCACCCATGGTCGCCATCAAACCCAGCATCAAATAACCTTTGCGCCGACTCTGATTGGTTCTATACAAATTAATCAGGACGCCGCTTCGGCCGAAGCCGATATCGTTATAAAAACCGATGATTCTTTCGAGCCAGGCTCCGATTTTTCCGTTGCCCAGCTTGTTGCCGAAATATTTATCGATGGTGTAGACAAGAAAATACGGAGCTATAAAAACCGCGAGCAGGATGATAATAATATCGTCGGATTTCGTATTTACGCCGAACATTTGCATCGTCAGCAGAATGCCTATCAGCAAACCCATCAACAGACTCAGCAAAATCATCGTCAATGCCGTACCAAAACCGAGGCCAAAGACAACCGTTGCGCGATTGTCGGCCACCTCAATCACCTCGGACATGACAGGGCTGTTTTCTTCGAGATTCTTTTTATAAATAGGACCGTAGCCACTCAATTTTTCCCATTGCATTCCTTTCGGAAAAACCGAATTCATGCCGACCAGGGCAATCCAGTAGCCGCGCATGAACAGATGCAGCACAAACGTGATAATCAATATCCAAAGCGAGAACTGGATATAAATGCTGAATATCTTGATCGCTTGATAGACGGCTTCGCCGTGCATTTCGCTCACATTGGAAAGAAGACGGTAAAGCGGCCGCGGCAATTGCAATAAACTGAAAACGGTGGCGCCGGAAATCAGCAATTCCATTTCCCAGGTGGGCGTGGTGCGTTTTGAAATCTGCTGTGAATCGCTTTGTGCTTCGCTCATTTTCTTCCCGATCAAGATGCATTGCCCTGCAGATGTCGCGCCTGTCGCGACGGTGTCCCGCCGACGACTTTCTGCGGCCTCGGCAATAGTCGAGTCGTGCCCGGTGCTTCGAAATCGAAATGGGTGCGGCCGCCGACGGCGCGATAATCGGCAATGATGTCTTCTGCCAGTTTTGTTTTCTCGATTCCGCGCACGTCGTTCAGATAATCGAAAATGAATTGCACCATGCGTTCGTGCGCTATTGCGTGGGTCTTGCCGGTTTTTTCATACAGCCAGTCGCTGAAGGCCAGAAAATTTTCGAACGCGTTCTCGGCCAGCAACAATGGCAGCGTGCGCGCATAGCGGCCGGAATTGGCGATGATGTCCCAGTAGCGCGAGAAGCGCGATAGCCGTTGCATCGTAGCGAAATCGATCACGTCGGTTGCCAGAATGTTATACGGCGGGTCCGGATTGAATTTCAGGCCATGCTCTTTGGTGTGGCGGGCGATCGGCGCGCCGCGCAGACGTTTCAAAATGCCGAACTGGATTTCATGCGGTGCCAGTGCGACCAGACGATCAAACCCCTTCGCGAATGACTCGACGCCTTCGCCCGGCAAGCCGGCAATCAGATCAACATGCAGATGCGCGGTGCTGTGTTCGCGCAACCAGCGGATATTGGTATCGGCGACATCGTTCTTCTGGCGACGCGATACCCGGGTTTGCACTTCCGGATCGAAAGTCTGGATGCCGATTTCGAATTGCAGCGTGCCTTCCGGAAATTTCGCGATTTCCGCTTTCAATTTTTCCGGCAGGTGGTCCGGAATCAATTCGAAATGGGCGAAGATCGGGTCGTCCGGCGCCTGCTCGAGTTTTTTCAGGAAGAAATCCAGGATCGCGAGCGAGGTATCGACTTTCAGATTGAACGTGCGATCGACAAATTTGAACGTGCGGGCACCGCGTTGATACAGAATTTCCAATTCGCCCAGAAACGGATCAAGCTCAAACGGCCAGGCCGTCTTGTCCAATGCCGACAAACAGAATTCACATTTGAACGGACAGCCGCGCGAAGCTTCGACATACAGATGGCGTTGTTTGACGTCTTCGTCGGTAAATTCCCGATACGGCAATACCAACGCAGGCAAGGGCGCCTGCACGCCGGCGATGATTTTTTTCTCGGGTGTTTCGTTTTTCAGCAATTGTTTTGCCAACACCGCGAATGTCACATCGCCCCAGCCGGTAATCACGTAATCGGCCATTTCGCAGATGCGCTGCTGCTCGGTTTCGTAACTGACTTCCGGACCGCCAAGCACGATCAGGATTTCCGGCGCGACCGCTTTCAGCTGTGCAACCAAACGCGTGCATTCATCGACATTCCAGATGTAGACACCAATGCCGATGATTTTCGGTTGATCGGCCAGCAGTTTCTCGACCATTTCTTCGGTCTTTTGACCAATCACGAATTCACGGATGGATGAAACTCCATGCAATTCACCCAAATTTGCACGCAAATAGCGCAAGCCCAGCGAAGCATGGGCGTAACGGGCATTCAGCGTGGTTAAAACGATATCGGTCATGGTGTGAATTATGACGTAGTTTTTTTGTAGGAGGGCCCTTGGGCCCGAAATTCACCCAGATCGTCTTGTTGAAAAATCGCCCGCAAGCGGCCTCCTACGCGAAAATAATTTCGTAGGAGGGCCCTTGGGCCCGACATCAAAAGCCTTGTAGTAACGCTTCGCATGGTGCTGCGATGGCAATATTCCAGTATGGATAATCGCCTAACTTTCGTACCAATCCTGCTCGAATCGGGTTGCTGATCAGGTATTCGATTGCTGTAAATAGCTGTTTTTCATCACGAAGGGCATGGTCGTGATAGGCGCCCTGCCAGACCTTTGAATGTCTATTCAGGACTTTGTTCACTGCAATGGCGCTACAGGAATTAATTCGATTCATTGTTTTAGCCAGCGTTTCAGCTTCAGCTAACTGCAATGCGAGATGCACATGATCCGGCATGACGACCCAGGCCAGAATTTTCGACTGCTTTTCTGCCAAGACATTGTTCAGTGTCAATGACATTACGCGGGCGGCAGCGCGATCAAGAAATAGCTTTTCTCTGTTATTACAGCAAACCGTAATCAAATAGATTTGATTAGGAAGCGACACACGGCCCTTTCTCAATGCCTGATGGCCACGTTTGATGGTGTTTGTATTCATGCAATGAAGCATGCATGTGTCGTGTCAGTTCAAATGTCAGATGAAATCTGAATTGTCTGTGGGGATTTTCGTAGGAGGGCCCTTGGGCCCGAATGAGCATCCGCTAGTCGCCCGCAAGCGGCCTTCTACAAAGGCATTTTCGTAGGAGGACCCTTGGGTCCGATCGGGGTCGCCCGCAAGCGGCCTCCTACGATTTTTGACGGCGTTTGTTGAACCAAGCGCCGAGATCGTCCATCAAGGTGTAGGCGGCCGGAATCACGATCAGACTCAATAACGTCGAGGTAATCAAACCGCCGATCACGGCCACCGCCATCGGTGCCCGAAAACTCGAATCGCCCGAGAAACCCAATGCAATCGGCAACATGCCGGCACCCATCGCGAGCGATGTCATCAATACCGGTTGTACCCGTTTGCGACAGGCATCGATCACAGCGTCGTGCTGACTCAGATGATTTTCATCCTCGGCAATCACGGCATAGTCGACCAAGAGAATCGAATTCTTGGTCGCGATGCCGATCAGCATCAACAAACCGATCAAGGCCGGCAGCGACAAGGCATGTTGCGTGATAAACAGGCCGCCGAAGGCACCGCCGGCACATAGCGGCACGGCAGTCAGAATCGTCAGCGGTTGCAAGACATGATTGAACAACAGCAACAACACCATGTAGATGCACAGAATACCGGCCGTCATAGCCAGCAAAAAGCCGACGAATAATTCGACGAAAACTTCGGCATCACCGGTATTCAAAAAACTCACGCCGGCCGGCAGATTTTTCACGCTCGGAAGATTCTGGATTTCCGCCATCACTTCGCCGAGCGGCCGGCCATTCAATTCGGCAGTCAGATTGATATTGCGCTGGCGTTGATAACGATCGATTTGCGAAGGCCCGCTGCTATAGCTGACGCTCGCGACGGACGTGATCGGCACGCTGCCGTTTTTCGAAGGAATCCGCAGATTTTCGATGATTTGCGGATTCGCCAAAACCTCTTCGCTGAAACCGACGCGAATCGGAATTTGCCGTTCCGGCAAATTCAATTTGGCCAGGCGCTGACGATAATCGCCGGCCGTGGCGATGCGAACCGCTTCGGCGATGTCTTCGGTCGCGACACCCAATTCGGAGGCGCGCGCGGCATTCGGCACGATCACCAATTCCGGTCGCAGCAAGGATGCCGACGAGGAAATCGCACCCAGACCTTTCAAGGTATGCAAATCGCTTTTCAGCTTTTGCGCCGCCTCGATCAACAGTTTCGGATTGTCACCGGACAATACCAATTGCATCAGTTCGCCGGGTTCGGAACTGATGTAGCTGATGCGTGCACCCGGCAAGTCCGACAGCAACTCGCGTGCAACGCGTTCCAGATCTTTCTGGCTGCGCTCGCGACTATCGGGTGTTCCCCAATCGAGCACCAGGGTGGCCTTGCGCGCTTCGGCAAAACCGGTTTTGCTCGGATCACCCAGATCGAGCACGCTGCCGACCGTCGTGTATACCTGTTTCAGTTCCGGGATAGTTTCCAGTTTTGCGCGTGCCTGTTCGGTCACCGCGACCGTATCGGCCAATTTGGTACCCGGCGCCAATTCGATGCCGAGATTGCTGCGGCCCAAATCCGTGAATGGAATAAACGTGGCCGGAATAAAATAGATAATTCCCAACGAAGCGATAAATAATAAAAAGGCGACCCAGAGCGTACGAGCACGATGACGCAAAGCTGCATCGACCCATCCCAGATACCATTTCATCATTCGTGTTTCGCGTTCGACATGCGGCACCGCTTTTAATTGGTAGGCCGCCATCATCGGTGTCAACAAACGCGCGACCAACAAGGAAAACATTACGGCGGTTGCGGCGGTCCAGCCGAATTCTCGGAAAAACTTTCCGGCGATGCCGGGCATAAAAGCGACCGGCACGAATACCGCTGCCAAGGTCAAGGAAGTCGCAATCACCGCGATCCCGATTTCGTCGGCGGCATCGCGTGCTGCCTGCAACGGCGGCTTGCCCATGCGCAGGTGACGGACGATGTTTTCCACTTCGACAATCGCGTCATCGACCAGAATGCCGACCACGACCGACAAAGCCAGCAGGGTGATCAGATTCAAGCTGAAATTGAATAAATACATTACCGCGAACGTCGGAATAATCGACAGCGGCAAAGCCACCGAGGAAATCCAGGTCGCGCGCCAATCGCGCAGGAATAACCAGACGACGAACACCGCCAGCAGCGCACCTTCCACCAACATGATCATCGAAGAATCGTAGGAACGTTGCGCTTCCTCGACTGTCGTCGTGACCAGTCGAAAATCGATATCCGGATTGGCGGCCTTCAGTGCGACTAAAGCCGCTTCGACATTTTTTGCGACTTCGATTTCACTGGAGCCGACCGTGCGCGACAACGCAAACGCAACGACCGGCTTGCCATCGAGCAAAGCCATTTGCGAAGGATCGGCGGCGCCGTCCTTGATGCTGGCCAAGGCCGACAAGCGCACCGAACGGCCATCCTGCAAAGCGATCGAAAAATCTTTCAGCGCGTTGACATCCTCGATCGTGCCGACCGTGCGCACGGTTTGCATGCTGCCTTCGAGTTCCGCCTTGCCGCCGGGTCGTTCGGCCTGCGAGCGTGCCAGTTGCTGCGACACTTGCCCGGCGGTAATGCCGTAAGCCTGCAATGCCTGCGGGTCCAGATCGACGCGAATTTGCCGATCAATGCCACCCGAACGCGATACCAGGGCAACGCCTTTTACGCCATACATCGCCTTGCTGACTTCGCGATCGACAAACCAGCTCAACTCATCGGCTTGTCGTCGATTCGACGACACCGTGTAAGTCATCAGCGAGCCGCCGATATTGATCTTGCCGATAATCGGTTCCTGGATGTCCTGCGGCAAATCGGCACGCACACGCGTGACCGCATCGCGGACATCATCGAGCGCGGTCGAGATTTCGGTCTGCAGAAAAAATTCGATGCTGGTCGTGCTAATGCCTTCGTTGACGTTCGAAAACACGCGCTTCACACCGGTAATCGTCGCAACCGAATCCTCGATTTTCCGGGTGACTTCGGTTTCCAGCTGGCTCGGCGGCGCGCCGGGCAATGCCACGCTGACGGTTACCATCGGAAAACTGACATCCGGAAAACGCGAAATCGGCAATTTGATAAAACTATAGATGCCGGCCACGCAGAGCACGAAAAAAATCATCACTGCCGGCAATGGCCGTTTAATCGCCCAGGCGGAAACATTCATCATGGCGATGGGCTTTTCGTTTCAGCGGTTTTTGTCACGACACGCACGCGATCGCCGTCACTCAATAGACCGGCTCCGGTCTCCACTACGGCTTCGCCCGCTTTCAAACCATCAAGAATTTCAATATAGCCCTGGTCCGATATTCCGCTGGAAACGCGAACGAGTTTTGCAATGTTATTGGCATCCACTTTGAACACGTAGCTGTGGCCATCGCGTTGAATCACCGACGCCGACGGCACCATCAATGCCTGGCTCGCACCGACCAGAATTCGGCCTTCGAGAAAGGTACCGGATTTCAAATTTCCCGGATTCGGCAAATCGGCAAACAAGGTGCCGGTACGGGTACCGGCATCGAGACCTGGCGACACTGCGCGTACGACGCCGTCTACCGTTTTTCCATCTGCGGTTTGCAAACGAACGACCGCACCGGTTTGCACGCGGGCAAGATCGGTTTCGTTCAATTCCGCCCGCCATTCAAGACGTCCATCGCGAATCATCCGCAATAATTCGGCACCTGCCATCACGACCTGGCCCGGTTGCACCAGTCGTTTGGAAATGATGCCGTCGGCGGGCGCACGCAAGGAAGCAAAATCTCGTTTGAGTTGCACGCCATCGCGCACTGCCTGCGTGGTCGCGAGGCGCGCTTGCGCTTGTACGACCCCGGCCCGCAATTCGTCCAATGCACTGGCGCTGATCAATTGGCTTTTCGACAGTAGCTGGCCGCGGTTGAAATTGATATTCGCCAATTGCAGGCCAGCTTTTGCTTCATTCAATGATGCATCGGCCTGGCGCAAATCACTGTCGAGACTACGGTGATCCAATTCCAGCAATAATTGTCCGCGCTTTACTTCCTGGCCGACGTCGACTTTCAGCGAAGTCACCCGCACACCGCTAAGTTCGACACCGAGCTGCATTTCTTCCCAGGGCGAAACCGGACCCGACGCAATAATCGTGCGTTCGATATTTCGCGAATGCGCGGTGACCAGACTGACCGCCATGCTCGCGCTGGCGGTTTGTTCGGCCGTTTTTTCGGATTCGGATTTGGAACACGCTGGTAAAAATACAATGGCCAGCAACAAGATTGTTGCCAATTTTTTATCAAGTACGTGAGACACGCGACATCCTTTTAATTGGTACCGCCGTAGGAGGGCCCTTGGGCCCGAATGGTCGCACCGGCGGTCGCCCGCAAGCGGCCTCCTACGGGGCTGCACCGGCAAAATCTCCGGCGAGGGCTTTGTAAACCAGAGCGAGCGATGTCGCCTGTGCGGTTTTTGCCTGCACATGGGCGTCTTCGATATTCAGCAAGGTGCGTTCGGCATCGAGCAGGCTCAGGAAATCGGAAGCGCCATTGTCGTAACGCAATTTTGCCAGGTCTCTAGCCTTGCGCGATTGATTGCTCGCTTCCTGCAACCGCTGCTGCGATTGATTGCTGGCCCGGTATTGCGCGAGTGCGTTTTCGGTATCTTCCAGCGCCAGCAAAACCGTTTCCTGATACAAGGCGGCAGACGCATCGGCGCGCGCTTCGGCAGCTTTGACGTTTTGTCGTACGCGACCGAAATTCAAGAAGCTCCAGCTGATCGAAGGCCCATAGCTCCAGCGCTCGCTATTACCATTGCCAAGATCGCCAGCCGATTGCGCGGTCCAGCCAAAGCTGCCGAATAAATTCAGCTTTGGAAAATAATCGGCGATTTTTTCACCGACTCGCGCATTGGCGGCGGCGAATTTTTGCTCGGCTGCCAATACATCCGGGCGCCGTTTAATCCATTGTTCCGGTGTGCCGATCGCCTTCAGTGCAGGCATGGCGGGCATGTCCTTGCTCAAGGCCAACACATCGCGCACGGCCGTCACCGGCTGCACGGTCAATACCGCAAGACGCTGTTCCTGGCGAACCACTTCGGCTTCGGTATTCGGCACCTGGGCTGCGACTTGCAAAGCCAGTGCACGGTTTTGTGCCAATTCCAATGCGTTGCCGCGACCTTCTTTCAAGCGCGCTTCCAGCACGCGATCGCTACGCTGCAAATTTTCGATATTCTGCGTTTGAATAATCAGACGCTGTTGCGCGCCACGCAGAGAAAAAAATGCCTGCGCAACTTCGGCATTGACCGACAAGCGAGATGCGTCGAGTAAATATGCATCGGCATTGCTTTCACGATCGATCGCCTTTTTCTGCTGGCGCAGACCGCCGAACAAATCGATTTCCCAACTGGCATCGAAACCGGCGCGATAACTTTCGGTAATGCCGGTACCGGCTGGAATAAACGGATCCTGATTCGAGGCCCGACTTTTTTCGGCATCGCCCTCGGCCGTGATGGTCGGAAACCAGCTGAAGAACGACAAGCCACGCAAGGCGCGGGTTTCCCGCAAACGCGCAGCTGCCTGGGCAATCGATTTATTTTCCTGCTGTGCGCGCGCCATCAATGCACTCAAGGCAGGATCGTTGAATGCGGACCATAACGCGCTTTCGGTCACGATCGCCTGCGTGGGATCATCCGTTGCTCGATACTCCGGCTCGGCAAGATCCTGATCGAATTTCTCCGGCACCGGTGCGTCCGGTTTCACATAACGCGGACCCACCGTGCAGCCACTCAAGACCAGAACGATCGCGGTCACCAGAAAAGTTTTTTTCATCGTATTAATTTCAATGCGCTTCATGCGTCTGGCCTCCATCAACATTCAACTTCGCTTCGCGGTTTTTCGACCAGGTACGAATCAAGACATAAAACACCGGCGTGAAGAACAATCCGAAGAACGTCACGCCCAACATGCCGGCGAACACGGTAATGCCCATCACCTGCCGCACTTCGGCACCGGCACCGGAAGCAAACACCAGCGGGATCACGCCCATGATGAAAGCAAAGCTGGTCATCAGAATCGGACGCAGACGCAGGCGGCAGGCTTCCAGCGCGGCCTCGATGACGCTGCGACCCTGCGATTCGAGTTCACGCGCGAATTCGACAATCAGGATTGCGTTTTTGCAGGCCAGGCCCATCAACACGACCAGGCCGATTTGGGTGAAAACGTTGTTGTCTAGGAAAGTCGGCGCAAAAGTCGGCGGCGATACCATCAACCACATGCCATGAATGAAATTCACCAGCCAGATGCCGCCAATGGCCGAGAAAATGCACATCGGCACAATCAGGATGACGGTCAACGGCAGGCTCCAGCTTTCATACAAGGCCGACAACACCAGATACACCAGCAGAATGCAGAGTGGAAAGATCCAGACCGTCGCGCTGCCTTGGTGGACTTGTTCGTAACTCAAGCCGGTCCATTCAATCGCCAAACCATTCGGCAATTGTTTGCCGGCAATATCGGTAATTGCGGCAATCGCCTGGCTCGATGACATCAATGCGGCATTCGTGCCTGCGCCCAGATCGGCGGCCGGATAACCGTTATAACGAATCACCGGATCGGGACCATAGCTTTCCTTGATATCGACCACGCTGCCAATCGCAACCATTTCGCCGGTCACGCTGCGTGTACGCAGCTGCGCGATATCGCTGACTTCATCGCGGAACGGCGCATCGGCTTGTGCGTACACATTGTAGGTGCGGCCGAATAAGTTGAAATCGTTGACGTAGGTCGAACCGAGATACACCTGCAAAGTGTTGTAAAGCTCGGACAAAATCACGCCCTGTTCTTTCGCTTTGGCACGATCGACATGGGCATTTAACTGCGGCACGTTCGCCTGGTTGGTGCTGTAAACGGCAAACGGATCGAAACCCGGTGTTTGTCGCAACACGCCGGCAAGCGCTTGCGTTTGCGTATTCAATTCGCCATAGCCAAGTGCGCCACGATCCTGCACATACAGTTCGGCACCGGCGGAATTACCCAGACCCAAAACCGGTGGCGGCATCAATGCAAAACCCAAGCCATCCTGAATTTGCGAAAACTGCCCGGTCAGCATGCCGGAAATTTCCGCAGCACTAAGCTCGCGCTCATTCGCCGGTTCCAGACCGATAAAAATAACCGCGGTGTTTGGCGTCGCAATAAAATGCACCGCATTCAAACCCGGGAACGCGACTGCGTTATGCACGCCCGGCGTTTTCAGGATGATGTCGCCCATCTTGCGAACCATCGCATCGGTACGATCCAGCGTGGCGCCTTCCGGCAATTGCACGGCCGCAAACAAATATTGCTTGTCCTGGGTTGGAATAAATCCACCCGGCACACTGCGGAAACCGAGGATCGCGATACCGATCAATCCGGCATACAAGACCAGCAGTCGGAAACTGCGGCTCATGTCGTCTTTAATTACCTCGCCATAACGCGTACCGGCACGGCGAAACTTGTCGTTGAACCAATGGAAGAAACGGCCGAATATTTTTTCGATGAAGCGACCGACTTTATCCGGTGGCGCACCATGCGGTTTCAGCAATACGGCGGCCAATGCCGGTGACAACGTCAACGAGTTGATCGCGGAAATCACCGTGGAAATCGCAATCGTGACCGCGAACTGGCGATAGAACTGGCCGGTCACGCCTTCCAGGAAGGCCAGTGGCACAAACACCGCAATCAGCACGAGCGAAATCGCGATAATCGGACCCGAGACTTCGCTCATGGCCTTGTGCGCGGCGGCCAAGGGTTGCAGGCCTTCGCTGATATTGCGTTCGACGTTTTCGACCACGACGATCGCGTCATCGACCACGATGCCGATGGCGAGCACCAAACCAAACAAGGTCAGCACATTGATCGAGAAACCCAATATCCATAACACGGCGAAAGTGCCGATGATCGATACCGGTACTGCCAACAACGGAATGATCGAAGCGCGCCAGGTTTGCAGGAATACCACGACGACGATCACGACCAATAACACCGCTTCCAGCAAGGTCGTGATGACCGAGCGAATCGATTCGCGCACGAATACGGTCGGATCGAATTCGACGCTCCATTTCACGTCTTTCGGAAAAGTCTTTGCCAATTCCGCCATGCGTTCGCGCACGGCATCGGACAAGGCAATCGAGTTTGCGCCCGGCGCTTCGAAAATGACGATTGCGGCCGCGTCTTCATTGTTCAACAGCGAACGCAGAGCGTAGGTATTCGAACCCAGCTCGATCCGCGCAACGTCTTTCAAACGCGACAAGGCACCGTTCTCGCTTTTCAACACGATATCGCCGAATTCTTCCGGTGTCGTCAAACGACCTTGCGCATTGATCGACAATTGCAGCGGCGAATTCCCCGGATTAGGCGAGGCACCGATGCTGCCGGCCGACACTTGCACATTCTGTTCACGGATCGCATTGATGATTTCGCTCGCGGTCAAATTACGCGAGGCCGCTTTTTGCGGATCCAGCCAGACTCGCATCGCGTAATTGCCGGCACCAAAGGCGATCGATTGACCCACACCGTCCAGACGCGCCAGATCGTCTTTCACCCGCAGGTTCGCGAAGTTCGCAAGATACAGCGCGTCGTAGGTTTTATTCGGCGAAGTTAAGTGCACGACCATCGTGATATTCGGCGAACTTTTCGCAGTCGTGACACCGAGCGCGCGTACGGTTTCCGGCAAACGCGGCAAGGCTTGCTGCACGCGATTTTGCACACGGACAGCGGCCTGATCGATATCGGTGCCCTGCTTGAACGTGACGGTCAGGTTCATCGTACCGTCGGAACCGGCGGCCGATTTCATATACGTCATGTTTTCGACGCCGTTGACCGCTTCCTCTATCGGCGCAGCGACCGTTTCGGAAATGGTTTTCGGATCGGCACCGGGATACAGCGCAGTGACGACGACCGAAGGCGGCACCACGTCGGGGTATTCGCTGATCGGCAATTGCGGTATCGCAATCAGACCGGCCACGAAAATCATGATCGACAAGACCGCCGCAAAAATCGGCCGATCGATAAAAAACTTTGAAGCGTCCAAATGTTGTTTGCTCATGATTAATGTCCGGCAGGTGCGGCAGCATTGGCCGGAGCAGGTGGTGCCTGGTCTGGCTTGTCCATCGGTACGGTGATCGGTTCGACCGGTGCACCCGGGAAGAAAATTTTCCGGACGCCATTCACGACCACGACGTCTTTCGGATCCAGGCCTTTTCTGACGACGCGCAAGCCATCGACGGTTTCACCGAGCACTACGTCTTTGCGAACCGTCGCGTTTTTATCGCCGAGCACATAAACGAATTTGCGGTCCTGATCGGTCGATACCGCCATCTCGTGAATCAGCATCACGGTTTGTTCGCCACTGCCAAGCAAGCGCACGCGGGCATACAAACCCGGAGTGAATACGCCATCGGCGTTGCTTAATTCGGCTTTCGCCCGAATGGTACCGGTGCCGGCGTTCAATTGATTATCGACGAATACCATTTCCCCCTTGTGCGGATAACCGGTTTCATTCGCGAGTCCTACCTGCACCGGATTGCGTACGTCGCGCGAACTCTGGCGCTGACCGTTTTGCGACATGACCTGATATTTCAGATAGACCTGCTCGTCGCCTTCGAACGTCACATAAATCGGATCCATCGTGACCACGGTCGACAACAGACTGGTGCCCGGCGAAACCAGGTTGCCCGGTTTGACCAGGGCGGCACCGATCCGACCGTTAATCGGCGAAGTGATTTTTGTGAAACTCAAATTCAATTCGGCTTGCGTCACCGCGGCCTGCATCGCACCGACATCTGCTTGCGCTTGCTGCAATTCACCGCGGCGTTGATCCAATTCACCCTGCGAGGTCGCTTGTTCCTTGATCAGACGTTCGCTGCGGGCAAGTTCGGTGCGGGCCAGGGCAACACGACTTTGTGCACGCGCCAAATTTGCGCGCGCACTTCCGACGGCGGCGCGATATTCGCGGTCATCGATCGAAAACAAATGCTGGCCGCGTTTAACTTCGCTGCCTTCCTTGAAATGCACGGCCGACAAATAGCCGGATACCCGCGGCCTTAATTCCACCGTCTCGACAGCTTCGATACGTCCGCTGAATTCGTCCCAGAGTTTGACTTTTTTCTGGACCACTTGCGCCACATTCACCTGCGGCGGCGGGAATTCCTGCTGGCCACCGCCACTGCAAGCCGTCAGTAGAGCTGCGCTCAACAGTGTGCAAGTTAATGAAAAACCGTTTGCTAATTTTGTCTTGCGCATATGCCGTCCCAAAGGTCAAAAAAGAATTCCCGCGTTGGCGGGAGTGTGGTGATTTTTTACTACACGAAAACCGGCGATCGCCGGTTTCAAGAAAGTGGTTTTTATGCCGTCATGATTTCGTACACGTTGCCGTGCGCCAGCAGGTGCACTCATTGCGTCCATTCCTTGGCCAGGGCTTCCAGACGAGTGATGACTTTTTTCCGCATCGCATCCGAGATCACATGGCAACGCGTAATGTCCTGCCAAAACAGGCCGGCCGCGGCCAGTTCCAGAATCATGATATTGACTTCTTTCGGCGTGCCTTTTTGCATGCCATAACGCTGGCGGTTCAGTTCGCGAACCGGTTCCAGCAATTCCTGATCGTGCGTCAACGCGCTCATCATGCCGGCGACAAAACGCCTTTGCTCGTCGCTGGTGCGGGTCATGGCCCGCAAACTGCCGATCAGGTCTGCCGCTTCTGCATTATCGAGCTTTGGACGCAGGTTTTTTTCCATTGCTTCCCATTGCTGCATGTCGCGCTCCATCAGCGCGCGCAGCAACAAGTCCTTGGTCGGAAAATGATAGGTAATGCCGCCACGGGTGACGCCGCTCTCTTTGACCAGCTGGTCGTAAGTGAGACTGCCGGCACCTTGCCGCTGAACAATGCGTTCGGCAGCTTGCAGCACTTTTTCCTTGGAAACGGGGGGTCGAGTCATGACAGTAACTATACAAAACGTTCTGTATAGAAACAGAAACCGGCCGAGTCTGCAAGTTCTTGTTTGCGAAAACCGATAAATACGGATTTTCCGTGAGCGCTGACACACATTGAAACAAGTGTTTGCACGCCGCTTGCGCGGGAATGCTGCCGGCCAGACGAATGGCATGCTATACAGCAGACTCATGCTTGCTAGTATGGAATTCATGACACCAAGCGCGCCAGTAGCAGTTGCAAACCTAGCCCAGCGACCGGCTTTTTACCTGTGTCTGGCACTATTTTTGCTGCTCTGCCTACCCGCCTCGACTTTTGCCGCGAGCGTTAGCTCCCAACCAGCCGACATCGCGGCCTTGCGTGCCAGCCAGGCTCGATCGGCTTCGGACTTACGACTCCAGGCGATCAAGTTACGCGACACGGTCAAGGACCGAAAACATCGGGCCTGGGCAGCACTGGCCTTGGCCGAATTCGAGAATGATCTTGAAAATGCCGATGCCGCCTTGTCGATGCTGGACGAAGCGCGGCGCGAGGCCGACGAGCTGAAATTACCGGATTTGAAATTCTTGACGCTGAACGCGCGCAGCACCATTCTGGTCAACCGCGGCCGCTCGACCGAAACCGAGCAAGTCTTGAAAGAGATGAAAGCGATGGTAGATGCCGCCGGAGACAAAAATCCGGTCTGGCGAGCGCAATGGCTGGATCAACGCGGTGTGCTGGAGCGCAAACTGGGCAATTTCGATGGTTCACTCGATTATTTCCAGCAATCGCTCGCGGTTTACCGGAAGTTGAAAGACCCGACCAACATGGCACGCGAACTGAACTCGATCGGCGTGATTCATGGCCGCACCGGTAAGTTTGCCGACGCCGTGGTCGCCCATACCGGGGCCCTCGAGCTTTCGCGAAAAGCCGGTGATCGTGGCGAAACTGCACGCGGTCTGCGCATGCTCGGTGTCCTGTATCGCAATCTCGATGACGAAGAACTCGGCAGCCAGTCTTTGCTTGAAGCCCTGGCTTATGTCGAGGAACGCAATGTTCGCGAAGCAATTACCCTGCACGGCGAATTATCGAAATCCTTGACCTTGCTCGACCGGATGTCGGAAGCCGAATACCACGCCCAGCAAGCGGTCAAGCTTTCCAAGCTGTCCGGCAGTCCGCCGAATCGCGTTAATTCCTTTGCCCGCATGGCCGAGCTGAAGCTGGCACAGGGCAAGGTCGATGATGCCGAGTACTGGACCAAGCTCGGTTTTGAGTCCTACAACGACGTCGCGATTCGTGACCAGACCTTGTTGAAATTCACGCAGGCAAAAGTATCGGCAGCACGCGGCGAGTCATCGAAGTCCTTGAGGGAAGCCCAGGAAACCTTGGTCTATGTTCGCAAAATAGGCGATCGCATTCTCGAACGTGCGGTGCTGGATTTACTGGCCGAACAACAGCTGAAAGTCGGCGATGCCGCCAATGCCTACATCACCCGCAAAGCCCATCAGGCGCTCGACAAGGAATTGTCGATCGATATGGCGGCCCGCAAGATTTCCGCACTCGAAGGCAAACTCGAACGCGAACGCAGTGAAGCCGAACGCGCGATGCTCGAACGCGACAATGCGGTGCAAGCATTGACCTTGAGTCGGCAGCGATTAATGGGCATCGCGTTGATTACCGGCCTGACGGTTCTGCTATTAGTCGCCAGTTTGTTGTACTGGCGCTACCTCAGTGTCAAACGCAGTCAGGCTGAAATCAGCGCAAGCCGCGATGAATTGGCGCAAATGCATACCAGCCTGCTTGATAGTTCTGCCGCGCTGGAACGCGTCGCCCATACCGATGCTTTGACCGGACTGGGAAATCGCCATGCGCTTACCAAGTTGATGGAGCAATGTCTCGCGAAAGGCAACGAACAAAGACGCGGACTGTGCGTGCTTTTGCTGGATCTGGATTTTTTCAAACAGATTAACGACAAGCACGGCCATCTCGCCGGTGATGCGGTATTGCGTGAAGTGGCGACGCGTCTGACTGCGGTGCTGCCGGACGAAGCCGCAATCGGTCGCTGGGGCGGCGAGGAATTTATCATCCTGTTCAACGACCTGACATTGGCAAAGGCACAGATCTTCGCCGAGCAAGTTCGTCAGGCGATCGCGATAACGCCGGTGGTATTTGAAAAGATCACGATCCACATCAGCACCAGCATTGGTGTCGCCAGCAACCGCGAATTGAACGCCCATTCAACCGATCCTTTATTGGCGGCGGCAGATGCAGCGCTGTATCGTGCAAAAGACAAAGGTCGCAATCGCGTGGAAACCGCGACCGCCTGATTTTTTGTTGCGAAGTGCATCGCAACAAAACTGTTTTTCCGTCTTGCATTTGCTGTCTGAATGCACGCTCTATGCCATTGGTCACTCTTGACGCGCACCCACTCGGACAGCAACATCGAACGCTTGTCTCATTGTGATTTCGCAATGAGTTGGCTCATGTCTTTCGGACCTGCCGGTGGAGTAATGTGATGGATAGACGTAATTTCTTGGCTGTATCAGGCATTGGCCTGAGCGGATTGATGATTCCCGGTTTCGGCAATGCGGTAGCGGCCGAAGTACTTCTCACCAAAATGGACGTCGGTCGCAAGAAAGTGCTGGCCGATATCGCGCTCAATGCCGCAACCGGCGCCGGCGCTTCCTATTGCGATGTCCGCATTGGCCGATATCTGCGCCAATTCGTGATTACCCGCGAAGACAAAGTGCAGAACGTGGTGAATACCGAATCGCTCGGCGCCGGTGTTCGCGTGATTGCGAATGGCACCTGGGGCTTCGCCGCCACCAGCGACCTGAGCAATGCCGGCATCGCCAAAGCGGCCAAGCAGGCCGTCGCGATTGCAAAAGCCAACTCGATTGCACAGACCCAGCCGGTACAACTGGCACCGGTCAAAGGCGTTGGCCAGGTGTCCTGGGCAACACCGATCAAGAAAAACGCGATGGAAGTGCCGATCAAGGAAAAAGCCGATTTATTGCTCGGCGTAAATGCCGCCGCGATGGCCGCCGGCGCCAACTTCGTCAATTCGATGCTGTTCCTGGTCAACGAACAAAAATATTTTGCTTCGACCGACGGTTCCTATATCGATCAGGACGTGCATCGCATCTGGCCGACTTTCACGGTGACCGCAATCGACAAAGCCACCGGTAAATTCCGTAGCCGCGACAGTCTGGCCGCCCCGTCGGGCATGGGTTACGAATATCTCGAAGGCAATCGCAAACTGATCCTGCCAAACGGTCTGATCGGTTATAACGATTCCTACAACATGACCGAAGACGCGACCGAAGCGGCCAAGCAGGCGCAGGCGAAATTGAAAGCGCCATCGGTAAAGCCGGGCAAATACGATTTGGTTCTGGATCCTTCGCACACCTGGTTGACGATTCACGAATCGGTCGGGCATCCACTCGAACTCGATCGCGTACTGGGTTACGAAGCAAACTATGCCGGCACCAGTTTCGCGACGCTCGACAAACTGAAAGACAAATTCAAATACGGCAGCGACAAGGTCACGATTTTTGCCGACAAGACGCAAGCCAATACACTCGGCAATGTCGCCTACGACGATGAAGGCGTAAAAACCAAACGCTGGGATCTGATCAAGGACGGCACGCTGGTCAATTACCAGGCGATCCGCGACCAGGCCCACATCATCGGTGAAAAAGAATCGCATGGCTGCTGCTATGCCGATTCCTGGTCCAGCGTGCAATTCCAGCGCATGGCCAATGTCTCGCTCGCGCCGGGCAAGACCAAGCAAAGCGTGGCCGACATGATCAAGAATGTCGAGAAAGGCATTTACATCATCGGCGACGGTTCGTTCTCGATCGATCAGCAACGCTACAACGCGCAGTTCGGCGGACAATTGTTCTATGAAATCAAGAACGGCCAGATCGCCGGCATGATTGAAGACGTCGCATACCAAATTCGCACGCCGGAATTCTGGAACGCCTGTTCGGCAATCTGCGATGAAAGCGATTACCGCTTCGGTGGTTCTTTCTTCGATGGCAAGGGTCAGCCGGGTCAGGTTTCGGCTGTGTCTCACGGTTCAAGTACGGCGCGTTTCGATGGCATCAACGTCATCAGCACCGCCCGTTCACTCGGCTAATCGCAGAAACTTCAGGAGCACACAATGAGCATTTATACCGAACAAGAAGCCAAAGCGATTCTCGATAAAGTCATCGCACTGTCGAAGGCCGACGAATGCACCGCCACACTCACCGGCGGCGTCAATGGCAATATTCGTTTCGCACTGAATAATGTTTCCACCAGCGGCATCGTCACCAATGCCGACCTGGCCGTGCAGGTTGCCTTCGGCAAACGCGTTGGCGTCGCGACCATCAACGAATTCGACGATGAATCGCTCGAACGCGTTGTCCGCCGTGCCGAAGAACTCGCACGCCTGTCACCGGAGAACGACGAGTTCATGCCGGCGATCGGCAAACAAACCTATAAAGCAACGCCAACCTATAATCAGGCAATCGCCGACATCACACCGGAATATCGTGCCCAGGTAGCGGCCGATTCGATCAATCCCTGCAAGAGCGACAAACTGATTGCGGCCGGTTTCCTGTCCGACAATGTCGGTTTTTTTGCCCAGGCCAATAGCAATGGCAATTTCGCCTATCAAAAATCGACCGGTCTCGATTACACCTGCACCGTGCGAACCGAAGACGGCACCGGCTCCGGCTGGGTTGCCCGCAATACCGCATCGGTAAAAGATTTCGATTCGAATGTCGAAATTCGCACCGCGATCAGCAAGGCAAAAGGTTCGGCCAATGCAAAAGCATTGGAGCCCGGCAAATACACGGTGATTCTGGAGCCGGCAGCGGCGTCGGGTCTGATTTCTTTCATGATGTTCGGCTTCGATGCACGCCAGGCCGATGAAGGCCGCAGCTTCCTGACCAAGAAAGGTGGTGGTAATAAAATCGGCGAGCAGGTATTCGATCCGCGCGTCAGCATTCATTCCGACCCCTGGGATGCCGATGCGCCGGTGATGCCTTGGGATGGCGAAGGATTGCCACGCGAAAAAATGTCGGTGATCGACAAGGGCAAAGTCTCGTATCTGCAATATTCGCGCTACTGGGCCAAGCAGAAAGGCAAGGAGGCCAAGGGCGAGCCAGGCAATCTGATCATGGCCGGCGGCACCAAGTCGACGATGGATCTGGTCAAGGGAACGGCGAAAGGCATTCTGGTCACGCGTACCTGGTATATCCGCATGGTCGATCCGCAAACCGTGTTGCTGACCGGCCTGACCCGCGACGGAACCTTCTATATCGAAAATGGCGAAATCAAATATCCGATCAAGAATTTCCGTTTCAACGAATCGCCGGTGATCATGCTGAACAATGTCGAAGAACTCGGCAAACCGATCCGCGTCGGCGATGACGAATCGCCATTCGTAATGATGATCCCGCCGATGAAGATTCGCGATTTCACGTTCACGTCGCTGTCGGATGCCGTGTGATGTACAGGCGTGCGCAAAACGCGCGCGCCTGTATTTTTTTTCGTAGGAGGCCACTTGCGAGTGACGACTATTGTTTTCTCGTAGGAGGCCGCTTGCGGGCGACGGCACCTTTCGGGCCCAAGGGCCCTCCTACAGACGTTATGATTTTTCGGGCCCGAGGGCCCTCCTACGCATGAATCGCCAGCAATTCCTGCGACTGATGTGCCAGGCCGCTGCGGGCATCGCGGTATCGCCTTTATTGCTGCGTGACGCTATCGCGGCCGCACCGGAATACGATTTCTGGTTTACCCGTTTGATGTACGACTCCGGCGATTGGGATGTCGATCAACGGATGCCAGCCAATATCATTACTTCGTTGATTGACTACACGACGCTACGGGTCGATCCGAAAGAACATGTAATTGCCTTGTCGGATTCGAAAATGCGGAGCGCGCCGTTCTGCTATCTGGCCGGTCACAAACTGGTCGAATTCAACCGTGACGAACGCCGTAATTTCGAAGCCTATGTCCGCAATGGCGGTTTCGTTTTTGTCGACGATTGCAACCACGATATCGATGGCTTGTTCGCGAAATCGTTCGAAGCGCAGATGGCTTCGATCTTCGGTGCCAGCGCATTGAAGAAACTGCCGAAGAAACATCCGCTATACAGCAGTTTCTTCAAGTTCGATGAATTGCCGACCACCGGTTTTGAATTAAATGGCTGGGGCGACGACATCGTGCATGATTACCTGAAAGGCATCGAAATCAACGGTCGCCTCGGCGTGCTTTATAGCAATAAGGATTACGGCTGCGAATGGGATTACGATTGGCGCAACAAGCGCTTTCTGGCCGAAGACAATACCAAGCTCGCGGTGAATATCGTGATGTACGCATTGAATAATTAAGGATAGGCAATATGGATAGCAACGAAGCCGTCATCAAGGAAAGATTGTCGCAACTGGGCCATCTGAAATCCGCGATCGCCAACGCGATCGTCGGCCAGGAAGACGTAATCGAACAATTGCTGATTGGGCTGCTGGCCGGTGGTCATTGTCTGCTCGAAGGCGTTCCCGGTTTGGGCAAGACCTTGCTGGTGCGTTCACTTGGGCAGGCAATGGATCTGGAATTCCGCCGCATTCAGTTCACGCCGGATCTGATGCCGAGCGACATTCTCGGTACCGAAATTCTCGAAGAAGATCACGGCACCGGCAAACGCCATTTCAAATTCCAGCAAGGCCCGGTATTCACCAATTTACTATTGGCCGACGAATTGAATCGAACGCCGCCGAAAACCCAGGCCGCCCTGCTCGAAGCGATGCAGGAACACACGGTCAGCTATGCCGGCGTCACGCATGTGTTGCCGGATCCGTTTTTCGTGTTGGCGACACAAAACCCATTGGAACAAGCCGGCACTTATCCGTTGCCGGAAGCGCAACTCGACCGTTTTTTATTGCATGTCCGCGTCGACTACCCGAGCGAAGCCGAGGAGCGCGCGATTCTGCAACAAACGACCGGCGTGAAAGAAGCCAAGGTGCCGCAGGTGATGCAGGCCGATGCGATTCGTTCATTGCAAAAACTGGTTCGCGAAGTGCACGTCAGCGATGACTTGCTGAACTGGATCAATCAAATTGTGCGTGCCAGCCGCCCGCAGGAAAGCAATTCGACCGAAGTGCAGTCCTGGGTCAAATGGGGCGCCGGCCCGCGCGCCGGGCAAGCTTTGGTATTGGCATCGAAAGCGCGTGCCTTGATTCATGGTCGCTTCGCGGCGACCCGCGATGATGTGCGTGCATTGGCTGCGCCGGTTTTGCGTCATCGTTTACTGCTGACCTTCGTCGCCGAGGCCGAACAAAAATCGGCCGATGATGTCGTTGCTGTGTTGCTGAACACGGTGCCGTTTCCAGGCTGATTTTTGAACATGAGTACCTCCGACTTGATTCCGATCGATGTCCGCGCGCGACTGAAAGCGCTACGCCTGCAGGCGCGTCGAATTTCCGGCGCGCACGGGATCGGACAACATCAAAGTCGCAGTCGCGGTGCCGGTCTGGAATTCGCGCAATATCGTGCCTAC
Organism: Arenimonas sp.; assembly: GCA_036676335.1. GTDB lineage: Bacteria > Pseudomonadota > Gammaproteobacteria > Xanthomonadales > Xanthomonadaceae > Arenimonas. The sequence continues at coordinate 149,295 of JAKFDD010000001.1, read as the reverse complement.
GAACCCGGCGACGAGCCAAGACAGATCGATTGGAAACTGTATGCGCGCTCGGATAAATTTTTCGTGCGCGAAGCAGAGCGCGATAGCCCATTGATTGTCTGGTGCCTGATCGATGCGACCGCATCGATGGCACAAAGCGACGCTGCCAGGCCCGGATGGAGTCGTTTGCAGGCAGCGAAAGCCTTGACCGCCTGCGTGATCGAACTCGCATTGAAACAAGGCGACCGCTTTGGCCTGATAGCGGTCAATGATCATGGACTTGTCGTCGTGAATGCCGGCAGCGGCACCAGGCATCGCGATCAATGCCTGCTTGAACTACACAAATTGAGAGCGCAGGGCCACTGGCCAAACGAAGCGCAATGCCGGCCGATCTGGGAACGCATCGGCGCGAATACTTTGGTACTTTTATTGAGCGACGATTACGACGAAGCCTGCGTTTCTTTGGCCGAGCGTTTGGCGGTAGCGCGACGTGAAGTGCTGAGTGTGCAAATCCTGACCACCGAGGAACGCGATTTCCCGTTTCAGGGCGGCCATCGTTTTCGCGATGCCGAAACCGATACCGAACTGCTGACCGATGCGGCCGCATCGCGCACAGGTTTTATCGAAAAGTTTTCCGCGGCAAAAAAAATATTGGCCGCACGCTTCGCCGCCGGTGGCATCAATCATGTCGAATACGTATTGGATCAGCCGCTGGATACACCACTGCAAAAATTCTTTTTGCCGCGTAATACCCGGCATCAGGAGAGCGTGTGAACCTCGCTCTGCTATTGCCGTCCGCCTTGCTGGCTTTATCGGCATTACTGATACCGCTGTTAATACATCTCAGCCGCCGTTCGGAACAAAAGCCGACCGACTTCGCGGCCTTGCGCTGGATTTCCGCACAACTACGGCCGCGCCGGAAACTGGTATTCCAGGAAATTCCATTATTGCTGCTGCGATTATTGCTGCTGATTGCGCTGACCGTTTTTCTGGCGAAACCAGTGTCGATGAACCCGGTATCAACCGAACATTGGGTTGCCATTTCTCCTGGTGTTGATATTGCAGCAACTAAGCGATTGTCTATTGATAAAGCGGCCAAATGGCATTGGCTGACACCAGGATTTCCCGATTTCGACGACAAGCCAAACTTTTCAGATATTCCGACCGCTAGTCTGCTTCGCGAGCTTGATGCACAACTACCCGCCAATGCCGATTTGACGGTTGTCGTACCGGATCAACTGTCTGGTCTGGATGGCGAACGCATTCGCTTAAGCCGGAAAGTGGATTGGAAAATCGTTCCACCCTCCGAGATGCTGGATCCTCATATGTTCGGAGACAAGGATTCAAAAAATAATTCTGTCACTCCAGTACGTTTGGCCCTTCGCCACGACGAAAAACATGCCGGTGACGCGATATATTTCCGTGCCGTACACGCGGCCTGGCAGGCAGAACAGAAAACTGCCGATAAAACGGCGCTCGATAGTGCTGACATTTCTTCACCATTAAAATCGGAAATCACCGCTCTGGTTTGGCTGTCCAATAACGAATTGCCTGCAGGAATTCGCGAATGGGCCGACAAGGGCGGAACACTTCTGGTTTCCAAAGACAGTGTCGTTCCGGAAATAAAATCCGGCGCCGCAGCCTGGCGAAACGAACAAGGCAAGGTGTTGTTGCTTGCTACTCCGCTGGGACAGGGCCGTGTGCTGCAATGGCAGCAAGACCTGAAGCCATCGGCGATGCCGGAACTGCTCGATGCCGATTTTCCGGAGAAACTGAAAACCCTGTTGCAGACCAAGCCCGCTGCGCCATCTCTTGCTTTTGCAAGCTCGCAAACACCATTGACCGGTGCCAAGGCGGGGATTGAAACACCGCAATCGCTGCAAGCCTGGTTCGCCTTGCTGGTGGTCTTGTTGTTCCTGCTGGAAAGATGGTTCGCGAATTCATCGCGGCGCTGGAGTGCCGCATGAGTGCACTCAAGCAAATCCGGCAATGGCAAAGCGCCGCGAAAAGCCGGCGATTGATCGTCGTCGCCTTGATTGCGGTCCCGTTGCTGACTGCACTATTCCTGCTGTGCTCGCGTTTCGTTTCGCAGGCGTTTGCGATTGCCGTGACGCTGGCTATCGCCGTCATCGTGTTTTTGTATGCACTCAAATCGATCGAGACTTTCGACGATGGCTGGCTGATCCGCCAACTCGATCAACGCTTGGCCAATCTCGAAGACAGCAGCGATTTGTTGTTCAAAACCGGCTCCGAATTATCGACACTGCAAAACCTGCAGCGTGAACGGATCGAGCAGCGGGTTTCGAATCTTGCCGATATCGATTTGCGTACGCCATGGCCCACGAAAATTATTGTGCTGTCTTTTTTAATTGCACTGATTTTTTCTGCTATCGCGGTATATTTCCCGCAATCAAAGACCGAAATTGAAACCGCCGCCCTTGCGCAATCAAATGGAACACCGTCAGCGGCAGTTCCGATCGTGCTGATTGATCAACAAATAACGATTCGCGCACCCGCCTACACCGGTCTGCCGAGTCGTAACGAGAAAACCCTGCAGGTGAAATTCCCGGAGGGTTCAAGCTTGAGCTGGAATCTGATATTTCGGCCGCAAGCAAACACAGTCGATTTGTTATTCCACGACGGCAGTCGTCTGGCCTTGAAGAAAATCGGCGAAAGCTGGCAGGGTTCGAAAGTCTTGCTGCAATCGAGTTTGTATCGTGTCCAAGTCAATAACGCACCCTTGAGCGAAGACAAACTTTACCGCCTGGATGCGATCAAGGATCGCGCACCGCAAATCCGTGTCATCCAGCCGGATCGAAATCTGAGCCTGGTCGAATTGGGACAAAATGCGTGGCCGCTGAGTTTCGAAGCCGAAGACGATTACGGTTTGGGCGCGGCACATCTGCGAATTCAATTGGCGCAGGGCAGTGGCGAAAACATCAAGTTTTCCGAACAAACCAGATCGCTTGCAGGACAGGGCAGCCGTGCCCGAAAAAGGTTTGCACAAACACTGGATTTGTCGGCCCTGGGTTTGTCGGCTGGCGATGATGTGATCGTGCAATTCAGCATCAGCGATCAACGTTCGCCGCAAATCAACACCACCCGCAGCTCGAGTTTTATCCTGCGCTGGCCGCCGGAAGACAGTGTCCAGGCTTCCGGCGTTGAAGGTGTCGTGCAAAAGGCGATCCCGGCCTACTTCCGCAGCCAGCGGCAAATCATTATCGATACCGAGAAACTGCTGGCCGAAAGAAAAAAATACACGGCCGAAAATTTCGCGATTCAATCCGACACGATTGGCGTCGATCAGCGCATTCTACGTTTGCGTTACGGCCAGTTCCTCGGTGAAGAAGCCGAAGACGCCAATAAAGAGCATGACGAACATGCCGACGAAGCGCCAGGCAAAGCCGCGACCGCCAATGACAGCCAAAGCATTCTCGAGCAATACGGCCATACCCACGATATTCCGGAAGCGGCAACCTTGCTGGAACCAAAAACCAAAGCCTTGTTACGTTCGGCCTTGAACGAAATGTGGCAAGCCGAATTGCATCTGCGTTCGGCACAGCCGAAACAGGCGCTGCCATTTGAATATCGCGCGCTCGCTTTCATCAAGAAAGTGCAGCAGGCCGATCGCATTTATCTGGCACGCGTCGGCCTGGAATTGCCGCCGATTGATGAAACCCGTCGCCTGAGCGGAGATCGCAGCGGCCTTGGCAATCGCAATGATGTCCTGCAAGCGGCCAACAACGAAGACGCCGCATTGATACGCTTTTGGCAGTCGCTGAATCAACTGGAACTGGGTTCCGCGCCGAAGAATGAAGCAGCACCCGACTTCTCCGCGTTCAGAAACTGGATGCGTACCAATCCATCGCGCTCGCCGGATTCACTCGGCTTGTTGGCGGCATTGGATGCCCTGGAAAAGCAACCGGATTGCAAAGCCTGTCTGATCGAAATGAAGACTCAGCTCTGGCCAATGCTGCCGAAACCACCGGCCAGTCCGCAACGCCGCAACATTTCGAAACCGGATGCGCAGAAATATCTGGATGCCTTGCAGCAGGAGCGCAAACCATGACGCTCGAGCAAATCTGCATCGGCTTGTTGATATTCGCTGTGTTGCTGGGTTCGACGCGATATTTATTCTCGCTTCGTCAGATTCAAACCGATCGGCGTGCGCGACTTTGGCGTGTGCTTGCGATTCTATCCCTGCAAATCGCCAGTGCCGCTGTGTTGTATTTCGTATTGTTTCCGCCACCGACTTTTACCAGCGCCGAGCGACTGGTGATTCTGACCGCGAATGCCGACAGCGTCGATCACCAAATCAATGGCCGCGTACTGGCATTGCCGGAAGCGGGAACATCTGCCGACGCGGAAGCGGTACCGGATTTGGCAACCGCTTTGCGTCGTTATCCAGGCGTCAATCATGTGCAGATTATCGGCGTCGGTTTAACGGCGCGCGATCAGGATGCCGCCCGCGGCGTTTCGATAGCCTTTGAACCGGCACCTTTGCCAAAAGCCCTGGTCGAATTATCGCTGCCCGACAAAGTATCCAGCGGCGCACACTGGTCGGTGCAAGGACGCGTCAATCAAATTAAAAATGCACGGATTGAATTGCTTGACCCCGGCAATGCCGTGGTTGTCAGCACGCAAATCGATGTCGAGGGCAACTTTGTTGTTGCCGATACAGCGCGTACTGCCGGGCTTGCGATTTACCAGCTGCGTATTCTGGACGAACAAAAAGCCGTTGTTGAAACCGTCAAGCTGCCCTTGAATATCGTGCTGGAAAAAGCGGTGAAGGTTTTAAGTTTGTCCGGCGGACCGAATCCGGAACTGAAATATCTGCGTCGTTGGGCCGTCGATGCCGGTGTCGAATTGCAAAGCCAGATCAATCTGAGTCCTGGCGTGCAAATGAATAATGCTGCGATCAGTATCAACTCAAGCAGTTTGCGTGAAGTCGATTTATTGATGCTCGACGAGCGCGCCTGGAACACGATGAGTCGTGGCAGCAAGCAAACCGTATTGGATGCCTTAAGAAACGGCATGGGCGTGTTATTGCGCATCACCGGACCCTTGAACGCGAATGATCGTGCCGAGTTGCGGTCATTGGGCTTTGCCGTCAACGACGCCAGTATCGTGCAAGGCGTTCACTTGAACGGTAGTGCTGACAAGAAAAATTCATTCGCTTTGAGCCGTCGGCCCTTGCGAGTCGGCAGTGTAGATGCGGTTACCCTGCTGCAGGACGATGCAAAAAATCCACTGGCCAGCTGGCGCGCCGAAGGCCGTGGCCGCATCGGTTTAATTTGGCTGACCGACAGCTATAAATTGGTCTTGAACGGCGAAGCCAGCCGCCACGGACAAATTTGGCGCGATGCGATTTCAACGCTGGCGCGCACGCGTGTCGAAACAACGGTAACACTGCGTGAACATGACGCGCGGATTTATGAAAGAACCGTGTTGTGCAATCTCGCAGCGAAAGCTTTTGTGCAAGCAGCGGATTCGGAAATTACTTATCTGATTCCGGAAACCAGTGGCACGAATAAAAATTGTGCCGCGTTCTGGCCGCGCGTATCCGGCTGGCATATGGCTGTTTCGAATCAAACCGAGTTTCCATTTTATGTTCGCGATGCCAATGAAACATCCGGCTTGAAAGCCAATGCGATGCGCGAAGCTACGATGTTGTTAACCGCAAGACAAACAAGCGAGAAAAACACCAGTCGCATTCCGGTGCCCGGTTCGCCCTGGCCCTGGTTTTCGGTCTGGCTGTTTTTATCTGCCGTCTTGTGGTTGTTGGAAAGATCGAAAATCGGAACCCGCTAATTCAAAAAATCAAACCCTTGGTACTTTCGTACCACTTCGATCCGATAGCTGTCCGGTGTAATCTGTCGGCATGAATCCGATCACTCCCCGCGTTGAAGATCCGCCGCTGCGATCGGTTGAATCGCCGGCAACCGATGTGTTGTTGCGCGAAGACGTCAAACATCTTGGTGCAATGGTCGGCGAAATACTGGCCGAACAGGAGAGTCCGGAATTTCTGTCACAGGTCGAAGCGATTCGGGTCGCCGCGATTCAACGGCGCGAACACGCACAGGCGATCGATAAACTGGCAAAGGATTTATCCGGTTTGCCACTGGAGCAATCCGAACGTCTGGTGCGGGCGTTCGCGCTGTGGTTTCAGGCGGTCAATCTGGCCGAACGCGTGCATCGGATTCGCCGTCGCCGCGATTACCAGAAAGCCGGCGCTGCGCCACAACCCGGCGGTCTGGAAGCAACGATCCAGCAATTGAAGGCCGATGGTGTATCGCTTCCTGAATTGCTCGAGGTGCTGCAGCGTCTGCATATCGAACCGGTATTTACCGCGCATCCGACCGAAGCGGTGCGACGCGCGTTACTAGACAAGGAACGCGATGTCGTGCGTCGCCTGATCGACGATATTGATCGCGGATTGACGCCGGACGAAAGACGCAAGAGTCGCGAACGCATCCGTGTCTCGCTGACTTCGGCCTGGCAAACCAGTGAGATGCCGGCGGTAAAACCGACAGTCAAAGACGAAATGGAACATGTCGGTTTTTATCTGTCCGAAGTGCTGTATCGGGTATTGCCGACCTTCCAGGAAGCACTCGAAGAAGCCGTTATCGTCACTTATGGCGAATGCCCGTCATTACCGAATGTGTTGCGGTTCTCGACCTGGGTCGGCGGCGATATGGATGGCAATCCGAATGTCGGCGCGACAACGATTCTCGACACCCTGAATTCGCAGCGCGAAATGGTTTTGAACGCTTATCGTAGGGATATTTTCGAATTGCGAACGGTGTTGACGCAATCGATGCCGCGCATTGCCGTGGATGATGCGGTGTTGCAACGCATTGAATCTTATCGCCAGACATTTCCGCAGATTGCCGCACGCCTGTCCGAGCGTCGTGCCGATATGCCGTATGGAGAATTATTGCGTTTGATCGAAGCACGCTTGTCGGAAACATCTCGCAATGGCGCAGCGGCTTATGCCGGCGTCGATGATTTCATTAGCGATTTAAGGCTGATTGATAATAGCTTGCAGCGTCATCGCGGCGAACATGCCGGCCGTTTTGGCCTGGGCCGGGTGATTCGGCGCGCGCAATGTTTCGGGTTTCATCTGGCCGCACTGGATTTGCGGCAGGATTCCGCGATCCACGATGCCGCCTTGTCGGAATTAGTATCCCGTACGGATTTCGCACAGCAGACGCCCGAGCAACGCGCGCCGATTCTTCATACCCTGATTCGCGATGGTTTATCTTTCAATGCAGAATCTACGGTAACGAAACCTGTACTCGATGTTTTTCGCGCACTGCGTGATGGTCGCGAACGTTTCGGAGCACATGCCTTCGGCCCATATATCGTCAGCATGAGCCGCAGTGCCGCCGACGCATTGGCCGTGCTTGCTTTGGCATGCATCGCAGGTTTTGCCGACGACAAAAATCATATTGCTTTGGATGTCGCACCGCTGTTTGAAACCGTGGCGGATCTGGAAGCTTCCGAAGCGAGTCTGCGTTCCTTGTTTGCCGATCCGGTCTATCGCGAGCATTTAAAACAACGCGGTCAGCGGCAAATGGTCATGCTCGGTTATTCCGACAGTGCAAAAGACGGCGGCATTCTCGCGTCGCGCTGGGCCCTGCAACGTACGCAAGTCGCGTTGACCGCACTCGCGCAGGAAAGTGGCATTCGGATTATTTTCTTCCATGGTCGCGGCGGTTCGGCCAGTCGCGGCGGCGGCAAGACCGAACGCGCGGTGATGGCATCGCCACGTGGTTCGGTTGATGGCTATTTGCGTTTGACCGAGCAAGGCGAAGTGATCCATCGCAAATACGGCGTGCGTGCGCTGGCCGAACGCAATCTCGAACAAATGACCAGTGCGGTGTTGCGTGCGACTTTGCGACCACGCGTGATCGAACCACGCGAAATTCAATGGCGCGAACTCGCAATGAGCATGGCGGGCGAGGCCAGAAAAAATTACCGTACCCTGGTGCATGAAGATCCGGACTTCACGAACTATTTTCGTGCCGCAACACCGATCGATGTGATCGAGCGCTTGCGTATCGGTTCGCGCCCTTCGCGACGCGGCAACAAGGGTGGCGTTGAAAGTTTGCGCGCGATTCCCTGGGTGTTTGCCTGGAGCCAGAACCGTGCCGGACTGACCGGCTGGTACGGCGTCGGCAGCGCGTTGATATCGGCAATCGAGCAGCATGGCCGCGACACGATGGCCGAAATGGCGAAAGACTGGCCGTTTTTCGCGACCCTGCTCGATGATATCGAAATGGTGTTGGCGAAATCGGATATGGCAATCTTCGAACGCTATTCGCTATTGGCCGGTGAGATACACGAACATTACTACTCGAAAATTCACGATGAATTTTTACGCTGCAAAAATGCCATCCTTGAAATCAAAAACCAATCGAGTCTTCTGCAACGCGATCAACGACTCGCGCAAAGCATCCGCTTGCGTAATCCCTATGTCGATCCGATCAGTCTGCTGCAAGTCGATTTGCTGGCCCGCTGGCGTGCAGCCGACCGTCCCGAAGACGAACTGTTCCAGGCCCTGGTCGCCACCGTGAACGGCATTGCTGCCGGTGTGCAAAATACCGGTTAATTATCATCGTAGCCCGGGTCATGGCTTTATCTGACCCGGGGTTCGCGATTCATCCGAGATCTGATAAATCACGAATCTGAAACAGTCTTTCTTCAACAATGACGAGGATTTCGATCGTCATTGCCTTTATGCATTCCCGGGTCATATAAAGCCATGACCCGGGCTACCTGACTAATAAACTATTGGCCGCATTTTCGATCGTGCTCTTATCATGATCCGGCAATTCAATCGATTGTGCGACAGCATAATGTCCCGATCGTCTGTTTGCCGAACGTTGGTATGACGGGTCGTAATGTTGTTCGAGTAATTCCTCGACAAGAGTTGTCCATTCGCGCTGATCGGCAAGTCCTTGCCAGCGCGTAATGGTTTCGCGGCCACGCAATTCCAACAGATGTTCCAGCAGATTTTTTATTGTGGCTGGATCGGCCAGAAAATGCCGATAGCCTTCGATCAGCAATTTCACCCTCGCTGCAAACGGCGCTTCGACGGTAATCAGTTGGCCCTTGTCCTGCATCGCGGCAACAAATGTTGCCGGCAAGGAAACCGAACCGATTTTGCGGCTTTCCGCTTCGACGAAAACCGGTTTGTTTACATCGAATGACTGTAGTTTTTGCCACAGTAGAGTTTCGAATCTTTTCTGGCTCGGTTGTATCTGTCCGGGCATAGCACCGAGTACCGAACCGCGATGCTCGGCCAGAGCTTCCAGATCAAGCACCTGCGCCTGCATCGAGTCGAGTGCTTCGAGCAAGCGGGTTTTTCCGCTGCCGGTTTTTCCGCATAACACGATGTAACGAAACCGTGGCGACAAAGTTTCCAGCTCGGCGACTACATGCCGGCGAAAGGCCTGATAGCCGCCATGTAATTGCGCGGCCGACCAACCGACCTGCCGCAGGATATGCACCATCGCGCCGGAACGCATACCGCCACGCCAGCAGTAAATCAGCGGTTGCCAGGCTTTCGGTTTGCCTTCGAATTGTTGCTCGAGATGTTGCGCGATATTGCGGGAAATAAATTGCGCCCCGCGTTGGCGGGCGGCAAACGGCGAGACTTGCTTGTACAGTGTGCCGACGATGACACGTTCCTCGTTGCTCAAGACCGGACAATTGATTGCTCCAGGCAGGTGGTCGTGCGCAAATTCCGCCGGTGTGCGTACATCGATGATCACATCGAATTGGGTGAGCTCGCTGATATTGGCTACGGCATTTCTTCCCATCAACGCTCTCGTGATCGACCCATTGTGTACATGCTGTGGCAAACTGCCGTGCATAACAGCCTACCAGATTCGTCCCTGGCTGCCTCCGATGAAACCCAAGAAACATAACGAGCTTATCGCATATGGAAAATCCAATTCGCCTTACCTCCTACAGCCACGGCGGCGGTTGCGGCTGCAAAATTTCGCCGGCGGTTTTGTCGCAGATTCTTTCCGATATTCCGTTGCGGATGATGCCGAAAGAATTGCTGGTCGGCATCGAGTCCAGCGACGATGCGGCGGTGTATAAATTAAATGATCGTCAGGCGGTGATCGCGACCACCGATTTTTTCACGCCTATCGTCGATGACCCGTTCCATTTCGGCCAGATCGCAGCGACCAATGCTCTATCCGATGTGTATGCGATGGGCGGCCAGCCGATTTTTGCGTTGGCAATTGTTGGCATGCCGCTCGACAAATTGCCGATCGAAGCGATCCAGCAAATTATCGCCGGTGGCGATTCGGTCTGTGCAAACGCCGGGATTCCAATTGCCGGTGGTCATTCGATCGATACCCTGGAACCGATTTACGGCCTGGTCGCGATTGGTCTGGTGCATCCTGATCACGTCAAGCGCAATAGCCGGGCACAGGCCGGTGATGTGCTGATTCTCGGCAAGCCTTTGGGTGTCGGCATACTTTCGGCAGCCCTGAAAAAAGGCCGGCTCAATGCCGATGGTTACGCGCAAATGTTGGCAACCACGACGCAGCTCAACACGCCCGGCACGAAACTCGCCAGCATGCCCGGCGTGCATGCAATGACCGATGTCACCGGATTCGGATTGGCCGGCCATCTACTGGAAATCTGTCGTGGTTCGCAGGTATCCGCAAAAATTAATTTCAACGATTTACCAATCCTGCAAACCGCCCGCGATTTTGCCGAGGACGGCATCCTGACTGGCGCGTCGAATCGCAACTGGTCGAGCTACGACGAAGAAGTGCGATTGCGCGAAGATTTTCCGGCCTGGCAACGGCATCTGCTGACCGACCCGCAAACCAGCGGTGGGCTGCTAGTCGCTTGTTCGCCTGACAGCGTGAAAGACGTATTGGCGGAATTCCATCAAAAAGGATTCGCCGATGCGCGAGTCATCGGCGAATTGCTTGAAGGTGCGGCTGAGTTGCAAGTGGATTAAAACATAGGGTGCGCCGATGCAGTCCATCTATTCTCTGTCGTCTGCCACGTCTTTGATCCATGCTGTCACCAGTGCCAGTACAGACGGCGCAACGGTTTCTTCGATCAGGAAGTATTCGCTTGCTTTTCCAGTTCTTGCGGACTGGATGTTGTGGTTAATGCCGGGGAGTTGACGCACCGTAGCATGTGGGTTGGCACCGCGCTTGAGGGCACGCTCAATCTCCTTCAGGTTTTCAGCGGGCGGCACTTGCAGGTCTTTCTCACCCACGAGCGCGAGCACCGGGCAGCTCACCTTTTCCAGGTAGGCGCGTGGGTCCAGCGACAGGAAGCGCCGAAACCATGGCGATAACAAGTTTTCGAAAGCCTCTGTCGGCAGCCCTTCCGGCGGGATCTCAAGTGTGGTTTTCACCTGCGCAGGCAATGCGTTGGTCGCTGCATGCATGGCTGCGATCGCATCCTGATGACCGAGCTTGCCAGCAGCAATCTCGTACAGACCGCGCTCCTGCGTCTGATTGAGCAGCACTAGCGATTCCGGCATGCCGTCGGCACGACGGGCAGCGGCATCTTGCAGGCTCTTGACCTCAATGCCGGGCAATCCGGTGCCGCCGAGCATGACTATGAACCGCACGTCCTTTGGTGCTTCGGCGGCTACCATCGCGGCGATAATGCCGCCTTCACTGTGGCCCAGGATGCCGACCTGCCCAGGATCGATGTTCGGTTGTATTTTCAGAAACCGGACCGCGGCTAGGACATCGGCTGCGTAATCATCTGTGGTGGAGCCCGGATGCAGTTCGCCTCCTGTCAGGCCGACACCACGCTTGTCATACCTCAACACCGCAAACCCCTGTCGGGTCAGGTGATCCGCCAGCACCAGCAGCGTCTTGTGCAGTGACATGCCGGCATCGCGATCATGAGGTCCGGTTCCGGCTACAAGTACGACGGCCGGAAACGCCCCACCCGAGTTCGGGTAGGTAAGCGTGCCTACCGGAGCAACCTCGGGATTCGGCGTATCAAACACGACCTCCTGCGACACATAGGGGAGCGGTGCGACGGGATGTTGAGGTCGACGTCGCTCGGCGTAGACATGAAAACGACCATCGACATGATCAATCGCGTAAGGCGTAGGAAAGCCGCTCGGGCCCGTCCCGGTCGTCCGCGTCGTTTGGCCCGCCGCTGGCGCTTTCGGCGCGATAGTGAAAGCCACGTTCCGCTTGACGAATTCCGCCTCAATGGCCGCAAACGTATCCATCGAAAACATGTATCGCTTGATCGAATTTGAATATTCCCGCGCAGGTTCCGGCGCTGCGGCTTTCGCGACCGCAAGGCTGATCGGCATCAGACAAAACATCAGTGCGAGGGCAAGCGAGTCAAGTGTCTTGCTCATCTGGTTCTCCAGTTTATAGATATCAACAGGTTGTAAATGGTGGGCCGTACCCACCCTACGTTTGATCAATCCAGTTCGGCAATACGCTCTTTCATAAAGTCTTGCCACATCGGATCTTTTTCGGATTTCAGCATATCTTTCACTATCTCGATTTGGGCAAGATCGAGTGCATCGTCGGCCGAGGCCTTTAGATCAGGTTGAACACCAACCACTTCCCAATCGGTTTTCGTTATCGGGCTGATTGAACGGCCACTTGGAACATTCATCATGAAATGTGCATTCAAGCGATGGATATCACCCGGATGAGCGCCGCCGGCGGTGACTTCGCCGATAATCCTTGCCCGCTTATTGTTTTTCATCGCGTAAGCGAAGTCTTCCGCCGCCGAGATAGTTTCCTTGCTGGTTAGCAAATATAATTTGCGCGTCTCGCCGTATTTTTTCCCGGCCACGTTTTCGTTGGTCCACATTTCCGTCGTGACATTGCCTTCGCGCTGATAGATATCGTTCAGATGCGTACGCTTGTCATGGAAATAACTGGCGAATAGCGCAGCCGTTTCCGGAGTGCCGCCACCGTTTTTGCGCAGATCGATAATCATGGCTTTCGTGTCGCCCAGCAAGGTCATTGCGGCTGCCATGCGTTCGGCGACCTGGGGTGATTCCGAGAACGAATGCACATCGATATAGCCAATATTGAATGGCAAACGATCGACATTATGAAAACCGTAGTTCAATCGTATGCCTTCGGCTTGCATCTCGAGTTTCTGTGCCTGCAATTCGGCATCACGGTTTTGCAGCGGGATTTCCTTTTCGAAGTAGCGCATGCTCAGATGTTTGTCCTGACTGTGCTTTTGCAAACTCTTGCTCAGCTCTCGGGCCAGCTGCTCGGCACTAGTTACATCGTCGTAATCGCCATTTTTCAGTTCCAGCCGTAATTGTTTTTCCATCGCCGCGGCTTTATCCGGAAATACATAACGCTGGTTGAGATTCGCAATCACCGCTTCGATCACTTCAAGCCGCATGGCCTGATCAATCTTCATGTCTTTTTGCGGCGGGCCGTCATGACCTTGGCCGAATGCCGGCAGCAACATGAAGACGCCACCGCAGACGACTGCAGTCACGAGTAGCCAGGTGATACGACGCAAATTTTTTCTAGTACTTGCTTGCATGACAACAATCCTTCTGTGTTTGTACAACCTGCTTGCGGTCGGCAAGCAGGTCCGGTTTTGTCTACTAATTGGTTAGTAGTTGTGGGCGAAATAAAATCGCGGCATTACTTTGCCGACGACTCCAGCGACGAGACGTCCAGCGTCGAAAAAATCCACACACCATTGCGCTTTTCGCCTTCGATTTGCACATTGGCACGACCTTTCGATCCCGACATCACCAGCGACAGGCTGACTTCATCGTCATCGATATGGCTTGGACCACCGATCGATTCCATCACGATCGAATTACCCAGCATGTTCACGGCCGCCTTGTCTTGTTGCAATGCATGCACTGCAGCCCGAAGCGGCGCGTTATTTTCGACGGTGATTTCCGGCGGCGGCGGCGGCGGCGCCGGCAGTGCGGGTAGTGCAGGTAGTGCCGGGATCGCGGGTGGTGGTGGTGGCGGCGGAATCGGTGGCAGCGGGATATTGTCCGCCCGCGTTTGTTGCACCTTCAACCACGCGCGCATGTTCTTGTCTATCGGCGCCGGCTTGCCATTCAAGGTAAAGGTTTCGTGCGTATTGCCGGACAGATCGATCCATTTGCGATACACGCGATGCACGCCGTTGCTGTCATCGTGAATTTCGGTCGAGTTGCCGACCGATGTCCACCAAGAAGCGCTATCGGCGATCGAACCTTCGTTCGTCGTACTGGTGACCTGGGCGGCCAACAACACGCCGGAAAATAATAAAACCAGCAACCCAATCGGCACACCCCAGCGAATTCGCACGGGCGTGTCCGGTGATAAAAGACGCGTAATTCTTTGCATCAGAGAACCTCCATCGGCAGATAAAGCAAGCATGTGGCCGGGCAACCGGGAGCGCTCCAGACGTGCGAGCGCCTCGGCTAATACAATGGCGTCGCCACACACCGCCACCGCAAGATCATCACAGGCATTTTCGCGTTCCTGGCGAATACGGCGGTTCAACCACCAGACCGCCGGGTGATAAAACAACACCGCTTCGATCACGCATTGCATGCCGTTCCAGATCCAGTCGAGTCGACGGATATGCGCAAGTTCGTGCGCGATCAGCGCTTCGATTTGATCCGGTGTCAGCTGCGTCAACACGGAAACCGGCAACCAGACAATCGGGCGCCAGACACGCACGGTGCAGGGCACGGCCATTTTTTCGATCAATCTGATGCTGATTCGACGACCGATGCCCAACGCGTTGCGAATCGAGTCGGCGCGTTGCTGCCAGAGTTCCGGCAACGGGCTGGATTGCTGATGATCGAGCCTGCGCAACATCCACCAGCCGCCGATCAAGCGCACCAGCATAAACACGACGCCGGCACACCAAAACCAGGGCAACAAAAGCGCAGACGTAGTCTCGGATACCTGCGGTATATTCAACATCGCCGGCATCAACAAGGGCAGCACACCGGTGGTGTGCGCTGCGGTGCCGTGATTGTCGTTCTCCGACATCAACAACGCGAAAGTCATCACCGGTGCCGCTGCCATCGCGATCAAAAACAACATGCCGATCGCGTGTTTCAAAGCCGCACTTCGGCGCTGCAATACGCCAAGCAACATCGCGGCGAGCAGACCCAACACCGCGATTTGCCACAGGCTGTGCAACAAGGTCTGGGCAAGCGCGTGTTCGAGTAAATAATTCAAATTCATTTCGACACCGACTCAGGCTTTGTTCTTTTTGGCTTTCGCGTTCGCAATCATCTGCGAAATGGCATCGAGGTCGGCAGAACTTGCGGTATTGGTATCGAGTGCCCGTTGCACCAGTTGCAGGGCCGAACCGGAAAACGCGCGCTGCATCAAATCGTTCAGCATTGCCGATTGCACGGTCGGTTCCGGGAACACGGCGGCATAACGATGACTACGTTCGGATTCGTCGCGACTGACCAGACCTTTTTCGGCCATGATCGTCATCATCTTCAGCACCGTCGTATAGGCCGTGTCTTTATTTCGCATCAGCGCCTCGTGCACTTCGCGCACCGTGCAAGGCGCTTTTTGATCCCAAAGCACACGCAAAATGGCCAGTTCACCTTCGGTGGGATGCGGGTTGGACATACGATTCTCCTGAGTACGAACCGTATAGTACTAAATGATTAGTAGATGTCAAGCCTGCCTATTGTCATGCCCATGGCTTTGATCAATAACGTAGCCCGGGTCATGGCTCTATCTGACCCGGGGAAACCCGCGAAAGTGATTCGGTTAATGCGGCATAGGCCGTAGGGTGGGCATAGTCCATCTGTCATAAATTCATTATCGCATCGTGATGGGCACTGCTCACCCTAAGCGATTTGAACTATCCGGGCCAAATAAAGCCATGACCCGGACGACGACGACTTTCAAAGCGCCGGCAAGATTTTTTCCGTCAATAATTTTGCCGTGATCCGATGCGGCTGGCGTTCGTTGTAGTTGGTCGTGGTAATCACGACCACCACTTTTTGTTCCGGGAACACTTGCACCGTATTGCCGCCACTGCCGTTCATCGAAAAAGATTTCCAGATTTTTTCCTTGGCTGGAAACTGCATTCGCCACCAGAGATAGCCGTATTCGACACCGCCTTCTTCATCGACGCTGGCATGCGCTTGTATCGATTGTTTTACCCACTCCGGTGAAATCAATTTTTTGCCTTGATAAGTTCCGTCATCCAGATACAACTGCCCAAGCTTCCACAAATCGCGACTACGCAAACCCAGGCCACCGCCGGCTTGTGCCAAACCCAACGGCGAGAACTGCCATTCCGGTTTTTCAATTCCCAGCGGCGTAAATAAACGTCGCTGGGCATAATTTTGCAGCGGCTCGCCGGTCGCGTTCTGCAGCACTTCGCCCAGCGTCGTTGTTCCTGCCGTGCAATAGCGAAAATTGCGTCCGTATTTGGAGTCGGCCGGTTTCGGCATCCAGGCCGGAAAGCCCTGGATCGGAAGGTCGAGATAAAACTGCACCCAATCCTCTACCAGATACATGCGTTCTTCATTGCCACGTGAAAACTCGTTTTCGTCATGGCATTCCAGCAGCGATGACATCGTCAGCAGATCTTCGACGGTAATTTTTGCCTTGCGCGGATCATTGTTCTGGATGACCGGATGTTTTGCCGAGAGATACGGCAGGATGGTTGCTTGCTGGTTTGGCAGTTTGCCATCGGCAATAGCCAGCCCGGTCAAGATGCCTGCGACTGTCTTGGTTGACGAGCGCGTATTGCGGCGCGCTTCGGCACCACCTTCGTCGAAATATTCTTCATACACAATCTTGCCGTCACGCGACACGAGGATGCTGGTGATTTTCGAAAACTCGCCAGCTTTTACCGACTTGGTGAGCTCGTCGAAGTTGGGCGTTGCCGCAACCGTCGGCAGCGCGATCATTCCCAGTAGCATGGCCAGCGAGAAGCGTTTCAGTAAAAACATGGTGGTTACCTTTTTTGATGACGACGGCAAATTAGCAAAACGCCTTGTGTGCGTCTTGTACGCAGTGAACCTTGGCCTAACGATTGGCCATCAGGCGAAATTCGCCCGGACCGACCCGGTACGCCTGCCGAAAGCTGTGGTGAAAATGGCTTTGATCGACAAAACCGCATTGCACCGCAATTTGCGCCAGCGACAATCGCTTGTCCTTTAGCAAACCGGTCGCGCGTTCGAGGCGGCATCGGCGTAAATATTCTCCTGGCGAACAGCCGTAACGATTGCGGAATGCACGCGCAAAATAGACCGGATGCAGATCGGCTGCTTTTGCCAATTCGGAAAACCGTGGCGTTTCAAAACAGTTGTCACGCAGCAGCTCGCGAGTACGCGCAAGCCAGAGCGGTGCCGAATATTCGGATTGCCTGCTGGCAATTCGCGCTTCCGAAAACAAGGTATGACTTTCCGCTTCGATGATCAGCGCCGAACTATCGTCCCATTGCTGCAGTTCGCGCCGAATACGGTATGCCGACAACAAAGCCGTTGCATCCAATCGCATTGCGTAATCACCGACCGGAAAATCTTTCGTGACGGTTCGCCACTCTTCGCCGGACATCGACAGAGTAAGGAACCGACCGTGATCGCCCCTGAAACAATCGCGATGCCTCGTGCCCGGCGGATTCATGATGATCGCGGTTTCGTTGCAGACTGCCGGCATGCCACGCGCGCTGCTCAGATAAAGCCCATCCATCAACAAAAGGAAATGGGCATCGTCGTGCGTATGGGTTTCTACGTGGTGCTCAGGCACCGTCGGCGTCAGCTCGGCGATGCTGATGCCGAACAATTCGCGTCGTTTTTGGTAACTGCCGAGAAATTGTCCGTGATGAAATTGCACCGATGCCACCTATTTTTCGTGTCGCCCATCGTGAACCGGACTGCACGATTTGTCGTATGCCATTCGTTACGGCATCAACTCTCTTTCCAAAAACGGGCGCCGATAAAAATCACGCGTAATTGCCGCACGAAGTTATCGACCATTTCTTTTTCCGCGCGCGCCTGCGCTTTCGGTAAATCCAGAATATCGGAAGCAGCATTCAACATCGTGGTCACGACCAGGCCGCAAATCATTTGCAGGCTGGCCGTCGATAGCTCGGTCAGAGTTCCGAGTGCGCGTAAATCCTGTGCCATTTCGGAGGCGAAATGGCTTTCTTCGGTGCGAATCGCATTGCGCAAAACCTGCGAGCCGCCGCCGCGTTCGCCGGCAATAAAACGAAACACCAAACTGCGCTCTTCGACGAAACGTTTATAGATCAACACCGAGCCGCGCAGCATATCGGTCGGCGGAATGCCGTCGCGGCGAGCTTCGCGTAATAGGCGACGCAAGGTGACGCCGCCCATTTCGACCAGGGCCAAACCCAGCTGGTCGAGATCGCTGAAATGACGGTAAAACGCCGCCGGCACGATACCGGCTTCGCGGGTGATTTCCCGCAAGCTAAGCGAGGTAAAGCTGCGACCCTGGCCAATCAGGTTCAAGGCGGCCTCGCAGATGCGTTGCCGGGTGCGCTCTTTCTGTTCGATACGAGTTCCGGTGGCTGGCGTCTCGGTTCGCGTTACGACTTGTTTACTGACGGGCAAGAGACTCTCCAGGGCTTGGAAACAGCCATTTGGCTGAATAAACAGTATAGACGATAGGCAAACCGTCATCTTTAGGGTTGAAACTCTAGGCATATTGAGTGAACATATGTTCACTGATATTCCGGATTCATTTGATGTCTGCCCAACTACTACCCAAACAACGTCGTTCCCGAGTCGGCCTGTTTCTTCGGAGTCCGATCTGGGCACCGCTGAATCAACGCGAAGCCTGGGATCGTTTGACCACGGCCGTGCATCCTTTGTGGTCTTTGCTGGAAGTACGGGCACGCGTATTGAAAGTCGTTGAAGAAGCACCGGGCGTAAAAAGCCTTTGGCTGAAACCAAACAATCGCTTCAAGGGTTTTCGTCCCGGCCAACATGTCTTGCTGGAACTGGAAATCAATGGTGCACGTCACGCCCGCTGTTTCAGTTTTTCGACCGCACCGCGCAACGATGGTTTGATCCGTCTGACGATAAAACAAAAGGAACAAGGCCCAGTGTCGAATTCGGCGCATGGCTTGAAGCCGGGACAAATCGTGCGTCTGAGCCAGGCACAGGGCGAGTTTGCGCCACGCGATGCATCAAAGAAATTATTGCTTTTAAGCGCCGGCAGCGGCGTAACGCCGATGATGTCGATACTGCAGAATTTAGCGAATAAAAATTGCCAGCAAGACGTCGTCCTCGTGCATTGCGGCCGCAACGAAAGCGATATTATTTTCGCGAAAGAGTTGCAAGCGCTGGCAACACGACTACCGCAATCGAAATTATTTCTGCATGCGACAAAAAATCACGAGCGTTTGACTCCGGGAAAAATTTCCGCTCTCGTGCCGGATTGGGACGAACGTGAAACCTTGCTGTGCGGTCCCGATGGTTTTATGCAGACGGTTGAAGCCATGTATGCCGATGCCGGTCGCAGTGACTATCTGCAAAGCGAAAGTTTTGGCCGACGTGCCGCACCGATTGATCCGAACGCAGACGAGCACCTGATTAGCCGGGAAAACACGGAACAAGTGTTCACCGTGCTGGCCGGACAAAGTCTGCTCGACGGAGCCGAAGCGGCCGGATTGCTGCCCAAATTCGGCTGCCGGCGCGGGATCTGTCGGACCTGCCAGTGCAAAAAACTCAGCGGCACGGTGACCAATCTGCTGACCGGCCAGATCTCCGGTCCGGGCGAAGAACTGATTCAACTTTGCATCTCGACGCCGCAAAGCGCGCTCGAACTCGCTCTCTAATTCAGGACTACTATGGCTATCAAGACAAGATTGGAAGGCGATGCGCTAAAGGGCTTCGAAACCGAACTCGATGCTTTGCGACTGGAAGTACTGAACGATATCGGCGAACGCGATGCCAAACACATCCGCAAGATGCGCAGCATCGTGCAGGCGTCGGAAATTTCCGGGCGCGGCTTGCTGATGTTCGGAGTCGGCCCGATCAGCTGGGTGGCCGGCATCATCGGCTTGGCGTTCGCGAAGATTCTGGAAAACATGGAAGTCGGCCATAACGTGATGCATGGTCAATACGACTGGATGAACGATCCCTCGTTCAATTCGCAAACCTATGAATGGGATATCGTCTGCGATGGTGATCATTGGCGCCATTCGCATAATGTCGAACACCACAACCACACCAATATTCTCGGCCTGGATCACGACTTCGGCTACGGCATGCTGCGTCTGACCGAATCGCAAAAATGGACGCCGTCGACCTTGCTGCAACCGCTCTGGTATTTCCTGTTGGCGATTAATTTCCAATGGGGCGTGGCCGTGCACGACATCAAGATCGGTCGTTTCGTCAAAGGCCGGATGAAGTACGCCGAATTCCGCGAACGCATTAGCCCGTTTTTGAAAAAGGCCGGACTGCAATTATTCAAGGATTACGTGTTGTTCCCGGCGCTCGCATTCTGGCAATGGCCGCGGGTATTGCTCGGCAATCTGATTGCGAATTTAATCCGCAATGTCTGGACCAATGCGATTATTTTCTGCGGTCACTTCACCGAGAACGTGCAGACCTATTCACGCAAGGAAGTCGAAAACGAAACTCGTGGCCAATGGTATCTGCGACAAATTCAGGGTTCGAGCAATCTCGAAGGCGGCCGCTGGTTTCATGTATTGACCGGTCATTTAAGCCATCAGATCGAGCATCATTTATTTCCCGATCTGCCGGCGCCGCGCTATGCCGATATCGCACCCCGCGTGCAAGACATCTGCAAACGCTATGGTGTGCACTACAACACCGGTGGTTTCTGGAAACAATATGTTGGCGTGCTGGTTCGCATCGTCAAGCATGCCTGGCCAACGCGTCGGAAATTGTTGCCGACAACATCTTGATTCAATGAATATTCTGTAAATCCCTCTGTTAGAAATCGCACCGAGTATTTCAAGCGAGCAAACTAAGCTGCATTTGTGTCGGTAGGTTTCGACGCTCGTAAGCATTGCAAAGAGTGCCGTTGCCTGCCGATCACTTTCTCATCAAAGAAGGATTCGTCATGAAACGATTAATGCTTGTTCCATTGCTGATTACCTTGGCAAGCCTGACCGCATGCTACGAGGATGATCCGGAGGTTGTGACCGTACCGGTACCTACCACCGCACCGGCACCTGATCCGATCGTGGTGCCTGTTCCGACCCCCGTGCCAGGACCACCTGGTGAAAAAGGCGATAAAGGCGATACCGGCGAAAAAGGTGAAACTGGCGATACCGTCGTTCCTGTCATCGTCGAGGACAAAGACGATCAAACGACCGATGAAGGCGATCGCTAAATTCTAAATTCCGATCCGAAAAAAAACCGCCGGTTTGTCATGCAAGCCGGCGGTTTTATTTGCGGTAGTTGCATCGCTCTTTCTAGCCGAATTGCTGCGAGTAATCCTTGTTCACCGCTTCGTAGCACTCGCAGGAAGCCGCTTCCAAACCGGCTCGATCAAGAATGCTGATTTCGCCCCGGGTGTAACCGATAAGGTTTCTGCTCTGCAATGCGCCCGCCGCCACCGTTATGCCGCTTCTGCGAACTCCCAACATGTCGGCGAGAAACTCGTGCGTCAGATGAAAATGATCGGCATGGGCACGATCATGGGTCATCAATAACCAGCGTGCCAGACGCGGTTCGATTTCGTGAAAATGATTACACGCGGCGGTTTGCGACAGCTGCGCCATCATCACGTAAACATAGCGGCTTAATGTGCGCTGCAAAGCCCGGCACTCGGGCAATATGCGCTTAAACACGGTGGCACTGATTCGCAGCGCTCTGCCTGGACCTTGTACGACGGCACGCAAAGGGGCTGCATTAACGCCAAGCACCAGGGTTCCACCCAGCATTCCTTCACTACCGATCAATCCCATTTCCAGTGCCGGGTGATTGCTCAGCGTGGTCACCAGCGAGATAAAACTGGTAATCGGGAAATAGGCATGGGTTATTAGCTGATCGCGCTCGTACAAAATCGCGCCGAACTCCAGGTCGACGGTTTCGCATTGCGACAGAAGTCGCTTGCTTTCTTTACGCGGTAAACCGTCAATCAAATGGTTGACCGTATCCGTTGATGTTTCTAGTAGCATTGAATTGTCCTTCCGCACGATGCATGCCGAAATGGCATGCGCAGAGCACTAGGTCGATTTCGATGGCATGAGTGTGCGCGACGTTGCGCAATCTGTATGTTCGATATGACACAAATGGCGTCACTGGCGGTACAAGCCGTTAAGACAACGGCTCGTGCGCTTCAACGGAGGCTGCGATCCCGGTCTTCTTCCATTGCAGATAATGCGTTCAAGAATCTGTTCTGGTAACCAGTCGAACCATGCAGGTTCGTGAAATCAAGGCCAAGCTAACACATAAACACGCAATCACTGCTTTTATTTTTTCAAGCGGCAAAAAGCGGCTGGATGATGTGTTGGGAAATTAATGCCGGAAACATTCGCATGTTTCCGGCACCGGGAATTCCAGAGAACGATTGATTGAACGGGCGCCGGCTTCAGGCGACGATCAGATCATCGATGGTTCGTATTCTCGCGCGATCGAGCCCTGATTCAAGCCGCTTGTTTGTCCATTCAAACGACCGCGTGTCCCGATGTACGAACGGCAGCAGGCGTCCGGTTTCCTTTTTGACTACGGCATAGCATTCGCAACTCAACGATTCCAGTTTATCTCGATCGAGTACCGTGATTTTTCCGCGGCTGTATTCGATCACACCCAACTTGTGCAATTTGCAGGCGGCTACCGTGACGCCTTCGCGGCGCACGCCGAGTGCGTGACTCAACAGTTCCTGCGTCATCGTAATCGTCGTGCTGGACAGTCGGTCCAGCGATTGCAGCAACCACCGGCATACTTGCTGATCGATTGAATGATGGCGATTGCAGACGGCCGTTTGCGACATCTGCGTTATCCGCGACTGGGTATAGCGCATCATCAATTGCAGCATCTCACCGTGCCGGTCAAATTCATCTTTCAGATGTTGTCCCAGCAAGCGGTACGCGAAGCCGGCATTTAGCACCACGGCACGCCAGGGGCTGCCATCAGCGCCCATAAAGGCATTAATACCGACAATGCCCTCATTGCCGACCATCGAAATTTCAGCCGACGAACCATTCTCTATGTCGTGCTGCAGCGACACGATGCAATCGACCGGAAAATACACGTAACGCCGGTCATCGCCGGATTCATACAAGACTTCACCCATCGGCAACGCCACAATTTCAAGATGCGGATAGAGACGATCCATTACTTCCGCACTCAAGGCCGATAACAGATTATTTTGTCGAGGTTCCATTGGAATAGAAGACATGACTATCACCTTATCGAACGAGCGGAGGCGCTCGATAAATACTTTCCATGATGCATGCCAATGCATAACCGAATATAGATCAGCCACTTATCGTGCAATATTTTTTTAACATCCTGCATTCCGCACGAATTGCTATGTACGCTGCACGACATATAAAAAGCTGACTATTGAATAAATGCAAATTGCGAAGGCTCTCTGCAAAAATCGTTTTCGATGTCTATGTACGACAGCGAACGGAGCTTGTACCGCGATCGGCAGACAATGAAGTCCACCAAGACAAGGAATTAATCATGGAAATGATGATGATGTTGAAAACCGCCACAGCATTGTTTGCAGCCGCAGCCATGGGTGGCGTGATTATGGCGATCATCCGTTTTAGCGGACAACCACGGCCACCTTCCTGGTTGGCGATGGGCCACGGCTTGATGGCTGCGGCTGGTTTGACTCTGCTGGCTTATGCGCAATGCACCGTTGGGGTTCCGGCTTTCGCACTGTATGCATTGGTATTATTTATCATTGCTGCGGTCGGTGGTGCTTCGATGAATTTATTATTCCATGCGAAACAATTGCCATTACCCATTCCACTGATGATTGTGCATGCATTGCTGGCAGTGTCCGCTTTTGCACTGTTGCTGCTGAGTATTTTCTGATTTTGCGAACCAGACAAGTTTGTTGGAAACGTGTGCGACCTTAATCGCCAAAGAAGGCACGGAAGGTCGCCGCGTATTTTCAAAAGCGCTGCATACTCGGCTTGTACAGATCCGGTATCGCACAAGTATCTTGCTACACGCGACACCGATCCAATTGTCCGTCATAAATCATGCCCATACATCGGCCTTTTATGAGCGGTAGCGCACCGACCATGCTTTCATTCTGGTTGATCCTCTTATCCAGTCACTAGCGATCTGTGGCTGGATAATTTCCGAGGGGCGTAAAATGAAAACCGAAAAACAAAGCAGTGCCGAACGTACCGAGCTGTGTCGTCTGATTCAGCATATGACGATCGCCATGATGACGACGGCCGATTGCGACGGCGGATTAACCAGTCGGCCGATGTCGCCGTTGTTGCTGGATGCTTATGGCGACTTGTGGTTTTTCACCGATATCCGGTCCGAGAAAGTGAAGCATCGCGATGCGATCAATCTAAGCTTTATCGATTCGACCCGCGCCACCTACGTGTCTTTATCCGGTCACGGTGTATTGCATAACGAGCGTGCCTATATCGATCGCTTGTGGACGCCGTTTGCCAAACCCTGGTTCGCCGAAGGGCCTGACTCGACGAACCTGGCCTTGCTTAAATTCGTAACACACTCGGCCGAATATTGGAGCTCCGCCCAGTCCAGGATGGTTGCTGTGCTGATTGCGACAGACGAGGCCCTGAATGCATTTTCCAGCGCGTCCCGCCAGTCTGCATCTGCCTAGAAATGTATGCGTCTGAATAAAAATTAAGGTGCTGTGTTCGCAAGCGCACGGAGTTTTGTTACCCGTCGGACTAAGCTCTTTTTGTATCCGGTACGGTTTAAACCCAACTGGTTTTCCACGGATGGCTCAGGCCAACCGTTTGCTGTTATCTACTTTTCAAGGATTTCTATGAAACGTTTATTGCTGGTTCCCGTTGTACTCGCCATCGCAAGTTTGACCGCTTGTTATGAAGAAAAACAAGCCGACGTAATTGCCGTGCCTGTTGCCGTTCCTGCCGCCGATCCAGTCATTGTTGTCGGACCTGCCGGTGAAAAAGGCGATACCGGCGAGCAAGGTGAACAGGGCAATACCGGCAACACCGGTGAGCAAGGCGACCAGGGCAACCAAGGTAATGACGGCGAGCAAGGCGTGGAAGGCGAACAAGGCGTTGATGGGAGTGACCGTTGAGCCAAGTCGGCCGGAGGATAAATCCGTTGTGTTCAGTACCTGGCATTGAGCACAACAAGACATAACCTCAATCACACAATTCAAAAAGGAGTACGTCATGAGCTTGGGCACCATTCTATTAATTATTCTGATCTTGATGCTGGTCGGTGCATTGCCTACTTGGGGTCACAGCAAAAGCTGGGGCTACGGACCAAGCGGCGGCCTGGGCCTTGTCGTCGTTATTTTGATTATCCTGGTATTGATGGGCCGGATATGATTTGTCGCTTTCCAACTGTCAGGCAGCAAAAACGTTTTGGACTAGGCGCAGTAGTCGTTTGCGTAATGTCTTTATCGTTGACTGCCTGCAGTGGGGTGGCGAAACAAAAAATTTCCGACGGCACCGGGGCAAACCCTGCGCTGCCGGCACCACAAAAATCATTGATTCCAACCGTGAATATTGCGCCAGCCAAAGGCTGGCCTGCCGGCGTGATGCCTAAGCCGGCAGCGGGCACTCTGGTTGCGGCATTCGCCCGCGATTTGGATCACCCGCGTTGGTTGTATGTATTGCCAAACGGCGATGTCCTGGTTGCCGAAACCAATGCTCCGCCCAGACCCGAACAGAAGAAAGGCATCAAGGCTAAAGTGATGGCCTCGATGCGGAAAAAAGCGGGCGCCGGAACACCCAGTGCCAACCGCATTACTTTATTGCGTGACACCGACGGTGATGGCATCGCCAATCTGCGCTCGGTCTTGCTGGAAAATCTGAATTCACCGTTCGGCATGGCCTTGGTCGGCAAGGAATTATTCGTTGCCAACGCCGATGCGGTCGTGAAGTTTCCGTATGGCTCCGGCGATACGAGAATCACTGCACCCGCTACAAAAGTAGTGGACCTTCCCGGTGGTCCGATTAACCACCACTGGACAAAAAGTCTGATCGCCAGCGCCGATGGCAAAAAACTGTATGTCGGCGTGGGTTCAAACAGCAATGTCGCCGAACGCGGCATGGAAGTCGAAAAAGAACGTGCTGCGATTCTGGAAGTCGATATTCAAACCGGTAGCCATCGTGTGTTTGCTTCCGGTTTACGCAACCCGGTCGGCCTGGCCTGGGAACCGCAGAGCGGCATGTTGTGGACTTCGGTCAACGAACGCGATGAACTCGGCAACGATCTGGTGCCGGACTATATGACCTCGGTGCGCGATGGCGGTTTTTATGGCTGGCCTTACAGTTATTACGGACAACACGTCGATACTCGCGTAAAACCGCCACGGCCTGATTTAGTCGCAAAAGCGATTTCACCGGATTATGCCCTGGGTTCGCATACCGCTTCATTGGGATTGGCTTCGTCGAAAGGAACCTCGCTGCCGGCCATATTCGCCAACGGCATGTTTATCGGTCAGCACGGTTCCTGGAATCGCAAACCGCATAGCGGCTACAAAGTCATTTTCGTCGCCTTTGAAAACGGCAAACCGGTCGGCAAGCCGATCGATGTGCTGACCGGTTTTTTGAATGCCGACGGTGAAGCTTATGGACGTCCGGTCGGTGTTGCACTCGATAAACACGGAGCCTTATTGGTCGCCGATGATGTCGGCAATGTGATCTGGCGTGTTAGCAGCCCAACGCCAGCGAAAGTCGTACGGGACGGTACTCGCGAACGGCCGTTTCTAATCTCCTCGATTGCAAATCGGTGAGCTCCAACAGTAATGCACTTGCCCATAATATAAAGCGCGATACTGTAATCGCGAGCAGTCACGTGCTGTACCACGAACCGCATCATCTGCCGATCGGTATATCCGATCGCTTCGCCCTCGGCTTCACGAAGCTACTGCGGTTTTGCGCCGATACCTTTTTTGCCAAGCGCTACGGTCATCGCGCGATCGTGCTTGAAACCGTCGCCGCGGTTCCCGGCATGGTTGGCGGCATGATTACGCATCTCAAATGCCTGCGTCGAATGATCGACGATGACGGCTGGATCCGCACGCTGATGGAAGAAGCCGAAAACGAACGCATGCATTTGATGACCTTTATCGAAATTGCGAAGCCGTCTTTTTTTGAACGCATGGTCATCTTGCTGGTGCAATGGCTTTTCTTCGTCGGCTTCTTTGTGCTTTATTTAATTTCCTCGCGAACCGCACACCGGGTCGTCGGTTATTTCGAGGAAGAAGCGGTCATTAGTTACACGCTGTATTTGAAAGAACTCGACGATGGTCGCTCGCCGGACGTCCCGGCACCGGCGATAGCCAAGCATTATTGGAAACTACCGGCAACGGCCACCTTGCGCGATGTCATCCTGGTCGTGCGCGCCGACGAAGCACATCACCGCGATATCAATCACGGCTTCTCGAACAAGCTGGCCGGTATGCCAATGGATACTCTGCGCGCCGCGCCCTATCCGCCGCATGCCGATGATCTTCGTATGGATGCGTAGGGTGGGCATGGCCCACCGATTACATCACCCAGATTCATGATGGTGGGCGATGCCCACCCTACGCACTGAAACGCTGGAGAGGGATGGAAAGTTATGAACGCCCTTTCCTTAGCTCTGCCGTTGCCTCCAGGTAAGTCGAAATACGTAGTTTTCAGTTGGGCGACATCACTGTGTCAGCGTTCCAGTTCACTCAGAACTGCCGGGCTGCGCGCGCTGTCGTCTTTAAATGAAACAGACCCCGAGCTATTCAGCATTTGTCGTGAAACAAGTTGATGGTAGTAACCATCGCGACTCTCCATAAGCTCACGGTGAGATCCGCACTGGACTATCGCCCCATCTCGCAATACGACAACCCGATCCGCGAACGCGATGGTAGACAATCGGTGAGCGATAATAATGGTCGTTCGCCCCTTCATGATGTGCATCAGGGCAGCCTGGACTTTGCCCTCACTCTCAGAATCAAGGGCACTCGTTGCCTCGTCTAACACCAGCAACTTGGGATCTCTCACTAATGCCCGGGCAATGGCGACCCTTTGTTTTTGCCCGCCGGAAAGTTGCATACCGCGCGAGCCGACCAGCGTTTCGTAACCATCAGGGAAAGTGCCAACAAACTCATAAACATTGGCGTGCTTCGCAGCATCAAGCACATCGTTGTCACTGACATTCGGCGATACCGAACCGTAGCGAATATTCTCCAGTATGTTGGCAGAAAACAACGCTGGCTCTTGCTCAACGATTGCCGTCTGTCTCCTCACATCCGACAAACTCAGCTCCGCCATTTTTACGCCATCAATCAGGATGTCACCCTTTGTTGGGGAGTAAAACCCAAGCAACAGATTGACTACTGTTGATTTGCCCGCTCCCGATGCGCCGACTAAAGCGATTTTTTCACCCGGTCGAATGGTCAGAGAAAAATTCGCGAGCGCATTCCGTTCCAGTCGAGTCGGATAGCAAAAATCAACGGATTCAAATCGAATCTCTCCGTCCAAATTTGCCTTTTCAGTTCCCGAGTTCGTTTCAGTATTTGGCGCTCTGGCAAGCAACTCGAACACCCGGTCCGTTGCGCCGACCACCCGCATCCACTCTCCCCAGAGCCCGCCCAAAGTAGTCGCTGAGCCTGCGGCCATGCCGGCATAAAGAAGAAAACTCGTAAACTCGCCAAGACTTAGGGAGTGATCTGCGACCAGGGCTCCACCCACGAGAACCGTGACCAGTAATGCCATGCTCTGAACAAAGGTGGCGCCACCTTCCAGTCCAGAAAATAGCCGATCACTCGATAACGAATAACCGAGCGCCGAGCTAGTCGATTCGCTGAATTTTTGCTGTTCTTTTCGTTCCTGCGTAAACGCATGCACCAGGCGAATATTGGAGAAAACTTCCTGAGCAAGACGCCCACAGTATGCCAAGCGCTCCTGTTTCATCTTCGACAATACTCGGGCACGAGAGCCTACCCATCGCATCGAAAAAACAACGAGCGGCGCTATCACCAGTATCAGCAAACTCAACGATGGAGAAATCACAAACAGCATGATTGCGCCCCCGACACCGATGATGGCCGTTTGCACAAGCA
The DNA here is from genome assembly GCA_036676335.1 of Arenimonas sp. Lineage (GTDB taxonomy): Bacteria > Pseudomonadota > Gammaproteobacteria > Xanthomonadales > Xanthomonadaceae > Arenimonas. The sequence goes on along the minus strand of JAKFDD010000001.1, from coordinate 120,130 downwards.
TGGCGGCGTCCACCGTCAGCGCTTCTTGCAACTGTTCAATATCCACCGACAACCGATTGGTCAAATCGCCGACGTTTTCCGAGTCAAAAAATTCCACATCCTGGCGGACCACGGCCTGGAAAAATGAGTTGCGCAGATCAGCGACGACCATCGACCCGGTTGAAGCAAAAAGGTAATGTCGCAATGCAATCGACATGGCGTGAATTAGCAGGATCGCAGCCATACCCAGCGCTGCCCACACAATCCACGTCACCTCCGTCCCGGCCACAGACTTATCGATAAAATAAGCGACTGCGTTCGGGTAGAACAGCTGGAATGACGCCGTCAGCAGCAGCAGTAAATAACTAAAAGACAAGCGAACAGAATACGGCCTGAGCAATTTAAATCTCTGTAAAACCTGAGCTCCTTGAGTTGAATGGCTAGACTTCATGTTCAACCTTGGCAGCCATCTCAAGACTCAGCTCGTGCATTTGTTCCATGAAAGTTTGCCAGTTTCCGTCACCGACAAAATTACTTGCCTTTACGATTTTTTGGTGATCAATGAATATATAAAATGGCGAGCCATTCCTTGGGTTCAAGATCTTCTTCGTTTTCTTGTCCACCACAACAACATGTTCAAATAATGGCGTCGCACCTAGAAAATTACGAACTCCTTTCTCATCCTCCATCCCGACGATCAGCAGTTCAATGCCAGCGTGGCGAACGGCCGGAAGAATCTGCACCAGCTCCGGCAACTTCTTTCGACAGTCGCCACAGCCCGAGGAAAGGAATACCAGAACCATTGAGGTATCGCTTGCGACCGCTTCCGAGGAAACCACCGTTCCACTCATCAGCTTTTTTCCAAAAAAGGGCGGGGCAGGCGTATCCAAATCAAGCGTGAACGGCAAGTCCTGCGGCTCGGGCGTCTCTCGAACAATCGAAGCGATTCGCAGCGTCAAAAAGAAATTCAACGTCACTGCGATCAGCAGAATGAATACGAGCAGGCCTAGTAGCGAATTTGTCATGGCATCTTCATGTTATTCAACGCAGGAGGTTTTTGATTTCGTGCATGCTGCTCGACAGCAAGAAGCACAGCGCAGCTGCCAGGATCAAAGAAAGTTGCGCCAACAGTCCGCCTGGGATTTCGTAAGGCGCATTAAGGACATAAAACCCGGAGGCCGCGACATAGAGCGTGTTTCTGAGCAAATCAAGCGAGGAAACTGGGTGCTTTGTACGCCCAAAACAATTACAGAAAACTCGTCGCCGTTTGAGAATGGCTTCCAACATCACGGCACTGAAGACAACAAACAGAACCACGGCCAAGATCGCCCCGACACGCCCCCACGAACCGCCAGACAACACACTAAAAAAGGCGAGCCATTCGAGACCGGCGACAGCCAATGCAACCGGCCTGCTGTAGGCGACCGGCACGTAAAAATCATCGGCCAGTGATGTTGCAAAGCTTCCGATGTCTGTCGTCTTGGTATAGGCAGACGACACCAGCACAATTAATATCAAGAGACGGCAAAGTTCGGATATGTAGACGACATCCATTATCAATCGTGCTCCCAATCTTGCCAGCGTCCAGGAAAATCTTCGCTTCGACGTCTTGCGTAAGCGCCATGCCGGGTAGCAACGATTGCGTCAATCCAATCGTCATTCAAAGACTCGCGTGCACCAGGCCCAATTATTCCACGTAGTTCTCGCGCAACCGGCCACATCATATTTTCTATTTTCCGATCTATCTTGACAGGTAGCCCGAGCGCCGTTAAATCAGCACGTGTGAGCGCAAACGTATGAGAATGAAAATCAAAAATTAGTTTTTCAGCAATACTTTTTTTCTGTGCTTCGCAATCGCCACGCATATGCAGCGACAGCAATTCCGCACAAATATCCTGCACTTCAAGCGTCGAACGATAAAATGAGGTCAAGGTGCTGGGAAATATATTGTCACACAGCACGGCGAGTGCTCGGGTTTTGGCCTCCTGTGGTTCAAGCCCAAACCAGTCAACACTCATCTGACCAAACAAACGCAAATCCTGAGCGGACATCGCTAGCGGCCCGCTTTCGCCTCCACCGCGCGCCGCTGAAAGCAGCGGGTCAATCGGTGAAAATATGGCCAGCGGCCCGGCGATGATTTCATCTGCAGAAAGCGCGGCGACGGTGCCTGCGGATTCGCAATAGTGCGGCACGAGAAAGCATACCCGCTCGGAAAATTCTCTCAACAAAAGCGCAATCCGACGCGCTGCGTTTATGATGCCGCCGCGGCTATAAAAAACGACATCCAATTGCCGACATTGCCCCATTTGAGACAAGGCTTCATACAACGGCGGCAGCATGTCGATTTCGAGCTGAGAGGATCCAAACACCAGAACCTGGCTTTGCCGGCTGGATTCGATTTCTTCAATGCACTTTTGAATCGTCAAATGATCACCTCGAGGCCGAAGCCTGGGATAGCAGTAAATCGGCAATCGCGTCCGTCATCCGCAACTCCGGCACCAACTGTTCAACAAACAAAAACTGGCCGCCTGGATTGTTTTCGAGAAAAACCAATTCGTCTTGCGGAGTCACAATCAGGTCCAGGGCGCCAAATTCCAGGCCGTAACTGCGGACAAACTCCACGCAACGTGCTTCGACATCGACTGCAAGCTTAGTAAGCTCATACGGAATCTCGACCGAGAAATTTCGATAGTCCGTTTCCGTTCTGCTGTCGTTTTGTGAATGTATTTTCGCAGCAAAAACCTTCTCGCCGATTACCGTTACGCGGAGCTCGTATTTTTTCGGGATGTACTCCTGGAACAAGCACGGCAACTGCCGTACTGACTCGATCACTTCGAAGTGGTCATCCGATATCCGCGTTGTCGGCAAACCTTCAAACTCACGGTCGACCGCTGCGACATCTTCTGCACACAACGAGGGCGAAGACATCGCCTTGAATATTATTTCGCTGTCGAGTGTTTGCCTAAAGCGTCTAACGGCATCCGGACAATTTGAAATAATGGAGCGCGGAACCTGGAATCCCATCTGCACAGCGCGCCTTAATTGTTCGCCCTTCCAGAGCGAGCTCCGAATAGCCAGTGGATGACTCATCCAGAAGCAATCGAGCGAATACAGCAAGCTGAAAAAAAGATGTTCTGTCTCTGCTTGCGCGAATGCCTGCTCTTGAGCGGTAAGATCTTCGCTTAAGAAATCGAACTTTGCCGCCTTTCGCGACCACACGGCCCCCACTTCGACGAGCGAGATTTCATCCTTCGAAGCAAGGTGCCTCAATGTACCGGAAAGTCCGTCAGCGCCGAATCCGATGTCAACCGAAAAATCTCTTGGAAACTCGTCCAGATTAATTCGGAATGGCTTGGCACCTTTGTTTTTTAGCTTAAGCTCGACGATGTCTGCATGAAGATCTGAAGCATTCGTTACGATCAAAACTCTCTTGTTCATCTGCTGATCCGCGGCCAACGACAATAGTATCGAGATAGCAGAGAGTGTGCTGTGGCAGGGACTCTCTGCTATCGACTTCTAATTAGCAGTACACGCCACGGTCAACACCGTATGTTGCATGCGGATAGCGCACATTGCCTGGGAATCTGAAATCGGTACAACCGGCAGCGGCTACGCCTTCACGTGCAACCCACTTGCCTTCATTTTTTTGAGAATCAACTTTCTGTTCTTTCGAAGCTACCTTAAATGCAAACAGTGTTTCTTTGGATTTCATATTCAAACTCCAGTTGGTTGGTTGATTTGCTGACAGTGATACTAACCCCCAGCGGCCCGAGTATGCTGTTCAAATAAATACGTGTCAACGTTACGCCATTCGCACACGCCGTCATCCCACGTCGACCACAAACGTAGTGCAATGCATACGCATATGTACTGTGCATTATTTTTTACGTACGAATCACCGAGGCAATTTATTGAGCAAACGAAAAATCGAATGCGTAATATGCTCGGCACACAAATGAAATTTGTTGGCTGCTTCGTACTCATTTCGCTGCATCCAGATCACGCACACAATTCCTGCGAGCACTGATTCCAGGCCACAATCCAGTCTGATATTGCTTCCGCCGGCATCGGCTGGGCAATGAAATAACCTTGTGCATAATCGCATCCGGTTTTGCGCAGCAATTCCCAGTCCTCGCGATCTTCCACGCCTTCTGCCACCACTTCCATGCCAAGTTGCTTGCCTAGGCCCAGGCTGGCGTTATACATCGCGAACACGGTCTCGTCGCGCGCAGCGCCATGGACAAAACTGCGATCGATCTTCAATTCATTAAACGGGATATCGTGCAATTGCGTCAGCGATGAATGACCGGTGCCGAAGTCATCGATCGACAGACCAAAGCGCTTCAGGCGCAATCTTGCGAGCACCTCCAGTGGCATCCGATGGTCGGTCATCAAACGACTCTCGGTGACTTCCAGCAAAATATCCGAAGGTGTCACGCCTTCCGCACTCGCCGTGGCCGCAATGAAATCGGCAAAAGTAACCGACATCAGATTATCCATCGATACATTGACCGCCACGCGCAAATGCAAACCCTGTTGCTGCCATTGCCGACATTGTTTCATTGCACGCGTCAGCACGCCGCGGCTTAAATCATCGATCAAGCCGTGCTGTTCGGCCAACCCGATAAACAGATCCGGCAGCAGCAATCCGTCCGCCGGGTGACGCCAGCGTACCAGCGTCTCTACGCCAACGACTGCCCCGGTGCGGAGTGCTACCTTGGGTTGGTAGTAGTTCACCAGCATGTCATTGTCGATCGCATGTCGAAGTTCGCTGACAGCGTAAATCTTGCCCGTGACGCGATCGGCTTCAGCCGGCCGCCACGTGTTCAGCAGCGAAGCCAAACCATCGAGCGATACCGGTTTTTTCAGATGACCCAATACCGTAATGCGATGCGCCTGCACCAGTTTTTCCGTCATTTGCAGCAAGCGTTCATCTTCACCGCTGACCAGAATCAGGCTGCCCTGGTAATCGCAGTCGACCAGCTTGCGAACGAATTCAATGCCATCCATGCCGGGCATGTTCAAGTCCATCAGGATCAGATTCGGGACATCGCTTTTTGCACTGACCAGATCAAGTGCATCGCTGCCTTTTTCGCAAGTCATTACCGAGCTGTAACCAAGACCGGCCAGCATATGCACGAGCAATTTATGCATGAAGGCTTCATCGTCCAGTATCAATATGCTGATACTGGATTTGCCGTTTTTTATTTCCTCGGCGTGCTGATCAGCGGGAAATGACAGCAGGGAAGCAAAAAAGGCCATGACCATTTCCAGTTCCTTTTCAAACACTGGCAGCAGTGCAGTCAACATTCCCGTATTGCCCGCTTTCCCTGCGGACTCTATCTGCGCACATAAATCACCTAGCACGCTCGCGCCAACCGCATGCGCGGATGCGGTCAGTTTATGTGCCTGTTCACTCGCCTGAATCGTGTTGCCCGCGGTGCAGGCGGCAACCAATTCGATCGCTATTTTTACTGCCGATCGTTGAAAATCTTTTTGAAATTCCCGGATGACCAAAGGATCCTTGCCGACCAGATTTTCCAGTACGCCTTGATCAACGGCAGACGATAACGCGGCCTGACGGGTAACTTCCTTTTCCGGCGTCTTGATCGGTTTGACATTCAACAGCCAGGTATCCAGCGTGGCCTGCAGGTCAGCCAGTTTCAAGGGTTTGCCAAGATAGGCATCCATGCCGGCAACCCGGCATTTATAGGCTTCGTCATGTTTGGCCGTTGCCGTCAGCGCAATGATCGGTATCCGTCGCAGACCCTGCTCTTGCACTCGAATCGCTGCCGTTAATTCATAACCATCCATGACAGGCATATGCAAATCGGTCAGCAATAAATCGTAATGACCGCTTTGCCAATACTCCAGTGCAAGACGACCATTGCCGACCACATCGGCGGCATAACCCAGCAATGCAAGCTGGCGCGAGATGAGTTTCTGGTTCAGCACATGGTCTTCGGCAACCAGAATTCTGTGCGCCTTATGCAGTACCTCGTCATAACTCGGAGGCTTGGCGGCTTGCTCGCATTTATCTGGCTGCAGAGGTTCGCGGCGTGCACGATTTATTTTGCTGACCGGGCAGGATGCAGCCTTCAACAAGTGCTGATCGATCACCCGGTAAAATTCCTGATAGCGCAATGGCTTTGCAATATAGGCATCACAACCGGCTACCCGGGTTTTTTCCTGATCGTCTTTCATCGCCATTGCCGTCAAGGCAATTACCGGAATAGCGGCAGTCGCGGGATCTTTTTTTAGCAAGGCGGTCGCCGTCAAACCGTCCATACCCGGCAATTGAATATCCATCAAAATCAAATCGGGCTGATCGGCTTTTGCAATGACCAAACCGCTTTCTGCGTCCACTGCGCACAACACCGTATGACCGACATTGGTCAGCAGCAGCGAGCACAATTTCATGTTCGCCGGATTGTCTTCGATGACCAAAATCCTGGCCATCAAACTGCCTTGCTTTGCATGATGAGGGGCTGGCTTGTATCTACATCATCGAGTAAGCGATCAAGCAGGTTTGGCATCTGAATGGCCGATGGATTCAAGCTGCGCAGCGGCAACCAGACCGTAAAGCGTGCGCCCGCACCTTCGGCGCTGGCCACTGCCACGGTACCGCCGTGCAATTCGGCCAATTGTTTGACCATCGCCAGGCCAAGACCGGTACCCTCGAATTTTCTTGCCAGGCTGCTGTCAATTTGACTGAAGGCCTTGAACAGTTTCGCCATATTCCTTTTCGAAATTCCGATGCCGCAATCGCTGACGCATATCTCCAGAAATTCCTGGAACGCGTTTTCGGCCAGCGGGAATGCATGCACCGGCCAGTCGCCGGACAAACTGCCGACGTGATCCCTGGAAACCCGATCCACCCGGAGTGTCACGCGTCCGCCCGGCGCACTGAATTTGACGGCATTCGACAGCAGGTTATAGACAATTTGCTTGGTCTTGCGCATATCCAATTGCGGCATTCCCAGATCCTCGCCGGTTCTGATTTCCAGCTGAATATGGTGCGCAGCCGCTTTTTCCCTGACGATCGACAAGCTGTTCGATAACAGATTATTCAGATCTACCGATTCCAGTTCGAGCGTCATCATGCCGGCTTCGACTTTCGACAAATCCAGGATGTCGTTGATCAATGACAGCAAGTGCTGGCCGCTGGTAAAAATATCGCTGATATATTCCTGCTGGATCGGGTTCAGCCGGCCCATGAAACCGTCTTTCAGCGCTTCGGAAAAACCGATGATCGCATTCAGCGGTGTCCGCAATTCATGCGACATCGTCGCCAGGAATTCCGATTTCATCCGGCTGGCGTGTTCCAGTTCGATATTTTTTTCCTGCAGGGTAAGTTCGAAACGCTTGCGCTCGGTGACATCGCGGGCGGCCGCGAACACCCCCTGCAGTTTTCGGTCGCGGTTATGGAAAGTGGCGGCGTTATACGACACGACCGTTTCCTCGCCATTCTGGGCGCGCACGGTAAGCTCGTAATTACTTACCCGGTTCTCGCTCAACACACGTTTGATTGCCGCATCGGCCCGGGCCGGGTCGGTAAAAAAATCCCGGCAAGGCGCACCGATTAATTCGTCGCGCGTACGACCCGTGAGCGCAATCATTTGCTGATTGACATCCGAGATGATGCCTTGCGGATCGGTCGTCATCAGTGCATCGATATTCGATTCGATCAAGGAGCGCGTATAAAACTGCTGATCGCGCAAACGCTGGTCCAGCAAGGCCTGCTCGGCTTCAACCTGTTTGCGGGCGGTATTGTCGGTGCCGATCAGCAAATAGCCGATAATGTTTTCGTCGATGTCACGCAGTGCGGTGACCGACACGATCGCCGGAAACCGGGTGCCATCCTGGCGGATATAGGTGAGTTCATAAATGTCTTCGATACCGCGCGAAGCCTTGAACACCAGTGCTTCGAAGCCCGGTGCGATCGAGGCCTTCAATTCCATGCTCAAGGTTTCCGCCCGCGCGATCAATTCTTCGGTATCCGAAATATCGGCCGGCGTAATCTTGTTGACGACATCGACGGCCAGATAACCGAGCATGCGTTCGGCGCCGACATTGAATATCTGGATCACGCCGTTGGCGTCGGTGGCGATGCTGGAAAAGTTGGCGCTGTTGAAAATGGCGTCTTGCAGCGCGCCGGTTTTGAGCAAGTTGTTCTTGCGCTGAAATTCCAGGCTGCTGTCCACGACTGCATGCGAAATGATTGCGTGTGATTCGCCCGTTACTTCGGCAGGACTGATTCTCGACATAAAGCCATCCACGAAACAATCACGGTCCAGCAGATGGCCGGCAAAAACTACAGCCGCACTTCTACTCAACAGGCTCGCTGACCGGCAATCCGATTGGCACAGAAACAAGTATTCAGTCGGGTGGCAAGAAGGAGGTAAGAGTTGATTGTTTACTTATGAACAAAACTAATCTGTTCGATAGCAGACATATGACTGTCGCTTGTTCAATGCACGTCCGACAACAGGCGATCCAGTTCCTTTTTGACGACGGCATAACATTCGCAGACATTGATCTCGAGACCGGCGCGATCGAGCACGGCGATATGGCCACGGCGATACCGAATAATCTCGGCATTCTGCAATTTGCCGGCTGCCTCGGTAATGCCTTCGCGGCGCACGCCGAGCATGCTCGCGACCAATTCCTGCGTCATGGTCAGTTCGCCGGACGGAATCCGGTCCAGCGTCAACAATAACCAGCGGCACAGTTGTTGCTCGACCGAATGATGGCGATTGCATACGGCTGTTTGCGACATCTGCGTCATCAAGGCCTGGGTGTAACGCAACAGCAGGCGCTGCAAAATGCCGGCACGATCGAATTCCTGTTTCAATAAATGGCGTTCGAGTCGGTAAGCATGGCCGGCCGTTTGTACGACCGCCGAACTCGCCGTGGTGTTGCCGCCCATAAACAGCGACACCCCCAACATGCCTTCATTGCCGACGCCGGCGGCTTCGGCCGATGCGCCCGAGGCCATCACATAGTGCAACGAAATGATCGATGTGGTCGGGAAGTAAGCGTAATGCAATTGACCGCCGGGTTCGTACAGCATATCGCCCAGTCGCAGCGGCACCAGTTCGAGATGCGCGGACAAATGCTCAAGCTCGTTCGCAGGCAAGGTAGCAAGCAGATGGTTTTGTACTGGGTTTTGAACTGATGTCATCGGTAACCTATTCGAGCTTGCGTGCTATTGCTGGGCCGTACATTCAACGCCGATGCCGCGATAACCGATGAAGCGCGCGTTCTGGTTGAACATCGGTTCACCACTGACGCGAAACTGTTGCTGCGAGCCATCCGGATTGACGCGACTAAACAGGAAATCGATAAACGGTCTCCGCGCGTCGATCGTTGCACGCAATTGTTCGCGTTCTTTTTCGTTCCACACGGCCACTTGAGTCGACTCGGCATCTTCGTTCAGGGCGGAGTTTTGAATGCCGAGCATTTCCAGCACCGGTCCGGACACTTTGCTGAACTGCCCCAGTTCGTCCTGTTCCCAATACCAGTCGGAAGCCAATTCGGTCAGGCTGCGAAAGCGGGCTTCGCTATCGCGCAATTCGGCCGTGCGTTCAAGCACGGTTTGTTCGAGTTCCTTGTTGTAGTTCTCGAGTTTTTTGTACAGCAATCGAACTTCCAGCATATTGTGGATGCGGGTTTTCACCTCGACCAGGTCGAATGGCTTGCTGATGAAATCTTTGGCGCCGGCCTGCAATGCCTTCAATTTATGGTTCGGCTGTGCGGTTAAAACAATCACCGGAAGATAGCTGTCGCTGTCATTGCATTGCAGTTCGCTCATGACCTGGAAACCGTCCATATCCGGCATTTGCAGATCGAGCAGAATCAAATCGAAATCGTGTTGCCGATGCAGCACGCAGACCTCCTGCGGCTTCATCGTCGAAGCAAGATTGGTGAAACCGGCTTCGGTCAGGAATTGTTCCAGCAATTGCACATTGGTTTCCTGATCATCGACGATCAGGATCCGCGCCTGCAGAATTTCGGCTTGGCTAATCACGTTTTACTCGATTGGCACATTCGGCGTCGGCTTTGGCAAATTTCAATGCGCCGTCGAGTGTTTCCATAAATTCGTTGACCTTGATCGGCTTGGTCAAATAGCGGAAGAATCCGGCGTCGAGACCTTTTTTGATATCGGTCGGAATCGCATTGGCGCTCAGCGCAATCACCGGAATATGCGCCGTCAACTCGTCTTCACTCAAAATTTTGAGCGCGCGGATGCCGTTGATGCCGGGCAGATTGATATCCATCAGGATCACGTCCGGCAAAGCCGACCGGGCAAGCTCGACACCGCGATGACCGTCTCTTGCGGTCAGCAAGCGGATATCCGGTCTGCGCGCGATTAAGTCTTCGACCAGCATCAGATTGGCCGGATTGTCTTCGACATAGAGCAAGGTCTGCAGCTCGGCATCGGTAGCAATCAGCGGTTGAGCAATAGCACTCAATTCGTGCACAGCAAGATCGTGCTGGGGTTCGCTGGTCAAGTTCAGCTCGATCCAGAATACGCTGCCTTTTCCAACGAAGCTTTCTACCCCGATCACGCCACCCATCAGCTCGACCAGTCGTTTTGTCATGACCAGACCGATACCGGTGCCTTCTTCCGCGTTCGATTCCTGTCCGAGTCGATTGAACGGCTGGAATAATTGCGAAAGTTTTTCCGAAGACAGGCCTTCACCGGTGTCTTCGACACAAATCCTGATCTGATCCCGCGTCATCGCGATGCAGGACACCACGACGGTGCCGCCGGGTTTGTTGTATTTGATCGCGTTCGAAAGCAGATTGATCATGACCTGCTTGATCCGCGTGCGATCGACGCAGACGAAATGCCGGATTTCAAATTCCGGAAAAGTCACCTTGATGCTGCGTTTTTCCGCTTGCGGTTCGATCATGTCCTGACATTCGTGCATGACTTCGGCCAGCGAAATCGGTTCCAGCGATAACGACAACTTGCCCGACTCGATCAAGGCCAGATCGAGAATTTCATTGATCAGGTCCAGCAAATACCAGCCTGCTTGCAGGATCTGATCGACGCTGCGTTTTTGCGTAGGCGTTGGTGCGGGCGTGCCCGACTCGATCAACTGGGCAAAACCCAGAATCGCGCTGAGCGGCGTGCGTAATTCATGGCTCATGCTGGACAGGAAATCGGATTTGGCGAGATTGGCTTTTTCCGCCACGGCCATTGCATCGTTCAATTTCAGCTCGACTTGTTTTCGTACCGAATTATCGGTGCCGATCAACAGATAGCCGATGATGTCGCCGTAATCGTCGCGCAAGGCCGTGATCGAGACGATCGCCGGAAAGCGGCTGCCGTCTTTGCAGATATAGGTCAGCTCGTAAATATCTTCGATACCGCGCGAGGCCTTGAACGCGAGCGCCTCGAAACCAGGAAGAATCGGAGTAGCGAGCTCGAGTGTCAGTGCCTCGGCGCGCGCCATCACTTCGTCCGGATCATGGATATCGCTTGGATTGATTTTGTTGACGACTTCGTGAGCCTGGTAGCCGAGCATTCGTTCGGCACCGATATTGAATAATTGAATAATGCCTTTTTCGTCGGTCGCGATAATCGAGAAATTTTCGCTGGTCAGAATGGCATTCTGCAGGGCGCCGGTCTTAAGCAGCACTTCCTGGCGACGCAGTTCGGTAATGCCATCGACTTTCTCGGCTTCTTCGCCGAACTGGGTGAAACCGTAACCTGTTTTGGACATTACCGGTTTCCATTTGAGAGTGCAGCGAACCAGGGGTTGCTCCAGATGAGCCGGATCGCGACACAAACTCGAAATGCTATTGCACGTGTCGTATGTGGTTTGACTGCAAATAATGGAGTAACTCGACAGTATCGATATCGATGCCATCGCTGTCTGTACGATACGACACATACAGCAAAACCGCCGCGGATGCGGCGGTTGAAACTACTTCCGATGCCTGGCGAATCGCTCGGGCTTGCTGCCGAGCGATCCCACTAAGCGCTTTTATTGGCGATAAATTTGGCCGTTCTCGACCTTGACCCGATCACCCACATCCAGGCCGCCGATCTCGTTGTAATCGTATTGTGCGGTGGCGCCGTTATCGAAACGTACACTGACGCGGTAAAACTCGTTATCGCCTCTGTTACGCTTTTCGATCGCGTTACCGGCAACACCACCGGCCACGGCACCGACGACCGTTGCCGCTTTTCGGCCATCGCCTTTACCGACCTGATTACCAAGCGCGCCACCGACGATCGCACCCAAAATGGCACCGCCGCCGGAGGTGCGCGATGACGTTGCCAGGATTTCGATACTGGTGACATTGCCCATGCGGCTTTCATAACGCGAATCGACGGCAGAGCTACGAACCGACTTATGGCGCGGCTCGGATGTCGTACAAGCGGTCATCAGCATCAAGCTGGTGATCGAACAAAAAACAAGGGCTTTGAAAATTTTCATAAAATCTTTCCTGACCTGCTGTAAGGAATTACAGGTTGCGCGCATGCAGCCGCCCGGTCTGTGCGCTGGCTAACGCAGAGGCCACCGGGCCCGCGGCTTATGTGCGGCTTCGTACCGACCGTATAGGTGTTCTGCAGCAAACTGTGGCTCTCAACAAGAGGTGACTTCCATGGATACCAAATCTGCATTAACCGACGTCGAAACCTTGCGCAAGCAAGCCCGCATTCATATTGAACAAGGCGCCGTGACCGCCGGTTATTCGGCCGACCGCAACGAAGTGGTGAAATTGCTGAACGATGCGCTCGCGACTGAAATCGTCTGTGTGCTGCGCTATCGGCGCCACCATTTCATGGCCCGCGGCATCGTCGCAAAAAGCATTGCCGATGAATTCCTCGTGCATTCGAATGAAGAGCAGGGGCATGCCGACCAACTGGCTGGTCGGATCGTACAGCTCGGTGGCGAACCGGATTTTTCACCGGACAGTCTGAGTGGCCGCAGTCATGCCGAATACGTTGCCGGCAAAACCCTGGTCGAAATGATCAAGGAAGATCTGGTGGCCGAACGCATCGCGATTGACAGCTATCGCGAACTGATTGACTACCTCGGTGATCAGGACCCGACTACCAGCCAAATGCTGAAAGGCATTCTGGCGGTCGAAGAGGAACATGCCGATGAACTGGCCGATCTGCTTGAAGGTCTGCCGTCAAAAGTGTGAGTTGCCTGATTCAATTCATCCAATAGCGTTAAATAAAAAACCGGATTTCGGTGCTCGCCGGAATCTGGTTTTTTTAATGCTCGTTCGCGTGTCTCGCTTCGATTCTCGTTGCTTGATCGCTATCGCAGCATCCTGGCAAATCCGACTGCCGTGCTAAAGGATTTGATAAAGCGCGCGCCAACCAGCACCGTCGCCAATTCCAGCGCCAGCTTGGTGACCAGGCCAGGACGCTGTTGCAGGAACCGCATCGTCTTGCTGCGCGGATAGCCGGTATTTTCTTCGCGTACAGGCCCCAGCTGTTGTGCAATCACCTGGCGTTGGATGCGCATTTCAAGCCGCAAAAGCTCGCGCTGTTTCAACAACGACACTGCTGCATCTGAATCGGGTTTGGTTTCCGGAGTCATAATTTACTCTTGATCAGGGCCATATCGGCCGCAAACTCTTCACGCGTTGCCGAAAAACTTTTCTCGCCGAGCGCCGAAAGGGCTTGCAGTTTTTGCCAGGCAATCGCGATACCGGTGCCGTACACGGCGAGCAATGCCAGCAGGGCATGAATCCGATACGCGGTATCCCAGCTAAATGCCATTACCAGCACACCGACAAACAACATCGTGCATAGCAGACATGCAAAGCCCACTATTGTTAACGCGAGCATCTTCATCAGCCGGCGCTTTTCTTCGGCCCATTCAACGCGAGCAAGCTGGCCATAAAGACCAGCCTGCTCGCATAAGGCACCGCCAGCCGAACGCAATAGTCGAATTGCGTTCAGCGGGTCGAATGTCCGCGGAATCGAAGGTGTTGAATCTGGCGGTGATCCGGAGAACGTTTCTGACGAATTGTTAGTTTCCATAATTATGCTCTCCCATTAATCCGCAATTATTCAACTCTTCCGGGACTAACCGCGACGGGCGAGCAAAAAACCGACCACCAGACCGATAGCCGCACCGGCACCAATCGCTTTCCAGGGTTGTTCATGGACATAGTCATTGGTCGCCGTCGCGCCCTTCTTGGCACGCTCGGCAATATCGCTGCCCATTTCAATGGCTGACTGTTTTGCCGCTGCCAGGCGTTCACTCAATCTTGCCTTGGCCCGATTTAAATCTTCGCCGGTCAATGTGGTTGTTTCCTTAACCAGGTCTTCGACATCGGCAACAAAATTTTTGAATTCCGATGACGCGCTTGCCACTGCGCCTTCCACTTTATTGGCCGCAGACGAAGCGTCTTTGCTTAGTCCGTTTGCAAGTGTTTCCGTATATTTGCTTGACATGTTGAATTCCTCAATTGATGTGTGAACAGCACGCATGCCAATGCTTGGGGGAGCGATTTCAACGGTGTTGATTACGGCATGCGTTGCTGAGCAATGACAATAAATCCCGCGTCAAAGAGTGTCTGTGCGTCAACGCACGAACTGCTTTTTCACTGAACGCCCGCTAACTTATGCGCCTCAACGCACGGACCGGATATTCCCTGGCCATCATTGTTTATCGGTCATTCCATTTTTCTGAACGCCTCGGTTTGACTGTGCTTCATGCACATAAACGTTTGATCGTCTGGAGAAACCAAATGCATACGCAAATCAACAAGAAAGTCATCGGCGCGCCCGTCGCCGACGTGCCAATTGTCGTTGCCAATATAGAAAGCGACGCGAATGCGATGTCACAAAGCATTGCCGATGTCCGACAGGAAACCCAAATCTGGACAACCTTCGAACTGAATCCATATTTGCGGGCACACGACATCAAAGTGTTCGTGCACGATGGCACGGCGACCTTGACCGGCTTCGTCGCCGAAGGCGTCAACAAGGAATTGGCCAAACTGATTGCGCTTGGCGTCAACGGCGTTACTCACGTGGACAACCGCATCTTTGTCGAGGCCGATTACATCGCACCGGCACCTTCTGCCGAACGCAGTTATGCCGAAACGATAGACGACGCCAATATCACGGCCGCGATCAAATCCAAGCTGATGTGGAGCCAGTACAGCAATGGTTTGAGCACCGACGTGGATACGGCCTGGGGCAAGGTAACGCTGACCGGCACGGTCGATTGCGATGTCGCGATGGCGCTTGCCGGCCGCCTGGCCTTGCACACGCCCGGCGTGGTATCGGTCGACAATCGGCTGGAGATTGGCCTGAGTAGATCCGTGCTCGAACATAACGCGGCCATTGCCTCCAATGTCAAAGCCCGCGACATTGCCGATAGCTGGATTTCGACCAAGGTGAGATCCACTTTTTTGTATTCGAGCAATATCAGCAGTCACGGCATCATCGTCGAGACTCACGACGGCATTGTCAGTCTGTCCGGCAAGACAGGCAGTGGCATCGAGCGGGTCTTCGCGATCGAGCTGGCGCAACATGTTCGCGGCGTGAAAGGCGTCAATGCCGACAGCCTGATGGGTTTCTGATTCAATGGCTTGGCTTGCAAGGCTTTGCCCGAGCTGGCCGGGCCTATGTACGCCTGCGCACATAATTTTTTGTTGCGACCGATTAAGCTGTTCACTCGCGTTTTTGATGTTATAGATTCAGAAACCCGCAAAAAAACCTGCTGGGTCTGCCTAATATGGAATACATCAAAGTATTTGTCGGCATTTCAATTTTGGCCCAGGGCTTCATCAGGGGCCCCCGAGCGGTTGTCCCGGCGTCCGTCATCGCCGTGCATTTCCAGTCCAGCGCCAATGATTAGTAAAGGCCGTCTAAAAGCGTTTCATCGAACCGCCGTCATGCGACTGCGTGCCTGGCGGCAACGATGGTACGGTTTTCAAGCATCGGATTTACTGACGCCATTGCGCGCAGAGTTATTCAGTGCCGATCAAATGGAACAGCATGGCAAGGCGCTGGCCGGAAGGCATGTGCTGGGAAAATTTGGCACTCATAACAGGCTATTGAAGCGCCTCGAAGAAAATCGGCAGGTCTTGCTCGGAACTCGGGGCCTGCTAACGGCGGCAATCAGGGACAAATTACCGATCGCTCCCGCAGGCGAATGGCTGCTGGATAATTTCTATTTGATTGAACAGCAAATTCGTACCGCCAAGCAGCATTTACCCGACGCGTACAGCCGCGAATTGCCGAGATTGGCCAAAGGGCCGTCGCGCGGACTGCCTCGCGTCTATGACCTGGCGCTTGAAGCTATCTCGCATGGCGATGGCCGGATGGACTCGGACTCCTTATTGCGTTTTGTCGCCGCCTATCAAACCGTCACTCCACTTACGTTGGGCGAGTTATGGGCTTTTCCGATCATGCTGCGGCTCGCGCTGATCGAGAATCTGCGCCGCGTCAGCACCCGTATTACCGATGCCAGAATTCACGTAAATCAGGCGCAGGACTGGGCAAACCAGATGATGGAGATCGCGGAAAGCGACCCGAAAAGTCTGATTCTGGTGATCGCCGACATGGCACGATCACACCCGCCGATGGTGAGTTCGTTTGTGGCAGAACTTGCACGTCGGCTGCAGGGCCATGGACCGGCGTTGGCCTTGCCTTTGACCTGGATCGAGCAGCGTCTTGCCGAATCAAGCCAGACGATTGAACAAATGGTGCTATCCGAAAATCAGCAGCAGGCGGCCGATCAGGTATCGATCAGCAACACGATCGGCAGCCTGCGTTTTCTCGGTGCGATGGACTGGAAAGTTTTTGTCGAGACGATGAGTCACGTCGAACAGGTCTTGCAGCAGGACATCGGCGGCATCTATGGTGATATGGATTTTGCGTCACGCGACAGCTATCGGCACGTGATCGACCGACTCGCAAAGCGCAGCCCGCTTTCGGAAGTTGAAATCGCGCGCGAAGCACTGCAACTCGCACAATGGAGTGCCGCCAATCACGATGGCCACGAGCACCGTGCGCATGTCGGGTTTTATTTGATCGACAAGGGATTGTCGCAACTGGAGCGTGCGGTTGCGGCCGAAACTCCGACGATCGAAAAAATCCGTCGCTGGTTTGGCAAAGCGCCGCTCGCACTGCACCTCGGGTCGATCATTTTTGTATCGGTAATTTTCGCCGTCGCTTTGTTATCGCAGGCTTATGCCAATGGCGTGCTTGGCTGGCCGCTGTTCCTGCTTGGCAGTATTTCGTTACTGGCGGGTAGCCAATTGGGCTCGGCTCTGACCAACGGGTTCAGCACGCTGCTGTCGAAGCCGCAACTGTTGCCGCGAATGGATTACTCCGACGGATTGCCGTTGGAAGTAAGCACGATTGTCGTTGTGCCGACTCTGCTGGTGAGCACCGAGAACATCGAAGCTCTGCTTGAAGCTCTCGAGGTGCGATTCCTGGGAAATCAGGATACGCATCTGTACTTCGGACTGCTGACCGATCTGTGCGATGCACAGCAGGAAATATTGCCCGAGGACGATGTACTGACACGCGCGGCACGGCAGGGTATCGAAAAACTCAATGAGAAATATCGAGCTGCGGACAATGATCGTTTTTATTTATTGCATCGCCCGCGGGTATGGAACCGGACCGAGAAAATATGGATGGGCCATGAGCGCAAGCGCGGTAAATTGTCGAATCTCAATTCGTTATTGCGTGGCGAAGGCCGGGATTTCTTCTCGTTGATTGTCGGCAATATCAACGCATTATCGACAGTCAAATTTGTGATCACGCTCGATACCGACACGCTGTTGCCGCGCGACTCGGCGCGACAATTTGTCGGTGCGATGGCGCATCCCTTGAATCGTCCGCGCGTTGATGAAAGCAAGCAGCGAATTGGCGGCGGTTACGGCATTCTGCAACCGCGCATGGCCGCCAGTTTGTCCGGTGCGAACCGTTCGCGTTATGCACAACTATGCGGTAGCGAGCCCGGCATCGATCCGTACACGCGTTCGGTGTCGGATGTTTATCAAGACGTGTTCGACGAGGGTTCGTTCATCGGCAAGGGTATCTACGAGGTAGACGCTTTCGAACGGACTCTCAACGGTCGCTTCCCCAATAATCGAATTCTCAGCCACGATCTTCTGGAAGGATGTTATGCGCGTTCCGGCTTGCTGAGCGATGTGCAGTTATACGAAGAATATCCGGCGCATTATCAGGCCGATGTCAGCCGGCAAAAACGCTGGATTCGCGGCGATTGGCAAATCGCCAGCTGGCTGTTTCCGAGAGTGCCCGGACCCAACGGACACCGATTGCATAATCCTTTGTCGGCATTGTCGCGCTGGAAAATTTTCGACAATCTACGCCGCAGTCTGAGCTCGCCGGCTTTGTTGCTGTTATTGCTGCTTGGCTGGACTTTATTGCCGCAGGCCGGACCTTGGACCCTGGCGCTGCTTGGCGTGATACTGATTCCGCCTTCACTCAATAGCCTGGTCCATGCCTTGCGTTGGCCCGACAATGTTCGTTTAAGCCAGCACTGGAACGATGTCTTGCGCTCGTCTGGCCAGAATTTCGCATTGGCGATTTTCAAGATTGCCTGTTTACCCTATGAAACCTTGTATACGCTGGATGCCGTGCTGCGAACGACATGGCGTCTGTTGATCTCGCATCGCAAACTGCTGGAATGGGCTGCATCGACATCCGGTAGCGAGACCAAAACCAGCAATGGAATCGTCGCCTCGTATCGCTGCATGTGGATTGCACCGGTGCTTGCTTTGGCGACTTTGCTTGCTCTGGTTTATTCAAGACCGGATGCATTGGCGGTCGCGTTGCCGGTGCTTTTATTATGGTTTTCGGCACCTGCGATCGCCTGGTGGTTAAGTGAACCACTGGCTCGCAATGAAACCCGATTGAGCGAGGATCAAACGAAATTTTTGCGCAGGACTGCGCGCAAAACCTGGGCCTTCTTCGAACGCTTTGTCGGCGCCGAAGACAATTGGCTGCCGCCGGACAATTTCCAGGAACAGCCCGGTCCCTTGATTGCCCATCGGACATCGCCGACCAATATCGGCATGTCGCTACTGTCGAATTTATCGGCTTGCGATTTTGGCTATATCCCGATCGGAGTCTTGCTCGAACGAAGCGCCAACACCTTCGGCACGATGGCCTTGCTCGAGCGCCATCTGGGTCATTTTTATAACTGGTACGACACGCAAAGCTTGCAGCCGCTGGCACCGCGCTATATTTCTTCGGTCGACAGCGGCAATCTTGCCGGCCATCTGCTGACGTTGCGTGCCGGACTGCTGGCAATGCCGGATCAGAAAATTATTTCTGTCCGCTTGTTCGAAGGTCTTCAAGACGCGTTCGATATTTTGCTGGATGCCAAACCGGATATCGACGGAACGGATCTTGCCGCGCTGCAATCCTTGTTGATTACCGCGTGTCTGCAGCCGCCGACATCGCTGATCACAAGCTGGCAAACGCTTGATCGAATACTCGCTTACGCCAGTTCCTTCGCGATCATTATTGATGATGCTCGCGTCGGGACCGAGGATGAATCCGAAGCGGCCTACTGGGCGCGTGCGTTTGAGCTGCAATGTCGTTCTGCTCTTGCCGAACTGAATTTTCTCGCCCCCTGGCTTGAAATACTGCATTCGAACCCGGCCTTGACCATGAGCCTCGACGAGATTCCAACGCTGCGTGATCTGACGAATAACAAGATTGATACGAAGCTGGCGATCAACCAACAGCTTAGCGAGTTGGATGCCTGGATTGCCGTCAGTGCCGAACGTGCACTCGCCCGTATTGCGGTGATCGAGCAGCTGGCTACGCAGGCCAACGAATTGGCGACGATGGAATTCGAGTTCCTGTACGACCGTAGTCGTCATCTGCTGGCCATCGGCTACAACGCGGACGAGTTCCGACGCGATGTCAGCTTCTACGATTTATTGGCATCGGAGGCGAGGCTAAGCAGTTTCATCGCGATCGCCCAGGGGCAATTGCCGCAGGAAAGCTGGTTCGCGCTGGGGCGCTTGCAAACCAGTGCCGGCGGCGATCCGGTGCTGGTCTCCTGGAGTGGCTCGATGTTCGAGTATTTGATGCCCTTGCTGGTCATGCCCACATATGACGGCACCTTGCTTGATCAAACCTACCGGGCTGCAGTGTCACGCCAAATCGCCCATGGCAATCAATGCGGCCTGCCCTGGGGCGTCTCGGAATCGGGCTACAACACGGTCGATGCCAATCTTAATTATCAGTATCACGCGTTCGGCGTGCCGGGGCTCGGCTTCAAGCGCGGACTGGCCGAAGATTTGGTCGTGGCACCGTATGCCTCTGCACTCGCATTGATGGTCGACCCCGAATCGGCTTGCGTGAATTTACAGCGCCTGGCTGCCGACGGCGTCGAAGGCCGTTACGGGTTTTACGAAGCGGTCGATTACACCACGGCGCGACTGCCGTCTTCGAATAACGCGCAACGTGAGCGGGTCATCAGAGAGCTTCCAGGGAGCGCGCCTCGCGATAAAACAAGCAATCAAACCCGTGTCGTCGTGCGCTCATTCATGGCACATCACCAGGGCATGAGTTTGTTGGCACTGGCCTATTTGCTACTCGACCGACCAATGCAGCAACGCTTCGAATCCGACCTTTCATTTCAGGCGACGTTATTGCTGTTGCAAGAACGCATTCCAAAGAATACGGTCTTGCAGAAACGCAGTATAGAAGACAGCGACGATGTGGCGGTTTCCGATTTGTCGGAAACTTCGATCCATACACCGATCGGCGCAGATACCACTACACCGGAAGTGCAGCTGCTATCGAATGGCCGCTACCAGGTCATGGTCACCAACGCGGGCGGCGGTTATAGCCACTGGAAAGATTTGGCGGTCACGCGATGGCGCGAAGATGGCACCTGCGATAACTGGGGCACGTTTATCTATTTGCGCGATGTTGGCAGCGGCGAATTCTGGTCGGCGACGCATCAGCCAACCCTGAAACGGGCGCTCACTTACGAGGCGATGTTCTCCGAAGGCCGCGCCGAGTTTCGGCGCTGCGATCATGACATCGAGACCTATTCCGAAATTGTGGTATCGCCGGAAGACGATATCGAATTGCGCCGTGTGCGGATCACCAATCGTTCGAAGATCCGCCGGACCATCGAAATCACCAGCTATGCCGAAGTCGTTTTGGCGGCACAGGCTGCGGACATGACGCAGCCCTCGTTCGGCAACCTGTTCGTGCAAACCGAAATCATCGCCGCTCGCCGCGCGATCGTCTGCACACGACGACCGCGTTCCGCCGACGAGCATACGCCGTGGATGTTTCATCTGCTGGCCGTTCTCGGCACCGATGTTTTCAATGTTTCCTATGAAACCGATCGCATGCAATTCATTGGCCGCGGCCAGACGATCGCCGCGCCGCGGGCGATGAGCGACAGCATCAACGCCTTGTCGGGCAGCGAAGGTTCGGTACTGGATCCGATTGTCGCGATCCGTTGCCGGATAACACTCGAACCCGAGCAATCGGCGACGATCGATTTTGTTTCCGGTGCCGCCGAGACCCGCGACAGTTGTTTGACGCTGGTCGACAAATATCAGGATCGACATCTTGCCGACCGGGTGTTCGATCTCGCCTGGACACATAGCAACGTAACACTGCGGCAACTAAACGCCAGCGAAGTCGATGCGCAACTTTATCGACGCCTCGCCGGTTCGGTGATCTATGCCAATGCCTCGCTGCGCGCCGATACCGGTGTGCTGATTCAAAACCGGCGCGGGCAATCGGGTTTGTGGGGATATGCGATTTCCGGCGATTTACCCATCGTGCTTCTGAAGATCGCCGACACCGCGAATATCGATCTTGCCCGCCAACTGATCCAATGCCATGCCTATTGGCGATTGAAAGGACTTGTCGCCGATCTGGTGATCTGGAATGAAGACCATGTCGGTTATCGACAACAGCTTCAGGATCAAATCATGGGAATGATTGCGACCGGCAGCGAAGCCCAGACCATTGACCGGCCCGGTGGCATTTTTGTGCGTTCGTTTGAACAGATTTCGACCGAAGATCGCATTCTGCTGCAGGCGGTCGCACGCGTCATTATTTCCGATCGCCGCGGTACCCTGATCGAACAATTCAATCGCCGTTCGATTACCGACAAACGCGTGGCTCGCTTAAACCCGACTCGCGTACATCGGCCCGAACCGCCGGCGGAACCGGACGCACCGCGAGAAGATCTGATTCTGGGCAATCCCTTCGGCGGCTTCAGCGCTGACGGCAGCGAGTACATCATCACTACCGCGCAGACTCACAAGACGCCACTACCCTGGGTCAATGTACTCGCGAATCCGCATTTTGGCAGCATCATTACCGAAAGCGGATTGGCCTATAGCTGGAGCGAAAATGCGCACGAATTCCGCCTGACGCCATGGAGTAACGATGCAGTCGGTGCCTCGGGTGGCGAAGCGATTTATTTGCGTGATGAAGAAAGCGGACATTTCTGGTCGCCGACGCCACAGCCTTGCAGTGGCGCGATGCCCTACGTGACCCGGCACGGATTTGGCTACAGCATATTCGAACATACCTCCGGAGGTATCCACTCTGAACTGCGGATCTACGTCGACCTCGAAAATGCGGTCAAGTTTTCCGTATTGAAAGTACGCAACGGCTCCGGCCGTTCGCGGCGATTGTCGGCGACCGGTTATGTCGAGTGGGTACTTGGCGACTTGCGATCAAAATCGGCGATGCACATCGTGACCGAAATCGATGCCGGCAGCGGCGCCCTGTTTGCGCGTAATGCCTACAACAGCGAATTTCCTGGTCGCGTCGCGTTTTTCGATGTCGATGACATGTCCCGTTCGCTGACCGGCGATCGCAGCGAGTTTCTCGGCCGCAATGGCTCGCTTAAAAACCCCGACGCCATGACGCGGGCAAAACTGTCCGGACGTCTCGGTGCAGGGCTGGATCCGTGCGGCGCGATCCAGGTGCCATTCGAACTGGCCGATGGACAGGAACACGAAGTCATTTTTCGTCTCGGGGCCGGAAGCGATCTGGGCCAGGCCCGCGATCTTTCGCAACGTTTGCGCAAGCTCGGTTCGGCCCGTGCCGCGTTCGAGAAGCTGCAAAAATACTGGCAGCACACGTTGAGCGCGGTGCAGGTGCAAACACCGGATCCGGCGCTGGATGTGCTGGCGAACGGCTGGCTGCTTTATCAAACACTGGCTTGCCGGATCTGGGCACGTAGCGGTTTTTATCAATCCGGTGGTGCGTTTGGTTTTCGCGACCAATTGCAGGACACGATGGCGCTGGTGCATACGCAACCGGCCATTGTCCGCGAACATTTATTGCGTTGCGCCGAACATCAATATCCCGAAGGCGATGTGCAGCACTGGTGGCATCCGCCGACCGGACGCGGCGTGCGGACGCGCTGCTCGGACGATTATTTATGGCTGCCGCTGGCGACTTCCCGCTATGTATCCAGCACCGGCGATACCACTGTACTGGATGAAAACAGCTACTTCCTCAGCGGTCGTTTGCTCAATGCCGACGAAGAATCCTATTACGATTTGCCGGGGCGTTCGATCGACAGCAGCAGCCTGTATGACCACTGCGTACGCGCGATCGAATATGGTCTGCGTTTTGGCGAACACGGTCTGCCATTGATGGGTTCGGGTGACTGGAACGACGGCATGAATCTGGTCGGTATCCATGGCAAGGGCGAGAGTGTCTGGCTGGCATTCTTCATGATCGACGTGTTGTCGTCTTTTGCCACCGTAGCCGAACTTCGCAATGACATCGATTTCGCCGCGCGCTGTCGCGCCGAAGCGGTAAAACTGGAAAAAAATATCGAGGCGCACGCCTGGGATGGCGAATGGTATCGGCGCGCCTATTTCGACGACGGTACGCCTCTGGGTTCATCGATCAATCCGGAATGCCGAATCGATTCGATTTCGCAAAGCTGGTCGGTGCTGTCGGGCGCCGGAAATCCGGAACGTTCACGCATTGCGATGAACTCGCTCGATACGCATCTGGTGCGTCGTGATCATGATTTGATTCAATTGCTCGATCCACCGTTCGACAAGTCGACGATGAATCCCGGTTACATCAAAGGCTATGTGCCCGGCGTGCGCGAGAACGGCGGCCAGTACACGCACGCCGCGATATGGGCCACGATGGCATTTGCCAGCATGGGCGACTGCAAAAGGGCCTGGGAGTTACTGGGCTTGATCAATCCGGTCAACCACGCTTTAAACATGCAAGACGTTGCTACTTACAAAACCGAGCCCTATGTCGTCGCGGCCGATGTATATGGTCAGGCGCCGCATACCGGGCGCGGTGGCTGGACCTGGTATACCGGTTCGGCCAGCTGGATGTATCGACTGATCACCGAATCGCTGCTGGGAGTCAAACGCGAAGCCGACAAACTCGGTTTTACGCCGTGCATTCCGGACACCTGGCCGACCTATTCGATCAGCTATCGCTTCGGTGAAACCATTTATCAAATCACGTTTCACCAACACATTTCTGCCGGCGCAACATCGTCAATCACAGTAAAGCTCGATGACGTTTTGCAAAGCGGTAACGCTATTTTATTGATCGATGACCAGCAGCAACATCGGGTCTGCGTAAACATCGAGACTCGTTCGGACAAGGACTTCTGATGAACACACCCGACACCAAATCAACGCCCACTCCAGATTCAAATGCTTGGGGATCAGCAAACCATGTG
Source organism: Arenimonas sp. (assembly GCA_036676335.1). Classification (GTDB taxonomy): domain Bacteria; phylum Pseudomonadota; class Gammaproteobacteria; order Xanthomonadales; family Xanthomonadaceae; genus Arenimonas. The sequence continues at coordinate 95,450 of JAKFDD010000001.1, read as the reverse complement.
CAGACGCTGGTGCTGATCGCCGCCACGGCAATCGGCGTTTATCTTTGCTACCGCATAGCCGCACCTTTTTTGCCGGCACTGGCGGGTGCCTTGGCGCTGGCGGTTTTATTCATGCCCTTGCAACACTGGCTTGAATCAAAACTGAAACGACCCAGTCTTGCAGCTCTGATTTCAATCTTGCTGATTGGCATTATTGTGGTGGTCCCGGCAGTGTTCGTGGGACAACGTTTGTTATTGCAAGCAGTGAAAGGTGCCGAACTGATTGAGACCAAAGTCGCCTCGGGCGAGTGGCGTCGTACACTCAAGGTGCAATCGCATGTGGTGCCGATCATCGAGAGAATTGAACAACAACTGGATCTGCCGGAAACGGTGAAGAATCTCACCACGGGCTTAAGCACTTCGGCGGGAGCTATCGTAAAGGGGTCGGTGTTCCAGGTGATCGGCGTTTGTCTGACCTTCTATCTGCTTTTCTTCTTTCTACGCGATGGCCGTGTGGCGCTGCTGTCACTTCGTTCGCTATCGCCGCTTTCAAGCTCGGAAATGAGCCTGTTGTTTAGTCGCATCAAGGACACCATTTTTGCTACGGTTTACGGCACGTTGGCGGTCGCTTCCGTACAGGGACTGCTGGGTGGTTTGATGTTCTGGTATTTAGGTCTGCCGGCCCCTTTGCTTTGGGGTGTCGTGATGGCCCTGTTGGCCGTCGTTCCAGTGCTGGGTGCATTTATTGTCTGGATTCCCGCCGCACTTTTTCTCGCCCTTGAAGGCAGTTGGGGGCAAGCGTTGATTCTTACGCTCTGGGGCATTCTGGTGGTTGGCACCATCGACAATCTGCTCCGACCCGTCCTGGTCGGCAATCGTCTCAGGCTCCACACGGTTCTTGCGTTCATCTCGGTGGTTGGCGGACTACTCGTATTTGGCCCCTCCGGCCTGATTGTCGGACCGGTAGTACTCACCATCACCATGGTGCTGCTGGAAGTCTGGACCGCTCGAAGTAATGCCAGTTCAAAAGCGCTTATTGAATCCGGTAACTCATAGAAACAAAATTGGCTAGCGCTTCATTGCATGAACGTCGAATTTTTATTGCCGGATAAAACCGATCAGATCATTGGTTAATTGCGCTTTTGCGGTCGCAAACAGACCGTGCGCGGCGCCTTCGTATTCGATCAGCGTGACGTCTGAAATTCCCTTGGCTGCTTCACGCGCCGACGCTTCGATCGGCACGGTGTGATCTTCGGTGCCGTGGATGATTAATGTCGGCACTTTGAAGAACGGTAAATCGCCGCGGAAGTCCGTGCTTGAAAACGACTTCAGACATGCGAGCGTCGCTTTCAGGCTGGCCTGCATCGAAACAGCGCGCGCCCATTCGAGCAATTCCGGACTGACCGGATGTGCCAGCGTACCGACGCCGAAAAACTTGTGGAAGAACTCGTTAAAAAACTTCGCACGGTCATCCATGATGGCATCTGCAGTTTTATCGAAGACGTCCTGTTCGGTACCGAGCGGGTTGTCTTCGGTTTGCAAACGGAATGGCACGATCGAAGAAATCAGCGCGGCTTTCACGACCGATTTACCGCCGTGTCGAGACATATAGCGTGCGACTTCACCGCCGCCCATCGAAAACCCGACGATCACGACGTTATCGGCTCCGGTATGCTCGATCACCGTTGCCAGGTCGTCACTCAAGGTATCGTAGTCATAGCCGGTCCAGGGTTGTGAAGAGCGACCAAAGCCGCGCCGGTCATAGGCAATCGCACGATAACCGGCATCGGCAATCGCCATCGCCTGGTCGTCCCAGCTATCGGCCGACAAGGGCCAGCCGTGCAGCAGAATCACCGGTTGTCCGTTACCCCAATCTTTTACGTAGAGTTTGGTTTTATCTTTGGTGGCGACGTAATTCATGGCTGGCTCCCGTGACGGAAAAGGACAAGGTCGACAATCATTTGCTTTGTCGGGTTAGATAAATATAGGCAGTCGTGCGCGTCATGTATGTTCGACAGCGCACGCACGACGACCTGTCAGAAGCGCGTCACAACGTAACAAGCTATGACTTGCCCGTGTGCGATGACGCACAGAACTTGTTTATCAGGACTCGTATCTTCGGCTCACTAGTCGCGCCTTTCCATGGCATGGCTTCCTTGCAGGAGATTGATCATGCCTATCGAATCGAAAGCCGTCAGATCCGACCGCTTTACCTTGTCGATCACCGGTTTCGTGTTAATTGCTCTAGTGATCGCGCTTGGAACCTCGGCACAGGCCGAAGCCAACGTCAGCGGAATGAATCACGCGCAGGTCGTCGCGCAAAAACAATCGCACCATACCAATATGCATGCGATGTTTCTGACCGGCGATGTCGATTTTGATTACGCCGCCAATATGCGGATCCATCAAAAACTCGCGCTGGAAATGTCACAGGCGCAATTGAAGAATGGCAAGAGTCCGCGACTACGCAGCCTGGCGGCGCGCATGGCTGCGCAGCAGAAAAATGAGATCGCGATACTGGACCGCTGGATGGCAGCGCAGACGCAGGTCAAATCGAAAACACTGCTGTCTGCTAAATAATCGTCAGGCCTGACCCGACATCGCCTTGTGTGGGTCCGTTGCATTCGGCAGGTAATGCAATAAGCGATCGGTTTCTTTTTTAACGACCGCATAGCACTCGCAACTCAGGCTCTCGAGTCTTGGTCGATCCAATACCTTGATATGGCCACGGCTGTATTCAATCACGCCGAGCATCTGCAATTTTCCGGCCGCATCGGTCACGCCTTCGCGACGTACGCCCAGCATATTGGCGATCAATTCCTGCGTCATCGTCAATTGGTTACTTTGCAGACGGTCCAGCGATAACAACAACCAGCGGCAGAGCTGCTGATCGATCGAGTGGTGGCGATTGCAAACGGCCGTTTGCGCCATTTGGGTAATCAGCGCTTGCGTATAGCGCAGCATCAGCAACATCGTCGGGCCATGCAGATAAAACTCGTCTTTCATGTGCTGGCCACTTAGGCGGAAAGCATAGCCGGCACTTTGTACGACCGCGCGGCTTGGCGTGCTTTCGCCACCCATAAATAGCGAGATTCCGACCACGCCTTCATTGCCGACTACCGAAATTTCGGCCGATGCGCCGTTTTCCATCACGTACAGCATCGAGACGATACAGTCGACCGGGAAATACACATGTCGCAAAGTGTCACCGGATTCGTACAACACCATGCCGAGCGCCATCGGCACCACTTCCAGATGCGGAAACAAGCGGGCCTGGGCGTCTTCAGGCAAGGCCGCCAACAGATGATTCTGTTCGGGTCTAGCTTTCATCGTGGGGGGGGTGTTTTTGGCATTCAAGTCGGCGATCTGCAGGTAAATAAAGGGAAAATCCTTCGCCTGCCTAGGATAACGCCATTCAATTCATTTATATGTGCGATACCGTACATATAAGGCGGGCATTCGTTGAATGCCCGGATTCGGGGCTTATTTTTTGCCGCCGGCGACCAGCAGGAACACGCCGAGGATCACTGCACCGCCACCCAGCCAAACCGGAATATTCACGGTCTCTTTTTCCTTGACCGACAGTTCGATCGGACCCAGTTTTACCTGCTCGGTGTTCTTGGTGTAACTGAAACTGCCAATCGCCAAGCCAATCGCCCCGGCAATGATCAGCAGAATGGCTGCCATTTTTGTTCCGCTCATGATTGTCGCTCCTCAGGTATTAAATCGCAGCTTGATCCGCTGAAAATATTGATCAGGTTCCGCGCCTGCCGACCAGCAGCGAGACCACGAACAAAACCAGGAAGATGAAGAATAAAATTTTCGCGATGCCGATTGCGGAACCCGCAATACCGCCAAAACCCAGCACGCCGGCAATCAGCGCGATAACAAGAAAGACAACGGCGTAATGCAACATGATGATTCTCCTTTGTGGTGAATTCCACTCGTGATCATCAGCCTAAACCTGCGTGTCGAATAATTCGGTACGACAACGCACACAATGGAAATGCTCTTCAGGGTGCGCTAACGCACCGACACCGCATATCGCCAGTCCTAGTATCGATCTCGAACACTTGCAGCGCTTCAAACATCATTTTTAATCCGATGTTTCGGCGATACCGGTGGACATAACATTTAGATAACTTTCAAAGGAATGCGCCATGAAATCGACTATCCAAAAAATTTCCGTTGTGCTGTTGCTCGGTACTTTCGTGATGAGTCTCGCCGCGTGCAATACGGTGGCGGGATTTGGCAAGGACACCCAGAAAGTGGGTGAAGAAATCGAAGAAGAAGCCGAAAAGCATGACTGACAACAAAGACGACAACAAAAATTAATTGAGCGATCGAATGCCATGACCACCCTATGCCGCAGCGACTGGATTCAAGCCTTTGGCGAACAGGAGCTGCGTCAGGCGCGGATTGATCCGCTTAATTTGCCGGTCACCAGTTTCGAAAAAATTGCAGCAAACAGTCCTGCCGTTGCAAACACCGAGTCACGTTTATCATCGCGTGCTTCATTACAAAATAAAAACATCTTATCGGAGTACATTCATGATTAATCGACTCATATTTCCTGCAGCCGTTGCCGTGCTTATGCTGACTGGCTGCAAGGAAACCGCTTCCGATACCGCCAACGACGTTGCCGACGCACGCCAGGAAGCCACTCAGGCCAATAGCGAGGCTCAGCAAGATGCGAATGCGGCCATCGCCGATGCGAATGCCGACGTCGCCAATGCACAAGAAGCCTATGACGAAAAAAGCGACGACACTCGCAAGAAACTGACCGTTGCCGAATCGGAAGCGATGATTAAAACCGCCAAGGCAGACTACGATGTGTCGAAGGTCGAGGCCGAAGGCCGTGACAAAATCGCCAAAGAAAAATGCGACGCCTTGAGCGGTGCCGAAAAGGATTCCTGCAACCATATTGCCGACGCCACCCTGGTCGCGGAAATATCTTCAGCCGCGGCAGTAAGAGATGCATTGTTGCTTGATGCAACCTATCACGAATAATCCCCCCGCCCGACCATAAGCCGTTGGTGTGACTAGACGCACACCGATAGTGGGCAGTTGGGTTTAGCAGCAGGCGGCGACGGTTGAACAAGCTCGGGCCGTCGCCGTCCACGATCCGATCACGCAATGTGAATTCCCTGAAACCACATTTTTACCCGGACGTTCCTGCACCGGGTTCGTCGGCATCTCTGCCGAAACGTTTCAACCATCCTGACCAACGCATCTCGCGAGTCGCAGGATTCATCCAGAGGTCACCATGAACAACACAGACGAAAAAAATCCAAAAAACAACGAGCCTAAAACTCCGGATCAAGATTCGGATACGAGCGTTCAAAAATCACCGGAAGACTCCATAAAAGAACCGCAGGAACCGGTTCCGGCCGTCGATGAAATCAATCCACCGCTCGAAGCCACGCTTGGCGGCGACGATGTCGTTGCGCCAAAGGAGAAAAAATAATGGGCATTCCCAATTCCGATCAAGTCAAAGGCGAATGGAAACAACAAATCGGTGCAGCAAAAGTTGCCTGGGGCAAATTGACCGATGACGAATTGCTGAAATCCGAAGGTCATGCCGAGAAACTCGCAGGCTTGGTGCAAGAGCGTTACGGTATCGTGCGCGGAGAAGCCGAAGCCCAGGTTCAGAAATTTCTCGACAAAAAAGATTCCTGAGTTGGACCGGACCACGTGCAAACCACGGGGTTCGAATTTTATCGAATGCCGATTACGCATTGCTTCTTTCGAAGCCACGACTCTACATTTCCGACGCTAGTTACAATCGTAAAAAATAGCGATATGCTTGTTCCTGCTCAACGGCTGTTTACACGGCTCAACACAGGGAGAAGGCATCATGGCAAAGAGCTTGGACAAAAAGAAAGAAACCAAGAAAAAACCGGAAAAGACCTTGAAAGAAAAGCGGGCCCAAAAGGCCGCTAAAAAGGGTTAATCCAAAGGGCAGCTTAGCTGCCCTTTTTCTTGCCGGCTTTCCATGGACGGTCATTTGTGTGACCGCCGTTGAATTACCGATAAAAGCCGGCTGAACTTCCACCAGCGAGCTATTAGACTTAAGCTAGCTTTCCCCCCAAAGCCAAGTTTCCATGAATATCGCTGTGACGCCACTGCCGACTGCACCGAAAGCCTTGCTGGCGAAACTGCGGGTGTCTGTGCCGTTGACCATAGTTCCGGCCTTCGAACTGGCGATATCACTGTCACAAAAGAAATTCGCCGAGTCGTCCGACTATGCCGGCCAGCCGATCCAGGCCGAAGCCGAGGGCGGGGACAATCTATCGCTGACGATGGCGATCGGCAATGCGATCCGCGATTTCCGGGTCAAACTGATTGAAGCGCTCGATGCGCTGGCGCCGGATGCGACCCAATATCAGAAATTCAATCTGTCGCTGATCGAAGACGAACAAATGCAGACCCAACTGGCCTGCGAAAAATTGGTCGAGCGATTGACGTATCTGCAACGCAAGGGTTTGCTGGCGCTCGACCAGCGCCTATGCAAGACGATGGAACTGGCGGAACCGCTGGGTCCGAAATTGCCGGTAACGCCGCAGATCTTTGCCGACGCCGCCCGGGAATGTCTGGCCGAAGCCCATCTGACCGATGAATTCATGGCCGTGGTGATCCAGGAATTCGACCTGATCCTCGATCCGGTCCTGTCCGACATGCTGAAGGACTTTAACGCCGGTCTCGCAGCGGCGGGCATCCTGCCGGGCCTGATCATCCAGGACGAAGAAGAACGCATTCGCCGGCAAACGATCAAAGCGCCGACGCCGCTGGCTGCCGCCGACAAAGATAAAGACGACGATGACTTTATCGATGCGGATGGCAACGACGGACAAAACGCGACTCAGGGCAGTGGCGGTGCCAAGTACGATCGCAGCGTCGATGAGACCGATCGCAGCTTGTTCAACGGCCTGATCGAACAGATGAAAAATCTGGCGATGCGAAATCCGGCGCCGCCGCCGACGCTGCCGCAACGCCCGATGGCAAAATCCGAAACCCTGGCCATGTTGCAAAAGATGCAACATGGAAAAACCAATATCGATTCCGTATTGGCCACGATTAGCCAACAAGACGGTTCGATTGCCGATGCGATCAAGCGACAGCTGACGCAAACCGCGGAACAGGAAGGCATTACCTTCGGCGATGAAGAAGCCGTGTTGGCACCCGAAGAAGATACCGCCGTCGAGCTGGCCGGCAATTTATTCGATGTGATGCTGAAAGATCGCCCGAATGGCGATGCCGTCGCTGCCGTGCTGTCGCAAATGGTAATGCCGTTCGTCCGCGCCGCCGTCAGTGATCCGCAACTGTTTCTGGAACGTCATCATCCGGCCCGGCAATTGCTGAACACGATGTCGGAAGCCTGCGAAGATAATCTCGGCGAAACCCCGCAGGAACGTGACTTGCTTGGTCATGTCGAGGTAGCGGCTAAGCAAGTCGGCGAAAAATACGATGGCGATGTCAGCACGTTTCAAACCGTGGAAGCGCAGCTGTCTTCACAGATGCAAACGCATCGAAAACGCGTACAGCTGACCGAAAAGCGGGCCGGCGAAACCCAGCAAGGGCAGGAGCGTCTGGAAGTCGCACGGCTGCAAGCCAGCACGGTCGTCAATAATATTACCCGTCAGTATGCGTTGCCGGTCGAGCTGCGAAATTTTTTCAATACCGAATGGCTGCATCACTTGTCGATGACCGCATTACGCAAGGGCAAGGATAGCGAAGAGTTCACGAAGGCGTCGCGTATTGCGCAGCCCTGGATCGCTTTACTGGATATGGCAAGCCTCGGCGAACCTTTGCCGCTATCGCATCTGGATACGCTGGAAAGCTCGACCCAGGAAGTGCTGGCCAGCTCCGGTGTGCAAGAAGACGCGGCGATGGATATTTATCAAACGCTTATCAACTCGGTATCGGAATGGACCGAAGAAATCGTCACGCCGCCGGAAGATCAGCTCTCGAGCTACGGTCAGACGATGACGGCGCCGGTCGCGGCCAACAGCAGCGTGGCTGCTGCAAGCAGACCCGCCGTTGCCGAACTTGAACGCGATAGCAATGTCGCAGTGGCTGTAGCGCTGGCGCCGGAAACAGCAAAGCCCGAAGCAGATTCGCCTCCGACCGAGGCCGAGCTCGAAGAAGTTCGCAGCTACGTCGTGGGCACCTGGCTGCAACTACCGAAAGTGGATGGCGGTTTTCAACAACTGAAAGTATCCTGGATCAGCGGTATTTCCGGTTCGATCATGCTGGTCAATCGTCGCGGCGCCCGCGTACTCGTGTTGTCGCCGGCCGAGATGGTCGAATTAAAGCGCCGCGACGAATTGCTGGTGTTCGAAACCGAATCGCCGGTCGATCAGGCGATGCGGCAATTGCTCGACAAACTGAAACGCGAATAAAACTTCGTCGCACGTCCATTTGTTTTCTTCAAACCTGCCGGCTTATCTAAGCACCGACAGGATGGCCAGCAAGGCGGACAGAATCACCAGCCAATGGATCACGATATTGATCGTGAGTTTTTTCGTGAAAGTGAACAGCAGGCCAAACACGATACCCCAGATAAAAAACCACCAGAATTGATCAAGCGATTTCAAGCCGTGCTGGAAAACAAACGGAATCGCGGCAATCAAAATCGCCAGCCACTTGTTGACCTTCAGGCTTTTCAGCGCATTGATCGCAAAGCCCCGGTACACCAGTTCCTCGCACAGTCCTGCGACCAAACCCATAAAGATAAAGATCACGCGGGCCGTCGTGGTTTTTGGCGTCAGGTTGGAAAAATCCGAAAGCAGTTTCAGTTTTTCCGGATCGTTGCTAACGCCGGCCAACGCGAACTCGATAAAGGCCAGCAAAGCGAATGCAAACACCAGATAGCCGGCAATAAAATAGACGGTCCGCTTCTTGTTGAAGCTATAGCCGATATCTTTCCAGCCCCAGCCGCTGGATTTCAGAATTCTTGAAATGATGAAGATCTGAAGCGAATACCAGCCAGTAATCAGGACCCAAAAAGTGCTGAAGAAATCCAGACCCAGATCGGAAAACACCGAACGGTTCAGAAGCAGCAAGGAGATCAGTGTTGAAACGATCGGAAACCCCAAAAGAACCGCCAGAGTTTTTGAGAGCGGCATCGGGCTCTGGGTAACGCTATTTTCCATATGACATTCCTTTGTGATGGAGAAAATAAAAAGCAGTGATAAAGCCGCTCCCGGTCGGGAGCGGGTTCACTTGAAGTCTGTCTTATCTGGCGCGGCGATTGGCCGTCGCGTTTTTCACCAACGAAACAATAATCGCGATTGGCAACAGGACCTGGATCGAAATCTGGATCATTCCCTGGATGCTTGAACGAATGTTGTCCCTGACTATCTCCTGTGCCATGTAAGGATCGTAATCACTCCAGCCGATCCACAGACAAACCAGCAGAGCGATCACTAAGCCGATAAGCAATTTGTATTTAGGGTTTTTGGTATTGTCGTTGGCGTTCATGTCAGTTCTGCCATTTTTGGTTTTGGGGAAAGTTCGGGACGCTTTGGCACGTATTTGCGGGTCAGATAGAAACCCGCCACTACCGCGATCAGCAGCGGACCCATCCAGGCCACATTGACCATGACCGGGCCGGCAATCATCGGCAGCAATTTCGGCAAGCCGATTTGCAGGAAGGCGATATGGGTGGCGACGCCATTGCCGATCATCGCGGTCAAATGTTCGCGCATCCACCAGCGTGGATCGGTCGGCGCTTCGCGCTGGAATCTGTACATGCCATAGGCACTGAGAATTCCGATCAGCGAAAAACTGGTGATCACCATCTGCATGCGTTCGGCCAGAAACAGGCCGATCCCGGCAATCGCCAAACCGCTCACTAGATTCAGCACCATCAGACCTTTGTAGACCGGGCCGGTATAGCGTTTCCAATCGCGTTTGTCGCGGATCGAACGCCAGCTATTCCAGACACTGGTCGCCGTGATGATCAGCAAGTACAGCAGGAAGCTGCCGAGTACATGTTGCTTGTAGATCGTGATGAAGGTCGCCATCGGAATAGCCGACAGCAGAATGCCCAGCATCGCCAGCAAATAAATCTTGCCGGACGTTTTGTGGACCGGGCTGCCCTTTTTAGTCATGCCGGCGATCCAGAAAGTCACCAGCGCCGTGGTGCCGATTGCTGCATGCAAGACGGCGGTGTTTGAATACCAGGACATGAGATTCTCCTTGCTCGATTACTGTGTGAGAAGGATGCCGCGGGGCAGACCCGGGTTGTCGTGCCAAATGTCATCAATTCCGGGTGCCGGAAGTCATAATCTTGCATTTACGCCTTGAGCATTCCGGTCTAAAAGGCCAAGCTGTCGCCATGATCGAACTACTAAAACGCCTGTTTGTACCAATGAATATCGCGGCCTATATCGCCTGGATCGCGATCGGCACCGAGATTTGGCAACGCGAGCCGCAAGGCACCGGGGTTATCAGTGAGCAATATCTGCACACGGCAGTGATGTCTTTGCATTTGCTGTATCTGGCCATTTTTGTCAGCTGTACGATCTTTCAAAAAGAACGACTGCGTGCACAGCTAATGTCGCTGACGCTGGTGCTGGTCGCGTTGACTATCTGTGTCATTTCACGCTTTTATTCGGCACCGATTTTATTGATCGTGGCCAGTGCTGTGACCGCGGTTTTGTTTACCCCATCCCGCCTGGTTGCAATATTCGTCCTGAGCAATTTTTTCCTGTTTCTGATCTATCGCGATTTGTGGCAGTCCAGCAATCCGATCGCCTCGGTATTTACTTATTCCAGCTTCCAGTTGTTCGCGATGTTGATGGCCTGGTATTCGAGCCAGGCCGAAAAGCGTCGCGATGAAGTGATGATCTTGAATACCGATTTGATCGCGACCCGCAGCTTGTTGGCCGAAACCGTGCGTGATTCCGAACGTTTGCGTTTATCACGCGAACTGCACGATGTCGCCGGCCACAAACTGACCGCGCTTAAATTGAATCTCGCTGCACTCGCGCGCCATCCGGATTTGGCAAAACATAAAAGCATCGAAACCTGCGCTGCCCTGGCCGATGAATTGCTGGCCGATATTCGCGGCGTCGTGCAGCAAATGCGCCTGCATGACGGCATGGATTTGCAATCGGCGATCGAAAAAATGGCGGCGCCGTTTCCGCGGCCCAATCTGCAGCTCGCGATCGACGAACACGCACGCCATGCGCCGATGCAACAGGCCGAAGTGCTTTTACGCACCGTACAGGAAGCATTGACCAATACCGCGCGTCACAGCCAGGCACAACAACTGTTCGTCGTGTTGCAACGCGACGAACAACAATGGCATTTGCGTATTCGCGATGATGGCCGAATGGCCAGCAATTGGCGGAAAGGCAATGGGCTACAAGGCATGACCGAACGACTGGAAAATCTCGGCGGCGGCCTGCGTTGCGAACACGCCAGTACCGGCGGCATGCAACTTGAAGCCTGGCTTCCGGTGGCCGCATGAGTACACTGCTGCGTCTTGCATTGGCCGACGATCAGGCACTGGTCCGGATGGGCTTGAAAGCGCTGCTCGGTAGTTTTGAACATTTGGAAGTCGCGATCGAAGCAGAAAATGGCGAGCAGCTTTTGCAATCCTTGCAGGAAAACCCGGTCGACGTAATCTTGTCGGATATCCGGATGCCGGGTATGGATGGTTTCGAATTGCTGAAAAACATCCGCGCAAAAAATATCGCGACGCCGGTGATTTTATTGACGACCTTCGACGAACCGGATTTTCCGCTGCATGCCGCCGCCGCGGGTGCGCAGGGATTTTTGCTGAAAGACGCCTCGCCGGAAGATCTGGTCGATGCGATCGAACGCGTTGCGAAAGGCGAGACTCTATTTGCGCCGGTGTCGACTGCGCCGGTGCGCGCGCGTTATGCCTATCGCGATGTGCAAGAACCTACCGATACTTTCAATGATCGCGAAATTTCGATTCTGCGTTTATTGGCCGGCGGTTATTCGAACAAGGAAATCGCGAAAGCGGTTTTTCTGTCCGAAGGCACCGTGAAAAATTACGTGTCGGACATTCTCGACAAACTCGGCACGCGCGATCGCACGCGTGCGGTGTTGAAAGCCATCACGCTAAAAATTATTTGAAGCGGTACGACATGCCGAGAAAAACCCTGTTACAGGCCCAATGCAGCCAATGCGGCGCGACCGATTTCGATCGCCGCGACGACGAGCTGGTGTCCTGCGCCTATTGCCACAGCGTCTACAAATTGAAGGCGGATCCGCGCGAAAGCAATGTCGTGATTTCGAAAGGCGCCAATATCGTGATCGGCAAAAGTGCCAATGTGATCATCAGGGGCAACATCGAAATCGAGGCCGGTGCGAAAGTCGAGATTCTTGGCCGGCTGGAAATTGTCGAAATCGCCGATGCCGAAGCGATATCGGTCGCGAAAGCAAAACTGCAAAAACTCGAAAAGTAAAACGCTTTTACCAGCCGAAAAATTCGCTCGCGACTACCGCCAGAAGAATTCCGGTCAACATGCTGGCCAGACCAATACTGACCCGTAGTCCATAATCCTTGCCGCCACTGGCCCAGGCAATCACCGATTTGGTGATCGCGCTGACCGCGATAATGCCGAAAAATCCCCAGTGCGCGACCTGTAAAGTGATCGCTTCGCTTTTCACCAGCTGGCCAAGACTGGCCGCCGACGCATGCACTTCCGCGATCGCGGCAAACATGCTGGCGAGCATGGCAATATTCGATCCGAACGCCCGCGTCAGCCAAGCTGAAATCAGTATCACGGCCGAAATCATCGCTGCCAATAACAGGGCATGACCAATCCGGAACATGCGGGTCTGCAAATTGGGGACTTCCTTGTTTTCATTTTTCCCGGAACGCAAACCCAGCAGACCGCCGACCAATAAAATGCTGGCGCCGGCCGCTAGTTCCAACCACAGGCTTTGCAATAAAGGCGGCGACACCGCCAATAAAATCGGCACGAACAAACTCAGCGAAGCGAGATTTGCGAACATCGCGGCCGCAACGCAGGAGCGCAGTATCTCGGCTTGTTCGCGCACACGTTCACCAAAACCGGCTATCGCTGCGGTCGAGGAAACATAACCGGAAAAAAAACCCGCCAGCGCCAAACCCCAACGGTTGCCGATCACGCGCAGGCTGATATGTCCAATCGTGCTGATCAACATGATCAACACGACCAGGCGCCAGATGATGGTCGGATTCAATACGCCATTCGGCCCGATTGCGGTATCGGGTAACAAGGGCAAAATCACCAGGACCGAGCCCAGCAAAATCAGGCCATCGTGGACTTCGGCTTCACTCAATATTTCTTTGGTAAAGCGGTGCAGACTGGCTTTCGCATACAGCAACACGGCAACGACAACGCCGGATGCGATTGCCAACGCCGGTTGCGTCAAGCACAGAGCGCCAAGCAAGCAGGTCAGCAACAAGGCAATTTCGCCGGTCATGCCGGCGTCTTTCTGCGATTGCCGCCAATACGAAATCCAGACCAGACCGACCAGCAGCAGCAACACCAGTGCCAGCACCCATATGCCGATATGCAAACCGATCGCGCCCAGCAAGGCGACCAGTGCATGCGTACGCACGCCGGCCATTGGATCTTTGTGTTGACGTTCGCGCACGGCACCGATCAACAGACCCAGGCCAAGCGCTGCGAGTAATACCGGTAACAGGCGGGTGTCGATATCGGGCATGTCAACATTGTGCCACCGCTTGGCAAGCGCGGGTATGGGCGAGACAATAGCGCACTGACTTTCGAGCACCTTTCATGAAATCCATTTCACTGACCCGTTTTCTGATCGAAGAGCAACATGCCGGTTTTATCAATGCCGATTTACGTTTATTGATTGAAGTGGTCGCCCGCGCCTGCAAAACCATTTCGACCGCGATCGGCAAAGGCGAGTTGGGCGGCGTACTCGGTGAAGCCGGCACCGGCAATATCCAGGGCGAAGCCCAGAAAAAACTCGACGTGTTGTCGAACGAAATTTTTCTGGAAGCCAACGAGTGGGGCGGACATCTGGCCGGTCTGGCCTCGGAAGAAATGGAGCATTCGCATCCGATTCCGAACGCGTATCCGAAAGGCAATTATTTATTGCTGTTCGATCCGCTCGATGGCAGTTCGAATATCGACGTGAATATTTCGGTCGGCACGATTTTTTCGGTACTGCGTTGTCCCGACGGCATTACCGCACCGGAAGACGAACATTTTCTGCAGCCCGGCAGCGAACAAGTCTGCGCCGGTTATACGACTTATGGCCCGAGCACGATGCTGGTGCTGACGGTCGGTCGCGGTACCCACGGTTTTACTTTGGATCGCGAGCAAGGCAGTTTCGTGCTGACCAAGCGCGATATGCAAATTCCGAGCGAGACGAAAGAATTTGCCGTCAACGTATCGAACCAGCGCTTCTGGGAAGCGCCAATGCAGGCCTATGTAAGCGATATGCTGAAAGGCAAGGAAGGTCCGCGCGGCAAGGATTTCAATATGCGCTGGGTCGCTTCGATGGTCGCCGACGTGCATCGGATCATGACCCGCGGCGGCATTTTTTCGTATCCGCTCGACAGCAAATGTCGCGACAAGGGCGGCAAATTGCGCTTGATGTACGAAGCCAATCCGATGAGCTTCCTGGTCGAGCAAGCCGGTGGCGCGGCGAGTACCGGTCGCAAACGCATGCTCGATGTGCAGCCGACCGGCTTGCATCAACGCGTGCCGGTATTCATGGGTTCGAAAGCGGAAGTCGAGGCTGCCGTTCGCTACCATAGCGAATTCGACGCAAAAAATTCCTGATGCCGCATCTTGATTCAAATCAGGACGATTTCATCGAGGTCTATCCCGAGGCTTTGTCGAAACAAGCCTGTGCCGCGATGATCAAACATTTCGAAGACAGTCGTGCCGCGGTGCCAGGCAGAGTCGGCGGCGGCGTGATACCGGAATTGAAAAACAGCAGCGATATCCAGATCACCGGCAATTCGGAATGGCGCGAAGTCGAAAACGCGCTGAATGCCGCAATGTTCAAGGGACTGTTGCACTATATCCGCAAATACCCGCACACGCTGATCGCACCGTTGATGCTGCAAGTGCCGGATGCCGGCACCGGCAAGCCGCGTCGCCTGCATGCCGACGATTTCAAACATATGCCGGACAAACAATTGGGCGATATCGTACGTGCGGTATTGCGACCCGGGTCGATCAATATCCAGCGCTATACCGCCAACAAGGGCGGTTATCCGTACTGGCATTGCGAGCTGTATCCGAAAGACGCGGTTTGCGACACGCTGCATCGCGCGATGTTATGGACGATTTATCTAAACGATAATTTTTCCGAAGGCGAAACCGAATTTTTGTACCAACATAAAAAAGTCCAGCCGAAAACCGGTTCGCTGCTGATCGCACCGACCGCGTTCACGCATACCCATCGCGGCAACAAACCGGTTGGCGGCGATAAATACATCGCGACCAGCTGGGTTTTGTTCCAGCGCGCCGAGGTTTTATACCCGCCGAATTAAGGTTCGCGAAAAAAGCGCTTGACAAACGCCAAGTGTATTGTTGTAGTAATACACATGGACGCACTACCTTGCTCGAATTCGATGCTCTGTCACCACAACGTATGGCTGTGGTGACATGGACGCATCGCTATTTCAAATTCAGCCGACTGCCGCCGAGCCGATCTACCGGCAAATGGTGGAACAGACCCGGCGCCTGATCGCCAGCGGCCAGCTCGCTGCAGGCGAGGCACTGCCTTCGGTTCGTGAAGTGGCTGCGCATCATGCAATCAATCCGATGACCGTTTCGAAAGCCTATAGCCTGCTCGAACTGGAAGGCCTGCTGGAACGGCAGCGCGGCAAAGGCATGGTCGTGGCGGCACAGCGAATTCGCGTGAAATCGCAAGCGGCCCGGCTCGACTTGATTGATCCCGCGATTCAAGCACTGGCCAAACAAATCAATGAACTGGAATTGCCGACCAATGTCGTCATTTCCCGCTTGAAAGAATTTTTGGAGAAATAACATGAATGCCCACGCCAATATCGCGATCGAACCCGCTACCTCGTCTCTTGCTCCGGTGCTGGAAGCACACGGCTTGCTGAAATATTTCGATCAGCAATGCATCTTGAACAATATCGATCTGGTCATTCAACCCGGCAGCGTGACGGGTTTGATTGGCCGCAACGGCGCAGGCAAATCCACGCTGATCCGTTGTCTGCTCGGCCTGTTGACGCGCGATGCCGGCGACTGCCGGGTGTTCGGCGAATCGGCGCTCACGCTGAGCGACGAGAACAAGGCGCGCATTGGTTATGTTCCGCAACAACCCGAAGCACTGGCCTGGTTGACCGTGAAACAAATGCTGGATTTCGTCAGCGGTTTTTATCCGCGCTGGGATCATGGTTTCGTTGCCGCAAGTCTGTCGCGCTGGAATATCAACACCAGCACCTTATTGAGCAAACTGTCGCCGGGTGAACGCCAACGCATCGCGATTCTGCGCGCGATGGCCTATCGCCCGGAGCTATTGGTGCTGGACGAACCGGCGGCGGCGCTGGATCCGGTCGCCCGACGCGAATTGCTGCGGGAAATCGCGATCCGGGCGGCCGACAGTGGCACGACCGTGATTTTTTCGACTCATATCGTTTCCGATCTTGAACGCGTCGCCTCGGAAATCGTTTTCGTGCACGACCAATCGATACTTTTGCAGATGCCGATGGACGACATCAAAGAACACACTCTGTGTCTTCGTTTGACGCCGGAAACCGCCGCCTTGCAGACCGGAAAAATTCCCGGCGAAATTTCCCGCCGCAAACAAGCTGATGCCGGCCTGTCGATTATCCTGAAGCGCGATCAGCACAATGCGTGGCCTGCGTTATGCAATGCGCCCGGCGTACGCTCGGAAAGCCTGGCGCTGGAAGATTTGTTTATCGAGGTGGCTCAATGAATATTTCGATGGCCTGGCGCACCACCTGTGCCAGCATGATTGACGGTATCCGCATACTGCTCCTGCTTCTCCTGCTGGCCGCCGTGTTCGTAACAGCGATCGCGTATCGGTCTTCGGATGCCGCCGGTGCTGCGAAAGTCTGGCTCGTGATGTCGTCGATGGCTGCGCTTTTCTGGTGGGCCTTCGTCAGCAGCAGATCGCTGAAAATCGTGCGCGATGCGGACAAATTAATGTTTCCCGCGCCGGTCCATGCGATTGCGATCGCATTGCTGTTGCAGGCAACTTTCACGCTACTGGTTCCCAGCCTGATTTATGCCTTGCTCGGCAATGATTTTTTCCATGCCTTGGCAATTCTGATCGCCGTAGCCGCCGGCGGATTATTGTTCATGTTGCTGCCGCGGTATTTGGGAATTGCCCTGACGCTGTCTCCCGGTCTGTTCGACAAATTTATCGAGTATCGCTTGCTGCCACCCAGCGACTCGGATGCATTTTTCGTCGTCATTTCGTTGCTGGCACTCGGCATGATCGTGATTGCGTTTTGGCGCTTTCATGCGCTGCGAAAATTTGAAGGCGATGCCGGTGCCTGGTATACCCCGATGGCGCTGATGCCGGATGGCGCGAACGGTTGGGGCGCCGTCAATTGGTCGCAGTCGCAGGATGGCTCCTTGATAAGCAACGGCATTCGCTTCGACCCCGCGATTAGCCGCGCCGACACGCTGGCGCCATCACTGGCATTGCGCACCTATCTTGGCGCGCCATTTATGCCGCTGACAAAACGCAGCCAGCTAAAACAGTTTGTCCTGCTGTCTCTGATTTACCTGGTGCTGCCCTTTTTCATGGCCTTCATGGTATCGAAAGGCTCGAGCGACGATATCGCCAGGCGTCTGGCGATGGCGATTAGCTGGATCAGTTTATTGGGATTGGGGATCACGTTCGGCGCCGTACTGGTCAGGCTGAAGTCGCTTTACTCGAAAGACAATGCGGAGCTGGCCGAATTGGCACTTTTGCCGGGCTGGAAAAACACCCGGAATGCCCGCCATTTACTGGTCACGGTGCTGGCGCAACATGTCGGCCGAGCATTATTGCTACCGGCCGGCATTGCCTTGCTTGCGCTGTTGCTGATGGCATCGCAGAACAGCATCGTTTATTTCAATATCGCCGCCTTGTTCCTGACGGCCACGCTGATCGCCTCCGGTTACGGCCTGAAGATTCTCAGCGGTGAAAAAAACCGGGCCTGGTTGCTTGGCCTGGTCAGCCTCGTGTTGTTCCTGGTTTCGCTGATCCAGCTTTTACTCAGTGTCAGCTCCCGTGAATATTCCCATGCCTGGTTCGACATCCTTGCCTGGATTGTCTTTCTGTCGTTTGCACTCGTGTATTTCTGCTTATCCCTGCGCCCGTTCCAAAAACGCGAACATCCTTTTTTAAGGAACTGAAATCCTGTTTCAGACACCAACTCTTTCCAACCCAGAGAACATCATGAAAAAAATCCTTGTCCCGCTACTGATGCTGTTTGGCATCAATGTTGCCTTCGCCGAAGCGGCGAAACCATTAATTACGACCAGTGTTAAAACTTCCGTTAGCCCACCCAAGCCCCTGCTTTGGAAAGTCAGCGATAAAGACAACAGTCTTTATCTGCTCGGTTCATTCCATATGCTGAAACCCAGCGATTATCCGCTGGCAAAAAGTACCGACCTGGCTTTCGACGATGCCGAGCAGCTGTATTTCGAATTGTCGCCGGAGGAAATGAACAACCCGGCACTGGGCCAGAAAATGGCGCAGGCCGCGATGCGTACCGACGGCAAGACCCTGCAGCAAAGCGTCTCTGCCGAAACCTGGAAGAAATTCGAAGCTTATGCCACTTCGGCAAAAATGCCGGTCGCCAACTTCCAGGTTTTCGAACCCTGGTTTGTCACGCTGATCCTGAGCGTAACCGAAATGCAGAAAATCGGACTCGATCAAAAACTCGGTCTCGATAAGCATTTTATGGATCGTGCGGAAAAGGCCGGCAAGTCGGCCAAGGGCCTGGAAACCGGTGATTCGCAAATCGCGATCTTCGATAACATGAGTGCAAAGCTGCAGGAGCAATTCCTGCTCGATGCACTGGATGAGTCAGCCGACATGAAGCAGAAGATCGACGAACTTCATGACACCTGGCGCAAGGCCGATGACAAAACCCTGTACAACAAAATGGCCAGCGAAATGCGCCAAAAATATCCCGATCTGTATCAAAGCATTAACGTGGAACGTAATAAAGCCTGGCTGCCGAAGCTTGAAAAAATGCTGAAGGATAATGACAAGGACGATGTCATGGTCGTGGTGGGTTCGCTGCATTTGGTGGGCGACGACGGCGTCGTGAAAATGTTGCAGCAACGCGGCTACAAAATTGAACGCATGAAGTAATTGCGTGTGAATTAAAATTCAAACCCGTTTACCAAGGCCCGTGAATGAAATATCCACGGGCTTTTTAATTTTCGCCCCGCGGCGCCGGCTGCAAGAATGCTGCGGCTCTGCCATGATAGCCATTGTCCAATCGCCTTCGATCCCATGCTATGCAAATCTGGCAACAATTGAATGAATGGTTTCCGCATTTGTGGTTTGGCATTTCCACGCTCTGGGCCTTGTACATCGTTCTTCTTTGCGTCTGGGTCGTCCTGCAAAAAAGGGATGCCGCGGCCACGCTGAGCTGGTTGTTTGCATTGGCTTTTTTGCCGGTGCTCGGTTTTGTCATCTACCATTTTTTTGGTCCGCAACGCATTCGCCGGCAGCAATCCAAGCGTTTGCGATCGAAGGCATTGCTGGGTAAACCGGCGCGCGCCGACTCCGACGACTCGCAATCTGCGCTTTCGAGGCTGGTAGAAGTCAGCAGCGGTTTCGCGGCAAGCAGCGCGAAGGATGCCAAATTACTGGTGGGCGGCGTTGCCTGTTTTACCGCAATGCTGGATGCGATCGCAAAAGCGAAGCATCACGTGCATCTGGAATACTATATTTTCGAGCCCGACAAGACCGGCACGCAATTTCGCGATGCCTTGATTGAATGCGTAAAGCGGGGCGTCAAAGTGCGTTTGTTGCTCGATGCCATCGGCTCTTCGCGTGTCGGCCCGTCTTTTCTGCAACCCTTGCTACTTGCCGGCGCCGAAGTCGCGTTTTTCCATCGAACCCATTTTCGCTGGCGTGGTTTGTGGCGACCCAAGATAAATTTGCGCTCGCACAGAAAAATTGTCGTTATCGACGGCATCACCGGTTATACCGGCGGCATCAATATCACCGACGATGAAAATGAAGGCTTGAGTAAATTGGCCTATCGAGATTTGCATATAGCCGTTACCGGCGATGTCGTGCGCTGGCTGCAATTGGCTTTTCTGGAAGACTGGGTTTACGCCGGCAAACATTTACCGAAGGATCCGGAATTATTTTGCGAATTGAGCCAGGCCAAGCTCAAGGCCCAAATCATACCGGCCGGACCGGATAATAATTGGGAGTCCATTCATTACGCGCATGTGTTTTCGATCTCGCATGCGATGCAGCGGGTTTGGCTGGCAACCCCGTATTTCGTACCGAGCGAAGCGGCCCGGATGGCCTTGATTTCTGCGGCCTTGCGCGGTCTGGACGTTCGTTTGATCGTGCCGGTACGCAGCGACTCGCGACTGGTGGATGCCGCTGCTCGTTCATATTTCGACGAGTTGCTGGCGGCAGGCATTCATATTTATTACTACCCGAGAATGCTGCATACCAAAGCCTTGCTGGTAGACGAGGAAACCCTGATTCTCGGCAGCGCGAATTTCGACAACCGCAGCTTCCGGCTGAATTTCGAGCTCTGTATCTTGCTGGAAGACAGCCAACTGGCGTCGGCATTAAGCAAGGTTCTGCAGGACGATATGAACAAAAGCAAGAAAGTGCCCAAACTTCGGGTACAGGCTTTCTCCAGTCGTCTTTTCGAGGCGTTTGCACGTCTGCTCTCGCCCTTGCTTTAAGCCTGCGCTAAACTGGCGCCTACTTTTCCGGAGTTGCTGTCATGCCTTGGATCTTGTTATTAATCGCCGCCGTTTGTTTCGGTCTCACTTTCTCGACGAAGATCCCGTTCATCATGACTGTCATCCTTTTGCTCGCGGCATTGGGGTTTTTGCTTGCCGCCATTTTGAGCTTTCTTTCGTCGCGACTCGAAGGCAGTCGCCGTGACGACAGCAAGATGATCAGTCCGGAAGAATTGCGCATGCTCAGAGAACAGGCGGCGGCACGTAAGGCGGCGGCCGAGCATTCCGATAACAATTCCACCCAGTAAATAATTTCCGCTCTCGATTGTCTGGGCACGGAAGGACTCAAGTCCTGCTTCAATAATCCGTACTGACTTCACCGTCCGAAATATCGGACTGATTAATCATTGTCTTTTTCAACGCGATTCCGGCCGCCGCGTTTAGCGCGATACAAAGCGGCATCGGCGCGACGTAACAGACTTATCTGCTCCATCTGGATGCTCGGTACAAAACCGGCAACGCCGATACTGACGGTCACGTTTTTATTATGCTCGGATACGGTCTGCCGGATTTTATCGGCGCGTTGAACCGCATCGTCAAGGCTTACGCCCGGCAGCAACAAGGCAAACTCTTCGCCACCAAACCTTGCCAATAATTCGCGTTTGGCATCATGGTTGCTTTTCAGGGTCTGGGCGATTTCACGCAATAAAACGTCGCCCTCCAAATGACCGTATTTATCGTTGAACTGTTTGAAGTGATCAACGTCGATCATCAAGGCCGACAACGAGCGCCGCTGATCAAGACAGCGATACCATTCGCGTTGCAGGCCCTGCTCCAAAGCACGCCGGTTCAAGACGCCGGTCAGCGAATCTTCGGTAGCCAATTCCGACAACTTCTGGTTCAAGGATTCCAATTCGATCGTGCGTTCGCTGATGCGTTTTTCCAGCTTCAGATTGTCTTCGCGATATTTCGCAACACGGCGTCGAATAATCCAGTAGGTCAACAGGAAAACCAGCGCCAATGTCGACAGCAAAATCAAAAGCCGGACCCACAGGATTTCATACCAATGCGGAAGCATCGTATAACGATAACTGATCGCTTCGGCCTCTCTTCCGGCCCGGGTTCTTGCCTGCAGTTCGAGCACATAATCGCCCGGCGGTTGGGCACGAATGAACAGATCTCGATCGGACCAACCCGACCACTCATCGGAAAGCTGTCGCATGCGATAACGAAACTCGACGCCACTGGCAAGGCTAACCAGTGAAAACCGGAGCTTCAAGCTATACCCTGCAGGCACTTCCACATTGGAATAACTGGAAACCGTCGGCAGGCTAATTGTGTTTTTGTTGTCCGGGCTGTTCGCAATTACATAGTCGAATTTCAGCGACAGCGGTTCGGGCAACGTGCTTTTTTCTTTATCGTTGTATTGGAGTATGCCGC
This sequence comes from Arenimonas sp., assembly GCA_036676335.1. Taxonomy (GTDB): domain Bacteria; phylum Pseudomonadota; class Gammaproteobacteria; order Xanthomonadales; family Xanthomonadaceae; genus Arenimonas. The sequence goes on along the minus strand of JAKFDD010000001.1, from coordinate 73,134 downwards.
CCCATGTCGATATCCGGACTACTCCGTCGCGATTCAATCGCACGGTGCCATAACCGGCGGCACTGCCCAGACCCATCCTTAAAGGTTGCCATTGTGTTTGCTGATTGGGGCGAAACCACATTTCCCTGGTCGTGAATGCATATACGCCCATCGCCGTTTCCGACACATAAAACTCATGCGGTCTCGCTACCAGACTGAAGGGCGGCGATATTTCCGGATTGAATTTTTTTCCATCAAAAAAATAACCCTTGTCGCCAATGACGACATGCAGCTTGCCGTCCAGCCGATACACATGCTGAGACTGTTCTTTATCGAGTACCAGGCCATCACTTTGGACGAATACTTTTTTCTCGAGTATTTCAAAAGTCTTCAGATCCAAGCGCCACCGCTGGGGTCCTGCATAGTTGTCACTGATCCAGATTTCACCCGGAGCAAGTTCGGTCATGCTGTCCACGCCGGAATCACCCAAAGACAGGGTTTTGATTATTTGCCACTTGCCCGAGCTACTTGTCAGCACCATGATGTTCTTACTCGACATGGCGTAAATCAGGTTTTTATCGAAACGCGACTGCTCCAGAAAAATTACGGCATCGGTTTCATCAAAATAGAGTGCTCGAGGTGTTTGCTTATCTTTCTCCAACACCAACAAACCTTCCCGATGGCCAATCAGCAAACCCTTGTCGTCACTGTTGAGCACATAGGCTTCGTAATCTGCCCAGGGTTTATGTTCATAACGACTGCTGCCATTAGGCAAAGGTATGATGCGGGCGATGCCGCTGCTGCTCGCCGTCCATAAAGCGTTGTCATGCCATTCAAAATCATAGGCTACGCCCAACACGCCCTGGGTAGCATCCAGATATGACCAGGGCGACGGCATCGACAATCGGACCAGATCCCCTTCGGTCGCTACCCAAAGGCCGCCTTCGTTATCCACATTCATCGCGGCGATTGAAAAGCTGCCAAGCTTCAAGCGTTCGAGTACGGTAAAGTCCTTGCCGAAACGAAACAATTCGCCCAGTCGGGTCCCGATCACGAAACTGCCGTCCGCCAAAGGCAACACTTCGTAGGCACCACTGTTTTTAAGTTCCGCGCCGGCATTGTTCGGCAATAGCTTCATGCCAAATTGGTCGGCACGATAGAAACCTTGGTCCGAGACCAGCAACCGCCAGCTGCCCTTGTCAATCATGCCTGGCAATGCCTGATTCGCAAACGCTTCGCCGCCGGGTTCGAGCACAAACTTTCCGTCGACAAACTTGCTGAACCCGACTCCGTCCAAGCGTGCATACAGCGTGTTTTGCTGTGGAAAAATACTGCGCACATTTTCCGTCAATGGCCAGTGCCGAGTGGTCTTCCTGTCATAACTGATGAAATACAGAGCTTCTTCGGCACGGAAATAGATCCCGAGCTCGGTGTGAATAACTTCCCATACAATGCCGACATGCCGGTCTTTTCCTTTCAGCCCCGATAATGTCAGCAATTCCTGGAAGGCCAGCTTGCCGTCTTTATCGGTGACCAGTTCACCGAAAGTGTCGTAGCTGGCGACATATATTTTGTCGTCGTGCGCACGTGTCAGATCGCGAACAATTTGCTTGCCGGGTAATTCGATCAATTCCCAACTCGTGCCGTCGAACAGCAGAATGCCTTCCGAGTTGCCGACATAGAGTCGGCCGGCCTTGTCGGTAGAAATCGTGTTGTGTTGCGGGTTCGCGTTATAATCTTTGGCGGTATAACGCTGCATCAACGGCGCGCCATACAGCTTCATTTTTTGCGCCGACGCCACCGGGCTTTGCAACAGCCATAAACTGCTTAGCAATAAAATGCCAAGATTGCGGAATATATTATTCATGGTTGATGGTCGCATCCAACTCTTTATATCCGCTACCGTAGGATATATCAATGATACTCTGTTACGCGATTTAGTCCGGATTATTTCATGACTCTGCTAAGCGTGAACGTTAACAAGGTCGCGGTTTTACGCAACTCTCGCGGTGGCAATTTACCGTCCGTGCTTGCAGCCGCGGACGTTGCGATTTCTGCCGGTGCCGGTGGTATTACCGTGCATCCACGACCGGACCAACGTCATATTCGGCCATCGGATGTCCGTGATCTGGCGCGGCTGGTAGCAAATAAAGTTGAGTTCAATATCGAAGGCAATCCTTTCGCTCCGGCACGCGGCGACTATCCGGGGCTGCTGTCACTTGTGCAGCAAACCCGACCAACGCAGGTTACGCTGGTACCCGACGGCGATGGTCAAATCACATCGGATCATGGCTTCAATCTACTGAAGGATGCCGAACGTTTGCGTCTTGTCATCGCTTCGTTTAAACCGCACTGCCAACGCGTGAGCTTGTTCGTTGATCAGGACGTAGAAAATCTTGCCGTTGCCCGTGACGTCGGTGCGGATCGCATTGAAATTTATACCGGACCGTTTGCCCAGAGTTTCGAGAAAGGCGATGCACAAGTCGATTTGAACGCCTGTATCGAAACCGCCGAGCAGGCCCAGTTGATAGGCCTGGGCATCAATGCCGGGCATGATTTGAATCAGCAAAACCTGGTTTCTTTTTTAACGGCACTTCCGATGGTTCGAGAAGTTTCGATCGGACATGCCTTGTTCAATGACGCTTTGTACGATGGCTTGTATGCCACCGTACAAAATTATTTGCGTGTCATTGCTTCGCCGCGTTAATTTGAAGCCAGGCTCAGGTTTTCGACGCCGGCATTTTTTGCAATCGCCATCGCATCGGTAAAACTTTGATAGCTGGCATCCGGTTCGCCAAATACCTGCACGCTATATTTATCATCCAGCTTGATCGCCGTACTGAAATGCTGCTGCAATTCCAGCGAACTGATTATTTGGCCATCCAGCAGAAAAGTGTCGCCGGCCTGGACAATCAACTTGTGCGTGTCGACTACCTTGCCTTTAGGCGAGGGCTGGATCGATTGGCTCATCGTCTGACTAATGGCCGGCGTTACCAGCATGAAGATCACCAGCAAGACCAGCATCACATCTACCAGGGGCGTGATATTGATGTCTGCCATCATGTTCGTGGAGGGTGTTCTTTGCATAGCGCTCTCCTTGCGTTGGGTGATGACTAATATTTACGCCTGATTTTGATTTTTGGCAAATAAAAAAACGCCACCTTGCGGTGGCGTTTGATTTCGACGATGTGTTGACTCGAATTCCGTTTGAATCAACCGGCTGGTTTCACGAAGCCGATTTTGGTCAGGTTTGCATTTTTCGCACGAGCCAGTACTTTTGCGAGTACTTCATATTCCGCTTCTGGATCCGTGTCGATTTCCAGCTTGCCTTGGTCATCGATAGGCAACTCGCCGACTACATTAAACTGAGCTCCCAGCGCTTGCATATCGATCGGCGTGCCGTTCATCGAAACGCTACCGCCCGCATCAATTCGAATCTTGATCGGATCCGGCGGGTTCGGCGGATTTGGCGGCGGATTACGGGTTGGCTGCGGCAGGTCGACCTGGATTTGATGCGACAACGGCGGTGCTGTCACCATGAAGATAATCAGCAGCACCAACATCACGTCCACGAGTGGAGTGACGTTGATATCCGCCATTGGACCACCGCCGGAGTTTGAAGAAAAGGCCATTTATCTACTCCGTCTCAGTGTTCGCGTGTGGAAACAAAGCCGACCTTGCGAATACCGTGGTCTTTCGCAGTGGTGGTGGCTTGTTCAATCAGTTTGTACTTGGTGTCTTTATCGGCACGAACGTCCAGCTGAGGCTGCGGGTCCAGAAGAACCATGGTGTCCAGCTTGGCTTCGAATGCGTCTTGAGTCACGAAAGCATCTCCCCAATAAATTTCGCCGTTCGCTTTAACGGTGATCGTAATTGGCGGAATCCGAATATCCGGTTTCTTGTTCAATGATGCTTCAGGCAGTTTCACTACGACTTTATGCGTCATCAGCGGTGCCGTAATCATGAAGATGATCAGTAGCACCAACATCACGTCCACGAGGGGCGTGACGTTGATATCGGCCATAGGACCGCCACCGCCAGAATTTGTGCTAAATGCCATAAAGCGCTCCTTCTAAATCCTGTGTGGATTAACGCTTATCTGCACCGACGCGTGCGCCGGTTGCGAAGAAGTCGTGCAGGTCATGAGCAAAGGTATCGAATTTCGCGTAGGTGGTACGGTTCGAGCGAGTGAAGAAGTTGTATGCCAACACTGCAGGAATAGCCACGAACAAACCGATAGCGGTCATGATCAGGGCTTCACCCACCGGACCTGCCACGCTGCCGATGTCGGCCTGGCCGGATGCACCGATGTTGATCAGGGCGTGGTAAATACCCCAAACGGTACCCAACAAACCTACGAACGGAGCAGTTGCACCGACGGTTGCCAACCAGGTCATGCCGTCTTCAAGACGGGCACTTTCTTTGGTCACAACTTGGCGCAAGGTGCGGTCGATGAATTCGGAACGGTTCAGCGACTCGGCCAAACGGTTGCCTTCGCTACGCTGATGGTGAGCAGCGGCCTGAGCACATTCCAGAGCAATTTTGGAGAACGGTTCGTTTGCTGGTTGTTCTTCCATCGCACGAATAGCGTCTTGCGGGGTGCTTTCCCAGAAAGTAGCCATGACTTTATCGGCACGCATGGAAACCATGCGACCTTTGATGAAGTTGGCTGCCATGTAATACAGCGAACCCATCGACATGATCACCAATGTGGTGAACACGATCGCACCAACGTTGTTTTCGCCGGTGATGAAGGTGTTGAACATGTGGCTGAAGCCCATCTTGTTGAAGGCTTCTGCGGTGTTGTTGGCGCCGCCTGCAGCTGCGGCCGAGAGGGTGAGGATGTCCTGTAGCATAAGGATGACCTTTATCTTAGTGATTAATCATTATTGCGGATTGAAATTAACAGGAACGAGCACATCGCCCCCAACTTTTTGACCATTGCGAATACCTGGATTGAATCTCCATTTACGCGCTGCGTCCATCGCGGCCCGATCCAAATTACGATTTCGGCTGGATTTCTTTACAGTTACATTGAGTACGCCACCATTGGCGTCAATGGTAACTAACAACATTACTTGACCACCGATGCCATCACGCAGTTCCTGTGCAGGATACTTTGGCGGATTCATCGCACGACCGGAAATATCTTCGCGGGCATCAACGTCAGCAGGAATCGCCTGTGCAACTGTGGGCGGTGCTGGTGGTGGTGCCGGGGTCGACATGACGTTCGAATCATCTGTGATGATTGGCGGCGCTTCTGGCGGTGGTGGCAATACCGTTGGCCTAGGCGTTTCAATAACCTGCGTAACAATACGCGGTTGTTCTGGCGGCGGTGGCGGTGGTGGTGGCGGTGGTGGTGGTGGGTCGGTGAAACTGACCGGCACGACTTGCTCTTCCTCTTCCGGTGGTGGTGGCGCCGAAACCGGGGCCATCAGCATCATAAAGCCTGCCACATGCAGCGCCATTGCAAATGCAACGCCGCCAATTCGTGGCCAACTTAAGCCGGCTGCTTTGTCTTCTATGTTGTTGGGATCCGTCATGCGGTGGCGGCTCTATAAAAAATTTGTTTTCGCGACGCTTTCGCGCCATGACCCGCCACAACCATGTCGCGGGAACCTCTAAGCTTATACCAAGATGCGCTTTTATCCAATCACTCTATTGGCCGTAAGTGTGCGCTATTTCGCTTTACTTGGATTTACTCAATCCCTTGTCGGCCTTGGCTATCTGCGTTTTTGCATCATTGGCGTTTATCCCGCCTTTGGCGATCGCGTTTTTAGCACTTTCTTTACAAGCGACCCACATTTCTTCCTGGCATTGCACGATGGCAAGATTTAGGTATACCGCCCCGTCTTTTGCAATCGGTGCCGCTTTTTGCCAATAACTAATTGCCTTGGCAGTCCCGTCGTCACGATTACTGTAATAGTAGGATTCGGCCAGGATGGTGAAATTAGCGGCAGTTGGTTTCAATGCACCGCTATCGAGCCCTTCCTGGACTACCGCCACCATGTCATTTTCCTTGTTCTTCATTCCGCCATAAATATTCATCGCAGTCAGATAGTCGCGCTCTTCGACCAGCTGCTTGTTTGCCCTGAGCTCGGCAATGATGTCTTCGGCTTGTTCATATTGTTTTGCGTCGCGATAGGAAATTGCCAAATTGATTTTGGTCGCCTTGTCGGTACCGCCGGACTGCGCCAATGTTTTTGTCAGCGCCGCAGCTTTTTCCAACTGCCCGGTTTCGGAATACGCGCGTGTCAGCATTTGCGTAACTGGCGTGTTGGCCGGATCTATCGCATACACCTTTTCCAATACCACCAGCGCTTCTTTCATTTTCTTGAGGCGATAAAGCGAGTTTCCTTTCACGATCAACATTTCTTTTGTTTCGAGTTTGGTCTCGTTCAAGAATTTATCTGCCGTAGTCAGCGCGCTTTGATAGTCCTGGTCTAACAAGTATCGCTGTGCCAGTTCCTGGACCATCGCGTAATGAACATTGTTACTCAAACCGTCGGCTTTGATTGCATCTTCCAGCAGTGGAATCGCGGCGGCGTGATTGTTGTTGTCTTTTTTGGAGACGAGTAACAGTTTGATCTGGATTGCAGTAGCGCGGTCATTGGCGTTAGCGTCTTTATCCGCCTCCAGTTTATCTGCAGCTATCTGTGCCTCGTCGTCTTTGCCCTTTTGAAAGTCGGTAACCATTTGGTTCCGCAGTTTTACCAGCGAGGGCGTTCCCTTTTGAACCACTGGTACGCGAGTTGCCAATGGATATAGTTGCACTTCTTCTTTGGCTTCTATCTTTTCACCATCCACGCTGTAGGACTCCGCCTGCTTTGCGAGTCTGTCTTTGTAGGAATCCGTTTTTTTCTTTTCGGCCGCGGAAATCGTAGCTGAAGCAAAAACACAGAGGGTCGCTCCGAATATCAATACCAAAGGTTGCAAGCGTTTCATGTAAAACTCCAAAGAGCAAAAGCACTAATAAAGGTGACAAGGGTACGGGCCATGGGCTCGATACTCAAGTCCTTAGTGGTGTCTGTTCAAGTACGTGAAGTCTTTCACGTCATTTATCGACGCTGTTCATATTTACAAAACCGATTTAACTGCGGCTTATGCGAATAGCCGCGCCAGGCTTGGAAATATAACCAGCCATGGCTGAATATCAGCTCATCGAATTGACGAGCAACAAGGCCGACATTGCAAACAGATTATTGCTCGCGTGTGCGAGCATTGCCGGCCATAACTGGCCGGATTTGCGGTAAACCCAAGCGAAAACCGCGCCCATGCCGCCGTACAGCCCAAGCATGAGTAACCACGCTGCCAGCCCCTGGCTAGGCAGCGGTTCGTGCATCAAGGCAAACAACAGGCTGCTGACCAGATAACCGGTAAACACGTAACCTGTGCCGACAAAGCGGGCAAAGATCTGTTTACGAAAGAACAGTTCTTCGAAAACTGGTGCAATCGTAACCGCAAAAAGCGTGATGAATATTGGCGTTTGTTTGCCAATATCTTCGAGCAGCGCCTGATTGCTTGGTTGCAATGTAATCCCGGCGGCATTCAGCAGATATGTGCTGGCTGTCGTCAGCAAGAACAATGAAAATCCGGTGACTATCGCGAATAGCAGCATTTTTTTTTGCGGTACCGGTTTTTGTTTTAACCTCAAGTGCTGACCTCGCCAAGCCCACAATCCGAGTATTGAAAGATACAGCGTCGGTACACTAATCAAGACCAGTGCGAGCGGTCCGGGTTCTGAGTTCGGGATTCGACCGGCATGGGTAACAAATTCGCCTAGTGTCCAGATTGCGGTCGCAAGAATCATGCCGATAAACCAGAAAACGCACAGGATTCCGATATCCAAAATTACTGCGCCCAGCACTTTGTAGATGCCGGGCGCGTGATTTTCGATTTCGCTTTGGTTATTGTTTTTTTCGGCGTGTTCGGAATTGCGGTTTTGCATCGAACTAGATGTCGAGATTGCCGACACGCAACGCGTTGTCTTCGATAAATATTCTACGCGGTTCAACCACATCGCCCATCAAGGTAGAGAAAATTTGATCGGCAGCAACGGCGTCTTCAATGCGAACTTTCAGCAAGCGGCGGGTTTCCGGATTCACCGTGGTATCCCACAACTGTTCCGGATTCATTTCACCCAGGCCTTTAAAGCGCTGGATGGTACGGCCGCGTTTGGCTTCCTCCAGCAACCACTCCTGCGCTTGCTTGAAAGTGCTGATAGCCTGAGATTTACCGCCTCTCAGCACGGTTGCGCCTTCCTGCAGCAGTCCGTTCAATTGCTGCGCAACTTCGGTCAGTAAACGCAATTCACCATGTACCAATTGTTGTACTGCCAAGGTTTGCGTATGTGTCAAACCATGGTGACGCTTTTCGATCAGCAATGCGCCGCCCAATCCTTCTTCATGTGCCACTTGAATGTTGATTGAAAATTGCGGTCTGCCCAAACCAACATTGTTGAGTTTGGTTTCCAGTGTTCTGCACCATGGCTTCAACGTTTCTGCGTCTTTGAAATCATCCACTTTCAAGGCCGGCATTTCGAGAATATTTTCGAGCACCGTCGCATCGACGCGATAGGCGTGGCGTTGAATCACTTCATTGGCGGCAACCACTTCAAGCAATAATTTTTCCAGCGCGATTCCGTTGATCGGCGGCGCCGATTCCGAAGGGCGCAACTCGGCGCCTTCGACCGCGTGATTGACCAGATACGCATTCAATGCGGCATCGTCTTTGATGTATTGCTCGTTCTTGCCTTGCTTGATTTTGTACAGCGGTGGCAGACCGATATAGATGTGCCCGCGCTCCAGCAATTCCGGCATTTGACGATAGAAAAATGTCAGCAACAAAGTACGAATATGCGAACCGTCGACGTCGGCGTCGGTCATCAGGATGATGCGGTGATAACGCAATTTATCCGGGTTGTATTCGTCTTTGCCGATGCCGCAACCGAGTGCGGTAATCAGCGTGCCGACTTCGGCCGAACCGAGCATGCGATCGAAACGCGCGCGTTCCACGTTCAAAATCTTGCCTTTCAACGGCAAAATCGCCTGTGTTTTACGATTTCGGCCTTGTTTGGCCGAACCACCGGCGGAGTCACCTTCGACGATGAATAGTTCGGACAAAGCCGGATCTTTTTCCTGGCAATCGGCCAGCTTGCCGGGCAAACCGGCAATATCCAACGCACCTTTGCGGCGCGTTAAATCGCGGGCCTTGCGGGCGGCTTCGCGGGCGCGAGCAGCGTCGACGATCTTGCCGGCGATCGCACGGGCTTCGTTTGGTCGCTCTTGCAGGAATTCTTCCAGTTTCTGGCCAATCACCGCTTCGACGGCCGGGCGCACTTCGGAAGAGACCAGCTTTTCTTTGGTTTGCGAGCTGAAACTCGGGTCCGGCACCTTGACCGAGAGCACGGCAATCATGCCTTCACGCATATCGTCGCCCGACATCGCGACTTTCGCCTGTTTGGCAATACCGCTTTGCTCGATGTAGTTGCCCAGGGTACGTGTCAGCGCGGCACGGAAACCGATCAAATGGGTACCACCGTCTTTCTGCGGAATATTGTTCGTGAAGCAAAACATCGTTTCTTGATAAGCGTCGGTCCATTGCAGCGCAATGTCGACCACGATGCCGTCTTTTTCCCCGGAAGCAGAGATAACTGTTTGATGTAACGGGGTTTTTACCGAAGCGAGATGTTCCACGAAGCTCTTGATGCCGCCTTCGTATTCGAACAAATCATGCTTGCCTTCACCGCGCTCGTCGATCAATTCGATCTTGACGCCGGAGTTCAGGAAGCTCAATTCGCGCAGGCGCTTGGCCAGAATGTCGTAGTGGAATTCGACGTCGGTAAAGATGTCGGCGTTCGGCAGGAAACGTAACTCGGTACCGCGCTTGGTCGATGGGCCGATTTGTTTCAGCGGATATAACGGCTCGCCTTCGGCGTATTCCTGCTGGTGGTGGAAACCATCGCGCCAGATATTCAGCCAGAGCGATTTCGACAAGGCATTTACGACCGATACGCCCACGCCGTGCAAACCACCGGAAACCTTGTAACTGTTGTCATCGAACTTACCACCGGCGTGCAGCACGGTCATGATGACTTCGGCCGCCGAAACGTTTTCTTCCTTGTGGATATCGGTCGGAATGCCGCGACCGTTATCGGACACCGAGCAGGAACCGTCGTTATGCAGCGTGACGACCAGACGATCGCAATGGCCAGCCAGCGCTTCATCGATGCCGTTATCGACGACCTCGAACACCATGTGATGCAAACCGGTACCGTCATGGACATCGCCGATGTACATGCCGGGACGTTTACGGACGGCCTCTAGACCGCGTAAAACGGTGATTTTGCTGGAATCGTAAGTGCTGTTGGGAGTTGCGGCGTTTTCTGGGACTTGTGGGTCTGTCATTTTGATCGTTTTTCCATGGTGTCATGCAGCCAGCGCCAAGGGGCGTCCGGGCTTCGTATCAAGCGTTCGATTATACCTCGGATTGGCATTCCAAGCAGGCTTTGCTCTGCTCTACAAGCTAAGCACCTGACCATGTTTCACGTGAAACCTGGTTTCTATTTGGATTTGTTTTCCATAACTCGCATGGTTTTCCGTGGCGGTCAAAATCACCTGGGCACGGGAAGCATGTAAATGTGCCAACACTTGCTCTTGATGTTCAGAGTCCAGTTCGGAAGCCAAATCATCCATGCATACAACCGGCCATTCGTTCTTTCGATGGGCATAGTTCTCGGCCTGCGCCATCACACAGGCCAGCGCGGTCAGTTTTTCCTGGCCGCGGGAGAGCGTCTCCCGGTTCGGCAGTGCTTCGTAGTCGACCCGCCAGTCGGCCCGATGCGGACCGACACTGGTATTTCCGGTCGCCAGGTCGCGTTGCCGGCTCAGGGTTAAAGCATCTTGCAAGGACAGTTCGGCTCGCTTCCAGCCCGACATAAAACTTAGCTGCGCTTTTCCGAGCTCCGGCAGGTACCGGCTGACCGCTCCGTTTAGCTCGGAGTCGAGTTGTTCCAGATACAGGGAGCGGTGGCGACTAATGGTTTCACCGCTGCTAGCCATTTCGCGTTCCCAGGGCTCTAGCAGATTGGCGTTGGCCTGGGTTTTCAATAAGGCGTTACGCTGCTTTAGTGCACGGGCATAACGCCGCCATTGCTGGATGAACTCTTGTTCCACGTGAAACAAGCCCCAATCCAGGTATCGGCGCCGGTGCTCGGCTCCCCCTCCGATCAGTTCATGACTGCCAGGCTCGAAAGTGACTACTGGTATTTCTGCACAAAGCTCGGTCAGGCTACTGGTGTGTTGACCGTTCAGCTTGGCTTGCCAGGTGTTTCCGGCGTGTTGCAGGCCGGCATGATGTTCATTGGATTCGCTTTCGAACCAGCGGATAAAGATTTCACATTGATTGGCCCCACTACGAATCATGCCATCGCGCACTCTGCCACGAAACGAACGGCCGTAACCCATCAAATGGATCGCCTCAATAACCGAGGTTTTGCCTGCACCATTGGCGCCGGTCACCAGATTGATTCCCGGGCCTAATTGCAGTTCCGCCTGCCTTATGCAGCGCAGATCCTTAATTCGTAGTTCGGTTAGTTGCATGATGCTCTAAGTAAAAAGCCCGGCAAAACCGGGCTTTCACCGTCAGGGTATGAAACCAATCACAAGCGCAGTGGCATAACCACATGGCGGCTACGGTCATGGCTGGCTTCGCGAACAAGGGCCGAAGAGTTGCCATCGCGCAGATTCAGGATAACGTGTTCTTCGCGCAGGGCAGACAAAGCATCCAGTAGATAGGTCACATTGAAGCCGATCGACAGATTGTCGATTTTGGTTTCGGCTTCCAGTTCTTCCTGGGCTTCTTCGCTTTCCGGGTTATTGGCAATGATGCGTAATTGTCCCGGTGAGATTTCCAGCTTCACGCCGCGATACTTTTCGTTCGACAAGATTGCGGCACGCTGCAGGGCAGCGCGTAATGCTTCGCGATCCACTTTAACTTCCTTGTCGGCACCAATCGGAATCACGGCTTCGTAGTCGGGAAAACGACCGTCGATTAACTTCGACGTGAAGGTCACGTCGGCGCGACGCATACGCAGATGGTTACGACCGACTTCCAGTTCCACTTCGCGATCGCCGCCTTCCAGCAATCGTTGCAGCTCCAGCACACCTTTGCGTGGCACGATGATTTGCTTACGCGTTTGAGCGCCTTCCGGCAATTCCGCTTCGCAAAGCGCCAGGCGATGCCCGTCGGTCGCGACACAACGCAAGCTGCTTTCGCGTAAATCCAGCAACAAGCCATTGAGGTAATAACGAACATCCTGCTGCGCCATCGCAAACGCGGTGCGTTCGATCAATTCTTTTAACGCGGATTCGGAAACACGGATGCGTTCGACCAGATCCAAATCTTCGACAGCAGGGAAATCGCGGCTTGGCAAGGTCGCCAGACTGAAACGGCTTCGTCCAGCTTGCACGGTTACTTTATCGCCACTTTGCGTCAGGGTAACTTTGCTGCCATCGGGTAAGGCCCGAACAATTTCAAACAGTTTTCTGGCCGGTATTGTGGTTTCACCATTCGCGGCGTCTTCCACTTCGGAGCGCGCGATCATTTCCACTTCGAGATCGGTGCCGGTCATTGAAAGCTTATTGCCTTCCACCGATACCAATAAATTTGCCAAGACTGGCAGCGTTTGTCTGCGTTCAACCACATTGACGACTTGCTGTAAGGGTTTTAAAAGAACTTCGCGAGAAAGACTAAAACGCATGCCGTATGCCCCATTAACCTAGTGGATATATATAAAGAGTGGTGGTGGTAGAGTAGTCAAAAACCTTGGATAAGCTTTCAAGTGATTGTTTTTTATATCTTTTTTATCATCAGCCGGGTGTGCGTGAACACACCTGAGGCTTGGGATAGCCTGTGGATAAATACCGAATCCAAAAACTATCCCCAGTTTATTCACAATTTATCCCGCTGGTAAGTCTTATTCGCTTATTTATTCACTTAATTTGCGGATTAATTTGTCCCAATCTTCTTTCATCTTGCCATCGGTATTCAATAACTCGCGAATGACCCGGCAAGCATGCAATACCGTCGTGTGATCACGGCCGGCAAACGCGTCGCCGATTTCCGGCAAGCTATGTTCGGTTAATTCTTTCGCCAGACACATCGCCAATTGTCGCGGCCTGGCCAAACTCCGGGTGCGTTTTTGCGACAGCAAATCGGCCATACGCAATTGAAAATATTCGGCCACGGTTTTCTGGATATTGGTGATCGACACGGCTTGCGATTGTGCCCGCAATAAATCACGCAGCGTTTCTTGCGCAAATTCCATCGTGATTGTCTTGCCGAACAAATTTGCGCGCGCGGCCAAGGTATTCAACGCGCCTTCGAGATCGCGTACATTCGAACGCATACGCTTTGCAATCTGGAATGCAACATCATCCGGTAGCGGCACGCCGCGTTCGGCCGCTTTAGCCATCAGGATTGCCGCACGGGTTTCGAAATCCGGTGGTTCGATCGCAACCGACAAACCCCAGCCCAGCCTGGATTTCAGCCGCGGTTCGAGGTTGTCGACTTCGCGCGGAAAGCGATCGCAGGTAAGAATAATCTGCTGCTTGCCGTCGAATAATGCGTTGAAGGTGTGGAAGAATTCTTCCTGCGTCGTGTTCTTGCCGGCAAAGAATTGAATATCGTCGATCAGCAAAGCATCAACTTGCTGGAACTGGCGTTTGAACTGATCCATGGTTTTTTCTTGCAGGCTTTTCATCATCGCGCTAAAGAATTGTTCCGAACGCAGATACAAGACTTTCATGCCCGGATTATTCGCCCGCATCAAATTGCCGGCCGCGATCATCAAATGGGTTTTACCAAGACCAGTGCCACCGTACAACAACAAGGGGTTGTAATCCTTGCCCGGGTTTTGTGCGACTTGCATTGCCGCTGCGCGACCAAGTTTATTGCTGCTGCCTTCGACGAAATTGTCGAAGTGGTAGCGCGGATCCAGATTGGTCTGAAATGCCAGACCGGCTTCATTCGAGACCGGGGTCTTGTCCTTGACCGCGGCTTTTGGTTTGGCGCTGGAGCCGACTTCCAGTACGACCTCGGCCCGGCCATCACTAAAATGCGCCATTAATTCGCGGATGCGGGGCAAATAATGTTCGCGGACTTGTTCCAGAACGAAGGCGTTTGGGGCAAACAGGGTCAGTTGGTGTGCTTCGACCCGGGTCTGCAGCGGACGCAGCCAGGTGTGGATATCTTCAGCCGGAAGTTCGGCTTCAAGGCGTTCGAGGCAACGGGGCCAAGCAGTTAACATAGACAACACGGATTCCGGCAGCCCAAGGCCGCTGTGGATAAGTCGAGGTCGCCCAGTCTAGCGGCTCGCGAGTCTTTCGCCAAGCACATCCGGCTTGACGCAGATAGGCTAAATTGTCTATACTTTCAAGTCTTTCCCGCATAATCTTCAAGCGAGTTGCGTCATGGCCACCAAACGTACTTATCAACCCAGCAATCTGAAGCGCAAACGTGACCACGGTTTCCGTGCCCGCATGGCAACAGTCGGCGGTCGCAAGATCCTCGCACGTCGCCGCGCCAAAGGCCGCGCGCGTCTCTGCGTCTAAATAAATAATGCAGTCTGGGACGTGAATACCACGGCCCACCAATGCTTCCCTCGCAGTGCGCGTATACGCACCTCGGCCGAGTATCAGGCCGTGTTTAGCGAGGGAAGTCGCGTTTCTGGCGCTTACTTTCGTTTACATCTAGCTCAAGGCGAGGCTTTTCCGAAGCCGCGTCTCGGCATTGCCGTATCGAAACGTGTCGATAAATCCGCCGTAGCGAGAAATCGCATCAAGCGCGTCTGCCGAGATTATTTTCGTCGACACCAGCAAGAATATCGGAATGCCGAATACGTGCTGGTCGCGAAACCCGAAGCAGCGAAAGTAATCGCGACGCAATGGCGTGCAGACCTTGAAAAACTGTTCCATCGCGCCCAGACATTGCTCAGCAACGCTGCGATAGGCACAATGCACGGCTCGCCAGACAACGGCGTTGTAACTCCCCGCGATCCCTAACAGGCAGATCCTGCCCAGGTTTTTTTGAGCTCATGAATCAGACTCGTTCGTTTTTATTGTTTGCCTGGCTATTAGTCGCGTTTTTACTTTTCATGGAATGGTCGAAGACCAGCACCGCGCCGGCACCTGATACTAAAGTAGCTGCCACGAGCACCACTACAAGCGTGCCAAACAAAACCAGTACTTTGCCGGCAGCGCCTAGCGCCGTTGTCTCTGGCAGCAGTGTTCCGACTTTGGCAGCGACGGCTGATGAAACACCGCGAGCAGTAAACGCCGTTACCGTTGAAACCGATGTACTGAAACTGCAAATCGATCCGCGTGGAGCCACTTTAATTTCGACCGAATTATTGAAATATCCGGTCGAGAAAAAACCCGGTAGTCCGAATGTCGTTTTGCAGGCAAACAACGAAGAAAGTTTTTATGTCGCGCAATCCGGGCTGGGAACATTGTCGGCAACGCAAAAAAATGTGCCTACCCATGAAGCGATCTTTCGCGTCGAAAACAACCAGACCAAATTCAGTTTGGCCGCAGGCCAGAACACGCTGGAAATTCCTTTCATCTGGCAAGACGCAAACCAGGGTTTGCTGGTTCGCAAGACAATCGTGTTAACCCGCGGCACTTACGCGATCAAGGTGAAGCAGGAAATCAGCAATACCGGCACGCAAGCCTGGCAAGGTTTCGCCTACGAGCAATTCATGCGTACCGAACCACCGGCGGCGCCGAAACACAGCATGTTTACCAACCCGGAAAGCTTCAGTCTGATGGGTGCTGCCTGGTATAGCGAACAGGAAAAATTCGAGAAGAAAGCGCTGACCGATTTTTCCGATGGCGACGAAAAAATAACCGGTCGTACCGAAAGCTGGATCAGCATGGTGCAGCATCATTTCGTCAGCGCCTGGGTACCCGATAAAAAAGAAGCACGCCAGATCACCACCAGCACGATCCAGGACAACGGCAAGCAAAAGTACGTCATTAACAGCGTCAGCCCAGGTTTCGAAGTTGCTGCAGGTAAAAAGAGAACAGTGGAATCCACCCTATGGGTTGGCCCGAAACTGCAAAGCGAAATGGAGAAGGCCGGTCTTTCAAGTCTGAAATACACGCTCGACTACGGCATTTTCGATTTCATTGCGGAACCGCTTTTCTGGCTGTTGTCCCTGCTGCATTCCTGGCTGGGAAATTGGGGCTGGGCGATTATCGCGATTGTCGTTTTGCTGAAACTCCTGCTCTATAAATTGTCGGCCGCGCAATATAAAAGCATGGCGAAAATGCGTGCGATCCAGCCGCGTCTGGAAGCATTGAAAGAACGCTACGGCGACGATCGTCAGCAATATTCGACCGCGATGATGGATTTGTACAAGAAGGAAAAAATCAATCCGGCCGGCGGTTGTTTGCCGATGTTGATTCCACTTCCGATTTTCTTTGCCTTGTATTGGGTTTTGCTGGAAAGCGTCGAGTTGCGCCAGGCACCGTGGATCGGCTGGATTCAAAACCTGACCGCGCCGGATCCGTATTTCATTTTGCCGGCGATGAATTTGATCGTGATGTTCGTGACGCAAAAACTGACACCGATGCCGGGTATGGATCCGATGCAGAAGAAAGTGATGCAGTTCATGCCATTGATGTTCGGCGTGTTGATGGCTTTCTTCCCGGCCGGCCTGGTGCTGTACTGGGTGACCAATGGTCTGCTTGGTATCCTGCAACAGCAGGTCATCAACAAGCGTCATGGTGATAAAGCGGTCGCCGTCACAAAATAAGCCATAAGAAAAAACAATGAATTCGCGAAAACAAGAGCCCGCTAACGCGGGCCTTTGTTTATGATGGGCAGATGAACACACACACCGAAACTATCGTCGCGATTGCTACCGCCAAGGCTCCGGCCGGCATCGGGATAATTCGGCTCAGCGGTCCGAAATCGCAGGCGATCGCCGAAGCGCTGTTAAAGAAAAAAATTAACGCGCGCATCGCAAGCTATGGTCGTTTTCATGATGAAAAAAACGATGCGATCGACGATGGCATCGCGATATTTTTTTCCGGTCCGCATTCCTATACCGGCGAAGACGTCGTCGAGTTGCAGGCACACGGCAATCCGTATCTGTTGATGCAATTGCAAAAACGCTGCATCGCGCTCGGTGCACGGCAGGCACGCCCCGGGGAATTTACCGAGCGAGCATTCCTGAACGAGAAACTCGATCTGGCACAGGCCGAAGCGGTCGCCGATTTGATTTCTGCCGGCAGCGAAGCGGCCGCGCGTGCGGCGCGCCGATCACTGGATGGCGATTTTTCTAAGCGCGTGCATGAAGTCGAACAGGGCCTGGTCAATCTGCGGGTCTATATCGAAGCGGCACTCGATTTTCCGGAAGAGGAAATCGATTTTCTGGCAGCGCCGGAATTACAGCAGCGCTTGCAAAAAGTGCAGCAGGATTTGAATACGCTGTTGCAGGAGGCCGAACGCGGCAAACGTTTGCTCGACGGCGTGCACGTGGTGATTGTCGGTGCACCGAATGTCGGAAAATCGTCTTTGCTCAATCGCCTTGCCGGCGAAGAACGTGCGATCGTGACCGATATTGCCGGCACAACCCGCGATGTCTTGCGCGAATCGATTACGCTCGACGGAGTCGTCATTACTTTGGTCGATACCGCCGGGTTGCGAGACACGATCGATGTTGTCGAGCAGGAAGGCATCAAGCGGGCACACAAGGAATTGCTTGGGGCCGATCTGGCATTGGCGGTACTGGATGATCGCGAAGCTGAATCGGCGATCCGGGATTTGCGGGCAAGTCTGGCCGAGGTCCCGAAAATTCTCTGGCTACACAATAAATGCGACCTCAGTGGCCAAGCGGTACATGAAGAGTTACGCGAAGACGGTAAACATTTGTGGCTGTCGGCCCGGGCCGGCGATGGTTTTGCCGGACTCCGCCAGGCTTTGCGCGAAGCGGCCGGATTGAACGAAAGCGATGCCGGAAGTTTCAGTGCCCGCAGCCGTCACATCGAAGCACTTTCACGGGCGCAAGCCGCTCTTGCGTTTGCCGGCCAGCAGCTGGTCGTGAAACAAGGGGAGCTGGCGGCACAGGAATTGCGCGATAGCCATCACGCACTGGGCGAAATCACCGGGCAGATGGATGCCGACGCGCTTTTGGGCAAGATATTTACAAGTTTTTGCATAGGCAAATAAGCCAGCCGTGCTATACCGTGATGCACGATACGGAAAAAACTTGACAAATAGGCCAAACTTTAATGTGCTGAGCCTGTGAAATTCGTTTAATCTTTTAACCCAGCCCCGAGCCAAGTGACCACTATGAGCAAACCGAACCACATAATGAAACATGCATTGCCTTGCGCCTTATTGATTGCGTTGGGTTTGTGGCTGACCGCCTGTAAAAAAGAAGCAGAGCCCGAAGCAACAGCAGCAGTAGATACCGCAGCGCAGGTACAAGCACAGACCGAGGCGCAAATTGCTCAAGCAGCGCAAGCTGCCCAGGCTGCAGAAGCCGCTTTGGCCGCATTGCCGGTCGAAGAATTACGCAAACGCGCCGCCACCGCCTTCCGCGAGCAGCGCCTGTATGCGCCGGCCGGCGATAACGCAATGGAATATTATCTGGCCCTGCGCAAGAAGAGCGATAAACCGGATCCGAATAGCGAAAGCGCCTTGATGGATCTGATGCCTTACACCGTGATTGCGGCAGAACAGGCTATTGGCCGCTACGACTTTGTTGAAGCCGAACGTCTGCGTGCCTTGCTGGAACGCGCCGATCCGCAAGCGCCGGCCTTGCCGCGTATTGCCGAAGCGATTACCACAGGTAAAGCCAATGCGGCACAACGTCTTGTCGACGACGCCAAACGCAGCGAAGAAGAAAAACGCCTGGAAGAACTTGCCAAGCAAAAAGCGGCGGAAGATGCCGCGAAAGCCGCCGCCGCGGCTCGGGCAACGCCAACGGTAGCTACGCCAGCACCGGTTGAAAGTCGCCCGGCACCCGTCGAAAGCCGTCCAGCGCCAGCCGTCGTCGCACCACCACCAGCGCCGGTAACTACCGCACCAGCACGTCCAGCAGCAGGCAGTGCTCTGGTAGCGATCAGCACACCGCAACCGGCCTATCCGGCAGAAGCATTGCGTTCGGGCACCACCGGCAGTGTGGAAGTTGAATTCGTCGTCAATCGCGATGGCTCGGTATCGGACGTCAAGATCGTAAAATCGAATCCGCGCGGCACTTTTGATCGTGGCGTACAAAATACCGTACGCAAATGGCAGTATCAGCCACTGGATGAACCACGCACGGTACGCCGCAGTTTCAACTTCAATTGATACGGATCATATGCAAACAGAAAAGCCCGGCAATGCCGGGCTTTTTTTGACTTCGAATTTACCCGGCCGGATTCGGCAATAACATCAGGATGGCTATTTGCTCGCCGGAACATCGTTGCAGAGGACACAGTGTTGCCCTTTCCGCGAACGATAGATGCGGGTGGCGATAAAAACACAGGTAGAAATCATCGCCCACAGCAGACTTTCTTTCAGTGAATAGACCGGTGCTTGCCCGCGCAACAAATGCACGCTGACAAGCACCACGAACGCAATACAAAAAACCCAGAGAAAGCGCCGAAGCCAGAATACGATTCCCACGAAAACTCCTTTATTAAATGCAAACAGATCAGGCGCTGATTGCCAGTTTTTCGCGATGGTACAAACGTGCTGCAATCGCCCAAAGTATGGCGGCCAGACCAAAGCCGGCCAGAAAATAAACGCCCCATTCGGCATTGGCGATGGCTTCGCCCCGAACCAGTTTCAGAATCATCTGGTTTTGCGACAGGAACGGCACGGCAAACATCCAGAGCTGATTCTTGACCGGATTGACCATCAGGATAATGGTCGGCAATAACGGCAGCATCATCAATATGCTCATGTAACTCTGCGCTTCCTTGACACTTTTAACGCTGGCGGAAATCAAGGTCAGCAAACAGGCGCCGATCAATAAAATCGGGATCAGCACGATTAACAGCAGCGAGATCGTGCTCATCAATAATTCGACTTTCACGCCGAGCCCGGTTGAAAACAGGAAGCAGATTTTGAAAGCCATCAAACTGATGATCAAACTCAGTAAGCCGAATGCACAGGCCGCCAGAATTTTCCCGCTCATGATCGCCGAGCGAGATGCCGGAGTCGCGAGCAAGGGCTCCAGAGATTGCCGTTCGCGCTCACCGGCAGTGACATCGATAATCAGATACGCACCACCGAGAAATGCCGTCAGGATCAGCAGATACGGCAGGAAGCTCAATATCTGACCGGCACGACTTTGCGGCGTCGCCAAATCGCGGTGGGCAATCTGAATCGATTGCATGGCGGCGGGACTGACGCCACGCGCCAGCAGACGCAAAGTACCGACCGTTCTGCTGTAGTTTTCGAGCAGGTTTTCGACTCGGTCAACCGGGATCGAAGCATCCTGCCGTGTGCTGTCGTGAATCAACTCGACTTTTGCCGGCATGCTTTTTCGCCATTGCGTGCCGTACTCGGGACTGATCCGCATCACCACGTCTTCGCTTTGATCGGCGATGGCGGCATCGATATCTTTCGGCGCCGATTTAACGATGATGTTTTGACCTTTCAACCAGGCCACCAGATTCGGCGCATGCTCCGCTCCTGCGACCGGCAGCGTCAATGGTTTTTCCATTTGCGTGCTGACGCGGTTTGCCATCATCTTGATCATGCCGAACATCAGCACCGGACCGAGCAGGGTACCGATGACCAATGAAATCATTACGGTGCGACGATCACGAAACATGTCGCGCAATTCTTTCTTGAAAACCGTCATCAATGCGCTCATGCGTGCAACCCCTCTTCGGTACCAATGGCCTTGACGAAGGCATCTTCCAGATTTTGTTCGCCGAACTGCTCGCGCAATTCGTTGGCCGTGCCCTGCGCCATCACCCGGCCTTTCGAAATGATCACGATACGATCACACAATGCCGCGACTTCTTGCATGATGTGGCTGGAAAAAATGACGCAACGGCCTTCGGCTTTCAATTGCTTCAGGAATTCACGCAAGCCCCGCGTCGTCATGACGTCCAGGCCATTGGTGGGTTCGTCGAGAATCACGTTTTTCGGATCGTGTACCAGTGCACGTGCAATCGCCGTCTTCGTGCGTTGTCCCTGCGAAAAACCTTCCGATTGCCGATCCAGCACGTCCTCCATGCCGAGCGCATCGGATAAAGCTTGCGTACGCATTGCGATTTCCTGCGGCGACATGCCATGCAGTTCGCCGAAGTAGTGGATGTTTTCGCGCGCCGTCAGACGTTTATAAACACCGCGCGCATCGGGCAATACGCCGAGCCGGCGACGGACATTTTCGGCTTCCTTGATGCTGTCGAAACCGTCGACTTTGACATTGCCCTGATCCGGATTCATCAAGGTATACAACATCCGCAGCGTCGTGGTTTTGCCGGCGCCGTTCGGGCCCAGCAAACCGGTGATTTCACCATCGAGGGCGGTGAAACTGACGCCTTGCACGGCTTTCACCAAGCCGGTTTTGGTTTTGAAACTTTTATGCAAATCCTGAACTTCAATCATGACGAGTTCTCTTGAGAATAATTTAAAGCATTGGCATCTTCTGCAGACCCGGTATTTCGAGCCTGACGAAATATCGGATAAAGCCTAGGGCTCCCAGCCATAAAAACCGGTAAACGGCGGCACATACGCCAAGCTGTCGAGACAGCCGATATCGAGACTCTTGGCATCGGCACTGTCGATAAAGCGGGCAAATATTTTCGGTGTGCAACCAACCGGCATCACGTTATGTCCCTGGCCCTTGACGACAATATGTTTGCTGTTCGGCAGGAACTTGGCGACCGCATCGCCATAACGCGGCGGCGTTACCGGATCGAATTCGCCGGACAATAACAGTACCGGGACATTGCCTTTCAGCGGCTCGCGAAAATCGGCGGCACGTTTTGAATGTGGCCAGACTTCGCATTGGGCTTTCAGAAATCCAATCATGCTGTTGCCGATCAAAGTATTGGCCGTGGCCGGATCTTCCTTCAGTTCGGCTGCGTCTTCACTGCAAATGACCGACAGTTGCATGCCATGCATGATGGCATCGCCCAGGGTTTGATTCATCATCTGCGCCTGCGCCATCAGCGGTGCGCCATTGCCTTGTGCCGCCTGCGTCAACACCAAAGGCAACATCGAAGCGGTCAACGGCGAATAGGAATACATTCGCGCAACCGTCGCGAGCGCGCCGAGATTCAATTTATCCTGTCTGGCTTCGCCGCTCATCGGATCGTTGTAAATCACCATCATCGGCGTTTTTTGCAGTTGGACACGCAGGGCATCGAGTTTTTGCCGCGGATTGCCAAAACGCTCGCGACAAATCTTGTCGGCAGTGCAGCGGGCAAAGTGCAGATTCAATGCGTTTTCCAGATTGATCGCGTGTTCGGCGCCGAGCACCAGCGAGTTCGGCGCGACGCCATCGAGCACTATGGCGCGGATATTTTTCGGATAGCGCTTGGCGTATTGCTGCGCGACGCGAGTGCCGTAGGAAACGCCGTACAGATTGATTTTTTCGGCACCGATTTTGCTGCGGACAATGTCCAGATCGCCGATCGCGTAAGCGGTAGAATAAAAATGCGGATCGGCATGCTTGCTGATTTCGGCGGCGCATTGTTTGGCAAACTGTTTGGCCTTGTTTAAATCCAGGCCCTCAAGCGCTTCGGTTTCGGCAACGGCACTTTTTCCGCTGGCGTCCTTGCAGATCAGCGGATTGGATTTGCCGGTGCCGCGTTGATCGACCAAAATAATATTTCGTTTCTTGATGACGTCGGTAAAAAACGAATGCAATTGCGGATAACTTTCCAGCGCCGATTGGCCGGGCCCGCCGGCCAGCATGAAAACCGGATCAGGCTGCGCCTCACCTTTGGCCGGAATCCAGGCAATGGCGAGTTCGATTTGACGACCTTTCGGTTGCGCCGGATTTTCGGCCACCTTCATTGTCGTGCATTGCGCCGACACGGTCATCGACGTTTGCGGTACCTGTAATGAACACGGTTGAAAATCCAGTTCGCCAAGTTTGCGCGCCTCGGCCGAGGGACTGAGTATCGCGCTACTTAAAATTAACAGACTCAAACCATATTTGGCGTAGTCGAGAGACATAAAATTATCCTTGAGAAATGTTTCGTTTGCAGCTTTGAATGTTGTGATCGATAAAAGTGTTTTTTTCTAAGCGCCCGCTTCAACCGGTAATTTGGCGGCGATCCAGCCGCTAATGCCTGCGGACAAAACCCTGATATTGCCAAAGCCCATCTTCTTCGCTCGGCGTGCTGCGTTGGGCGCTTTTCTGCACATCGGGTTCGAGCAATAAAAAACCAGGCTGGACTCTTTGTCCGACGGCAAATCGTTGAGTTCGTAGTTCTCGGGATCAAGATTCAATGCGCCAGGAACATGTGCCTTCATCCAGCTTTGATGCGAGTTGACATCGAATACGGCGATGGTTTGTTTTTGCATGATCAGAGAATGCAGATCCTGCGGAGAAATGGTTTTCAGGCCCATCAGTAGCGCAAACATGGTTCTAGCTCCTATCGATTAATGTTCATGCCCGGCACGCGCTGCGTTGTTTCTGGTGGCGCAGCAGCAGGACGATCCAATGGCTCGAGCCGATGATCGGAATCAACGTTCCGACAAGACGCGGATCGCGCAGTGTCAAGATCAAGCTCGCCAACATCAGCGCGCCGCCCAGAATCCATGCAGCCAACGATGGCGCCGAAGCTTCTCCTCTTAGTCGCGAACTGAGCGCGTCGGCAAGCACCAGCGCGCAGGCCAGCAAAAGCGGTGCTGCCAACAGCATGGAGCTTGATCCGGCAGAGCGTGCGATCAGAGTCGCCAGGATAATGCCAGCGCCCATCAGCACACTGGGAGCGAGTTCAGGCAAAAATTTTCGTGTCATATCGCGTTCTCCTTGTTGCATCCAATGTCGTAAATCCCGATCCGGCTTTGCTGGATTTATTCATCCAGAAAAATCGTTTCGATCCGCATACTGAACAGGCGCGCAATCTTGAATGCCAACGGCAAGCTGGGATCGTATTTTTCGGTTTCGATCGCGTTGACCGTTTGTCGGGAAACATCCAGGAAATCTGCCAACTCGCCCTGCGACCAACCTTGTTTTTCGCGCAATTCGCGGACCCGGCTTTTCATTTCAGGTAACGCCAGAGCCAGTAGCTGCGTGCAACAGCGTAGCCAGAGCACAAAGACAGCAAGACTACGGCGAGTGCGTGTTCGGCAGTTGGCGTGATTAGCCGGGTGGCGAGCGACAAGAAAAGCGCCATACCGCAAGTCAAAGCCAGCAGGCTTCCGATAGCGATAGCATTGAGTTCGATTTTTCGCTCGACTTCATCGCACTCGTTCAAGTATTGCAGATAGATTTTGCAGCTCCACAAAAAAGCTATCAGAATGAGTAAAACCCAAATTAGCTTTTGCCATGGTGCTTCCAATAACTGCGGCGCATTAATGCCAACAGCAACAACCAAAACGGCCAGGCAGCAAGGAAAAAGAGATTTAATATAGTAGCGGCGCAACGGCTTTCGCCAGGGCTGGATTAAATCTTTAAAAAACATTGGTAACTCCAAAGCAACGTATGCAGGTATGAATTATTAACGGTAGCGCCAACTGGCTATGCACTTGGTAACACCATACAAACCGCATAAAGTCGGAAATACCCAGATCGCCACCTGGGCGCCATCACCTAGGGAAATAAGTTTCGAACTGGCCAGAAAACCCAGGCAAAGAAAAATCAAACCGGTGAACAGGCAGGACAAGGCGATCGCTTCCAGCTCAATCCGGCGTTCGAGTTCGTCGCAATCGCGCAGAAATTGGATCAGTGCTTTGCAGACAAATATGATCGGTACCACAGGCGCCAGTGAAAACAGCGCCCTGAGCATGATCGGGCCGTCAGATCCGATTTTTTTCAATATCAAAATCGAAGCGAACAGCACGACAACGTAACCAAGCATCGCGGGGATGAAAGCGCGCAGATATTTCCGGTGTGCCGGCCGCATGTGCTTGCCGGCGTGGGAGCCAGGATGAAGCAGGCGATTTACATTTTCGCTGGCTATCTGCTGCACTTCCGCCAGTTGGTCTTGAAGCGCTTGCTTATTGCCGGCTTCTTGCTCATTACGACCGGACACAAGCCGAATCGCGGCACGGAACAAAAACACCAGCGGAATAACCGGAGCCAGAGTGATTAGGTTCCGCAACAAAGGCGAAGACTCAGGGACTACTTTGTCCAGCAAATACCAGGCCGCGAATATGCTCGCGATAAAGGCGAATGACGAGATCGTCATGGACTTTACGTAGGGAGACGGCGATGCGTTCATTTTTCCAGTGTCAAGTGTGCTTGACACCAGAATGCACGGCTTTATTTGGCTTGTCAAGCGTCCTTTACAGGCGCTGTATTCTTATTTCGAGCTGACGTATTTTTCGCGGCGAATATGCGGGATCGGCAGGCCGAAGGCTTTCAGGGCTTCGAAATTGACGTCGACCATGTTCGGGTTGCCGCACAGATAGGCGATATCGCCCTCGGCACTCGGTGCAAGTTCACTCAGGGCTTCCTGCACATAACCGCTGCGGACATCGGCATGCGGATTTTCCGGCAAAGCGCGCGAGAAGCAGGGAATGAAACGGAAATTCGGATATTGCTCGGCAAATGCGTAGAAATCTTCGCCATAAATCAATTCTTCCGGCGTCCGCGCACCGAACAATAAAATCACTTCAACCGAGCGCTCCTGCATCAGACGCGCCAGCTCCGGCAACATCGCACGATACGGCGTGACACCGGTGCCGGTCCCGATCAGCAGATAGCGTTTATTGGCATCGTTGGCGGCCAGGCAAAACCGGCCAAACGGTCCACTGCATTCGATTTGCTGGCCTTCATCGAGCGCTTCGAACAAGGCCGAAGCCGCGCCGCCCGGAACAAAACTGACGGCAATATCCAATGCATCGCCAGGCCCCATCGCATGATCGTGCAAGGTGGCGATCGAATAACTGCGCTTGGTCGCGGTGCCGTCGGAGTAATTGAAGTGCACCTGGATAAATTGACCGGGGATGAAATCCAGTGGAGCTCCGTCATCGCGCACAAAACTCAGGTGGCGAACAGAAGGCGCCAGCATGCGGCTGCCGATTAACTTAAGCGGAAAATGTGCAGGCATGAGGCGTCGGGCCAGCGGTTTAAAGAAGGAACGCGATTATACTAGGCATTCAACCTCGGAATGACAGGCCAAATCACATTTTGGCCCGGAGACGTCTATGCAAAGCCAACCGGCGCTGGAAATCAGCGCGCTGAAGAAAACCTATGACAATGGCGTCGAAGCCCTGAAAGGGGTGTCGCTGTCGGTACAACCGGGCGATTTCTTTGCTTTGCTCGGCCCGAACGGCGCCGGAAAATCGACCCTGATCGGCGTGGTCAGCTCGTTGGTGAACGCCAGTAGCGGCGAGGTCAACGTTTTCGGCATCAACCTGCAAAAACAACGCAGCGATGCGATGCGGCAAATCGGCCTGGTACCGCAGGAAATCAATTTCAACATGTTCGAGAAGCCGCTCGATATCTGCGTGAATTACGCCGGCTTTTACGGCATGGATCGCAAAACGGCATTGGTGCGTGCCGAAGAAGAATTGAAACGGGCACAACTCTGGGACAAGGCGCACATGATGTCGCGCACCTTGTCCGGCGGCATGAAGCGACGATTGATGATTGCCCGCGCGATGATGACGCAACCGAGATTATTGATTCTCGACGAACCGACCGCCGGTGTGGATATCGAAATCCGCCGCGGCATGTGGAAAACATTGCGAGAAGCCAACCTGGCCGGGACGACCGTCATTCTCACGACGCATTACCTGGAAGAAGCGGAAAATCTTTGCCGCAACCTGGCGATCATCGACAAGGGCCAGATCATCGAACAAGGTCCGATGAAATTATTGTTGTCCAAGTTGGATGTCGAAGGGTTCCTGCTCGATATCGAAGGCGAACTGCCGGCGAATTTGCCGCATCTGGATAAAGTGACGCTGGTTGCCACCGATAACCACACGCTGGATATCGAAAAGCCGCGCGCGATGGATTTGAACCATATCTTCAGCGAACTGAACCAGGCCGGCATTCGCGTGCGCTCGATGCGCAACAAGGTGAATCGCCTGGAAGAACTGTTCGTGAAACTTACCGGCAACACCAGCAAGGCGGCATAAGTTTTACACCACGAATCGAACAAGCCATTGAGGCCGGAACAAAGCATGTCAAACCCGAATCTTGTTGCATTGAAAACCATTGCCCGTCGCGAAGTCATGCGGATTCTTCGGATCTGGGGTCAAACCCTGGTGCCACCGGCGATCACGATGACTTTGTATTTTCTGATTTTCGGAAAACTGATCGGTTCGCGGATCGGCGATATGGGCGGATTCGACTACATGGATTTCATCGTGCCGGGTCTGGTCATGATGGCGGTGATCCAGAATGCCTACGGCAATATCAGTTCCAGTTTTTTCGGTGCCAAGTTTGGTCGTCATGTCGAAGAGCTGTTGGTATCGCCGATGCCGAACTGGGTAATCCTGACCGGCTATGTCGCTGGCGGCGTATTGCGCGGTCTGATGGTCGGCGTGATTGTGCTGGCGATCGCGATGTGCTTCACCCATGTCCGCGTACCGCACCCTTTCGTGATGTTCAGCACGGTGCTATTGGGCGCGACGATTTTTTCGCTGGCCGGTTTCGTCAATGCGGTCTACGCGAAAAAATTCGATGACATCGCGATCATTCCGACTTTCATTCTGACGCCGCTCACCTATCTGGGCGGCGTGTTTTATTCGGTCAAGGTGTTACCGGACTGGGCCGAAACCGCAACCCACGCGAATCCAATTTTCTACATGGTCAATGCCTTCCGTTACGGCTTGCTGGGCGAGACCGCGAGTGATCTGCCGCTCTGGACTGCGTTTGCGGTGATGCTGTTTTTCGTCGTTGCGCTTGGCTGGCTGGGTTTGCGTTTGTTGACCAAGGGCGTCGGTTTGCGGTCCTGATTTTGTTTTTGATTTTGTGGGAGCTGCTTTAGCAGCGATGTGACTTTAAACAACTTCGAATGGCGCACCTTCAATCGCTGCTAAAGCAGCTCCCACAAGAGCTTCACAAACCAAAAAACGCTTTGGCATTCGCGGTACTCACATTTGCAGTGACTTCAACATTCTCACCGCGATCTTTCGCCAACTCTTCGACGATGTGTTTCAGATACATCGGTTCGTTGCGGCGATGTTTCGGCATCGGTTTTACCGTGCGCGGTAACAAATATGGGCTATCGGTTTCGATCAATAAACGCTTGGCCGGAATATGCGGAACAATCTCGCGCAGGTGTTGGCCGCGACGTTCATCGCAGAGCCAGCCGGTAATGCCGATGTAGTAATCGGCATCGAGGTATTCGAAGCACTCTTTCTTGCTGCCGGTAAAACAATGCACGACCGATTTATTCAGCCGGCCGTCGAAATTCCGCATCATTGCCATGAAATCTTCATGGGCGTCGCGCTGATGCAAAAATAATGGTTTGCCGCATTCAACGGCGAGTTGCAATTGTTTTTCGAAGGCATTGCGTTGCACTGGTCTCGGCGAAAAATCACGAAAATAATCCAGGCCGCATTCGCCGACTGCGATAATTTCCGGCAACGCGTGCAGTGCGCGCAATTCGGCCAGGCCTTCTTCGGTCAGTTCGAGCGCGTGATGCGGATGCACGCCGGCGGTT
This sequence comes from Arenimonas sp., assembly GCA_036676335.1. Taxonomy (GTDB): domain Bacteria; phylum Pseudomonadota; class Gammaproteobacteria; order Xanthomonadales; family Xanthomonadaceae; genus Arenimonas. The sequence continues at coordinate 44,344 of JAKFDD010000001.1, read as the reverse complement.
GCCGATAAATAATCCGGGTGGCTTTGCGCAAGCCGAAGGGCTTCGCGCGAACCTTCGCGCGAGGCGCCGGTCACGACCATGTGGACGATGCCGGCTGCTCGCGCTCTGGCAAGTACGTCATCGAAATCGTGTTGAAAGCTTTCATGGCCCAAATTGGCACCAATATCGATCAATTCCATTGGATTATCTGATTTATTCAAAGCGCTAGTGTAAGCAATGGTCAACCGGAGCGCAGCAAACGCGTTTCAAGCTTGTGTTTCGAAATTTAGCGTCGTGCCATGATGAAATTGCGATTATCGGGTTGCTTGCTGGTGTTCGTTGCGGCAGTGAGCTTTGCCAGGCCACTGTATGATACGAGCGCTGTCGATACGGCGATGCAGAATTTGATGTCTGACTATGCATTGCCCGGTAGCAGCATTCGTCTTGCCCGCGACGGCAAGGTGCAGATGGAAAATCATTATGGCAACTACGCTGCAGGCACGCGGGTTCCGATTGCCTCGGCCAGCAAATGGCTATCGGCCTTGGTGATTGCGCGTCTGGTCGAAAAAAACCAGATGCAGTGGCAGGACACGGTCGGTAAATGGATGCCGGATGCGCCGGTGGACAAACGCAATATCACGCTGACGCAATTGTTTTCGCATACCAGTGGTTTGCCCGGCAATGAAACAACCGGCTGCTTGTCCAATCGCTTTATTACTTTGGATAATTGCGCTCGCCAGATTTTGAATCTGACGCTGGAATCAACGCCGGGCAGCAGTTTTTCCTATGGCGGCAATTCGATGCAGGTGGCCGGACGTTTGGCAGAAATCGCGTCCGGGAAAAACTGGAATCAATTGTTCTACGATGAATTGGTGGTGCCTCTTGGTTTGACGGCCACCGATTTTGCGACCAGCTCAACGCAGGACGGTTACGTCTGGGTCGGCAATCCGCGCATCGCCGGTGGCGTACGCAGCACACAATCGGATTACGGACGCGTGCTCGATGTTTTGTTGGCGGGTGGAATGAACGCAAGCGAGTCTTATCTCGGTGCCGACACGCTCGCCTTTATGGCTTACAACCACGCAGCCGGAAAAGTGGTTTTGAACACACCTTCGCCGGAAACCGCGGGTTATGGTGTCGGCCAATGGGTTGAAGCAGTCGATTACCGGGGTATCACTTCGCGGGTATCGAGCCCGGGTGCATTCGGCACCACACCCTGGGTCGATTGGGGTTCAGGCAGCAACGGAATAATTCTCGTACAGGATCAGCGTACGCGGATCGAAGCGGGCCTATACAAGGTGCAGAATCTCGGCATTGCCGCGCTTGCAATTCGGGGCTATATCGATTTGCCGATTATCAAGCCGAGCGCGAATCGAAAAGGCAGGCGGCCGTCACCGAAGTGATCGCTGGCATTACAAGCGATCAGTTAGAACGCCGATCCGGAAATTTGTGATAATGCGGAGATAATTTTCGGGATCTCGACATGCCGGCAGTACAGCAAAAAATGTCCGGTTCGTTCTGCTGGCTTGCCGTGCAGTGAACATGAATTTTCCGATCACCGAAGTGTTGCCGGCAATTTTATCGGCCTTGCGAACCGGAACCCGCCTGGTGCTAGAAGCACCGCCTGGCGCCGGCAAAACAACGCAAGTGCCGATTGCCTTGATGCAGGCAGCATGGCGGGGCGATAAAAAAATCCTGATGCTGGAACCAAGACGGGTAGCCGCGCGCGCCGCCGCCGGTTTCATGGCGAAGCAACTTGGCGAGGCCGTCGGGGAAACCGTGGGTTATCGGATTCGCTTTGAAAATAAAATTTCGAAAAACACCCGGATCGAAGTGGTAACCGAAGGCATTTTGACCCGGATGATTCAGGATGATCCGAGCCTGGAAAATGTCGCGGCGATTCTGTTCGATGAATTCCACGAGCGGCATTTAAGTGCCGATCTCGGTTTGGCATTGGCGCTCGATATTCAACAATCGCTGCGGGATGATCTGCGCATCGTCGTAATGTCGGCGACACTGGATGGCGAAAAACTTGCGCAGTTTTTGCCGGCGGAACGTATCAGCAGCGCTGGCCGAAGTTATCCGGTCACGACCACGCACTTTCCGGCCCGGCGCGATGAAGCGCTGAGCTTCCAGATAAAACGATGTGTCGAAGAAGTCTTGCAGAAGCACGAAGGCGACCTGCTGATATTCCTGCCGGGGCAAAGAGAAATCCGCCAGCTGGAAAATGCCTTGATGCAATCTAGCGCAAACAGCGAAACCATTTCGCTGATTAGTCTGTATGGCGAAATGCCGATCGAAAAACAAAGCGAAGCCCTGGCACCGGATAAAAACGGCAAGCGCCGCATCGTGCTCGCGACCAATATCGCCGAGTCGTCGGTCACCCTACCCGGTGTTCGCGTGGTGATTGATAGCGGTTTATCGAGAGAGCCGCGCTTTGATCCGAACTCCGGTTTTTCCCGTCTGGAAACCGTTGCTATTTCGCAGGCATCGGCCGACCAACGCGCCGGTCGCGCCGGTCGCGTTGCCGAAGGTTGGTGTTACCGTTTATGGCCGGCGTCGCAACGACTCGAGACGATGCGAAGTTCGGAAATAGCACAAACCGAATTGAGTGCCTTGTGTCTGGAATTGGCAGCCTGGGGCAGTAGCGATTTGCGTTTTGTCGAAGCGCCGCCCTCCGGCACGATGGCAGCGGCGCGGGATTTATTGCAGCGCCTGAATGCGCTCGATAAAAATTTGCGTATCACCGAATTGGGAAAAAAGATTCTTGGCCTCGGCACGCATCCGCGTATCGCGGCGATGTTATTGGCAGCACAGGACGAATCGGAAAAATCGCTGGCCTGCGATTTGGCTGCCTTGATCGAAGCCCGCGATCCGTTGATCGGCGAACGTCGCGATGATTGGATGTCGCGTTGGCAGGCGTTGGCCACGTTCCGGTCCGGACGATTGGCGGGCAACGCCAATCGCTCGGCGATTGCAGCGATTGATCAAGCCAGTCAGCAATGGCGACGACGTTTGCGTTGCGAAAATGTATCGATAAAAACCATGCCGGCGCATGCACTCGGCGATTTGTTGTTGCATGCATTTCCGGAACGGATTGCCAGACAGCATCCGAACGATCCACGCCGATATCAAATGGCGAATGGCCGCATGGCGAAAATCTGGGATGACAGCGCCTTGTTCGGCGAGCCCTGGCTGGCGATCAGCGAATGTCGTTTCGACAGCAAGGACAGCAGTATTTTGCGCGCCGCGCCGCTGGATGAAATCCGCTTGCAAAAAGATTTTCCGGAGCGCTTCAGCGAACAGGATATCGTGCGCTGGGATAACGACGCGCGCGGACTGATTGCGCGCCGGGAAAAACGTTTTGACCAGATCATTCTGGAATCGAAGCCGGCCGGACGACCCGATCCGGCCAAAGCAGCACAAGCCCTTTGCGATGCTGTCGGCGAATTGGGTTTGAATGTTTTATCGTGGACCGACAATCTGAAGCAATGGCGTGAACGCGTACGTTGCCTGCATCAATGGGCGCCCGAATTGCCGCTGCCGGATTTCAGTGATGAAGCATTGTTGAGCCGGCGCGAGCATTGGTTGAAACCGGCCTTGCAGGGCAAAACCCGACTGGATGGTTTGAGCGAACAGGAATTAAGCGAAGCCCTGAAATCGGAATTGGAGTGGTCGTTGCGACAAAAAATCGATCAGCTCGCACCGACGAAAATATTGGTGCCTTCCGGCATGGAGCGTGCGATTGAATATCAGCACGATGCCGCTCCCGTGCTTGCGGTAAAACTGCAGGAATTATTCGGCCTGGCCGACACACCGAAAATTTGTGATGGTCGAATCGCGCTGACTTTGCATTTGCTCTCGCCGGGCGGCAAACCGCTGCAAATCACCCAGGACTTGAAAGGCTTCTGGGAGCGCACCTACCCCGAGGTCAAAAAAGAAATGAAGGGTCGTTATCCGCGCCACCCCTGGCCGGACGATCCCTGGAGTGCAACGGCAACGCATCGGGCAAAACCCAGAGGCACGTAATCGTTTTACGACATTTATTGAAAAATCAAATCACAATAATTTTTCGTACTCTTCGATCACGTCTATCATCGCCAAACGCATCGGCTCCAATTGCGCTTCATAACGTTTCCAGCCGCCCATGTTTTTAGTGTGGATCGGTTGTCGCAATTGCAGAGTGCTCGCCGTTGTCGTGATGCGTTTGTTGGCCAGGATGTCGGTCACCCCTTCCACTTCCGGCAAGCCCAAAAATTCCTGTACCCGTTTCGCTTCCACTTCCGGTTGCGTGACCAGATGTTCGTAATGCACATCGAGAATTCGCCCGGGTGCGATCTCGTGCCAGTGTTTCATCAGGCGCGAATAATTGCGGTAATGATTGGCGCATTCGAGCATGTCGTAGCTATACGCATAATGATGATGCGCAAACAGCTCTTTCAGGTTCGAGAAACACGCGTCCATCGGATGGCGACGCAAGTTGATGATTTTTGCGTGCGGAATCGCTTTTAAAATCAAACCGGCGTAAAGAAAATTCAGCGGCATCTTGTCGCTGTAAAATTTCCGACCTTCGATCAGGCGACGGGTTTTTTCGAGATAGCGATTGCCGACCAGGTGGAAATCGATTTTTGAAATCAGCTCGCCGAATTCCGGATGGATTTGCACCGGCAGCGGCGTATCGGCCGCCCACTGCAATTGTATTTTGAAATCGGTCAATTCACCGCAGGCGGTAATTTGCGGATGGTTGCCGATGATGCGTTCCAGCAAGGTGGTGCCGGTACGCGGCATGCCGACCACGAAGATCGGCGTGACTTCCTGCGGCACTTTGGTCGGTATTTCGAGGAAATTATTGCTGGTGGCGGCAATTAAATTGTCGAACGCTTTATTTTCCCGTTCGATGGCGAACTGCAAGGCCGAGCGCCGGTATTTCATGCCCTCGATTAAAGCTTCCCAGGCAGTGCTCGTGTCATTGATGGCATCGAGCTCTTTGAAAATACCGTATTGCAAATAGGTTTTATCATCCAGCGTCAGATTCGGTTGCGTCAGCACTTCCCGCATACGGGCGACTCGCAAGGCATTGCCTTCCTTGCTGCCGAATTGCGCGCGCATCCAGTGGGCGTGGCCGTGTACGCGGTTTTTTGAAATCGAAGACTCGCAGGCGGCGATCGCGTTTTCGACCGGCCCGGTAAAGCTCAGAACGATGCCGAGAATATGGTTCGCGAACCAGCCATTGGTACCTTCCGCATGCGCGCGTTGCACGAAGCGCAAGGCGGTCGGTTGGTCTTCCAGCGAACTGTATTGACGGCCGACATCGAGCAGGATGTCGCGGTTATTTTTATCGTTGATATCGATATAACCGAGCACACTATGGCCCAGATAGGTTTCGCCGACCGTCAGACAGGCATTGCTGATCGCCAGAATATCGCGGGCCGGCAAACCGGCGGCACGCTTGCAGGCCTGGAAAGCGTTGAAGGTCGCCAGGCGCGGGCGATTCAGATTTTTATAGCAGGACGACAGCAGGCAGTAGACCATCGCCTGTTCGGGCTCTTGCAACAGTATTTGTTCGCAACTGGCTTTGGCCGCCTGAAACTGTTTGGCATTGAATTGCTCGTTGGCTTGCTGCCAGAGATTGATATCCACGGGGTGAATCGCTTTTGGGAACAGGACGCCACCTTAAAGCAAATCCGGGGAGATCGATACCGACGGCTTCGGCGCAGACGGGTACCACGCCAGCAGCCGGGACCGGCTTGCCGATGTTTGCCGAAATCGTCGCACCACGCAGGATTTTCGGGCGTTTTGACACGTAAAAGACATGATGGATGCCTTATTATTCAAGGTAACAATATTTGACGGTTAATCGGGTTACATAATTAACCGTAAAACGCTACATTTAGAATTCGTGCTTTTAAAAGCACGTCATATTTCGAAACAGGGGCCACAAATGAAACGCAATAAATTCAATGCCCGCCGCGCGGGTATTCGTCAGCATTTGGCCGCCGCCATCTTGCTCGGCTTGTCGGCACAAGTTGCCCAGGCGGGAGATACCTGCGAACTCACCGGCAATGGTGACGGCGGCGCGATATCGACCGGGACTTATTCGTTGGCTTGTGGCCAGAATGCGATCGCCACCGGTAATTACAGCACCGCGATCGGTACCTATAGCGCTGCCACGGGTGACTCGACCGCGACCGGCTATCAAAGCGATGCCTCCGGCAACTCGACCGCGACCGGCGTCAACAGCCTGGCCTACTCGGGTTCGGTAGCTACTGGCGAAAACAGTTTCGCCGGTTACAGCTCGAGCGCAATCGGCAATAACAGCTTTGCGATTTACAGCTCGGTTGCGAATGGTGCCGGCAGCTTTGCCAGTTATAGTTCAAGCGCGGTCGGTGCTTATAGCAGCGCGACTAATTATTCCAGTTCGACCGGTTTCGGCAGCTACGCAAATAATTTTTCCGTCGCTAACGGCTACTTGAGCACTGCAACGAACCTTTCTACAGCGAATGGTGCATACAGTGTTGCAAGTGGTCAGTCCACCGCGACCGGCTTCAGCAGCATGGCCTACAATCTTTCTGTCGCTACTGGCCAGAATAGCCGCGCCTATAATTCATCTGTCGCAAACGGGACGAATACGTACGCCAATAATTATTCCAATACGGTTGGCACTTCCAGCTACGCAAACAACTCGTCAAATGCAGTAGGCTGGAGCTCTACAGCAATGGATTTTTCCAATGTAGTAGGCAATGTAAGTTCTGCAAGTTCGTATTCAAATGTGCTTGGCGATGACAGTGTTGCAGCAACCTATTCAAACGTAGTCGGCCATCAAAGTTTAGCCATCAATCATTCCAATGCGATTGGTTCCAATAGTCAGGCTCAGATTTATTCAACCGCCATTGGCGACAATAGTTTTGCCTACACCCACTCTAATGCAATTGGCGCAAACAGCAGCGCCACCAACTATTCGACCGCGACCGGCAATGGTAGTAACGCCAGTAACTATTCCAACGCAGTCGGTGCTTACAGCACGGCAAACAATTATTCGACCGCAACCGGCAATGGCAGTTATGCCAATAACAGCTCGAATGCGACCGGTGCCTACAGCACGGCAAACAATAACTCGGTTGCAACGGGCAATTACAGCAGCGCGACCGGTAATTACAGTGTCGCCGTCGGCAATGGCAGCAGTGCCAGTGGTACCTACGCAACCGCGATCGGTGCTTACAGCTTCGCCAATGCCTATTCCACTGCAGTCGGTGGTTACAGTTTGGCGGTCTCCAATTCAACTGCGACCGGTTATTACAGCACGGCCGCTTTTAATTCGACGGCGAGCGGGAATAACAGCGTCGCACTTTTTGACTCGACCGCTACCGGCAATGGCGCACAGGCATTCTATTCCTCGAGCGCCACCGGCAACGGCAGTTATGCCTACGGTGCCTCGACCGCGGCTGGTAACAATAGCTTTGCACTTTATAGCTCCAATGCAAGCGGTTACAGCAGTTCTGCTGCCTATAGCTCAAATGCGACCGGCAATTACAGCACGGCTGTCTTTAGTTCAAACGCCGTAGGCAATTACAGCACGGCGGCCAATAGCTCAACCGCGATCGGCAATAACAGCAATGCAAACAATGGTTCGATCGCCGTTGGCAATTACAGTGCTGCGACCGGTAGTTATAGTGTCGCGGTCGGCAACGGCAGCATCGCCAATGCAACCAATAGCACCGCGACCGGCGCGTATTCTCAAGCAACCAACACCGGCGCAACCGCAACTGGCGCCAACAGCATTGCCAGCAATACCAACACTACAGCGAATGGTGTCGGTGCGCAGGCAACCGGTACCAGCAGTACTGCGATTGGTGCCGGTGCAGTTGCATCGTCGAACAATAGCGCCGCGATTGGTGCCGGTTCGACCACCGGTGCACGCAACAATACGGTCTCGGTCGGTGCTGTCGGTGCCGAACGGCAAATCACCAATGTGGCAGCGGCCACGCAAGGTACCGATGCCGTGAACTTGAACCAGATGGCGTCGGCCGATGCGGCTGTTCTGGTAGCAGCCAACAACTACACCAACACCCAGGTAGCCGCGATCGTTATTTCGATGGATGGTTTCCAGGATCAATTGGATGGGTTTGGAAATCAATTGCAGGGCTTGAATAAACGAGTCGACCAGGTCGGCGCGATGTCGGCCGCGATGGCACAAATGACAGCGGCCGCCTCGGGTAACAACAGCGACAATCGTTTGGCGGTCGGTATCGGCAATTACGGCGGCCAAAATGCGTTTGCACTCGGCTTCCAGCGGACCGTATCGGACAATGTGACGATAAGTTTCGGTGCCGCTTTTGACGGCGACAAAACCGCTACCGGTGCCGGCGCATCGTTCGGCTGGTAAAGCATCACTTGATCACTATAACCGGGCCTTGCGAAAGGCCCGGTTTTTTATTGTCGGCAAGCTGGAATATGCCCGGAATGTATTCGCGAGCTCGCCTTTTCATGACAAAAGTTTTTTTGAACACGCATAAAAAAAGCCGCCCGAAGGCGGCTTTTTAATCGAGCAGCTAATTATCAGAAAGCGACGTTGACACCGATATTGACGCTGTTGTTGTCCTGGTTGTCATCGCTCAAGCGGCCGTGGTAACCGAGGTAACCATTGACGGTATCGGTAAATTCCATGCTGACACTCAGATCGGCTTCGATCCAGTTGTCCGAAGGAGTGAAACCAGGCATCGTGAAATGACCGTTCATCGAGGTTGAACCAGCGGTTACTTCCGTTGGATCGTCTTTGTTTTCAGCCGCATAAGCTACGCGCAAGCTAGGACGAATCGAACGATCACCGCCGAAGTCGCCTTGCAGCTGGTAACCAAGGCGGCCTACCAGAGAGTCGCGGTCAAAGCTTTCATAACGCATCGAGGTCGAGTCGCCGTTGTTTTCGGCAAAGTCTTGAACACCGACTCTTTGCCAGGTCACGCTAGCGAAAGGACCATGACGAACGCTGTCACCGAACAAGTAGCCGCCGCTTAACTCAAACGCTTTATGAGCGGCGCTGGCATTACCTTCTTCAACACGGATCGATGGGCCGAGGGCCACTTCGCGGTTGATGTCGATACTGCTGCTACCGAGCGACAACAGACCATTGACGTAGGCGTTGCCGAAATGCGCGGTGGCAAATATCGAACCCAGGATTTCCTGGCCATCGATGTCGCCACCGGTAAAGTCGCCATTGGTGCCGCCTAAACTGATGGCCGCACCGAGACTCAGGCGTTCGCTGTGACGGTATTCGAAGCCGCCGGTAAAGGTATTGCTGTTCGTGTCCAGCGCTGGCGAGTTCACGCTGGCTGCGTAATCCTGATTGCCGAATTGCGCTTGGAAGAAACCGCGGGTGTTGCCGACATCTTCACTATTGACCTGGTTGTCAAAAATGGCCTTACGGATTGCACCGGAGTGGTCATCGTAAACTTGCAAAGGCAATTCACCGGCGAGCGAAACCTGACCCGGAGCGCTGATCGTGGCAATCACGGCTTGTGCAAGCAGTGCATGGCCAGCGCCGGTTGGATGCACGCCATCGGCAAACAAGAAGGTGTTATTGGTGCCCGGTGCATAGGTGAAAAGTGCTCCAGGTGTGCCGGCAGGAAAACAGAACAAGGATCCCGACAAGGTGCCGCAGGCGGTACCGGTGACATTGGTCAGTCCGAAAAAGGTCGGGTTGGCCATCGCTTCGCTGACCAGGCCGTAGGCATTGATCGGAATAATGCCGTCATCCAGACCGGCAAGTGCGTTATTGAACGCCTCGTTGTAGAGATTGACCAGCCCGGTGACTTGCTGGGAATTGACAGGACCAAGACTGACGCCAAACGGAGTGGCACCAATGTTTGGAATATTGTAGGTGACGATATAACGCGCGCCAGCCGCTTGCAGTGAACCGAGGATAGTGATGTTCTGGGTCACGGTGCCGGCAATCGTGGCGGCAGCACTTTGTGGTGGAACGGTAGGAAGCGCACCACCGAGTGCATTGAAGATGTTGTTGGCGCCGAACCAGACGGAATACAGTGCGTTTGGATCTGCAGCACCACCGGTCCGGGCAAAATAGTTCGCCAGCTGCGTGGTGCCGTTTTGGCAACCTGCAGGTGTCAAGCTGGCAGGTACGCAACCAAAGGTCGCACCGGTTGGCGCGCCGCCCCAGGCAAAGTTCCAACCGCCGGTATTGGTGATGCCCGATGGCGTCAGGTTGAAACCGTAGTAATTGGCAATCAATTCGACGGCAACCGGGTCAGGGTTGGTCGTGAAGCTGCCGACGCCGGCACCGATCGTCGTGGTGTAATTGCCGCCGTCGCTCAGGCTGTCGCCAAAAACGATGACATTGGAAAACTGCTGGGCTTGCGCAGCTTGTGCGCCGAGTGCCAAAGCACAAGCAACAGCGAGATGGGAAATACGGGGCATGATTTACTCCTGAGCATGAACAAAAATATAGAGCGTCACGTCGCGGCTTGGTCTCACTTGGTTGAAAGTGACCCCCTCCCCCGCAGACCGCTTTGGCCCACCTCCGAGGTGTACCTCGGTTAGAGCCTTAACTTTAATTGAACTTTCACCGCCATACCACTGCGTAGGTGGCTTTTTTTGCGATTTATTTGAGCGATTAGTGCCGATTGCCGGATTTAAATCGCGAAAGTCGGTTTCACGCTACTCGACGGCGCTTGCTCAGGGTAACCAAAAGCAGCGAAATGGCGGCCGGGGTCATGCCGGGAATGCGTTGTGCCTGGCCAATGGTTTGTGGGCGAACCTTGATCAGTTTGGCTTCCAGCTCGTTGCCGAGCCCGGAGATATTTTTGTATTCGAAATCTTCCGGAATTTCGGTGTCTTCATGACGGCGGTTGCGTTCGATATCTTCTTTTTGCCGGTCCAGATAACCGGAATATTTCACGCCGATTTCGATTTGCTCGGCGACTTTGTCATCGCTGACGCCGGGGCCCAAATCGGCGACCGACATTAAACTGGCATAGGTAATTTCGGGGCGCTTGATCAAATCCAGCACATTGCATTCGCGGCTGATCGGAACATTCAATTGCGCTTGCACGGCGGCGCCCAAAGCATTGGTCGGGGTTGCCCAGATTTTTTGCAGACGTTCGGTTTCGGTTTTCACCGCTTCGGCTTTACGGGAGAAAGCCGCCCAGCGTTGTTCGTCGACGATACCCATTTGATGACCGATTTCGGTCAGACGGGTGTCGGCATTGTCTTCGCGTAATTGCAGACGATATTCGGCGCGCGAAGTGAACATCCGATACGGCTCGGTGGTGCCGTGCGTGATCAAGTCGTCAATCAACACGCCGATATAGGCTTCATCGCGGCGCGGCGTCCAGGCCGGCTTGTCTTGCGTCAAACGTGCGGCATTCAAACCGGCGATCAGGCCTTGTGCACCGGCTTCTTCGTAACCGGTGGTGCCATTGATTTGGCCGGCAAAGAACAGTCCATTGATGCCCTTGGTTTCCAGCGAAGCTTTCAGGCCGCGCGGATCGAAATAATCGTATTCGATCGCATAACCCGGACGCGTGATATGTGCGTTTTCAAAACCCTTGATCGAACGCACCAAATCGAATTGCACGTCGAACGGCAGCGAAGTCGAAATACCGTTCGGATAAATTTCGAAAGTTTCCAGTCCTTCCGGTTCGATGAAAATCTGATGCGAGGTCTTGTCGGCAAAGCGCACGACTTTGTCTTCGATACTCGGGCAGTAACGCGGACCGACGCCTTCGATCACGCCGGAATACATCGGCGAGCGATCCAGGCCGCCGCGGATAATCTCGTGCGTTTGTTCGGAGGTGTGGGTAATCCAGCAGGAAATCTGGCGCGGATGTTCGCTTTTCTCGCCGATGAAACTCATCGTCGGAATCGGCGTGTCGCCGGGTTGTTCTTCTAGTCCGTCGAAATTGATCGAACGAATATCGATGCGCGGCGGTGTGCCGGTTTTCAGGCGATCCACGACGAAAGGGCCGTCGCGCAATTTTTCCGCTAGCGTCATCGCCGGCGGATCGCCGGCGCGGCCACCGGCATAATTGGTCAGGCCGATATGAATTTTGCCGGCCAGAAATGTTCCGGCCGTCAGTACGGCGGCTTTGGTGTTGAAACGCAAACCGCTTTGGGTCATGACCGCAGCAACGCGGCCGTTCTCAAATACGATGTCGTCGACCGGTGCCTGAAACAGTGTCAGGTTTTCCTGGGTTTCGACGATATGGCGAATCGCCGATTTATAAAGTTGCCGATCGGCCTGGGCGCGCGTCGCACGAACGGCCGGGCCCTTGCTGGCGTTCAAAGTGCGCCATTGGATGCCAGCACGATCGGTCGCACGCGCCATCGCACCGCCGAGTGCGTCGATTTCTTTTACCAGGTGACCTTTGCCGATTCCGCCTATGGCCGGATTGCAACTCATCTGGCCCACGGTTTCGATGCTGTGAGTCAGCAATAGTGTGCGCGCACCTGCGCGCGCCGAAGCAAGCGCGGCTTCGGTGCCGGCATGGCCGCCGCCAATCACAATGACATCGTAGTGGAAGAAATCGTTTTTCATTGAGTCGAAATCGAGTGCCGGAACGACCTATCTGTCGTTTTGGCGGAAGGCGTATTTTAGTCGCATTGAGCCCCAAATACTTGTGTCACAAGTTTTAACAAGTCTCGTCGAACTATTGGCATGTTTCCTGCACCTATTGTCCGGCACCCTACATGACTTGTTCGACTGAACAGGGGCGAATAAGCACCATTGGGGGGATGCTGGCTGGGAGCTCCGGGGGGAGCTCCCAGTTTTTTTATGGGCTTATTAAAAGCTGGCACTCGGTTTGATTCTTCGGAACAGGGGTGATCCGGGGGGAACCAAGGCCGAGTACCAGGCAACTCATCCAACAAGAACACGTCAAAAAGCGACGCAAAACGTCATACATTTCAAGCCGTACAAAACGTCTTCACGCGGCCTTAACAAGTTTAACGCTCATCTCCCGTCTCATTTTTGCTCTCACGCGCAGCCGGAACGGCTCGTTCATTTTGTTCCGTGCGTTCAACGCGCTCAACACGTTCGCGATTTTGAACCCGAACCGCCGGCACTGGTCGTGGCTCACGAGGCAAGTTGTTATTTACCGGACCTGGCTGTGAATTTCGTTCTTGCCGGATCGGCGCATTGTTGGAATCGTAAGCACCGACAACAATTACCGGAGCAGGCTTGGTACGCATTCTGGGCACTTCGTCTTCACGAATTTCCGGACGTGGCCGGCGTAATTCCCGAATCACGATTCCGTCATTCCGATTATTACCGTCGGCATTCCGCCAAACTTCCGGACGGATGGGTTGCCGAGGTTGCCGCGTGCGCACATACGGATTGCGATCGATTTCCGAATCAGGTCCGACGATAGGTTCGGCTGAATCCTGGCCAGCAAGTGCCGGTTTGGTTTGAACAATGATGGGTTCACCAGGGACACGAACACCGCCAGGGTTTCCATTGACGTCAGCGGGAGGAACATAGCCAAGCGGTGGTCGTGGCTTTTGCATTGGGGTCGGGCCACGATTTTCTGGGCGAGGCGGATGTGAATAGTATCCGTAGTACGGATACCCGCCGTAGTAGTAATACGGATTGTGATTGCCGTAGTACGGATAGCCGTAGTAATTCGAATTGCTGAAAATCAGTGTCAGGCCGCCGAAGCCGAACGAGAAGCTGTTCCAGCGACTGTCGCAATAACGATCGTAACGATATGAAAAACGGCATCGGTAGTAATCGTGATGGCTGTACCAGGAATTGCCGAAGTATCCGTAACCGTAATACGGATAGTCGTCGTAGTACGAGTACTCGTACTCGGGCTCGTAATAATAATCGCCGTTTTGCTCGTCGGCCGGCGAGTAATAACTGCCGTCGCGATAAACGATGTCGCGCGTATAACTGCTTGTGCTGGTCACGCAACCGGCACTGCCGAGCATGACAAGGCCAACGAGAACGAGCTTGAGTTTCATATGCGACTCCTGAGTGTTTGCAGTGTCGTGCAATACGGGTGAATCATGACTTAACTCCAAGGCTTAACGTCGTGAAATGTTAGGATACGCAACATAACGCATAGAAGGACTGCACATGGCCTTACATCAAGCGTCGGGCCGTTGGCGATTGGGTCTGTTGCTGGCTTTGATAACGGCGGCTTGCTGGGCGAGTTTGCCGATCGCGCTGAAAGTAACGCTCGAGCAGCTCGATGCGATCACGCTGACCTGGTTCCGCTTTTTGGTCGCAACCGTCGTGATGTTTGTCTGGCTTAGGTGGCGTGGTGGTTTATTGGCGTTCACAACGCTCGATCGCAAACGCTGGTGGCATCTGAGTGCGGCGGCCCTATTGCTGATCGGCAACTATGTTTTTTACTTGTGGGGTGTGCAGTACACCACGCCGGCCAATGCACAATTACTGATTCAGCTGGCGCCGTTGTTGATGGCGCTCGGCGGCATTTTCGTGTTTCGCGAAATTTACCAATTCGGCCAGTGGTGTGGCCTGGCGATTATTGCCTGTGGTTTGCTGTTGTTTTTCAGCGATCAGCTCAAGGGCACGGCGTTGGGAACATCAGCATATTTAATCGGGTCAGGCGCGGTCATTTTTGCCGCCGTTGTCTGGGCCGGTTACGCGTTGATCCAGAAACAATTATTGCTGCGTTTGAGTTCGCAGATGATTCTGTTCTTTATCTATGCCGTCGCCTCATTGGTGCTATTGCCGTTTTCGCATCCGCAAAAGTTGTTGATGCTCGATACCAAGCATGCATGGGCGCTAGCCTATTGCGCTTTGAATACCTTGATTGCCTATGGCGCGTTTGCCGAAGCGCTGGTGCATTGGCAGGCTTCGCGGGTGTCGGCAATTTTGGCGGTGACGCCATTATTGTGTTTAGGGGTCGTCGCGCTGGTGCATTCGATATCGCCAGCAACGATTGCATCCGAGCATGTCACGACGCTGGGCTATGTCGGGGCCATTTTGGTGGTAATCGGATCCAGCATGAGCAGCTTGTTGGGACAAAAGAAAACGGAGTGAGATAAACATGGAAATCGGAATGCCAACTTTCAGCGATGTGCAGCGAGCGGCTGCCCGCATTGCGCCATATGCCCACGTGACACCGGTATTGCAGTCATCCTCGTTGAATGAGTTGATCGGTGCCGAATTGTTTTTCAAATGCGAAAATTTCCAACGTGCCGGCGCGTTCAAATTCCGCGGCGCCTGCAATGCGGTTTGGAGCTTAAGCGAACAAGCAGCGGCGAATGGCGTGGTCACGCATTCTTCCGGCAACCATGGCGCGGCGCTTGCGTTGGCCGCAAAAACAAGAAATATTCCGGCCCATATCGTAGTGCCCGAGGGGGCGAATCCGGCCAAGCTGAAAGCGATCGAACAAGCCGGCGGCAAGATTATGTTTTGCGCCAACACGATGAAAGCGCGCGACGAGGCTGCGGAAAAAATCCGCGTAAACACCGGCGCCGCGCTGGTGCATCCGTATATCAATCTCGACGTAATCGCCGGCCAGGGCACGGCGGCACTGGAATGTCTGCAGCAAAGCCCGGCGCTGGATTTCATGATTGCGCCGGTCGGTGGCGGCGGACTGATTAGCGGCACGATGATTGCCGTTGCCGGTAGAGCGAAACAGTGTCGCGCAATAGGCGCGGAACCCGCGGGCGCGGCGGATGCTTGCGAATCACTGCGCGCAAATAAACGCATTACCAATATCGTTTCGGACACCGTTTGCGACGGACTGCGAGCCACGGTCGGTGAAATTAATTTGCAGATCATGCAAGCGCACCAACTGGAAATTTTTACTGTCAGTGATGCTGAAACGATTGCGGCGATGCGTCTGATCTGGGAACGTCTGAAAATTCTGGCGGAACCGTCGAGTGCGACCGTGTTGGCCGCGTTGATCAAAAATAAAAATCGGTTCGGCGGAAAAAAAATCGGTCTGATTATTACCGGCGGCAATGTCGATCTGGATTCACCGCTCTGGTGATTGCGGCGGTCGGACCTAGAAGGCCCTCCTACAAAAGCGCGGACTCGTAGGAGGGCCTTCTAGGCCCGACAAAATTATTCGCGACGACGCACCGGAATTTTATCGGCCGGAAAACTGGCGATATCGGCCCCGAGCTCTCTACGCGACACCCCCGGTGCCGGACCCCAGGCCATTACGGTGACCACTTCCCAGGTGCTTGGCAGCACATTATTGATGCGCAGTTTTTCGTAGGCCGCGGTCATGTTCTGCAAACGGGTTTTTCCGGCCATGCCTCGTGAACGTTGCGGTCTAGCATCGGTCGCACCGATCGCTTTCAATTCTTTCATCAGGGTTCGAACATCGGCATAGGTCAGCTGATACAACTCGCGATCAAGCACCGGATTCTTGAAACCGGCCGCAATCATCGCATCGCCGATTTGCTGGATCGCGGCAAACGGACTCAGCGGCGGATTTTTCTCGCCGGCCTGCCAATAGGCTTCGCGTAATTCGAGCAAGGTGTCGGGTCCGAATGTCGAAAACAGCAAGAGGCCATCGGGTTTCAGCACACGGCGAAATTCCGCCAGCGTCGCCGGTAGGTCATTGACCCATTGCAAACACAGATTCGAAAAAATCACGTCGACGCTGGCATCGACCAGCGGCAGATGTGAGGCATCGGCGCAGACGCGTTTTATCGGCCGCCAGAAACGCGTTTGCTTCGGCACTTCTTTCAGCATCGGCAATGCGGCATCGATCGCAATCACTTGCGCTTTCGACCAGCGTTTTTTCATTACGCCGCTGGCGTGACCCGGACCACAGCCCAGATCCAGCACTCGCAGCGGTTGCCGGTCTTCCAGGAAATCCAGTTGTTCGATCAGGCGCTTTTCCACTTCCTGCTGCAACACCGCGACCTGTGCATACGTCGTGGCGGCACGACCGAAATTGCGTCGCAGCGAAGCGTTTTCAAACAAGACCGGAGTACGTAAATATTTCATGCCAGCGTTTTCGAAAAATCGAGAATGGATTGTGCAACTTGATCGGCATGCGTCAAGAACGGTGCGTGGCCGCCGCCCTGGATCGCGATGAAGATACCTGTACTGATTTCGCTTGCCGCCTGCATCGCCTGCGGCGAGACCAGACGATCGCGTTTTCCGGCACACCATAAACTCGCGATGTTCAATTCTTGGCAGGCTTCGATCAAATCGGTATTTTCCAGTAGCTCCAGACCTTCGCACAACACACGTTCGGCCGGTTCGCCGAAGGCGTACACGGCATCGCGTAACAAGCGCAGTTCTTCGCGCATATGATCCGAACCCTGCGCTTCCAGACTGATAAAGCGATCCAAGGTGGTGCGATAATCCTTTTGCAGATCGTTCGCGAAGCCGGTGAATATCGAAGCGGCCATGCCATGCGGCCAATGATCGGCTTTGACGAAACGCGGCGATGCACACAGCATCACCAGGCCACGCAATGGATGTTTTCGCGAGGCATGCAAAGCGACCAGACCACCAAGCGACCAACCACACCAGATCGCGCGTGGAACGCGTTCTGAAATTTCTTTAGCGATATTGGCGATATTCAAGCTCGAATGATCATCGAGACTGCGACCGTGCCCGGGCAAATCGACCAGATAGCAGGTGAAGTGTTTTTCCAGTAATGAAGTCAGTGGCGCAAAAATTTCACAATGCATGGCCCAGCCATGGATCATCACCAGCGCGGGGCCGGTGCCACGTTGCTCGATGTTCATTTAAGCCTTGAGATTTTCTTCGGCAGTGTTGCGATTGTTTTCCAGTGCGCTCGCCAATGCTTTGACCAGGCCGTCGACATGTTCTTCGGTATGCAAGGCAGTCAAGGTAACGCGTAAGCGTGCCTGACCTTCGGGCACGGTCGGCGGACGAATCGCACTGACCAGATAACCCTGAGCTTCCAGCGCTTTCGCGACTTTCAATGCTTTCGCATTGTCACCCAAAATAATTGGCTGGATCGCGGTTTGCGAATCACGCAAAGGCAAGCCATGACGAAAACCGGCGCGACGGAAACGCGCGATCAAGGACGCCAGCTTTGCCCGACGCCAAGGTTCGGTACGAATCAATTTCAGACTGGCGCGCATTGCGGCCGCCATCGGCGGCGGTGGCGCGGTGGTATACAAATATGGACGCGCGGTTTCGGCAATATGACCGATGATGGCTTCGCTGCCGCACAACACGGCGCCCTGGCCTCCGAACGCTTTGCCCATCGGCAAGACCAGCAACGGCACTTCCTTGCTGCCTAATTTCATTGCGGCGGCACTGCCGCGACCTTCCGGTCCGAGTACGCCGATGCCATGAGCATCGTCGACATACAGCATTGCATCTTGCGAGCGCGTCAGTAATACCAGATCCAGCAGAGGAGCGATATCGCCATCCATGCTGAACACCGCATCGGTTGCCAACATCGCAGCACCATCACGATGGCTGGTGAGTTGCCGCAGCGCGGCAGACACATCGGCATGCGGATAACGCTTCAATTCGCAGTAAGCCAGACGCGCACCATCAAGCAGGCAAGCGTGATTCAATTTGTCTTGCACGCAAACATCGCCGGGACCGAGCAGGCTTTGCATCACGGCAAGATTGGCCAGATAGCCGCTGCCGAAATACAGCGCTTTTTCATAACCGAGCCATTCGGCAATTTCGGTTTCCAGGCTGGCGTGTTCCTGATGATAACCGCAGACCAGCGCTGAACCGGTACTACCAACGCCATGATAGGCGGCCGATTCCTGCAGGCTGGAAACCACATCGAGATGTTGCGATAGGCCGAGATAATCGTTGCTGCAGAAATTAATCAGTTCGCGCCCGTCACATTTCACGATCACGCCTTCGCGCGCCTGCACGATACGACGTTGCCGGACCGAAGCGGAATTAATCCGCGCCTGTTTCTCGGCTTTGACTTTATCGCTGATTAAAATTCGGGGCATTTTCTTTTAAGCGACACAGGTTTGCGTTTTGTCGGCGCACAAAACATCGGCATGGACCGTCTTGCTTTCTTCGATCAGGGGCATAGAGCGTAAACCTAAACGGGCAAATAAAGCTTGATCTGCTTCAACATCTGGATTACCGGTCGTCAATAATTTTTCGCCGTAGAAAATCGAATTGGCGCCGGCCAGGAAGCAAAGGGCCTGCAACTCTTCATTCATTTCGGCCCGGCCAGCCGACAGGCGCACCATCGATTTCGGCATCAGGATGCGGGCAACCGCGATCGTACGGACGAATTCGAACGGATCCAGCAGGGCGGTACCATGCAAAGGGGTGCCTTCGACCTGCACCAGCCTGTTGATCGGGACCGAACCCGGGTGTTCCGGTAGTTCCGCGAGACTATGCAGCAAATTGGCGCGTTGCTCGCGCGACTCGCCCATGCCGACAATGCCGCCACAGCAGGTTTTCAGGCCGGCCTGACGCACGTTTTCCAGCGTGTCCAGACGGTCCTGGTATTCGCGGGTTTTGATGATGTTGCCGTATTGTTCCGGTGCGGTATCGAGATTGTGGTTGTAATAGTCCAGGCCGGCCTGTTTCAGGGTGTCGGCCTGCGGCGGGCTCAACATGCCCAGCGTGGCGCAGGCTTCCATGCCAAGGGCTTTGACCGCACTGACCATTTCGGCGACTTGCGCCACGTCCTTGTCTTTCGGCGAACGCCAGGCGGCGCCCATGCAGAAACGGGTCGCGCCGGCATTTTTGGCCTGGGTGGCTTTTTCGATCACTTCGTCGAGCGTCAACAATTTATGGGCTTTCAGGCCGGTGTTGTAGCGCGCGCTTTGCGGGCAATACGCACAGTCTTCCGGGCAACCGCCGGTCTTGATCGACAATAAAGTGGAAACCTGGACTTCCTGTGGATTGAAGTGTTCGCGATGCACTTGGCCGGCCCGATGCATCAAATCCGGAAACGGCAGGTTCATCAAATCCAGTACTTCTTCGCGCGACCAGTGTTTTCGGAGGACAGCAGACATAGGGAATTCCTGACAGTAAAGCCTTGTAAAGACCGGCAGTCTGGTCAGCATGGACTTCTCTGTCAACCAAAACCTGCGGAAAAAAGTAGACGGCCTGCGCAAAACCCTGCTCTGGTCACTGCTGCCGGCCCATTGCCTGCTCTGCGACCAACCGGGCATGGGCGATATTGATCTATGCGCGGCTTGTTGGCGGGAACTGCCACGCAACCCGCTCTGCTGCCCCCAGTGTGCCTTGCCGTTGGCGGCCCCGGCCCCGGGCTGTGCCAGTTGCCTGAGAAAAGCGCCGCCTTTTTACACCACGGTTGCACCGATGCAATATCAGGCGCCGATGTCGGTGCTGCTGCCTAGATTCAAGTTCCATCAAGACCAGGCCGCCGGACGTTTGCTGGCCGAATTGTTTTGTCGCAACACTCAACATATCGATTTACCGGATGCGCTGGTACCGGTGCCGCTGCATGCGAAACGGTTACGACAACGCGGCTTTGATCAGGCATTGGAATTGGCCAAACAAATCACCCGGCATAAAGGTGTGCCGTTACATACTGATCTGCTGGCAAGAACGCGTTATACCGAAGCACAAACTTATCTGAATGCCGGTGATCGGCGCCGGAACTGCAAAGACGCGTTTGTTGCCGGCACGAACCACCTGCCGGAACACATCGCCTTGCTCGACGATGTGATGACAACCGGTACGACGGTCAGTGAATGCGCGAAAGTGTTACTGAAAGCTGGTGCGAAACGCGTCGATATCTGGGTGATGGCCCGGGTGGCGACACCTTAAAACCACGCTCAAAATTATTTTGAATATGCGGCGGCTTTTTTCGGATTTTTGCCGGAACCGACAATCGCCATTACCCGCATTTCGACCGGTGCGCCATCGGCCAATAAAGCCGTCGTGCCGACCGCAGTCCAGGCCGGATAATGTTCCTTGAAATATTCGGCATGGATTTTCTTGAACACTTCGAATTCGGCCTGGAATTCCGCAGTGGTTTTTGGCTGCGCATGAAAAGTATTTATTTCGACCACATCGCCTAAGTCGGCGCCCGATGCGGCCAGCGTTTTTTTCAGGGCTTCGAACATGAAACGAATTTTCGCTTCGTAATCGCCTTTACCCATGGCCGGAATGCCGGAAACAATCACGGTATCGCCAACGCGGACCGCCGGCGAATAATGGTAATCATCGTAGGAGCTTTCCCAGCCGGCCGGAATAATATGGGTGCGGGCAACTGGCGTAGTGGCGCAGGCACTAAGCAATAAAACCAGGGACAACAAGGCAAGACGCATGGAGAGCTCCTAAAATCTGCCGTCATTAAAAAACGGAGAACATGATTCGTCGCGTATCAAAAGTCATGTTCGTATCAGCAAATCGAGCGCAATGCCGGCAAAAATCGACAAGCCCACCCACTGGTTATTCAAAAACGCGACGAAGCAATCTTCGCGTTTGCGGGTTCTGCCGCGGGAAAACTGGTACGCAATAAATCCGCAAGCCACGGCGAGACTGATATAAAAATTGATGCCGAGACCGGTGCCGCGACCGAGCAAAACCATGGCCCAGATAAAGCCGGTATATAAAACGCCGAGTGCCACCAAATCCATGTCGCCAAATAAAATCGCAGTCGATTTCGAACCCATCCGGATATCGTCATCGCGATCGACCATCGCATACCAGGTGTCGTAAGCCGTGGTCCAAAGCAGATTCGCACAGAACAATAACCAGGCTTCGGTTGGAATTTTTCCTTGAATCGCGGTGAATGCCATCGGTATGCCCCAACCGAACGCGATGCCCAGATAAACCTGCGGCAAATAGGTGTAGCGTTTCAAAAACGGATAAGTCGCTGCCAGAAAAACCGCAATCACGCTCATGTATATCGTCAGCGTATTGGTCAGGCAGACCAGGCCGAACGCGATCAGCATCAACACGCAAAAAAGAATAATCGCTTCGCGCGCCGACACCTTACCGGTTGCCATCGGTCGCTGTTGGGTACGTTTGACCTCGCTGTCGAGCCAGCGGTCGGCATAATCATTCACGATGCAGCCGGCGGAACGGGTCAGCCAAACGCCAAGCGTGAAAATAATCAGGATCTTGATCGGCGGCATTCCGTCGGCGGCCAGAAACAAGGCCCACCAGGTCGGCCACAGCAATAACAAAATGCCGATCGGCTTGTCGCCGCGAATCAGCGCCCAGTAATGCGGTGCACGTTCGCGAACCCGGGATTTGAACGAATCCATATTCATCCGTGTAGGTTAACGGAAGTTGCCGTGATCAACGAGTCTTGCACACGTTATACTTTTCACTACCGACGACAACACTGAAGGAAATAGCAATGGGCAACGGTCAAGGCTCTACCGGTAACGTAATTGCAGCCATCTGCAGTTTTTTTGTGCCCGGACTAGGACAACTGGTGCAGGGGCGGATTTTATCGGCAATCTTCTGGTTCGTATTTGCATGCATCGCCTTTGCCATTACATGGCTGATCACCTTGAGTTTTCTTCCGTTTGGCTGGTTCATCGTCAGCATTTTGTCCTGCATCAGCGCGGCAACTTACAAGCCAAAGTCATAATTCACTCGCCCAAACAGCCCGCGCATGCGAAAATATGCGTTCTGCGCCCGTAGCTCAGCCGGATAGAGTAGTGGCTTCCGAAGCCATTGGTCGGGGGTTCGAATCCCTCCGGGCGCGCCACATTCTTTTTATCAACACGGGTCGGGATTTACAGTCGTGATAAAGCCGCGACTCCTCGCTTGGCTGAATTCGCTGTTGCGAATTCAAAGCGCCAAGCTCGACCCTCCGGGCGCGCCACATTCTTTTTATCAACACGGGTCGGGATTTCCAGTCGCGATAAAGCCGCGACTCCTCGCCTGGCCTGAATCCGCTGTCGCGAATTCAAAGCGGCCAGACTCGACCCTCCGGGCGCGCCATCTGCTTTTTATCAATTTGGGTCGGATGGGCAAGAACGCAATAGCCAATCCTGTTCTGGCGCGATGACGGATTGAAGAAGCAGTCGTTCCGGCGATGCAGCGAGAATTCGATACGCTGTATTCGAGTCGCCGTTACGAATAACGATCAGCAAGTCGTTCTCTACGCGGACTGCAAACTCACCCTCGAAGTCGCCGGAATACCGGTTATCTTGAATCGCAAATTGTACGGCCGGGTCATCACAACTTTGCCACCAGTAACCTTGCACGTCATCAAGCGTGTACCGGTTTGCTTTTACCGGAACGCAGCCCGGAAGTACGGAGAGCGCGAATGCGACTGCGGAAATCACCTTGATTAAGCGGTCGGTTTTCATTGCGAAGAAGATTGTTGCTGGCGCAGTGCTTTCCGTATGACGAGCTTTAATCCGGACCATACCTCGCTGACAGCGCACACTTTGACATCGACGAAACCGAGCGGCAATGCAATGTCGCGAATTGCATCCTCCGTGATATCGGTTGGAACCTTGGACGCTTTTTTGGGCCAGGAAACCCAAACGGCGGCGTCGGGCTTAATGCTTGTGCGCAGCATTTGAAGTTCTGTTCTCAAGCGATCTTTGTTGTCGCTGAAGACATGGATGATGCAGGTCTGTTTTGAAACCTTGTGTTCGAACACCACGTTTGCCGGCAGCGGTGCCAGCCAGGCGGTGTAATCATCCGGTGCGTGCAGCGTGACAACCGTGCAAGCTTCGACAATACCCAGTTTCTTGGCGAGCGGCGTTCCGGAATAGCCAGCAGTTTTTCCGCTCATAAATAGAATCAGGCATTCCGCCACAAATGCGGGGACGAATAAACGTAAATAAATTGGCCGAACACGCACACGATCTGCTGCACAAACACGAAAGTCAAAAAGCCCAGGGCCTGACTGGAGAAGCTTTGACTAAATAGCGAAAGGAAAGACAGCAGACCCAGCATCAAAGAGGCCACGGATACGCCAAAGAAACCCGCCCAGAAATTATGCCGCAAGAATTTCTTTTGCAACGCGACTAAAACCAGCGGAACGCAGAAGGCAAGTCGAAATATGAAAGTGAGGAAACCGGGATCTGAAATATTCAACCTTGAATAGAAAGGCGTGAATGGCAATACGATAATGCCGATCTGCGCGAGCAATACCAAAAACCAGAATAGCCGGGGTTGAATATTAACCATAAATACCTGGGCAATGAAGGTGTCGATGCATCGGATACGAAATTTGAACCAGCTTTTCCACGGCGGTCATCTTGGTTGCGTTTCAGACATGCTTGGCCGAAACAGAATCAAATTTGGCGTGTGAAACGGCATGCTCAAGTTTATCGTAGTCATAACCCATGTATGTGTAATAGCTGCCATTGAATTGTATTCCCAGCTCTGCCATTAGTTCAGCCCGATCCGCGGGATTTGCCTGGTTCGTCGCCTCGGCATCCAGTCGTTCCAGCGAACTTTTTCTTGATTTGTCGCGCAGCACGCAGACGAACAGGAAAATCAGGAAACAAACGGGCCAGCCAATCATGCCGAGGCTTACATGAATCACGAAGAAAACGACAACGCAGACAGCACTGATCAGCCAAGGGATTATCAAGTCCTTGAATAAGGATTTAGCCATACGCTGTGCGAGCTTATTTCCCATCGGTGCGATAGATATAGACGCATCTGTTGGACGCGAAATGCATGCTGCCGTCTGCGCTTACTTCTGAGTAACCGCGAATTTCGTACAAGCCGCCAACCTGGGCCAGCGATGCCAAGGTCTCTGTCGTGGGCGATTCGAGAAACATCAGCGGCACGATCAACATGCGCCTGCCATCACGGGCACGGAGGACATAACCATCACCGCCCGAAACTTCGTTGAGAACGGCACCCCGGGCGACCAGTGGTTTCGCCTGTTTGTTCACCGGTGCGGCAACCCGATCCAATGCGGGCGGCGCAATCCACACCAGAGCCTTGACGCTCGGCAATTCGATACTGCGAATTCTCGTCACGCCTGGTTGCAAAGGATCCAGTTCGGCGAGGCGTCGCAAGTAAGCTTGTCGAAGGCAGCCGGCAGTCTTGCAAGCATCGCGTTTGGTACGCAGCCAGTTTTTTTGATCACTTGCGAGACAACGATCGGCGGACTTCAGTATCGAACGCGCGGCCGCATAATATTGGCCCAGATGTTCGTCCAGCGTCGACAATTCCGGATTGCCGCAGATGGTCTTTTCGGTTTTGCTCTTGGCCAAACGGCAGGGAAAGGAAGCCGTTTGCGCAGTGCCGCTCAGCAGGAAAATAGCGACGCTTGCCGCCATGACCCGTCGGGCTCGCAAGGCCTTGTCCGAGATGCAAATACGAAGTATCGAGGCAAGTTTCATTTCTTTCGCAACGCTCAGCTTGATTGCATGGCTGGTCAACATTATGCCGTAGTGGCGGACTCATGGTTTCCCGGAGCGACAGCCTTGAGCAACCAGACAGTAGGGATGAAAGTCAGCCACAGGCTAAAGTAGAAAACGGTCAAATACCAATGCGATGCCAGGAAACCAACGCCCAGGCCAAGATACCAGCCGCAATACAATGCGTCGTAAATGGCGAATGGTACCGTGTAATAGAACGACAACCAGAATGCACGCGACAATCTGATTTCTTCACGACAACGCGCGAGCATGAAGATCGCGAACAAGGAAAACGCGACCGACAACAAGGTGCACAAAACGCCGAGCACAATCGGCGAATATTGCTGATAGTAGTCGGGAAGACCGACAAGCCAGAACAAGAGCCATGCAAGGCTGGCTTGCAGTAACAAAACGAGGTGCTTTTTTGGACTCATGACTTGGGGCCGAATAGACACGAAGATGCCAACGCGACGAATGCAAAACTTGAATGCAGTATTTTCACGGTGGACGCCTTATTAACCGAGCAGCGAGCGCAATGATGGCACATGAATAAAGGGCATGTATTCGTGCCAGCCCAGGAAAAATGAAAAGAAGACATGGATGACAGGGGAAGATAAGAAAGCCAGAGCTAAATACGTCCACAGTTCCTGGCCCGATAGACGAAAAGCGAAGGGCGGAAGTAACAAAGTCGCCAATGCCGGCAACGTGTAGTAAATCCACCACGGCAAGCCTGCATTATGGCCGTACTTGGCAAAAACCATGCCTCCGACAACGACAATAGCCGAGATCACCGCGACACGAACAGCAGTTGGGCGCTGATCGCGTTTGCGTGTGACGAAGCGAAGAATAAAGTAAAAGACAAATAACGAGACGAGGATAAACACTACGAAGCGCTGAATTTCTAAGTTCACGAATTGCCCTGGAGGAAAGGGGCGAGAACCGATGCGATTCTCGTTCCATTGAATGAATGGTGAGAGCCTAATACCGCATGATGCGATCGCGGGCTCTCGCGAAAGGATCATTGCGTGGCATCTGCCCTGGATCTCTGGAGTTTCGATTGCGCGGGTTCTGATTTACTACTGACATATCAGCTTTGCGTTCCCGCTGATTTTTTCGTAACGCTCATAACGACATGTCGTATTCATGCCGCGATCTTCAAGCACAACGCCCACTCGCTGATTGTCCGCTGAGATAGTGTATTTGGTTACGTAGGTATGACCTGCGGCAACGTTAACCGTCATTGGAAATATTGCGGAGCGGCCGTCGAAATTCTGGAACAAAACTTCGATCGTGTAGGTTCCCGGCAGTAATGACAGGGAGATGGGGTAGCCGCCACCGCCTCGTGAAGGCAATCCCTTGCCGTCAATCTTGCGAAAGTAAATGTCTGTCTTGTCGCTAACGGCCCAGATGGTTGCCGTGGAATCGCGATCATGACCACTCGCCCCTTTAAAAGCATAAGGAGTGACGACAGGGTTCCATGCACAGGAGGTAAGGATAATAAGCGCCAAGAAGGAATATTTTTTAAACATGAAATGGTCCGGACAGGAAAAAGCAAGACAGAGGAAATGCAATCGATAAGCGGCGGCGTTTTATTGCGTTTTAGGTACCCACATGAATTGTCGATAGTGCCGCCAAAGCGGCCTGGTGTTCTGCGCCATTGCAGTCATCAGAACCAATGGTGACTGAATAAACGGTGGAAGTTGTGCGAACGATGCCGGTAGAAACGCAAGCGTAGGTGCGCGCATAAAATGCCGGAAATACCGGCTCGCCAGTGGCCGAGCTGAGGGTGGCATATGCCAATACGTATCCGGTACCGGATAAAACGACAGGAACCACTTCCTTCTCTTTCGATACAGCCAAATACTGCGAAGCCGACTGGCTCGCCGTGTCTTTAACGAAGCTTTCTTTCGTAGTCGGATTTTCGGAACCGTCTTGCGCTGGAGGCGCGGGAAAGCCGGTGATCGCAATTCTTAACTTGCCGGTGTCAATTCGATAATTGGATGCACCGGGGATTGGCATGGGAAACGAGCTTAGCGTCCACTTCTTCGGGAAATCCATCGTGACGCCAGCGCTAAGTTCGTGGCGTTTGAAACCCTTCGCCGGCTTGTCAGCCGCCATAGCCAGCGACGCAGATAAAGCCAGTGCCATAAAAATGTGCGGTGCGAACTTCATTATTATTCCTCGGTAATTAACAAGCATGAAGGCGCCACATATTTCGTGGCCACCTCGATTGCATTTTGGACTCATTGCGCCTTTTTAATGGCGAGATTGAGTTGCGTGTAAGTAGTGGAACCCGGATTTTTAGCGCAATTTTGTACCAGTTGATTATATACAGCCTGGCTACGAGCCATCAGCGTGTCTGCCTTGTTTGATTTTCCTTCAGCGCGCAGAAGTTCGGCGGCGAGTAAAAGCGGCCATTTAAACGTGTACGACATATGCGGCGGTATTGACGGCTCTTTGAGTTGCTCTGCCTTCAGCATCGACAAGTACTGATCGCAGGGCGTGGATAAGTAGCGCTCGAGATAGGCTCTTTGACTATCCACGGATTCATAAGGCGAGTCGAACGTAATCGGGATTACGCCAGAGGACGCGATGGTATTTCCGTCTTTATCAGTCGCCGGCCGAAACTTGCCGCTTTTCACGGATGCCAGTGCGCTCGAGTCCAATTTCGGCCATCCGCTACTCTTGTGGATGACGGCAGACGCAACATTGCCATCCTTGTCTATTGAGACAAGGATCTGCGTTGTTCCTTCATGTCCTGCCTTTAGCTCCGAAGGCGGATAAGCGGGAGCGGAAAGCTTGATGACACCGAAGTTTTCCTGTCTTGCCTGCAGGCTGCTTGCCGATGCGAACAGCAACAATACGAGCGCAATTTTAGTTGTCTTGATAAAACGCTTTGAAATTCTCATTAGGCGTTTTTGGGCCTCTTGCGACCAATCAAATAGCGGCCGAACGTGACTGCGACAAAGCCGAAGAAGAAGACGGTAAACGGAATGATCAGTGATGCCATGGCTCGCCCAGACGCATAGCCAGCCGCATGCGCACTCTGTGCCGAAAAAACCAGCTGAAGATTGGACCAGGTGCTACCAAATACCAGAACTGCAATGGAAATAATGAAAAGTAAAATTCCAAATGAGAAGAAAGCCTTGCCGAAAAAAATTTTCATCAAATCCTCGAAAATGGTAAATGTTTATGAGGTAAAACAACGAACGCCTGAATTTTAGCCAACAGCTATATAAACACCGCTTACCGACAACGCAAGCGATATCTGTGCAGCATAATAAAGCGGCAGGCCCCAGGCGCGGTTCACGAAGCCAGGGGCAACGAAGCGGTCTCGGGCCACCGATATGTCCGATATCGCAAATGCCAGTGCGCCTGCCGCGAGTAGCCAAGTCCCCGTGGCCGCGCTTACCGCAATGGCAAGCGAGCACATCGCAACAATGGCCGCGACATAGGCTATGACGGCAACCCGATAGAAGCCCAGCAAATGCCGCCACAGCCACCGAAGAACGACAAGACCGACACAGCTCATTGCAGCAGCCCCGACAACCAGTGCGAAACCACCCAGCGGTCGATGTGCAAAGGCTATCGAGAAAACGATATGCGACATCAAGAAGCTGGCCAGTCCAAGCATGAAAAAGCGGCTTTGCTTCGATAGCAACAAGACATCGCCAATCCAGCTAAGTGCAAGCGCCGCCAGAATCAGGCAGCCATACAAGGATGCGGTGGCATTCAGTTGTAGTGCGACAATGACAAATGCCGAGCTGGCAATAATCTTGAAAATAGCCCGTCTGATTGGCCAGTCACGCAATTCCGCCGCCACCAGAGCGAAGGCTGCAACAAGGCAAACAATGATCGTGATTTCGGTTCCAACTACCATAGATCCTCGTGTGCCGACGCACTGAATGCAAAACTTGAAACTCGTATTTCCACTACGGTCACCTTGATTGTGTTTTATGTCACGGACCGCCGAAATTCGATAGCCGCGTGGCATTTGAAATACTTTGCTTCCCCAAGCGGAGTTGTATAGCTATCGATGTTGCGCGTCTTCATCGCCTCTCGTTCCTCATCGGCGAACGTGTTGACGTTCTTGTTCGATGCCGTGATTTTCTTGACTGGCTTCCGCACGCTTTTCTTGATCGATGGGCTCATGCAACTCTCCTAATGCTGATACGCGTTGGTGCAGTTTGTCGCTGCAAAACGGCACGCTATTCGCGAAAGCCCTCGGCATGTTGCTTGCCTGTGTCGCCAATTTCGTCCCAGACAGCTTTCGAACCCACCCAGACATGGTGAATGACGCGGAGCCCATCACCGCCATCGGTAATCGAGCCTGCCGGCACGTACATCGTCTTTGGATTGTTCTCGCCAGGCACCGGAGAACCGCAAATACTGCAAAACCAGATCTGCCATTCGGTATTCGGCTTCTTCCATGTCGCGATGGACTGCTGGCCTTGAAGCCACCGGAACTGGTTGTTCTGAACGACTAGCACCGCCATACCATTGCTCCCCGTCGCCCTGCGACAGATCGAACAATGGCAGACGTAGACGCCGGAAGGTTCCTCGTCGATCTCGAATTGAACAGCCCCGCAATTGCATTCGCCTCTGGCCATCTGATTTTCCTCCTTCATTCCGATGGTGTTCGCCTTGATGGCGAAGTTAGTACCAATGAATTATCTCAATGCTTGCAAGTCAATGTCCGGCTGGCTGAGCCATCCCAGGATTTACACCAGGAGGAACGATCGATTTTTGGGTCCAGGGTAGGCAGCCCGCATGCAACATAGACTTTCGATTTTCTGATTTCTGCAAGCGCTGCACGCAAACCTTTTTTGGCGGAGGCCGAGCCAATACACATCCTGTCGGTAATATTCTCTTTGGCCAGGTTCATGTCGAAGATCGGAGCATAAATCTTTCCGGCCTCCGCGATGAATTCAATTTCATACCAGCCGGGAAAGGTTTTCGAGTCCATATAGGCCGGGAACAATATGTTTTTCGAATCCACGAAGGAGACGCGCACGACGTGCTTGCCTGGAGTTTGCATGACTTGCCCCCCGACCGCGGACACATTGCCAAGCCCTCCTTTTTCTTCGAAATTTATCTGATCGAATGAAATCGTGAATATCTGGAGATTCGAAAAAAAGCCCGGGTAATTCCACAAATTGTACGTAGCCAACGCTTCTTTCGGCTTTTCCGGGCCCTCGTATGATTTCCATTTTTTGTCGGCGACCGCGGAAAGCGGCAATATCATCAGCAAAATAAAAAAAGTCATTCTCATTTTCGATACTCTGGTTATAAGGCGCCAACAAGCACGAAGCTGCCTGCACCGGATGTGAAACTTGAAGCCCGTATTTTCACGGAGGCGATCTTGATTGAAAAGACAGATTTCAATGATATTGCCTTAACCGCTTTTCTTGCAGGACATTTTCAAGTCTGAGGGTGGTATTGAGTTCGGATGCTTGCCGATCGAGGATCGTCGCCAAGTACTCGAAGCGATCCGGGTCGTCACTGAATTTCTCGCCGGGCGTGCCGTCGGATGTGTGGCTTAGCAGGTGCTTGATCCTGACCGTGGCGGGAATGCGCTTTTCGACGTCCGCATAACCAAAGCCCCGGGCCTCGCCATCCTGTATCACCACGATCGACAAGCCGGGAATGCCGAGTGCATTTCGCTCGGCTTCGACTGGCGTTCGAACGCCTCGATCAGGTGTGCGGTGCGCTCCGTTGTCGGAGGTGCTGGCTTGTTTGACGTTTGTGCTTGAGCGGCGCTAGTGCCGATAACCATAAGTAAAATGAGAACGCCTGTCGCGACGGCTTTGGCTTGGTGACGCATCATCGTGTCACCTTTTAGCCTGATACTTCGATCATACCGAAGAGAACCGCACAAGCGGACGAGGCAAAATCGAATGTGCGTCATCAGCTAATGGCAAGTCGGCTCGGGAGAGCACAGCACCAGATGAATTTTACGTTTAAAAACGGATTCAAAGCCCGAGTAAGGCATGGGCTCTTTCATTAAAGATCGTTCAATAAAATGTCTTTCTTCTTTATTGTCCGGGCAGTTCAAATATTCAACCGATACGACAAGCCCCCCGGGGATTTGGGTAAATACTATTTCACATTTAAACGGCTGTGTTTTATTTGCGATCTTCCAGTTTTTGCCGACTGTCAGTTTTATCGCGGTTTGGTACTCGCTTATTTTTTGCAAGATAGATAGACGTGCTTCTTCGTCCTTGATTCGCTTGGCAACCTCGATCCTGGCGGCTCTTGTTTCATGCAGCTTTTGCAGCATTGCTTGTCGCTCAGGCGTATTTTCGTAATGCGGACTCTGCGGCGTTCGATCTGCAGGTTGCGAAGATGAATTGCCGGATTTTTCCTCACTCGCGGTCGCTATATCGGGCGGTGTGGCGGCAGCAGCAGTCACGCTTGATATTGACAACATTAAGGTCATCAAGAGGGTGATCTTTGGCAAGCAAAGGCTTTGGTTTTTCATCTGTCATCCAACAACCATGCAGTGGCCGACACAGCGGATTTGAAACTTGGAACCCGTATTCCCACGGTGGTCACCATGATTGCGTTTTGGGCCGGCTTCCAAGTCACTTCAAGCTAAACTTGCGGCCGTATTTGAGTGGCCAGATTACCGTAAAACGGGCTCCGCCTTCCAGACGATAGGCGGCGGTAACTTTATCGAGAAGGGAAAGTTGTTCGAGAACGGGTTTGGAACGGCGAAATGTCGATGCCGGCTCGGCGGTCATGATGAAGAGATTGACCTCGCGCGCGCCGGTGTCGTATCCATCGAGCGTTGCGCCGTCACCGAGCGATTCGGCCAAGTTGCGCTCGAGAGATTGAATGTCATCAGGATACTCGATGGACACCTTGCGAAACCTGAGTATGAGCTGATATTGCATGACGCAAGTTTAGGCCTAAGGCCCGAGCTAAGCCAATGATATCTGACGACGACGACTCCGATGGCGGCAAACCAAGCAGTACAAGTCATATCGGCATGCGCGATAAGGACTTATTGCCGCAGAATCTTCTCCATCGCTTTTCCTTTTGCGAGCTCATCAATCAGCTTGTCTAAACAGCGTATTTTTTGCATCAGCGGATCTTCCACTTCCTCCACGCGAACGCCGCAGACAACGCCTTTGATAAGCGAACTGTTTGGATGAATGGCGGGTGCCTGCGTAAAAAAGTTTTCAATATCGTTTTGTAATTCGATTTGCTTCTCTAATCCCGCCTGGCTATAGCCGGTCAACCAGCAGATGATTTGGTCAACTTCTGCTTTCGTGCGATTTTTACGTTCCGCTTTCTGGACATACAGCGGATACACCTTGGAGAATTCTGTAGTGAAAATGCGATGCTTGGGCATCATCATTCCTCCTGTGGGTTGCGAACTTACGGATGCCGTCTTCTGGTTGCTAACAACAATAAAAGTGCCGACGAACCGAATGCGATATTTGAAACCGGCATGCCGATGACGGCCACCCTGATTGCGTCTTAGATGACGCCCCTGATTTCATCAACTAAAGCAAGATACGCCGGACTGCCGAGACCTACTTGCGCCCATACTTGCCGCTTGCGATGTGTCCGGTAGTCGTATTGTGTATCAGCATCCCACAAGGTGAATATCTGGTCACGAAAAAGGTACTCGTTGCTATTGAACCTATGCGTATCTCGTGCCTCGTTTTTTGCTACCAGGTGAAAAAGCTCTTTCGCAGTCAAGGAAAATACGTCTTGTCCGTAGTAAACAGGAACAATGTTCTGATGACTGGAAATGCCAATGAAGCAGACGAGGCCAGCCTTTGTGTATTCAATTTGTATGGCATTGTCGTAAAAATAATCCAAGCCATGTTGCGAAGAACCAAATTCAATTCCCAACTTGAGCATTTCTGCGCGAGCTACCGTTTGCGACATTCCAAATTTAACGGGACCGATACCGACAAGCGGGTCTAAGGACAATTTAATGACGGGATTGGCCATAAGCGATACTTAATGCCTGAGATAAGGGGACGAGAATCGGGGCCATTCTTGCTCCGCTTGAATGAATAGCTAGACGATGCCTGTAAGCAGGCTTCTCATTTCTTGGCGCTGGCTTTCAGTTTACCGCCGATAATCGCCATCGGCATTAGCAGTGCCGTAAAGATAAGGTGATACCAAATCGGCACATATGGCCAGGACATAAGCGCCTTCAGTACACCAAGGGCCAGCAGCAGAAAGCCCAGGACTAGCGGCGCGCGCCTGTTTTCACCGGCGATCAGCGCGGCAAGAAATCCCGACATCGTCGAGACGATTAAGCCAAGCACAATATGCATGAGAAGCAGTGTCGTATCCGCCGTGAACGGACCGCCATGTTCAATGGCCGCCTGGAACGCAAGTTGATGAGCGCCGTACGATTCCGGCCAAATGGCCGAAAGCGTCATCTCGCTTCCGACCCACATTATCAACCACGAAAAAAAACCGGCAATTACGGCTAAAACGATTCGTCCCATAGATTTCTCCCGTTTATTTCCTTGAGTGTCTTCACCCAGCATCAGCGCGGACTCACAGTCGCGCGTACTCCAGGATTTCTTGGCCCATCAGAGTGCAACCGGTGGTCGCTGACGCGTAATAGATGAACCGCATGCGGTACTGCCCCTTGTAGATGAAACCCCATACCTCATACACCTTCAGCCGCTGTTTTGAGTTGGCCGGATTGCGAATGGATGGCAGTTCCTTGGCCTGATCTTCAATCGAAATTCGGTCTCCCTCGCCAAAATGCAGAGCAAGCAAAGGCCTGGCGCGAGAAATCGCATCGCTTGCACACGAGGCGGCCTCTGCCGCATGTCCTGAGCAAGGTCCGGCCAGAAGTAGAAGAAGGGTGGCTTGTCGGATCATTGGTCTGCTGCCTTACAACCATGGCGGTGCCGAGACACCGGATGCAAAACTTGAAACCAATATTTTCACGGCGATCACCTTGATTGCGTTTTGGCTCTCAAAGCCAACGAGGAGCCTGTTTACAAAACGCAGCATACTCGATTGGAAAGCGCGCGGACAAATGACGTTCCTCTGGCAGAATTTGGAATCGCGAGATGTAAACAATGAAGGCCGGGACCGTTAAAAGTGCCCCGAGGTTTTGCAGGTAAAGGCTCCAGCTGAGAAGCAGCATGCTGTGTCCCAGATACATCGGATTACGGGTATAGCAATAGATGCCAGAGGTGACTAAATATGTGGTTGAGCCTGGCTTGAGCGGGTTTACGGTAGTTCCATTCCGCTTAAAGGCCAGCTTGGGATAAACGTTGAGTACGAAACCTGAAACAGCCCATGTTATTGCTATCGCATTGAAAAAAGGTAAATGGAAAGAAAGCGCTGGCAGATAGCGTGCAGCAGCCCAAGCAAGGCCGCCGCACAACGTCATGACTATCGGCGGCGGGATCTTTGTTTCAAGTATGCGCATGTAAATTAAATGAGGTCTAATAAGCATGAAGGTGTCGACGCACCGGATGCAAAACTTGAAATTTGTATTTTCACGAAGGCCATCTTGATTGCGTGTTAGACGCACAACGGGTTTTCAGAAGTGTCTACATGAAACCATAGCAAAGTGTCAGTTTCGTCAGCCTCGGTGCCTTCGAGAAGTTCCATGTCATATTTTACTGACTTGAACTTGGGGATCTTTCTGAGACTTTGGTGAATGTACTCAAGAACTACTTTGCCTTGACCTCTCTTAACCTCGAACGACTCAAGTATGTGACCACCGGTGCCACCCTCATACTCGTGCCTTATAAGTACGCCGCGCTTATCAAATTCAATCGCAGCGGATTCCGCCACATAAGAAGTGGTTTCACAAACAACCGTTTTCTTTGGAGAGACAACGGCAGTCGTCTGTGTGCCCACCGTGCAGCCGGATAGAAAAGAAACCGCTAATAATATTCGTAGACTTCGCACTGTCGTCCAACAAGCATGAAGAGACCAGCGCGCCGAATGATAAATGAATGCAATGTTCATGCGGAGGCCCCATCGACTGCATGATCAGGTTCAAGCGGTAATAAATCCGTGAATACAAAACCGTCGCGATGAACCGTCCCTCCCAAGAATATTTCTATTGGGTTTTGAAACATCGGGCCATCGAATGCAAAAGTGTGGAATTCGCCGTATTCGCCGCAGGGGTCAACGTCTTCGGGAAGGTCGCTCAAAAAGGAGTCGTTATACTCTCTCCCGGCAAATGTCTCTGATAGGCGTTTTGGGTCAAGGCAAGAAATCGCAGCCCTTAGTCCACCGGCGATCATTTCGCGGGACAGCTGCTTGGTCGGTATACCCCAAAGCGGGAATAGTGGAGTGATTCCGGTCCCATCGAGATTTGTTTCCCGATATTGCCGCACATCTTCGAGAAACAGATCGCCAAACGCAAAGCACTCGATATTTTCTTTTCTTGCCATATCAATGAACGAGCTCATCGCATCGGCATATTCGCTATTGCTGCACGGAAATGGAATCTCGATGATGTATAGCGGCAGACCGGCGCTTGCCGCCTGTTGCTGGAGCAGCGCGACTCTAACGCCGTGCATGGCTACGCGCTCAAACACCTTGTTAACCGTACAGAATAGGCCGACAACATCAATAAGCGGGTCTTGTCGCAGGACATGAAGCGCCCATGCGCTATCTTTGCCGCTGCTCCAGGAAAGTAGAGTTCTTCGGCTCATCTGCAAATTCCTGAACCTGACAAACACGAAGGTGCCGACGCACCGGATGTAAAACTTGAAATCCGTATTTTCACGGCGGTCACCTTGAATGCGTAGTTAAAGCTACAGCGAAATAATGGTGCGAATAAATACGCCATTGCTGTTGTACAAAGCCACGTTCTCAGCACCGGGAGCTTGATAGCACTCGCCAGTTTCTCGGTCCGGATGCACGAATGCAACAGTCACGAGTATGTCATTCTGTTTATTACGAAACAAAGAAATATCGCAGGGGATATCGCCAATGTTGCAGGCCTGTCCAAAATTAGCGATCGCATGCGACAAGGCCAAGGTCTCGACAGAACTTAGCTTTGATTTGTCAGGCTGCTGAGCACATTGCGGTAATGGCTTGAGCTTTGAACAGCCGTTGAGCAAAACAACCAATAAGAGCAGCGAAAAAACTTTCATATGGCTCTAACAACCGTGAAGGTGCCGACGCACCGGACGCAAAACTTGAAACCGATATTTTCACGACGGGTCACCGTGATCACTGCCGAGCAAGAACCACGTGAGTGGCAAGCGGTGAGCTTTCGTGCCTGGTGCAGGCGTAGCCCAGGGCAGGAAGGTTTATTCCTTCAAAGAGTCTTTCGCCAGCGCCAAGCAGGGCCGGCGAAATCGCAATATGCATCTCGTCGATCAGGCGTCGGCGAAGATATTGTTGAATCGTGTTTACGCCGCCGCCAAGACGAACATCCTTGCCTCCGGCCGCTTCGCGAGCTTGCGAAAGGGCGGCGTCGATGCCTTCGGTAACGAAGTGGAAGGTCGTGCCTCCTTCCATGACCAGCGGTGCACGTGCGTAGTGGGTCAGCACGAACACCGGCACGTGATAGACCGGATTCTCGCCCCACCAACCGCGCCAGCTCTCATCTGGCCAAGGTCCTCGAACCGGCCCGAACATGTTCCTGCCGAGAATCCATGCGCCGATGTTCCGAAAGCCTCGAGTGGCGAACTCTTCATCGATACCCTCCGGCGATCCGCCATCGCTACCGAACACGTTCTTCTGAAACGTTCGTGTCGACATGGCCCAGCCATGAAGCGAAGTGCCGCCCACGCCGAGTGGATTGTCGATGTCTTGGTCTGGGCCAGCGCCGAAACCGTCGAGCGAAATGGTGAAACTTTCTACGCGAAGCTTGGACATGGTGTTTCTCGAGAGTGTGAGTGACTACGAAAGATCGTCTGTGACACCTAATAACCATGAAGCCGCCGGCGCACCGGATGCAAAACGTGAATGAAGTATTTTCACGGCGGTCATCTTGATTGCGTTTTAGCTGGCATTGCGACGGGGTAAATGCTCGGAAAAGCTAGCGCCGCAGTTGGGACAGTATTTTACCTTTGAATCGCTGCCGACAAATTGGATTGGCCCCGCCCCTGCGCTTGATAGCCGAAAACGACAAAATGGGCAGAGCAAAAGGCGCACACCGATGGTCATGGCCAAAAACGAAGCGAGGCCACCGACGCCAAGCATTATCCACCAGTAGGCAGTGCAGAATTGAACAAAAGTGTTTGTTGGGTCCGTCCAGGGCAGTGCCACAGCTAAGGCAATCATTCCAGGCAAAAGCGGCAAGAGTGGAATTGCGTACGCAACCCGTGCTCGTTTCTGCAAATATTCAAGACCTGTCATCTGGTGCCTAACAAACACGAAGGTGCCGACGCACCGGACATGAAACTTGAAACCAATATTTTCACGACGGTCACCTAGATTGCGTCTTAGAAGTCGCTGTGAAGGGAATGAGCCTTGGCAAATCTTGCCATAAGCTCGGAAAAACCGTCAGGGTCTTTGTAGAAAATCTGGTCAAGCAGACCCAATGCCTCGTTGGTATTTTCATCCGACTGACTGCTTATGAGGAGTCTTCGCTGTGCCGTATCGCTTGGTACTTGGCCGTCGCTGAATAGAAGGCGACTTGCGGATAACAGCAGCTGGAGAGTCTCTATTGCGCCAATTTCCCGCAACCCTTCAACTGCGTAATGGTAATAGCTGCCCGAGCTGTTGAAGAAGTATTGCTCAAACCCGCCGTTGTAAACCTCACCGCTGACTAAGTTAGCCGAGAAATAAAGTTTATTCGGATGCGAGAGACCGGCGAAGCCGGTTTCAGTCTTATGAACTTGGTCGACTAACCACAACCAATGTTTATGCTCTGCGCTCTCGCGGTACTTTTTATCTTCCTCATACCTGACTTTTGATTCCTCGATATTTTCTCGATAACCTCCCTTGCAAGGCATGCAAAGACCTTCGGTTCGCTCGGCTGTGGCGCGGAGTATCGAAGCCCCGCATTTAGTGCATGAAACTCGATCGGTCATGGTGGCGACTTCCAACAACCAAAATAAGGGACCGCCGCAGCGGATGTGAAGTATGAAACCAGTATTCTCACGGAGATCATCTTGATTGCGTAGTCAGAACGCTGCCGACACCAAGTACACCCATGCTCATTGCGGTGGCTTGAACACCAGCTTGCACTGACGAGTGTAAGCCCAATATGCGGCAAGCGAAGAGGCAAACAAGGCAGCGACAGCACTCCAGCCAAACACCGCGGAATAGGAGATGCCAGCAACACCTCGCTGGATTGCCTCGGCCGCGCCCAGGCCAACACTTGCCAAAAGAAATACCAGCGCAAAGCGCCGCAGCCAAAACCGAGCAAGAATTTTTGTCATGAGTATCTCAGTCCTTGGGCCTTACGCCTGAATTAAGCCAAGCCGCGAAGCTGCTTCGGCTTGAA
Organism: Arenimonas sp.; assembly: GCA_036676335.1. Classification (GTDB taxonomy): domain Bacteria; phylum Pseudomonadota; class Gammaproteobacteria; order Xanthomonadales; family Xanthomonadaceae; genus Arenimonas. The sequence goes on along the minus strand of JAKFDD010000001.1, from coordinate 5,709 downwards.
TGAATTGTTAGGCGCCAATGTCATTTTGCGGGTGCCGCGGCAGGTTGTGGAAGGATCATGGAGTATGCGACCGACGTGATCTTCCAGCCAGCCTCGGTGCGGACCATGAGCCAATACTCCCTTCCACGATTGATCTCGCGGCCGTCATACAGGTACACGTAATCAAAGCCCACCGACGCAGCGTCACCGTCAGAGTCAATCTTGATGTTGGAAACAGTTTCCTCGTTTCGCTTCTCATCCTTGGCGAAACTGTCGGCAAAGGCGAGATGAGTGTTTTGGGGATTTACACGGGCCTTGATGGCCTGTGGTCGTTTGACTTTGACCCGCGAGAGGCTCTCGTCTTCCATGGAGGCTTGCCAGTTCACATTGTCTTGCAGAAACAGGCCAAGGAAACGTGGCTTGTCTCGCTCGATAATCGAAGTGCGAAACGACTCAATGACCTGGCGGATCTCCGGATGATCCGGTTCCGAGGCTTTCAGTGGAAGCGATGTGAATGTGGCAATCAGGAGGAGGGGTAGATAGCGGATAAGACCGTTCATTGGTTTTCTTGTCAATTGTGTGGAATGTTTGGTTTGGCGTCTAACAACCAAGATAAAGGACCGACGCGCCGGATGCAAAACTTGCGACCAATATTTTCACGGAGGTCGCCTTGATTGCGTAGTTAGGCCACGCTGTCGACTAGGCGTGGGAAGCGTTCTCGCGGCGTTTCGGTGGAAGTTACATCAAGTGAATGCAAAGTCAGATGGCTCAGAACCTGCCAGTCCGTTATAGGCGGGCAGCGTATCAGCTCTAACGACTCGATTGACGACGGTAAGGATGCGTACGAGAACGAATTATTGATGTGCGAAAGGGATAAGAATTTAAGTTTTCTAAGTTCTGGGAGGCTCACCAGATTTCTAGCCGAAAAGATTTCCAATGTCTCTAAATTGTCCAAAGTATTCTCCGATTGTAGAGTCTCTTGGGCGTAATAGGAGAGTTGCAGTTCGGTCAAGCCAGATGGAAGTACCGGAAGCGATTTTGCAGACCGACCGACGTGAAGTAATTGAAGAGTGCGTAGGTGGTCAAGATTTTCCAGCCCCTTGTGCTTTTGATGCCATTGCAGGCAAAGATCGACCAGTCTTGGCATATTGTTGAGGTCGATGGAGAAGTCCTGACTTACTAGTTTGAATCTTTCAGCGTTCGACAGCAACGAAAAGTCCACATTGCTCAAGCTCTTGGATGGTTTGTTAAAAACAAACCTGGACATGCATTTTGTGATTTCCAAGAACTCCCAATTATCTATAGCATCCCCATTGACGAAAATTCCATCGCAAAGTCCGCTTTGATACGCGGCAGCGGCGAACATGGCTGCTTCAACTTCGCGTCCAGACACTATCTCGACTAGCTTTGGATCGAAGCATCTAAAAAAATCGGTTCGCAACGGAGTTTCCATAGGGCCTAACAACCAAGATAAGGGACCGACGCACCGGATGACGGTTCGGATGAATCTAATGTTTCCACGGAGATCCCCTAGATTGCGTAGTTAGGCGTCACTATCGCGTCGCCAAGATGAGAATGCCAGTGCCCACACTGGACCAAAGAAAAACCATATGATTGCACTGCCGATGGCGATGCCAAACCACTCGTTAAGTGCTTCTGTAGCAGACTCATTATTGACGAAGACAATTAAGCCTATAAGTAAAACCAGTGTGATCGCTACCGCGACGAGGCAGCGAAACCACAGAAATAGTTCATATCGAAGTGCTAGCCAACCACGTGTTGGTGCCTTGGAAGGAACTGGTCCATTGGCAAACCTATGAGCAAAGCGCTGGTCCGCCCAAGACACGACAACCCCCCCAAAAGCAACAGTGAAGCCTACATAGGCCGCAGCCAAGCCATGCGCAAAGCTCGCTGGAGTGCCCGAACTAAGATCAATGGCAGTGAATAAAAGAAGAGCTAAGTCTATTACTGGTAAGGCGAGCAAAAGAAAATAGCTGAGTTTCTTGTGCTGCAAAAGATAGCGTGCGGCAAGGCCTAAAAAGAGCACCAGCCAAAATGAAGCTTCGCACCCGATAATCAGCCAATAGAGATAAGAAGATGGCATTTAATTTACCCTGAGCTTATGGGTACTGCTTTGTGACGCCTAACAACCAAAATAAGGTGCCGACGCACCGGATGCAAAACTTGAATGCAGTATATTCACGGCGGTCACCTTGATTGCATAGTTATGCCCTAGTCGCGGGATTCGGCTACAGAAATTGCTAAGTACTCTCTGCACAAAATAGCTAAATCGTTTGGAGTGACATCGAGCTCAAAAATGCGTTCAACCCCAGGAACTGGACCCCAGCCTTGCTTGCCATCGCGCTTCCACGGATATATGTGAAGCTTGTTGTCTTTGCTAGAAATGGAGACATTCACTTTTCCAGATCTTTTCTCCAGTGCCCCGATAGTTCTCTCACCAAACATTTTTGCAAACTCGTCAAGATCAAATCCTTCGCTGTTAGATGCGACATCGTCCCTGCCTTTCTCGAGAGAACTTAATATAGTACGACCGAGTGTTGCCAAGCTAACTCCACTCGACAAAACCTCAACGGATTCGTAGACAGAAAAAGGCTTGCCTTTCTCACGGCATCGTGGAACGAGTATTAACTTACTTCCGTGCGCGTAAATAGTCGTACTTTGAAGTTGCAACGTTTATTCTCCTAGGGCATAACAACCAAAATAAGGGACCGACGCGCCGGATGACGATTCGGATGAATCTAATGTTTCCACGGAGGTCCCCTTGATTGCGTAGTTAGGACGCATCATGCGGCTCGCCTAAACAGCATGGCAAGTGCACAAGCGAATGCCCACCAGAAAGGTGCGGTCAGCCAAAAAAAGAGAACACTAACGGTATCTCTTGTCATAGATATAGGGGAAACCCCGGTGGTGAGACTGCGAACGGCAACGGCAATTGCAGCTAAAAACCAGAGGGCAATGAATGCCTGGACCGCGAAGGTGCCAAGTACAATTGCAGGACTAGGTCCGAGCCTGCGCCAGGCATCCGAGATGGGACGGGTGATGAGGTAAATCCATCCAACGAGCAATAATGCTGGAAGAGCACGCGCACCAAGAGTGAGGACGTACTTTGCCCACAGGAACAAGCCCACCGCGGCAAGCACCGCTACGGCGAGTACTTTAAGTTGAGTCGATGTCACAGATGCGACCTAACAACCAAAATAAGGTGCCGACGCACCGGATGCAAAACTTGAAACCAGTATTTTCACGGAGGTCACCTTGATTGCGTAGTTAGGTCGTAGGTGATGATCTGTTAAGATTTTTTGATGCATGGATACGCATCACGCATTGCAAGTGTAAGCCCAATGTAGCGTGGCTTACTCAACGATTCTGGATGCTTTTCCGCCCAGGCAAGAAAAACCCTAATCAAATTATCATATTGAATGATGCTTGGAGGGCAATACATCTTTGTCTTTGAATAGCCGGAGTGTATAGAGTTCATTTCGGCATACCCTGAAATATATCCCATGCAAAGTCCTGCATTCAGTGCACTTTCTGGCGAAGTTTCGCCAGCCTTAGAGTCTGCGGATTGAATATACGTTTTGCACTCGCTAACCAAGCCGCTAACCGAGTTCAAGATTTCTACCTCCGTTTGAGCCTGAGCCGGAGCTTGAGTTAGCAGCAAGGCTAACGTTACGGTGCAATGGAAAAGCTTCATTTATAAACTCCAAAATCTGATAAAAGTGAAGTGATTACAATAAGACCTAACAACCAAAATAAGGGACCGACGCGCCGGATGACGATTCGGATGAATCTAATGTTTCCACGGAGGTCCCCTTGATTGCGTAGTTAGGTGGATGGCACCAGGCTTTCTTTGACAAGAGTCTCCATTACTTCAGGCAAAGTGTATTTCTGCCAAGAGATGGTACCAGCCGGATCGTCCTTATGATGAAACTCGCCGGAGTCGAAAGCATTATAAATATCAAGCGCAAAATGATTGACTTCATATTCGGTGAAGATAATAAGGTCATTCATTGCTATGTCTCCATCCGAGTAGGATAGCTCGCCGTGAACAAATTCTAGGGCTACATGTTTAGCAAACGCATATGTGAACTGATCGCGACTTAAATCATGTTTAGTACAAAATCCGTCCACGAGCTCGGCATTGAGGCCGATGTGTAAACCTGTATCAACGCATGCTTTTACAAGAGCCCTAAGATCTTCTTCCATCACCTAACAACCAAAATAAGGGACCGACGCGCCGGATGATAACTTGAATGCAATGTTCATACGGAGGTCCCCTTGATTGCGTAGTTAGGCTGCCGAGTCTGCGATGCAATTCTGACCTAGGCAGCGATACTACCTGAAACCAAATGCGTGACCTTAAAGAAACAGTCCTTATTGCCGCTTGAAACTATAAATACTTAACAGAAGAAGCCCGATGCCTAGTCCGAAGCACGAGCCATAAATAAAATCGTCGTGCTGCTGAGTTAGCATTGTTGATGAAATTATCAAAACTGACATGCCAGTAATCATCAGAAGCTGAGCCTTGTTACGTACTTTTTGATTCATTTAGAACTCTCCTTCAATGAAAACGAGGTTTATTTAACAGCCTGCTGCAAAGTGGATTATTAAGGCTGTTTCTTTTAAAGCCTAACAACCAAAATAAGGTGCCGGCGCACCGGGTACAAAACTTGAAACCAGTATTTTCACGGCGGTCACCTTGATTGCGTAGTTAGATGCCAACACGATAATCAGTCCATCCAGATGTTTTGTAACTTACGCATGTAGACATCGGGCTCGGATGCATCAAATACCTCGCGACCATTGTCTTGCAGAATACCAGCCTGAATCAGTTGTTCAACCACTTGATGAGTACGGCTGGTGTAGTTTGAGATTTCGTTAGCGGAGCCTGTTGAAAATGGCCAATCGCCATCTGACTCTGAGACGAAAGAGATTTGGTCGCCAGGATGCTCAAGCAAATACCAAGCAATGATCGCTGCAGCAACAGGATTGCCAGCTAATTCTCTTTTCGTAGCGGCAGGAATATGACTGAAGTCGATGACTTCACGCTTTGTGCTGTTGACTAAGTTATACGTAATTGCCATTGGCATCTAACAACCAAAATAAGGGACCGACGCGCCGGATGATGATTCACTTGAATGCCATGTTTCCACGGAGGTCCCCTTGATTGCGTAGTTAGGCTATTTTAGCTTTCTCATTGGCCATGAAATGAGAAAGTATTATTGCGATTAACAGTTGCGGAATTAAAAGTTGAATAGAAACGTCAAGCAATATAAGTAAATATGGTGAATGTTGTACCGTTCTAATGCCAAAAATAGAATCACTGAGCAAGTAGTAACCTATGGCCGCGACAAGCAAAAAGTATTTTCCATAGTGGTGAAACAAATAAATTGGGAGTGTTGCAACTAGAAAGAGTGATGGAACAGGCACTAAATAAAGAAATGCAACTAGCCCGAAAATTGAACTGCTGGAAACAACCATAAAAACAGCATAGCCACATAAAACTACCCCAAGAGATGCAAGCCAACAAATAAATGCGTAACTGCGCGTTCTGTTAACAGGAGACTGAATTGAATTCACTTGAGCCTAACAACCAAAATAAGGGACCGACGCATCGCCGGATGTTGATAACTTGAATGCCACTTTCATGCGGAGGTCCCCTTGATTGCGTAGTTAGGAGGCACTTGCGGCTAGCCATGTAAACACAGC